>CAWCCO010000013.1:0-210422 GCA_963794115.1 uncultured Actinomycetes bacterium | reverse complement strand
TATGGAGGGGCCGTTGGAGCAGACCGGGCGTGAGGCAGACACTGTGATCGTCGCCGCGGGTGCAGCCTGGGGCTACTACCAACGACACAGTGCATATGTGTGCCAGGGCGGACGTTCATTTTGATCTGTCCGCTTGATGGGTTTCTATCGCCAGCGGCGACATCGAGCCCGTCGTAGCTGAGATCCTCGACCGTCGGGGACCACGTTCCGTTTACCTGGGAGAACCAGAGGCTGCTAATCGCGAGTCCGGATGCCAACGACTTTGCGATCGCTCGGAGCCAGGGTTTCCAGCTCTCCCTCATACAGGGAAGTACAAACGAGGGAGATCGCCATGGGGTCTTCCTTCTCAGCCGTGTACGACTCCCGAACGTTCGATTGGGTGACCCCAATCGCTCATCGCGGCGCCAGTGCCTGGACCATGGGCCAGCGCTACGCGTCCCACTTTCGGACCTCTCGCTCGCGCCTCGACGACGGACGAATTGGGATGAGCTGCTAATGGCTCGTCGGCCTCTGTTTTCCACCTACAGCCGGAGGAACCGCGTTACGGGTATCGATGATCGCCGTCTTTCAGCGGCCCGACGTCTCGACTCTCACCTCGATCCTCGTCAAGCCGACCGAGGATCATGATTTCGAGCTGTTGTCGTTCGTCCTCCAACCGGCGTCCGGGGACGGGACGGTGCCGGACGCCGAGATCTCATCGGGGTTCCACTTCCTGTTTGAGATCAAGACGGCGTACGGAGTGGTCAACGAAGTTCAACTGCGTGGACATCTCAAGCACCTTCCGGAAACCCGCAGCTTGCGCGAGCTTCTAATCGTTGTCAGCCCCGCTTCGAAACGCCCCGCGCTGTTCTTGCGCTGGATGCGGACGGCGCACCGGTCAAGTGGTTTTCGTTCAGCATGCTTCACCGCGTCATCGACGCGGTGATCGCGGAACAAGAGACGATTCGTGACGACGAACGGCTCCTCCTTCGCGAACTCCAGACGCTGCTAATCGAGAATGGCCTCCTCGGCCGCCAGGACACTGTCATCGTCGCAGCCGGCCTTGCACACGGTTTTACGGCAGCCATCACGCGTACGTATGCCAGCAGGGCCGATCCTTCCGAAAGAGCTCACCCATCTCGGCTTTTTCCGCAAACGGCGAATCAAACGCGAGATCCCGCGCATCCTCCACGTCGAGGACAACGTTTCGTTCAACACCCTCCGAGGTGACACGTCGCCTCGCGTTGGGAATCCGCTCGACGATCGCCTTGCGAAGGTCATTCAGGCATCGCTTGCGAGCGGTGAGCGGGCGGATGGCGCCGTGCACAAGGTGTTCATCGGCGTCCCCCGGGCGACACGGAGACTGTCGAGCTTGCGGAACCGCTCCGTCACGAGGGTGAGGGCAAGGGTCAGCCTTCACGATGGGGCAAAGATACGTCTACCTCGAAGACCTGAGGAAGCGAATCAACGCGGATCTCCGCTAGAAGATCCCCATGGCCGTCGACTTGGATCGCCTGCTCAAACTCCGCCTCGTCGTCGCGCGCTATGGCGAGATGGATCGCGCGGCTGGTGGAACACGAACGGGATGCTCGGGCGCTACGGAGCGATCGCCCTCCAGCGCGGGCTCCCGCGCACCCACCGATTCGCCCAGGCGCGCGTCGTCTTCGCTGTCGCCCGCGCTCGCTGCGAGGAGCTCTTCGACGCCCCCGCTCGGTCACGCTTGGCGCTTGCCCGCCGAGGTCGAAGACCAGTTCGACGACCGTTGGCAGGCGTGGCTCGGCGAGCCGGACAGCTGGAATCCGTTCTTCGACGAGCTCGCAACTGCCGAGCCTGCCGACCTTCCTCTCCGAGCTCGCGGCACACGACCTGATCTCGCAGGAACATACCGAGGCCGTCGAGGCACTCCGCCGATCTGCCGAAGGCCGCGCGGTTCAGCTCACCGGCGAACGCGAGCTCAACGACGACCTCATCACGCTTCTCGCGGCCGGCTTCGCCAAGGGCGAGCGCGCGCGCCCGCGATCCCCTACGCGAAGCTGGCCGCTGCACTAAGACCATGCCGAAGCCGCGCGTCAAACGTCGTCTCCTCGTTCACGATCATCAAGGGCTCGCTGATCGACGAGACCTACGAGGCCTTCGCCGCCTGGGACTTCTCGGAGACGAAGCTCGAGAACCTCCAGCGCCTCGAGCGCGAGAACGCGTTCGGCGCGCTCAGCCACAACTGGTCGCGCGACGTCCGCAAGGTCCTGAACCGCCGCTACGACCCTGACGGGTCGCGACCGCCCGATCTGTCGAGCTCGCACAGCGCAGGCTGCGACAGGGCGGTCTGGCGCCCGCTCCTCCTCTGGCACATGACGCGCGACGAGTTCCTCGTCCGCGACTTCCTCGTCAACTGGCTCTACCCCGCAGTACGAGGCCGGCGCGTACGGGCTCGGTACCGCAGACGTCGCGGCGTACCTCGAGACACTCGCCGCCAAGGCACGACATTGAATGGTCGGGAGAGTGGAGCGACCGACGACGAGACCGTGTCGCCACAGGCCTCCTCCGCATCGCTGCCGATTTCGGGTTCCTCACCCAAGGTGCGGTCAAGGAGTTCGCCTCCTACCACCTCCCGACGACAGCTTCCTCTACCTCCTCCATGCGCTCTCCGCAGCCGAGAGCAACGCTCGTCGCATCATCGACGCGGACGACTGGCGCATGTACCTCATGGCCGCTGAAGACGTGGAGCGGGAGATCCTCCGCCTCCACCAGTTCCACCGGCTCGGCTACGAGGTGGCCGGAAGCCTCGCGCGGCTCGATCTTCCCGCCGACTCGCCTGCCGCCTACGCACGGGAGCTCGTCGCATGACGGACGACTGGAAGACACGCCTCACCGAGAAGCTCGAACCGGTTCTCCGGGAGCAAGACCCGCGCCCAGTGATCAGCGCGTACCACGACATGCCCTACGCGGTCTTCCGCTATCCACCCGGAGGACGAGTTCGCGGTGCGCAAGGAGACTCGCTTCTGCGCACGCGCCTCGAACAGGCGGGCAAGCGCGTCACGACCGTCTCGCTCGCCGAGTGCATGTACTCCGCCTCGAGGCACGCGGCCTCACACACGGAAGCGACTCGCGATGCCGAGCGATCCGTCGGGCTCGCGAAGACGATCGAGACCGTCCATGAGGTGCTGAGCAGCTACGAACCGCTCGACGAGCTCGTCGCCGCACGCATCCCCGAGGACGCCGATCCGCTCCGTGACATCGTGTTCATCGTGCGCGCCGGCGCCCTCTTCCCCGTCTATCGCACCTCGTCGCTGCTCGAGCAGCTGAAGGGCAAGGTGCACGTGCCTGCCGTCCTCTTCTACCCCGGTGAGCTCGACGGCGCCGCCGGCCTCCGCTTCATGGGCGTCCTCGACGCCGAGCACAACTACCGACCCAAGATCTTCTAGAAGCAGGTGCACATGAGCCCAACTCTCATCAGGAGCCTCTTCGCCAGCGACATCGATCGCAACATCGAAGAGGTCATCAAGGTCGACCAGACCGACGAGCAGATCATCCGCGACGAGCTCGCCGAGTACATCGCGACCGACTCGATCCGCTCGCACTTCCGCACGATCCTCGAGCGCTACGCGGAGACGCCGAACAAGCCGCACGAGGGAATCGGTGTGTGGGTCTCCGGCTTCTTCGGCTCCGGGAAGTCGAGCTTCGCCAAGTACCTCGGCCTCGCGCTCGAGAACCGCTCGATCGCAGGGCGAGGAGCCGCAGGGCTCCTAGCGCAGCGGCTCGGAGACGACACGAGCACGGTGCTCTCTCAAGAACATCGAGGAGCACATCCCGACTCATGCCGTCATCTTCGACGTCTCGACCGACCGCGGGATCCGCAGCGGCAGTCAGACGATCACCGAGATCATGTATCGCCTCTTCCTCCAGAGCCTCGGCTACGCGAGAGAACTGGACGTCTCCGAGCTCGAGATCACCCTCGAGAAGCAGGATCGGCTGGACGCGTTCAAGGAGAAGTACGCGGAGGTCTACGAGAAGGACTGGGACGAGGCCAAGGGGCTCATCGCCTTCGCGCTGCAGGAGGCGAGCCGCGTCATGCACGAGCTCGAACCCGAGACGTATCGCGACCGCAGACAGCTGGCGGGACTCCGCCCAAGGTCGCGCCGACATCACGCCGGGACTCCTGGCCGAGCGTTGCAAGGAGCTCATGGCGCGCCACAAGCCCGGCTACTCGCTCGTGTTCGTCATCGACGAGGTCGGTCAGTTCGTCGCCCGCGACGTTCAGAAGATGCTCGACCTCCAAGCCGTCGTCCAGAGCCTGGGCCGTGTGGGACGCGGAACGATGTGGCTCGTCGTCACCTCGCAGGAGAAGCTCAACGAGCTCGTCGGCGGCCTCGACGACACGCGCGTCGAGCTCGCTCGGCTGATGGATCGGTTCCCGCCCTCCAGGTGCACCTCGAGCCCTCGGACATCTCCGAGGTGACGAGCAAGCGTGTGCTCTCGAAGAACGCCGAGGCACAGTCCACGCTCCGCGAGCTCTTCTCCGAGCACAAGGGCCGCCTCACCGAAACGACGCGGCTTACGGCGGACATCACGCTGCCCGAGCTCTCGACGCGAGTCGTTCATCGACCTCTACCCGCTGCTCCCGTACCAGGTCGATCTCATCATCAGCGTCGTCTCAGGCCTTCGAACCGCCGGCGGCGCCAGCAAGCACGTGGGCGGCGCAAACCGGACGATCATCAAGCTCGCGCAGCAGCTCCTCATCCATCCGGACGTCGATCTCGCGAACCAGGACGTCGGTGCGCTCGCCCGCATCGACCAGGTCTACGAGCTCGTCTCCGGGAACATCCCGAGCGAGATCCGCGGCAAGATCGACCGGATCAAGCAGGAGGTCGACCATCCGCTGGCTCAGCCGGTGGCTCAGGCGATCTGCCTCCTCGGCTACACGCAGAGCATCCATCGCTCGGCCGAGAACATCGCGGCGAGTCTGCAGTCAAGCGTCGACGGCGACTCGCGGCTCTCGGAGGTCAAGGCTGCGCTCGAAGCGCTCGAGCGCGCACACATGGTTCGCCACGGTGGCGATGGCTACCGCATTCCGTCACCCGCCGAGGACGACTGGGAACGGCAGCGCGCCGAGCTTCAGCCAAAGCCCGGCGATGTCTCGCGGGTGCTCGCCGAGGTTGTCACCGGCCTCTGGCAGCCGCAGCCCTCGCACACGCTCATGGACGTCAAGCAGTTCAAGGCTGGCCTCTACCTCAACGCGCGCCAGGTTCAGTCCGGCGACGTCGACATCCACGTGACGCTCGCCGAGCCCGGCGAGCTCGAGGCTGCCGTCGAAGAAGCTCGCCGGAGGAGTCAGACGGAGCAGAGCTCGGTGTTCTGGGTCGCCGGTGCTCAGCGATGCGGTCGATCGTGAGACCGTCGAGTTCTACCGCTCCAAGGAGATCCTCACCCGCAAGGAGCGCGGCGCTCAGACCAAGGACGAGACGGCCCTCGTCTCCGAGGAGAAGCGGCGCCAGCGACGACACCAGGACGAGCTCCGCCGCCTCCTGCGTGAGGGTCTGCTGAACGGCACGGTGTTCTTCCGGGGGAACGACCGCAGTCCCGATGCCTCCGCAACCGACGTCGGACGAGCGGCCGGGCAGGTTCTCGGAGCCGCGCTGCCCGAAGTGTTCAATCGCTTCGAAGAGGCGGCCGCTCGCGTGGCCAAGAAAGACTTCGATGCCCTGCTGACCGCCGAGAACCTGCAGGGTCTGACCCCGGTCTTCACCGAGCTCGACCTCGTTCGCTCCGAGGGGGGCCAGACCGTGCTGAACACTGACGCCGGTCCGCTTGCCGAGGTCTTCGCGCGCATCGACGACCGCGCGGGCTACGGCGAAATGGCGAGTGGCCGCTCGCTCTCCGACTACTTCGCGGGCGAGCCCTACGGCTGGGAGTTCGACGTCGTCAGGCTGCTCGTTCTCTCGCTCCTCCGCGCCGGGAAGATCCAGGTCACGAGCAAGGCGCAGGTCATCGAGTCTGCGACCACACCCGAAGCCCAGAGCACCTTCACGAACAACAACGTGTTCCGGTCGGCGACCTTCGCGCCCAAGAAGGGCATCGACTTCGACCATGTTGTCGACGCATCCGAGCACTTCAAGGACACCTTCGGCGCTCTGTCAGCGAGCTCGAGCAGGGCGCAGTCGCCCGCGAGATCCGCGAGCAGATCGAGCGCCACGAGCCCGACGTGCGCGAAGCACACACGACACTCGTCACGCACGGGCTGCCTGGCTCCGAGATGCTCACCGAAGCACTCGACCAGATGGCTGTCATCCGAACGAGCGCTGAGGGCCAGGTGATCCTCACCTTCAACGCGGCCATACAAGGACTTGAAGGAGGCGATCAAGCGCTCGGCCGAGCTCGTGCAGACGCTCGACGAGACACAGCTCCTCACCATCAGCCGCGCGAAGTCCGTGCTCTCGAGCACGTGGCCCTTCCTGGACTCGGAGCCCGACCTCTCGGATGAGCTGCGCGAACGCGCCGCGGCGCTGCAGGACATCCTCCAGCGCGAGACGTTCTTCCGCGAGCTCGCCGCGATCGACCAGCACGCGCACGCGCTCGACGACGAGTACGCCAAGCGCCACACGGCTTCGGCGAAGGAGCGCTGCGAGGCCTACGAAGCTGCGCTCACGAGACTCAAGGGGACACCGGGCTGGGACCAGCTCGATCCCGAACAGCAAGAGCAGGTGTCGGCCGTACTCCGGTCCCGAGCCGCGGACGACGGGGCGGCATCAATCCCCATCGCTCTCCTCCGCGAACAGACGCAAGCGTGCGGAGGTCTGCTCGATAGAGCCGAGGAGGAGATGCTGCGCATCGTCGACGGCACCCGCATCGAGCGGCTCGACGTCGCGAGCTACTTCGCAGGAGGGATCGAGACGGAGGAGCAGCTCGAGGCCGCTCTCGAGGGTCTCCGTGAGCGAGTCGCCGAGCTCATCGCCGCCGGCAAGAAAGTCCTCATCCAGTAGCGCATGGACAAGGACACCCGCAACGCGATCCAGCGCTCGACGCAGCGCGCGCGCGACCTCCTCGAGCGAGAGATCGGCGAGCAGCTCGAGGGCACATACGACATCCGTCTTGACGGCACGATCGCCGAGGAACCCGGCTCACACCTGAGCGACAGCGAGCGGATGACGCGCGAGAAGCTCGTCGCCGCAGTCGAGCACTTCACCTCGTTCGGCCGTACGCGAAGCGAAGCCGTCGCTGACTACCAGCGAGAAGCAGCGTTCACGACGCTCAACCGCTTCGTCGCGCTGAAGATGCTCGAGGCGCGAGCGCTCGTGCAGGAGTGCGTCTCGAAGGGCGACCAGTCAGCAGGGTTCAAAGAGTTCGGCGGGCTTGCTCCCGGTCTCAGCCAGCTTCCCGACCAGGGCTACCGCCTCTATCTCGAGAGCGTCTTCGACGAGATCGGGCAGGAGGTCGGCATCCTCTTCGACCGGCGCGATCCCTCGGATCTCATCTGGCCGCTCCTCGGCGCTGTTGAAGTACTGGTAGACCCAGCCGATCGTCTCGTCGTCGTCCCACACGCCGGCGAGCGCCGGCGCGTTGAGGATCTCGAGCAGCTCGTTGAGCGCCTGGCGGCGCGGCCAGAGCAGGCTCGACGGGATCGCGGCGGTCGAAGAGGATCCGACCTCCTGGCCGATCTCGTCGAAGAGGCTCTCGAGGTAGAGGCGGTAGCCCTGGTCGGGGAGCTGGAGAGCCCGGGCGCGAGGCCGCAGAACTCCTTGAAGCCGGCGACTGGTCGCCGCGCGAGACGCACTCCTGGACGAGCTCGCGCGCCTCGAGCATCTTCAGCGCGACGAACCGGTTGAGGGTCGTGAACGCGGCCTCTCGGAGGTAGTCGGCGACGGCTTCGGTGCGCGTCCGTCCGAACGCGGTGGTGCTCGACCGCGGCGACGAGCTTCTCCGCGTGAGCCGCTGCTGTCGTCGAGGTGCGCTCCCGGTTCCTCGGCGATCGTTCCGTCGAGGCGGATGTCGTAGACGCCTTCGAGCTGCTCGCCGACCTCGTCGCTCGAGGAGCGCGCGCGCGCTCTGAGTCGCGCGCTGGATCGCGTTCGGGTGTCCTTGTCCATGCGCTACTGGATGAGGACCTTCTTGCCGGCGGCGATGAGCTCCGCGACTCGCTCGCGCAGACCCTCGAGGGCCGCCTCGAGCTGCTCCTCCGTCTCGATGCCGCCGGCGAAGTAGCTCGCGACGTCGAGGGCTCGATGCGGTTGCCGTCGACGATTCGCAGCATCTCCTCCTCGGCTCTGTCGAGAGACCTCGCACGCTTGCGTCTGCTCGCGCAGGAGCGGGATGGGATCGATGCCGTCGCCGTCGTCCGCGGCTCGTGAACGGAGCAGGCCGAGACCTGCTCCTGCTGCTCGGCGTCGAGCTGCTCCCAGCCGGGTGTTCCCTTGAGGGGCAGCGCAGCTTCGTACGCCTCGCACCGCTCCGTCGACCGCGGCCGTGTGGCGCGTTGGCGTACGCGTCCTCGAGCGCGTGGTGTGCTGGTCGATCGCGGCGAGATCGCGGAAGAATGTCTCCCGCTGGAGGATGTCCTCGAGCTGCGCTGCGTGCTCGCGACTCGTCGGTGAGGTCCGGCTCCGAGTCGAGGAACGGCCAGGTGCTCGAGAGCACGGACTTCGCGCGCGCTGATGTCGAGGAGCTGCGTCGGCGTCGAGTGCCTGCGCGAGCTCGGCCGCGCGCTTGATCGCCTCCTTGAGGTCCTTGTGCGACGCGTTGAAGGTGAGGATCACCTGGCCCTCTGCGCTCCTCGGATGACGCCATCTGGTCGAGCGCTCGGCGAGCACCTCGGCGCCAGGGAGACCGTTCGTGACGAGCATCGTGTGCGCTTCGCGCACCGTCGGCTCGTGCGTTCGACTGCTCGCGGATCTCGCGCGCGACGGCGCCCTGCTCGAGCTCGCTGACCTTCGCGCCGAACGTGTCCTTGAAGCTCGGAGCTTCGACGACCTGCGTGGAATCGATGCCCTTCTTGGGCTGGAATGTCGCCGACCGGAAGACGTTGTTGTTCGTGAAGGTGCTCTGGGCTTCGGGCGTGGTCGCCGAGTCGATGATCTGGGCCTTGCTCGTCACCTGGATCTTCCCGGCCGGAGGAGCGAGAGAACGAACAGACGGACGACCTCGAAGTCCCAGCCGAAGGGCTCCTTTGCGAACTCGTCGGAGAGGGACCGGCCGCTCGCCATCTCGCCGTAGCTGGCGCGGTCCTCGATCCGAGCGAGCACCTCGGCGAGCGGACCCGCTCCGTGTCGAGACGGTCTTGCCGTTCTCGGCGCGAACGAGATCGAGCTCGGTGAAGACCGGGGTCAGGCCCTGAGGTTCTCGGCGGTGAGCAGGGCGTCGACGTCCTTCTTGGCGACGCGGCGGCGGCCTCCTCGAAGCGATCGAAGACCTCGGGCAGCGCGGCTCCGAGGACTGCCGCCGCTCGGCCGACGTCGGTGGCCGATGCATCGGGGCTGCGGTCGTTGCCGCGGAAGAAGACGGTGCCGGTAGGAGCGCCTCGCGCAGCAGCGCCGGAGCTCGTCCTGGTGGCGCCGCTGGCGGCGCTTCTCCTCGGCGACGAGCGCGGTCTCGTCCTTGGTCTGGCTTCGCGCTCCTTGCGGGCGAGCATCTCCTTGGAGCGGAAGAGCTCGACGGTCTCGCGGTCGATCGCGTCGCTGAGACCGGCGACCCAGAAGACCGGCTCTGTCTCCTTCTGGCTCGCTCCGGCGAGCTTCTTCGACGGCAGCCTCGAGCTCGCCGGCGTCGGCGAGCGTGAAGTGGACGTCGATGTCGCCGTGACTGACCTCGCGGCCGTTGAGGGAGAGGCCGGCCTTGAACGTCTTGACGTCGAAGAGCGTGTGCGAGGGCTGCGGCTGCCAGAGGCCGGTGACAACCTCGGAGTAGACGCGCGAGCACATCGCCGGGCTTCGGGCTGATGCCGTCGCGCTGCCGCTCCCAGTCGTCCTCGGCCGGCGTCGGGATGCGGTAGCCGTCGTCGCCGCGGCGGACCATGTGGGCGCCTCGAGCGCCTCGAGCGCCTCCTTGACCGCGGCGAGCTGCGAGTCGCCGTCGACGCTCGGATGGAGCGCCGCGGCGATGTTCTCGGCCGTGCGGTGGACGCTCTTCACGTACTGAGCAGGCAGATCGCCTTGCGACCGGCTGCGCGAGCGGGTGGTCGACCTCCTGCTCGATCGCGGTCGATCTTGGCGCGGACCTCGGTGGCGATGTTGCCTGCGACGAGGTCGTAGACCTGGTCGAGGCGGACGAGCGCACCGACCGGCTGGTCGGCGAGGTCGACGTCCGGGTGGATGAGGAGCTGCTGCGCGAGCTTGATGATCGTGCGGTTCGCGCCGCCGACGTGCCTGCTCGCGCCACCCTGGTCGCAGGCCCGAGACGACCTGATGATCAGGTCGATCTGGTACGGCAGCAGCGGGTAGAGGTCGATGAAGGCCTCGCGCGAGAGCTCCGGAGCTTGATGTCGGCGGTGAGCCGGTGTGGTCGGTGAGCCGGCCGCGGTGCTCGTCGAAGAGCTCCCGGAGCGTCGCCTGGGCGGCGGCGTTCTTCGAGAGCACGCGCCGGCTCGTGACCTCGGAGATGTCGGACGGCTCGAGGTGGACCTGGAGCGGGAAGCGGTCCATCAGCCGGGCGAGCTCGACCCGCTTGTCGTCGAGGCCGCTGACGAGCTCGCCGAGCTTCTCCTGCGACGTCACGACGAGCCAGTCTTGCCGCGGCCCACCGCCCGAGGCTCTGCACGACGGCCTGGAGGTCGAGCATCTTCTGGACGTCGCGGGCGACGAACTGGCCGACCTCGTCGACGACGAACATGAGCGTGTGGCCCGGCCGGCGGCGCTTCATCAGCTCGTTGCAGCGCTCGGCCAGCTTGCCGGGCGTGATGTCGGCCGGTCCTTGGCGGCCTTCACCCAGAGTCGGCCATCGGGTACGTCTCGGGTCGAGCTCGTGCATCACCCGGCTGGCCTCGCTCAGCGCGAAGGCGACCATGCCCTTCTCGGCGTCCCAGTCCTTGCCGAAGATCTCTGCGTACTTCGCCTTGAACTCGTCGAGCCGGTCCTTGCTTCTCGAGCGCGATCTCCAGCTCGGAGAGGTCCAGGTCCTTGGCGTAGCCGAGGCTCTGGAGGAAGAGCCCGTACATGATCTCGGTGAGCGTCTGGTTGCCGCTGCGGATGCCGCGGTCGGTCGAGACGTCGAAGATCACCGCGTGGGTCGGGATCTTCTCGTTGATGCTCTTGAGCAGGACCTTGAGCTGTGTTGTCGCCGGCGCGCTGGGCGAAGCGCTCGGCGGCGCGCTCGCCGCGCGATCGGGCGGTTCTCGATCGCGAGGCCGAGCATCTTGGCGAAGCTCGACTTGCCGGAGCCGAAGAAGCCGGAGACCCAGACGCCGATGCCCTCGTGCGGCTTGTTCGGCGTCTCGCGCGTAGCGCTCGAAGATCGTGCGTGTAGTGCGAGCGGATCGCGTCGGTGACGACGTACTCGTCGATCTCGTCGCGGATGATCTCCTCGTCGGTCTGGTCGACCTTGATGACCTCTTCGATGCGGCGATCGATGTCGCTGGCGAAGAGGCTCTTGATGAGCGTGCGGCTCATCGTGCACCTCCTTCAGAAGATCTTCGGTCGGTAGTTGTGCTCGGCGTCGAGCACGCCCATGAAGCGCAGGCCGGCGGCGCCGTCGAGGTCGCCCGGGTAGAAGAGGACGGTGGGCACGTGGACGCGCCCCTTGAGCTGCTCGAGCAGCGAGAACGTGCGGTACACCGGGAACAGCGCGCCAGTTCGGAGGATGAAGACGATGTCGCGCAGCGGGTCGGGGTCCTCGGGCATGCGCGCAGCGACGAGGTCGACGAGCGGTGCGTACTCGGAGAGCACGGCGTGGACGGTCTCGACGCGTCTCGAGCGCCGACGTTGCGCTCGGCCTTGCAACCACTCCGTGCGCGGGCGCTGCGGCTCAGCGCGGCGTCGCAGGCACTCGGCGAGCGAGATGCGTCGTGACGCGCTTGCCCTTCTGCTCGAGCCGCGTCTGCAGCAGCGATGACCTGCCTGCGGAGAGCGAACTCGTCCTCCGGGTCGTAGCGGAAGATCGCGTACGGCATGTCGTGGTAGGCGCTGATCGCTGGGCGAGGGTCCGGCTCCCAGGACCGGCTCGAGCTTCTCGGTGAGGCGCTTCGAGTCGT
Organism: uncultured Actinomycetes bacterium; assembly: GCA_963794115.1. Lineage (GTDB taxonomy): Bacteria > Actinomycetota > Thermoleophilia > Gaiellales > Gaiellaceae > Gaiella. The sequence continues at coordinate 198,271 of CAWCCO010000013.1, read as the reverse complement.
CGTCATGCGACCATCTCCCGGCGTACGCGGCAGGCGAGTCGGCGGGAAGATCGAGCCGGCGAGGCTCCCGGCGACCTCGTAGCCGAGCCGGCGGAACTGGTGGAGGCGCAGGAGCTCGCGCTCGACATCTTCGGGGCCATGAGGTACATGCGCCACTCGTCCGCGTCGATGATGCGACGAGCGTTGCTGCTCGGCTGCGGCGAGCGCGTGCAGCAGATAGAGGAAGCTCCGTCGGGGAGGTGGTAGGAGGCGAACTCCTTGACCGCACCGTGCCCGTGAGCAGCCCGAAGTCGGCGGCGATCTCGAAGCAGGCCCGCGGCGACACGGTTCGCGTCGTGGTCGCTCCACTCCCCGGACCACTCGATGTCCTGCCTTGTCGGCGAGTGTCTCGAGGTACGGCACGACGTCGTGCGGTGCCGAGCCGATACGCGCCGTCCTCGTACTGCGGAGTAGAGCCAGTTGACGAGGAAGTCGCGGACGAGGAACTCGTCGCGTGTCATGTGCCAGAGGAGGAGCGGACTCCACACGTCCCGATCGCAGCCGCGCTGCGCGAGTTCGACGAGCGGACGGTCGCGCCCATCGGGGTCGAAGCGGCGGTTGAGGACCTTGCGGACGTCGCGCGACCAGTTGTGGCTGTGCGCCCCGAACGCGTTGTCGGCCCGAGGCGTTGCAGGTTCTCGCGCTTCGTCCCGAGAAGTCCCAGGCCGGAAGGCCGCGTACGTCTCGTCGATCAGCGAGCCCTTGATGATCGTGAACGACGAGACGACGTTTGCGCGGGCCCGGTCATCGTCTCAGGCTGCAGCCAGCTTGGCGTACGGGATCGCCGGCGCGCGTGGCTCACCCTTGGCGAAGCCGGCGGCGAGCAGCGTGATGAGGTCGTCGTCGAGTGCATGTTCGCCGGTAGCTGAACCGCGCGGCCTTCGGCAGACCGGCGGAGCGCCTGGACGGCCTCGGTTTGCTCGGAGAGATCAGGTCGCGTGCCGCGAGTTCGGAGAGAAGGTCGGCAGGTTCAGCAGCTGCGAGCTCCTCGAAGAACCGGTTCCAGCTGTCCGGGTCGCCGAGCCAGGCCTGCCAACGGTCGTCGAACTGGTCCTCGACCTCAGCGGGCAAACGCCAGAGCGTGACCGAGCGGGCGGTCGAAGAGCTCCTCGCAGCGAGCGCGGGCGACCGCGAAGACGACGCGGGCCTGAGCGAACCGGTGGGTTCGCGGGAGACCGCGCGGGACGACGATCGCACCGCGCCGCCCGAGCATCTCGTTCGTGTTCCACCAGCCGCGCGATCCATCTCGCCATAGCGTGCGACAACGAGGCGGAGCTTGAGTAGGCGATCGAGGTCGACGGCCATGGGATCGTCTAGCGGAGATCCGCGGTCGACTGCGCTGCCTTCAGGTCTTCGAGGTAGACGTATCTTTGCCCCATCGTGAAGGCTGAGCCCTTTCCCTCACCCTCGTGAGGCAGCGGTTCAGCAAGCTCGACAGTCTCAGAGTCGCCAGGCGGGCTGAGGATGAACACCTTGTGCACGGCGCCATCCGCCCGTTCACCGCTAGCAAGCGATGCCTGAATGACCTTCGCAAGGCGATCCTCGACCGGATCCCCCAACGCGAGGCGACGTGTCACCTCGAGGGTGCTGAACGGAACATTGTCCTCGACGTGGAGGATGCGGCGGGATCTCGCGTTCGATTCGCCGTTTTCGGTAGAAGCCGAGATGGGTGAGCTCCTTTCGGAAGGATCGGCCCTGCTGGCATACGTACGCGTGATGGCTGCCGTAAAACCCGTGTGCGAGGCCGGCTGCGACAATAACCGTGTCCTGGCGGCCGAGGAGGCCGTCCTCAACTAGCAACGTCTGGAGTTCGCGGAGGAGGAGCCGTTCGTCGTCACGAATCGTCTCTTGTTCGGCGATCACCGCGTCGATGACGCGGTGAAGCGTGCTGAACGAGAACCACTTGACCGGTGCGCCGTCGGCAGCCAGCGCGAGGACAGCAGGAGGCGTTTCGAAGTCGGGGCTGACCACGATTAGGAGCTCGCGCAGGCTGCGGGTTTCCGGAAGATGCTTGAGATGTCCACGCAGTGAACTTCGCTCACCACTCCGTACGCCGTCTTGATCTCAAACAGGAAGTGGAACCCCGATGAGATCTCGGCGTCCGGCACCGTCCCGTCCCCGGACGCCGGTTGGAGGACGAACGACAGCAGCTCGAGATCGTGATCCTCCGTCGCTTGAGCGAGGATGGAGGTGAGAGTCGAGACGTCGAGCCGCTGAAAGACGGCGATCATCGATCCCGTAACGCGGTTCTCCCCTTGGCTGTAGGTCGAAAAGAGCGGCCGACGAGCCATTAGCAGCTCATCCCAATTGTCCGTCCTTGAGGCGCGAGCGAGGTCCGAAAGTGACGCGTAGCGCTGGCCCATGGTCCAGGCACTGGCGCCGCGATGAGCGATTGGGTCACCCAGATCGAACGTTCGGGAGTCGTCACCACGGCTGAGAAGGAAGACCCCATGGCGATCTCCCTCGTTTCTGCTTCCCTCTATGAGGGAGAGCTCGATCACTCGAGCGATCGCAAAGTCGTTGGCATCCGGACTCGCGATTAGCAGCCTCTGGTTCTCCCAGGTAAACGGAACGTGGTCCCGACGGTCGAGGATCTCGGCTACAAGCGGCTCGATGCGCCGCTGGCGATAGAAACCCATCCAGCGGACGGATCGAAATGAACGTCCGCCCTGGCACACGTATGCACTGTGTCGTTGGTAGTAGCCCCAGGCTGCACCCGCGGCGACGATCACAGTGTCCTGCCTCACGCCGGTCTGCTCCGACGCGCCTCCATAGCTGCATAGCCGCTCATGCCGGCCTCTCAGCCAACCCGAAGCTGTACAGCCGCCACTGCGCGCCAGAGCCCGCCGACACCTCGAACCGCGCCGCCACCTCCGCCGCATCCGGCAGACGCAGCCCACGCCTCGCGCACCGCAGCCTCCGGCATCAGGAGCTCGGCGCCGAAGACGTTGGCTTCGCGCTCGAGGTCGCGGTCGGCGTCCTGGGAGAGGTCGCGTGAGCGGCAGTACGCCGGCGCGGCCTCCTCCGCGGCGCGCGCATGGCAGATCCAGTGGCCCAGCTCGTGGGCGATCGTGAAGCGATGGCGGCGGATCGGGACATCGCCGTTCGTCGCCTCCGCGGCGTTGACGAGGATCAGCCGCTCGGACGGGATGAGCATCCCCGAGCACTCGCCGAGGTCGCGCTCCTCGATCCGCAGGCCGAGCAGGTCCTCGGCGATCGACTCGACCGGGACGGGGATCTCCGGGACGGGGTACGTGGCGAGGTACTCCGTCCGGAGCTCGTGCGCGCGTGGGTCGCTGTAGCGGGTCGGCGCCGCAGTCAATGGAAAGTTCGTCTGACGATCAAGAGCACGACCATCCTCCCGAAGTCACCCGCCGCACACACCGCCCTTACGGCCAGGTCCGACTAGCCTCGCGCCATGCCGCAGGGGGAGGGGCGGCAGATCGGGTCTGACGGCATCCGAGCGTCTGACAGTAGTTCAGGTCACGAACCGTGTCCACGGCCGAGCCGCGGAATCCGTCAGGCTCCGGACTGGCTCGACGGCCGCGTGCCGAGTGCGCGTCGTACGGTCGCGAGGATTTCGTACGAGTGGACGCGCGCCGAGTGGTCGTGGATTGCAGCGGCGACGATCAACTCGTCCGGCTCTGTCTCGGAGATGACCGATTCGAGACCTTCGCGCACGGTGTCTGCTGAGCCGACGTACGAGCGGCTGAGCATGTTCGAGACGTGGGCCTGCTCGGCGGGCGACCAGTGCGCCTCGATGTCGTCGATGGGAGGCGGAAGCCGGCCCCGGGTGCCGCGGATGATGTTCGTGAACGCCTGCTGCGCCGACGTGAACAACCGCTCACCCGTCACGTCGTCGTCCGCCGCGATGACGTTCACGGCGACCATCACGTAGGGCTCCTGGAGTTGCGCCGAGGGTTGGAAGCGCGCGCGGTACACCTCGAGCGCTGGCAGCAACAGATCGGGCGCGAAGTGCGACGCGAACGCATACGGGAGACCGAGCGCCGCCGCGAGTTGTGCGCCGTAGAGGCTCGAGCCGAGGATCCAGAGCGGCACATGCGACCCGACGCCGGGAATGGCGAAGACCGTCTGCCCCGGGAGCGGATCGCCGAGCAGCGCCTGGAGCTCGAGGACGTCCTGCGGGAACGTGTCGGCGGTCGGATCCCCTCGCAGGGCACGCAGCGTGACCTGATCCGTGCCGGGCGCGCGCCCGAGTCCCAGATCGATCCTCCCCGGATGCAGCGCCTCGAGCGTCCCGAACTGCTCCGCGACCACGAGCGGCGCATGGTTCGGGAGCATGATCCCTCCCGCCCCGACACGGATCGACTCGGTCGCCTCGGCGAGGTGCGCGATCACGACCGAGGTCGCCGCGCTGGCTATGCCGCTCAAGTTGTGATGCTCCGCGACCCAGTAGCGGTTGTAGCCGAGTCGCTCGGCGTGCCGCACGAGGTCGATCGAGTTACGAAGCGCCTGCCCCGGAGACCCGCCCTCGACGATCGGCGCTAGGTCGAGGATCGAGACGGGCAGCACATCCCGAACATACCCATGAGACACGTGTCCCTCGACGGCCGTGACCATGAAGCGCCATTTGGGCTTCGGCCAGTTGCCACCGACTGGGGGTCGGGCATGAACTCGCGGATCTCCTGAGCACAGCGGGAGGCGGCTGCGATCCTCGCGGCCGCCCCAAGGCTGCCTCCAGTGAGGGAGTGTCGAGAACGGTGAAGCCTCCTTGGCCGTCACGGGGACAACGGGTTTTGCGCCCCTGCGGTGGGGGCACACCGAGTTCATGGCAGATCTCATGGAGAGTCGCGCGACGGCCGTGGGAACTGATCTTGCGGGTCGACGGATGGCTGCACGCCAGCGAACGGAAGGACGCCGGGGGCACGCTACGCGAAGAATGACCGACCTCCCCGATTGGGAGAAGAGGGCGCTCTATTTGCTCGACCGCGACTTCTTCGGCGTGCCGCTCGACACTCGCATCCGCACCCGGTCGCCGCGATAGGTCGACCCGCTCGACGTCACTGCTCCGACGGCGTCCCGAGCCCGGCGCCCGCTGGGAGTCCTCGATCCGCGCGACGAGGCCGTCCGGATCCTCGAGGGTGCCGTTCTTCCTCCCGAATCACCCGCCGCGCACACCGCCCATACGGCCGGGTGGACTAGCCTCGCGCCACGCCGCGGGGGGAGGGGCGGCAGACCGGGACTGACGGCATCCGAGGGTCTGACAGTAGTTCCCGCCACCGCGGGTGTCCATGGCGCCGTTCCTGCTCGACCGACCTCAACCGCCGCGCGCACCCGCTTCGAGCGACGACCACACTCTCCCTGCGTGATCGACGTACACGACCTGGTCGCCGGTGTCGATCTCCCAGAGCGGATAGAGCGGTGAGCGCGACGCGGGAGACGATTGCCAGACCAGCTCGGCTCGGCGAGCCGAGGGCGCGCCCGTGCGCTCGATCGCGGCATCGCGATCGAGCAGGGGATGCGGGCCGGCGCCGGGGAGCGTCGCCCATTGCGTCACCTCTCCGCTCGAGGCATCCACAGCGGCGACGCCGAGCGCTGCGCTCGGGTCGCCAAGGACGACGAGGTAGTACGCCCCTCCGGGCGCGTCCCTCCGCGCGACGAGAACCGCGCGCGCGGGCGCGGTGTCGCTCAGCTCGAGCCGCTCGCGCGCGCGGGCGATCGCCTCGGTCTCCGCTACGTCGGGCGGCATTCGCGCCAGCGTAGCCCCGCCGGATGGAAACTCAGATGCCCGGATTGTGGAGGCGGAGCCCCGCGAAGATCCGTCCGTCGAGACGGACGTAGATCCGGTGGTTCCCGGCCGTGACCATGTGGAACGGGACGAACGGCGACAACGATTCCCGGCACGGCCGCCAGACGAGGGTCGGGTACAGGCAGTAGGCCTCTCGTCGCACGACGAGGCGTCCGGCGCGGTCGCCGAGGTCGATCGGTCGCTCGAGCGTCTCGCGGAGCACCGTCTTCTGGTCGAGGGCGCTCAGGATGCTGGAGCCGCCTCGCGGAAGCGCGATCGCCTGGCGGTAGTCGCCGAAACGGGCGTCCACCGCCACGGCCGCGGCCACGCCGAGCCTCCCCCGCACGAGCGGCACGATGTAGTAGTACGAGTCGATCTCGTCGAGCCGCTGGACGAGGACGGGCGTGCCCGGCTCCGTGCCGTCGAGCGCCCACTTCCAGTCCTTTCGCTCCGGGAGCCCGTGGCGTTCCAGTCCGGCAAGGGCGTTCTTGATCGCCGTGGCCGGTCTCAGCAGCTGATGCCCCGCGGCTCGCCTGCGGGGGGGCGCCTGCTCGCCCGGGCGCGTGGGCGGGGGATCGGGATCGCAGACGGCCACGTACCTCCCGTTCCAGAGGCTCCCGTACTTGTTGCCGGTCGCATACGTGGACTTCCATGTCGAGTAGGTGATGTGCTCGTTGGCGACGCCGCGGGTTCCGCCGCCGCCGCAGCCGTCGGATCCGCTGTGCGGCGGTGGCGTGGCAGGCGGATTCCCGTAGAAGCTCGGCACCGGCGGCCACGGGTTGTTCACGTCGAACGCGGTGATCGTGTACGACGTGTCCGCCGAGTCCGCCGGCGCGGCGCTCGCCTCGTACCCGCGGACGACGAGCCAGTGATCGCCCTTGTAGACCATCGCGACCGCGGCCACGCCGTAGTGGTGGATCGTCCAGCAGAGCTTCCGCGAGATCGCGTCCTCGCTCGCCAGCGAAAAGAGCGCGAACCAGCCGCCGAAGCCCGACGGCCGGCGGTCGTTCAGGACCCACTGCAGGCCGTCGGGCGGGTTGTACCAGGACGCCAGCTCATTCGTGTGGTTGCGCTCGTCGGTGTAGATGCCGTCCTGTGCCTGGATGCCTCCGCCGATCGAGCCCAGCACCATCTGCGCGCAGGCGGCGCCGCAGTAGACGTCGGTGTCCTGCTGGTGGTACGGAACGGTCAGCTGCTCGTGAACCGCCACGGCGGGCGACGATCGCAGCGGTCCGTCACCGCTCCGTCACCGGCCCGTCACCGCCGCGTTGACACGTCCCCGGCACCGGAGTAGAACCGAGGCGGGGCCGACCGGCCCCGATGCGCGACGAAGGCGGTGCGTCCTGTCGAACCAGGCGACCCGATCGTTGCTGCGGCATCTCCAACTCGACTTCTCGAGCGGCCGACCGTGCCGGCGATGACGCGAGCGATCCAGCTCGGTGAGTCCACGAAGACGGCGCCGAGCGGCGAGGCGTCACTGCAGCTGCTCGACAGCTTCGAGCTCACATGCGGAAGCGGGCGTCTCGAGCTGCCGCTGCCCGCGCAGCGGCTTCTCGCCTTCCTGGCGCTGCACGACCAGCCGATGCTGCGGGGCTATGTGGCGGGGACGCTCTGGCTCGACTCGAACGAGGCGCATGCGGCCGGAAGCCTGCGCTCGGCGCTGTGGCGCACCCGACGGGTAGGCCCCCGGCTGGTCGAAGCACGCGGTCGTCGCCTGGAGCTTGCCTCCGTCGTCGCGGTCGACGTCCGCGCCGTCGTCGCCTGGGCGCGACGCGTGCTCGATCCGGCGACCGAGCTCCGCGGGGCCGACGTGGCGCCGATCTGGCGCCCCGGACAGCTGTTGCCCGACTGGTACGAGGACTGGGTCGAGATCGAGCGCGCGCGGCTGCGCGAGCTCCGAGCCCACGCGCTGGAAGCCCTCTGCCACCGCCTCACCGCGGCCGGCCGCTTCGGAGAGGCGACCGAGGCGGGGTTGGCCGCCGTCCGCGACGAGCCGCTCCGCGAGAGCGCCCATCGCGGGCTGATCGGCGTCCACCTCGCCGAGGGGAACCGCGCGGCGGCGCTCCACCAGTACCGCGCCTTCGCGCACCTGCTGCGCGACGAGGTGGGGATGTCTCCCTCGTCGCGCATGGAGCAGCTCATGGAGTCGATCACGGCGCGGTGAGCGTTCCGTGACGGCGCGGTGACGTGTCGTTGACGCCCGATTGCTAGATCGCGGGCACGACTCTTTGGAGGTGGACGATGCCAATCGGCAAGGACTACCGGCTCACCATCGGCGCGGGCCGCGAGGCGCTCCCGCCGGGCGACGATCGCGAAGGAGCGACGACTGCGGACCTGAGCCCCGAGCCCGCCGTGGTCTTCGAGGCCCTGAAGCTGACTCCCGGGGCCGACGAGATCATCAAGGAGATTCCCGGGCTCGGCGACTTCGTCAACTGGTTCCCGACGGCCTACTTCAGCGTGTGCAGGAAGACCGGCACCGCCTACTACCTCGACCTCTGGAACGCCGATCACTTCGACGGCTTCACGGACATGGCGAAGTGCCTCGCCGACTGTCGCGTCTGGTTCGCGGGCGACGGCTTCACGACCTGGGGCTCGGATCAGACGAAGACCGGACGCGTGAACTGCTTCTTCGTCGCGCCGACCGCGGGCCACTACATCTGCACCGCCGCGCTCCAGAGCTACCCGACGAGCAGCGGCGCGCAGGTCGAGTGCCTGATCGACAACTCCTCCTTCGGCCCGCTGCCCTTCAGCGGGACGATCTACCAGCCGCACCCGTGCGACCTCTCGGCGGGCGGCCATCACTTCCGAATCCGGCAGATGTCCGGCGCCTTCTTCTTCCTGAGCCTCACCGTCTGGAAGGTCTGATGCCGGTCGAGTGCAGCCGGCTGTTCCAGGCGCGAGCCGTCGTCGCGCCGCTCGAGTGCCGAACGGTCGCCGGCCCGTTCAGGCGGGCGATCGTCCTCACGGACGTCGTGTTCGAGCTCGACAGCCACCCGAACGGCTTCCAGTCGCGCGCGTGCGGGTTCGTGTGGAACGTGCTCCCCGGTCAGTGGAGCCGCAAGCTGATGGGCGGCCAGGTCGACGACGCCGGGCGCCGCTACGACCTCGAGTCGGGCGTGCTCTGCCCGGCCGGCTCGACGCTCTCGGTCTGCACGTGCCTCTTCGTCGCGTTCCCGACGAGCACCATCTTCGCGCTCCTCACCGGCTACAGCTGCCAGGAGTCGCACGTCGACGTGTCCGGCGTGAAGGCCGTTGGTGGCGACTTCTCGATCGACTGGCTGGAGACGCAGTCCGGGGCGCTCGATCCGCACGACCCGACCGGCGCCGGGGCCGCGACCGGGGATGTCGAACACGGGCTGGGGGAGCGCGAGCTCGTCGGGACCGTGCGCGAGCACGTGGATCCCGGCGAGCTCGCCGTTCACGGCGCCGACGGGACGACGAGCGTCCCGCACGGCTCGACGCTCGCCGTGCGGCTTGCAGCCGGTGAGGCGAAGCTGCAAAGCGGAGGCGAGGAGCGGACGACCCGGCTGCCAGAGGGGACGAACCTCGTCGTCGTGCGGCGCTCGGCCGACGGGCGGTCTGTGCACTGGCTCTGCTATCGCGAGCACGAGCCACTGCGCGCTTAGTTCTCGACGGTGACGAGGGTGCCGATCGGCGTGTAGGGCCACACCTTGGCGGCGGACGAGAGCGGGAGCTCGACGCAGCCGAGGCTCTGCGGTGTGCCGAAGCTCGCGCGGGGGAAGGCGTGGATCGCGTCGCCGTGGTTGAAGTAGCTGATCCAGCGGATCCCGGGGTCGTGGTAGTGGGTGCCGTCGGGGTTCGTGCCGCTCATCGTCCCGACCGGGATGTGCTCGAAGACCGGGAACGTGCCGAGCTGGGTCGGCGCGGCGGGGACGCCCGTGTTGCCCGGTGACGAGAGGATCGTCTGCCCGTTGTGCCAGAGCGTCAGGGACTGCGGCACGTTGCGGTGGACGTAGACGTAGCTGTAGCCGTCGGTCTTCTTGCGCCCGGCGAGCGTGTCGGAGAGGAGCGCGCCCCACACCTGCGGGCCGACGAAGGCGTCGACGTCGAGGTGGTGCTCGTGCTGGAACATCATCACCGCGCCGCGGACGATCTCGTTCCACTTCCCGGTCTTCCAGATCGCGTGGAGCTCGTGCGGCGTGTTCTCGTACCGCCAGGTGAACCGTCCCGCCGGCGGGTCGGCCGTGGCGGCGAGCTCGGTCCGCACGGTGGGCTTCGGCGGGTCCGCGGCCGGGCTCCACGTGAGCGGGAGATAGCCCGCCTGCGCAAGCAGCTGCTCGAGCCGCAGGACCGTGCCGTGACGCACGTCCCACTCGAGAATGCGGGTCGCGCGGCGGCCGGCCTTCTGCGGCAGCTCGACGGGCTTTGGAAGCCGGACGGCCACGTGGCCGCTCAGCGGGAACCCCAGCCCTCGCGGTTCGAACGAGAGCGTGTGGGCGTCGAGGTGGCGCCACCGGCCGGGCGCGGCCGGCGTGAGCGTCGGCAGGCGCGCGCCGAAGATCGCGTTCACCGGACGCGAGAAGGTGAGCGTGATCGGCCGGTCGGGCTCGAGCTCCGCGCCGGCGGCGGGCTGGACGAGCGCCTGCGCTCGCGGGCGGGGCGGGAACCAGCTCAGCCGCGTGGGCTCGGGTGTTCGCTCCCAGGCACGCGGCGCGGCAGCGATCGAGACGCTGCCCGCCGGCTCGTCCGCCGTGACGGACACGCCGACGTCGACCGTCCGGCGCGGGTGGGCGAACCGCAGTGTCTGTTCGTTGCCGTGCACCCGGAGCACGACCTTGCGCACCGGCGTGCCGAACCGCGCGACGACAGGCTCGCCCTGGTCGAGCTCGAGCCAGCGTCCGCGGAGGCGTGCGCTCGGTGTGCGCACGACGCGGGTCGCTGATGCGGTGTCGCCGACCAGCCAGCCCGCCCAGCCGGGCCGGCGGACCGTCACCTCGACGGTGAGCTTCTCGCCTGCGCGAAGCTGCTTTCCGGGCCACAGCCTGTCGTTCCGGACCGCGACGGGGATCGTGCGTCCGTCGGGCCGGCGGACGACCACGCCCGAGACACTGCCCGCGTAGCCAGGCTCCACGATGCGCGCGAGCGCCTCGGCGTCCGGCTCGACACTCGGGTCTGGCCACCAGAGCAATGCGGCTCCGGCCGCGAGCGCACACGCGACGAGCGCCAGCCCGAACGCCCAGAGGGCGTTTCGAGCGCGATGCCTCCTACGTCGTGTGCGCCTGACGGGCTCGAGCGTCACCCGTCCTGCATAGCAGAACCCTGTGAAGGCTCCGTCAGTCGCCAGGGCGGGACCAGATCTCCTCGAGGCGCCGCCGAGCCTCATCGGCGGTCAGGCTACGGAGGTCGGCCTCGTTCACCCCCGCCCGCAGGAGCCCCGCCACCACCCAGCCGGGAATCGACGGCCCGGTCGGCGGAACAGGCGAGGCGTCGCCTCGGTCGACCGGACGACGCTGGCTGAGAGCCCGCCAGAATACGTCCTCGCTCTCGAGGCCGAGCTGCTCATGCCAGATTCGCCGCCACAGACCGGGGTCGCCGATCTCGCCCCTTCCGTGAGAGACCTTCGTCCGCAGGATCGTCCCGTCGGGCAGCACCTTGCGATACAGAACGTGATCGCCCGTCCCACCGCGAACCCGCGGCAGCTCCTCCCATCGGTCGAGCTCGCAGAACCGACGCAGGTCGTCGAAGCTAGGCGGCGGCAACCGGTTCGTGCACGTCCTCGGGGGCAGTGAACAGCGCGGCAGTCAGCCCGCCAGCGGCACTTGCGACGTATGCCTTGAGGATCCAGGGGAACTGCGACGCCCGGTTGGGAGACCGCAGGTACAGCCGCGCGTCGGCGAGGAACTCCTCGACGTACACGTTCACCTCGTCGAGAAGGTCGGCACGGGCGTCCTCGAAGGTTGCTCCCCGCCCGTAGAGCTGGAGCTCCGGCAGCCAGATGCTCACTGCGCCGCGCTCGAAGAACACCTCCGTCGTGAACACATACGGGTCGAGCAGCAGCATCACCTCGTCGAAACCGATCAGAAGGCCGCGCTCGTCGCCGCCGCGCTCGATCGGCACCGGTCGTCGATCCTCGACGGCCTGGCTGAAGACGTCGGCCCAGCGCTTGCGCGCATCGGTCACGCTGATCGAGCTCACGTACGAAGTGTACGTTCCGTACGTCGAGGTGTCAAAGCCCCTTGCCCTGGGCGGTTGACCGCACCACAGGAGGACGGCAGGCCGTCGGCGACGCCACCTCCGCCGCCGCCACCGTGTGGGCATACGAATCACTCGAGGAGGCGATGGATATGGATGGGGTCAGCGAGCTCGAGCAAACGGCGTTCGGTGGCGACAACCGGAAGTGGTGGACGCTCGCCGCGGTGTCGCTCGGGCTCTTCATGATCATGCTCGACAACACGGTGGTGAACGTCGCGCTGCCGTCGATCCAGCACGACCTCGGTCTCTCGCTGTCCGAGCTCGAGTGGGTCGTGGCGGGGTACGCGCTCACGTTCGCCGCGTTCATGCTGACCGGCGGCAAGCTCGCCGACCTGCTCGGGCGGCGGCTGATGTTCGTCGCAGGCCTCGCGGTCTTCACGGCCGCGTCGCTCGCCTGCGGCCTTGCCACGGGCCCGGAGATGCTGATCGGCGCGCGTGTCGTGCAGGGCGTCGGTGCCGCGCTGATGAACCCCGCGACGCTCTCGATCATCACGGCCACCTTCCCGCCACGGCAGCGCGGCACCGCGATCGGCATCTGGGCCGGCACCTCGGCGCTTGCGCTCGCGATCGGGCCGCTCGTCGGCGGCCTGCTGGCCGAGCACGTCGACTGGAGCTGGATCTTCTTCGTCAACGTCCCCGTCGGCGCGATCGCGATCGTGGCCGCATATCTGTTCATCGACGAGTCGAAGGACACCTCGCACGGGCAGCGGCCCGACGTGCCGGGGCTGGCCACGTCGGCGATCGGGCTGTTCGCGCTGACCTACGCGCTGATCGAGGCGAACTCGCACGGCTGGGGGTCGACCCGCATCCTCGGCGCGTTCGCGATCGCCGCCGGCTCGCTCGTGCTGTTCGTCGTGCTCGAGCTGGCCCAGCGGCGGCCGATGCTCGACCTGCGGCTCTTCCGCAACGCGACGTTCTCCGGGGCGAACGCGGCGATGCTCTTCATCGCGCTCGCCATGTTCGGCGTGTTCTTCTACGTCTCGCTCTACATCCAGCAGATCCTCGGCTACTCGCCGGTGGAGGCGGGCGCGAGCTTCCTTCCCGCGACGCTCCTGATCGCGTTCCTCGCGCCGATCGTCGGCAAGCAGTCCGACCGGATCGGCTCGCGCTGGCTGACCGGCGGCGGGATGCTCCTCGCGGCGGTCTCGCTGCTGATCTTCTCGCGGCTCGACACCGGCTCGAGCTACTGGGACATCCTGCCCGGTCTCCTCTTCCTCGGGGTCGGGATGGCGCTGACGATGACGCCGACCACGGCAGCGGCGATGAGCTCCGTGCCGCGCGACCAGGCGGGCGTCGGCTCCGCCGTGCTGAACAGCATGCGCCAGGTGGGCGGCTCGCTCGGGATCGCGGTTACGGGCGCGATCGTCGCGCACGTGAGCGCGAGCTCGCTCGCGGACGGGCACAGCCGGCCGGTCGCGTTCGTCGACGGGTTCCAGAGGGGTCTCGAGGTCGCGGCGGCGATTGCCGTCGCCGGGGCGGTCATCGCCGTCGCGACCATGCGCTCTCACAGCGAGCGCCGGCAGGACGAGGCTCCGCTCGAGGAGCCGGCGTTCCAGGAAGCGGCCTGAAGCAAAGCGCGGCGCCCGCCCGAGCTGAGGTCGGGCGGGCGCCGCGACCGGAACGCGGTCAGCCGCGCTTCACCGTCACGGCGGTGCCGTAGGCGGCGACCTCGGTCATGTTGCCGCCAAGCTCGTTGCAGTCGAAGCGCATCGCGATCACGGCGTTCGCCCCCGTCTCGCGGGCCGCGTCGCGGAGGCGGTCGACCGCCTGCAGCCGGCTGTCCGCGAGCATCTTCGTGTAGCCCTTCACCTCGCCGCCGACGAGGCCCTTGAGCTGCGCGCCGATGTCCGAGCCGATGTTCCTGCTCCGAACGGTGAGACCGAACACCTCGCCGAACACCTCGTCCACCCGGTGGCCGGGTAGGTCGTTCATCGTCGTCACCATGATCTCGGGCATCTGCACACCTCTTCCATTCGGTGGTCGAGGCGTCAGTCTTGCGGAGCGTCGGCTCCGGGGCGAATGCCCGGCGCTCGCGCCGGACACCCGCCCCGTGCACGAGTGCGCCTAGGAAGCCGCGAGCTCGCTGACGTACGTCGGCGCCCAGGGGGTGCCGAAGCCGGTGGTCAGGTCCCAACCCGCCAGCGTCGGCCAGCCGGGAACGGGGCCGACCGTCACGGCGTTGCCGTCGCCGTTGTAGTCGAACAGCCTGTTCGAGGTCATGTTGCCGCTGATCACGCCTGCGGCGCCCTGGTGGAGCGGGCCGACGTCGGTGAACGCCCCGCTTGCGATCGAGTAGAGCCTCGCCCCGACGTTCCCGAGCGGCGGCTCGACGAGGGACTTGCGCCGCTCGTTCGCGAGCGCGGTGAGGGCCGCGACCTGCGGCGATGCGGCGCTCGTGCCGCCGATCAGGTAGAAGCCGCCCTGGTCGCCGAGGAACGACTGCAGGTTGACGAGCACTGCGCCGTTGACCGCCGCGTTCCAGCTGACGTCCGGCGTGCCGCGATGGTCGCCGCCGATGACCGACGCGACGCCGCTCTGCCAGCTCGGCAGCGGATAGAGCGCGCTCGGGCCACCGCCGGTCGCGGCGGGGAGCCACGACTCGTTCCAGACGACGTTCAGCGGGCTCGCCGTCGCGGTCGACTGGAAGTACGCCGCGTTGAAGCTGCCGTCGGCGTTGAACGCGACGTCGCTCTGCGGATTCCAGCGCCAGCCGAACTGGAGCTGCGTGCCGCCGACCGAGGTCACGTAGGGGCTCGACGCCGGCCACCCGGCCGTCGGGAACGAGAACGAACGGCTGTCCTTCTGCTGCTTCGAGGCGCCGGTCGTGCCATCGTCACCCGAAGCGGCGAAGAACGAGTCGCCCTTCGCGATCCCACGCTGGAACGTCTGATCGAAGCGGGAGGTCTGCACCCCCGTCGCTCCGCCGAACGTCTGCTCGGCGACACCGAGGCTCAGCGAGAAGACCGTGCCCGAGGGGTACGTGTCGATCGCCTGGTCGATCGCCTTGAAGATGTTCGGGAAGCCCTGCACGCCGAGCGTCTCCGCCGGCGGGACCGCCAGCAGGACGATGTGCGCCTTCGGCGCGATCGCGTACGCCCACTGGACATCGAGCGCCGCCTCGCCCGCCCAACCGGCCGCGGCGCCGGGACCGGACTGGCCGTTGGCGTTCGGGTTGCCCTTCTCCTGCGGGTTCCCGATCGGGAAGACCTGCTCGAAGTCGGGTGCCGGGAACGTCGGCATGAAGGCGTCGTGGAACGCCTGCAGCTCGTCGGCCGCCCGCGGGCTGCCGTACGAGTCGACGAGGACGATCGTCTGACCCTCGCCCTGCTCGGGGAGCTGGTCGACGCCGTACGCCTCCCGGATGTCGCTCGGCAGATAGCAATGCAAATTGCCTCCGGCTGCGGTGCAACCCGACCAGCCGGGATTGTCGGCGGTCCAGCTCGACTGGATCTGCACCGGGCCGCCCGGCGCCTCGAAGGCCGTGGGACTGAGGCGGATCCCGCTCGCGGCCCCTGCGGGCCCGGCGGTCGCCGCAACGACCGCGACCGCCGTGGCGAGCGCGGCTATCACTCCTGCAAAGGACTTGCGCACTGCTCCCCCTTTCTGTCCAGCCGCACGTCGATCGCGGCTATTGGCGAAAGGAAAACCGTATCGCCATCCGTTGGGTCTCGGCGCAGGTCCCACCGCTGCGTCACCGCTCCGGTGGAGCGGGCAGACTGGACCCGTGGCGACGATGAAGGACCTCGACAAGCTCGCCCTCGCGCTACCCGAGACCGAGAAGGAGATCGACGAGGGGCGACCGTCGTACCACGTCGGCGGCCGGTACTTCTGCTTCCACCGGCGCGCCAGGCGGGACGCCGTCGACGCGGAGACCGGCGAGCGGCTCACCGACGTGCTCGTCTTCCGCGTCGCCGACCAGGACATGAAGGACTTCGTCCTCGCCGACGACCGCGGCGTCTGGTTCACGACGCCGCACTGGAACGGCTACCCGGCCGTGCTCACGCGGATCGCGTATCTGAGGCAGATCGACCGCGACGAGCTCGAGGAACGGCTCGTCGAGGCATGGCTGACGCGGGCGAAGAAGCGCGTCGCCACCGCCTGGCTCGCCGAGCACCAGGCCTCCGAGTAGCCCGCCCGGACACCGGGAAGATCGCGCGCCCGCCGCGCGTCTTGTGGACGTGCCGCTGCTTCATGCGGCGTGGCTCGGCACCCGGTGCGGGTGGAGGATCGGGGGTTGGCGGCACCCCTCCGCCCGCACCGGTGCGGCACCTGGACCCGGCCGCCCGCGCGCGAGCTCCCTGGACAAGCATGAGACAATCGTGACGAGGACGGGAAGATCGCGGCGTGATCGACCGTCTCGAATGATGTGCCGCTCTCCCGTGCGGCGCGGACGAAGGGAGGCCTTCATGGAAGGCACGCTGGCGAGCACCACGGCGGTGCTCGTCTCCCCCGAGGACGTTGGGGGACGTCCTCAGGCGGCCACCGTCTCGGTGGCACGCGAGGAGATCGAGGAGGCGCTCGCCTCCGACGAGTCTCCCGAGCTGATCCTCGAGGTGCAACTCCGCGAGACCGAGCGGCGTGAGATCCACGTCGCGTGGGAGCGGCGCGACCTCGAGGGGATCCTTGGCGGCGCAGGACCCGGCAGGGTTACGTTCGCCTTCGACCCGTCAGAGATCTACCGGGCGCTCGAGCAACCGGACTTCGAGGGCCACGGATTCCGCGAGGCCATCCTGCTGACCGTCGCGGCCGCCTCCGCGTCGGCGGCGGTCGCCGCGACGACCGCACAGGGCGGGATCGTCGAGGGAACCGGCGCCGGGGGCGCCGCAACCGCGACGATGGTGTCGCCTGGCCACGCAGAGGCGGGAACTGCCGCGGCGCTCGCGACCGCGGCAGCGACGAACGACGAGACGGGGCTCACGGCGCGGGGAATCGGCGTCACGATCCCTGGGGCCGACGAGGCGACCGTCGCAGCCCGCGGGATCGACGTGCAGCCGACGCCCGTCCTCCACGACGAGGCGACGCTCGTCGACCGTGGCGTGGAGAGCGCGGCGGTGACGGTCGACTCGGGCACCGGCCTCGAGCTGCCGTCCGTCGACGCCGGGACCGCCGCGCTCGTCGGTGGGCTTGCCGGTGCGGGCCTGCTGATCGTCGGCGGGACCTTCGCGACCCGGCGACGGATTCACACGACGTAGGTGATCGATCCGGGAGGGCCGCCCTGCGGCTGCGGCCCTCCCCACGGCGCGTGCGGAGCGCGAGAAGCCCCGGCTCGCCCTCGAGGCGAGCGCGCAGCACGGCGACCTCGTCGTCGGCGGGCTCGGGTGCGGGGACCGTGCGCAGGAAAGGCGTCGAACAGGCTCGCGAGCTCGTCCGCGTCGTCACCCGCCCGCGCGAGGAACGACGCGAGGTCGGGCCGCTCGCCGCGCACGTAGGCGGCAGCGAGCTCGTCGAAGAGGAGATCGACGTCAGCGGGCGACGATCACGGGCTCGTACTTCGCGAGCAGGTGCTCGATCCGGCCGTCGGCGAGGAGGTCGGCGTCGTCATGGTCGCTCCGAGAGGGGCTCAGCACGAGGATCCGCGCGATCTTACGCGGCAGGTTTCAGGAACCGGTAGTTGTGGCGCAAGACTCTCGCAAGATTCGACGGGCAGCGTTGGACCCCGATGTCCAACGAGGAGGACGAATGACCAGACTGCTCGCACTGCTGACCGTGCTCGGGGTCGCCGTGTTCGCTGGCTCGGCGTACGCGGGCAATGGCCCGCCGCACGTCGGGTTCTACGTCGACGGGACCACGTACCGGACCGTCGGCACCCCGACCGACCTGAGCGGCACGAGAGCGCCCGACCACGCGTTCGACACGATCTACGAGTTCTCGGGCACTCAGCTCAACGTCGCGACGGCCGCGCCGGGGGACCAGGACTACAACGGAGGCCGTTGGCGCGTCCAGGTGCTCGGCTTCCCATCCGGGTACGGCGCCGCGCTGGCCTCCGGGGACGCGAACGGCAACGGCGTTCTCGACAGCGACGCGGAGCTCGCTCTCGCATTCGCCGACGGCACCGCCGTCGTCGCCGGGCCGGGTCCGTCGTTCGAGTGCCCGGTGATCCCGCTGGCGCGCGGCCAAGGCTAGGCGCCAGAACCAGTGGGGGAGAACGCGCGAGGGGCGCGGCCTACGCCGCGCCCCTCGCGTCGGGGTGACGACCCGAGACGTCCGGTCTACGCCGCTGCCTCGAGCGCCAGCTCCTCCTCGGCCTCGTACGTCGGAGCCTGTGCGAGCTCGTCCTTGCGGATGAGCGCGAGGGCCGCGACGACACCGGCCAGCGCGATGCCCGCGCCGACCCAGAACGCCGCCTGGAAGCCGCTCGTCAGCGCCTGCGGCACCGCGTCGCCCGCCGTCGTTGCGCTGGTCGTGTGCGCGACCGCCACCGACGAGAGCACCGCGATACCCAGAGCGCCGCCGATCTGCTGCGACGTGTTGATCAGGCCGGAGGCGATTCCGGCCTCCTCCGCGGGGATACCCGCGAGCGCCGCGATCGAGATCGAGACGAACGAGAACGCCATCCCCATCGCAATCACGAGGAAGCCCGGCAGGAGGTCGCCGAGGTACGAGCCGTCGACCGAGACCTGTGTGAAGTACAGGAGGCCGACCGTCAGCAGGCTCATGCCCGTGACGAGCACCGGCTTGACGCCGACGCGCGTGACGAGCATCTGCGCGACCATCGCCCAGACGATCGAGCCGCCGGCGACCGCGATGTACGCGACGCCCGTCTTGAGCGGCGAGTAGCCGAGCACCTGCTGCATGTAGAGCGTCAGCATCAGGAACATCGAGAACAGCGCCGTGCCCAGGATGAAGCCGGCGATGTTCGCGCCGGTGACCGTCTTGATCCGGAAGATCGAGAACGACATCAGCGGGTCGGATGTGCTGACCTCCCGGACGACGAAGCCGGCGAGCAGGGCGACGGCGGCCGCGAAGATGCCGATCGTCTTCCCGGAGCTCCAGCCCCAGTCGTTCGCCTGAGTGATCCCGTAGACCGCTGTCGAGAGGCCGCCGGTGACGAGCACCGCGCCGAGAGCGTCGAAGCTCTTGGCGGTGGCATCACGGCTCTCGGCGAGCAGGAAGGGAGCCAGCGCGAGCGCCGTGATCCCGACCGGGATGTTCAGGAAGAAGATCCACTCCCAGCTCAGGAGATCCGTGAAGATCCCGCCGAGTAGGACGCCTGCCGCGGCGCCGAAGCCGCCGACCGCTCCCCAGACGCCGAGCGCGATGTTGCGCTCCTTGCCCTCGGAGAAGGTCGTCATCAGGATCGAGAGCGCTGCGGGGGCGATGATCGCCGCGCCGAGACCCTGCACGGCTCGTGCGCCGATGAGCGACGCCTCGCTCCACGCGAGCGCCGCCAGGAGCGACGCGGACGTGAAGACGACGAGACCGGAGATGAACATGCGCCGGCGCCCGAGAAGGTCGGCCGCCCGCCCACCGAGGAGCAGGAAGCCACCGAACACGAGCGCGTAGGCGCTGATCACCCACTGGAGGTTCTCCTGCGAGAACCCGAGATCCACCTGGATCGAAGGTAGCGCGACGTTCACGATCGCGATGTCCAGAACCAGCATGAACTGGACAACGCTCAGGAGCGCCAACGCGAACCACCTGTGCCTTGCGGAAGCAACCATGGGTCGTCACCTTTCGAATCGCTTACCGTCGGCACGCTACGCCTCTGCTTTCGATTCAAAAGTACGGTCTTCCGTACAAAGAGTGCGGACAACCGAACCTCTAGCGATGGCATACAATGGGGGCGTGAAGGCCTACCACCAGTACTGCCCCGTGGCACATGCGCTCGACCAGGTCGGAGACCGTTGGGAGCTCCTGATCGTGCGCGAGCTGATGCTGGGCCAGCGCCGGTACACCGACCTCGCCGAGGCGCTGCCGGGAATCGGCTCGAACATCCTTGCGAGCCGCCTTCGCGACCTCGAGAAGGCCGGAATCGTCCGCAAGACGAAGCTGCCGCCGCCGTGGGCGGTCAGCGTCTACGAGCTGACCGAGCGCGGGCGTGAGCTGGACAGCGTCCTCCGCGCGCTCGCCTCGTGGGGCGCATCGACGCTCGGCCGGCCCGAGGCCGGAGACTGCTGGAGCATGTACGCCGTGCACGTCCGCTTCCGACCGGCGGAAGCGGTCGACGGCACCTACGAGATCCGCTTCGTAGACGGCGAGACGATCTCGCTGCGGGTGACGGGCGGAGAGCTCGTCGCGATGAAGCTCCCCGCCGAGAATCCTGACCTCGTGGTCGAGGCCGAGGCCGAGAAGCTCCACGAGCTGATCAGCGGCACGGTGAGCGCCCACGCGGCCGTCTCCGAAGGTCGCGTCAAGCTTCTCGCCGGCTCGGCGACGGAGCTCGAGCACCTCGCGGCGATGTTTGCGCCCTACGGGGACGCGAGCGCCGCGGCAGCGGCCTGACGCACCTTCTCGCCGGTGGATCGGCGATGCGGCCTAGGATTGGCCGGTGGCGCGGATCGAGGACTACGCCCTGATCGGCGATCTGCAGACCGCCGCACTGGTCGGCCGCGAAGGGTCGATCGACTGGTGCTGCTTTCCCCGGTTCGACTCGGGCGCGTGCTTCGCGGCGCTGCTCGGCACGCCTGACCATGGCCGCTGGGCCCTCGCCCCCACGTCGCCGCTGACCGGCTCCTCGCGCGCGTACAAGCGCGACACGCTCGTGCTCGAGTCGACGTACGAGACGGCCGAGGGCGTCGTCCGCGCGATCGACTTCATGCCGCCGCGCGGGAGTGCACCCGACATCGTCCGGATCGTCGAGGGCGTCGAGGGGTTCGTGCCGATGCGCTCCGAGCTCGTGATCCGCTTCGACTACGGCCAGATCGTCCCGTGGGTGCGTCGTGTCGACCACGCCCGCGTCGCGATCGCCGGCCCCGACGCGCTCTGCTTCCGCACGCCGGTTGGCGTGCACGGCGAGAACATGACGACCGTCTCCGAGTTCTCGCTGGGGCCCGGCGACCGGGTCCCGTTCGTCCTGACCTGGTACCCGTCGCACGAGCCCCTGCCGGAGGAGACCGACCCCGAGGAGGCCCTCGAGGAGTCGATTCGCTTCTGGCACGAGTGGGCGAACACCTGTGTCCACTACGGGCCCCATCACGACGAGATCCACGAGTCGCTGCTCCTCCTGAAGGCGCTCACCTACGAGCCGACCGGCGGGATCGTCGCGGCGCCGACGACGTCGCTGCCGGAGTGGGCGGGCGGTGTGCGCAACTGGGATTACCGCTTCTGCTGGCTCCGTGACGCGACCCTGACCCTGCTCGCGATGCTCCAGGCCGGGTACAAGGACGAGGCGGTGGCGTGGCGTGGGTGGCTCCTGCGCGCGATCGCCGGCGATCCGGCCGACGTGCAGATCATGTATGGGCTCGCCGGCGAGCGGCGCCTCGAGGAGCGCACGCTCGACTGGCTCCCGGGATACGAGGGCTCTGTGCCGGTGCGTGTCGGCAACGCTGCCTCGACACAGCTCCAGCTCGACGTCTTCGGCGAGGTCCTGGACGCGCTCTACCAGGCGCGCGTCCATGGGGCCCCGGCGGACGACCACATCTGGTCGCTCGTCCGGAACATGCTCCTCTGGCTCGAGGACAACTGGGGCCGCGAGGACTCCGGGATCTGGGAGGTTCGCGGTCCGGCCCGCCACTTCACGCATTCCAAGGTCATGGCGTGGGTCGCCTTCGACCGGGGTGTCCGCGCGTGTGAGGAGTTCGACCGCGAAGGCCCCGTCGATCGCTGGCGCGTGGTCCGCGCCGAGATCGGGAAGGAGGTACACGCACGCGGCTGGAGCGACGCGAAGCAGGCGTTCACCCAGACGTTCGAGTCGGAGGCGCTGGACGCGAGCGCGCTCGTGATGCCGCTCGTCGGCTTCATCTCCCCGACCGACCCGAAGATGGTCTCGACCGTGGCCGCGATCGAGAAGGAGCTCCTCGTCGACGGCCTGGTGCTGCGGTACCGCACGGAGGACGAGGGGGTCGACGGGCTGCCGGGCGGCGAGGGAGTGTTCCTCGCGTGCTCGTTCTGGCTCGTCGAGGTGCTCGCGCTGCAGGGCCGAGCGGACGAGGCGCAGACGCTGTTCGAGCGACTGCTCTCCTTGCGGAACGACGTCGGGCTGCTTGCCGAGGAGTACGACCCCCGCTCGGGCCGTCAACTCGGGAACTTCCCTCAGGCCTTCACGCACCTCGCGCTCGTCGAGGCGGCGATCGCGCTCGGCGAGGGGCGGGCGATCCGCGAGGCGGCGTAGCGCGCGTCTTCGGGCGGGTCGTCCGGCAGGTCGTCCGTCCGGGGGGTCGTCCGCCCGGCGGGCCTTCCGTCCGGCGGGGCGTCCGTCCGACGGGTCGGGCAGGATGGGCCCTATGTCGTCTGCGAAGACAACTACACGATCGCAGGCCGGGACGACGGATCCGCGCGTGTTCGTCTGCAACTCGCTCGGGGCGAAGGCGCAGTCGGTCGCCGAGATCGAGGCGAAGCTCGCCGCCCGTGGGGTCGGGGCCGACGAGGCCGCGGCCGCAGTCGAGGAGGCGCTCAGGCTCGGCTACCTGGACGACGCGGAGCTCGCAGGTCAGCTCGCACGTGGCGCGAAGGCACGCGGGTTCGGACGACGCCGAGCGGCGCAGACGCTTCGACGTCGTCTCGTGCCGGGGACCGTGGCGGTGGCGGCGCTCGAAGCAACGTTCGGCGACGTCGACGAAGTGGCCGTCGCCGCCCGTGCTCTCGGACGGCGAGCCGTCGACGACGAGGCGGCGCGTCGTCGGGCGGCGTCGTTCCTCGTGCGACGCGGGTTCTCTCCTGCAGCGGCGTGGAGCGCGGTGCGTCGCGCGCGCTCGCCGTAAGGGGTCGGTGCGCAGCGGGTGACTCTCTGCAGACGAAAGGAGCTCGCCCTTGCACACCACACTGCTGCCATTCCAGGTCGGAGAGCCCGTGGAACACCGCGGCATCGTCGTCGCACCGCTCTTCCCGTTGCGAGATCCGCGCGCGCGGTACCTCATGCTCGACGCCGCGCTCGCGCGGGGGCTCTCGATCACCGAGACCAGCGAGACGGGCGACGTGCCCGAGCTGGTCGTCTCGAATCCCCTGCCGGAGGATGTCCTGCTCTACGACGGCGCCGAGGTCGTCGGTGCGAAGCAGAATCGGATCCTCAACGTGAGCGTTCTCGTCGGTGCGGGGTCAATGACGCGCATCCCGGTCTCGTGCACCGAGCAGGGCCGTTGGCTGTCGACCTCGACGAAATTCTCCCCCGCCCCGCACATCACCAACACGGAGTTGCGCCGCCGGAAGGCCGTGGCGCTCGAAGCAAGCCCGCTTGCCCGCGGCGCCGCGCAAAACGATGTCTGGGAGACGATCCGCGGCCACGCGAAGCGCCTCGGCTCGACGTCGCCCACCGGTGCGCATCGCGACCTATTCCTCGCCCGTGAGCGCGAGCTCCGGGCGCTCGAGCCAGCGTTCCCCGCCGAGCCGGGACAGTGTGGTGCGGTTCTCGCCCTCGGCGACGCCCTGTGTCTCGACTCGGTCTCGCGCCCCGACGCGTTCGCGGAGATCTGGCCGAAGCTCCGCCGCGGCTACCTCCTCGATGCGCTCGAGCACCTGGATCGGCCCGCGACGGAGCCCAGGCGGCTCCTCGGCTTCGTCGACGAGGTTGCGGACGCGCAGGTCATGCGCGGCCCGTCGGCCGGCCTCGGCTCCGACCTGCGGCTGAAAGGGCCTGGAGTACTCGGGTCCGGACTCGAGCTCGCGGGCGAGACCCTTCAGCTCTCGGCGTACACGGCGATCTAGACGGCTTCGTGCCCGACGCGGCGTAGGAGCGTCAGCCGGGCAGCCGCGCCAGGAGCGCGTCGAGCTCGCCTCGCACCGTGCGGAGCTCGGCCTCGAGCGCGTCGACGCGCGCCTCGAGGTCGGGGCCCGTCACGGTCGGGGTGGGTGCGGCGTCTGCCGCGGTCGCTCCGGCGGGTTGCTCGCCGCCGAGGAGATGCCGGTAGCGCTCCTCCTTCTGGCCGGGCCGGCGATCGAGTCGTTCGACGAGCTCGCGTCGCGTGAGCGTGTCGAGCGTCTGATGGACGTCTGGAAGCCCCGCGAACCGATGCAAGCGTTCGCTTCGTTGCTTGAGCTGACCGGGTGTCTGGGCGCCGCGGAGCATGAGGATGCAGAGCACGGCGATCTCGGCTTCGGCGAGCCCGAGCTCGGTGTCGAAGAGCTGGCGGTACTTGGCGGCGCGGCTGCCAGCTCCGCTCGCGAGGCGCGTCCAGCCGCGCCGTGCAAGACGCTGGAGCGCGTCGTGGATCTCGGCTTCGTCGTACCGGACGATGGGGTCGCGGTTCGTCGTCTGGTTACAGGCAAGGCGAAGCGCGTTCAACGAGAGGGGGTACTGGTCCGGCGTCGTCCGCTGCTTCTCGAGCAGGGAGCCCAGCACGCGCAGCTCGATCGCGTCGGCGTCCATGCAGGGAAAGCGTACGCCCGTCCCTTCGGCAGGAGCCGCGAGTAGCGTGGGTGAACCGGTGGAACCGCCGATCCCCGAGAGCTACCTCGTCGCGGAGCGCCTGCTGGCCGGTGAGTACCCTGGCGCGTCCGACCCGGGGACGGCGGCGCGGCGCCTCCGTGCATTCGCGGTCGGTGGGGTGACGACGTTCGTCGACCTCACCCATCCGGCCGACGCGCTCGCCCCCTACGAGCAGCTGCTCGGGGCGGGTGCGGGTCGGATCGCGCATCCCATCGTCGACCTCGGGACGACGACCGTCCCGCACATGTCGCGCATCCTCGACGACGTCGACGCCGCACTCGCGGATGATCGCTCCGTGTACGTCCATTGCTGGGGCGGGATCGGCCGGACGGGAACGGTGGTCGGATGCTGGCTCGTCCGGCACGGCCTCGACGATGGCGATCCGGTGCGCACGATCGCCCGCCTACGGCGCCGAACGCCCGACGCGTGGGCGGCCTCGCCCCAGACAGCGGCACAGCGCGCGATGGTGACGGAGTGGAAGCGCGGGCGCTGACCGAGGTCGTCGAGGCCGCCGTGTGTCGATCGTGGCGTCGCGACTCCACGCTTCACGGCGACGACCACTGGCGCTGCGTCGCGGCGACCGGCCTCGCGCTCGCGCACCGAGTCGACGGCGTCGATCGAACACTCGTCTTCTGCTTCGGGCTCCTGCACGACGCGCGAAGGGAGACCGACTCGTTCGATCCGGAGCACGGCCCGCGCGCGGCGTCGTTGGCGGCGACGCTCCGCGAAGAGGGCGCGCTCACCCTCGACGACGACCGCTTCGAGCGACTCGCCGCGGCGCTCGTCGGCCACTCGAACGGGCTGGTCTCGGCCGACCCTACGATCGGCACCTGCTGGGATGCGGATCGGCTCCATCTCCCCCGCGTCGGCATCGATCCCGTGCGGGCGCTGCTCTCGACCGAGGCCGCCTGGGGAGAGGCGCCGGCGGCGGCGGCCGCTCTCTTGCGATCGGCCGGGGCGCCTTCCTGGGAGGAGCTGATCGCGTCCGTGACGCCGCGAACCTGAACGCGCGCCTCCCGCACTCTGCGCGTCGTCGGACACGCGTCGCACATTCGGTACGAAGTCGGCACAGACATGTGACAGATGTGCGGGCACGCTCTCCCCATGTCGGATCAACGCTCGGGTCGGGACGAGGCGCCAACGAGGCCTGACGCCGCCGCCCGGCCCGACGGCTCCGCGCACGGCTGGGTCGCGCTCCCGGTCGGCCGTGCGGATGCTGGGCCCACGATCGCCGAGCTCGTCGAGGCCGTCCGGGCGGCAGGCGGGATGGTCGGTGGCGAGGCGCTCTACGACCCGCGGTACGAGCCGGAGATGCGGCGGTTCCTGATCAGGGCGCTGGAGATGGAGGGGATTCCTGTTCCGAAGGGAGGTGATACGCCATGAGGAGTGCGTCGACGTCGGCGCCGTCACGGCTGTAGTGCGCGCGGCGCACGCCCTCGCGCTCGAAGCCGAAGCTTTCGTAGAGGCGGATGGCCGGCTCGTTCCAGGGAAAGACGTGCAGCTCGAGCTTGCGGATCCCGGCGCCGTCGGCCCACCCGACTGCGGTGGTGAGCAGCTCCCGTCCGATCCCCTGCCGACGGTAGTCAGAGGCGACCATCAGCCCGAGGTCCGCGACGTGGGTGCTCGCGGGATGAGGGTCGCGCGCGAGCGAGAGACGTCCGACGACCGTGTCGAGCTCGTCGTCGACCGCAACGAAGACAGCCGCGTCAGTGTGGCGACGTACAGCCTTGAGGTAGCGGCGCTCGTCGGTGGCTGTTCGCCAGGTCTCGGTCGTGAGGAGCCATTCGCCGGGCTCGCGGCCGACCGCGGCCGCGAGGCGAACCAGCTGGTCCGCGTCCTGCGGCTCCGCGCGTCGGAACGTGATCATGGGACGACGACCCCATGCCCGCCGCGCCGTGGATCACCGGCGGCTCCGAGGACTGTCGCCGAACGTCGCTCGACCGCGGACGCGCCGCCGAAGAAGAGGTTGCGGTCATCCCAGCGGACGACGTCATAGCCGTCGTCTCGCAGGGACTCGGCCACACCGTCGGCCCAGCCACCTTCGAGGTGCACGGTACCGCCGTCGACGTGGAGCCTCGGGCGCGCGATCGCCTCCGCCACCGGGATGCCGTGCCTCGTCACCGCGGCGACGACCTGCAGGATCGCCCCGGAGAGCCGGACGGACCCGGCGCTGCCCACCGCGAGACGAGGAGCGTCGTCCTCGAGAACCAGGGTCGGGGCCATCATGCTCGGCAGCCGCGTTCCCGGATCACGGACGTCGGCGCCGATCACGTCCAGCTCACCCAGCATGTTGTTCAGCTGGAAGCCGTGGCGAAACACGCCCGATCCGGAGCCGAGGGTCGAGGAGATCCCGACCGCCGCGCCGTCGGCGTCGACGACGGAGACGTGTGTCGTGCCGGTCGGCTTGGCGCCGGCCGCCGCTCCCGGGCCTGCGATCCCATAGCCGGCGGCGAGTGCCGCCGCAAGCGAACGCGCCTCGCCGGCAGACCCGGGGACGTCGTCGCCACGGCTCTCGAGCGCTTCGAGCCCGGCCTTGACGATCGCGCCGCCGAAGGACGGGGCCGGCGTCGTCCGCACGGTCGTCCCGGCGAAACCGCACTCGAGCGGCTCGCGGACCTCGACCTCGTAGGCGGCGAGATCCTCGGCGAGGTCGGGCAACAGCACTCCGATCGCTTCGCCGCGGGCCCGTTGAAGGAGCCGAAGCGTCGGGACGAGCTCGCTCGCGTCGACGTATCCGCGAACCCCGTAGATTCGGCGACCGCCGGGCTCGCGCTGGAGGATCGCGACGAGGATCTCGTGGAGGTAGACCTGCGCAGGACTTGCAGCGAGCATTCGTCCCGCGAGGTCGAGCGCGGGCACGAAGAGCCGTTCCCACGCGAGCCGCCCGCGCCGGAGATGTGCTTCGACGAGGCCCGGGACGAGCCCCGGTACGGCGACCGACGCCTCGCCGACGTGGAAGACCTGGGTCGACGACCCGACGAAGTCGACCTCGACCTGATCCATCTCGACGGTCGCGCGAGACGGCACGGCGAAGAAGCAGTCGAGCAAAACCGTCCCCGAGCCCGGCTCGTGCAGCAGCGCAAATCCGCCGCCGGCCGGGCCTGTCAGCGGCCCCTCTGTCACGAAGGCTGCGAGCGTCGCGGCGATCGCGGCGTCGACGGCCGTGCCGCCTTCGCGCAGCGCCCAGGCTCCGGCGTCTGCCGAATGCGGGTTTCCTGCCGCGACAGCGCCACGCATTCGGAGAGCCTAGAACGCCCATGCTTACGCGGGAGCCCGAGGCACGCCGTCCGACGCGGCTCGTGTGCCACGCTTCGGGCATGTCACGCGCGCCGTCGAGCGGTCCGATCCCGATCACCGGCGTCAGCGAGGTCGTGCTGGAGGTCGTCGATCTCGACCGCGCGCTCCAGTTCTACGCCGAGGTGCTCGGCCTGCCGGTGATCTCGCGGCGTGAGGACGGAGAACGAGCATGGCTGATGGCAGGCACCGGCACGCGCATCGGTCTGTGGCGGCCTCAGGTCGGCATCGCCGGCGGACGCGGCGGCGTGCATCTCCACTATGCGTTCCACCTCGACGACAGCGCCTACGACGACGCGGTCGCGCGCCTTCGTAGCTTTGGCCACGAGCCCGAGGAGCATTCGTTCGACGACCAGGGGCGCGCCGCCTACGTCGACGACCCGGACGGGAACGTCGTCGAGCTCTGGACCTGGGATGTCGCCGGGCACCTGACGCGGTGAGGGCCAGGGCGCGTCGGCGCCGATCGCGCCGATGGGCACGTTCGACGCGGCCGCCGAACGGACCGCGCCGCTAGCGGAGGAAGCTCGGTAGCTCGCTCTCGGTCTGCGGCGACGTCGCAGACCGGTAGGTGCTCTCGGCCGCCGAGCGCGAGCTGGGGAAGGACGGCGTGAAGGAGGCTCGCCTCGGGCCGCCCAGGCCGGTCGCGACGACGGTGACCCACACCTGGCCGGCGAGTCGCTCGTCGACCGTCGCGCCGAAGATGATGTTCGTGTCGTCGGTCGCCGCCTGGCGCACCACCTCCGCGGCCTCGTTGACCTCGAGCAGGGTCAGGTCCTCGCCGCCCGCGATCGACAGGAGGATCCCGCGCGCACCGACGATCTCGGTGTCGATCAGCGGCGAGCGCAGCGCGCGCTCGGCCGCCTCGCGGGCGCGTCCGTCCGTCGCCTCGGAGTAGCCGATGCCCATCAGGGCGGAGCCGGCGCCCGCCATCACGGTGCGGACGTCGGCGAAGTCCAGGTTGATCAGGCCGGGCATGGTGATCAGGTCGCAGATCCCCTGGACGCCCTGCCGGAGCACGTCGTCGGCGATCTTGAACGCGTCGATCATCGAGGTCGAGCGGTCGAGCACCTCGAGCAAGCGGTCGTTCGGGATCACGATCACCGTGTCGCAAGCCGCGCGGAGCTCTTCGATCCCGGACTCCGCCGAAATGCGGCGACGCGTCCCCTCGAACTTGAACGGCGTGGTCACGATCCCGACCGTCAGGGCGCCGAGGTCGCGCGCGATCCTGGCGACGACGGGCGCCGCACCCGTGCCGGTACCACCGCCCTCGCCTGCCGTGACGAAGACCATGTCGCTGCCGCGGAGCGCGGCGCGCACGTGGTCGAAGCCCTCCTCGGCGGCGCGACGACCCGTCTCGGGGTCGGCGCCGGAGCCGAGGCCCTGGGTGATCGACTGGCCGATGTGGATCTTGGCGGGTGCGTCCGAGAGCTCGAGCTGCTGCGCGTCCGTGTTGACGGCGACGAAGTCGACCTGCGCGATCCCGGCATCCATCATCCGGTTGACCGCGTTGATCCCGGCGCCGCCGACGCCGACGACGCGGATCACCGCGAGGTAGGACGCGACGTCGCCCGCGACGTGCAGGCGTGGAGCGCTGTCGGGCATCGGCGCGACGAAGCGGCTCGCCGGAGGCGTGTACGGCTCCGCGACAGGCTCGTGCTCGATGACCGGGGCAACCTCGACGACGGGCTGCGGAGCCGCCGCGACGACGGGAGGCTCGAGGGGCGTGACCGGCTTGGGCGTGCGTGCAACGATCGGAGGCTCGGGGTCGGGCTCGGGCGCGCGCTCGTCCGGCTCGGGCCGGGAGAGCTCGAAGTCGTAGACGTGCTCGACGGTCGCCTCGAGCGTCACGTCCTCGGGCCGGCGCTCGATCGGAAGCTCTGGGCTGAACTGGCTGAACCGGCTGTGCGGGCTCGGGACGGGTCGGCTCGGGCTGCGTCGGCGCAGCGTCGCTCTCGACCTGCTGCTCGCCCTGCGCTCTCTGCGCGGCCTCGGTCGCGCGGAAGAGCTCGGCGAGCGGCCCCTCACGCATGCTCGCGCGCTTGCGCGCCATCCTGGGCCTCCTTCGCAACGACGACTTCGCGGGCCAGCTCGCGGTATGCGTCCGCCGCGGCGCCAGTCGGGTCGTACTTGAGGACGGAGCTCCCCTTCACGGGAGCCTCCGCGTATCGGACGGTCTTCCTGATCCGCGTACGGTAGACGAGGTCTCCGAAGTTCTCCTCGAGGATCTCGATCGCCTCGCGCGAGTGCAGCGTGCGCCCGTCGAACATCGTCGGGACGATCCCCTCGACCGCGACGTGCGGGTTGAGGTTCTCGCGAACCATCGCGAGCGTGTTCTCGAGCTGCACGAGGCCGCGCAGCGAGAGGTACTCGCACTGCACCGGGACGATCACGCCGGTCGCCGCGACGAAGGCGTTGATCGTCAGCAGGCCGAGGGACGGCGGTGTGTCGATGAGCACGAAGTCGTACCGCCCGCGCACCTCAGCGAGCGCCTTCTCGAGGGAGCGCTCCCTGCCGATCAGCGCGCTGAGCGCGAGCTCTGCGCCGGCGAGGTCGATCGACGCGACGGCGAGGTCGACTTCGCGCTGCTCGATCACCTCGGAGATCGGCACGCGGTGGACGAGCACGTCGAACATCGAGCGCTCGATCGCGTCGGGGTTCAGCCCCTGGCTCATCGTGAGATTGCCCTGCGGGTCGAGGTCGACGAGGAGGACGCGATACCCCATCTCCCCGAACGCGACGCCCAGGTTGAGCGTCGTCGTCGTCTTCGCGACGCCGCCCTTCTGGTTCGCGAGCGCGATGACGCGCGTCGTCGACCGCGTCGCGCCGGAGGTGTCCTCGGCCGGCTCGGCGGAACCCGCGGGAGCCGCGGGAACGTCGGAAGCGGGCTCGGGCGCGGGCTCGCTCACGACCGGCTCCGGGAGCCGCTCGACGTGACTGGATTCGCGCACCGGAGCCGGTGCAGGCGGTGAGCCGCCGTGTCGCGGCAGCAGGCGGATGAGCCCCATGACTCCGCTTCGTTCACCGCGGTCCCGTCGACTCCTTCACGCCCCGTCAATCCTCGCCATCCCAGTAGTCCAGCACGTCGAGACGGCCGATCACACCCAGACCGCGGAGCGACACCTTGCGCGACCGCGGGTAGTACGCGACGTCGCGCGGGTCACGTGTCCCGTAGGCGAGGAGCTCAAGGCCGCCGTCTGCGGCGCGGAACGCGTGGGCGACGCGGGTCCCTGCCGGGCGGGCGACGACGCTTCCCGCTCGGACGGCATGTTCCTCGTCCGGCCCGTCGAGCGCGCGCGCCGCGCCAGAGCTCGAGCGTCCCCACGCCCGCCGTGACGACGAAGATCTCCTCTTCTGCGTTGTGACAGTGCGGCGGGTTGTGCAGCTTGCCCGGCGCAACCTCGAGCAGACTGAGGCCAGTGGCGAACGATCCGGCGGCACGGCCGAGGTCGCGGACGCTTCGCTCGACGGTAGCGCCGGCGCGTGTGGTCGGCTCGACCTCGCTGACGTTGACGACGTGCGGTGGCCGCTCGTCCAGCTCGCCGATCTCCGGCGGCCCTGCCGCGGCCTCCCGTTTCCACGGATGATCGGCCGGCTCGCCCTGCAGCACCCATGTCGGGCCGAGCCAGGAAACGCCCGCGCGAGGCAACAACGTGTTCCGCGCGTAATGGCGCTGCCCGAAGGCGAGCACGTCGAGGCCGTCGGGGCCGGCCTGGAGCGTGTGCGCGTGGACGAGCGCGAGATGGACGAGACAGTCGCCTGGCCCGACGGAAAACGCGTGCTCCTCGTCGCCGATGCGCTGCACCGAGACGCCCGTGCCGGCAAGGACGAAGAAGATCTCCTCCTCCGAGCCCTCCAGGTGGAGCGGGGTCGACCAGGATCCCGCCGGCACCCGGATCCGCTTCACGCCGATCGTGACGGACTCGTCCCCCGTCAGCGACTGCCAGTCGCCGCGGATGTGGCCCTCTTCGCGTCGAACGACCCGGACGTCGTCCCAATGCGCGATCACGCTCCGATCATGTCACGCGCCAACGCCTCCCGGAGTCGCGCCACGGCGGCATCGCCGGCATCACCTCCTTCGGCCCGCGCCCACGCCTCTGCCTCTCGGAGGAGAGCGCGGAGCTCGCCGAGGAGCTCGACCGGGCCCGCGTTCGCCCGTCGCAAGGACTCGATCCGTTCGAACCGCTCGAGCACGCTCCGCGCTTCCTCCATGAGGCGACCGTAGCCCCACCCCCGTGACGGATGTGTGCCGGCTTCGTGCCGACTTCGCTACGGGGTCGGAAAGGCGCGATGTGCCCACGCCCCATGAGAGGAGAGCGCCTACGAGGCAGCGCGGAGATGCTCAGGCGCCTCGAGCCCGAGCAGCGTGCGATCGAGGCGCGTGGCGAGCGCGTGCCGGTCACCGTCGCGCAGGACCTCGACGAGCGCGCGGCGCACGGACTCGCGCGCCGGGCTCTCCGCCTCCTCCCCGTCGCAGAGGCGTTGGAGCGAGCCGTGAAGCGCCTGCCGGCGGTCGGCCTCGAGCTCGAGCAGAACCGCGACCCGCAGGGGCCAGGTCGGACCGAAGAGCGTGGTGAGGGCGCTGCGGAGCTGCTCGGACTTGAAGGGCTCGTGCTGGAAGAGCGAGAGCTCCCAGCGGTCGAGCGCCTCGGCGAGGGTCGTGTCGCCGTCCGCGAGCCCGAGCCGGGCGAGCAGCTCGGCGGCGAGCGCGGCGCGGAACTCGTCGAGCCGCGTCGGCTCGCCCGGCGGCTGCGTCGCCGCGATCGGGAGGACGGGCCGGATGCCGTACGGCCGTCCGTCGAGCGTCTCGAAGAGGACCGGACCCGCGGCCAGCGGCGCCGCGGTCGCGAGCCGGATGGCGCTGACGGCATCGGCGATCTCCGCGGGCGCGTCGGGCACGTCCTCCCCCGCGCCGAGCGCGGAGCGCAGCTCGAGCACGCAGTAGCGGTCGGCCTCGTGACCGAAGCCCGCCGGGAGCAGGCCGCGCGCCTCGGGCCAGTGGCGGGAGAGCTCGCCGTCGGCGGCGACGCGAACACGGATGCCCGGCCCCAGCTCGCGCTGGATGCCGCTCGTCAGCCCGACGAGTGGAGCGACGGCCGCGTAGGAGCGGTTCTCGCCGAACAGGGAGCGCTCCAGCTCCGCGTAGCAGCGGTCGAACGCCTCGTCCTCCCAGTCGAAGCCGCCGCACGCCTCGGCGACGCGCACGAGGAGATCGACGAGCACCGTGCGGAACAGCGCGTCGTCCTCGGATGGCTCGCGGCCCGCGTGCGCGCGCGCGTAGATCGAGGCGGCGCGCTCGCGATGGAGCTCCTCGAGCGCGATCGTCGCGTCGTCGCGGCCACGGAGGCGGCCCGCGCGAGCCTCGACGAAGTCGCGCACGAGCGGCCGGTACTCGTACAGCGCCGGGCCGTCGCGCCCGCCGTGCTCCTCGAACGCGAACGGCAGCGCCTCGCCCGCGTCGTCGAGCTCGCGAACGAGGTAGGCAAAGGCGCCGAGCGTGAACGCGCGGAGGGCGTGGTGGAGCTGCGGCGCGCGAACGGCCATACGCCCCAGTTAGGGGCGGTCGGCGGGAATCCTGTCCCTCAACTGCGCGAGGCGGGCAAGCGCATCCGCGTCGAGGACGACCGTACGGCCTCTCCGGAGCTCCACGATCCCGCGCCTCTCCGCCTCTCGGAGCACGCGATTGACCGTCGCGCGGGACGTGCCGGCAAGAGCCGCGATGTCTTCCTGGATGAGCGGGATCGCGATCGGCGGAGCGTCGCCGAAGACATGGGCGAGCTCGAGCACCCTGCGTGCGACACGGGTCTCGGCGCCGACGGTGTACGCCTCGACGAGCCGCTCGGACAGCGCCGCGACACGCTCTGCGAGCAGCCGGACGAGCACCTCGTCAACGGACGCGTGCTGCCGTGCGAGGCGGCGCAGCTCCGAGCCCCGCACGACGAGGGTCTCACCGGCCTCGAGGGCGGTGACCGTCGCGCTCCGCTCGCCGGCGGTCATCACCGCGAGCTCGCCGAACGTCTCGCCCGGCCCCCGGATTCCCAGAGCGACGGTGTCACCGAGCGGTGTTCCGATGCGGACGTCGAAGCGTCCCTTGACGACGAGGTGCACGGAGTCGGCCGGGTCGTAGCGGTGAAAGACCACCTCGCCGCGCCGATAGGTGCTGCGGCGCGCGAGCGCGAGCACCGCTCGGACATCCTCCGGCGGAATCCCCTCGAACAATCGCCATTCCATCTGTCGCAAGCGTTACACGGCGAGTGGCGCAACCGTGAACGACGTGCGGCGCCTTCCCTTCTAGCGTCCCACCCATGGTCGGACGGTCGAGGCGGAGCAAGGAGGCGGAGATGGACGAGAAGACCACACGCATGGTCTTCGCGACAGCGGCGCTGGCCGCCGTTGCGGCGGTGCTCGCGGGGCCCGCAGGCGCATACATCCAGGAGGGCGACGGCGTCCAGCCGGTCGCCTCGCAGTCGGACGGTTGGCAGGCGCAGTCGTCCGGTGACGTCGTGGTTCCGTATCTGAGCCAGGGGCAGGGCGTCGACAAGGCGCAGTTCTCCGGCGCGGCAGCGCGGAAGCTCCAGGGCCAGGCAGCGACGGAGCAAGGGCTTGACGTCGCGATCAAGACGGCGATCGCGTCGAAGGCGTACGAGGCAAGCCAGGTCGAGCAACAGACGATCCCCTACCTCAGCCAGGGAATCGGCGTCGACGCGTCGCAGTTCGGCGGCACGGCGTCCGTGCAGCCCGCAGGTGTTCACGCGGCGCTGCTGAACCGCGACGAGAGCACTCAGACGGCGAAGCTGTCCCACGGCGTCGAGGTCGTGTTGTCACCGTCGAGTGACTCGCAGACGCTCGGTCTGACGGGCGACTCGGCGTTGACCCGCGCGTCGACTCCCGAGTCGACCTCGCTGGGGCTCACCGGCGACTCGCCGCTCACTCGCGTCTCCGCACCCGAGCCCGAGGGGCTCACCGGGGACATGGCGCTGACAAGGGTTCCCCGGACGGCCCCGACGCCCACGGTGTCGGGCGGAGACGACATCGACTGGACGTCCTTCGGTGCCGGAGCGGGGATGGTGGCGCTGATCGCGGCAGGGCTCGTGGGAATTCTGCTGACGGCCCGCAGGCGCCACACGGTCGGTCTGCCGTAGTCGCAGCCGACCTCGGGGGGAGCGAAGACGGGGCGCCGGCGGACGCCCCGTCTTCACGTGTGCGAGAGGCGTCAAGCCTCACCGTGTTGAATGGCCCGATGGCAGACGGCCTCGCGCTCGAGCTTCGCTGGCAGGCAGCGGCATGCGCGGAGCTCGGCTCTCGCTTCTACGGTGTGCTGCTCGAGCGCCTCGCGGACGACGCAGAGGCAGGCGGGCCGACGGCGCGCGTCCTCGCCGGCCACGAGGACGACCCGGTCGATTCGCTGGTCGCGCTCCGGCTGCTGGGCGGCGTTCACCGACGCGTGCTCCTCGGTCTCGAGCCCCTCCTCGCGGCGCACTACCCGAGCACGAACGGGGACGGCGACGCCGAGGCTGCGCTCGAGCCGTTCCTCGACGTGCTCGATGCGAGCGGGACCGAGCTTCGCGGAGCGCTCGCCCGGCCACCGCAGACCAACGAGGTGGGCCGTGCCGCGCCGCTCGTCGGCGCACTCTGGCACCTTCAGTCGATCGCGCAGCTGCCCGTGCGGCTGTTCGAGATCGGCGCGAGCGGCGGGCTGAACCTCCTCGCCGACCGCTTTCGCTTCGAGGGCGCAGGCGCGACGGGTCCGGCCGATTCGCCGGTGGTCTTCGAGGACGCATGGCTCGGCACCGTCCCACCGACGCGCCCCGTGCTCGACGTCGTCGAGCGCCTCGGCTGCGACCGCGACCCGGTGGACGCCTCGACCGACGAGGGCGCCCTGACGCTCACCTCGTACGTCTGGCCGGATCAGGCCGAGCGTCTCTCCCGCCTCCGGGGGGCGCTCGCGCTCGCGCGCACGAACCCCGTCACCGTGGTTGCCCGGAGCGCTGCGGACTTCGTCGGGGAGCTGAGGAGAGAGCCGGGGACCTGGACCGTGCTCTGGCACTCGGTCATGTGGCAGTACCTCGACGAGGCGGAGCAGGACGCCGTGGTTGCGCACCTCGAGCGCCTCGGCGCGGCCGGAGGCGACGAGGCTCCGCTCGCGCGCGTCGCCTTCGAGCCGCGGCGCCTGGCGCACGGAGAGGACATCGGGTTCGTGGTGACCGCATGGACCTGGCCGGGAGGAGTCGAGCGGGTCCTCGGTCGTGCGCCGGCGCATGGGCTGCCGGTCGAGTGGGCGTGACGCTCAGAGCTCAGGGGCGCAGGACGGCACGCTTCGGGCCGGCGAGGAAGCCCGCGTCGACGAGCATCGGCAGCACGTCGCTCTCGACCACGGGACGGCCGTCGAAGCGCTCGACGGAGAGCCGCCGGCCGCGGTCGGCCCGCACCCACGCGACGAGAGCCTCGAGCGCGGCCCGCAGCCACTCGGGGTCGGGGTCGCGCAACGGGAGGAGCGACCGTCCTCCCCGCTCGACATACAGCGCCGCCTCGCCGCCGAGGAGCACGACGTGCGCGCCGGCGACACGCGCCGCCCGGGCAGCGGCTCGTCTCGGCCACGGCAGGACGCCGCCGTAGGGTTGAGCCGGATCGGCTGCGGCGAGCACGAGCGGCTCAGGGACATCTGTGCGGGTGTCGGACTTCAGTCCGACACCCGCTCCGCTTCGCAGCTCGCGGAGCCGCTCGACCGCGCCGGGCAGCGCGAACTGCGCGCCGCCGAGCCCCTCGACGAAGTAGCCGCGCCGGCAGGCGCCGACGGTCTCGAGCGCCCTGAGCTCGCCATAGACGGCTCCGTAGCCGCCGGCGATCCCCTCCGCACGGACCCCGTCGCGCGTGACGATTCCCTGGCGCTCGAGCAGGAGCTCGGCCAGCGGCCGACGATCGACGGACGTCCCGCCCGGTGTGAACAGGCGCGAGGTGAGCGACCAGCGTCCCGCCGTCGCGACCTCGCCGGAGCCGCGCGAGCGGGAGAAACGCCGTGGGCGGCGCTCCGCGGTCGGCACCCCGTAGCGACGTTTCGCGCGGAGCGGCGCCCACGCGTCGTTCGTCACCTCGCCCGCCCAGACGAGCTCCCACAGCGCGGGCAGCGCGTCGGCCGGGTCGAGCTCGGCCGAGGTGAGGAGGTCGAGCCAGAACTCTGCGCTCCGTCCGAGCGCGGCGCGAAGAGCGTCGTGGGCCGTCCCGGAGAGAGGCTCCGAGACCGCCGGAGGGCCGAGCAGGGGTGCGTCGTCGCGGTAGTACAGCGCGACGCGATCGAGCCCCGCGCCGACCCAGACCACCTCGCCGGAGGCGCAGATCTGGTCGAGGGCGGCAGGCTGGTACCCGGGCACGCGGCGGGGCAGGAGCTCCGACTCCCACAGAGAGACCGGGAGCGCCAGTCCCTGGAGCGGGACGAGGGCCTCACGGAGGGTCGCCCTCCTGTCGATCCCGTGCCACCCTGGCAGGAACCGCCCGAGGGCGGCCTGCTCCGCAGGCTCGATCTCGCGGCGGAGCGTCGCGAGCGTTGCGCGGCGGATCCGCCGCAGCACGTCCGGGTCACACCACTCACGCTCGACGCCCCCGGGGCGCAGCTCGCCGCGGACGAGCAGGTCACGCGCCTCCAGACCGACCAGCAGCGACTCCGCCTCGTGCGGCTCCATTGCATACCTCCGCGCGAGCTCGCCTGTCGTGAACGGGCCGCGCGAGCGCGCGAAGCGAAGGACGACGCGCTCGAGGGCGCCCTCGACCGGCTCGAGGAAGGCGTCGGGCAGGCCGCCCGGCGGCATCACGCCGAACGCGTCGCGGTAGAGGCCCGCGTCCTCGGCCGCGAGCAGCGCCTCGGCGGTGCCGACCTGGGCCTGGAACGCGCGCCGCTCGCGCAGAAGCGTCTCGGCGAACGCGGTATCGATCTCTGCGTGACGCAGCTCTCCCACTCGGCGAAGCAGGTCGTGGAGCTCGTCGGCGTTACGCGCGACGGGTCGGAGCGAGGCCTCGACCTCGGCCATCGCGCCGGGATCGAGCAGGTCGCGCAGCTCCTCCTGGCCGAGCAGCTCCCGGAGCAGGTCGCGATCGAGCGACAGCGCCTGGGCCCGGCGCTCGGCCGCAGGCGTGTCGTCCTCGTACATGTAGGTCGCGACGTAGTCGAAGAGGAGCGACGACGCCATCGGCGACGCGGACGGCGTCTCGAGCTCGACGAGGTCGAGCTCACGCGACCGCAGCCCGTGGAGGATCCCACGGAGCGCAGGCAGGTCGAAGACGTCCTGCAGGCACTCCCGATACGTCTCCAGGATGATCGGGAACGATCCGTACGGCCGCGCCACCTCGAGCAGGCTCTGGGCCTTGAGCCGCTGCTGCCAGAGCGGCGTGCGCTGCCCGGGGCGCCGGCGCGGGATCAGCAGGGCGCGCCCCGCGTTCTCGCGGAACCGCGAGCCGAAGAGCGCCGTGCGGCCGACCTCCTGCACTACGAGGTCCTCGAGCTCCTCCGGCTCGACGAGGAGGTCGGCGAGCGAGGGCGGCTGGTCGGCATCAGGGAGGTGGAGTGCGATCCCGTCGTCCGACCAGAGCGACTGCACCTCGAGCGCGAGCGTGTCGCGGAGCTTCGCCTGGAGCGCCATCGCCCACGGCGCATGGACGCGGCCGCCGAACGGCGTCAGCACGCAGATCCGCCAGTCTCCGATCTCGTCGCGGAACCGCTCGATCACGACGGTCCGGTCGGTGGGGAGCGCGCTCAGCCGCTGCTGGTCGCGGAGGAACGCCAGCAGGTTCTTCGCCGCGCGCTCGTCGAGGTGGTACTCCTCGCGGAGCCGCGTGGTCGCGCGTGCGTCGGACAGCGCCGAGAGCGTGCGAGAGGCCTCGCCGATCTTGCTGCCAAGCTCGTACGGCCGGCCGACGCCCTCGCCCTTCCAGAACGGCACCGCGCCGGGCACGCCGGGCGCAGGCGAGACGAGGACGCGATCGCGCGTGATCTCCTCGATCCGCCACGTCGAGGCGCCGAGCATGAACGTCTGGCCCTCGCGGGCCTCGTAGACCATCTCCTCGTCGAGCTCCCCCACCCGGCCGCCGTCCCCGACCTGAAAGACCCCGTAGAGGCCGCGGTCCGGGATCGTGCCCGCGTTCGTCACGGCGAGCCTGCGTGCGCCCTGGCGGCCGCGGATCACGCCGGCGGTGCGGTCCCAGACGATCCGCGGCCGCAGCTCGGCGAACTCGTCGGAGGGATAGCGGCCCGCGAGCATGTCGAGCACGTTGTCGAGCTGCTCGCGCGAGAGGTCGGCGAACGGATAGGCGCCCCGCACGAGCGCGTGCAGCTCGTCGACGGCGATCTCGTCGTCCGCGCAGATCGCGACGACCTGCTGCGCGAGCACGTCGAGCGGGTTCCGCGGGATCGCCGTCTCCTCGATCGCCCCCTCGCGCATCGCCTTCGCGACGACGGCGCACTCGAGCAGGTCGGCGCGGAACTTCGGGAAGATGCGGCCCTTCGAGACCGCGCCGAGCTCGTGGCCCGCCCGGCCGACCCGCTGGAGGCCGCGCGCGACCGACTTCGGGCTCTCGACCTGCACGACGAGGTCGACGGCCCCCATGTCGATCCCCAGCTCGAGGCTCGACGTGGCGACGAGGCAGGGGATCCGGCCCGCCTTGAGGTCCTCCTCGATCAGCACGCGCTGCTCGCGCGCCAGCGAGCCGTGATGTGCCCGTGCCACTTCTTCCTCGGCGAGCTCGTTGATCCTGAGCGCGAGACGCTCGGCAAGACGGCGGTTGTTGACGAACACGATCGTCGAGCGGTGCGCCCGCACCAGCTCGAGCAGGGCCGGGTAGATCGACGGCCAGATCGAGCGCGAGTTGCCCTCGTAGCCCGAGTCCATCTCGACGCCGTCCTGCACGACCGGCTGCGCGAGCTGGTTGCGCGCGTCGAGGTCGCGCAGGTCCTCGACCGGGATCACGACCTCGAGGTCGAGCTCCTTCCGCTGACCGGCGTCGACGAGCGTGATCTCGCCACCGGAGCCGACGACCCACCGGCCGATCTCCGCCAGCGGCCGTTGCGTGGCGGAGAGGCCGATCCGCTGGAAGGGCTTCGACGTGATGCGCGCGAGGCGCTCGAGCGAGACGGCGAGATGGGCGCCGCGCTTCGTGCCCGCGACCGCATGCACCTCGTCGAGGATCACCGTCTCGACGCTGCGGAGCATCTCCCGCCCCTGCGAGGTGAGAAGCAGGTAGAGCGACTCGGGCGTCGTGATCAGGACGTCCGGCGGCTGACGGAGCATCCGGGCGCGGTCGCGCTGGGCCGTGTCGCCGGTGCGCACGCCGATCGCGAGCTCGGAACGAAGGCCGGCGAGCGGTCCGCGGAGGTTTCGCTCGATGTCGTAGTTGAGCGCCTTCAGTGGGGAGACGTAGAGGAGCCGCAGCCCCTCACCCGGCGTGTCGTTCAGCCGGTCGATCCCCTGGAGGAACGCCGCGAGCGTCTTGCCGGAGCCGGTCGGCGCCTGCACGAGCACGTGCGCACCGGTCGCGATCGCGGGCCAGGCGAGCTCCTGCGCGGGCGTTGGGCTGCCAAAGGCGCGCTCGAACCACGACCTCGTCGCAGGCGAGAGCGAGGCGAGCGCATCCACCACGCGAGCGTAGCCACGAGGTCCCGCCCCGAGCGTACGGGCGACCGTACGTTCGCCTGTGTCTCCTAGCGGAGCGCCTCCTCGAACCGCGGGTCGGCGCGGACAGCGGCAAAGTCGTCGTCTCTGCGCGCGTCCTCCCGGAAGCGCGACGACAGCTCGACCGACCGGCGGAGATGGGCGAACGTCTCGTCACCGGTGTCGCCCGCGAGGGTCGCGAAGCATGCGTAGTTGTAGTGCAAGCCCGCGTGGTCCGGCATGCGCTCGAGGCCGCCGCGAACGGCCTCGACCGCGTCGGCATAGCGCTGCTCGCCGTAGGCGATCATCGAATCTCGGTGGAACGACCAGGCCTCACCCCAGTCGATCCCCTGGTATGCCTCGCCGGGGGTGGCGCCGACCGCGACGACGGTACCTTCGCCAGTCGCCTTTCGGCGCACGTCCGGCCCGACGTACACGAAGGTTCCCGCGGGCGCGTCGATCGACTCGCCCTCGATCTCGAAGGTCGCGTTCCCCTCGAGCACGAGGTAGAGCTCCTCCTGGCCGGTCATGGACTCGTCGTGCTCGTTGACCAGCGTGCCGTCCTCGCCGGGCGTGTAGGCGTTGATCCCGAATGCGTGGATCCCGAGGTGCTCGCGCACCGGGATGTCCCTGCCACGTGGCTCGATGTCGTCGAGACGTGCGACGTGCCACTCCGGCTTGTCGCTCATCGGATCTCCTCCCTGATCGCGCGGAACGCTGGAATCGCCGATCGTACGGCAAGAACCGCGCTGAAACGTCATCAACGTCCCGAGGGAGGCGCCGTTCTACGCTCTGCTCGTGTCCGATGTCTCGGAGTTGCTCGCCGCCTACGACGCGCAGGTCCGCGCCCGCGTTCCCGACCCCTCGCCGAAGGGTGCGACGGTCGAGCGGGACGGGCCGCTCGTGCGCTTCCTCGGCCTCGCAGGCCGTGGCTTCGTGGTCTACCGCGACCTCGGTGGGCTCGAAGGGGCCGCTCTCGACGAGTTGATCGCGCGCCAGGTCGACGTGTTCGCGAAGAGCGGCGAGGCCTTCGAGTGGAAGCTGCACGGCCACGATCGGCCCGACGACTTGCCGCAGCGCCTCCTCGCCGCCGGTTTCGAGCCCGAGGAGACGGAGACCGTCGTGATCACGCCCGTCGCCGCGATCGCCGCAGACGTGCACCTTCCCGAGGACGTGTCGCTGCGTGAAGCCACGACACGCGCCGACCTCGAGCGAATCGCCGGGCTCGAGGAGGCGGTTTGGGGGCCTCACGGCCAGGAGACCTGGCTCGTCGAGATGCTCGAATCAGAGCGTAGGGCCGACCCGGACGCGATCACGATCGTCGTGGCAGAAGCCGGCACCACCGTCGTCTGCGCCGCGTGGATCCGCTTCGAGCTTGGCACCGAGTTCGCGACCCTCTGGGGCGGCGCGACCCTCCCAGAGTGGCGCCGACGCGGGATCTACCGGGCCACCGTCGCCCATCGCGCGAACCTCGCCGCCGGGCGGAGCTTCCGTTACCTCGAGGTGGACGCCTCGGACGACAGCCGTCCGATCCTCGAGCGCCTCGGCTTCCGAGCCGTGACGACGACCACGCCCTACGTGTGGTCGCCGCCGCCAGGCCCGTAACCGGGAGGGGGAGACTGAGGCGTCGGTACGAGTACGATCGAGCCATGGCCGCGCCCGACGCGCTGCACTTCACCGGCGATCCCGAGGCCGACGCGCTCATCGCACACGACCCGCTCGCGCTTCTGATCGGTTTCGCGCTCGACCAGCAGATCACGGTGCCGACTGCGTTCGCGGGGCCTCTGAAGCTGAAGCAGCGACTCGGCACGCTCGATCCGGCGACGATCGCCGAGACCGACCCTGCCGAGCTCGAGGCGCTGTTCCGGCAGCCTCCGGCGATCCATCGCTTCCCCGGCTCGATGGCCAGGCGCGTGCAGGAGCTCTGCGCGCTCGTCGCCTCCGAGTACGGCGGCGACGCGTCACGGCTCTGGAGCGAGGCGACCGACGCAAAGGAGCTCGAACGCCGCATCCGCGCGCTGCCCGGCTTCGGCGACATGAAGCTCCTCTCGCTGAGCGCGGTTCTCTGGAAGCGCCTCGGCGTCGAGGCTGCGCGTCCGCTCGCGCCGGACTTCCCCACGCTCGGCGACGTCGACTCGGTCGAGGCGCTCCACGAATACCAGGCGGCGAAGCGCGCCCACAAGGCGGCGCGCCGAGCGCAGATGACGTCCTCCTAGCCGCTCATCCTGCCCGGGCGCCCAGTCGCAGCTGCGGTACGACGGGCACTGCAGAGGGCCGGCGTGGCCACAACTCACCTGCCGGCCCTCTCGAACCCATGCGTCAGGCTGCCAGCTGGATTCTCAGGACGACGTCGCTCGCGTCCTCGGCGAGCTCCTTGCTGGAGATCGTCCGGCCGGTGGCTCCCTGGTAGATCCCGGTGCCGTTGACGAGCTTGCCCGGGTTGCCGCTGAAGACGAGCTGGGAGCCGCCGATCGCGATGTGCGACACGCAGGACGGCGGCCCGGCGGCGTGGAAGGTGCATTGGAGGTGCGAGCTGGCCGCCCACTTCTTCGCGTGGCGAAGGTGGGTACCCATGTAGGCGAGCGAGTTGACGTCCAGGACGTCGCCGGGCTTTGCCTGCGGGTACGGCGCATGATCGATGACGACGCCGCTCGGGCGGGTCAGGGTGATGGAGACCGGCTTGTCGAAGAAGCGCAGCGTCTGAGTGCGGCTGCCTGCCTGGGCGCCGGCCGAGGGCAGCAGCGCGAGGGCGCACGCGACGGCTGCGGCGAGCGAGAGGACGATCGAGCGGTTGGTCATGGAAGGCTCCTTCGAGTCGTCGTTGGTGACGTCTCGAGTGAAACAGGGCGCCTGGGCGCTGTCGTCGCCCCCCGGGGCGAACCTGCGCTCACCCGGAGGTGGTAGCCCGCCGGTCGTCCGCAGGTGCCCCGGGGTACACGAGGCCGACCTCGTAGGCGAGTACGACCGCCTGCACGCGGTCGCGGAGCCCGAGCTTGGAGAGGATGCGCTTGACGTGCGTCTTCACCGTCGCGTTGCTGAGCACGAGCTCCTCTGCGATCTCGCCGTTCGACATCCCGCTCGCCACGAGCATGAGCACCTCCGCCTCCCGCGGCGTGAGCTCGGCGAGCGCATCCGGCGCCACCGCGGCCGGTGCGGAGCGCACGAACTGCTCGATCAGGCGCTTGGTGACGCCGGGAGCAATGAGCGCGTCGCCACGCGCGACGACGCGAACGGCGGCGACAAGGTCCTCGGGCGGCGTGTCCTTGAGCAGGAAGCCGCTCGCGCCCGCGCGGAGCGCGTCGTAGACGTACGCGTCCAGATCGAATGTCGTCAGCATCAAGACCGCCGGCCGGTCGGCGCCGTCCTGGAGGAGGCGCCGGGTCGCTTCCAGCCCGTCGACGCCGGGCATCTGGATGTCCATGAGCACGACGTCGGGGTCGAGTTGCCGGACGAGCTCGATCGCTTCCTCGCCGTCCGCGGCCTCTCCGCAAACGGTGATCCCCGGCTGGCTCTCGAGGATCGCGCTGAAGCCCGCGCGCACGAGGGCCTGGTCGTCGGCGACGACGACCGAGATCTCACCGTCGGGGTCGGCCCTCTGCGCCGGGTGCACGGACACGTGTGGACGGTACTCCCCGCCCGCCCGGCGACGCATCATCCCCGGGTGGGACACGCGTCGTCGCCCTGCGGGACGATGACAGGCGCGGCTCCAGGTCGTACCGTTTCCCTCGTGGACCGCCGATGGCGCGACCTGGCGATCGACCTAGGCATCTGCGTCGCGATCGTCGCGTATGGCTTGCCGCCGATGCTCGACGCGAGCGTCAACGACCCGCGCGCGACCACGATCGGGCCGCTACTGATGATCGCTCTGCTCGTCGCAGTCCCGCTCCGACGGACGCATCCTTTCGGCGCCGCCTGCGTGTTTGCCGCGGGCTGCGTGGTCAGCGGGATCCCGACGTTCCAGCAGTTCCGACTCGTGATCGCGGTTCCGGTCGCTGTGGTGATCCTCTTCCCGCTCTCGACGCGCGTCCCGCGGAACCGGGCGCTTGCCGGCCTGGCGGCGGTCCTTGCAGGGCTCGTCTTCGTCGGCGCGACCGAGTCCGTGGTGCCCGCCCTCGAAGGCGCCCTCGGGATGGCCGCGTTCGTCGTGCCGATGAGCCTGGCGGTCTGGGGCGCCGGCCGGATCGTGCGGGCGCGGGAACGCACCGCGTCAGAGCTTGCCCGACGGTCGGAGCAGCTCGAACGGCAGCGCGAGGCGACCGCCGCGCTCGCGGTCGACATCGACCGCGAGCGTCTTGCCTCGGATCTCGATCTCGCGGTACGGGCGCGGTTACAGGAGATGATCGAGCTGGCGTCGGCGGACGAGCTCGAGGCGCCCGCGGCTCGCTCGCGGTTCTCCCGGATCGAGCTGCTCGGGCGCGAGTCGCTCGACCGGATGCGCACGCTGCTCGGCCTGCTGCG
This sequence comes from uncultured Actinomycetes bacterium, assembly GCA_963794115.1. GTDB lineage: Bacteria > Actinomycetota > Thermoleophilia > Gaiellales > Gaiellaceae > Gaiella. The sequence goes on along the minus strand of CAWCCO010000013.1, from coordinate 153,366 downwards.
CAGCACCGACCGCGGCGCACGGGAGCCCCGGCCGACGCTCGAGCGGCTCGACGCGCTGCTCGCGGCCGCACGCGACGGGGGACACGCGGTCGACCTCGAGGTCGAAGGGGAGCGGCGACCGCTCGGCGCCGGGGTCGAGCTCGCCGCCTACCGGACGCTGCAGCATGCGCTAGCCGTCGTGAGCGGCGCGGCAGACGGCCCCGCGCGCGTACATGTCCGGTATCTCGCCGACCGGCTCGAGCTCGAGGTCCGTGGATCGCGCGTGACCGGCGGCGCGGCGAGCGCTGCGCTGATGGCCGCGCGGGAGCGCGTCCTCGCGCTCGGCGGGAGCTTCAGCGCGGAGACGACGCCCGACGGCCCGCACGTCCTGCGCGCCTGGCTCCCGGCGGTGCCCGCCCATGCGTGACTTCGCGCGGGCCCGTCGCCTCGTGTCCGGCCCCGCCGCCGATCGTCTCCTGTTCGCAGCGTTCGTCCTCGCAGCCCTCGCCGAAGAGCTCGTACGGACAGACGCCGACCACTCGCCGCACGCCGTCGCATGGATCATGGCGCTCTCGTGCCCGCTACTCGTACGGCGGTCGCACCCCGTCCTGGCAACGTGCGTCACGGCAGGGCTGATCATTGGAGTGCCCGACGTCTCCGGCTTTCCACCCGGGCTGTTCAAGGTCGTACTGCCGGTCGTGCTGTCCTACTCGTGCGGCGCGTACGCGAAACGGCTGCCGGGCCTGGCCGCGATCCTCGTGCTGTCGGCGGCGATCCAGGTGTACATGGGGTTCGCCGAGGCGCCGAACCTCGAGATCCTGATCGGCACCCTGCCGCCGTGGTGGGGAGGGAGCGAGGTGCGACGGCGCCGCCTCCTCGTCCGCCAGCTCACCGATCGAACGCGGGAGCTCGAGGCCGAGGAGGAAGCGTTCGTCCGGCTATCGGTGCAGCGCGAGCGTGCGCGGATCGCACGCGACCTGCACGACATCGTGTCCCACCACCTTGCGTTGATGGTCGTGCAAGCAGGCGCCGGGCGGCTCGCCGAGCCGTGGGAGGCCTCGGTCGTAGCCGGGCGCTTCGCGGCGATCCGCGAGGCCGGGATCGAGGCTCTCGCCGAGGCCGACCGCCTTGTCAGGATGCTCCACCCGACGGCGAGCGAGCCGCGCCTCGCGCATCTGCTCGACCGCGCCCGCGAAATCGGCGCGCGTGTCGTCGTCACCCCCGACCTCGCGCTCGCGCCGGAGGTCGAAGCGGCCGCACACCACGTCGCCCGCGAGGCGCTCACGAACGCGATGAAGCACGCCCCAGGGGCTCCACTCGAGATCCGGGTCGAGCTGTCGGACGACGAGCTGACCATCATCGCGCGCAACGACGCCGTGACGACGGCGTCACCCCTCGCCGCCACCGGATCGAGTCTCGGGCTGAGGGGAATGCGTGACCAGATCGAGGGGCTTGGGGGCTCGTTCACCGCCGGCCCGGAGGTCGGCGGAGGCTTCTCCCTTTGCGCCCGGGTCCGACTCTCGGCGCACGTTCCTCAGAAGCTCGCCGCCGTCTCGTAGGCTGCGCACGACTCGCTAGGCTCGCGCTGCCCTTCGCCGCCTCGCGAGGAAATGCCCGATGTCTCAGCAGCCGCTCGATCACATCCCGCTCGTCCTCGTCCTGATCCTGTGCATCGGGATCACGCTCGTGTTCTACGAGGTCGGCTACCGGATTGGACGCTGGCGGGAGCAGGGCGCGACCGGCGAGGTCTCGGGGCCGACCGGCATGATCGTCGGGTCGATCCTTGCGCTGATGGCCTTCCTGCTCGCGATCGCCACTGGGATGGCCGCGGATCGCTTCGACGCGCGGCGCTCGCTGGTGCTCGAGGAGGCGAACTCGATCGGGACGACGGTCCTTCGCGCCGGGTACCTCCCCCAGCCGTACTCGACGCAGCTGACCGCGTTGTTGCGCGAGTACGTGCCGCTCCGCATCGTCAAGAGCCAGAAAGGGCTGAAGGCAAAGATCGAGCGGTCGGTCGAGATCCAGAACGAGATGTGGACGATCAGCGAGAAGCTGGCGCGCGAGCACGGCGACCTGCCCGTCGTCGCGATCTTCATCGAGTCGCTCAACGAGACGATCGATCTCCACGAGTCGCGGATCACCGCGGGCCTCTACTCCCGCGTGCCGCCGACGGTCATCTGGTTCCTGGTCGCCGGTGTCATCTTCAGCGTCGGGATGGTCGGCTACAACGCCGGGCTCACGGGCCGGCGCAGCATGATCAGCGCCGTCGTCCTCGCCGTGGCGCTCAGCGCGGTCCTCGGCCTGGTCGTCGACCTCGATCGACCCAGCGGCGGACTCATCCGCACCAACCAGCAGCCGCTCGTCGATCTGCGCAACTCGCTCGAGCGGCACTGATCAGCGCGGCTCGACGGGTCGGTCCAGCTTGGTCGCCATCTCCAGCCGCTGGTGGCCGGTGGTGGTGTCGACTGCGGGAAGACGAGTGACGTGCTCGATCCAAAGGCGGCTTGGCGAGCGCAGGTGAGCTCCGCCTAGCCGCCGCGTTCTGCCGAGCCAGCGCGGCCGTCGCCACTCGACGGATACCGTGACCCGATGGTCTCCGAAAGGCCTTCACTGTCCTACGCCGCGTGGAGTGACACGTGCGACACGCTGCATGCCCACACGCAGATCGTCGGCAAGATCGCGGTTGCGCTCGCGCCGCCCGAGCCGCAGCTCCAGCACGCCGCGCTGCGGCTGACCGCGCGTGGCTGGGAGACACGGCTCTTGCCGACGCCGAACGGGTCGGGAGGGATCGTCGCAGCGCTCGACCTCCACACGCACGAAGCAGTCGTCGAGCACACCGACGGGCGTGTCCGCCGGATCGCCCTCACGCCCGACAGGCCGGTCGGCGACGTCACCCGTGCGGTGATCGCCGCCACGGGCGAGCTCGTGGGCGCGTTCCCGTTCGATCCGACACCGCAGGAGGTGTCGTGGACCGTCCCGCTCGACGAGGACCAGGAGCACAAGCGTTACGACCCCGAGCAGGTCGCCAGGTATCTCGAGGCTGCCGCCCAGGCCGCGCTCGCCCTGTCGGCGTTCCGCGCCCCCTATCGCGGCCGCTCCACACCGGTCAACGCGTGGTGGGGCTCGTTCGACCTCGCCGTCGACCTCTTCTCCGGACGATCGACAGAGCCGCCGTCCGACGACTTTCTCAGCCGTAACTCGATGGACGCACAACACTTCGCGCTCGGCTGGTGGCCCGGCGACCCGAGACACGAACGCGCCGCGTTCTTCGCCTACGTCCACCCGGCCCCCGAAGGCTTCTCCGACCTCGAGCTGTCACTCGGAGGCTGGAGCGCGCAACTCGGCGAATACATCCTCGACGTCGACGAGCTTCGCCAGACGGACGATCCGCATCACGCCGTACTCGAGTTCGGCCGCACGGTCTTCCGCCACGCCTGCGCCGTCTGCGACTGGGACATGGGCCTCGCGGCCACCGCCGACGGCATACCACCACCGATCCGCTAGAGGCTTGATGGAGGCAGGCGGGCTGACGCTCGAGCGGTGTCGTGCTGCTTCATGATGGGACGACGGGACGTCGCGGGTGGACAGTTCGCGGACACGGGAGAGGAGACACCATGAATCGTCTCGAGGGAAGGGTGGCGCTCGTCACCGGCGCCGCGAGCGGCATCGGCCGCGCCACGGCGGAACGCCTCGCCCGCGAGGGCGCGCTCGCAGTCATCACCGACGTGCAGGACGACACCGGGGAGGAGACTGCGGGCGCCATCCGCACCGGCGGCGGCCAGGCCGCGTTTCTCCACCTCGACGTGACGGACGAGCAGGGTTGGAAAACGGCGGTCGAGCAGGTGCTCGCAGATCACGGGCATCTGGACATCCTCGTCAACAACGCGGGCCTGGGCGACCTCGCGCCGATCGAGGACACGACGCTCGCGGACTGGGAGCGGACGATCGCGATCGACCAGACAGGCGTGTTCCTCGGGATGAAGATGTGCGGGGCGGCCCTGAAGGCGTCGGGCCACGGGTCGGTGATCAACATCAGCTCGATCTTCGGCACGTCTGGCGGCTTCGGCACGTCGCCGGCCTATCACGCGGCCAAGGGCGCCGTGCGGACGCTGACGAAGAACGTCGCGCTCCATTGGGCGACCGAGGGCGTCCGCGTCAACTCCATCCACCCGGGGTTCATCCGCACGCCGATCCTCGACCAGGCACGAGGGACCGAGGTCTGGGACGCGATGACCGCGTTGACGCCGATGGGTCGGCTCGGCGAGCCGGAGGAGATCGCCGCAGCGGTCGCCTACCTCGCAAGCGACGACGCCTCGTTCGTCACCGGCCTCGAGCTGTACGTCGACGGGGGCTACATCGCGCGTTGAGGCGCACCCCAACCCGTCCGGTCACCGCCGATCACTCGCCGGAGCGTGGGAGGACGGTCAGGACTCGATCGATGTAGGTATGGAAATCGCTCATGTAGGTCTTCAGGAATTCCTTCGTGGACTCGTTCGTGACCTCGCCGTCGTCGGCGAAGATCTCGGGTGAGTACTTGATGTACGCCTCGGGCGTGGTCATCTGGCGGGCGTTGCAGAAGCTCAACACGCCCCGCAGGCTCTGCTGCGCCATGGCGGTGCCGATCTGGCCGGTGGACGCGCCGATCACGGCGGCGGGCATGTTGTCGAAGGCGTTCTGACCCCAGGGACGGGAAGCCCAGTCGATCGCGTTCTTGAGCGCACCGGGAATCGAGCGGTTGTACTCGGGAGTGACGAACAGGATGGCGTCGGACCGTGTGATCGCGTCCTTCATCGCGACCGCCTCGGGCGGGTAGCTCGGGTCGTAGTCCTGGCTGTACAGCGGCAGGTTGCCGATCGGAATCTCTGCGAACTCGAGCTCGTCCGGGGCCAGCCGGATCAGCGCCCGCGAGAGGACGCGGTTGATCGATGTGGAGGAGAGGCTTCCGACGAAGTATCCGACCTTGTACGTGGTCATAACCGCCCCTTTTCGAATCGACGTTTGCCCCGACATGGCCCCGATTCTCCTCAACGAATCGTTCACGAGTGCGGAGGCGCACACTCGAGGCCCAATGCGTCCCCGCGGCCGCGGGCTACCGACTGCGAAGGATCACCCACCGCCGTGACGCGCGAAGCTAGCCGGTCGTCACGATCGCCCGACCGACGATCTCGCGACGGTCGAGCGCCGCGTAGGCCTCCGGCGCCTCATCGAGCCCGTAGCGGCGAGTGACGCTCGCGGTCGGGGCGAGGAGCCCCGCCTCGACGAGGGAGAGCAGCCGTGGGACGTCGCTGCGCACGCGGGAGCCGTACGAGCCAACGACCTGGAGCCCGCGACGGACGATGCGCGTGATCTCGATCGGCGCGCGCATACCGACCGGGGCGATCCCGACGGCGACCATCCGGCCGCCGTCGCGCAGCATCTCGACCGCCTGGACGAATGTCTGCTCCAGCCCGAGCGCCTCGAAGGCGATGTCCGCCCCTCCGCCGGTCAAGCGTTGGACGGCCGCGACGGGGTCGCCGTCGGAGGCATCGACGACATCCGTCGCCCCGAGCGCCCGCGCCGCATTGAGCTTCTCGGCCCCGACGTCCACGGCCACGACCTGGACCGCGCCGAGCGCGCGCGAGATCTGGACGATCTGCGACCCGATGCCGCCGATCGCGACGATCGCCACGCGCTCTCCGCCGCGCACCTCCGCGGCGTTGCGGACAGCGCCGAACGCAGTCATCCCGGCGCAGCCGATCACGGCCGCCTCCTCGAACGGCACCAGTTCTGGCAACTGATACACGCCCGTAACGGGCACGACCGCGTACTCCGCGAGCCCGCCCATCGAATACATCGCGAGCGGAGATCCGTCCTCGCGGAAGAGCCTGGTCTCCCCGTCGTAGAGGGTCCCGGCGAGGCGGTTCATCGAGAAGAATCGCTCGCAGAGGTCGTCGCGGCCGACGTGGCACTGGCCGCAAGTGCCGCACGGCATGATGAACGTCCCGACGACGCGTGTGCCCACCGAGGGCTCCTCGACGCCCTCCCCGAGCTCGACGACGGTTCCGGAGATCTCGTGGCCGAGCACCGCGGGTGTCGGGAAGGCGACCTCGCCCTTGATCACGTGGAGGTCGGTGTGGCAGACGCCGCAAGCGGCTACCTGCACGAGCACCTCCCCGCGGCGCGGGCGCGGAACACGCACCCGCTCCATCACGAGAGGTGACCCGCTCTCCGGCAGCACCGCCGCGAGCATCGTCTCGCTCACGGCGCTGCGACCTCCTGCTCGACCTCCGCGACGATCTCCATGAAGCGCTCGAGCCGTGTCGGGTCGGGCTCGTCGTGCACCGTCGGCCGCAGCGAGGTGACGACACGGACGACGCCGACCTCGGCGAGCTCGCGCAGCTTCGTGACGTCGTACGACGCGGAGAAGATCGTGATCGGAAGCGGCGGGCGGCCGGCCGCACGGAGGCGCTGCTGCACATCGCGCGCGCGCTCGAGTAGCACGTCGTGTGGCGTCACGCCGGCGTTCGTGATCCAGCCGTCACCGTGCCGCATGGCCCGGAGGCCGGACCTCGGGCCGTCGCCGGCGAGCAGGATCGGCGGGCTCGGCTGCTGCAGCGGCTTGGGGAAGGACCAGATCGGGTGGAAGTCGACGTAGCGGCCGTGGAACTCCGCCTCCTCGTTCGTCCAGATCGCGCGGATCGCGTCCACGCGCTCGCAGAGGACGGCGAAGCGGTGCGCCGGGTCGGTGCCGTGGTTGCGCATCTCCTCGGCGTTCCATCCCGCTCCGACGCCGAACACGAACCGGCCGCCGGAGAGGACGTCGACCGTGGCCGCTTCCTTCGCGGTCGTGATCGGGTCGCGCTGGGTCAGCAGGCAGAGCCCGGTGCCGAGCCGTACGGTCTCTGTCACCGTCGCGATCGCTGCCAGGCAGACGAACGGGTCAGGGAACCGCAGGTACTGCGGCGCCAGCGGTTGGTTCCCGGGGAAGGGCGTCTCACGGCTGACCGGGATGTGGCTGTGCTCGTGGAACCAGATCGACTCGACGCCGCGCTCCTCCGCCCAGCGCCCGAAATCGAGCGGGGACGTCGTCTCGTCCGCCGGAAAGGTGACGCCGACGAGCACGGATCAGCCGGCGACCGAGATCTGGGCGGGCGCCCACGCGTTCGACGCGAGGTACCGGTCGGCCGCGATCGCGGCTGTCGCGCCGTCGCCGGAGACGGTCACCGCCTGGGCCGCCGACCCCCTGCGTGCCTCTCCTGCGACGAGCAGGCCCGGCATCTCCGTTCGCATCCAGACATCGGTCGGGACGCGCCCGTCCGGGTCGAGCGCGACGTGAGGCGCGAGGAGCGCGGTCTGCGGCTCGGTCCCGACGTACGGGAAGACAGCCGCGACCTCGACGTCCGCCGTCTCGCCGGTCGCGACGCTCCGGGCACGGACGCCTGTGACGGCGTCCTCGCCGAGGATCTCCTCGACGATGGTGTCGTAGGCGAGCGTCACCTTCTCGGCGGCCTCGACGCGGCTTGCGTAGGTGTGCTGTCCGCGCAGCGCGCTACCGCGGATAAGGACGGTCACGCTCGCCACGTGGTCCAGGAGCTCGAGCGTCTCGAGGAGTGCCGAGTCACCGCCGCCGATGACCGCGACGGCGCACTCCCGGTAGATGGGGCCGTCGCAGCTCGCGCAGTGCGAGATTCCGTGCCCGAGCAGCCGCTCCTCGCCCGGGATCCCGAGACGTCGCGGCGTCGAGCCCGTCGCGACGATCACCGCGCGCGCCTCGACGGGCTCGGCGAGGCCGGTGACCGACCATCCCGTCTCGGTCGCCGTCAGCGCCTCGACGGTGCCCGGACGGAACTCCGCGCCCGCGGCCGCCGCCTGCTCCTGCAGCATCGGGCAGAGGTCGTAGCCAGCAACGCCCTGCGGGAAGCCGGGGAAGTCCTCGATGCGCGCGATGTTGAACATCTGGCCGCCTGGCACGAGCCCGGCGTCGACGACGAGCGTCGAGTGGCCGTGCCGCGTCGCGAACAGCGCGGCGGTCGAGCCGGCCAGGCCGGCGCCGACGACGACCACGTCCCGTTCGGCCATCAGCGCCACCTGTCGATCGACACCGTCGCCGGGTCGGTCGGCGCGTTCCGGAACCGCGCGTCGAGGGTGCGCCCCTGGAAGGAGCTCCACTGCGCGTTGGACGACCCGCCGACGACGACGACGTGGACGTTGTCGGGCTCGAACATCGGGATCAGCTCCTCCGGCGGCATCGACGCGTACGTCGCCCACGGCTCGACGCCTTGCTCCGCGAGCTCGTGCATCAAGTTCCGCGTGGTGAAGTTCTCCCACCACAACCCAGCGGGGATCTCGACGTTCTCGTGGATCCACCGGATGAGCTTCTCCTTGCGGTCGAAGCCGAGGTCGTAGAACGAGCGCGCCACGAGCGGGTCGAGGACGAGGATCGAGCCGTCGAACGGGTCCTGGCCGACGAGGATCGCCTTCAGTTTCTCCTCCCAGCGCGCGCGGACGCCCTCGGTCCAGACGTTGCCCCAGACGTAGAAGACGGTCGCCGTGCTCTCGTCCGCATCGAAGCCGTGCTGGACGTGGTACGGCTCCCACGGGCTCTTCTCCTGGTTCTCGGCGAACGTGAGGCTGTTGTAGGCGAAGTTGTTGCCTTGAGCGCCCATGTACGTGAGGCCGGGGACCGAGCCGCCCTGCACGTTCTGCGACAGGAGGCCGAACGCGCGGCCGATCGCCGCGTTGGCCTGGTTGTACGGCCCGAGGGCGCCGAGCCCGGAGTTCATCCCGATCTCATCGCGGATCGGCCCGTTCACGACGACCATGTTCGCCATTGACGACGTGCTGCTCTGGCGCGCGGTCATGCCGCTCGAGGCGAGCGCGAGGATCACCGGGAGGTACTCCGGCTCCGCGCCGGCCATGACGGCGTTCACCGCGACCTTCTCGACCGTGAAGTCCCACAGCTCGCGGAAGCCCGTCGGGCGCATCTGGCCGACGATCTCGTCTGGCGCATGGCTCGTCCCCGCGAGCATCGCCGCGACCCGTTTCTCCGTCGGCAGCACGATCGGCAGAAAGTCCGTCCAAGCGTTGTCGCGGAAGAGGCGATGGAGGTTCTCCTCGGTATCCGGCTCGAGCAGCCGGGGGGTGTCGCGGTCGAACTCGACGCCGCGGAGGTCGTCGGCGTCGAGGGGCCGTGTCAGAGCCCCGAGCACGCCGGCCATGAACGGCTGTCCGGATACTGGATCGTCACCCTCGACGTAACCCCGCAGCTCCGACGGCGTCTTGGTCAGCACTGGCATCGGCACGTAGGCGCGCCGCGCGCGCGGCATGCCGTTCACCTGCACGACGGAGTCCACGAGCCGCGCGAAAGCGGCGCCGTGCACGGCAACCGTCGGGACCCCGTACTCCGTCTCGAGCGTCATCACGTGGCCGGAGACCTCCGGCGCGCACATGCTTCAGAGGCCGACCCCGAGAATCGCGGCGTCCCCGTCGTGCCGGATGCGCTCGCAGAGCTCGGGATCAGGCTCGTGCTGGTCCCGCCACCGCACGACCTCGGTGCGGATCCGCGGCTCGTGGTCGCCAAGCCAGCGCTGCATCTGGTACATGAAGACGTCGCAGTTCTCCCAGCCGACGTCCACCAGGTAAACGGTCTTGCCGTCCAAGCCGTCGAGCTGCGGTGCGAGGCCGCGCGCCGTGATCTTGGGCGCGTACCCGCGCGGGTCCAGCACCGTCACCTTCGCCATCTCACTCCTTCTGTGTCCGACGGCGGTTCCGGCGGCCGCGAGGGCCGCCGGAACCACTCACAGTCGGGTTGCGGCGTTATCCCTGCCAGACGATCGAGTTGAACGCCGGCACGTTCTTGATCCAGCCGTACTTCTGCATGAGGAGCAGCATCGGGCCGACGCTGCCCGGGGTGATCCGCGAATCGAAGACGGGGAGCGTCACGAGCTTGGCGGTCGCGGGCGTCATGCCCGTGAACTTCGGCACGACCCGGCGCGCCAGCGCCTGGTTCTTCCCGCTGAGCGAGATCGCTTCCTTCAGCGCGGCCACGAACTGCTTGAGCACGGCCGGCTTCTTCGAGATCGTGTCGTTGGACGAGTAGAAGCCCGCAGACGGTAGCGCGAACGGGAGCTTCGCTGTCGGGTTCCCGAGCGAGCGGAAGTTCGGGTATTGCTGCTTCGCGAGCGTGAGCGTCGGGTCCTGCATCACGATCGCGTCGAGCCGTCCTGCCTCGAGCGCTGCGGGCTCGTCGGCCGGGCTCATCGGGATGGCGTTGAAGTCTGCGCCGATCGCGTTCTTCAGGAGCAGGTGCAATTGTCCCTGCAGGTTGATGGTCGCGACGGTCTTCCCCGCGAGGTCCGTGTACGTCTTGTACGGGCTGTCCTTCTTCACGAGGACGTTGATGTAGCCCTTCTTCGGCGTGATGCTCGTCTGGGTGATCAGCTTGATCGGCAGCCCGTTCGCGATCGCGGTGGCGCCTGCCGGGACCGAGTTCGTGGCAGCGTCGACCTGACCGCTCGTCACGGCGGCCATCAGCCCGCTGCCCGTGAGGATGTACTGGATCTTGATGTCGAGGCCGTGCTTCTTGAAGATGCCGCGCTTAAGACCGACGAACAGCGGCGTGTAGTCGGCGGCAGGAAAGACGCCGAGCTTGAACTCGGTGAGCTGCTGACGAGCGGGTGCGTTCGACTGTCCCGATGCAATGCCGGTCGCCGTCAGGAGCGCGACGATCGCGACGACGGCAGGGACAATGCGCCACTTCTTCATCAGGTGATCCTCCCTCGGCCGTTGGGCACGCTGCGCACGTGTAGCGTCCGACTGTACAACCGCCCCGACGTACAGTCAACGTTGACGGTCAGCGCCACGCGTCAATTGAGACGGTCGGAGGGTCGTCCGGGTTGTTGCGGAAGCGCGAGTCGAGTGGTCCGCCCATGAACGCGCTCCACTGCGCGTTGCTCGAGCCGCCGACGACGACGATCTGGATCTTCGCCGGCTGGAAGACGGGCAGCAGCTCGTCCGGCGCCGCCTTGGCGTAGGTCGCGAACGGCTCGACACCGAGGTCTGCGTCCTCTCGCACGAAGTTCTTCGACGTGTACTGCTCCCAGTAAAGCCGCGCGGGGATTCGCGCGTTCTCGTGGACCCACGCCGTCAGGTCCTCTGCCGTCGCGAGCCCGCGCTCGACGAACTGGCGCGCGACGAGCGGGTCGAGCAGGAGGACGGTGCCGAGGAACGGCTCCATCGCGGCGAGCATCGCGATGACCTTCTCCTCCCAGGTCGCGCGGAGACCCTCCGTCCAGACGTTGCCCCATACCTGGAAGCTCGTGACTGCGCTCGCGCCGGGCGAGAAGCCATGGCGCTCGTGGTACGGCCGCCAAGGGCTTCCCTCCTCGTTCTCGGCGAAGGTGAGGCTGTTGTAGGCGTAGCTGTTTCCCTGGCAGCCCATGTAGGTCTCCCCGAGCGCCGACCCGCCTTGGAGGTTCTGCGAGAGCAGCCCGTAGGCCCGTCCGATCGTCGCGTTGGCGTGGCTGTAGGGCCCGAGCGCGCCCAGACCCGAGTTCATCCCGATCTCGTCGCGGATCGGGCCGTTGACGACCGCCATCGCGGCCATCGAGGAGGTGCTGCTGATCCGAGCGGAGAATCCGCTCGAGGCCAGCGCGAGGATCACCGGGAGGTACTCCGGCCGCGCGCCCGCCATGACGGCGTTCACCGCGACCTTCTCGACCGTGAACTGCCAGGCCTCGCGGTAGTGGGTCGGACGCAGGCTGCCGACGATCTCGTCGCGGCCCCGGGACGTTCCCGTCAGCATCGCGTCGACCCGTTCCTCGGTCGGCAGGACGATCGGCAGGTAGTCCGTCCAGCGGTTCTCCTCGAACAGGCGGCGGAGGTTGTCCTCGGTATCTGCGTCGATGAGCCGCGGCACGGAGCGGTCGAGCTCGACCCCGCGGAGGTCGGCCCGGTCGACGGGTCGCATGAGCGCGTCCACGAGCTCGGCCATGAACGGCCGGCCGTGGACCGGGTCCTGGCCCTCGATGTATGAGCGCAGCTCGGCCGGTGCCTTCCCCATCACCGGCGTCGGGACGTACGCGCGACGGGCGCGCGGCATGCCGTTGACGCGGACGACGGAGTCGACGAGCCGGGAGAAGACGTCGGCGTGGACGGCGACGGCGGGCACGCCGTACTCCGTCTCGAGTGCGATCGCGTGGCCGGAGACCTCCGGCGAGCAGGTGCTTCAGGTGCCGACGCCGAGGATCGCTGCGTCGCCCTCGGCCCGGATACGGTTGCACAGGTCGGGATCGGGCGCGTGCTGGTTGCGCCAGCGGACGACGCTCGTTCGGACGTTTGGCTCGTGCTGCCTGAACCAGCCCTGGAGCTCGGTCATGAAGTTGTCGGAGTTCTCGAAGCCGACGTCCACGAGAAAGATGGTCTTGCCCGCGAGCGCCTCGAGCGGCGGGGCGAGACCACGGCCAGTCACCTTCGGCGGCAAGCCGGTGGGGTCAAGCACGGTCAGCTTCGTCACTCTGCAACCTCGTCGCGGACGGCGGCCACGCCCGCGGGGACGTCGTCGCTCTCGTCGCTGTCGTCGGTCTTTCCCTTGATCTGCCGGATGACCCGACTCCGGAGCTCCATGAACTCGTACTGCTCCTTCGTTGCGATCTGGTCTCGCGGCCGCGCCAGCGGGACGCTCACAATCTCCTTGACGGTCGTCGGCCGGTGGCTCAGCACGACGATCCTGTCGGCGAGGTACACGGACTCGTCGATGTCGTGCGTCACGAACACGACCGTAATCCCGAATCGCTCGTGGACATCGAGCACAAGATCCTCGAGGTCGGCACGCGTCTGCGCGTCGACCGAGGCGAACGGCTCGTCCATCAGGAGCAGATGCGGCTGGTACGCGAGTGCCCGAGCGATCGCGACGCGCTGCTGCATCCCGCCCGACAGCTGCCACGGGTGCTTGTCCTCGAAGCCGGTGAGACCTACGGCGTCCAGCGCCTCGGCCGCCCGCGACCGGCGCTCCGACCTTCGGACGCGCTGGGCGAGGAGCGGCAACCGGACGTTGGCGCCCACCGTCATCCAGGGCAGGAGCGAGCGGCTGTACTCCTGGAAGACGAGCGCGAGACCGTCGGGCGACTTCTCGATCAGCTTGCCCTCGAGGTACGCGGCGCCGCTGGTCGGGCGGAGCAGCCCGGAAAGGCACTTCAGGAGCGTCGTCTTGCCGCATCCCGACGGCCCGACGATGCACAGGAACTCGCCCGGGTCGACCTCGAACGTCAGGTTGTCGATCGCCCTGACGGCGCTGTCGCCGGAGCCGTACGTCTTCGAGAGCGCCCGCACCTCGAGCGCGTGCACCACGGCCTCCCTCACCGCTCCTCCGCCGTCGCGCGCCAGCCGCGGTGCCACCGGAGGATGCGCCGCTCGAATGCCAGGAAGCAGAGGTTCACGGCGTAGCCGACGATGCCGAGCATCACGATCCCGGCCCACATGTCCGGGATCCGATACGTCTCCTGGGCGAACACGATGAAGAAGCCGAGCCCGTTCGTCCCGGCGAACATCTCGCTGAACGCCATCACGAGGAGCGCCACTGCGAGCGCCACGCGCATGCCCGCGAAGATCTGCGGGCTCGCCGCCGGGAGGACGATCCGCGTGATCCGGTGCCAGTACCCGAGCTTGTAGACGCGCGCCATGTCGAGCTGCTGCGGCTCGACGCCGCGCACGCCGTCGATCGTGTTCAGCAGGATCGGGAACGTCGAGGCGAGCGCGATCGCCGCGACCTTCATCCCGTCCCCGAACCCGATCAGCAGGATCATCACCGAGATCAGCGCCGGCGCCGGGATCGAGCGCAGGAAGTCGATGGACGGTGCCAGCGCGCGACGCCCGAGCGGCCAGAGCCCCAGCACGAGGCCGAGAAGCACGCCGACGACCGTCGCGATGAGAAAACCCTCGACGAACCGCATCAGGCTCGGGACGAGGTCCGTGTCGACCCTGGCGAACAGCCAGTTGTCGCGGAACGCCTCGACGATGCGTCGGAGCGGCGGGAAGAACGGCGACGTGCTCCCGTCGCTCCAGAACCACCAGATTGCGATTCCGACGATCGGCAGCCAGACTTCGAGCAGGATCATGCGGAGCCGCCGCGTCACTCGCCCGACTCCCGCCGCTGCGACGGATGCCAGCGCAGGGTGACGCGCTCGAGCCGATTGAACCCGATCGCCATCAGGACGCCGAGCACGCCCGAGGCCGCGATCAGAGCAAAGGCCGCCGGGCGCTGACCGGCGTACTGGGCGCGGTAGATGTCGTAGCCGATGCCGGGCACGCCGACGACCATCTCGGTGCCGACAGCGAGCAGCAGTGCGATCGAGGCAGAGATGCGGAGGCCGGTCGCGATCATCGGCGTCGCGCCTGGGAGCGAGACGAACGCGAAGCGCATCAGGGGGCCGAGCCGATACGCGCGCGCGGTCTCGAGCGTGATCGGGTCGACGCTCTGGACGCCGTACATCGTCTGGAAGAACAGCGGGAAGAAGCACCCGAGCGCCACGAGGTACGTCTTCAGCGACATCCCGATCCCGAACAGAAGGATGAAGAGCGGCAGGAGGGCGATGGACGGGATGGGTCGGACGAAATCGACGACGAACCGGACGGACCGGTACGCCGAGGTGCTCGAGCCGATCACGATGCCCAGGGGCACCGCAAGGACGGTCGCGAGGCCGAGGCCGAGCGCCCAGCCCTCGAGCGTGCGCAGCACGGACTCCCAGAAAGTGCCCTGCTGCACGTGGTTCCAAAGCTCTGAGCCGATCGACGTTGGTCGCGGAAAGACCCGCTCGTCGATGACGCCGGTGACGACGAGGACTTGGAGGATCGCAACGATCGCGACGGTCGCAAGCACCGGCGTAAGCCACGAGAGGCCGCGGCCGGCGACTGCCGGCGCGCCGTGGCGGAGCCAGCGCACCGTGCGCGAATGAGGTTCGACCGTGGCGGCCTGCGTCGAAACGTCAGTCACCCCGGCGCCGATCTTACCGAGACCCGTTTCGTGATTCTACCCATGTGTTCATTGCTGCTGTACAGCGAGTCTGGCGCGAGATGCGAGTCCCCATGAACCGTCCCGGGTGTTTCGCCGTAGGGACTGCCAGATACCCGACCTGAGGAGGGAGCCACTCATGCGCGGTCCGATCCTGCGTATCACGTTCCTCGCCGCGGTCGCCTCGTCGGCGCTCGTGGCGGCGGCCCAGCTACCGGCTGCGCCGCCGGGCGGCACGTTTGCCGTCACACCGCTCGTCTCCGACGTCCCCGGCGCAGCGGCCGCAACAGATCCGAACCTCGTGAACGGCTGGGGCCTCGCGCGGAGCGTGACCAGCCCCTGGTGGGTCGCCGACAACGGAACGGATCGTTCGACGCTCTACAACTTCACAGCGAGCACTGGCGCGATCGCGATCAACCCGCTCGTCGTCGGCGTCGACGGCGGTCCGACCGGCGTTGTCTTCGCCGGCGTTCCCGACAACTTCCTCGTCGGCACCACCGTCAGCCCGACGACGCTTGCTCCTGCGAACTTCGTCTTCTCCAGCGAAGACGGCATGATCCGGGCGTGGCGAGGCGGGTCGGCGGCCGCACTCGTCACCGCGCACGGTCAGCCCGGTGCGATCTACAAGGGCCTCGCGATCGCGCAGCCCACGGCCGGTCATCCGCTGCTGTACGCCGCCGACTTCCACAACGCGCGCGTCGACGTCTTCGACGGCGCCTGGCAGGACGTCACGCCGGCGGGTGCCTTCGTCGACCCGATGTTGCCCGCGGGCTACGCACCGTTCGGCATCCAGACGATCGGCGCACGCGTGTTCGTCTCGTACGCCCAGCAGGACGCCGACGCCGAGGATGAGCTCGCCGGCCAGGGCCGCGGCTTCGTCGATGCGTACGACCTCGCGGGGAACCTGCTCGAGCGCGTCGCGCAGCACGGTCAGCTCAACGCACCCTGGGGGCTCGCGATGGCCCCGGCGACGTTCGGCCGATTCGCCGGAGACCTCCTCGTCGGCAACTTCGGCGACGGGCAGATCAACGCGTACGAGGAGACCGCCAGCGGGTTCGAGCACCGGGGCACCCTCCGGGACGCCTCCGGCGAGAAGCTCGCGATCGACGGGCTCTGGGCGCTCGAGTTCGGCAACGCCGGCTCGAACGGCACTCCGGACCAGCTGTTCTTCACCGCAGGTCCGAACGAGGAGTCGCACGGGCTCTTCGGGATGATCCTTCCGAGCTGAGAACCCGGGGACCCCTGCCGAGCGAGCCTCGTCGCTCACTCGGCAGGGGTTGACCGTGTGCCGGTCGGATTGGTCGACGCGTACCCTTGAACCCGATGACCACGTCCTGCGCCCCGGCCCGCTGACGTGCCGGTCGAGCTGCGGACGCTGACGGACGGAGGGCAGGCGGCATCCGAGGTCGCGGGGGAGATCGCCAGGTTCCTCAACGACGCGCGCGAGAGCCTCGACCTCGCGCTCTACGACGTGCGGTTCGAGAGCGACTCCGGGGCACTCGTGCTCGCCGCGCTTCTCGCCGCGCACCAGCGCGGCATCCGGGTCCGGCTGCTCTTCGACGTCGACCATCCCGGCCCGATCCCCGTCCCGCCACCGCCGGAGACGCGGCCCGAGGCGATCGAGGCCCTCCCCGTCGAGACGCGCGGGGTCGCGGGCGTTCCCGATCTGATGCACCACAAGTTCTGTGTCCGCGACGGCCGCGACGTCTGGACGGGATCGATGAACTGGACCGAGGACTCGTGGACGCGCCAGGAGAACGTCGTCATCCGCGTACTCGGCTCTGCCCCGATCGGCTTCGCGTTCACGCTCGCGTTCGACGAGCTCTGGCAGAAGGGGACGGTCGAGGGAACGGGCACGGTGGAGCCGCGTCCGGTCGAGCTCGACGGCGGCATCGAGCTCCGGCCGTGGTTTACGCCGGGGCACGGCGACGCGCTCTCGCATCGCGTCGCGAAGGCGATCGGACGCGCACGGCGCCGGGTCCGCATCGCATCGCCGGTTCTGACCGCAGGGCCGATCCTCGGCACGCTCGCCGAGGTCGTGAACGAGCGGCGCTGCGAGGTGCGCGGAGTGCTCGACCAAACCCAGTCCGACGACGTCCTGCGCCAGTGGGCGCGCAACAAGGCGAGCGCCTGGAAGACGCCGCTGTTCGAGACGATCGTGACGCGCGGCGGGTTCTCCGCGAAGCGGTCGACGCCGTGGTCGCCCGACGGCGTGCAGGACTTCATGCACGCCAAGGCCGTGGTCTGTGACGACGTCTCGTTCGTCGGCTCGTTCAACTTCTCGCGCTCGGGCGAACGGAACGCCGAGAACGTGCTCGAGCTCCGAGACGCGGCGACGGCCGACGCGCTCGCTCGCTACGTCGACACCGTCAGCGCGCTCTATCCTCCCTCGACGCCGCCCCACGGTCGCCGGCAGGAAGGCTCGGCGGGTGCGGCGAAGAGCACGCCATGAGCACGCATGCGTCCACCACCGGCCCTCTGGGCCACCCGCGCGGCATCGGCTTCGCGATTCTGATCTTCATCATCACGATCGGGCTCTACAGCCTCTACTGGGTCTTCAAGACGCAGGACGAGGTGAAGGAGCACTCGGGCATCGGCGTCGGCGGCGTCATCGGCCTCGTGATCTACATCCTCATCTCGCCGATCACCTGGTTCCTGATCCCCTCAGAGGTCGGGAAGATGTTCAAGGCCGACGGCCGTCCGGCGCCGTTCACGGGCTGGACGGGCCTGTGGATGCTGCTCCCGCTCGTCGGGATCTTCGTCTGGTTCATCAAGATCCAGGGCGCGCTCAACCGCTACTGGGAGAGCAAGGCCCCTCCCGCAGCCGCGTCGACGCCGGCCGTCGTCTGAGGACGCTTGTGTTGAATCAACACGAGCGTTGTCCGCCGACGAGCTGAAGCGCAACGAGCTCAGGCGTGGACGGTCACGCCGCCCCAGTCCTCCGGCGCGACGTCGCGGACTGTCTGCGTCAGCTGCCAGCGGTGGCCCGCGAGATCCTCGAGGGTGCACTCGCGCTCGCCGTACTCGTACTCGGTCGGCTCCTGGAGCACTCGTGCGCCGTGCGTGCGGGCACGCTCGAACGCGGCGTCGACGTCTGCCACGCGCACCTTGAGAAGGTGCGTGACGACGCCTGGCTGCGGCGACTGCTGCTCGCCGTGGGTGTCCGCGACGATCACGCCACCGTCGTCCCCGACGCGCATCTGCGCACGGTGAGCGTCGCCGATCCGCACGCGCTCGACGAACCCGAACGCCTCCGTCAACCACTCGACGGCCGCGCGCACGTCCGGATAGACGAGCACCGGGATCACCGTGGCCGTCGGGAGAGAGCGGTTGTCGATCATGTCGCGAGGCCTCTTCAGGCGACGCCGGCGAGCAGGAATGCGCGCGACTCCTTGAGCATCTCGCGCGCGATCACGAGGCGCTGCACCTCCTGGGTGCCCTCGTAGATCTGGGTGATCTTCGCGTCGCGCATGAACCGCTCGACCGGGTACTCCTTGACGTAGCCGTACCCGCCGAGGATCTGCACGGCTTCGGTGGTGACCTCCATCGCGACGTCGCCGCACAGCAGCTTCGCCATTGCCGACGCCTTTGTCAGCTCCGCCTCGGGGACACGCGCGTCCACCATCCGGCCGAAGCGATACAGCAGGCCGCGTGCCGCCTCGCAGGCGGTCTCCATGTCCGCCAGCTTCCCGGCGATCAGCTGGTGCTCCGCGATCGGCTTGCCCATCGTCTCGCGCGTCCGCGCGTACTCGAGCGCGTAGTCCGTCGCGCCCTGCGCGATCCCGAGCGCCTGCGCCGCGACCCCCGGCCGTGAGCGGTCGAGGATCCGCATCGCGAGCGTGAAGCCGCTTCCCTCGTCGCCGAGCCGGTTCGCCTCGGGCACCAGGCAGCCGTCGAAGACCAGCTCCCCCGTCGTCGAGCCTGCGATACCCATCTTCTCCTCGAGGCGCGCGACGTCGAACCCCGGCGTCTCCGCCTCGACGAGGAACGCGCTGACCCCCGCGTGGCCCCCGTCTGGGTCCGTCTTCGCGAACACCGTGTACAGCCCCGCCACGCCCGCGTTCGTGATGAACCGCTTCGACCCGTCCAGGACGTATCCGCCGTCCATCCGGCGCGCAGTCGTCCGCATCGCGGCCGAGTCCGAGCCCGAGCCCGCCTCGGTCAGCGCGTACGCCGCGAGCACCTCGCCGGACGCCAGCCGCGGGAGCCACTCGGCGCGCTGTACGTCGGTCCCTCCCAGCTTGAGCCCCAGCGAGCCCAGCTCCTGCGCGGCGAGGATCAACCCGCTCGTCGCGCAGACCTTCGAGACCTCCTCGATCGCGACGAGCGCAAGCAGCGTGCCCGTCCCCGTGCCACCGACCTCCTCGTCGAACCCGAGGCCGAAGATTCCCTGCTCGCGGAACAGCTCGACCACGTCCCACGGGAACTCGTGCGACGCGTCGATCTCCGCCGCACGGGGCGCGATCCGCTCCCGCGCCAACGTCCGCACGAGCTCGCGCAGCTCGCGCTGCTCGTCGGTCAGCTCGTCCCAGGACACGGCCGCAGTGTACGACCGGTAGCCGCGCGCGCTACCGCAGCTGGGCGGGCTCGAATTGCGTGACCTCGACGATCTTGTCGGCCGGCACGTTCGCCCGCCGCGCGGCCTCGAAGATCGCGTCCGGCGAGGGCGCCTCGTAGAGGCAGTACGTGCGCAACTTGTCGGCCGAGATGAAGGAGAAGAGCCAGTCGACCCCTTCCTCCCCGTTGACGGCGTCGATCGCGCGGACGTCGTCACCGGTCAGCTCGAGCCGGTCTGCGAACTTCCGCTCGATCACGTAGAGAGGCACGGCGACGCTCCTATGGGGAGACCTCGATTGGGAGCAACCCTCGACGGAGAGCATAGCCCGCTGCTTCGGTCCGGTTCGCACAGCCAGTCTTACGCAGGATCGAGCGAACGTGGTTTGCCGCGGTGTGCTCGCTGATGTGCAGTCGCCGCCCGATCTCGCGGTTCGACCGGCCGCGAGCGAGCTGGACGAGGATCTCGACCTCGCGCGCGCTCAGCCCGTCCGGCAGGCTCGGCGTCACCGGCTCGGCACCGGTTCCGAGCTCCGTTGCGCGCCGGAGGAGGGAGGGCAGGCCGATGGCCTCCGCGAGGCCGATGGCGACGCCGAGCTGCGCCCGCGCGTGCGCCGCGTCGTCTCCCTTGCCTCTGGCGAGGAGCATCCGCGCGTACGCGTAGGCGGTGTGCGCGAGCCACGTCCGCGCGCCCAGTCGCGTGTTCAGCGCGATCGCGGCGTGGAAGTGCTCCTCCGCGCGGTCCCACTCGCCGAGCACCGCCGCGGTCGTGCCGAGGAACCGGTCCGTCGCGCCGTAACAGGCGACGAGATGACCGATCATCACGTTCGCTCCCGCGTAGGCGGTGAGCTCCGGGTAGATCGCCTCCGCGGAGCGCTCGTCCTGCAGTGTTGCGCACGCGTCCGCGAGGTAGACGAGCGAGCCGAGCCAGAGCGCCGGGCGGAAGGCGCCGAGGCCCTCGGCGAGGATGGCGTCGAGCTCGCGGCGTGCCTCGCTCTCCATGCCGAGCTCGGCGAAGACAGCGGTGAGCCCCGGCCGCCAGGCGCCATCATGCGACTGCGAGGCGAGTAGCCGGACGACCGGCGCGAGCTCCGGCAACCGGCCCTGCTCACGGCGAATGCCGAACATCTGGATTCCGTACGACCCGGACGCGTCCCGACCCGTGAGCAGGCTCCCCCACTCGCGCGAGCGCTCGGCGGCGGCTTCGGCCTCGACGAGGTTCCCGTCGCTCAGCGCCAACGCGCTGGCGTAGTGCTCCGACACATGGAGGAGGAACGGCTCACTCAGGCGCCGGGCGATCCCGTACAGCTCCGCCAACGCGTCGCGTGCGGCGTGGTGATCGCAGAGGACGACGTAGGAGGGGACGAGCCACGCGGCGGCCTCGCCCAGGATCTCGTCGTCCGCGAGCTCGCGCCCGATCTCGCGCGACTCGCGAAGCATCGCGTTGATGTCCTCGTTCAGGCTCGAGCCGCGGGCCCAGTAGGCCATCGCGAGGATCGTCCCGAGGGTGTGCCGGTCGCCACGACGGCGTGACATCGCGATCGACTCGTCTCGCACCACTGCGGAGCGCGCCGATTCGGCGCGGAAGTCGAGCGCGCGCGCGAGACCGCCGAGCGCCCGCGCGCGCAGCTCGGAGTCCTCGCCCGGAAGCGCGGCAACCGCCTCCTCGAGGAGCTCGATCGAGCCCGCGTCGTGGATCGCGGGACGCCAGCACGCCTCCTCGAATCCGATCGCGGCGCGGGCCAGCAGCGCGGAGTCGCCGAGCGACCGTGCCAGCTCGGCGGTGCGCGTGAACGCATCGAGCGCCGCGTCGGCGTGCCCCGCGCGATGACACACGTCACCCAGCTGGAGCATCACGGCGCCACGCTCCTGCGGGTCGCGCACGCCGAGCTCGAGCGCAGTCTCGAGCCGCTCCCGCGCCTCCCCGTAGGCGAGGGCGGCGACCGCCGACTCTGCGGCGAGCAGGTTGTACGAGACGGCGCGCTCCGTCCCACCGACGGGCGCAGCGACGGCGAAGTGGTGGGCGAGCGCGGCGAGGACGGCGCGGCTGTCGCCGCCGCTGTGTCCGTTCTCGAGCGCTTCGGCGACGCGAAGGTGGAGCTCCGCCTTGCGAGCCGCCGACGGCCGATCGTCGACCGCGCGGCGCACGAGCTCGTGCACGAAGCCGTACGTGAGCCCGAGGCCCGGCTGCTCGACGAGCAGGCCGCTGCGGACGGCCTCGTCGAGCGCCTCCACGAGCGTCTCCTCGCCTCCCGCCGCACGCCGCACGGTGTCGAGCTCGAAGTCCGCACCCATCACCGCCGCCAGCTCGAGCACCTCGGTCGTGCCGGGCGAGAGCCGCGCGAGTCGCTGGTCGACCATCTCCCTGACGGTCGTCGGGACGCCGAGTGCGACCGTCCCGTGCGTCAGCTGCAGACCGTGCGGGCCGAGCTCGACGGCGCCCGAGCCGACGAGCTCGCGCCAGAGCTCCGTGACGAGGAATGCGTTTCCGCCCGTGAGGTCCTCGATCGTCGAGACGAGCTCGGGGATCGCGCCGACTTCGGCCGAGAGCCCGACGAGCTCTGCGATCTCGCTGCGGGAGAGACCGCCCAGGCGGAGTCGCACCACGCCCTCGGTGCGGTAGGCGTCGACGAGCACCTCGGCAAGGTGCTCCTGGAGCTCCGCCTCCGAGTCGCGAAACGTCGCGACGAGCAGCATCCTGGCCTCCGCCCCGGAGCGGACCAGGTGCCGCATCAGCTGGAGCGTCGACGCGTCTGCCCAGTGCACGTCTTCCAGCACGAGCAGGAGCGGCGCCTCGGCGCTGACCGCGACGAGCAGGTCGGTGACCGCGGTGTGCAGCCGGTGGCGCTCCGTGTCGGCGTCCGCCGTCGCATGCCGGGGCAGCTCGCCGACGCGCGACTCCAGGTCTGGCAGGAGCCGGGTCAGCTCACCGCCGCCCGCCCCGATCAGCCGCCGCAGCAGCTCGGGGTCGGAGGTGCGCACCAGATGGTCGAGCGCCGTCGCGAAGGGGCCGTACGGGAAGCCCACGACCCCGTCACAGTCCCCGTAGAGGACGATGGCGCCGTCCTCCGCGACGTCACCTGCGAGCTCGCGCACGAGGCGGCTCTTCCCTGAACCGGGCTCTCCGGCGACGAACGCCGCGCGGCGCCCTTCCCCGGCGGAGCGGGGCATCAGGGCGAGGAGGGTGGCACGCTCCTGGGCGCGTCCCGCGAACGCAAAGGCCGGCGAGAAGCGGAGCGGGCCCGGCAATGGGGCACCGATGCTCATCGGATGATCAATCCTGATCATTGCGCATCGACGGCTCCTCGAAAAGTCGGTCAGCCTCGGTCATGACACGGCGCGGATGGCCTCCTACTCTCGATCGACCGAAGAGGAACGACGAGGAGGAGAACGCATGAGCACGACGATTTCCGCGGTCGAGAGCGCGCGCGCAGCGCTTCCGACGTTCGGTGACCGGCTGATCGGCCCCGACGACCCGCGCTACGACGAGGCACGCGCGTTGTTCAACGCGATGATCGACAAGAGGCCCGCCCTCATCGCTCGGTGCGAGACCGCCGACGACGTGGCGGCCGCGATCCGCTTCGCCCGCGACAACGACCTGCGCATCGCCGTCCGCGGCGGCGCGCACAACGGCGCGGGTCTCGCGAGCGTCGACGACGGCCTCGTCATCGACCTGACCCCGATGAAGACCGTCGTGGTCGATCCGGCTGCGCAGACCGTCCGCGTCGGCGCCGGCTCCGTCTGGGGCGAGGTCGACGCCGCGACCCAGCCGCACAGCCTTGCCGTCCCGACGGGGATCATCTCCTCGACGGGCGTCGCCGGTCTGACCCTGGGCGGCGGACACGGCTACCTGGCTCGACGGCACGGGCTGACGATCGACAACCTGCTCTCCGCGAGGATGGTGCTCGCGGACAGCTCGCAGGTCACCGCGAGCGCGGACGAGCACCCCGACCTGTTCTGGGCGATCCGCGGAGGCGGCGGCAACTTCGGCGTCGTCACCGAGTTCACGTTCCAGGCGCATCCGCTCGAGACCATCGTCGGCGGCCCGACCTTTTGGGCGATCGAGGACGCAGACGAGCTGCTCAGCGCGTATCGCGAGTGGCTGCCGTCGGCCCCGCGCAACGTGAGCGCCTTCTTCAACTTCCACACGATCCCCCCGGTGGCGGAGGCCTTCCCGGAACAGTTCCACCTCCGCAAGGTGTGCGGGATCGTCTGGTCGATCGACGCCTCGGACGAGGACGCGGAGGCGGCGATGGCGCCGATGCTCTCGCTCGCCGAGCCTCTCATCTACGGCGTCCAGCGGATGCCGATCGCCGCCCTCAACGGCGCGTTCGACGGCCTCTACGGCGCAGGCGACCAGTGGTACTGGCGTGGCGACTTCGTCCGCGAGATCCCCGACGAGGCGGTCGTGCTGAACCGCGAGTGGAACGAGCGCATGCCGGGCTTCAAGGCCGGGACGCACCTCTACCCGGTCGACGGCGCCGTGCAGGACGTCAAGGCCGAGGACACCGCGTGGGCGTACCGCGACGCCACCTGGTCGCAGGTGTTCATCGGCTGTGACCCGGATCCCGCCAAGGCAGACGCGGTGCGGGACTGGACGCGCGGCTACTCCGAGGCGCTGCGGCCGTACGCGGCGGGCGCGGGCTACGTCAACTTCATGATGGACGACGAGGGCCAGGGCCGCGTGAAGGCCACGTATGGCTCGAACTACCCGCGGCTCCAGCAGGTGAAGAAGGAGTACGACGCGGAGAACGTCTTCCGCGTGAACCAGAACATCGAGCCGGCTGCGTGAGCATGGTGCTTGGGGGCCGGCCCGTCACGGCCGGTCCCCGGCCTCCTCCTCAGGCGGAAGGAATCGCGGCGGCGCGAGCGCGAGCAGACGCCGAAGCTCGAGCGATGGCCACCGATCGTCGCCTGCCGACGGCCAGCGTCCGCGCCCCGCTCGAGGCACTACGCTGGCGCGCGTGATCCTCGCGAACGGCGTGATCCGCACGATGGACCCGTCGCTGCCGACGAGCGGCGCGCTCGCGATCGCGGGTGACCGGGTGGTCGGGGGGGTCGGCGCGCACGAGACTGCGTTGCCGACGCCGGATCGCGTCGACCTCGGCGGACGGTGCGTCCTGCCCGCCTTCACGGACGCGCACGTGCATTTCCCCACCTGGTCGCTCGCGCGCAAAGACGTGCGGCTCGAGGACGCCGGCTCACTGGCGGAGGCGCTCGCCCGGGTCGCCGCGCATCCGCGCCACGGGACGTGGTTGCGCGGCACGGGCTGGCGCGACGCGTTGTGGGCGGAGCATCCGTCGCGGCAGGCCCTCGACGAGGTGACCGGAGAGACGCCGGCCGCGCTCTGGTCGAAGGATTATCACTCGCTGTGGCTCAACACGGCGGGGCTCGCACGGGCGAACGGCGATCTCGGGGCGCCCGGCGGCGTGGTCGAGCGGGACGACGCCGGAGAGCCGACCGGGATCCTCCGGGAGGAGTCGGCGTGGCGCTTTCGCGACCGCTTCGTCACGGTCACGGAGGAGGAGTGGGTTGCGGCAACGCGCGAGGGGATCAAGGTCGCGAACGCACGCGGCGTCGGCGCGATCCACGACAAGGACGGCTGGCTCCGCGCGAACGCGATCTTCGCCCACATCCACGAGAACGACGGGCTGACGCTGCGCGTCTGGCAGTCGCTCCCGCACGACCGCGTCGGGGAGCTCGCCGAGTTGCGGATCCGCTCGGGGCTCGGCGACGAGTACCTCCGGCTCGGGTACCTGAAGGCGTTCATGGACGGGACGCTCGGCTCGCAGACCGCGTGGATGCTCGACGGCACCGGCGTGGTGATCACGAGTGGCGAGGAGCTGGCGGAGATCGTGCGCGCGGCCGCTGCCGCCGGCTGGCCCGTCGCCGTGCATGCCATCGGCGACCGGGCGAACCGGGAAGCGCTCGACGCCTTCGCCTCGACACGGGAGCTCTGGCAGCCGCTCGGGCTCCGTCACCGGATCGAGCATGCGCAGTGCCTCGACCCGGCGGACGTGGGGCGCTTCGCCGCGCTCGGGGTCGCGTGCTCCGTGCAGTACAGCCATGCCCCGTCCGACCGAGACCTTGCAGAGCGCTTCTGGGACGGACGGCTCGACGGGACCTACGCGTTTCGATCGCTGACGGAGAGCGGTGCCGTCGTCGCGAACGGCTCCGACGCCCCGGTCGAGGAGCTCGACCCGCTCGCCGGGATCGCGGCCGGCGTCCGCCGGACGATCGACGACCGACCGGCCTGGCGCCCCGAAGAGTGTGTCACCGTCGAGCAGGCGCTCCACGCGACGACGGTGGCGCCTGCCTGGCTCGCGGGAGACGAGCGGCGTCGCGGGACGCTTCTGCCCGGACGGCTCGCGGATCTCGTCGTCCTCGACCGCGACCCGGTCGCGTGCGAGCCCGACGAGCTCCCGGCGGTGGAGGTCGTCGCGACGATGGTCGGCGGCCGCTGGGTGCACAACCCGCCCCCCTGGGACTAGAGGCACTACGGAAATCCGTACACCATCCGACGCCGGTCCTCCTTACACTTCGTGACATGGCCACGCAGGCCGAGTCGAGCAGGACGATGCTGGCCGTCCACCAGGCGGGTGAATGCTCGGTCGCCGCTGCGAGCGAGATCGTCGGCTCGAAGTGGACCGTGCTGATCGTCCACGACCTCTCCGAGGGGCCACGCCGATTCACCGAGCTGGAGCACGCGTGCGCGGGGATCAGCCCGCGGACGCTCGCCGAGCGCCTGCGCTGGCTCGAGGCGGAGAGCCTCGTCGTCCGCCGGAGCTACGCGGAGTCGCCGCCCCGCGTCGAGTACGAGCTGACCGGCAAGGGCGCTGCACTCCAGCCCGTGATCGACGAGATGCGTCGGTTCGGACACGAGTGGCTCGGCTGCGAGGTTCATTCGGCTGACGCCGAATGAACCTAGGCTCGGGCGGGGGCTTGTGTTGAATCAACACAAGCGTTCTCGGCAGGCCAGGAGGCTCCCGGCCCGGATCTAGCCAGATCGGCGAAGCCGAGATGGCTCGCCCCAGAGCCTGATCAGCTCGACGGCGGTCGCCGCGGCCGCGGCCATGTCCTGCACGGACGCCCACTCGCGGAGTGAGTGATAGTCCTGGCCCCCGGTGAAGAGATTCGGGGTCGGCAGCCCACGCTCCGTAAGACGTGCACCGTCGGTGCCGCCGCGGATGATGCTGTGCACCGGCTCGACCCCCGCGCGCCGGATCGCGGTCTCGGCGGCGGCGACGATCTCGGGGTGCCGGTCGAGCATGCTCCGCATGTTCCGGTACTGCTCCTCGACCTCGAGCTCGAACGACGCCTGAGGCTCGCGCCCGACCACGTCGGCGGCGAGCTTTCGGACGAGGTCGACGTGCTTTGCGAGCTTCGCGTCGTCGTGGTCGCGCGCGATCAGGACGAGCGTCGCCGAGGAAGCGTTGCCCGCGATCCGCGCGGGATGGACGAACCCCTCGCGGTCTTCGGTCGTCTCCGGCGACAGCGAGTCGCGCGGCAGCCCTGCGACCACGTCGGACAGGAGCTTGATCGCGTTCACCAGACGGCCCTTCGCCGTACCCGGATGGACACCGACGCCCTTGATCGTGAGCCTCAGCTGATCGGCCGAGAAGGTCTCGATCTCGAGCTCGCCGAGGCCGGAGCCGTCGAACGTGTAGGCGAAGTCCGCGCCGAACTGCTCGAGGTCGAAGTGATCGGTGCCGCGACCGACCTCCTCGTCGACCGTGAACCCGATGCGCGCGGTCGCGCGCGGGGCTGCATCCCGGGCCAGGTAGGCGATCGCGGTGACGATCTCGGCGACCCCCGCCTTGTCGTCCGCCCCGAGCAGCGTCGTGCCGTCGCTCGTGACGATGTCGTGACCGATGCGTGCCGCGAGGTGCGGCAGCTCGCCCGGGTCGAGCACCTGGCTCGGATCGCCTGGCAGCCGAAGCGGCCCGCCCGCGTACGCCTGGTGGACGACAGGAGCGACGCCGGTGCCGGGGGCGTCCGGCGAGGTGTCCACGTGCGCGATGAGACCGACCGTCGGAGCGCCCTCGACGGTGCCGGGCAGGGTCGCGAACACGTAGCCGTGCTCGGTGAGCTCCACGTCGTCGAGGCCGATGGCGCGGAGCTCCTCGACCAGGAGTCGGGAGAGGTCGAGCTGCTTTGCGGAAGACGGGTAGTCCGTGTACTCGGCCGACGCCTCCGTGTCGATCACGACGTAACGGAGGAACCGCTCCAGCACCTCGTCCGCGAGCTCCGCCGCGAGCGGGCTCGCGTAGCGCGACCCGTTGTTCCGCGGCGCCGCGTCAGCCAAGGGTCCCGAATCTCCGCAAGAGCTCGACGATCGTCGCGAGCCCCTCGCCGAGCGCAGGCGCCGGAAAGTTCTCGTTCGGCGAGTGCATCTGCGCCGTCGGACGGCTGAAGCCGGTGACGACGGCGGGCACGCCGCGCGCCGCGAGCGTCGCGACGACGGGAATCGAGCCGCCGCTGCGCGTGAGGATCGGCCGCGTCCCGAGCACGTGCTCGAACGCGTCGAGACCGAGCTGCACGACCGAGGACCCCGGGTCGATGTACGCGGGCTCCCCCGTCGACCACAGCTCGACGTCGAGCGTCGTCCCGCCCGGCGCGGCGTCGCGCAGCAGCCGCTCGAAGACAGGCGCGATCTCCCCCGTGGACTGACCGGGCGCGAGCCGGATCGAGACGTTCGCGACAGCCTCGACGGGGAGCACGGTCTTCTGCAGATGCGGGGAGCCCGACTCGAGCCCGTTGACGCTCACCGACGGCTCCGCGGTCGTCCGTAGGTGGAACCGCTCCGCGGCCTTCGCGTCGGCGGGACGCGCGCCCTGCCCGCTGAGCTCGTCGGCCCCGGTCGGCAGCACGGACCACCCGGCGACCTCTCCCTCGGTGGGCGGGATGATCCCGGCGCGCAGCGGCTCGGGCAGGAGGCCGTCGGGCCCGGGGAGCACCGCTGTGAGCGCCCGGGTCAGCGCCTCGACGGCGTTGAGCGCGGCGCCGCCGACCATTCCCGAGTGGAGGTCGCGCTCACCGGTGCGCGCCGTGACATGGAAGTAGCAGATCCCCCGCAGAGCGGTGCAGAATGCGGGCAGCGTCGCAGTCGCGTAGCCGCCGTCGAGGATGACCGCGGCGTCTGCCGGCCCCGTGTCGCCCTCGGCCCAGTCGCAGACCGCATGACCCCCGACCTCCTCCTCCGCGTCGATCATGAAACGCACCGTCACGGGGAGCTCGTCCGCCGCGGCGAGCAGCTCGGTCGCCTTCAGGAGCATGAACAGGTGCGCCTTGTCGTCGGCAACGCCCCGTCCGACGAGAAGCCCGTCCCGCTCGGCCAAGGACCACGGGTCGGACTCCCAGAGCTCGAGCGGATCCGGCGGTTGCACGTCGAGGTGCGCATACGCCAGCACCGCGGGAGCCTGGGCCCGCGAGGCGGCAACCTCGCCGAGGACGAGCGGACGTCCGGCCCGCTCGGCGATCTCCACCTCTCCCCCCGCGCCACGGATGCGACCTGCGACCCAGTCCGCCGCGCGGCTCAGATCCTCCGCGTGCGCCGGGTCGGCGCTCACGGACGGAATGGCGATCAGCTCGGAGAGCTCGGCGACGAGCGCATCGTGTGACGGCAGCACGCGCGCGATTCTATGCGGACCCATGGTCCCCCGAACCATCATCTGCGTCGCGCACAGGTCCCGCGCCTGACCTCCCGCCGGCAAAGCCGGCCTCCGGTCGCGCTCCGACGCGCATGGAACGGCGGCATGACGCGACGACGTCCAGCGGTCAGAGCTACGGCTTCTCGCCTCGCCGTCCGAGGCTCCGCGACGCAACTCCGCCTTCGAGGTGCGGCGGCAACGGCGCGCGGCTCGCGCACCCCGGCGCGCGAGCTCGTCGTCCGCCCCGCCGAAGGGCTCGAGCATGCCGCGCCCTGCCGGCGGCGGTGCCCACCGCGGACGCGTCGACGGCCTTCACGGCATGTCGCGGACGCTCGCCGCGTCGGCGAGCACGCGAAGCTTCTTCAGGCTCTGCTGCTCGATCTGCCTGATGCGCTCGCGCGTGACGTTGAACGCGCGGCCCACCTCGTCGAGCGTTCGCGGCTGCCGGCCGTCGAGGCCGTACCGCATCTCGAGAACCTGTCGTTCCCGTGGAGACAGCGCGTCGAGCAGCGACCGCAGCGCGTCGCGCCGCAGGCTGACCTCGGCCGCCTCCTCGGGCAACGGCTCCGACTCGTCCGTGAGGAAGTGCCCGAACTCCGACTCCTCTTCGTCGCCGACCGGCTTCTCGAGCGAGACGGGCGTCTGTGCGCTGCGCTTGATCTGCTCGACCTCCTCGACGCTGAGCCCGAGGTCGAGAGCGATCTCGAGGGGGCTCGGCTCGCGCGCAAGCTCGGCACGAAGCTTGCGCTCCGAGCGATTGATCTTGTTGAGCTTCTCGACGACGTGTACCGGCATGCGGATCGTCCGCCCCTTGTCCGCGATCGCCCGCGCGACCGCCTGGCGGATCCACCACGTCGCGTACGTCGAGAACTTGAACCCCTTGCGCCAGTCGAACTTCTCGGCGGCGCGGACGAGACCGATCGTCCCTTCCTGGATCAGGTCGAGGAACGGCAGGCCCTGGTTCCGGTAGCGCTTCGCGATCGAGACGACGAGCCGGAGGTTCGCCTCGACCATCGCCTGCTTCGCAGCATGCTCACCGAGCTCGATCCGCTTGGAGAGCTCGACCTCCTGCGCGGCGGTCAGGAGGGGCACCTTGCCGATGTCCTTGAGGAAGAGCTGGAGGGTGTCCGTCGAGACCTCGGTCTCCGCCGCCCACGCGCGCTCTCGCTCGTCGTCGGACGGGGTGTCCGCGGCGACGACCTCGATCTGCTCCTCGTCCAATGCGGTGTACAGCGCGTCGATCTGGGCCGGGTCGAGGTCGAGCTCGTCGAGCGCGAGGGCGAGCTCGTCGGCGTCGAGCGTTCCGCTGGCGCGCCCGTGCTCGAGCAGCGCGCGTGCCTCGTCCGACTCGAGACCGGCCTCGCGAGCCGGCCGTCGGGCTTCGGGTGCTGCGCTCAGGATCGCCCCCCTTTCCGTGGCTGGCAGGAAACGGTAGCAGCGCGTTCACATCCGTCAACCCTGACCACTGGCTTCAGACGCCGGCCTTGTGCAGCTCCGCGAGATAGCGACGCGCCTGGCCCGCGAGCGGCGAGCTCGGCTCGACGGCGATCGCCTTCGTCAGCTGGCGTCTCGCCTCCTGGGCCTGACCGGACCAGAGAAGCAGGAGACCGAGGTGGAACCGCACCGTGGCGCTGCGCGGGAACGTCTTGGTGAGCGGCCCGAGCCGCGAGAACGCGTCCGCCGGACGCGCCTTGTCGAAGCGCCCGACCGCATCCGCCACCCGTGCGTCGACGTCGTGCGGGGCCGCGCGCGCGGCCGCGGCGAACACCCGCTCCGCGGACCGGGTCATCCCGAGGCGCTGCAGCGCGGAGCCGTACAGGAGCTTCCCGGCGACGCTCTGCCGAGCGTCCCGCTGAAGCGTTCGGAGCTGTGCCGGCGGCGCGAGCTCGTCGAACCCGTCCGGCAGAGGGGCGGTGGCGACGAACACGGGGACGCCCGGCGCATACTCCGGGTGGAGGAGGTTGCCGGCGGTGACCGCGTACGCGGTGTCGGGCTCGTCCGCGATCGCCTGCCGCCACGCCTCGCGTGCTCCGGCGAGCCCCGACCAGAAGAGCGCGACGCCGAGGTTGAGCTCGACGACCGCTCGATTCGGATGGAGCCCGGCGAGGCGGTTCAGGCGATCCACCGTCTCGGCCGGCCAGCG
This sequence comes from uncultured Actinomycetes bacterium, assembly GCA_963794115.1. GTDB lineage: Bacteria > Actinomycetota > Thermoleophilia > Gaiellales > Gaiellaceae > Gaiella. The sequence goes on along the minus strand of CAWCCO010000013.1, from coordinate 122,054 downwards.
TGCGAACGCCTGGCCTACCCGCGCCTCGACCGAGCTCCAGCGCCCGAACTCTCGCGCGGCCTCCGCCCGCTTCCCCGCAGCGTATGCCGCGGAAGCACGCCGGAGCGCACGTGCCTCGGGGTCGGTACGAACGCCGAGCGCGAGGGTCAGAGGCGGTGCCCCGGCCCGTCGTTGCGGGCCCGCCGCAGGCGCAGGGGTCGACCCCGTCTGCAGGAGGACGAGCCCGACGACAACCATCGCCGCGACGGCCGCCGACGCGGCGGTGAGGGCGACGACGCGCGACCGGGGCGACACGCGGCTCACGGTAGCCGCGAACGATTCGCACGGTGCCCGGCACGTCTTCGCGCTGCAGCCGTCTGTCGCTATATTCGGGAAAGTAATGGCGACCTACAGGGAGCTTCTCGCCCAGGCCCGGTCCGAGATCGACGAGATCACGACGCCGGAGGCGCACCGTCTGCTGCAGGACGGCGTGCCCCACGTCTTCGTCGACGTCCGGCCGCGCGACGAATGGGACGAGGGCCATCTGCCCGGGGCGCTGCACGTCCCGCGGAACAACCTCGAGTCGCGCGTCGAGGCACTCGTCCCCGACAAGACACAGACGCTCGTCGTCTACTGCGCGAGCGGGACCCGCTCCGCGTTCGCGACGAAGACGCTGCGCGACCTCGGCTACGAGCACGCGGTCAACCTCGAGGACGGCTTCGTCGGCTGGAAGCGCAACGGCTACGACGTCGTCACCCCCGCGGCGCTGACGGCACCGCAACGCGCGCGGTACGCCCGCCACCTCCTCATCCCGGAGGTCGGCGAAGAGGGCCAGCAGCGCCTGCTCGCGTCCCGCGTCCTCCTGATCGGCGCAGGCGGCCTCGGCTCGCCCGCCGCCCTCTACCTCGCGGCGGCCGGCGTCGGGACGATCGGGATCATCGACCCGGACGTCGTCGACGACTCGAACCTCCAGCGCCAGATCGTCCACTCGACGGACCGCCTCGGCGAGCCGAAGGTCGACTCCGCGAAGCGCACGATCGAGGCTCTCAATCCCGACGTCGAGGTCGTTCCGTTCCAGGAGCGGCTCACCTCCGAGAACATCGACGCGGTCCTCGCGCACGGCTGGGACGTGATCATCGACGGCACCGACAACTTCCCCACGCGGTACCTGCTCAACGACGCGTCCGTGTGGCACGACATCCCCGTCGTGCATGGCTCGATCTATCGCTTCGAGGGGCAGGTCACCGTCTTCGATCCGGCGAACGGGCCCTGCTACCGCTGCCTCTACCCGTCTCCGCCGCCGCCGGAGCTCGCACCGAGCTGCGCCGAGGGCGGGGTGCTCGGCGTCCTGCCCGGGATCGTCGGCTCGCTCCAGGGGAGCGAGGCGCTGAAGCTCGTGCTCGGCGTCGGCGAGTCCCTGGCCGGCCGGCTCCTGCTGTTCGACGCGCTGCACACGACGTTCGACGAGGTGGCGATCCGGAAGAACCCCGACTGCCCCGTCTGCGGCGAGCACCCGACCATTACCGAGTACGTCGACTACGTGGAGTTCTGCTCCCGCGGGACGGTGAACGCATGACGGTCGTCCGGATCCCGCCGACGCTGCGTACCGAGGTTGGCGGCGCGCGCCAGGTCGAGGCCGACGGCGACACGGTCCGCGAGGTGCTCGACGACCTCGTCGACCGCCACCCTGCGCTGGCGCCCCAGATCCTGCAGGACGGCGGCATCGCGCCGTTCGTCAACGTCTACGTCGGCGGGGAGGACGTCCGCACGCTCGACGGTCTCGACACGTCGGTCCCGGTCGGGGGGACCGTGATCCTGCTTCCCGCGATGGCCGGCGGCTCCCCGACGCCCCCGGCCGGCGGGCTCCCGCCGGGCAGAGCCCGGCTCCGCCCGCCTCGGGGCGCTCCGCCCGCTCTGGTCGGGGGCCCGTATTCGCATACTGTTCCCCCTCCCGTCACGGCCGCAGCGCCCCGCCGGGAACGCCGGGAAGGCGGTCTTGTCGCGGGCAGCCTGCTCGACCTGATCGGCTCCACGCCGCTCGTCGAGCTGCCCCGCCTGTCGCCGAAGTCGTCGGTGAAGCTCTACGCAAAGCTCGAAGGCCAGAACCCGACCGGGTCGATCAAGGACCGCGTCGCGAAGGCGATGATCGAGAGCGCCGAGGCGTCCGGCGAGCTCGAGCCCGGACGCGCGCTGCTCGAGCCGACCTCCGGGAACACCGGTATCTCGCTCGCGCTCGTCGCCGCCCTCAAGGGCTACCCGCTCACGTGCGTGATTCCCGAGAACGCGACGCCGGAGCGGAAGCGCCTCCTGCGCCTGTACGGCGCGGACCTCGTCCTCTCGCCGGCGGCCGAGGGCTCGAACGGCGCCGTGCGCCTGGCGCTCGAGCTGGCCGAGGCCGATCCACGCTGGTTCGTCCCCTTCCAGTACGCCAACGAGGCGAACCCGCGCGCGCACTACGAGGGCACGGGCGCCGAGATCGCCGACGCGTTGGAGCGGGTCGACGTGCTCGTCGCCGGGCTCGGCACCGGCGGGACGCTGATGGGCGCCGGCGAGCGGCTCCGCGAGGCGTTCCCCGACGTCGTCGTCGCGGCCGCCGAGCCGCTGCCCGGCGACCCGGTGATGGGCCTCCGCTCGCTCGACGACGGCTACGTGCCCCCGATCCTCGACGTCGCAAAGCTCGATCGCAAGGTGCTCGTCTCGAACGAGGAGTCGGTCGAGGCCGTGCGAGACCTGCTTCACCTGGAGGGGCTCTTCGCGGGCGTCTCCGCCGGCGCGGTCGTCGCGGTCGCCCGGCGCCTTGCCGCCGAGCTCGACGAGGGCGTCGTCGTGACGATCCTCGCCGACGCCGGCTGGAAGTACCTGAGCGCCGACTTCTGGGACGCCGAGGAGGACGCTGTCGCGGCGTCGATGGAGCGCACGGTTTGGTGGTGATCCGGCCCCGTTGGTGATCCCGGCCGCGGTGCGGTCTGAGCTCGCCGAGCATGCGCGCGCCGAGCTTCCGAACGAGGCCTGCGGGCTTCTCCTGCTGGACGGGGACCACGCGGTCGAATACGTGGCCGGGGAGAACGCCTCCCCGTCGCCCTATTACTTCGAGCTCCGGCTCGACCCGGTCGTCTGGGCCGATCTCGGCGACCGCGACGTCGAGCAGGCTGTCGTCCACTCGCACGTCTCCTCGCCGCCGAGGCCCTCGCGCACCGACGTCGAGCGCATCGGCCTCTGGCAGGGGCGGCCGTACGTGATCTACTCGGTCCGCCTCGACGAGCTCGCCGCGTGGCGCATCGCCGACGGCGCGATCGAGCCGCTGCCGGTCAGCGGATCCTGAACCCGCAGGGGTTTCCGATCTCTACGCGGAAGCGGCGCCGGCGGTCTCGCCGACCGCGACCGAGCGTCCCTCGGCGGCGGAGCGGTACAGCGCCTCGATCGTGCGTGCCTGTCCGACGGCGTCCTCGCGTCCGAGCAGCTGAGGAGCGCGGCCCTGCACCGCATCCGCGAGGTTCTCGAGCTGGAGCCGGTACGAGTTCGCCCGCGGCACGTCGATTGCCTCGGGCGCGCCGAGCATCTCCCCTTCTGGGCGCGCGAGCAGCACCGCACCGCCCCAGTCGACGCGGAAGGGCGCCTCGACCGTGATCGTGCCCTCGCTGCCGACCACCTCGACCCGCTGTCGCCGCGGGGAGCGGAAGGACGCCTCGAACTGGCCGATCACGTCGTCGGCGCACCGCAACGTCCCGTGGAGCGCCATGTCCACCCCGGTCGGGCCGATGACCTGCTCACCCGACACGTGTGCCGGCTCGCCTGCGAGCGAGACGGATCGCGCTGACGCAGTAGCAGCCGACGTCCATCATCGCGCCACCGTCGAGCTCGGGGAGCGCGCGCACGTTCGTCAGGTCGTCGAGGGCGAACGAGAACGTCGTCTTGACCACCTGGAGGCGTCCGATCGAGCCGCCGACGACGAGGTCGCGCACGACCGCCGTCTGCGGATGGTGGCGGTACATGAACGCCTCCATCAGCACGAGCCCCGCCGCCTCGGCGGCGCCGAACGCCGCCTCGGCCTCAGCCGCGTGCCGCGTATACGGCTTCTCCACCAGCACGTGCTTGCCTGCCTCGAGCGCATGCATCGTCCACTCGTGGTGCATGCCGTTCGGCAGGCTGATGTAGATCGCATCGACACCGTCGTCGTCGAGCAGCGCCTCGTACGAGCCGTGGGCCCGCTCGATGCCGTGCTGGGCGGCGTACGCCTGCGCCTTCGCGCCGTCGCGGCTCGCAACCGCGACGATCTCGACACGGTCGGTCTCGCTCGCCCCGCCGAGGATCTGGGCGTTGATCGCGGCGGTCGAGAGGAGGCCGAGGCGAAGTGCGTCCATGGCCGGGATTCCTACCACGTCGCCCGTGTACGCTCGCCGCGATGGAGGTGACGCGCATCGCCGACGGTCTTTGGCGATGGAGCACGTACTACGGGGAGTGGCGGGAGGAGGTCGGCTCCGTCTACGTCGAGGGCGACGCCGCCGTCGTGCTGGTCGATCCGCTGGTACCCGAGGAGCGGGACGAGGCGGAGCGCTTCTGGCGTGCGCTCGACCGTGACGTCGAGCGGGCCGGGGCGCGCGTCCACGTGCTCGTCACGGTGTTCTGGCACGTCCGGAGCGCCGCCGCCGTCGTCCGCCGCTACCGCGGGCGAATCCATGCGGCAGCGCGTGCGCGGGCCCCGATCGAGCGACGCGCGGGGTTGCGCGCGACGGTCTTCCGGCCGGGCGACCGGCTCCCGGCGAGCATCGAGGCGCTACCGAGCGGTCGCGCGACGGAGGTCGTGTTCTGGCTGCCTGCGCACGCGGCGCTCGTGCCGGGAGACGTCCTCCTCGGCGACGCGGCCGGAGGCATCCGCCTGTGCCCGGAGTCGTGGCTGCCAACCGGCGTCGGTCACGCCGACCTCCGCGAAGCGCTCGCGCCGTTGCTCGAGCTGCCAGTCGACCGCGTGCTCGTCTCGCACGGCGAGCCGGTGCTCGAAAACGGCCGAGAGGCCATCGCCCGGGCGCTCGCGGCGTGATCGCGGACGCGCACGTCGACCTCCTGATGGAGGTCGCCCACCGCGAGCGGCGCCTCGACGAGACCGACGTGTTCGCCTCGACCTGGCTACCGCTCCTGCGGCAGGGCGGGGTCGGGCTGCAGGTCTGTCCGATCTACGTCGACGTCGCCGTCCAGCCCGAGGGGACGCTGCGCGAGGCGCTCTCGCTCGCGGCCTCGTTCCACCGCGCGCTGCGCGAATGCCCCGAAGACGTCGTCCAGGTCACGTCGGCCGCCGACCTCGACACGGTCGAGGCAGGCGAGCGGATCGGGCTGATGCTCTCGCTCGAGGGCGTCGAGTGCTTCGGTGTCGAGACGTGGCCGGCCGACGTCTTCCATGCGCTCGGGGTGCGGATGGCGGGGCTGACGTGGAACCGGCGGAACGCCTTCGCCGACGGTGCGGCGGAGGAGGGCGGGAGCCTTTCGCGGCTCGGCCGCGAGCTCGTCGACCGCCTCGTCTCGCTCGGGGTGATCCTCGACCTCGCACACGCCTCGCGGGGAACGTTCACGGAGATCCTCGAGCGCGCGAACGGCGCGCCGCTGCTCTACTCGCACGGCGCCTGCCGCAGCGTCCACGACACCCCGCGAAACCTCGACGACGACCAGCTTCGCTCGCTCGGGGCGGCCGGCGGGCTGTTCGGCCTGATGCTCCACCCCCTCGTGATCGGCCCGGAGCGCAGGACGCTCGACCGCGTCGTCGACCACCTCGAGCATGCGATCTCGGTGATGGGGCTCGAGCGGATCTGCCTCGGCGGGGACTTCACGCAGCGGCTGTGGGAGGCGATGCCGGTGCCGAACGTGACGAAAGACGGCCTCGCCCCGCCCGGTCTCGCGCCGGGCCTCGGAATCGAGGGCCTCACAGGGCCCCGAGCAGTACCCCGCGCTCGTGGAGCGGCTGCAGGCACGTGGCTGGACGGACGAGGAGGTCGCCGCCGTGACGAGCGGCAACCTCCTGCGCTTCCTCCGCAACTCGCTGCGGTGACCGACCTCACGCTTCCTGCGCCACCAGCAGCACGATCGACGCGACGAGGATCCAGGCCAGCCAGGCGAAGATCCCGACGAAGAAGACGGTCGCGAGCGAGGTGACCCCGGCGAGCACCCCGAGCCAGCCGAGCCACTTCGGCACTCCGCCGCGAATCGCGGCGAGCGACGCGGGGACGGCCATCAGCGCAGCGCCCACACCGGCGGCGGCGAACGTCACCCACGCGGCGTCGTCGTAGCTCAAGTACGCCTCCGCCTCGACGAGGGCGCGGGCATGGTCGTCGGGCATGTCGACGAGCGGCGCCTGGAACAGGAAGAGCGCGAGCGGGAAGCAGACCGTGAAGACGATGCCGCCGACGAGGATCAGCGTCGACTCGCCGGCCGTGGCGACCTCCCGCAGCCGCGTGTGCAGCCCCGCCACGAACCCGCCCGCGAGCGCGACCGCTGCGACGGCGAAGAGCAGGACGATGCCCGCCCAGGTGTGGTGGTCGGACGCCGTCGCGACGATTTCGGCGGGCGTGTCGCCGGCATCCTCGACAGCCGGACTATTCAGCGAGACGGCCAGGCCTGCAACGAGCACGATCCCCGCGAGCGGCGGGAGGAGCCGTGTCCAAGTGGGGCGAGCCGTCTCGATGCGGACGCCCGAGTGCGTGGCGGTTGTCATGTCTATCCTCCTTGAATGGATCGGACTGCGACTATTCCCGTGCGCCGCTCGGCCGGAGGATCCGGCCGAGCAGGCGGACGAGAGTGCGACGGCGACGCATGCGCCTAGACACCGAGCGCCGTCGGAGCCTCCGGGGCCTTCGGCTCGTAGCTCGCGCCGTAGCCGAGCAGCCGGCCGAGCGGCGCGCCGAACGCGAGGCCGAGCCGCTGGAGCCATGCGGGCGGGAAGGGCAGACGGACGTCGCCGAAGTGATGCTTCGCGATGACCGCGAGGCGCAGCGGGTTCGGCATGCCCTTCCTGTTGACCTTCCCGTCCTCGGCGAGCGAGAACATCGTCTCGATCAGCTGCTCGAACCCGAGCGCGGGCGTGACCTCGCAGACGAAGTGGGCCGTCTCCTCGCCGACGTTCTGAAACCGGTGGGGCGTTCCCGCCGGGACGAGGACCCGGTCGCCGGCCTTCGCGACGAGCGTCTGCTTGCCGAGCCGGAACTCGAGCTCGCCTGCGAGGACCTCGAAGAGCTCCTCCTGGGCGGGATGGACGTGGGCGGCGGCGACGGCGCCGTTCGGCTCGACGAAGGTCTCGACGACGACACGCTCGCCGTTCGTGTCGGCGGAGGTCGTGCGGAAGACGAGGGTCTCGCCGGTGACGCGGTTCGTGACGGTCTGGCCGGTGGTGATCATTGCTCTGCTCCTTCGGGGCGGTTGACGTGACCCGCGCACCATCGGCCCGACCGCTTAGGATCGACTCAAGTCGGGCTTAAGGGAGGCTTTGGGGGGTCATGGAGTTCCGGGTGCTCGGGCCACTGGAGGTGCTCGGGGACGGCGGCGAGCCTCTGCCGCTCGGCGGAAAGCGTCCGCGAGCGGTTCTCGCGCTCCTCCTGCTGCATCGCAACGAGGCGGTCTCGACCGACCGGCTGATCGACGCGGTGTGGGGCGACGAGCCGCCCACCAGCGCCCGCGGCGCGCTCCAGGTGCACGTCCACGCCCTGCGCAAGGCGCTCGGCCCGGACCGGATCGTCACGCGCGCGCCGGGCTACCTGGTTCGCGTCGAGCCGGGCGAGCTGGACGCCGTCCGCTTCGAGGAGCTCGTCGCCGGCGCCCGCTTTGCGGAGGCGCTCGGCCTCTGGCGCGGTCCGGCGCTGGCGGACGTCGCGGACGAGCCGTTCGCCGCCCCCGATGCGGCGCGACTCGACGAGGCGCGCCTGGCGGCGACCGAGGGCCGGCTGGACGCGGAGCTCGAGGCGGGCGCACACGACGCCGTGGCCGGACAGCTCGAGGCGCTCGTCGCGGCGCACCCGCACCGCGAGCGGCTGCGAGCGCAGCAGATGCTCGGGCTCTATCGCGGCGGCCGGCAGGCCGAGGCGCTCGCCGCGTACCGGGACGCCCGCGACGCGCTCGACGAGATCGGCCTCGAGCCGTCCGCCGAGCTGCGTGCGCTGGAGCAGCGGATCCTGCGCCAGGACCCCGACCTCGCCGCGCCGACGCCTGCGGCAGCTGGCGCGGAGCGGCCGGGACACCGCGGCGCCCTGCCGACCGCGAGCACGCCGCTGATCGGCCGCGACCTCGAGCTCGCGGCGGTTCGTGCGCTCCTCGGTCGACCCGACACCCGGCTCGTGACCCTGACCGGGCCCGGCGGCACCGGGAAGACGCGGCTCGCGCTGGCGGCCGCCGACGCACTCGCCCCGGTCGTGTTCGTCGACCTCTCTGCCGTGGTCGACGCGCAACTCGTCCTCCCCACGATCGCGCGGTCGCTCGGCGCAGGAGAGTCGCCCGGTCGGGACGACCTCGAGACCGTGCTCTCGGCGTTGGGCGACGACCCGCTCCTGGTCGTGCTCGACAACTTCGAGCAGGTGCTCGACGCTGCGGCCGACGTTGCGGCCCTCGTCGCGGCCGCGCCGGCGCTCGCGGTCCTCGTGACGAGCCGCGCACCGCTCCGTGTCGTCGCCGAGCACGTCTATGCGGTGCCGCCGCTCCACGTGCCGGACCCCGGCAACGAGAACGTCGGCTCGATCGAGCGGGTCGCAGCGGTACGCCTCTACGCGGAGCGCGCACGCGCCGTACTCGGCGAGTTCGAGCTCACCGACGCCAACGCCGCTGCGGTGGCGCGGATCTGCCGGGCGCTCGACGGCCTTCCTCTGGCGCTCGAGCTCGCCGCGGCGCGCGTTCGAACGCTCGGCCCCGAGGGAACCGCCGAGCGGCTCGGCGAGCGCCTCTCGCTCCTCTCCCGCGGCGCCCGCGACCTGCCCGAGCGGCAGCGATCGCTCCGCGCGACGCTCGACTGGAGCGTGCAGCTCCTGGGTCAGGAGGAACGCGACCTGTTCACCGTGCTCGGCGCGTTCAGCGGCGGTGCGTCGCTCGACGCGCTCGAGGTCGTGGCGGGCGACGTCGAGGTTCCCGACGCGCTCGAGGAGCTGCTCGACGCGGCGCTCGTCGGCCGTCTCCCGATCTCCGAGACGCCGCGCTTCGTGATGCTCGAGACGGTGCGGGAGTATGCGGCCGACCTCCTGGCGGCGTCGGGGAACGAGCGCGAGATCCGCGACCGCCAGCTCGACTGGCTCCTCGAGCTCGTCGAAGGCGAAGGGCTCTACTGGCAACGCCAGATGGACGCTCCCTGGCTCGACCGCATCGACCTCGAGCACGACAACATCCGTGCCGCGTTCGCGCACGCCGAGGCGATCGGCGACGCGGAGCGCGAGCTTCGCCTCGCAACGGCGATGCGGTACTTCTGGCGGGTCCGCGGCTATGTCGAGGAAGGCCAGCGCCGTCTCGAGCGCTGCGTCGAGCTCGCGCCGGCGGTGGACGACGAGCTCCACGCACGGGCGCTCGGCGAGGCCGGCGTGATGGCATTCACCGCGAACGACCATGCACGGTCACGGGCGCTCTGGCTCGAGGCGCTCCCGCTCTTCGAGAAGGTCGGCAGCCCGCGCGAGGTCGCCCGCGCCACGATGGAGATCGGGGCGAACTGGCACGCCGAGGACGACCTCCCGCGGGCGCTCGAGTACTACGAGGCCTCGCGGGCGCTCCTCGCCCAGGTCGACGACCCGAACGCCATGGGTGTCGTGCTGGCCAACCTCGGCACCGTGTACGAGACGCTCGGCGACCTGGACGGCGCGATCAGCGCGACGCGCGAGGCGCTCGCGCTCGCCGAGACGATGGGCGACGAGGACGGCCTGGCAATCTCGAGCCTCAACCTCGCGACGTTCGACCTCGCGCGCGAGGATTACCGCGCGGCGGCCGAGCACTCCCTCACCGCGATCGAGAAGGCGATCCGGCTGTCGTACCGCGAGGTCCTGGCCTACGCGCTCGGGATCGCCGCGCGTGTCGCGCTCGCGACGGATCGCGCAGACGACGCCGGCGCCCTGGGCGGCGCGTTCCTCGAGCTCTTCGCCGTGATCGGGACCGAGCCGCAGCGCGCGGAGGCGCAGCGCCACGCCGCGACGCTCGAGGACGTCGCACGGCTGACCGACGTCGATGCCGCGGTCGCGCGTGGTCGGGCGCTCCAGCTGGAGGAGGCCATCGCTCTCGCGCGCAACGTCCTCTCCGGCGCGCTCTGATCCGCGATCAGCGACCGGCGTCGCGCAGCGCCGGATAGAGGGCGCGATAGCGAACCGCGCGTTCCGCGTACGCATCGCGCCAGTCGGGGTCGGGCTCGACCACGTCCCTGACGTGCACGCAGCGGGCCACCGCGTCGTGGACGTCGGAGAAGACTCCGCCGGCAACGCCGCCGAGCAGCGCCGCGCCAAGTGCGGAGCCCTCCTCCGAGGCGGTGCGCTCGAGCGGCACGTCGAGGACGGACGCGACGATCCGGAGCCAGAGGTCGCCTCGGGCGCCGCCGCCGGACACACGCCCCGACCGCGCGTCGACCCCGAGCGAGCGGAGCAGGTCGAGACAGTCCCGCAGCCCGAACGCGACGCCCTCCAGGACCGCGCGGACAAGCGCGCCACGGTCGTGACGGAGCTCGAGGCCGGCGAACGCGCCGCGGGCGTCCGGATCGGCGTGCGGCGTCCGCTCCCCGGCGAGGTACGGCAGGAACACCAGGCCGCCCGCGCCGGGACCCCATTGCTCGGCCTCCTCGACGAGCCGGTCGAACGGGACGTCGGGCGCGAGACGCTCGTGGAACCACTGGAGCGAGCCCGCCGCCGAGAGCATCACTCCCATCGCCTGCCATGCGCCCGGCACGGCGTGGCAGAACGCATGCAACCGGCCGGCCGGGTCGTGCTCGTAGGAGGCCAGCGGCGCGAGCACGACACCCGACGTCCCGAGGACGACCGAGAGGACCCCGGGCCGGTCGGCCCCGACGCCGACCGCCGCGGAGGGCTGGTCACCCGCGCCGGCCGCGACCGGGGTCGCTTGTAACAGTCTGCAACTTGCCCTGACCTCGCCCGCCTGCTCCGGCGACTCGAGGACGGGTGGCAGCCAGGCGGTCGGCAGGTCGAGCGCCCCGACGACCTCCTCGCTCCACGCGCGTCGGCCGACGTCGAGCAGCAGCGTCCCCGAGGCGTCGGAGGCGTCGATCGCCCACTCGCCCGTCAGGCGAAGGCGGACGTAGTCCTTCGGCAGGAGCACGCGGGCGATCCTCGCGTAGGCGTCGGGCTCGTGCCGGCGCAGCCAGAGGAGCTTCGGCGCGGTGAAGCCCGTCAGCGCGCGGTTTCCCGTGAGCTCGACGAGCCGCTCGACGCCGATCAGGCTCTCGATCTCGGCGCACTCCGCCGCCGTGCGCTGGTCGTTCCAGAGGATCGCGGGGCGGATCACGCGGTTCTCGGAGTCGAGGGCGACGAGCCCGTGCATCTGCCCAGAGAGCCCGACGCCCGCCACTTCTCGGCCCGCCGAGACCTCGGCGAGCGCCGTCTGCGCCGCGGCCCACCAGTCCTCGGGATCCTGCTCCGACCACCCCGTCCGCGGGGTCGAGAGCGGATAGCCGCGCGAGGCGGTCGCGAGCACCACGCCGTCGGGCGACAGCGCGATCGCCTTCACGCCCGTCGTGCCGACGTCGAGCCCGACTAGCGCGGGGGAACCCATGGTTCCCCCGCGAGCCCCCTCCTTCTCCGCTGCGCAGAGATCACCCGCAGCTGGCCTCCCGGCCGGCAAGGCCGGCCTCCAGCCTCGACGCGACTCGCATCGGCAGAACGGGGAACGGCACGTGAAGTTCTTCCCCCACGCTCCTACGCACCCAGGGCGGCGTAGACGAGCTCGTAGGCGCGGATTGCGTCCTTGCGCGTCTGCGCCTCGCGGAGCGCCGCGTCGTCGATCCGACCCGAGACGTCCCAGATGAAACGCCACTGCTCGACGCTCCTGGCGACCGCGGCGACAGCGTCCTCCGTGTACGGGTAGAGATCGAAGCCGAGCCGCTCGCCGTTGTCGCCGTAGTGGGCGCGCCGCAGCTCCACCGCGAGCTCGAGCGTCTCCATGAAGGCAGTCGTGCCGACCATGTTGTCGTCGTCGAACGTTCCCCAACCCGAGTTGGCGTGCTGGTGCCCGAGGAGCCCTTCGGCGGCGAGCAGCGCCGCGTACTCGCCGAGGCTCTCCCCGTTCATCAGCAGGTGCTGCCAGTCCATGTTGACCTGGACGTTCGTGATCCCCCGCGCCCGGAGCGTGTGGATCACATGGAGCGTCATCCCGATGTTCCGCATCAGGATCTTCATCGCGGGCTCGGAGTTCTTGTGCTCGAGGAAGAGCTTCACGCCGCCCGCGGCGCAGGTCTCCGCCGCCTCCTGGAGACCCTCGATCAGCCAGGCCCACGACTCGGCGTACGGCGTCTGGAACGGGTAGTTGTACCCCTCGATCCCCGGCCAGCAGACCATGTTGGCACCGAGCTCGCCCGCGAGCTCCGCGGTCTCCCGCGTGAGCCGCCGCGCCTCCGCCCGAACCGCCGGGTCGGGTGAGACGAGCCCGCCGCGCCCGAAGCGCGGGTCGAGATGGAGGCCGGTGCAGATCGTGTAGATCCCGTGACCGTCGAGCGCGTCGCGAACCTCGTCGAGGTTCTCGTGCGACAGCTCGCCGGGGTAGTGGAACTCGTAGTCGTCGATCAGGTCGCCGAGGCCGTCGACGGCCCGGCGCACGCGCTTCGCGGTCGTCTCGGCCGCGCGCTCGGGCTGGTAGCCGCCCGGGACGAAGCGCGTGACCATCGACCCGAGGGCCCAGATCCCGAGGCTCGTGCGCATCTAGCGGCCGGCCCGCTGCTGTCTACGACGCAGCAACGTGTCGAGCGTCACGGCGGCGAGGAGGATCGCGCCCGTGGCCATGAACTTGATCGCCGAGTTCCAGCCGGCGAGGTCGATCCCGTTCGCGAGCGTCGAGATCACGAGGGCTCCCATCAGCGCGCTGATCACGCGCCCGCGCCCACCGAAGAGGCTCGTGCCCCCGATCACGGCCGCCGCGATCGCGTCGAGCAGCAGCGTGCCGCCACCGGCGTTGAGATCGACGGAGTTCAGGCGCGAGGCCAGGATCACGCCGCCGAGCCCTGCCATCGCCCCGGAGATCATGAACACGATCAGCCGGATGTTGCGGACGTTGATTCCCGCACGACGGGCCGCCTCGGCGTTGCCGCCGACCGCGTAGACGTGGCGGCCGAACGTCGTGCGCTCCGCGAGCCACGTAAAGAGCACGAGCAGGACGATCACGAGGAGGAAGGCGACAGGGAACCCGCGCTCCTGGTTCGCCCAGTAGACGACTCCGAATGCGATCGCGGCGAGCCCGACGATCTTCGCCGTCACGAGCACCAGGTTGTCCGTATAGATCCCGTGTCGCCGGCGACTGATCACCCCGGCGAGCGTCGCCAACAGGAACAGGCCGCTGACGATGGCCGCGATGAGGTACCCGGCCGTATCCGAGAAGAAGTAGTTCGCGACGTTGTTGATGAGCGAGTCGTCGATCACGATCACGCCCTGGTCGCCGATCGTGTACTGGATCGCGCCCTGCCAGAACAGCAGGCCGGCCAGCGTCACCACGAACGACGGGACGCCGATGATCGCGACGAAACTGCCCTGGAACAGCCCGATCAGCGCAACGACGAGCACGGCGATCGCGATCGCGAGGACCCCGTGGACCTCCCAGCTCGAGTCCGGATACTGGAGCTTCGCGACCACGACTCCTGCGATTCCCGACATGTAGCCGATCGAAAGGTCGATCTCGCCGATCAACAGGACGAACACGACGCCGATCGCGATCGTCGTCACCGCCGCCATCTGCGTCATCAGGTTCGTGAAGTTGCCCGCCGTGAGGAAGTTGCTGTTGACCTTGTAGAAGACGACGGTGATCAGGATCAGCGCGACGACGACGGGCATGACGCCGACGTCTCCTTCCTTCCAGGCCTCCACCTTGCGCCGCCCGATCGCGCGCAGGCTGTTTTCGTCCCGAGGGGCCGGGGTCCCGACGGCCAGCGCTTCGTCGCTCATTCCGGCGCCTCGGTGTCGGTCTCGGAGATGCCCGCGACGTTGGTCGGGATCCCGGCCGTGATCGCCTGGACGACCTCCTGCTGGTTGGTCTGGCTGCGCTCGAACACTGCGACGTTGCGGCCGAGCCGGAGCACGGTGATCCGGTCGGCCACCTCGAAGATGTCGTTGAGGTTGTGCGAGACGAGCACGACCGAGAGCCCCTGTTCGGCGAGCCGCCTGACGAGGTCGAGCACCTGGCGCGTCTGCGCGACACCGAGCGCGGCCGTGGGCTCGTCGAGGATCACGATCTTCGAGTTCCACATCACGGCGCGCCCGATCGCGACCGACTGGCGCTGGCCGCCGGAGAGACTGGCGACCTGCTGGCGGATCGAGCGAATCGTCGTGACGGAGAGACCGCGCAGCACCTCGGCGGTCCGTGACTCCATCTCGGGCTCGCGGAGACGGAAGAAGATGTCGTGCGCCTCGCGGCCGAGGTACATGTTCTGGACGACGTCGAGGTTGTCGCAGAGCGCGAGATCCTGGTAGACGACCTCGATCCCGAGGCGGGCGGCGTCCTTCGGGCCGCTGATCGAGACGTGCTCGCCGTTGGAGTAGACATCGCCTGCGTCGATCGAGTAGATGCCGGCGATGCACTTGATCAGCGTCGACTTGCCCGCACCGTTGTCGCCGACGAGGGCCATCACCTCACCGGCCCGCACCTCGAAGTCGACGCTGTCGAGCGCGGTCACCGGGCCGAAGCTCTTCGAGAGGCCTCGCGTCTCGAGCACCGGCATCGCGACGCGCTCGGTGGTCGGTACGGCCGTGACTGCACTCACTCGCTGGTCTCCTGTTCGAGCGAGCGGGGGAAGCGGTCGCGCCGCTTCCCCCACCCGCATGGTGTTGCCTCAGCAGTACTGCTTGTACGAGCCGACGCACACCTCGGACTTCTTGAGCTGTCCGTCCTTGTACAGCAGGTTGATGTTCTTCTTCGTGATCCAGATCGGTGTCGCGAGCACCGACGGCACGTTCCGCACGCCGTTGTTCGTCTTCCCGTTGACCCTCGGCTGGTGGCCCTTGATCAGGGCGACGGCGAGCGCTGCCGCAGCGGGGGCCTCGATCTTGGCGGGCTTGTAGACCGTCCCGGACTGCCAGCCCGAGATGATGTTCTGCGCGCCCTGCGCCGTCGCGTCCTGCCCCGACAGCGGGATCGGCTTGAGCTTCTTCGCCTTCAACGCCGTCACGACCGCGTTCGCCAGACCGTCGTTCGCCGCAGCGACCGCGTCGATCTTGTTCGATGTCGAGACGAGCATCTGCTCGAAGATCGTCCGCGCCTTCTGGTTGTCCCAGGCGGGCACGCCCTGGTCCGGGCCCTTGGTCGCCTTGCCGCTCTTGATCAGCGGATCGAGGACGCTCGCGTAGCCCTGGGGCGGGCCTTTGAACAGCTTCGAGTTGTTGTCCGTCGGGCCGCCGTTCAGGTACGCGATGACCGGCTTCTTGCCCGGGCCGAGCAGGCCCTTGGCCGTCATCGCGGCCTTCACGCCCTGACCCATTAACCTGCCGACCACCGGGTTGTTGAACGAGACGTAGTAGTTCGCACCCTTGCAGCCGGTGTTGAGCCGGTCGTAGTCGATCGTGCGCACCTTCCGTGCCGTTGCAGCCGCGATGATCGCGCAGCCCGAGCCCGGGTCGAGGCTCGTCATGAGGATCACCTTGGCGCCGCTCGCGAGGCACTGGTCGGCCTGCGAGCGCATCCGCTGAGCGTCACCTTCCGCGTTCACCACCGTGGCAGGGACGCCGGCCTTCTTGAACGCCGCGATGAACGTCGGGCGATCCTGGGTCTCCCAGCGGACCGACGACTTCGTGTCCGGCAGCAGGACGCATGCCTGGACGTTCGCAGCGTGTCTCGCGCTTCCCGCAAGCGCGCCGCCGACCGCGAGGCCGACGACAACGACTCCCGCGGCGAGAGCGATGACGAACTTCTTCACTCGTCTCCTCCTTTTTGCAGTGCCTCCGCGCGAGACGGTACTCCGTCGCGCACGCTCGTTCAAACACCGTTGTCGAGCCTCTCAGGGGTGCCCGATCCCCACCTCCTCTCCGCGCCGGTCGCGGGCAGACGCGGGTCGGTGTCCGTCTTCGTGACGGGAAGCAGCGGTGACGATCCAGGGTGCGTCGAGCACGCGCCGGAGCGAGAGCGCCGCGGCACCGCGGACCGCGGCGCCGTCGCCGAACGCGGACGGCAGGACGGCGAACGAGCCGGAGCGAGCGGCCAGCGAGCGCTCCTCGAGCGTGCTGCGAACCCCGTCGGCGAGCCACGGCGCGAGCGGGCCGAAGCACCCGCCGAGCACGACGGCTCTCAGGTCGAGGAGGTTGAACGCCGACGCCAGCGCGATCCCGAGCCAGCGGCCCGCGTCGTCGAGCGCAGTCAGGACGGCGGGGGCGCCGTCCTGCGCGCGACGGACCAGCTCGTCGGTCAGGCTCCGCGGGCGGCCGGCTATGGGGGAGATGCCTGCGGCCCGTGCGATGGACTCCTGACCGACGAGCGTCTCGACGCACCCGCGGCTGCCGCAGGCGCACGCTCGACCTTCCGGATCGACGGAGATGTGCCCGAACTCGCCGCCGAAGCCGTGCGTCCCCCGGAAGAGACGGCCGCCGAGCACGATGCCGCCGCCGACCCCGACCTCGCCGAACACGCAGACGAAGTCGTCGATCCCGACCGCAGCGCCGGTCCAGTGCTCCGCGAGCGCGGAGAGATTCGCCTCGTTCTCCACCACGACGGGCAACCCGAGCCGCGACTCGAGCTCGGCGGCGACGGGCAGGTCGGCCCAGCCCATGTTCGGTGCGAGGACCACCGTGCCGGATGCCTCCTCGACGAGGCCCGCCACCGCCACGGTCACCCCTGCGGGCCTGAGCCCGTCGGCGGCGGCTGCGTCGAGGGCGTCCCGCACCGCGTCGCCGATGCGGTCGAGGACCGACCCGGGCGCCGAGTCGCGGTTGTCGCGGTTCGACCGCCGGCGGTAGCGGACGGTGCCGGTGAGGTCCTCGACGGAGACCGCGAGGTAGTCGACGTTGACCTCGAGCCCGACGCCGACGACCACGTCCGACAGCTCGAGCGCGGCGCCGGGCCGGCCGATCCCGCGCGGGGACGTCGTCTCGCCCGTCTCGAGCAGGAGGTCGCGGGCGATCAGCTCTGAGACGAGGCTCGAGACGGTGCCGCGCGTGAGCCCGGTCTCGGCCGCGATCTGTGCCCGCGAGCGCGAGCCGGCGGTGGCGACACGACGCAGCACGACGCCGAGGTTCGCGCGGCGGACCGTCGTCTGGTCGGCGGGGTACGCGGCGCCGCGATCGAATGTCATTCGCGCGGCTCGAGGCAGAAAGAAGTCATCTGAAGTGGCGATTTGTTTGGGGAGCGGACAAACTAGGCCCATCGGCCTCCCTCTGTCAACAGCGAAGGTGGGGTCGGCCGCGGGGAAGCCCGCAGCGGCGCGGCCGTCAGCTCAAGCGGCGGACGACGTCATCGAGCGGCCGGCGGTTCGCCCGCTCGCTCCACTCGGCTGCGCTGCGCGACTCCGGGTCGCGCCGCTTCTCCGGGACACCGAAGGTCAGCACGATGGCGGGCGTCTGCTCCTCCTCGAGCTCCAGCGCCTCGCGAACCGCATCGCGGTCGGCAAGCCCGTTCGGGCAGGAGGCGAGCCCCTCGTTCCACGCGGCCAGCAGCATGTTCTGCGCGGCACGGCCGGCATCGAACGAGACGGGGCCCTTGCCCGCCACGACGATCGCGACGACGAGCCCCGCGTCGAGGACGTTGCCGGGGGCGTAGACAGCCGCGGCGAGCGCCTCGATCCGCCCGCGGCTCTCGACGACGATGAACGTCCACGGCTGTCGATTGGAGCCCGAGCCGGAGAGGCGCCCTGCATCGAGGATCCGCTCGACGACCTCGGCGGGCAGCGACTCGGGCCGGTAGCGCCGCTGGTCCCTCCGGCTCGCGATCGCCAGAAACGTGTCCACCCCAGTAGCGTAGGCGGAGCATGACGGAGCAGGCCACCGTGAGCCTCCTGCGCTGGCTCCGCCGCCAGCTCCGCCAGTCGACGCCGCAGCGCGAGCACCTCGAGGCGGCGGTGGCGAACGACGACCCGGCGGAGGCGCGCCGCCTCCTCGCCGGATTCGACTTCACGGACGCTCAGCGGCGTCATGTCGAAGGCCTCATCGACGAATGGGAGCGGAGCCGTGGCCACCGCTGACCGTGCCGCGACGACGTCTCAAGCAGAGATGGCGCCACGCACGGTCAACGAGACGGTCGTCCGGCGGATCTTCGAGGCGTTCGCGCGGCGCGATGCATTCGCCCTGCGTGGGCTGTTCGCTCCCGACGCCGTCTGGACGGTGCCCGGCCACGGCGCGATGGCGGGCGTCTATCGCGGCCCCGAGGCGATCTTCCGCTTCCTCGGCCGGCTGCCGAAGGAGACCGATGGGACCTACCGCTCGCAGCTCGTCGACGTGCTCGCGAGCGACAGACGCGCGGCCGCGCTCTACCACGCCTCGGGCGAGCGGCGGGGCAAGCGGCTCGACCTCGACCAGGTGCTGCTCTTTCGGCTCGAGGACGGCGCCGTGCGCGAGGTGCTCGCGCTTCCGTCCGATCCGGCGGCGTTCGAGGAGTTCTGGACTCGGTGACGGCGCCCGCGCTCGCAGACCGCCCGGCGATCCGCTTCCGCGGGACGACGTATCCGGTGCTCCTCCCGACGGTGCGCGACCCGCGTCTCCAGCTCGCCGCGGTGATCGTGACGCTCCAGATTCTCGGTCAGACGGTCTTCGACTTCCGCCTCTCGATCGCGCAGATCCTGATCTCCCTCGTCACCTGCGCCGTGCTCGAGATCGGGATCGCGCTGCACCGGCAGCACGTCCTGATGTGGCCCGCGAGCGCCCTGCTCACGGGAAACGGGGTCGCGTTCATTCTGCGCGTCCCGGGCACCGAGCACGGGGACTGGTGGAGCATGAACGGCTGGTGGATCTTCGCCGGCACCGCGGCCGTGTCGCTCCTCTCGAAGCACGTGATCACATTCCGCGGGCGGCATGTCTTCAATCCGTCGAACTTCGGACTCGTCCTCTGCTTCGTGCTGCTCGGGCCGGAGCACGCCGACCCGCTCGCCTTCTGGTGGGGCCCGATGTCTCTCTGGCTCGCGCTGGCGCTCGTCCTCATCGTCGGCGGCGGCCTGAAGATCCTCTCGCGCCTCAGGCTCGTCGGGGTCGCAGCGGGGTTCTGGCTGACGTTCGCCGCCGGTGTCGCCGTGCTCGCCGCCTCGGGTCACGAGATGACTGCGCCGTGGCACCTCGGCCCGATCGCCGGGCTCGACCTCTGGTGGCTCCTCGTCACGTCGCCCGAGGTCCTCGTCTTCCTCTTCTTCATGATCACCGACCCGCGCACGATTCCCGAGACGGAGCGCGGCCGCCGGATCTATGCGATCTCGGTCGGGCTCGTCGCCTGTCTCCTGATCGCGCCGTGGACGACCGAGTTCTCGGCCAAGCTGGCGGTCCTCGGCGCGCTCACGGTCGTCTGCGCGGCACGCCCGCTGCTGCTTCTGCTCGGGGTGGGGCGGAGGCTGGACGCGGTCGCCAGGCGGATCCGCGCCGCATCTCCGGCCGTCGCCGTCGGTGCGGCGGCGCTCGCCGCGGCGGTCGCGATCGCCGCGCTCGTCGTGGCGAACATCCCCTCGCAGACGCCCGAAGCGCTCGCGGCGCCGATCGCGATGGGCCGGATGCCGGAGGTCACGGTCGAGCGCTCCGCGGGCCTCGCGACGCTTGACGATGCGACCGCCCGCCGGCTTGCGGCGTCTCTCGTCGCAGACCTCTCGCGCGCCGAGGAAGCGTTGCGACGGCGCGACCGCACGCTCGCGCGCGAGGGCGCGACCGGTGGGTGGCTCGCGGGGCTCTGGCAGCAGATCGACGCGGCGCGGGACGGGACGATCGAGGTTCCGACGTACGACGCGTCACAGGTCCGCATGCATCTCGAGCCCGGCACGGGCCAGGGCCCGCCGGTCGTCGTCGCGACCCTGACGGGCACGACGGAGTCGGCGACCTACGACGCCAACGGACGGACGCCGGTGCGTCGCGGAGAACCCGTCCGAGTGGTTCGCACCTTCGAGCTCGCCTCGACCGGCGGCCGCTACCTCGTATCGGCGGTGCGAGGCGCCCCGGTGCCTCCGCCGGCCGCGACGGAGCAGGCGCCGTTCACCCTGCAGGACGTCGCCGCGAGCGTCGGGCTCGACTTCCGGCAGGGCTCGTTCCGCTACGGAACGGACAGCGGCGACGTCACCGCGATGATGGGCGGCGGGCTCTGCTGGCTCGACTACGACGGCGACGGCTGGCTCGACCTCTACGTCGTGAACTCGTACTCGCAGGCGGACGCCGCCCGCTGGAACGCCGCCGGCGGCCTGCCGCAGAGCCGGCTGTTCCACAACGTGCACGGCCGGTTCGTGGACGTCACCGCGAAGGCGCACACCGGCCTGACGCTACGGGGCAGCGGCTGCGTCGCGGCCGACCTCGACGGGAACGGCACCACCGATCTGCTCGTGACCGCCTCGTCGTACGACCCGCAGCGAAACGCATACGACGCGCTCCTCTGGAACAACGGCGACGGGACGTTCACCGAGGGCGCAAAGGCGGCCGGGATCGACGCGCCCGGCTGGCACACGGGGGCCGCGGCCGCGGACGTGAACGGCGACGGGCGACTCGACCTGTTCGTCGCCGGCTACACGGACGTCAACCATCCGATCGCCGGCTCGGAGGCGGGTTTCCCGGCCGATCATGGCGCCGAACGCGACCTCCTCTACCTCAACGAGGGCGCGAAGAGCGGACACGTGCGGTTCCGCGAGGTCGGGCGCGCGGCGGGGCTCGAGCCGCACGGGCTCGACCACGGTCTCGGGGCGGTGTTCACCGACGTGAACGGGGACGGACGCCCCGACCTCTACGTCGCGAACGACCTCGACCCGAACCGGCTGTACCTGAACGAGCCGGCCCACGACGGGCTCGGGTTCCGTTTCGTCGAGGTGGGACGGAAGCTCGCCGTCGACGACCCGAACGCGGGAATGGGGATCGCGGTCGGCGACTACTCGGGCGACGGGCGGCAGGACCTGTTCGTGACGAACTCACGCGGCCAGCTCCACGCGGCGTACCGCGCGCGCGCCGGCGGTCTCCCCTATGCGGACGCGCGGCCGGCCTTCGTCGGCGCGCTCGGCCAGCAGTACACGGGTTGGGGCGTGAGCTGGGCCGACCTCGATCTCGACGGCAGCCCCGAGCTCGCGATCGCGAACGGCGCGATCCCCGTCAGGAGCCTTGCCAAGGACGCGCAGCGGATCCGCGTCGTGACCACGGACGGCGGGACCATCCGCGCGCTCGACACCGGACCGTCGGAACCGCGGAACGGCCGCGGGCTCGCCGTCGCCGACTTCGACAACGACGGTGACCCCGATATCGCGGTCAACTCGATCGGCGGCGCGCTCCAGCTGTTCCGCAACGACGGCGCGAAGGGGCACTGGCTCGAGGTTGGCGGGCCCGCGCCCGGCGCGGTCGTCACCGTGACGCTCCCCGACGGCCGCCGCCTGGTACGGGAGATCCACGCCGGGTCGAGCTACCTCTCGTCCGAGGATCCACGCGCGGGCTTCGGGCTCGGACCGGCGACGCGCGTCAGCGAGCTCGTCGTGCGGCGGCCGGACGGAACGACGAGCAGGCTCCGCGACCTCGCCGCCGACCGGCTCGTCACCGTGCGCTAGGTTCTTAGCCGCCCCAACTGGGCTCGCGCCCGGATGCGCCGAGCGTCTCGAGCACGACCTCGATCAGCGTGTTCGACGAGAGGACGTGCTCACGCGCGAGCGCCCGAGCCGCCGTCGCGCTGCCCGCCCCGATCGCCTCGCGGATCGCACGGTGCTGGAGGTCGTTCTTCGCGTAGAGCAGGTCGAGCTCGGCCCGCGCGCGCCAGACCCGGTCGCCGATGAAGGTACGCCGTGCGCTCTTCGCGATCCGCTCGACGAGGGGTAGCTGCGCGACGCGGTAGATCACGTCGTGGAAGGCGTAGTTCGCCTGCATCCACTCGACGAACAGCGTCGCATCGCCGGTGACACCGCTTCGCGCCTGGTCGCGGAGCTCGAGGGTCAGCTCGCCGAAGCGCCGCTCGATCGCGTCCATCTCGGCCAGGTCGTCGGGGGTCATCTTCGGTGTCGCAACCTCGGTCGCGAGCGCTTCGAGCTCGGCCCGGACGAGAAACGCCTCGTGGAGCTCGTGCGCCGAGATCGAGCGGACGCGGACCCCACGGTTCGGCTCGAACGAGACCAGCCCCAGCGCGGCGAGGCGTCTGAGCGCCTCGCGGACCGGGTCCGGCTGACGTCGAACCGCTCGGAGAGCATCTCCTGCCGGAGCACGGTGTCCGGGGGGATCAGCCCGCCGACGATCTCGTCCTCGAGGACCCGCGCGATGTCGTCGGCCTTCGTCGAGAGCGTCGTCACCGGACGCAAGCCTAGCGGCTTGCATCCTAGAGCTTAGTCTTGGGATCCGAAACTACGTCGCATCGACCCTTGAAGCCGTCTGTCTCAGTGTTTAGGATCCGAAGATCTCGGAAACTGGATCCAGAGGAGGCTCCATGCGCGAACCAGCCCGCCCGTATACGACCGAGGACGTCGAGCGCCTGCGCGGCTCGGTGCGGGTCGAGCACACCCTCGCGCGGCTCGGCGCGGAGAGACTCCGAACGCTCCTCGCCGAGCGCGCGTGGGTCCCGGCGCTCGGCGCCCTCACGGGCGGACAGGCCGTGCAGATGGTCAAGGCGGGCCTCGAGGCGATCTACCTGTCCGGCTGGCAGGTCGCCGCGGACGCGAACCTCGTCGGCGGGACCTATCCCGACCAGAGCCTCTACCCCGCGAGCTCCGGGCCGGCGCTTGCGCGCCGCATCAACAACGCGCTGCTCCGCGCCGACCAGATCGCGTACACGGAGGGCGACACGAGCACGTACTGGCTCGCGCCGATCGTCGCCGACGCCGAGGCGGGCTTCGGCGGCCCGCTCAACGCGTTCGAGCTGATGAAGGCGTACATCGAGGCAGGCGCGGCCGCGGTCCACTTCGAGGACCAGCTCTCGTCGGAGAAGAAGTGCGGCCACCTCGGTGGGAAGGTCCTCGTCCCGACGAGCCAGTTCGTGCGGACGCTCGTCGCGGCGCGGCTCGCCGCGGACGTCCTCGACGTGCCGTCGCTGATCGTTGCGCGGACGGATGCCCTGTCCGCCTCCCTGTTGACGAGCGACGTCGACGAGGTGGATCGCGAGCTCTGCACGGGCGAGCGGACGGCGGAGGGCTTCTTCCGCGTCCGCGACGGGATCGATGCGGCGATCGCACGCGGCGTCGCGTACGCCCCGTACGCCGACCTCGTCTGGTGCGAGACCTCGACGCCCGACCTCGACGAGGCGGAGGCCTTCGCCGCGGCGATCCACGAGCGCTCACCCGAGACGCTGCTCGCCTACAACTGCTCGCCGTCGTTCCACTGGCGCGGGCACCTCACCGAGACGAAGATCGCGGGCTTCCAGCGCGACCTCGCGGCGATGGGCTACCGCTTCCAGTTCATCACCCTCGCGGGGTTCCACTCGCTGAACCTCTCGATGTTCGAGCTCGCACACGGCTACCGCGACGACGCGATGACCGCCTACGTCGCACTGCAAGAGCGCGAGTTCGCCCTCGAGGAGGCCGGCTACACGGCGACGCGCCACCAGCGCGAGGTGGGCGCCGGGTACTTCGACAAGGTCATGGAGTCCGTCTCGGGTGGCCTCTCCTCCACCCTCGCCCTGACCGGCTCGACCGAGGAGCAGCAGTTCCACGCCGAAAGGAGCGCCGCATGAGCAGCACGCTGATTCGCGAGAAGCCCGTCAAGCCGAAGACGGCCGCCCCTGCACCGGCGGTCGAGCGGCCGCCGATCCTCACCCGCGCAGAGGTCGCTCCCTGCACGTGCCCGGAGCACTGCGAGCGCGACCACGAGCACGACTGACCCGCTCCGCGGGTCAATCGTGCTAGATACCCCCGCGTGCGAGCAGACGACGTCCTGACGCCGGAGGCGGTCGAGTTCCTCACCGACCTCGAGCGCGAGTTTCGCGACCGGCGGGCCGAGCTCCTCGCGCGTCGCGCGGAGCGGCTCGGGCGGCTCGCGGACGGCGAGCTGCCCGACTTCCTCCCCGAGACGGAGCCCGTGCGGGCGGGCGACTGGCGCATCGCGCCGTTCCCGGACGAGATCGCCGACCGGCGCGTCGAGATCACGGGTCCGGTCGACCGGAAAATGGTGATCAACGCGCTCAACTCGGGCGCGCGCGTCTTCATGGCGGACTTCGAGGACGCGAACTCGCCGACCTGGGAGAACTGCATCGACGGCCAGCGCAACCTCACGGACGCACTCGACCGGACGATCTCGCTCGACACGGGCGAGAAGCGCTACACGCTCCGCGACGAGGTCGCCGTCCTGTTCGTGCGCCCGCGCGGCTGGCACCTCGAGGAGCGCCACTTCGAGGTCGACGACGCGCCGGTGTCCGCGTCGCTCTTCGACTTCGGGCTCTACTTCCTCCGCAACCACGGGCGAAACGGCCGCTACTTCTATCTCCCGAAGCTCGAGTCGCACCTCGAGGCGCGCCTCTGGAACGACGTCTTCGTCTTCGCGCAGGAGCGCCTCGGCGTCCCGCAGGGGACGATCAAGGCGACGGTGCTGATCGAGACGATCCTCGCGGCGTTCGAGATGGAGGAGATCCTCCACGAGCTCCGCGAGCATTCGGCAGGGCTCAACGCCGGCCGCTGGGACTACATCTTCAGCGTGATCAAGAAGCTCGGGCACCGGCCAGAGTTCGTGCTGCCCGACCGGGCCGACGTGACGATGGCGGTCCCGTTCATGCGCGCGTACTGCGAGCTTCTCGTCCGCACATGCCACCGGCGTGCCGCGCACGCAATGGGTGGCATGGCGGCATTCATCCCCTCCCGGCGCGACCCGCAGGTGAACGAGATCGCGCTCGAGAAGGTGCGTGAGGACAAGGACCGCGAGGCGTCGCAGGGCTTCGACGGGACCTGGGTGGCACACCCCGATCTCGTGCCGGTCGCGCTCGCGTCGTTCGACCGGGTGCTCGGCGACCGGCCGAACCAGATCGAACGGCAGCGCGACGACGTCCGCGTCACGTCCTCCGACCTGCTCGACGTGGCGTCGACGCCGGGCGGGATCACCGAGGAGGGCCTGCGCAACAACGTCTCGGTCGGGATCCAGTATCTCGCCGCCTGGCTCCACGGCTCCGGCGCGGTCGCGATCAACAACCTCATGGAAGATGCCGCGACCGCCGAGATCTCACGGTCGCAGATCTGGCAATGGCTGCATCACGGCCGCATCACCGCCGACGACGTCCGCCGCATCACCGACGAGGAGGTCGAGAGGCTCGGGGAGGGCTACGACGACGCCCGCACGATCTTCGAGCGCATCGCGACGCAGCCGGACTACGTCGAGTTCCTCACGCTGCCGGCCTACGACCGGCTCGTCGCGACGGCCGGCTAGCCGCGCTCCCACGCAAGACCGGCGGCGAGGACGACCTCGTCCTCGGGCGCGACCAGCTGGAGGTTTCCGATCGCGAGGGCCGCCCAGCCGAGCAGGTTGACCCACCGCGTGAACGACGAGAACGGGAGGCGGACCGCGAGCTCGTCCGCGTCCTCGGCCGGCCAGTCGACCGCGACGCACGGACAGGCGATCAGGTCGACGTCGGGCTCCAGGCGCCGCCATCCGTTGAGCGAGCGGTACGCCTCGTCGACGTCGTCGGGCCGGACCGCGAGCGTGGTCTCGAGCTTCGTCCGGATTCCCTGCCCGTACTCGTCCGCGCGGGAAGGGAACGTCGCGGCGTGCGCGCGCCCCGCCTCGTGCAGGAACACGGGCCACGTGTCCGCCGGTGGAGGAGGGATCTCCGTCTCGACCACCCGCGCCCCGAGCGACTCGAGCCGGCTCGCCCACGCATCGACGTGATCGCTTCTCTCCGTCTCCCGCCCGTCACCCAGGCGTGGCGCGCGCCGCAGCAGCCCGACGGTGCGCCCGACGAGACGCGGCTCCGGGACCGCGCGGCCGCTGAGGACGGACCAGAGCGCCGCGGTGTCCTCGACGGTGCGGGCCATCGGCCCCACGGTGTCGAGCGACGGGCAGAGCGGGTAGACCCCCTCGACCGGGATGGCGCCCCACCGGGGCTTCAACGCGACGACGTCGCAGGCGGCGGCGGGGAGTCGCACCGAGCCGCCCGTGTCCGTCCCGATCGCGAGGTCGCAAAGGCCCGCGGCAAGAGCGGCGCCGTTCCCGCTCGACGAGCCGCCGGTCGTGCGGCCGGCATGGGCCGGGTTGTGGACGGTGCCGTACCACTCGTTCGCGCCGAGCACGCCCCAGGCGAACTCGGCCAGATTCCCCTTGCCGACAACCGCGGCGCCGGCGCCGAGCGCGCGCTCGACGACGACCGCATGACGGCCGGGAACGTGGTCCGCGTAGAGCTTCGAGCCGTACGTCGTGCGGATGCCTGCGGTGTCGACCAGGTCCTTCACGAGCAACGTGCGTCCGGCGAGCGGCCCGCCGGTCGCTCCCGCCAGGGGCTCGTCGAGCCACGTGATGCCGGCGTTGTACGGGTCCGTGCGGTCGCTCACGACTCCGACACTACGCGGGCGGGCGCGCTCAGCTCGAGCGTCGCGCCGCGGCGATCGAGCGCGCGGCGTCGAGCGCCGCGTCGACCGTGTCCTGGCTCGCGCGGTCGCCGACCATCACATTGACCTGGAAGTCCAGGCCACGGCGGTTGACCTGTGCGACGGCGCCGCGATCCGCGAAGCACTGGAACGTGCCCCGCCTGAGCTTCATGCTCGAGAGCGGAAGAAACGAGCTGACACCCGTGGGCTCGCGCCAGCCGATCACGACGACGACCGCGCCGTCGGACGGAACGCGATACGCCGAGACGACGCAGTCGCTGTCGAAGGCGCGGACCCCGTCCGTGCCGATCACGAGCACGGTGCGGGGATCGTCCGTCGGCGACTGGGTAGCGGGCTGCACTTTCGACCAGCCGGCGGGCAGCGTCAGCTCGACGCCTCCGCCGCGCACCGTGTCGCTTGTCGCGGCAGTGCTCGCAGCCGCGAAGACGCCCACGGCGAGCGCCGCGACAGCAACAACCGATCGTTTCCGCAGTCCGTTCATCTTCCGGCCCGCGAATCCTACTCGTTTCTACCGCGAAGGGAAGAGGGAAAAGCCCCGCACAGGACGTACTTCACAGAACCAGCGCGAACCGGTGCGCGACGCGCTCCGGCAGCGCCCGAAATCCCCTCCCCGGAGTCTGGCCAGGATGCACGCTCGGAGTAGAGTTCGCCCCGTGAAAGCCCCCTTCCCGCCTCGCCTCGGGCACTGAGAGGCCGGACGCCGCCATGCTCGGTCGCCGCCGCAAGACCGCAGGAGTCCCGCACGCGGGTCCCTACCCCCACGGGTGGGAGGTGCCGGCGCGGTTCAACTTCACGCGGGACGTCGTCGAGCCGCTCGCGAAGGGCCATGGCCGCGCGGCGCTGACCTTCGTCGACCGGGAAGGAATCGTCGACCGCCGAAGCTTCGGCGAGATCGCAGGCGACGCCGCTCGCTGGGCGCACCTCATGCGCACCCGGCTCGATCGCGGCGATCGCGTGATGATCATGACGGGCAAGGTGCCCGCCTGGCACGGCGCGATGCTCGGTGCGCTGAAGGGCGGGCTGATCGCCGTCCCGTGCTCCGAGCTGCTCCGCGCACGCGACCTCGCCTTCCGCGTCGGTCACTCGGGCGCAAAGCTCCTCGTCGCAGACAGGTCGTGCGAGGTCGAGGTCCAGGAGATGCTCGAGCAGCTCGACACGCCCGTTCCGGTGCTCTACCTCGACGAGGCGCGGAGCGAGCTGGCGCGGTACGTGCCCCGCGCGCCGACCGAGGACACGACCGCGGGCGAGCGCGCGCTGATCCTGTACACGTCGGGCACGGCGAAGGAGCCCCGGGGCGTCGTCCACACCCACGCGTACACGTGGGCGCTCCATTCGCAGGCCGAGCACTGGCTCGATGCTCACGAGCAGGACGTGGTCTGGTGCACCGCGGGGACCGGCTGGGCGAAGTCGATCTGGAACGTGCTGGTCGGCCCGTGGTCGTGCGGCTCGGAGGTCGTGCTCCACCAGGGCGCTTTCGACCCGGAAGACCGGCTCGGCCTGATGCAGCGGCTCGGCGTCACGGTGCTGTGCCAGTCGCCGACCGAGTACCGGATGCTCGCGAAGCTCGACGGGCTGGCCTCCGCGCACCTCCCGCGCCTTCGGCACGCCGTCTCCGCCGGCGAGCCACTGAACCCCGAGGTGATCGAGCGGTTCCAGGACGCGCTCGGGATCACGGTGCACGACGGCTACGGCCAGACGGAGAACTCGCTCCTCATCGCGAACGCGCCCGGAATGGAGGTACGCCCGGGGTCGATGGGCCTCCCCACCCCGGGTCACGACATCGCGATCATCGACGACCACGCGCAGGTCTGCGGCCCGGGCGTCGAAGGAGACATCGCGCTGTTCGGCAAACCGCCGACGTTGTTCGCGGGGTACTGGGAGGCGCGCGACGAGACCGAGGCGGTCTTCCGCGACGGCTGGTACATCACCGGCGACCGCGGCGTGTCGGACGACGAGGGCTACCTCTGGTTCGTCGG
The DNA here is from genome assembly GCA_963794115.1 of uncultured Actinomycetes bacterium. Classification (GTDB taxonomy): domain Bacteria; phylum Actinomycetota; class Thermoleophilia; order Gaiellales; family Gaiellaceae; genus Gaiella. The sequence goes on along the minus strand of CAWCCO010000013.1, from coordinate 93,311 downwards.
CCGCGCGGACGACGTGATCCTCTCGTCCGCGTACCGCATCGGGCCGTTCGAGGTCGAGAGCGCGCTGCTCGAGCACCCGGCGGTGACCGAGAGCGCGGTCGTCGGCGCCCCCGACGCCGATCGCGGCGAGATCGTCAAGGCGTTCGTCGTGCTCCGGCAGGGCGTCGACCCCACTGCCGACCTGATCACCGAGCTGCAGGAGCACGTGAAGAACGTGACGGCGCCGTACAAGTACCCGCGCGAGGTTACCTTCGTCGACGAGCTGCCGAAGACGACGAGCGGCAAGATCGTCCGCGCGGACCTCCGTCGGCAGCCCGAGACGGGCTATCCGGAGCCACGGTCCCTCGTGATCCCGCTCCCCGTGGACGAGGCGGCGCGCGAGCGGTCGGAGACCGAGGCCGCCGAGGAGGCAAGGGAGGCAGCGAGGGAGTCTGCCCGGCGCGAAGCGGCCGCGGCAGCGCAGCGCGCCGCAGCGGACGCGGCCAGACGCGATGCCGAGGAAGCCGTGCGCCTGCACGACGAAGCGGTGCGCTGGGCGACCGCCGAGGCAACCCGCCAGCAGGCCGTCGAGGCAGCGCGGAGGGAGGCCGAGGAGGCCGCGCGGTTCGAGGCGGAGGAAGCGACCCGCCTCGCCGCCGAGGAGCAGATCCGCCGCGAGGTCGAGGAGGCCGCACGACTCGCTGCCGAGGCGGCAGCGTTGCGCGAGGCCGAGGCCGTCGCGCAGCGAGAGGCCGAGGAGGCGGCGCGCGCCGCCTCCGAGGCGGCCGCAGTCCGCGAGGCCGAGGAGGCGGCACGACTCGCCGCGGAGGAACAGGCCCGGCAGGAGGCCGAGGAAGCCGCCAGGCTCGCCGCCGAGGAACAGGGCCCGCCACGAAGCCGAGGAAGCCGCCAGGCTCGCCGCCGAGGAGCAGGCCCGCCGCGAGGCCGACGCGGCGCGCGCCGAGGCGGAGGCCGCGGCGCAGCGCGAGGCGGAGGAGGTCGCCCGCCGGGAGGAGGAGACCGCGCGCCTCGAGGCCGAGGCGCAGGCGCGGCGGGAGGCGGAAGAGGCCGAGCGGCTGGCCGCAGAGCAGCAGGCCCGCCTCGCGGCGGCGGACGAGGCGCAGCGACAGGCAGCCGACGAGCGCGAGCGCGCTGCGGCAGAGGCACTGGCGCGGATCGAAGCGGCCGAGCGCGAAGCAGCGGAGCGCGAGGCGCAGGGAGAGGCGGACGGCGAGGCAGCCCTCGTCGCGGCGGCAGCAGCCGGTGACAGGCTGGGGCGCCGGGAACGGCGCGCGCTGGAGAAGCAGCAGAAGGAGCTCGAGAAGCAGAAGGCCAAGAACGAGGCCGAGCGGAAGAAGCGCGCGGAGATCGAGGCGCGCGAGCGCGCGAAGGCCGAGGCCGAGCAGCGCAAGCGCGACGAGATCGAGGCGAAGGAGCGGGCCAAGCTCGAGGCCGAGCAGCGCAAGCGCGACGAGATCGACGCACGAGAGCGGGCGAAGCTCGAGGCCGAGCAGCGCAAGCGCGACGAGAAGGCTGCCGCCGAGGAGGCGAAGCGGCTCGAGCAGGAGGAGCGCCAGCGCCAGAAGGACCTCGCGAAGCTCGCCAAGGGCAAGGGGCTCGGGCTCGGACGCCTGCTCGCTCGCGACGAGGACGAGTTCGACGAGGACGACACTCCCGTCAGCCCGATCGAGAACATCGTCGAGCGCCTCCAGCCGTACGCGCGCCAGGGCGATCCGGTCACACCCGTGCCTGCAGCCGCGCCGGAGGAGCAGGACGCGACCGACGACGCGCAGGGCTCGTCGGACGACACGGCGTGAGCCACGTCGTCGAGGCGCCCGTCCGGGCGCCGCAGCCGACGATCGAGGACGAGCGCCTCGAGGATCCCCCGTGGGTCGTGATCGTCTGGAACGACCCGATCAACCTCATGAGCTACGTGACGCTCGTGCTCCAACAGCTCTTCGGCTACTCCCGCTCGAAGGCGACGAAGCTGATGCTGCAGGTCCACAACGACGGCAAGGCGGTGGTCTCGGCAGGGACGAAGGAGAAGGCGGAGCTGGACGTGTCGCGCCTCCACGCCCATGGGCTCTGGGCGACGATGCGGCAGGACTAGCCGTTGCGACGACGAGGGATCAAAGCAGGCAAGGACGGCACGTACCGGGTCGAGCTTCCGGAAGAGGAGCGCGACGTCCTCGCAGCGCTGCCCGACCAGCTGCGCGAGGCGCTCGACGCGGGTGAGCCGACGCTCTACCGGCTGTTTCCGCCGGCCCACTCGGACGACGACGCGGCGAACGAGGACTACGCGCGCCTCGTCGGCCACGCTCTCCTCGACGGGAAGCTCCGGGCGCTCGCGGAGCTCCAGCGGACGGCACATGCGAAACGCCTGGACGAGGACGAGCTGGGGTCCTGGCTCGGCGCGATCGAGAGCCTTCGCCTCGTCCTCGGGACGCAGCTCGACGTCACGGAGGAGAGCTACGGCCCGCTCGACACGGCCGACCCCGACGCACCGAGGCTCGCGCTCTACCACTGGCTCTCCTGGCTCCAGGAGGAGGTCGTGCAGGCGCTCTCGGAGTCGCTCGAGCGCAAAGCGCCGACCGACTGACCTGCGGCCCGCCGCGCTGCGGCGCGCCCGGCACTACGCTGCCGTCGTGCCCGACGCGGACATCGTCGTCTTCGTTCCCGCCTGGAACGAGGAGCTCAGCCTGCCGGGGGTCCTCGAGGAGCTTCACGCGGGGATCCCGGCGGCAGACGTGCTCGTGATCGACGACGGCTCGACCGACGCGACCGCCGCCGTGGCAGCGGCGCACGGCGCGATCGTCGTCTCGTTCGGGGAGAACCGCGGGCTCCGCGCGGGCATCGCCGCCGGCTACCAGGAGGCGTACGAGCGCGGCTACGCATACTGCGGACGGGTCGACGCGGACGGGCAGCATCCCGTCGACGAGCTCGTGCGCCTGCTCGCGCTCGTCGAGTCGGACCAGTGCGATGTCGCGGTCGGCTCGCGTTTCGCGGAGGGCGACGGGTACGGGGCCGACCGCTACGAGCCCTCACCCGCGCGGCGGTTCGGGATCGGGCTCCTGCAGAAGGCGATGCACGTCCGTCTCGGCCGGCCGTTTCGCGACCCGACGAGCGGCATGGCCGCGGTCAACCGGTCGGCGATGCCCGTGATGGCGAGGCCGTACGCGAGCGGCGCGCCCGAGGTCGAGGCGTTGCTCCGCCTGAAGCAGGCCGGCCTGCGGGTCGACGAGGTCGCGGTCCACATGCGGGAGCGCTCGCACGGGGAGTCGAAGCTGCAGGGCAAGAAGGCGCTAAAGCTCGTGCTCACGGTCGTGGCGACGCTGCTCTTCTTTCGCTGGCTCCGGCACCGGCGAGCGTGAGTGCCCGCCTGGTCGTCGTCCTCGGCTACTCCGACGGCGGTACCCCGGACCTCCATCCCATCTGCGCGGCTCGGCTCGCACGGGCGGCAGAGCTGACCACGGCCGACGACGTGGTCGTCCTCTCCGGCTGGGCGCGAAGGGTCGGCGGGCAGCCCGAGGCACGGCTGATGCGCGCGGCATGGCGCGGAGCAGCAGGCGAGGTGGTCGTCGATCCCGACGCACGCACGACCGTCGAGAACCTGGCGAACGCGCTCGACGACGTCTCGCGTGTCGGTGCCCGCGAGGTCGTCGTCGTCACGTCGTCTTGGCACGCGCGCCGTGCGACGGCGGCAATGCGCTGGCTCCTCCGGGGTCGGAGCATCGCGGTGCGGGCGGAGTCGCCGCCCGGCCACTCGACACGCGCCGCGCTGCGCGAGCTGACGCTCTGGCCCCTCCTGCCGTTTCAGCTCTGGCACGCGGGGAGATCCCGCTGAGCGAGCGAGCTCTCAGGCCAGCTCGGCGTGGATGCGCTGCTTCGCCTGGCGGAGCGAGCCGCCGGCGCGGCCGGCGCGTGCGGCGAGCGCCTCGGCCAGGATCGAGAGCGCCGTCTCCGCCTGGGTCTCAGCACCGATGTCGAGCCCGCAGGGCCCGCTGATCCGGTCGAGCTCGGTTTCGCTCGCCCCGGCCTCGAGGAGCCGCTCCCGACGCCGCTCCTGATTCCGACGCGACCCGAGCGCGCCGATGTAGAACGCCTCGGTCCGCAGCGCCGCAAGGAGGGCCGGCTCGTCGAACTTGTCGTCGTGCGTGAGCACGACGATCGCGGTCTGGTGGTCGGGCGCGACCTCCGCGATCGCCTCCTCCGGCCATTCTGCGACCAGCCGGTCGGCGGACGGAATGCGCTCCGGGGTGAGGAACGTCGCGCGCGCGTCGGCGACGATCGCCGTCCAGCCTAGGAGCTTTGCGCCGCGCGCCAGCGCCTCGGCGGTGTCGACCGCCCCGTAGACGAGGAGCCGCGGCGGCGGGCCGTACCACTCCGTGAAGACCTTCGCGCCGTCACCCTCGAGCAGGCGGTTCCGGCCGCGGCGCACGAGCTCGTCGAACTGGCCGAGCGCCCACGCGGGCACGCCGTCGCCGAGCGTCTCTGCACCCTCCACGACCAGCGCCTTCGCGCCGACGCCGTCCCCTTCGACCACCGTGAACAGCACCGCCCGACCGCCCTCGTCGCCCAGGCGGGCGAGACGCTCGAGCAACGTCACTCGACCGGCTCCACGAACACGTCGATCTCGCCGCCGCACGGAAGCCCGACGTCCCAGGCCATCTCGTCCGTGATCCCGTAGTGCAGGAGCCGCGGTTCTCCGTCCTGCATCACGGCCATCGCGTTGTCGAACACGTCGCTCTCGACGCAGCCGCCGGACACCGAGCCATACATCTTCCCGGACTCGGAGACGGCCAGGCTGGTCCCGATCGGCCGCGGCGCTGAGCGTCGCGTCGCCACGACGGTCGCCACGACGACCTTCTCGCCTGCGTCACGCCAGGCTTCGACCTCGGGCAGGATCTCCTTCACGCAGCATGCCTCCTTTCGATGCCGGCGAGGATGGTCGCCAGCTCTTCGAGACTCCTCAGATTATGACCGGCGAGGAACCTGTCGACGAAAGGCAACGCGGCCTGCATGCCGCCGGCGAGCGGCTGGTAGTCGGGATTCCCTTTCAGCGGGTTCACCCAGACCACGGCGTATGCGGCCCGCGCGAGGCGCGCCATCTCGCGGCCCACGAGCGTCGGATCCTCACGCTCCCAGCCGTCCGACGCGATCACGACGATCGCGCCCCGTGACATCCCTCGGCGCCCGTAGACGTCGTTGAACTCGCGCAGCGACGCCCCGATCCGCGTGCCGCTCCCCCAGTCCACGACCTCCTCGGTGCAGCGCGCGAGCGCGGCCATCGGATCGCGTGTCGCGAGGTCGGGGGTGAGGCGCGAGAGCCTCGTGCCGAATGCGAACGCCTCGACACCCCGGCCGGCGCCGACGGCCGCGTGCAGGAAGAGGAGGAGGACGCGCGCGTAGCTGTCCATCGAGCCCGACACGTCGCAGAGCAGGACGAGTCGCCGCGGGACCTCCTTGCGGGCCCGTAGCGGCCGGTCGGCGGGGTCGCCGCCGGTGCGCAGCGAACGACGGATCATCCCGCGCACGTCGAGGGCTGCTCCGAGTGGGTCGCGCCGGCTTCTGCGGGAGCGGCGGAGCGGCCGGGCCGCCGCGATGCGCCCGATCAGGTCGCGCACGCGTCGCAGCTCGTCGTCGGTGAGCTCGGCGAAATCCTTGTCGCGGAGCAGCTCCTGCCGCGAGGCGCCGAGGTCGATCAGGTCCTCGTCCGGCTCCTCCCCCTCTCCCCCGGGCTCTTCGGCCGCGGCCTCGACGACGCGTAGCGTCGGCTCCGCCGCTTCCCCGCGCGCGGGCGCGAGGACGGGCTCGCGCAGGAACCACGCGTCGAACGCGCGGTCGAACACCGCCAGCTCGTCGCGGCGCGAGACCAGCGTCTGGCGGAGCGAGAAGTAGACGTCGTCCCGCGAGGCGAGATCCACCGCGTCGAGCGCCCGAAGCGCGTCCGTCAGCCGGCCCGGGCCGATCTCGAGGCCGGCCTCGCGCAGCACCCGGCCGAACGTGACGACGTGACCGACGATTGCGTCCCCGGCGGCCACTAGGACGCCGCCGAGGCCGCGCGTGCCTCCTCGACCAGGCGGGCGAGCGTCGCGTCCCGGATCGCGTCGATGTCCTCGTGGTACTTGAGGACGGAGCCGAGAGTCTGCTGGACGACCTCGGCGTCGAGCTCCCGCCGGCCGAGCGCTTCGAGCGCCATCGCCCAGTCGATCGTCTCTGCGACACCCGGGGGCTTGGCGAGATCGAGGCCCCGCAGGCCGCGCACGAACGCGGCCGCCTCGATGGCGAGGCGCTCGGGGATCCCTGGGACCCGCAGCCGGACGATCGCGATCTCCCGCTCGATCGACGGATGGCCGATCCAGTGGTAGAGCGCGCGGCGCTTCAGGGCGTCGTGCAGCTCGCGGGTGCGGTTCGAGGTGAGGACGACGGACGGTCGCCGCCGCGCGTGGATCGTGCCGAGCTCGGGGATCGTGATCTGGAAGTCGGAGAGCACCTCGAGCAGGAACGCCTCGAACTCCTCGTCGGCGCGGTCGATCTCGTCGATCAGGAGGACGACGGGATCGTCGGAGTCGATCGCCTCGAGGAGCGGCCGCCGGATCAGGTACTCGGGCCCGAAGAGCTCGCTCTCCGTCACCGTGCCCTCCTGCGCGGCGCGGATGTGGAGGAGCTGACGCGGGTAGTTCCACTCGTACACCGCGTGGGCGACGTCGAGGCCCTCGTAGCACTGGAGCCGGATCAGGCGGGCACCGAGGGCGGTCGCGAGCGCCTTCGCGGCCTCCGTCTTCCCCACCCCCGCGTCGCCCTCGAGCAGCACCGGCTTCTCGAGCGCAAGCGACAGGTAGAGCGCGGTCGCGAGGCCGCGGTCGGGCAGGTAGTCGGCCTCCCGGAGCGCGGTCTCCAGCTCGTCGATCGACCCGTGTGCCACGCCCGCAGCGTAGCCGGGAGGGGCGCCTGTGACGGGGCGCCCCCGCTAGGCGGCGTCGCGGTCGAGGAGATCGGAGGCGAGGTCCGCCGACCGCGCCAGCGAGCCGTTCTCGATCAGCTCGCCGATCGCCACCGAGGGGTCGATCAGCTCGGTGAGGCACACCTCGAAGACGCGCATGACGACGAACGTGAGCGGATCGAGCTCGATGCCGGTTCGGCGCAGCAAGGTGCCGACCTCCGCTGCCTCGCGGGCGAGCGCGTCCTCCATCGAGGTCAACGCGAACGTCACCCGGAGCTCCCGCTCCTGGTGCGCGCGCAGCTCCTCGGGCAGCGGCTGCCCCGTGTCCTCCGACCCCGTCACGATCCCTCCCGTACTAGGACGTCGGAAACGCCCAAAAGGCCGCTCGCGCGTCGAAATTCCCGCTTGGAGGCGCGGGTCTGCGTGCGCCGATGGGGCTACCGTGAGGCCGTGACGACGCTCGGCACGACCGCGCCCGAAGATCTCTGGCGGGCGTGGTCCTTCGATCCGCTCGTGCTCGTGCTCGCGGCCGTCGCGGTCGCGTTCTTCGTCTCCGGCTGGCGGCGCCTGAGGCGGCGGCGGCCGGAGCTGGCGCCCTGGTCGCGCCTCGCACTCTTCTTCGCGGGCGTCGCCGTGGTCGTCGTCGGCCTCGTCTCGCCGCTCGACGCGATCGCCGAGGAGTACCTCCAGTCGGCGCACATGCTCCAGCACGTGTTGATCGCCGACCTCGGGGTCGTGCTCGCGCTCCTGGCGGTGCGGGGGCCGCTCTCGATGTTCTTCCTCCCACGCGACCTGCTCGTGCCGCTCGCGCGCGCCCGGCCGCTCCGCCGCACGCTCTCGTTCCTCCTCCGCCCGCGGGTCGCGGTGCCCCTCTGGCTCACGGTCCTGGTCCTGTGGCACATCCCCGCGATGTACGACGCGGCGCTCCGGCACCCAGCCGTGCATCGCGCCGAGCACCTGTCGTTCGTCGTGGTCGGCGCCCTCGTGTGGACGCTGCTGATCGACCCTGCGCGTCACGGACGGCTGAGCCTGAACGAGCGGCTCGGGCTGGCGATCGTGCTCTTCTGGATCGGCCAGGTGCTGGCGTACCCGTTCGTGTTCGGCTTCGAGCCGTACTACGACGTCTACGTCGACCAGCCGCACCGCCTCTTCGGTCTCTCGCCCCTCGCCGACCAGAAGCTCGCCGGCCTCGTGATGATGATCGAGCAGTCCGCGACGCTCGGCGCCGCGATCGTGGTCCTCCTCCTGCTCGCGCGCCGCGCCAGGGCAGGACGGGGCGTGAGGCCGGAGCTCGTCTGATGCCGTCGCCCTGGTCGATCCGGCTCGAGCCGGTGTTCATCGTGCTCGCGGTCGCCGCGGCGCTCGTCTACGTGCGGGCCTGGCGACGGGCACCGGGCCCGTGGTGGCGTGCGGGGTGCTTCGGGGCGGGGCTCGTCCTCGTCGTCGGCGCGCTCAACTCGCCGATCGGCACGATCGCGATCGACTACCTCGTTCTCTTCCACCTGCTCCAGAACGTGATGATCAGCGACTGGGCTCCGCCGCTCCTGCTGATCGGGCTCACCCCGGCCATGCGGTCGGGCCTCGCCGCGCGAGGCGGTGCGGCGATGGAGAAAATCACGCGACCGGCGATTACGCTTTCCGTGTGGCTTGTTGCCTGGTACGTCATCCACCTCGGCGCGGTGTACGACGCGGCGGTCCGCAGCTCGGTCCTGCTCGCGATCGAGCACGCGGTCCTGATCGCGATCGGGCTGCTCTTCTGGTGGCCGATCCTCTGCGACGTCCCGCGGTCGCTCCCGACGATCGGCCGCATCGGCTACGTCCTCGCGGCGTTCGTGCTCTCCGCGTTCCTCGGCCTGGCGCTCACGTTCTCGCCCCCCCTCTACGGGTACTACGAGGATCTGCCGCACCGCCTCTGGGGCATCACCGCGCGACAGGACCAGAACCTCGGCGGGATCCTCATGTCGACGGAACAGGCCGTCGTGTTCTTCGCCGCGATCGTCTGGCTCCTCGCCCGCCTGCTCCGGGAGGAGTCGGAGGCGGAGGAGCGCCTGGCCGCCGAGCAGCGCGCGGCGGGCCTGCGCGAGCACTGATGGAGGGTTCCCGCATCGCCGAGCCCGCCGCCGGGTAGGACGACCGACCGATGCGGCGCGTCATCCGGTGGGTGGATCCGGAGGGGTACGTCTCGGTGGGTGTCGAGCATCCACGGGACGGTGAGTTCAGCCTGCTCCGGGGGATCGAGGACTCCCTCCGGCTCCTTCAGGGTGAGTCGTTCCCGCTCGGCCAGCGCCTCGTGCCGGCAGACGAGTTCAGCCTCGAGCTGGAGCCCGGCCTGACCCTCATCGCGCCGATCGACCCTCCCGAGGTCTGGTGCGCCGAAGGCACCTACGACACCGGCGATGCCGACCCGGTGGGGTCGAGCCCGTTCCGCGAGGTCTACACCTCGGCCGCGGAGAGCCACAGGCCCCGGCTTCTCCTGAAGGACGCAGGCGGGCGACGCACGGTCGGGCCGGGCCACGCCATCGGCGTCCGTGGCGACTCGACGTGGACCGTCCCCGAGCCCGAGATCGCGGTCGTGATCGGCGGCAAGGGCACGATCCTCGGCTACACGATCGCAAACGACGTCACCTCCCGCGAGATCGAGAGCGCGAACCCGCTGTTCCTCACGCAGGCGAAGGTCCACGCGGGCTGTTGCGCGATCGGACCGTCGATCTTCGTACCGGAGTACGAGCCCTCGGGCTTCCAGATCGTCATGCGGATCTCCGACGAGGAGGGCGAGGTGCTGTATCAAGACACCGCGACGACGGCGCAGATGACCCGGTCGTTCCCGGATCTCGTCGCATGGCTCGTGCGCGACAACCCCGTCCCCGCGGGAACCGTCCTGCTGACGGGAACGGGTCTCGTCCTGCCGGACGAGCTCAACCTCCTTCCGGGTCAGTGGGTCGAGATCCACGTGCCGGAGATCGGGACGCTCGTGAACCACGTCGTGCTCGCGTCCGACGTCGCGTAGCTAGTTTGCGCGATTGTGAGCACGACCCGACTCGTCGACCTCGCGGCGCTCCCGGGCGCGCGCGAAGCGGACGAACGAGCCGCGGAGCTGGCCCTCCGGCTGCCCGCGGAGCTCGTGCCGCTCGCCCGGATCGCGCTCGACTACCGCTGGTCGTGGGATCCCGATGGCGACGAGCTGTTCCGCTCCCTCGACCCGCACGGGTGGGAGATCAACCTTGCGAACCCGGTTCGCCAGCTCGCCGACATCGCGCCCCACACGGCGTCACACGCGCTCGCCGACCCCGCGACCCGGGAACGGATCGCGCGGCTCGCGCGCGTCCTCGAGGAGGATCGCGCGCGCCCCGAGGCGCGGATCGACGGGCTCGACGGGCCTGTCGTGTTCGTCTGCGCGGAGTTCGGGATCCACCGGTCGCTGCCGATCTACTCGGGCGGGCTCGGCGTCCTCGCGGGGGACATCCTCAAGGCGGCGAGCGACCGCGGGCTGCCGATGATCGGGATCGGCCTCCTCTACCGGCGGGGGTACTTCCAGCAGAGAGTCGACCGCGCGGGCCTCCAGCACGAGTACTGGCTGCAGACGTACCCCGAGCGGCTCCCGACCGTGCAGGTGCTCGACGACGACGGGCAGCCGCTCCAGCTGACGTTCCCGCTGTTCGGCAGGGAGATCGCGTTCCACGTGTGGCGCGCGGAGGTCGGTCGGGTGCCGCTGTACCTCCTCGACACCGAGCTCGACGAGAACGACCCCGTCGACCGCTGGATCACCGCGCGCCTGTACGAGGGGAACCCGCACACGCGTCTCGGCCAGTACGCGCTCCTCGGGCTCGGCTCCGTGCGCACGCTCCGCGCGCTCGGGATCGACCCCGGCGTCCTGCACTTCAACGAGGGTCACCCGGCTCTCGCGTCGCTCGAGCTTGCGGCCGAGGCGGTCGCGGCCGGCGACTCGCTCGACGAGGCGCTGGCGGCCGCGAGAGCACGCTGTGTCTTCACGACGCACACACCGGTCGCGGCCGGCAACGAGTCGTACGAGCCGGAGTCTTTTCTCGCGGCGTTCGCCGACGTGCCCGCACGGCTCGGCATGGACGAGGGCCGGTTCCTCGATCTCTGCCGCGCCGAGCCGGGAACGGACGAGTGGCCGGGGATGACGCCGCTCGCGCTCCGGATGACCAGGCGGGCGAACGCCGTCAGCCTGCGCCACGAGCAGGTCGCGCGCGAGATGTGGCGCCCCTTGTTCGACGCGTCCAGCGCGGACGAGGTGCCGATCGCCCACGTGACCAACGGGGTCCATCTACCGACCTTCCTCGCGCCGCCGCTGCGGGCGCTCCTCGACCGCCATCTCGGCGAGGAATGGGTCGAGCGAGCCGCCGACCCGCAGACGTGGGCGCCCGTCGACGCGATCCCGGACGAGGAGCTCTGGGCGGCACGGAACGATGCGCGGCGCCAGCTCGTCGAGTACGTGAAGACGAAGAGCGTGCAAGACCGGCTGCTGCGCGGCGAGGACCCCGAGAGCGTGAAGTCGGTCGCCCAGACCTTCGCCGAGGACACGTTGACGCTCGGGTTCGCGCGGCGGATCGCGACGTACAAGCGCCTCTTCCTTCTCACCTACGACCCCGAGCGCGTCCGCCGGATCTTCGCCGACGGGCCGCCGGTGCAGATGGTCGTGGCCGGCAAGGCCCACCCCCTCGACGACAACGCGAAGCAGATGCTCGTCGACGTCTTCGGCCTCTCGCAGGCGGTCGGCCTCACGTCGCGCGTGGCGTTCCTGGAGAACTACGACCTCTCGGTGGCCGCGCCGATCGTCGGCGGCTGCGACGTCTGGCTGAACGTCCCGAGGCCGCCTCTCGAGGCGAGCGGCACGAGCGGGATGAAGTCGGCCGCGAACGGCGGGCTCAACCTCAGTGTCCTCGACGGCTGGTGGTGGGAAGGCTACGAGGCCAATGGGGCGGGTGCGAACGGCTGGGAGATCGACGGCGACGCAGCCGAGGGCGAGGATCCCGCGGCGCAGGACGCGCGGCACGCGCACGCGCTCTACGACCTCCTCGAGCAGCAGGTGATCCCGCTCTTCTACGACCGGGGCGAGGACGGGATCCCGCACGGGTGGCTCGCCATGGTCAAGCGGTCGCTCCGGACGAACGGCCCGCGCTTCTCCGCCGCGCGGATGGTCGAGGACTACGCGTCCTCGATCTATCCACCTGCCGCCTGAGGCGAGGCCGCGCGAGCGGCCGGCAGCGGCAGCGCCGTCGTGAGCGCCGTCAGGAGCGCGAGCAGCACCACGCAGACCCACAGCACCGCGTCGAACGACCCCGTCGCGTCGCGCACGCCACCGAGCACGAACGGGGAGATCGCGGCGACGGAGTACCCGATCCCGAGCATCATCGCGACGAGCGCGGCGACCTTCTTCGGGCCTTCCTCGAGATCGAGCGGAAGCGTCATCACGAGCGAGAACATCCCGCCCTGCGCGACCCCGGCAAGCAGCGCCCACAGGTACGCCGCGCCCGGGAGCACGATCAGCGCGGCCGTCCCCAGCGTGAACGCGGCCGCGCACCCGAGGAGCCACGGCCGCCGGCCGCCCCGTCGGTCGGAGAGCCACGGGAGCACGAACGAGGCCGGGATCGCCGTCACGCTCAGGGCCGCGACGAGACCGCCCGCCGCGTCGTCGCTCCAGCCGCGTTCCCCGTACGCGTCGGGCAGCCAGGCGATCAGCCCGTAGTAGGAGGACGACATCGAGACGAAGATCAGGACGAGCAGCCATGCCGTGCGCGAGCGCCACGGCAGCCGAGGAAGGACGGCGGCGGGGCGAACGTGCGTCTCGCCGCCCCGTTCGAGCACGGCCCAGGTGAGGGCGATGACGCACGAGGCCGCCGAGAGGGCCACGAGCGCGCCTCGCCATCCGCCGAGGACGGCGGCGAGCGGCACGGCGACCGCCGCCGCGATTGCGGAGCCGAGCTGGATCCCCGTCGCATAGATCCCGGTTCCCGTGGCGGGCCGATCGGGCACGGTCTCCCGGACTGCGAGCGGGGCGGTCGCATTGCCGATCCCCATCCCGATCCCGAGCGGCAGGGTGAGCGCGATCACGAGCCAGGGGCTCGGGACGACGCCGCGGAGGATCCCGAACACGCCGATCAGGACGAGGCCGATCGTCATGGCGAGCCGCGTCCCGAGCCACGCCGAGAGCGCTGTGCCGGCAGGCGCGAAGAGCCCCATGCAGAGGACGGGGATCGTCCCGAGGAGCCCCGCGACGGCATGCGACGTGCCGAGGTCGTCCTGGATCTGGTCGATCAGGGGCCCGATGCCGACGACCTGCGGTCGCAGCGCCAGCGCGGCGAGGAAGAGCCCCGCGAGCGCTCCGGTCGCGGAGCGGGACGTCAGGATGCGGCGGCCTTGGACTCGCGGCGGCCGCTCGCGATGCGCGCGAACGCCTCGACGTGGCGGCGCGCGGCCCGCCCTGCCGCGCCGGGCTTCCCGGAGCGGATCGCGTCGAGCAGGGGCGCGTGGAGCTCCGCCGCCTCCTCCGGCTCGACGGACGTGCCGTACAGCGTGATCGTGATCGGCCCTTCGACGCCGAGCGACTTCCAGCACTGCTCGAGGATCGGATTCCCGGCGGACTCGACCACGAGGCGGTGGAACGCGATGTCGTGCCGCACGAGCGCGGTCGTGTCCCCGCGGCGCGCGGCCTCCCGCATCGCCTCGACCTCTGCCTCGAGGGCGCTCACGTCTCCGGCGAGACGTCTCGTCGCCTCCTTCGCCGCGAGCTCCTCGAGCGCGGCGCGGACGGGATAGACCTCGACGAGCTCCGCGTTGCCGAACCCCTTGACCCTGGCGCCCTTGAACGGCTCGGACTCGACGAGGCGCAGGAGCTCGAGGTCGCGGAGGGCCTCCCGTACCGGCGCCTGGCTCGTGCCGAGCTCGGCGGCGACCCGGGTCTCGACGATGCGATCGCCCGGCCGGAGCTCTCCGCTCGCGATGCGCTGCAGCAGGAGATCCTTGACCTGCTCGCGGAGGACGGTCCTCGAGATGCCGCTCATCGACAGGTCGCCCGGTCGGCCGTCACCCCGCGACGACCGGGTTCGTCAACGATCCGACCCCGTCGATCTCGATCGTGATCTCGTCGCCCGGCTGGAGCAGGCGCGGAGGCTTGCGGAAGATGCCTACGCCGGCCGGGGTCCCCGTGAGGATCAGGTCGCCCGCCTCGAGCGTCGCCGTCTGCGACGCGTAGCTGATCACCTCGGCGACGCCGAACACGAGGTTCGCGGTCGTCGAGTCCTGCACCACCTCGCCGTTGAGCAGCGCCCGGATCGGCAGCGCGTGCGGATCCGGGACGTCGGCCGCCGGGACGAGAGGCCCGACGGGGCAGAACGTGTCCGGCGACTTGCCGCGGGTCCACTGGCCGTCCCCGAACTGCAGGTCGCGCGCGGACACGTCGTTCGCGACGACGTAGCCCGCGACGGCCTCCATCGCGTTCTCCTTCGAGACCTGCCTGACCGTTCGGCCGAGAACGACCCCGAGCTCCGCCTCGTAGTCGCACTTCGTCACGATCGGCGGAATCACGATCGCGTCACCCGGGCCGATCAGCGCGGTCGGGAACTTCGCGAAGAGGAGCGGGGCCTCGGGGAGCTCGGCTCCCTGCTCTGCCGCGTGGTCCCTGTAGTTCAGCCCGACGCAGACGATCTTGCCCGGGCGCGGGATCGGCACCGCCATGACGGCGACCCTAACGGACCGCAGATGTCCATCGGCTCCCGTTCCGCCGGGGCGGCCGGGGGCCGTCAGTAGGATCGCCGGCGTGGCCCTTCCACCCGGCTTCGTGGACGAGCTCGTGGAGGCGCTCGGCGCCGGGTTCGTGATCACCGAGCCCGAGCAGCTCGCCACATACGACTGCGACGGGCTGACCGGCTGGCGCGCGCAGCCGGCCTGCGTCGTCCTCCCCGGCTCGGCGGGCGAGGTGCAGTCGGTGCTGCGTCTCTGCGCCCGCGACGGCGTTCCGTTCGTCGCTCGCGGCGCCGGTACCGGCCTGTCCGGCGGCGCGCTGCCCGTCGCCGACGGCGTCGTCGTCTCGCTCGCGCGGATGAACCGCATCCTCGAGATCGACCTCGAGAGCGAGCGCGTCGTCGTCGAGCCCGGCGTGGCGAACCTCGACGTGACCCGCGCCGTCGCGGCCGAGGGCTACTTCTACGCCCCCGACCCGTCGAGCCAGCAGGTCTGCACGATCGGCGGCAACCTCGCCGAGAACTCCGGCGGCGCCCACTGCCTCAAGCACGGGTTCACCGTCAACCACGTCACCGGCGCGAAGGTCGTCCTCGCCGACGGCGAGCTGCTCGAGCTCGGCGGGAAGTCGATCGACGGCGACGAGGGCCCCGACCTGCTGGGCGTGATCGTGGGCTCCGAGGGCACGCTCGGCGTCGCCGTCGAGATCACGCTGCGCGTGGTGCGGCAACCCGAGGTCGTCGTCACGCAGCTCGCCGCGTTCTCGTCGATCGACGCCGCGGGCGACGCGGTCTCGCGGGTCGTCGCGGCAGGGATCGTGCCCGCGGCGATGGAGATCATGGACAGCGTCACCCTGGAGGCGGCCGAGGCCGCATACGGGCCCGGGTATCCGGCCGGCGCGCGGGCCGTCCTCCTCGTCGAGCTCGACGGCGTCGACGTGCAGGTCGCGCTCGACACGGAAGAGGTCGACGCGATCTGCCGTGCTGCGGGGGCGTTCGAGATCCGCACCGCGAGCGACGCGGACGAGCGCGCTCGCCTGTGGCTGGGACGCAAGGGCGCCTTCGCGGCGATGGGCCGGGTCTCGCCGGACTACTACGTGCAGGACGGCGTGGTGCCGCGCACGCGCCTCCCGGCAGTCCTGCGGCGCATCGACGAGCTCTCCGCCGAGCACGGCCTCAGGGTCGGGAACGTCTTCCACGCGGGCGACGGGAACCTCCACCCGCTGGTGCTCTACGACGGCACGGCGGAGGGCGAGGTCGAGCGCGCGAAGACGCTGGCGGACGCGATCCTCGCCGCGTGCGTCGAGGCCGGAGGCTCGTTGACCGGCGAGCACGGCGTCGGCGTCGACAAGGCATGCGCGATGCCGACGATGTTCTCCGAGCACGATCTCGAGGCGTTCGAGCGGCTCCGGCTCGCGTTCGACCCCGACGGGCTCGCGAACCCCGGCAAGGTGATCCCCACCCCGCGCCTCTGCGGCGAGGTTCCCGGGCCGTACCGGGCGCATCCGCTCGAGCGGCTCGGGCTCGCGGAGCGCTTCTGATGCGGCCCGCGTCCGTCGAGGAGGCCTCTGCCTACCTCGCCGACGCGGCGCGCGACGGTCGGCCGCTCCGGATCGGCACCGACCTCCGAACGGATGGGCTCGACCGGGTTCTCGAGCACGAGGCCGGCGACCTCACCTGCACGGTCGAGGCGGGGATCCGCCTGTCCGCGCTGCAGGCGACGCTCGCGACTGCCGGTCAGCGCCTCTCGCTCGATCCGCCCGGGGACCCGACGATCGGCGCGTGTCTGGCGGGACGGCTCTCCGGGCCGCTCTCGCATCGCTACGGGACGCCGCGCGACCTCGTCCTCGGCGTGACGCTCGTGCTCGGTGACGGCACCGTTGCGAGCTCCGGCGGGAAGGTCGTGAAGAACGTCGCGGGCTACGACCTCGGCAAGCTCGTCTGCGGCTCCGAGGGCCGGCTCGGGCTGATCGCCCGGGTCGCGCTCCGACTTCATCCGCTTCCGGCGGCCTCGGCGACGCTGGTCGTCCGGGCCGACGACCCCGCGGGAGTCGTGCGCGACCTTCGTCGGTCCCGGCTTCAGCCGAGCGCGCTCGACGTGCTCCACCCCGGCCGCGTCGCGGTGCTGTACGAGGGCCGGGAGGCGGCGGTCGAGGCACAGCTCGCGACGGCGCGCGCGCTGGTCGGCGGGGACGTCGACGCCGACGACGTGTGGGGCGAGGCACGGGACCGCCAGGGAGCGTCGCTCGACCGGCTCCGGTTCGTCCCGGGCGACCTCCACAACGTGCTCTCCACGCTCGGCGAGGCGGTCGTCCGGCCCTCCGCGGGGATCGCGTATGTCCCGCAGCGGGTCGGCGGCGTGCCGTTGGCAGCGGCACGGCGCGTCCAGCGCGCACTCCGTGAGCGCTTCGACCCGGCGGGCGTCCTGGCGTGATCGAGGAGCTGACGAAGGCGTGTGTCCACTGCGGGTTCTGCCTGCCGACCTGCCCGACGTATGTTCTCTGGAGCGAAGAGATGGACTCGCCGCGCGGGCGGATCCAGCTGATGGAGAAGACCGCGCAGGGGACGCTCCGGCTCAGCCCGACCGTCGTCGAGCACTTCGACCGCTGCCTCGGCTGCATGGCCTGCGTCTCGAGCTGCCCGTCCGGCGTCCGCTACGACCTCCTGATCGAGGAGACCCGCGCGCTCGTGGAGGACGAGCACCCGCGGCCCCGTGGGGAGCGGCTCCAGCGGCGACTCCTCTTCGCGACCCTGCCCCACCCGCGTCGGCTGCGCGCGGCGCTCCGCCTCGCGCCCGTCGGACGACGGCTTCCCACGCCCCGGTGGGCGCGGCCGATGCTCGAGCTCGCCCCCGCCTGGCGCTCGGGCGAACGACCTGCGGCGGTCACCCGAGCGTGTGCTGATTCAACACGGGCTCGTCCCGTCGGCCTGCTGACGGGCTGCGTCCAGTCGGTGCTGTTCGGGGACGTGAACACGGCGACGGCCCGCGTGCTCTCCGCCGCGGGCTACGAGGTCCATGCGCCGGCGCAAGGCTGCTGCGGCGCGCTCTCGGCGCACGCGGGCCGGGCGGCGGAGTCGGAACGTTTCACGGAGCGTCTGCGCGGCAGTTTCGACGGCATCGAGGCGATCGTGGTGAACGCCTCGGGCTGTGGCTCGCATCTCAAGGAGCGCGGTCTCCCCGCGCTCGACGTGACCGAGGCGCTGCGCGATTCCGACTTGCCAGGGCTGCACCCACTCGAGCTGACCGTCGCGTATCAGGACTCGTGCCACCTCCGGCACGCCCAGCGACTGCCTGCCGCCTGGAAGCGGCTGCTGGAGAGGATCCCCGGGCTCCGCGTCGTCGAGCCCGCGGAGCAGGACCTCTGCTGCGGCTCGGCCGGCATCTACAACGTCACACAGCCCGACGCTGCGCGCGAGCTCGGTGACCGCAAGGCCCGCAACGTGCTCGCGACTGCGCCGGACGCCTACGCGAGCGCGAACCCGGGGTGCCTCGTCCAGCTCTCGCAGGCGCTCGGACGGGCTGGGGCCCCGCTTCCCGCGTTGCACCCGGTCGAGCTCCTGGACGCCTCGCTCCGCGGCGTCCCGGCGATGGAGCTCCTCGCAGCGACGCGTCGCTAACGGCCTCAGGCGGCGACCTCGACCGGCCGGAGCTCGTCGAGGCGATCGACCTCGGCGAGCTGCGGGAAGAGCCTCGTCCAGGTGACCGCGACGCCGATCGTCACGATCCCGCCGATGACGACGGCGGGGACTGCGCCGAGCACCGCGGCCGCGACCCCCGACTCGAACGCGCCGAGCTCGTTCGACGCGCTGATGAAGACCATCTCCACGGCCGTCACCCGGCCCCGCAGCTCGTCGGGCGTGACGAGCGGCAGGATCGTCTGGCGGAGGACGACGCTTACCGTGTCGACGGCGCCGCCCGCTGCGAGCGCGGCGAGCGACAGCCACATCGTCTCCGACAGCCCGAACACGACCATCGTGATGCCGTACAGCGCGACGACGATCAGCAGGGTCCGGCCCGCGTGCCGTCGCACGGGCCGGTGGGTGAGGACGAAGGCGGCGCCGAGCGCGCCGACTGCCGGCGCCGCTCGCAGGACGCCCAGACCGGCAGGCCCGACCTCGAGGACGTCGCGCGCGAAGATCGGAAGCAGCGCGACCGCCCCGCCGAACAGCACTGCGAAGAGATCGAGCGAGATCGCGCCGAGCAGGACAGGCGTCCGTCGCACGAGGCGGACGCCACCGAGGACGCTCGCGAGGTCGGGCGACCCGGCGCCGGCGCCGTCGCGACCGGCGTGCATCGCGAGCACGGCCGCGAGCGACGCGAGCGAGAACACGGAGGCGACGGCGTAGACGAGCTCCGGATCGAGGGCGAAGAGCAGCCCACCGAGCGCCGGTCCGGCGATCACGGAGAGCTGGGTCGCGACCGAGCGCTGCGCGAAGGCCTTCACCAGGATCGCCTGGGGCACGAGCGACGGGGTCATCGCGCGTCCCGCGGGCGCGCCGATCGCAGACGCCACACCCGTGACGAACGCCAGCGCGAAGAACGGCCACGTCTCGTCGGCTCCTCCTCGCGTGACGGCGAGCAGGCCGATCGCGACGATCGCGTCGAGCGCGAGCGAGAGGGCGAGCACCGTCCGCCGCGGGTATCGATCGCTCAGATGCCCCGCCGGCAGGGCCAGCAGCGGCAGCGGGATGAACATCGCGAGGCCGACGATCCCGAGGTCGAGCGGGTCGCTGTGGATCGCGTAGACCTGCCAGCCGATCGCGACGAACGACATCTCGATCGCAAAGGCCGTGGCGACGGTCGCCCCGACGTAGAGTGCGAAGTCGCGGTGGCGGAGGGGCGAGTCGCCCTCGGGCCGTCGGCGGGGCCAGGGCACGCCGGCTAGGCGGCTTCGGTCTCGTCCGGGGCGGCCGGCTCGGTCTCGAGGAACTCGACCTCGAGACGGAGGATCCGCGAGCCACTCGTCTCGAGGACGGTGAAGTGGAGGCCGTTGTCGTGGATCTCGTCCCCCGCCTCGGCCGCCCGGCCGAGGTGGCCGAAGACGTAGCCCGCGACCGTGTGGAAGTCCTCGTCGTCGAGCTCCGTGCCGAACTGCTCGTTGAAGTCGTCGATCGTGAACGACCCCGAGATCCGGACCCGCCGCTCGTCGAGCCGCTCGATCGACTCGTCGGGCAGGTCGAACTCGTCCTCGATGTCGCCGACGATCTCCTCGAGGAGGTCCTCGAGCGTGACGATCCCCGCGGTTGCGCCGTACTCGTCGACGACGACGGCCATGTGCTGGTTCGCCTTGCGGAACTCGGCCAGGAGCGCGCCCAGGTCCTTGTTCTCCGGCACGACGTAGGGCGGTCGGGCGAGCTCGGCGAGCGTCGCGGCTTCGGTCGTCCCGTTGTGCATCGCCGCGACGACGTCGCGGACGTGGACGATCCCGACGATGTCGTCGAGCGACTCTCGATAGACCGGATAGCGCGTGTACGGGGACTCGATCATCGCCGCCATCGCGTCCTCGGGCCCGAGGTCGACCGACAGTCCCGAGACGTCCGGCCGCGGCACCATCACGTCTGCGACCTCCTTCTCGGCGAAGTCGAAGACCTTGTAGAGCATCTCGCGCTCGTCCAGCTCGATCTCCCCGCGCTCGGTCGAGACCTCGAGCAGCATCTTCAGCTCCGCCTCGGAGTGCGCGTCGCCCTGCATCGCCTTCGGGTCGATGCCGATCGCACGCTGGGCGAGCTCGCTCGACCGCTGGAGGATCCAGATCAGCGGCTTGAAGACGAAGAAGAAGAGGCGCACGGGCGCGGAGACGCCGAGCGCGACGCGCTCCGTGTAGCTCAGCGCGACCCCTTTCGGGACGAGCTCGCCGATCACGACATGGAGGAACGTGATGACGAGGAACGCGAGCAGCACCGCGAGCACGGTCGCGAGCCATTCGTCGAAGAGGTCTGAGAGGACCTGCTCGCCCAGGGCGCCGATGCCCAGCGACGTGAGCGTGACGCCGAGCTGCATCGCGGCGATGAAGTGCGGAGGGTCGCTCGTGATCGAGAGCACAGAGCGCGCCGTGCGGCTCCCCTCGTCCACGAGCTCCTTCATCCGCGTGCGTCGCACCGTGACCAGCGAGTACTCGGCGGCCACGAAGAAGGCGTTCAACAGGATCAGGAGGAGGACGCCGAGCAGCTCGAGACCGACGGACATCTAGTCGACCCAGAGGCGGAGGGGCAAGGTCGACGAGTCGACGCGACTCCTCGCGTCGGCCGGCAATCCCGAGAGGCTCGTGCCCTGCGCCCCACGTTCCGGGGCACGGGTACTGGGCGGTCGCTCGTCGTCCACTACTGCGCGGAAGTATAGGTAACGGCCCCGGCGGTCTCTTCCCGCCGAGCGCCATCCTCCAGCACGAGGCGCTCGAGATGCGAGAGCGCCTCGGCGACCGCAAACCGCCGCGCCGCGGGTTTCAGGTCGTCGCCGAAGAGCGGGAACGAGACGTCGTAGGCGCTGCGAGGCTCCGTGCCGAGCGCAGCGGCCGTCACGGCCAAGCGCTCGGCGTGATGCTCGATCAGCTCCCGCGCGCGCCCGACCGGATCGGTCAGCGGCTCGCCGTGCCCCGGGAGCGCGAGCCTCGGCTCGAGCTCGATCGTCGCCCGGAGCGCTCCGAGATAGTCGCCGAGCGGGTCAGGTCGGCTCGCGGGCCAGAGGCCGACGGTCGGGGAGATCCGGCCGAGAAGGTGGTCGGCGGCGACGAGCACGCCGCCGCGGAGCAGCATCAGCTGGCCGTCGGCGTGGCCGGGCGCGGCAACGGCCTCCCAGCCCGCGACGACGTCGCCGGGATCGAGGAGCTCCGGATCCGACCGGTAGCGGACGAAGGGGCGATAGGCGGAGCCCTCCTGGATCAGCTCGTCGGTCACCGCGGGCGGAACCCCGTGCCGGCGAAACCACTCGACGAGGACGCCGCTCCAGTCCTCTCCGCCCCAGACGAGCGCGCACTGCGCATAGTCGACTCGGCCCTGCGAGACGGAGGCGCCGGTCAGCTCGGCGAGATCCGCCGCCGCACCGACGTGGTCGGGGTGGAAGTGGGTGATCACGATCCGCCGCACGGGCCCGCCGTCGAGGGCGGCGAGCTCGCCCGCCCATCGTTCGCGAGCGTCGGGGAGGCCGAGCCCGGTGTCGACCGCCGTCCAGCCGTCGTCGCCGGGCAGCAGGTAGGCGTGGACGTGGCCCGGTCGGTTCGGGAGCGGAAGCGTGACACGGCGGATTCCGCCCTCGAGCTCGTCCACGACGCAACCCTATGCGCCGGCGCACGCACGCGGCCGGCATCGCGACAACTCGCGGCCGCCGTCGCGAGCCCGACGCCACCTCATAGCGCAAGGACTAATCCTTTGGATAAGCGTTCGTGATGGCTGATACCGTTCGCGCGATGGAGCGGAGCGTCCGGGACATCGTCGGCGAGACCGACGTCGAGACCCTCTCGGCGGGGGAGGTGCTCGACGCGGCGCTCCAGCGTCTACCGGCGGTCGCGCTCGCGTGCTCCTTCCAGAAGGAGGAGAGCGTTCTCATCGACATGCTCCTCGAGCGGCGACCCGACGCGCGCATCTTCACCCTCGACACGCACGTGCTGTTCCCCGAGTCGTACGCCCTCTGGCGCGAGCTCGAGCAGCGCTACGGGATCCGCCTCGAGGTCTACGAAGGCCCCTCGCTCGGCCGCCAGGCCGCGATCCACGGCGAGGCGCTCTGGGAGCGGAACCCGGATCTCTGCTGCTCGATCCGCAAGATCGCTCCGCTCGCCGAGGCACTCTCGGGGCTCGACGGCTGGATCACCGGCGTCCGGCGCGACCAGGCGCCCTCGCGCGCCGGGACGCCGAAGCTCGGATGGGACGACCGGCACGAGCTCTGGAAGGCGAGCCCCCTCGCCGACTGGACCGACGACGACGTCTGGGCATACGTCCGCGAGCGCGACCTTCCCGTGAACCCGCTCCATGACCGGGGCTACGCTTCGATCGGCTGCACGCATTGCACGGCGCCGGGCGCCGGCCGGGACGGCCGCTGGGTCGGCACCGGCAAGACGGAATGCGGCCTCCACGCATGACCGCCCCGCAGACCTCGTCCGAGCAATGAACGTCACCGACCCGATCGTCCGCCTCTCCCACCTCGACGCGCTCGAGTCGGAGGCGATCCACATCATGCGCGAGGTCGCGGCCGAGCTCGAGCGACCCGTGCTGCTCTTCTCCGGCGGCAAGGACTCGATCGTCCTGCTCCGCCTCGCCGAGAAGGCCTTCCGCCCGGGACGGTTCCCGTTCCCGCTGATGCACATCGACACGGGCCACAACTTCCCCGAGGCGATCGAGTTCCGCGACCGGCGGATCGCGGAGCTTGGCGAGCGGCTCGTGATCGCGTCCGTCCAGGACTCGATCGACAGGGGACGCGTCGTCGACGAGACCGGCCCGCGCGCGACCCGGAACCGGCTGCAGACGACCACGCTGCTCGACGCGATGCTCGAGCACGGCTTCGACGCCGCGATCGGCGGCGCGCGCCGCGACGAGGAGCGCTCGCGCGCAAAGGAGCGGATCTTCTCCTTCCGCGACGACTTCGGCCAGTGGGACCCGCGCGCCCAGCGCCCGGAGCTCTGGAACCTCTACAACGGCCGGATCCGCAAGGGCGAGCAGGTGCGCGTGTTCCCGATCTCGAACTGGACCGAGCTCGACGTGTGGCAGTACGTCGCTCGCGAGCGGCTCGAGCTCCCGCAGATCTACTTCGCGCACGAGCGAGAGGTGTTCGAGCGGGACGGGATGCTCTATGCGGCCTCGGAGTTCGTCGAGCGCTATCCGCACGAGGAGCCGTTCACCGACTTCGTCCGCTTCCGCACCGTGGGCGACATGACCTGCACCGGCGGTGTCCGCTCGCACGCAGCGACGATCGACGAGGTCGTCCGCGAGATCGCGGCGACGCGGGTCACCGAGCGGGGCGAGACCCGAGCCGATGACCGCTTCTCGGAGGCCGCGATGGAGGACCGGAAGCGTGTCGGCTACTTCTAGTACTAGCCCGTTCATTGCGGAGGGCACGGAGCTCCTTCGCCTCGTCACGTGCGGCTCGGTCGACGACGGCAAGTCCACCCTGCTCGGCCGGCTGCTCTTCGACTCGAAGCAGGTGATGGCCGACCAGCTCGAGCACGTGGAAGCGACGAGCGAGCGCCGCGGCGACGGGTACGTGAACCTCGCCCTGCTGACCGACGGCCTGCGCGCCGAGCGCGAGCAGGGGATCACGATCGACGTCGCGTACCGCTCGTTCGTGACGCCGACGCGCCGCTTCCAGCTCGCCGACGCCCCGGGCCACGTCCAGTACACGCGCAACATGGTCACCGGCGCGTCGACCGCAGACGTCGCGGTCGTGCTCCTGGACGCGCGCAGGGGCGTGATCGAGCAGACCCGACGCCACACCTACATCTCCTCGACGCTCGGGATCCCCCACATCGTGTTCGCGATCAACAAGATGGACCTCGTCGACTTCGACGAGGGCCGCTTCCTCGAGATCGCCGCGGATCTGGAGGCGCTGTGCGACCGGCTGGGCGTGCAGGACGAGATCGCGATCCCGATCGCGGCGCTCACCGGGGACAACGTCGTCGAGCGCTCCGAGCGGATGCCCTGGTGGACCGGCGACACGTTCCTCGAGCGGCTCGAACGGATCGAGATCGCCGGCGACCGCGACACCGCGCACCGGCGCTTCCCCGTCCAGTGGGTGATCCGTCCGATGAGCGACGAGCACCACGACTACCGTGGCTATGCGGGCGAGGTCGCCGGCGGCGAGTGGCATGCGGGCGACGAGGTCGTGGTCCTACCCTCCGGTCTCCGCACGACGGTTGCCTCGGTCGAGACGCACGACGGGCCGCTCGACGTCGCGGTACAGGGTCAGGCGGTCGTCGTGCGGCTGACCGACGAGATCGACGTCGCCCGCGGCGACATGCTCTGCGACCCCGCTGACCTGCCCGTCGTCGCGCGCGAGCTCGAGGCGATCGTCTGCTGGATGAGCGAACGGCCTGTCGAGCCGGGCGCGCGACTGGCGATCAAGCACACGACCCGCTGGGCGCGCGCGATCCTGGACGAGATCGTCTCGGTGCTCGACGTCGAGACGCTCGAGCACGTTCCCGCCGAGCGTCTTACGCTCAACGACCTCGCCCGCGTCCGCCTCCGACTCTCCACGCCGCTCGTCGTCGACGCGTACGAGGCGAACCGCGCGACCGGCGCGTTCATCCTCGTCGACGAGGCCACGAACGAGACGGTCGGCGCCGGGATGCTCACCTCCGCGAACGCCTGACCCGCCGCGCCTCGACAGGGGCGAACGTGTGTTCTATCATCTGCGGATGCGTGTCGAGTACCGCGAGGAGCCCTGCCGGAACGCGCTCAACCGCGTCAAGGGCATGCCGTTCAAGTGGTCGCTCAACCCGTACACCGGTTGCGCCCACCGCTGCACGTTCTGTTACGTCCGAGCCTTCGAGGCGCGGGCGGAGCGGCCGGCCGACGAGCGCTACGGACGCTCGATCCGCGTCAAGACGAACATCGCCGAGGTCCTGCGGAACGAGCTCGGACGGGCAGCCTGGGCGCGTGAGAGCGTTGCGATCGGCGCGGCGACCGATCCGTACCAGCCCGCGGAGGGACGATTCCGACTGACGCGTGCGTGCATCCGCGAGCTCGGTCGGGCGCGGACACCGTTCTCGCTGATCACTCGGGGGCCGCTGATCCGCCGCGACGTCGACGTGCTCGTCGAGGCGGCGGGCCGCGCGAAGGTGCACGTCAGCTTCTCGGTGCCGACCCTCGACGAGCGGATCTGGCGCACGACCGAGCCCGGAACCGCCCCGCCGCGACGACGGCTCGAGACCGTGAGGCTGCTCGTCGACGCCGGGATCGACGCCGGCGTCGCGCTGGCGCCGATCCTGCCCGGGCTGTCCGACGGGCCGGAGCTGCTGGCCGAGGTCGTGCGCGAGGCGCGGGCGGCCGGCGCGACCGGAATCTGGGCGAATGTCCTGTACCTCAGGCCAGGGACACGCGAGCACTTCCTCGAGGCGCTTGCACGAGACTGGCCCGAGCTCCTCCCCCGGTACGAGCGGCTCTACGAGGGTCGCGCCTACCTGTCCGCGAGTGAGGTCGAGCCCGTTCGCGCAGCGGTGCGAGGGCTCGCGCGAGAGCGTTCGCGACCTCGCCGCCCTCCGATTCGGCCGGCCCCCGAGCCCGAGCAGCTCGCCCTCGCGGTGTGACGCTGCGGGAAGGCGTCACGCCCGGCTCGTAGAATCTCCTCACGTGACCGAAAACGGCGAGATCACCGTGATGATCGCCGACGACCACGAGGTCGTCCGGGAGGGCCTCCGGCTCGCGCTCCTGCGCTCCCCGCACATTCGCGTGGTGGGCGAGGCGCCGGACGGCGAGACCGCCGTCTCCCTCGCGGAGCGGCGCCGGCCCGACGTCGTGATCATGGACCTGCGGATGCCGCAGATGGACGGCATCGAGGCGACCGAGGAGATCGTCGCGCGCGTCCCCGACAGCCGCGTTCTCGTCTTCACGGCGTACAGCGAGAGGGCGCTGCTGCAGCGCGGGCTCGAGTCGGGCGCCCGCGGCTACGTCCTCAAGGAGGCGCCGCACGACACGCTCCTCAAGGCGATCGAGAAGGTCGCGGCGGGCGAGACGTTCGTCGACCCGGCGCTGATCCCGTCGCTCGCGACCGGCCGGGACGGACAGGAGATCCTCACCCAGCGCGAGCGCGAGATCCTCCAGCTGCTCGCGGACGGGATGTCGAACGCCGACGTCGCGCAGCAGCTCTTCATCTCGCAGGAGACCGTGAAGAGCCACGTGCGCCACATCCTCGCGAAGCTCGAGGCGGAGACCCGCACCCAGGCGGTCGCCATCGCGCTCCGCGAGGCGATGATCGACTGAGCGACTTGAGCGACGAGCACCTCCTTGCCGAGCGCCTGCTCGCGGAGCGGGCCGAGCGGAGGAGGATCGCGGAGCAGCTCCACGACGGCCCGGTGCAGCACGTTGCCGCGCTCTGTCAGATGCTCGACGCCGCCGTGCAGGCGCTCGAGGCCGAGGATGCCGACGCGGGCGTGCGCCTGACTGCCCGCGGGCTCGCCGTCGCGCGCGACGCCGCCGAGGAGCTGCGGGGGATCGTCGCCGGGCTGGAGCCCGTCTCGCTCCACGAGGTTGGTCTCGCGGCGGCGGTGCGCGAGCTGGCGGAGCGCACGGCCGGTCGTCGAGGCGCGAGGCTGGAGATCGAGGTCGACGCCGAGGAGCTCGGCGAAGGCGCGAGCTCGAGTCTCTTCCAGGTGACACGCGAGGCGATCGACCAGGCGGTGCGGCGCGGCCCGCCGACCGCAGTCCGGGTGTCGGTCTCGCGCGCGGCGCACGGGGGCGTGCAGCTCGAGGTCTCCGACGACGGCGCGCCCGAGCGCCGACAGGCGGTGATCGACGGGCTCGCCGAGCGCGCCGCCGAGCTCAACGGCACCTTCGAGGCCTCCCGCGACGGCCGCTGGACCACGATCCGCATCGTGCTTCCCCCCTCCGCGGCTCGGCTGTAAGGCCAGCTCGCGAAGCGGGAATCCGCAGGAGCGGATTCCCGCCGCTTGATCCCCGCCTACGGCGGGGCACATCCCTGAAGGCGCCCGCTGTCGCGGTCGCGACTACCTCGACGACTCCTAGCGATGCCCGCCCGCGCGGCTCTGACCGTCGGGTGTCCGACTTGAAGTCGGACACCTGCGGAGCTACTCCAACGGCTCGTTTTGGACGTTGTTCTCGTCGGCGTACTGCTGGACGAGGGAGTTGATGACCCCAGCGCCCTCCGGGAACGCGTAGTTGATCTTCACGAAGGCTTCCCACTTGTCGGGGAGGGCGTCCTCGGGGAAGATCGCCTCGACCGGGCACTCCGGCTCGCACGCCCCGCAGTCGATGCACTCCTCCGGATCGATGATCAGGATCCGCTCGAACTCGTGGATGCAGTCGACCGGGCAGACGTCCACGCAGGAGCGGTCCTTGATGTCGATACAGGGCTCGGCGATGATGTACGTCATCGCCATCGAGCCTACCAACGAGGCGCGAGGGCGATCAGCTCAAGCGTCGACGCCGACGAGCTCGTCCACGACTTGGCGCGCGCGGTCGACGAGCGCGGACTTCACGATCACCTGGTCGAAGCCCGCGGCGTGCGCGCGCTGGAGCCCGCGCGTGTCCGTGTGGTTCGTGAACCCGAGGATCGGCGTGTCCGGCCACGAGCCCGCCACGTCGTCGGCATCCACCCGTGAGATGTCGCAGATCACGAGGTCCGGCGGGTCGGCGCTGTCCGAGGTCACGAGACGGTGCCCGCGCAGCGGGCCTTCCAACCTCGAACGGATCATGAGGTCGACCCCGACCAGCAGGATCGTCGCCATGGCCCGGTTTCTAGCACGGACGGGGGGTGAGTTGTGAGTCTCGAGGAAGGCCTGTCCCTGATGCGTGCCGAGCGGTGGTTCGACGCGCACGAGGCGCTCGAGGACGAATGGCGCGACGCGCCGGGCCCCGAGCGCGACTTTCTCCAGGGCCTCGTCCACGTCACGGTCGCGTGGCATCACGCGTCGCGCGGGAACGCGCCGGGGGCTTCGCGACAGCTCGAGAAGGCCACGCGCCGGCTCACCTCGTACGCGCCGGCGCACCGCGGCGTCGACGTCGCCCGGGTGCTCGGTCAGGTCGAGGCAGCGGCCGCGCGGATCGACTCTGGCCGGCTCGACCTGATCCCGGTGCGGATATAGCCCTCCCGCGCGGAGAGAAGGGGCTCATGGGGGAACCAGGGGTTTCGCCACGTCTTAGAAGACGGGGTCGAGCCCGAACCACTCGAACAGGCGGTTCACGTAGATCCGGAGGACGTAGAAGCGGTCGAAGAAAAGCAGCAGGCCGAGGACGACCATGACGAGGCCCCCGGCGAACTGGATCGCGCGGTAGTGGTCGCGCAGCCAGCGGAACGCGCCCATCGCCCGGGCGAAGAGCGCGCCGGCGAGGACGAACGGGATCGCGAGCCCCAACGAGTAGACGGCGAGCAGGGCAGCGCCCTGGAGCACGGTGTCCGACGAGCCTGCGAGAACGAGGATCGCGGCGAGCACCGGCCCGATGCACGGGGCGGCGCAGATCGCGAAGGCGCCGCCGAGCAGCACGCGCGAGCCGCGTGAGCGCGCGCCTTGCACGAGCCCGGCGCCGACGAGCCGCTCGGGCCACGGCAAGAGGCCCATGAACGCAAGCCCGAACACGACGAGGACGAAGCCGGAGATCTGCTCGAGGAGGAACTGGTTGCCGAGAAGCCTCCCGCCGACGAGCGAGGCGCCGACGCCGAGCAGCACGAAGACCGCTGTGAAGCCAAGGACGAACGGGACGCTCGAGACGACCACCCGCCGCGCCGTTCCCGGGCGGCCGAGCTCGTCCGCGCTGACCGCGGAGACGGCCGACAGGTAGCCGGGCACGAGCGGCAGCACGCAGGGGGCGAGAAAGGAGAGGAACCCCGCCAGCAAAGCGACAGGGATCTCCGAGGCGTTCACGACTCGAAGCGGCGGAGCTCCGCATCGACGCGTCGCTCCAGCTCGGCGTCGAGCTCGGGCGGGGTCGCGGTCTCGCCCTCCCCGCTGCGCCGCCGGCTCCAGCCCCAGGCGATCAGGCCGACGCCGACCGCCGCCCGCGGCGAGGATGCCGAGCGGCACGAGCCAGGCGAGCAGGTCGAACCCGGACTTGGGCGGCTCGGCGAGCACGGCCGGCCCGAACTGGTCGACGAGCTCCGCCTTGATCTGCTTCTCGCTCGCCCCCGACGCGAGACGCTGGCGGATGTAGCGCTTCATGCGCTGGGCGATCGGCGCGTCGGACTGATCGAGGGTCGTCCCGCAGACCGGGCAGACCAGCTGGGACTCGAGGTCGGCGGGGCTCGGCGCCGCGGTCGCCGTTCCTGCGAGAAGCGCCGCGACGAGCGCACACAGCGCCAGGGCGCGGGTCACGACTGGTCGCCGAGCGCCAGCGCGATCCCGCGCTCGAACGCCTCGCGGTTCCGCTCGATGTCGACGGAGCCCGCGATCCGCTCGCCGACGAGCTTGCCGGTGCGGTCGACGAAGAAGGTCTCCGGGTACCCCTGGATCCCCCAACGACCGATCGTCGATCCCTTCCCGTCGTACACGACCGGGTAGGTGACCCCGTAGCGACGCATGAATCTCCGTGCGTCCTCGCGGAAGTCCTTCACGTCGACCCCGAGCACGACGAGGCCCTGCTTGCGATAGCGCTCGTACGTCTGCTGGAGGACCGGCGCCTCGTCCTTGCACGGGCCGCACCACGAGGCCCAGAAGTTCACGACCAGCGGCTTTCCCTTCAGTGCCGCGAGCGAGAGCGTCCCGTTGCGGTCGAGGCGGTCGAGCGAGAACGCCGGCGCGTGCACGAGCTCACCCTTTGCGAGCTTGTCCGCCGCGCCCTGCTGGTTGTCGAACGCGACCTTCCAGATCAGGAGCCCGAGCAGCGTCGCGACGCCGGCGATCGCGATCGCCTGCCCGACGCGCTGGACCTTCCCGGTCACGCGCGCCCCTGGCCGGCGGTCGCTCCCGCCCGGCAGAGCCGGGCTCCGCCACCGCCTGACGTCGCTCGCGGCACGGTGCCTTCCGGGCCCGTACCTCGCGTACTGTGCCCTCCGGCCCCGCACCGCGAGCGACGCCCCAGGAACGCGCGGGCGTGGATGCCGGGCACAAGCGACTCAGGCACGGACGATGAACACGGGCGTCCCGAGGTCGACGTGGTTGAACAACCACTCGGCCTCGGGGATCAGCATCCGGATGCACCCGTGCGATGCGGAGTAGCCGACCGACGCCGCGTCGGGCGTGCCGTGGATGCCGACGTACGGCGACGAGATGCCCATCCAGCGCGTCCCGAGCGGGTTGCCCGGCCCAGGTGGGACCGCCTGCTCGCCCTCCGCCCACGCCGAGCCCTGTGGTGGGTACCACCACGGGTTCCGCTGCATGTTCACGATCTCGAAGTCGCCGATCGGCGTGGGATACGCGGACTGGCCCGTCGCGACGTGGAACGTCCGCTTGAGCTTCAGGTTCTTGTAGAAGAGCAGCCGGTTCGACCCGCGCTCGATCACGATCGCGGTGCCGAGATCCTGCTCTGTCACCTGCGGCTTCAGGTCCTGGTAGGGGAGCGGGATCGGGTCGCGCAGGTGCTTGCGCAGCGCGAGGGAGATCTTGCGACTCGCGACGACCTGCTTCAGGCGTCGGCCCTCCACGGACTTCCGGGCCACCGGGTGGACGCCCTTCAGCACCAGCGCGGCGTCGACCGGCTCACGGTCCGTCGTGGTGGCGATCCCGCTCAGGAAGCGGTCGAGCTTCCCGCGCGTCACGTTCACGCCGAGCGGCACCCTGTAGCCCTGCTGACGCACGCGAACCGCGAGCCCCAGAGCCTTGTCGAGCTCGAGCGACGCCCCGAGCCCCTTCGCCGTCACCCGGAGCTTGCGCGTCGGCGAGACCACGAGCGTCACGGGACGGTTGAAGCGCTCGAGGACGAGGTCGCGCGCCTCTGCCTTCGTGAACCCACCCACGAGCAGGCCGCCGATCGTCACGCCCGGCTGGATGAGCCTCGTGCGCGGCGGCGTGGCCGGGAACGGCGTCGTCGGCTCGTCGATGGGGGGCGGCACCTCGGGTGTCGTCGGGACCGTGTCGTCTGCGCCGGCCGTCGCCGCGAATGCGACAAAAAGCACAACTGAGCAGGGAAGAATCGCGAGCGTTGCCAGACGGCGCATTCGCCCGAGTGTAGCGGGCGCCTCGACGGAGCTCGGGGCGGAGCCGCCGTCAGCGGAAGAGCCGCGGGTCGTTCGTGATCACGCCGTCCGCCCCGGCAGCGACGACCCGCTCGAGCTCGGCCCGATCGTCCACGGTCCAGGCCAGGACGGGGACGCCGATCGAGTGCATGCGGGCGATCGCCGAACGAGATGCGAGCATGTGCTGGAGCATCAGCACGCTCGCGCCCGCCCTCGCCACGAGCCGCGGCAAGAGCCGCGGGACGACGGCGCGCGCGACCGCGAGCCCGCCCCCGGCGAGCGGCCGCAGCCGCGGCTGGCGCGAGACGCCGAGACGATCCTCGGGGAACGTGAACCCGATCCGCACGGAGGGCACGTGCCGGGCGATGTCGCGGAGGCTGGCGACGTGGGTCGACGAGACGACGGTGCGCTCGAGCACCCCGAAGCGCTGGAGCGCCGCGGACAACTCGTCGAGACGAGTCGTCAGCTTGAGATCGACGTGGAGGCCCACGTCTCGCGCCTCGTCGGCGAAGAACGCGAGTGCCTCGTCGAGGGTCGGCAGCTCGGGTGCGACCTCACGCAGCTCGTCGAGCGATCGCGCGCGGACCGAGCCCTTCGCGGTGCCGTGGCTGACCTCGTCGAGGTGGTCCGAGTGCGCGAGGACGAGCGGCCCGCGCGGGAGGTCGAGCACGTCGAACTCGACGAGGTCGACCCCGAGCTCGACCGCCGCGCGGAACGAGGGCAACGTGTTCTCCGGCGCGAGGCTCGCGGCACCCCGGTGGCCGATCCGCAGGACGGGACCGCCGTCGCGGCGGAGCAGGTCGATCACGCGGCGTCTTTCCGACGCGCGCGCCGCAGCCACCACCACGAGAGCGCCCCGAGGATGATCGCCTGCGCGACCGCCAGCCCGGCGGCTATGCGCGAGACGTCGACCCAGAACTGCTCGGGATAGATCCGGATCAGCGTGTCCGCGGACGAGAACCGCCAGGAGTCGCCCGAGAAGAAGACCTCGTGGAAGCGCGTGAAGAACTCGTCGAACCCGAGCAGGATCAGCGGCACTGCGAGCACCGCGATCCCGACCGTCGCGAGCGCGCCGGCGAAGAGGCCCGCGGGGACGGCGCTGCGGAGGCGCGTCCGCCAGAGCGCCAGACCGAGCACGGCGATCGCGATCAGCGCGACGAGCTGTGCACGAAGCGCGACCCCGAACAGCGAGCGGACGTCCTGCATGTGCCGGAGCTCGCGGTCCTCGAACGCGGGTGTGCCGTTCGAGAGCCTCGCCCGCTCGAGCAGCACGATCCCCTCGGAGCCCGGTTCGATCGAGCGGAGACCGAGCTTCGCAAGAGCCGCCCGCTGCTCCGTGGTGAAGCCATAGAGGTCGGGCGGGAAGCCGTCGCGGCCGAGCTCCCATTCGACGAAAGTGTCCGTGGCGAGCACCCGGAAGCCGTTCACTACGAGGATCGCAGGGACGACGAGCGCGATCAGGACCGCGATCGTCCACGTCGCGATCCGCGCCCAGGCCGGTGCGGCCGGGAGCGCTACAGCCCGAACAGCCGGCCGATCTCGCGCCACGTCGTCGTCGCGAGCACCACGAACGCCACGAGGAGGAGCAGGAGGACGATCCAGAAGCGCGCGCCCGCCATCCGCGTGCGGCGCCGATGCGCGACGCGGGCGGCCCGACGTGCGCGATGGACATGGTACGAGCGCCGGACCGCGTCCGGGTCGAGCTCCGGCGGGTCGTGCTCGATCGTGCGGGTGGCGCCTCTTCGGGCTCCCTCGAGTCCCTCGTCTCCCACCGGGGAAGCATACGACCGCGACTGCGCCCGAGGAGGGGCTCGTGGGGTAACCAGGGTTCCCCCCACGTTGGCCCGCGCATGCGGCGTGGGTGTCGGGGATACTGTGCCGCGATGATCCGGGAGCGACGCTTCGACCCGGGCCTCTACGGCCTCGGAGACGGGCTCGGGCTCGTCGCCGGCATCGTGCTGGCGGTCTCCTCGTTCACCGGGTGGTACACGGGCGAGGGCCAGGGTGTGACGATCTCGGTGCTCGGCTGGAACACCGGCGTGCTCGGCAAGCTCGTGCTCTTCGTCGGTCTCGCCGTCGTGCTCGTCGTGGTGCTCCGGGAGCTCGGGATCGAGCCGCCCGCCACGCTCCCCCAGAGCCTCGTCACGGTGACCCTCGGGGCGCTCGCGACGATCTTCGTGCTCGTGCGCGTGATCTCGATCCCGGACGACTTCTTCTTCGCGCACCGCGGGATCGGGATCTGGATCAGCCTCGTCGCGGCCCTCGCCGTGATCGTCGCGGGCCTGCTCCAGGCCTCCGAAGAGCTCTGAGAACGTGGGGGAAGCTCTGGTCTCAACCGAGTCCCCTCCTCACGTGGACGATCCCCGAGAGGTCACTTGGCCTCTCGGGCGAATGAATCGCACTGCGGCCGCCAGCCGACGCGCCCGCTGAAGGGACCTTCTCCGCTACGGCGAGGTCTGCGGCAGCGGAGGGAGCGTGCGGATCGAGGTCTGCGTGCCGCCGGGCACCGGGCGGTCGTCGAGCGCGAGACCGAGCGCGACGCCCAGAGCGAATAGGACGACTGCCCCGAGGATCGCTGCGACGACGCGCGGCCACCTGCGTCGCCTCCGCGCGGCCCGGCGCGCCACGCGCGCGTCCGTGTCGAGGCCGCTCACGGGTCGTAGTCCAGCGCGCCGCGGCTGTAGGCATGGAACGCCGCGTCGGCGGCGAGGCTCGCGGTGCGCGCCCATCCCTTCGACGGCGCGTGCTCCCCGACCACCGTCAGCAGCCAGCCTTCCGCTCCGCCGTAGGCGTCCGCGAGCTCCGCGAGGGTGAACGTCGGGCCGACGCGGCGGCGAAGCTCGACGGTGACGACGTCGAGCTGCTGGTGCAGCATCTCCGCGCGAGCAGGGTCTGACGCCTCCCGGACGAACCGCCGGTTCCCCTCCGCCCATTCCCGCCTGGCGCCCTCGACGGTCGTCATCGAGGCGATGCTAACGAGAGGTCGGTGCAGCACTTCGCGGGCCACTGTTCCGGCACTTCGTCGAGGATCGCCTCGCCGACGCGATACCCCGGTCGCGCCAGCGCGAACGCGACGTGGGCGTGGAGGCACTTGAGCGCCTCGGGTTTCCGGGAGCCGCCGATCCCGAGCTCGAGCGCCGCGCCGCCGTCGGGTCCCTCGCCGTCGACGAGCCCGCGACGGATCGCGCGCTGCTCGGCGGAGGCTCTCCCGAGGTCGGCGCGCAGCGCGTCGTCGGACTCGACCGCGGCGCTCCACCGCTCCACCCCACCGGCGGCCTCGAGGCGCGAGACCGCGGCCACGAGGTGGCGGCACGTGAGCCAGTACGTCGTCGGGAACGGCTCCCCTTGGGGGGTGTACGGCGCCTGCTCCGTCACCGCGGGACGGCCGAACGGACAGCGGACGACGACGCGCCTGAACGCGCGCGGCTCGCGACCCAGCTGTGCGGCGACAACGGCCCGATCGTCCACTCGCGTGACGGTAGCGGCGGTGCGGCAACCGTTGTGTCGGATGCTCACGGACGGCGCCGCAGGCGCCAGTCCGCTTCAGGGATGTGCCCTTGGTCACGGCGAAGCCGTGACCAAGGGAGTTTGCGGCGCCCGGTTCACGTGACGGTAACGCGGGCACGACAACGCTTGTGTCGAATGCGGCCCCGGACGGCGCCGCAGGCGCCAGTCCGCTTCAGGGATGTGCCCTTGGTCACGGCGAAGCCGTGACCAAGGGAGTTTGCGGCGCCCGTTTCGCGCGAGCGAAACGGGCGCTCGCAGGCAGGTTTCAGTGCTGTTTGGCCCAGGCCGCGGTGCCCTCGACGATGAAGAGATGCTCTCCGGGTCGGACGTACCCGATCCGCCGCGCCTGGCGCGCGAGGCCGTCGACGCTCGTCTCCCGCTCGAGCCGCGTGCTCAGGCGCGCGCGCTCCGCGCGCAGCGTCGCGACCTCCGCGCGCCGCTCGTCGAGCTGGTTGCGCGTCTCGAGGTACGAGTCGATCGGTCTGACGTAGAGAAACCCCACTGCGCCGAGCACCACGAGCGGCAGGACCCAGCGTGGGATGTGTGGCCGACGGATGCGGCGGCGCGACGAAGCCGGCTGTCTCCGTCTCCGTCGTTCCGAGGCCTGTCCCCGCTCCGGCACGCGACGGACTTCGACGCGCGCCCCTGGGCCCCTGTCTGGTGCTCCTAGGCGATGTCGACCTTGATCACGTTCGTCGAGCCGGGGATGTTCACCGCCGTGCCCGCGGTGATCACGACGCGCTCGCCGGACGCGACGACGCCGGCCTCCCGTGCCGCGGTGATCGAGCGCGACCAGAGATCCTCGACGTCGGTCGTCTCCGGGATCGTCAGCGGAGTCACCCCCCACTCGAGCGCGAGATGCCGGAGGGACTCGCGCTTGTGGGTAAGCGCGACGATCGCCCGCTGGGGGCGCAGCCGCGCCACTGCCGAGGCTGTGTGGCCGGAGAAGGTCGGCACCAGGATCGCGCTCGCGGAGAGCGCCTCCGCGACGTCGCAGGCGGCGTTCGACATCGCCTGGTCGATCGTCGGCTCGTCGTCCGCGGTGGGGATCTCGTGGCGGTAGCCGAGGCTCGGCTCGACGGCCAGTGCGATCCGGTCCATCACCCGCACGGCTTCGACGGGGTACGCGCCGACGGCCGTCTCGCCGGAGAGCATGATGGCGGACGTCCCGTCGAGGATCGCGTTCGCGACGTCCGAGGCCTCGGCGCGCGTCGGCTCCGGCGACTGGATCATCGACTCGAGCATCTGCGTCGCGGTGATCACGGGCTTGCCCCGCTCGAGCGCGGCGAGGATGATCCGCTTCTGCAGGAGCGGCACGTCCGCCGCCCCGATCTCGACCCCGAGGTCGCCGCGCGCGACCATCACGCCGTGCGCTTCGGCGAGGATCTCGTCGAGCGCCGCGACCGCCTCGGCCTTCTCGATCTTCGCGATCACCCAGGCCTGCGACGCGCGCGCTTCGATCAGCGTGCGGAGCGCCTTCACGTCGGCGGCGGAGCGGACGAACGAGAGTGCGACGAAGTCGACGCCGAGCCCGAGGGCGAACTCGAGGTCGTCGAGGTCCTTGCCCGTCAGGGAGGGGATCGGCAGGGGGACGCCGGGGAGGTTGACCCCCTTGTGCGGCCCGACCGGCCCGCCCACGACCACCGTGCAGCTCGCGCGTCCACGCTCGACGCGTTCGACGCGGAGCCGGATGTGGCCGTCGTCGATCAGCACCTCATGCCCGCGGCGGAGGACGGAGCCGAGCACAGATGGGCTGACCGGGAGGTCGTCGCCCGTCGCGACGTCCTCGCCGGCGATGACGACGGTTTCACCCTCGTCGAGCTCGACGACCCCCGGAATGTCGCCGACGCGGAGCTTCGGCCCCTGGAGGTCGGCGATCAGCGCGATCGACCGGCCTGCGGCCGTCTCGGCCGCCCGGACGACCTCGGCCGTGTGCGCATGGTCGTCGTGGGTGCCGTGCGAGAGATTCATCCGCGCGCCGTCCATTCCGGCCCCGATCAGCGCCGCGACCGCAGCTTCTGTCGACGAGGCCGGCCCGATCGTCGCGACGATCTTCGTCCGCCGGGGGTGGCTCGTCACCTGAGTCGGGGTGGAGGCGTCGACGTTCAGGAGGCCGCCCTGGGGAAGGCGTCCCACCCGGGATAGCGCGCCTCGTCTCCGAGCTCCTCCTCGATTCGCAGGAGCTGGTTGTACTTCGCAACGCGGTCCGACCGCGCCGTTGCGCCGGTCTTGATCTGCCCGGCGTTCGTCGCAACGGCCAGGTCGGCGATCGTCGTGTCCTCCGTCTCGCCGGAGCGGTGCGACATGACGACGCGGTACCCGTTCCGGTGCGCGAGCTCGACGGCGTCGAGGGTCTCGGTCAGCGTCCCGATCTGGTTGACCTTCACGAGGATCGCGTTCGCGACCCGCTCGGCGATGCCGCGGCGGAGGAACTCGACGTTCGTCACGAAGAGGTCGTCGCCGACGAGCTGGACGCGTCCACCCAGCCGGTCGGTGAGTGTCTGCCAGCCGGCCCAGTCCGACTCGCCCAGACCGTCCTCGATCGAGACGATGGGGAACC
The DNA here is from genome assembly GCA_963794115.1 of uncultured Actinomycetes bacterium. Lineage (GTDB taxonomy): Bacteria > Actinomycetota > Thermoleophilia > Gaiellales > Gaiellaceae > Gaiella. The sequence continues at coordinate 55,854 of CAWCCO010000013.1, read as the reverse complement.
GGTCGCAGAGGTCGGCCCAGAGCGCGATCATCCCGGCGGAGTCGAGCGTGCCGCCCTGGCGCTCGAGGTGGTACGCGCCGTCGCGAAAGAGCTCGCTCGTCGCAGGGTCGAGGGCCAGCGCGACCTTCTCGCGGTGACCTGCGCGCTCTGCGGCCTCGAGGATCGCCTCGCAGGCCTCGTACGCGGACTCGAAGTTCGGCGCAAACCCACCTTCGTCTCCGACCCCTGTCGAGAGACCACGCTCCACGAGGAGCTTCTTCAGCTGGTGGTACGTCTCGGCGCCGACCCGGAGCGCCTCCGAGAACGTCTCCACGCCCGCCGGGACGAGCATGAACTCCTGGAAGTCGAGGCTGTTGTCCGCATGGGCCCCGCCGTTGACGACGTTCAGGAGCGGGACCGGAAGCACGTTCGCGTTCGTCCCGCCGACCCAGCGATACAGCGGCACGCCCGCATCGGCGGCGGCGGCCTTCGCGACCGCGAGCGAGGCGCCGAGGATCGCGTTCGCGCCGAGTCGCGCCTTCGTCGGCGTCCCGTCGAGCTCGATCAGCACGCGGTCGAGCGCGCGCTGGTCGCCGGCGTCGAGGCCGAGGATCGACTCGGCGATCTCCCCGTCGACGTGGGCGACGGCACGGGAGACGCCCTTCCCGAGCCACGCGTCGCCGCCGTCGCGCAGCTCGACTGCTTCGTGCTCGCCGGTCGACGCCCCGGACGGGACGGCGGCGAGGCCGAACGCGCCCGAGTCGAGGCCGATCTCGACCTCCACGGTCGGGTTCCCCCGCGAGTCCAGGACCTGCCGTCCGTGGACGTGGACGATCTCGCTCATGACGTGCTCCGGCTCACGCCGGAGAACACTAGACCGGTGTCCGACTTCGAGTCGGACACCAACGGGGACCTAACCGCGCTCGGCCGCGGCGAGCGCGGCCTTCGCGCGTTCGTACCAGCGCTCCTGCGCGTCGAGGTCGAGCTCCGCCCACGTCTCGCCCGCCTCTGCGGCCAGCCGCTCCGCGAGCTCGACGCGGGCGACGAAGCGCTGCGTCGTCGAGCGCAGCGCGAGCTCGGGGTCGACGTTCACGAACCGCGCGAGGTTCACGACGGTGAAGAGCAGGTCGCCGAGCTCTGCCTCGACTCGGCGGTCGGGCTCGGTCTCCGCCTGCGGCCGGCCGGTGCGCGCGATCTCGACGAGGAGCTCCTCCACCTCCTCGCGGACCTTCCCGGCCGGGCCGTCGAGGTCGGGCCAGTCGTAGCCCACGGCTGCGGCTCGTCGCTGTGTCTTGCGGGCGAGGAGGAGTGCCGGCAGCGAGCCGGGGACGTCGTGAAACACCCCTTCACGTCCCTCCTGCTCCGTCTTGATCGTCTCCCACCGTGCGCGGACGTGACCGGGCGTCGCCGCCTCGGCCTCCCCGAACACGTGCGGATGCCGGCGGACGAGCTTCTCGTGCACCCCGCGCGCGACCTCGTCGAGGTCGCCCTCGTCCTGCTCTTCGAGGAGCCGCGAGAGGAAGAACACCTGGAAGAGCAGGTCGCCCAGCTCGTCGCGCAGTTTCGCGGAATCGTCGGCGAGCGCGGCCTCCGCGACCTCGTACGCCTCCTCGACCGTATGCGGGACGATCGTCCTCGCGGTCTGCTCGCGGTCCCAGGGACATTCGACCCGCAGGAGGGCGGTCAGCTCCCTCAGCTGGTCGAGCGCGTTCCCATCGGCCACGGGCCGGCCGTTAACCGGTCGTGGCGCCGGTGCTGGTCGTGGTCGTATCCGGCGGCTCGTAGCCGGTCGCGTAGGAGACCTTGCCCTTGTACTCCTTCTCGACCTTCGAGACCCACTGCGTGACCGCGTTGCCCTTCTTCTGCTGCATGAGCTGGGACTTGATCTGCGTCCGAACCTCGGTGAACGGCGTGACCCGGCCTTTCTTCACGTCGGTGAGCGGCTGGATCAGGTGGTATCCGTACTGCGTCTTGACCGGCTCGGAGAGCTGGTTGGTATCCAACGAGAAGGCGGCCTTGTCGAACGGCGCGACGGTCTGCCCCTTGCTGACCGTCAGCTTGCCGCCCTGGTCTTTCGAGCCCGGGTCCTGCGACTTCTCCTTCGCGAGCGTTGCGAAGTCCGCGCCGTTCTCGATCTCGCTGCGGATCTGGTCGGCCTCGTCCTTCGTCTTCACGAGGATGTGGCGCACGACGCGCGACTCGGCGACCTTGTAGCGGTCGATGTTCTGGTCGTAGTACTGCTGGGCCTCCGCGTCGGAGATCTTCACGTCGCCCGTGATGTCCTTGTAGATCCCCTCGGAGACGAGCTGCGCGCGCGCGTCGTCGCGGAGGGCGGCAAGCGTGTACGACTGCGCCTTGAGCCCGGCCTCGAACTTCTTCTCGTTGCCGCCGAAGTACTGCTTCTTCACGCCGTCGACCTTCTGCTGGATCTGCGCGTCGGTGACCTTGACGCCGAGCTTGTCGGCCTCCCGCGCGTACTCGGCGCGCTGGACGAGAAACGCGACGGCCTGTGTCTGGAGGGCCTGGTACTCCGAGGTCCCCGCCTTGGGGAACTGGCGCTTCTGCGCCGCATACGTCTTCTTGGTGCGCGTCAGCAGCTCGTCGAGGGTCGACTTGGAGATCGGCGTTCCGTCGACGACCGCAACCGCGTCGGGCGGGACCTCGTCGGTGCCGCCGCAGCCTGCGGCGACGACGGTGAGCACGGCGAGAGCCGCAGCGGCGAGCATGAGCGAGCGCTTCATCAGGTTCCTCTTTTAGGCGACAGGCGGTTACGGGCGCGTTACGACGGGTTCGGAAAACGTCTGGGCACGGGCTTTTTCCTCGTGCTCAGCCGTCCCGGCGAGCGGCAACGATAGCAGCGGCCAGGGCGAGCGCTCCCTCGAGCCCCTCGGCCCGGATCGCCACCTCCTGACGTGCCGACGTATAGATCGCGGTCTCGGCGCGGGCCCGCAGAGCGCGGAGCTCGGACGCCGCGAGGGTGACCGGCCCGACCGTGACGCGACCGTTCCGGAAGACGAGGTAGTCGGCGCCGACGAGGGCCAGCGCGAGCCGCGCCTCTTGCAGCCGGAAGAGGTTCTCGACCGGCTCCGGCAACGGCCCGTAGCGATCCTCGGTCGCCGCCCGGAGCTCGCGGAGCTCGTCCTCGTGCTCGGCGAGCGCGATCCGGCGATGAAGGTCGATCTTGAGCGCCTCCGCCTGGACGTACGCGGCCGGGACGTACGCGTCGACCCTGGCGTCGATCCGCACCGGCCGTGCGACGGCGCGTGCCTGGCCGGACAGCTCGGCGACCGCCTCGTCCAGCATCTCGACGTAGAGCTCGAACCCGAGCGCGGCGACGTGTCCAGACTGCTCGGCGCCGAGCAGATCGCCGGCGCCGCGAATCTCGAGATCGCGCATCGCGATCTGGAACCCGGCGCCGAGCTCGGTGTGGTCCGCGAGGGTCGCCAGCCGGGCGCGGGCCTCGGGTGTGAGCTCGTTGGCGTCGGGATAGAAAAGGTATGCGTGCGCCGTCACGTCCGAGCGGCCGACCCGGCCGCGGATCTGGTACAGCTGCGCGAGCCCGAGGGTGTCTGCGCGCTCGACGATCAGCGTGTTCGCCTGCGGGATGTCGATCCCCGACTCGATGATCGTCGTCGAGACGAGGACGTCCGCATCGCCCGCGAGGAAGGCGTGCATCCGCTCCTCGAGCTCGCGTTCGGCCATCTGCCCGTGTGCCACGAGGAAGCGGAGGCCCGGGCACAGCTGCTGCAGCTTCTCCGTCGCCTCGTCGATCGACTCGACCCGGTTGTGCAGGTAGAACGCCTGCCCGCCGCGCGCATGCTCTCGCTCGAGCGCAACACGGACGAGCTCCTCGTCGAGCTCGCCCACCGTGGTGCGGATCGCGCGGCGCCCTTCGGGCGGGGTCTCGATCACCGAGATGTCGCGGAGTCCCGAGAGCGACATGTGCAGGGTGCGCGGGATCGGCGTCGCGGACAGGGCGAGCACGTCGACCTCGAGCCTGAGCGCGCGCAGAAGCTCCTTCTGGCGGACGCCGAACCGCTGCTCCTCGTCGACGACGACCAGCCCGAGCTCCTTGGGGATCACGTCGCGCGAGAGGATCCGGTGGGTGCCGACGAGGACGTCGACCTTGCCCTCGGCGAACTCGCGGAGCACCTGCTTGACCTCGGCGGGCCTCCGGAACCGGGAGACCATCTCGACCCGCACCGGGAAATCCCGGTACCGCTCGCGGAACGTGTTCCAGTGCTGCTCGGCGAGGATGGTCGTCGGGCAGAGCAGGAGCACCTGGCGGCCGTTCACCGCGACCGCGAACGCCGCGCGGACCGCGACCTCGGTCTTGCCGAAGCCGACGTCGCCGCAGACGAGGCGATCCATCGGGCGCGGCGCCTCCAGGTCCTCCTTGACCGCCTCGATTGCGCGCTGCTGGTCGTCGGTCTCCCGGTACGGGAAGGACGCCTCGAGCCGCTCGAGCCAGTCGCTCTCGAGCGTGTGGGCCGTCCCCTCCGCGCGTTGCCGTTGGGCATAGAGCTGCAACAGCTCGCCGGCGAGCTCGCGGATCGACGCGCGGGCGCGCGCCTTGAGGGTCTGCCAGGCCTTGCCGCCGAGCCTGGAGAGCGCCGGCGCCGACGCGTCGGCGCCGATGTAGCGCGAGAGCTTGCCGACCTGCTCGTGTGGCACGAACAGTCGGTCTTCGCCGCGGAACGCGAGGTGGAGGTAGTCGCGCGTGACGCCGGCCACCTCTTTCGTGTCGAAGCCGAGCAGCTTCCCGATGCCATGGTCCTCGTGGACGACGTAGTCGCCGAGCCGGAGCTCGGCGAAGCTCGCGAGCGCGCGCCCGAGCCGGGCGTCTGCGCGGGGCGGGCGCTTGCGGAAGACCTGCGTGTCGGGGAGCAGCGCGATGCCCAGGTCGCGCGAGACGAAGCCGCGCCGCGCGGGGACGACCGCGAAGCGAACGCCGGGCTCAAGGGGCAGCGCCTCACCGGGCCCGAGCAGCGGAGCGTCGACCTTCCGCAACAGGCCGGCCTGGCGCCGGGCCTCGCCAAGGTGCGTGAACGACACGACGACCCGGTTGCCGGCCCGGACGAACGCCGCGAGCTCGTTCTCCGCCTCGCTCAGCCCGCGCGCGGCGATCGCGGGGCGCTGCGCCTCGAACGAGTGCGCCTGCGATCGCGGAAACGGATCGAGCTGCGAGGCCGCCTCGAGGTCGAGCGGCGGGAGGCCGTCCTCCTCCCAGGCCCGCCGCACGTCGTCGGGGCTCCAGACGAGATCGGGGGCCCGGTCGACGGGCGGCACGAGGTCCGCGGGCGCCTCGACTGCGCTTCGCTCGCCTTCGTCGTCGGCGAGTGAGGGCTCCTCCAGGTCGCGGCGGCGTTCTCCTGCCGGGTACACGACGGCGGCATCCGCAGCGTGGAGAGCGCGCTGCGTGAACGGCGAGAACGCCCGGATCTGCTCGATCTCGTCGCCGAACAGCTCGACGCGCAAGGGCTCACGGCCGGTCGAGGGGAAGACGTCGACGAGGCCGCCGCGCACGGCGAACTGTCCGCGCTCCTCCACCCGGTCGACCCGCTCGTACCCCGCGAGCGCGAGGTGCTCAGAGAGGCCGTCGATCCCGGGCTCCTCGCCGACGCGGAGCCGGAGCGGCACCGGGCGGGCGTCCGCCGGGGGCAGCCATTCGCCGAGCGCCCGCGCCGACGCGCAGACGAGGCCTCCCGCCGCGAGGACATCGAGCGCGCGGTAGCGCTCACCAACCAGGTGCGGCGGCGGCGTGAGCCCCGAGTCCCAGCCGACGCCCCGGCTCGGGAGGAGCGCCACCGTCCCGTCGCCCGCGAACCACGACGCACCTTCGGCGGCGTCACGGGCGTCGGCGTCCTCGGGCAGGAGCACGAGCAGGGACCGCGCCAGCTCCGCATGGAGGGATGCGAGGAGCAACGGCAGCACGGGCTCGGACACACGCGCGCGCGTCGGCAGCGCACCGACGAAGGCCTCGAAGCGGTCCTGACGGCGCAGCTCGTCGACGAGCGACGAGAGCGGGGTCGTCTGTGCGATCAGCTGGTCCACGGAAAAGGGCGGGATCGTGCCCGCGCGGCCATCGTACTGGCGTCCGGCGGCCGTCCGCGCGGGCGCCGGCGGGCGCCCAACTGCCCCCAGGGGCACCCCAAGTGCCCTGTTGTCACGCTAGCGAGCATTCTGTGCCAGAGGGGTGCCGTCTCTGTGCCGGAAGTGACCCGACCGTCCGCCGTCCGCCGCCGCGGGAAGGTCAGTTGAAGCGGCGCTGTGTCTCGTCGAGACCGTCGGCGACGAGGCACTCGACCGCGTCCGCTGCGCGTCCGACGATCGCCTCGGCATCGTCCTCGGCCGTGAATCCCGAGAGGACGTAGTCGGCGACCGGGCGGGGATCGCCCCGGCCGGGCCGCCCGACGCCGATGCGCAGGCGGAGAAAGTCCTGCGAGCCGAGCCGCTGGGCGATCGAGCGCAGGCCGTTGTGCCCCGCGAGCCCGCCACCCGGGCGCGCCTGCAGCCGTCCAATCACGAGATCGACGTCGTCGTGGACGACGAGCACCTGCTCCGGCGGAAGCTTGTAAAAGGAGGACGCCGCCTGGATCGACGCGCCCGACTCGTTCATGTACGTCTCCGGCTTCAGGAGCACGAGCTTCGCGTCCCCGACCCGCACGTCCGCGAGCCGGCCCCGGAACTTGCCCTTGAACGAGCCCTGGTGCCGTCGGGCGAGCTCGTCGACGACCATCCAGCCGACGTTGTGCCGGTCGCGAGCGTGCTCGCTACCGGGATTGCCCAGTCCCGCGACGAGCAGATCCACGGACGCACCGGCCTCTTCCCGGCGGAAGAGGCGCACAGATCACTCCGTGCCGCTCTCCGAGCCCTCGTCGGAGGCCTCGGCGCTCGGCTCGCCTTCCGTGCCCTCGGCGCCGTCTTCGCCTTCCTCGCCCTCGGCTGCCTCCGCCTCCTCCAGCTCGGCAATGCCGCGCGGCATGGAGCAGTTCGCGAGCACCGTCTCGGGTTCGTCGAGGTACGCGACACCCTCGATCGCTTCGAGGTCCGCGATGCGGATCGTCGCGCCCATCTCGAGCCCCGAGATGTCGGCGTCGATGTGTTCCGGGATCGCGGTCGGCAGCGCCTCGACCCGGATCTCACGAGTGACCTGCTGGACGACGCCGCCCTGCTTCGCACCGGGCGCCTCGCCGACGAGCTGGACGGCGACCGACGCCTGAATCGCCTGGTCGAGCCGTACCTCGTGGAAGTCGACGTGCGTCAGCGTCCCCCGGATCGGGTGCTGCTGGTACTGCTTGAGCACCGCGTGATGCGGGGTCTTCTGTCCCTCGATCACGACGTCGAGGATCGCGTGGAGGCCCGAAGGTCCGGTCAGCGCCGCGCGGAGCTCGCGCTCGCCGACCACGATCGGCCGCGCGTGGCCCTTGCCGTACAGGACGCCCGGGATCATGCCCTCCTTGCGGAGGCGCCGGACGCGGCGCGAGCCGACCTGGTCGGCTTCTCGCTCGACGACCTGCAGAGTGACGCGTTCGCTCGACATCGGCGCACCATCGTAGCTGAGCTCCGGTGGGGGAGTACGCTCGCGCCGTGGCCGCTGGGGCTTTCTCGATCGAGCTCGCCGACGGGCGCCTACTCGAGGGTTGGGACGCCGGCGAGCCGGGTGCGCCCGGCCTGCTGTTCCACTTCGGCACGCCTTCGGCGGGGATCCCGTACGCGCCGCTGGTCGACGAGACGCTCGCCCGCGGCTGCCGCTTCGTGACGTACTCGCGACCGGGCTATGCGGGCTCCACGCGGCTCGAGGGTCGCTCCGTGGGGGATTGCGCCACCGACGTGCAGGCGCTGCTCGCCCACCGGGCCATCGACAAGGTGCACGTCGTCGGCTGGTCGGGCGGCGGCCCGCATGCGCTCGCCTGCGCAGCGCTTCTCCCGGATCGCGTCGCTGGTGCCGCGACCCTGGCGGGCGTTGCGCCGTGGAGCGCAGACGGCCTCGCTTGGCTCGACGGGATGGCGGAGGAGAACCTCGACGAGTTCGCGGCAGCGTTGGAGGGGGTCGAGGCGCTGCGAGGCTTCATCGAGCCGATCGCCGCCGACCGCGTGGACGTGGCCGCGGACGAGCTGGTCGCAGGGCTCGGCGGTCTGGTCACCGACGTCGATCGCGCTGCGCTCACCGGCCAGTTCGCAGAGTTCCTCGCCGAGGCGACGCGGGCGGCGGTCTCCTCCGGTCCGTGGGGCTGGATCGACGACGACCTTGCCTTCGCGGGCGACTGGGGTTTCGCGCCCGACGAGATTTGCGTGCCCGTCACCGTGTGGCACGGTCGGCACGACGCGATGGTCCCGACGACGCACGGCGAGTGGCTCGCGGAACGCATCCCCGGCGCTCGGCGGAGGATCCTCGAGGACGAGGGGCACCTCTCGCTCGTCCTGCGCTTCGACGCGATCCTGGACGAGCTGCTCGCAGAGAGTGCCTAACCGCTTGCGCGCACCGCCCGATCGGGGGGCGCGACCTCGGCCGACTCCGAGCACGGTCAGTGCAGCGGGCCTGCGGTGACCGCCGCCCGGGCGCGTGCCGACATGCGCGCTCCGCACCCAGGCCCGCGGCGAGACCTTCTAGAAGAGCTGGTTCTCGCCGCCGAAGATGGCGGAGACCGAATCGTCGGAGAAGACGTTCATGATCGTCTCGGCGAGCAACGACGAGACGGTCAGGACGGTGAGGTTCTCCGGCTGCTCGCGCGGGTCGATCGGAACGGTGTCGGTGACGACGATGCCCGCGATGTCCTCGGCGCCGGCGAGGCGATCGAGCCCCTCGCGGCTCAGGAGGGCGTGCGTGACGTAGACCCACACCTCGCGCGCGCCGTGCTCGCGGAGGGCGCGGGCGCCCGCGATGAGCGTTCCTCCGGTCGTGGTCACGTCGTCGCCGACGATGCAGATCCGGTCGCGGACACGTCCCGTGACCTCGGTCATGGCCGCCTGCTCGTGCGCGGGGCGCGTCTTGTGCATGACCGCGAACTCGGCGTCGAGCATCTCGGCGAACCGCACCGCGACCTTGGCGCGACCGGCGTCCGGCGCGACCGAGACGACGCCGTCCCCGTGGAAACCGAGGTCGCGGAAGTGCCGCGCGAAGAGCTGCTGCGCGGTCATGTGGTCGACCGGGATCGTGAAGAAGCCCTGGATCTGCCCGGCGTGGAGATCCATCGTGAGCAGGCGGTCGACGCCCGCGAGCTGCAGCATGTCGGCGACGAGGCGGCCCGAGATCGGCTCCCGCGGCTTCGCCTTGCGATCCTGACGCGAGTAGGGGAACCAGGGGATCACCGCCGTGATCCGCTTTGCCGAGGCGAGCTTCGCCGCCTGGATCATCAGCAGCAACTCCATCAGGTGCTGGTCGACGGGTGGGCACCCGGTCTGGACGATGAACACGTCGGCGCCGCGGATCGACTCGCAGTACCGCACGTAAGTCTCGTCGTTCGCGAACGTCTTCAGCTCGATCTCGCCGAGGTCGACACCGAGGCGCTCGGAGATGCGCTCGGCGAGCACCGGGTGCGACCGGCCCGAGAACACCATCAGCCGCTTCTTCGGCGTCAGCGGGATCGCGTGGCCCGGCTTCAAGGTCGGCTCCCCCGTCCCGTGCTCGAGGCCGGGGAGGGCCTGCTCAATCGTCCCTGCGTCCACCGCGCCCCTCCTTCACTTCCTGCCTGGGCGGGAATCCCACGAGCGCGTTCTCGGGGACGTCGTTCGTTACGACCGTGCCAGCGGCCGTCCACGCGTCGTCTCCGATGTTGAGGGGTGCAACGAGCACAGTGTCCACACCGACCCTGACATCACGCCCGATCTCGGTCCGCTGCTTCGGGCCGCCGCCGTGTGGGAGGTTCACCGTGATCGTGCCCGCGCCGACGTTCGTGCGGTCGCCGATCTCCGCGTCGCCCATGTACGAGAGGTGAGGCACTTTCGTGCCCTCGCCGAGCGACGTGTTCTTCAGCTCGACGAACGTGCCTGCCTTGGAGGATGCCCCGAGCACGGTGCCGGGGCGAAGGTAACAGAACGGTCCGACGAGGGCGCCGGGTCCGATGGTCGCGTCCACCGCGACCACATGAGGGCCGACCTCCGCACCGGCGGCCACCGAGGTCGCGCCGCGGAGCACGCTGAACGGATGCACGACGGCATCCGCGTCGAGCGCCACCGTCGGCTCGATCCACGTCGACCCGGGGTCGACGATCGTCACCCCGGCGAGCATGTGCGCCTCGTTGACGCGGTCGCGCAGGGCGGCCGTCGCCGCCGCCAGCTCGACACGCGTGTTGACGCCTTCGGTCTCCTCGGGATCGGGTGCGACGTAGACCGCGACCGTCGCGCCTGCGTCGACGATTCCCCGCACGGCGTCGGTGAGGTACAGCTCGCCCTGCGCGTTGTGCGCGGTCAGCTGGTCGAGCGCCGGCCAGAGCGCATCGCCACGGAACACGTAGATCGAGGAGTTGACCTCGTCGATCGCCAGCTGCTCGGGCGTCGCGTCGACGGCCTCGACGATCGCGACGACCCCACCCTCGACGCCACGGACGATCCGGCCATAGCTCCGGGGGTCGTCCGGCACGAACGAGAGGACCGTCGCCGCGGCATCCGCCTCGCGATGGGTCCGCAGGAGCTCGGCGAGGCACTCGGTCGTGATCAGCGGGGTGTCGCCCGAGAGCACGAGCACTGTGTCCGCGTCACCAAGCGCTCCGCGCGCCACGCGGACGGCGTCTCCCGTGCCGAGCGGGCGCTCCTGGACGGCGACCGGGAGGCCGTCGAACGCGTCCGCGGTCTCCGGGGACGCGACGATCACCAGAGGGTCGGGCGCGAGCGGGGTCGCCGCCGCGACGACCCAGTCGACCATCCGCCGCCCGAGCAAGGGGTGCAGGTGCTTGGCCAGCCCGGAGCGCATGCGCGTTCCGAGCCCTCCGGCCATCACGACTGCAGCGAGTCTCGTCGGCATCACGGATTGACGATGGCTGGGGCGCCAGGATTCGAACCTGGGATCACGGGACCAAAACCCGTTGCCTTACCGCTTGGCCACGCCCCATCAAGGGAGAGGGAGTGTATCCCGCGAGAGGTGCTACCGACGGTCGAGCAGGATCGCCGCCAGCGCGACCGCGGCGAGCAGGACGACGGCGACTGCCGCGAGGAGCACAAGCGCGCCTGCGAGAACAGGGACGAGCACCACGAGCAGCTGCGAGACTGCGGCCGTCCAGGTGAAGACGCGGACGTCGGCGCTCTGGTGCTCTCTCCCCCAAGCCGCGTACGCGGCGACGGCGCCGAGCGCGAGCAGGACGACGAGCCACCAGGGCATCACGCCGACGATGACCAGGATGCCCTCGGCGGCCGCGATCGCGAGCGCGATGCGGTACCGGTTGTGGCGCACGCGGCGGGTCAACGGGCGCTCCCGGTGCTCGAGCAGGAACTGGTCGCCCATCGCGGTCAAGGTATCAGCGAGGCTCCGCGATCCAGCTGCCGGCGAGGTCGGGGCCGAGGACGTCCCGAGCGCGCTCGGCGCCGGTGCGCTCGACGAACAGGCCGTAGACGACCGGGCCTGCGCCGGTCACGTCCGCGCGAAACGCGCCGAGATGCCGGAGCTCGTCCGCGAGCGGCGACGAGGCGAGGTCGTTCGGCGGGAGCGCTGCGAGGCCGGTCTCGGCGGTGAGGTCGTCGAGGGTTGCGAGCGCGTGCGCGCGGCGCTCTTCGTAGCCCGCCTCCCCCCGCCGCTCGTCGAACGCTGCGTAGACGTCGGCGGTCGCGCTCTTCCGCGCGCCGTCGGGCAGGACGAGCAGGACGGTGTACGCGCGCGGCAGGGCCACCGCGGCCAGCGTCCTGCCGTCGCCGGTCCCGAGCTGAGGCCCCTCGCGAAGGAAGAACGGCACGTCGGCGCCCAGGGACGCGGCGATCGAGTCGAGCTCGTCGAGCGAGAGCGGCGTCTCGAGCAGGTCGTTCGCCAGACGGAGCGCGGCGGCGGCGTCGCTCGAGCCGCCCCCCAGCCCGGCGGCGACCGGGATGCGTTTGTCGATGCGCGCCTCGAATCCGGTGGCCCCTCCCGCCCGTCGCATCACCTCGTCGAATGCGTCGCGGACGAGCGTGTCGTCGTCGAACCCCTCGACCCTCGTGACCTCCGCGCGCCGAACCCCGATCCTGTCGGCCAGGGTAAGGCGCTCCATCACCGTGACGACCTCGTGCATCCCGTCCGCTCGCCTTGGGCCAACGACGAGCGCAAGGTTCAGCTTCGCCGGAGCCTCGAGCGTGCGCCAGCCGCTCATCGGAGGACCCCCTCGGCGAGGGCGACGAACTCCGTCGGCTCGAGCGCCTCCGCGCGGACGTTCGGCTCCCGGCCGAGCCCGAGCAGCGCCTTCGCAGCGTGCTCACGCGTCGCGACTCCGCTGAGCGCGAGCGAGTTGGCCAGGGTCTTCCGCCGGTGCGCGAAGCAGCCGGAGACGACGCGCGCGACCTCGTCGGGATTCGGCGGGCCCGGGACCCGCTCGAAGGCGACGAGCGCCGAGTCGACGTTCGGAGGCGGCCGGAAGACCGTGCGCGAGACCGGATGGAACCCGGTCCGGCGAGCGTTCAGGCGCACCAGCACGGAGACGGCGCCGTAGGCCTTCGTCCGAGGCTCGGCGAAGAAGCGGTCGGCCACCTCCCGCTGCACCATCACGCACCAGCTCGCGAGCGTGGGGATCGACGTCAGGCTCTCGACGACGAGCGGTGTCGCGATGTTGTACGGGAGGTTCGAGACGAGCTTCTTCGGCGGCGGGTCGAGCGCTGCGAGGTCGAGCGTCAGAGCGTCTCCGAAGACGAGCTCGACGTTCCTCCGCCCGGCGAGGGCCCCGCGCAGCGGCTCGTCGAGGCTCCGGTCCAGCTCCACGGCGTGGACGTGCGCAACCCGGTCTGCGAGGAACGTCGTCAGCACGCCGAGACCCGGGCCGACCTCGAGGACGACATCGTCGGCGTGGAGAGCGGCGAGGCGCTCGATGACACCGAGCACGTTCCGGTCGACGAGGAAGTGCTGGCCGAGCGCCTTCTTCGGAGCGACGCGGGTCACGCGTCCGCGAGGCCGAACGCGGCGGTCGCGTTCGCATCGATCTGCGCTTCGAGCGCAGCAGGCTCCTCCGCTCGGGCCTCGGCGAGCACGGCGAGCGTGTGGCCGACGTTCATCGGCTCGTTCGGACGGCCGCGGACCGGCTGTGGCGCGAGGTACGGCGTGTCGGTCTCGACGAGGATGCGATCCGCGGACACACGCGCGGCGGCCGCACGTAGTTCCGCGGCGCTGGGATAGGTGACGTTGCCGGCGAACGACACGTAGTACCCCCGCTCGAGCGCAGGCTCGAGTAGCTCGGGCTCCGAGAAGCAATGCAGGACCACCGTGCCCGCAAACGGCTCGAGCGCCTCGGCGGTCGCGGCGCTCGCGGCGCGACTGTGGATCACGACGGGGAGCGCGAGCGACTCGGCGAGGGCGAGCTGCTCGTCGAGCAGCGCTCGCTGCTCGTTCAGCGTGTCTATGCCGTGGTGGCCGTCGAGGCCGGTCTCTCCCACAGCGACGACCTTCGGGTGGACGAGTAGCCCACGCAGCTCACCGAGACGCGCTGCGTCGGCCGTCGCCGCACGGTGCGGGTCTATGCCCAATGCCGCGACAACACCGTCGTGGCGCTCGGCGATCCCGAGCGCGCGGCGACACGAGTCGATGCCCGTACCGATCGTCACGATCCGCCCGACGCCGGCGGCGCTCGCCCGCGCGACCACGGCGTCCGGCTCCGCGCACGCGTCGAGGTGGGCGTGACTGTCGGTCACGCCGCGGTGGCTGGCTCGTCCACGCGGGGGAAGAGCGGCGGCGCGGCCTCGAGCCCCTCCACAGCCTGCGTCCGCCCGTAGGCGACCTCCTCCCAGGCGACGCTTGCCGACTGGCCGAGCGCCTCGAGGATTCGGGCCGACGTGCTCGGCAGGTACGCCGCAAGAGCAACCGCGACCGTCCTCAGCCCGTCAACCAGGTCGAAGAGGACGCGGTCGAGCTCGTCGGCGCGTTCGTCGTCCTTGGCGAGGTGCCACGGCGCCGTCGCCTCGACGTGCCGGTTCAGGCCGCGGACGACCTCCCAGATGCGCTCGAGCGCACCGGTCAGGTCGAACCTGTCGAGCCCGGCTGCGACGTCGCCGGTCAGCCGCTCGAGCAGGACTGCGACCGGCGAGTCGTCTGCCGGCACGGCGGCGAGCGTGCCGCCGCGATAGCGGGCGATCATCGCCGTCACGCGCGAGAGGAGATTCCCGAGGTCGTTCCCGAGCTCGCGCTCGTAGCGCTCGCGCAGGCCGTCGATCGAGGCGGCCCCGTCCTGGCCGAACGAGACCGACCTCGCGCACCAGAAGCGCACCGCGTCGGCGCCGTAGACGTCCACGAGGTCGAGGGGATCGACGACGTTGCCGAGCGACTTCGAGATCTTGCGGTCGTCGAGCAGCAGGTACCCGTGGACGAAGAGCTGCTTCGGGACCTCGTATCCGGCGGCGAGCAGCAGAGCCGGCCAGTAGACGCAGTGGAAGCGGAGGATGTCCTTCCCGAGCAGGTGCCGCGCCTGCGGCCAGAACGTCGGGATCAGGTTCTCGCCCGGCCGCGCGTACGTCAGCGCGCTGAGGTAGTTGACGAGCGCGTCGGCCCAGACGTAGGCCACCTGCTCCGTGTCCCACGGGATCGGGATCCCCCACGGCTGTCCGGCACGGCTGATCGAGAAGTCCTGGAGGCCACCTGAGATGAACCCCTTCGCCTCGTTCGCGCGAAACGCCGGGAGCACGAAGTCCGGCCGCTCCTCGTAGAGGGCAAGCAGCCCGTCCTGGTACGCCGACAGGCGGAAGAACCAGTTGCGCTCCTCGATCCACTCGGGCTCGATGTCGTGCTCCGGGCACTTGCCGTCGACGAGCTCCGCCTCGGTCTTGAAGGCCTCGCAGCCGACGCAGTACAGGCCCGCGTAGACGTCCTGGTAGATGTCGTCGCGACCGTTGTCCCGGATTCGTTGCAGGAACTCCTGCACGAACCGCCTGTGGCCGTCGTCGCTCGTCCGGATGAAGAAGTCGTTGGAGACGTCGAGGCGGGCGGGGAGCGCCCGCCACGCCTCGACGATGCCGTCGACGTATTCCTGCGGGGAGAGGCCCTGCTCCGCGGCGACCCGCGCGACCTTCGACGCGTGCTCGTCGACCCCCGTGAGGAGGAACGTCTCACGTCCGCGCTGTCGCTGATGACGAGCGAAGACGTCCGCGGCCACGGTCGTGTACGCGTGGCCGATGTGCGGCGTCGAGTTGACGTAGTAGATCGGCGTGGTGAGGTAGTACGGCTCCATCCATGCCGATTCTACGGGCGACCCCTCGTCCCGTAGCCGCCGCGAGAAGGGCGAGCAGGGCGATCCCGGCCCCCAGCGCGCGGACACCGAGCCCGCCGACTGCAAACGGCGCGTCGGGCCGCGCCTCGACGGCGCGTCGTGTGGTCGGCACGCCCGGAGAGGAGCCGGACGCGAGGACCGCCCACCGATCCTCGGCAACTACGCGCATGGCGGATCGGAGAGGCACGCGCCGCGTACGCGGCACGCTCTCGGCCGCCGGCTCGTGCACACGTTCCCGCACCCCTGCCACACGACTCGCCTCGGGTGCGACTGCGCGGCCGACCTCCGTGGGCCTTGCCGCTTCGCGCACGACCCGCCGCGCCGACGCGACGACCGGGTCGGCCCGAGCGGCAGAAACCGCCGGCACGGCGGTCTCCGTCGGGGCGACGTGCCGCGACGCCGCGTCCGACGGGAGCGCCGGGGCGTCCACCCGGAACGTCACAGGCCTCGACACGGGCGTCGAACGGGCGGTGTCGGCCGTGACTGCGCGGACGGGCGGCGGGCTCGCCCCTGCGATCGTCACACCCGCCTCCGGTGTCTCTCGCCGGCCGGCCGCGGCCGGCGACGAGTCGGCGCTCTGCGGGGACGTCACGGGTGAGCTCGACAAGGACGCCGAGGTCGCGGTCGGGGCCGGCTGTGCCGACGGGGAGGGGGCAACCGTCGGGGCCGGTGTCGGGACGGGCGCAGCGGCCGGCGCGGGCGACGTCGGCGGCGGTGACGGCGGTCGGGCCGCGACCGGCGCCGACACAGCCGCGGGGGCCGTGACCGCCTCGGGTGTCGGCGTCGGAGCAGGCGACGGTGCCGCTCTCGGGGGAAGAAGCCCGAGCGGGTCGAGGTATCCCTCCTCCTCGGACGCCTGCCTGATCCCGAGGTGGACGCTCGGCTCGTCCTGCTCGGACGTGCCGCTCACGCCCATCGTGCCGACGGTGTCGCCTTCGCCGACGGTGGTGCCCTTCGCGACGTCGATCGTGCCGAGATGGACGAGCGTGACGGCGTAGCCGTCGGCCGTCAGGATCGTCACGCCGCGGCCGTAGGTCGGCAGCGACCCGGCGAAGCTGACGACGCCCGCCGCCGGCGCCTTCACCGCCGAGCCGGTCGGGCCTGCGATGTCGATACCGCGGTGCTGTCCGCCCGCGTAGACGTCCGGCCCGAGGGCGAACGGGCGAAGAACCGCGCCCTCCGCGGGCCACGACCACGCGGACGCCGCGCCGACGAGGGCGAGCGCAAGCACTGCGACTGCGCCGATCGCGAGAATCCGGTGCATTCCGCACCTCCTTGTTCTCTGCGACGGCAACGCGGGGAACGGAAACGGTAGCGGGGCAGTCGGACGACGTCAATCGGCGGAATCGAGCGACGAGCGATAGAGCTCGTTGCGCGGCGTTTGCACGAGGCCGGAGACGACGTCCGCCGCGAGCCGGCGTGGTGCGCCGCCTTCGACGAGGCGTCGCACCGCCTCGACCGCAGCGTCGACGTCGGTGCCGCCCGGGGCGCCTGGTGCGAGCACGATCGTCACCTCTCCCTTCGTCGACTCGGCGAAGCGCGGCGCGACCTCGGCGGCGGCGCCGCGGACAACCTCCTCGAAGCGCTTGGTCAGCTCGCGGCACACGGCGATGCGCCGCTCGGGGTCGATCCGCGCCAGGCGCTCGAGCGAGCGCGGCAGCCGCTTGGGGGACTCGAAGGCGACGGCCGCGTACGGCCACGAGCGTGCCTCGGCCCAGAGCGCATCGAGCTCCGCGTCCCGCCGGGGCAGGTAGCCGAGGAACCGGTACCCGGCACCGCCGAGCCCGCTTGCCACGAGCGCCGTCTCGACGGCGCTCGGGCCAGGCAGGACCGTGACCTCGACCCCGGCGGCGAGGGCGGCGGCGACCAGTCGACCGCCGGGGTCGTTCACACCCGGTAGCCCCGCGTCGGAGACGAGC
Organism: uncultured Actinomycetes bacterium; assembly: GCA_963794115.1. GTDB lineage: Bacteria > Actinomycetota > Thermoleophilia > Gaiellales > Gaiellaceae > Gaiella. Next base: position 38,588 of record CAWCCO010000013.1, on the reverse strand, counting down.
GCATGGCGCTCGCCCGCCTCGAGCAGCGGCAGAAGCTCCTCCGTGCGCCGCGCCTCGTTGTGCCGATGGAGGCTGACGAGGCGTCTGGCCCGGATGCCGTGCCGGTCGAGGAGGATCTGCGTCCGACGGGTGTCCTCACAGAGAACCGCGTCGGCGTCCCGCAGCTCGTCGAGGACGCGCAGCGTGACGTCCGCGAGGTTTCCGATCGGAGTCGCGCAGACCGCGAGGGACATCAGTGTCCTCAGCGCATGCCGTCGAGCGCCTCGAAACCCACCAGCCCTGCGCCGACGAGCCCGGCGTCGTCACCGAGCTCCGCGACGACGACCCGGAGGCCTTCGTCGGCCGGCCGCAGCGCCTCGCGACGTGCGGCGGCAAGCGCCGACTCCTCGATGAACCGCCACGCGCCTGCGCCGAAGCCGCCCCCGACCACGACGACGTCGGGACTGAACACGTTCCAGAGAGAGCCGATCGCGAGACCGAGGAAGTGCCCGATCCGCCCGAGGGCGGCACGAGCCCCCGCGTCACCGCCTTCGGCCTCGCGCACGAGCCGATGCGCGTCGGCCTCGGCGCCCCACAGCTCCCGGGCCGCACGCGAGGCGGCCTCCCCCGAGACGAGGGACTCGAGATGCCCGTAGCCGTGGCAGTTGCCCTGGCAGCGTGCGCCGTCGGCCTCGACGACGAGGTGCCCGATCTCGGCCCACCCGCGAAAGAGACGGCCGTCGAGGACCAGCCCGCCGCCCACGCCGGTGCCAAGCGCCAGCGCGACGACGTCGCTCGCGCCCCGGGCGGCGCCGCAGCGCCACTCGGCCAGGGCCGTCGCGTTTCCGTCGTTCTCGAGCCCGACGGGGAGGTCGAAGCGCTCCCGCACCCGCGCGCCGACGTCGAGCGAGCGGAGCGGGAGATTGGCCGCCGAGAGGGCGAGACCCGTCCGGCGATCGATGTTCATCGGGATGCCGATCCCGATCGCCCCTGGCTCGTCGGCCAGCAGCTGCTCGACGACGCCGAACAGCGCCTCGAAGAGCGGCTCCGTGCCGTCCGTCGGCGTTTCGACGTCGAGCACGCGGCCGATCGAGCCGTCGCGCGCGATCGTGCCGGCGCGGATCTTCGTCCCGCCGACGTCCACCCCGATGACCGATTCCGGCGGCAACGCGCGGCTACCATACCCGGCCGGATGCCCGCTCAGGACAAGCCGTATCGCGTCTATCGCGGCGGTCGGGTCAAGGGGCGGGTGCCGCTGACCCGCGAGGCTGCGCCGGGCTCCAAGACCCCGCCGGGGGCGCCCGCCGGCCCGTCCTCGCCGACGCGCCGGCGTTGGGGTCGATGGATCGGGGTGAGCGTGCTCGTCCTCCTCCTCCTGCTCGTCGTCTGGGGCGTCGCGAGCTACCTCGCGGTCTCGGGCGGGGTCTCGGAGGCGAACGATCGCGTGCCCGCCGGGGTGAAGCGCCAGCTCGCGAAGACGGACGGCCTCTTGCTCTCGACGCCGACCACGATTCTCGTGCTCGGGACCGACGGCGGGAAGCAGAAGGGCCGCGCCGGGGCCAACCGGTCGGACTCGATCATGCTGATCCGCACGGACCCGGGGAAGAAGCGGCTCGCGTTCCTCTCGATCCCCCGCGACCTCCAGGTCGAGATCCCGGAGGTCGGTGTCGCGAAGATCAACGCCGCGAACCAGATCGGCGGCCCCGCGCTCGCGCTCCGGACCGTGAAGGACCTGACCGGACTGCCTGTGAACCACGTGGTCTTCGTCGACTTCGACCGCTTCCGCGAGCTGATCGACGCGGTCGGCGGCATCGAGGTGACGGTGCCGCGCAAGATCAGGTCGGACCGGTTCGACTGCCCCTACAAGACCGCAAAGCGCTGCGCCGAGTGGCCCGGCTGGCGGTTCGCGAAGGGGAAGCAGCACATGGACGGGCACCGCGCACTCGTCTACTCCAGGATCCGGCACAACCTGCTCGACCCGGCCGAGAACGACTTCACACGCGCGCGCCGCCAGCAGGACGTCGTCGAGGCGACCCTGAACAAGGTGACGGGCTTCGGGACGGCGCTGAAGCTGCCGTTCGTCGGCGACCAGCTCGCCGCCCCACTCGCGACCGATCTTGGCGCGTCGCAGCTGATGCAGCTCGGCTGGGTCTACTTCCGCGCCGACAAGGGAAAGGCGCTCCATTGCCGTCTCGGCGGCGACCCGGCGACGGTCGGCGGCGAGTCCGTCATCCTCGGCAGCGAGGACAACGTCTCTACGGTGGCGATGTTCACGGGCCGCTCGGCGCCGCTCGCACCCGCGCGCGGCCTGCCGTATGCCCCCGGGTGCTACGTGGGCGACCGGGGCCGGTGAGCTACCCGTCCGCGGGCTTGGAGTCCGACGACTTCGTGTCGGTCTTCGGAGCGGGCTGCTCGGTCTTCGCCGATCCGTCGGACGAGGACGTGCTCCCGTCCGCATCCTTGCCCGCCCCCTTGCGTGACCCCCGGCCGTAGTCCGTCGAGTAGAAGCCGGAGCCCTTGAAATGCACCGCGACGGGGAACAGGAGCTTCTCGACCGGGCCGGCACCGCAGATCTCGCACACGCTCACCGGGGGGTCCGACATCCGCTGGAACACCTCGAACGTGTGGCCGTTCGGACAGCGGTACTCGTAGATCGGCATGGCCGGCCAATCTACCAGCGAAGATGTCGGAAACCACGATGACGCAAGGGATCGAGGCACGTCAGGAGGGAGCGGCACCCGTCGTCGCCGGGGCGTCCGCGCGGTCCTGGCTCGCGCTGCGCTGGCCGTACCTGGGGATCGTGGGGGTCGTCGTCGCCGCGACCGCGTTCCTCCTGCACCAGCTGATGGCCTGGCCGCCGCACGAGGACGAGACGCTCGCGCTGTTCATCGGCCGCGACTCCCTGCCGGGTGTCGTCGAGCACGTCACTCGTGACCGTGGCGGCGCGCCGCTCCACTTCCTCCTCGCCTGGGCGGTTGCCCATCTCGGCTTCGGCCTCGGCAGCCTGCGACTCCTCTCGGCCGCGTTCGCGATCGCCAGTCTTCCGCTGGTCGCGGCCCTCGGTGCGCGGCTGGCCGACATCCGGGTCGGCTTCGTCGCGACCGTCGTCGTCGCCCCGAGCTGGCTGTTCCTCTTCCACGGCGTCTACGGGCGCATGTACAGCCTCTTCCTGTTCCTCTCGCTCGCCTGCCTGCTCGCGCTCCTACGCGCGCTCGACCGCGGCGGTCGGGGCTCATGGGCCCTGTGGGTTGCGACCGCGCTGCTGACGGTGGCCGCGCACCCGTACGGGGTCTTGGTGCTCGGCGGCCAGGGGTTCTACGTGCTCGTCTCGCGCCGCGACCGCATCCGTGAGGCGGCGCTCGCAGCGGTCGCCGTGCTCGTGCTCGGCATCCCGTTCTGGGTGACCGACCTCGTGCTCGCCGGCCGTTTCGACGTCGGCGTCGGGGGCGGGGGTGCGAAGCTCGGGGGACCGACCGCGGTCGCGCGGTACTTCTGGCGATCGGCCGGGGACGCAACTGCGGGTTGGTGGCCCGTGTCGCTGCTGGCCGTCGCGGCTGCGGTGGTGGGCGTCACGCGGATGCGGCGCGACGCACGGGCGCTCGTTCTCTGCGCGCTCGGAGCGACGCTCGCCGCGTTCCTCGTGGCGAAGCTCGGAAGCGGCGCGGCGCCGGAGTCGCGACACCTGATCTTCCTCCTGCCGCTCTTCGCGATCGCGGTGGCCACGACGATCGTCCTCGTCGGGCGGTGGTCGGTCGCATTCGCGGTCGTTGCGACCGCCGCGCTGGTCATCACCCAGGTCGCGTGGGCCTGGCACCGGTCGGCGCCGCTCTTCGACTGGGAGCCGGATGCACGGCAGGCCGCCCGGGCCGACGCCGAGTCCTGGCTGGCGCGGACGAGCCGCCCCGACGACGTGCTCTTCGGCTACGAGCCCCTCTACCTCGGCGCGTGGGAGCGCAGCCGGTCGTCCTTCCCGACGACGGTCGTTCCACGTGCGGACCCGACGCTTGCACTGCGCGTCCTGCGCCGCGAGTCGCCGCTCGGCCGCGGTGTCTGGGTCCTGGACGCGAGCGAGCGGAACAACATCCGGCCGCGGCTCGAGATCGAGCGGCGCCTCCCGAAACCCGCCGCCCCGTACGAGGTGCGGGCGTTCGGGCCGTTCCTCGTGATCCGGACGCTGAAGCCGGTCGTCACGCCGCGGGCGTTTCTCTACTACTCGGCCCGCGCGCTCCTCGTCGGTCAGCAACTCGGGATCGGAGACGCGGACGTGAACCTGCAGACGGTCGTGCTCGCCGCCCGCGTCGACCGCGGCTACGGCGCTTCGCGGCGTTCCTTCTCGAGCAACTCGCGGTAGCAGGGCGCGCCCTCGAAGGCGGCCAGGCCGGCCTGCACGGGCCGCCGCCTCCGACGGCGGGCACGCCTGAGCCCGGCCGCGACAGCCGATGCGCCGACGATCCCGCCGAGCACGAACGACCGGGCGCGACGCCGCTGACCGCCGTCCTCGCCCGTCCCTTCGTCGCGAGCCATGAGACGATCGTAGGCGATGCGCGTCGTCTCTCTCGGTGATCTCGGGCTCGACGTGGTCGTGCGGATCGAGGGCGAGATCGCGCGCGGCGCGGACACGGCGGCGGCCGTTTCCCTCTCGGCCGGCGGCCAGGGGGCAAACGTCGCAGCGTGGGTGGCGGCGCTCGGCGCCCAGGCACGGTGGCTCGGCAAGCGGGCCGACGACGGCGCCGGCCGGCTCGCCGCGGAGGAGCTGGAGAGACGCGGCGTCGAGCTCGCCGGCCCCGTCGCACCAGAGGGGAACGGCGTCATCGTCTCGCTCGTCGACGGCACGGGCGAGCGCTCGATGCTTCCGGCGCGCGGCGTTGCGACAGAGCTCCGGCCCGACGAGCTCGACCCCGACTGGCTCGCCTGTGACCACCTGCACGTGTCGGGGTATGCGCTCACCGCCGATCCGGTTGCGTCGGCGGCTGCGCGCGCAGTCGACCTTGCACGCGAGCGCGGCGCACGTGTCAGCGTCGACCTGTCCTCGTGGAGCGCGATCCGCGACCGCGGCACCGAGCGGTTCCGGGAGGCGGTCACGGAGCTCCACCCCGACGTCGTCTTCGCGAACGAGGAGGAGGAAGCGGTGTTCGGCGGCCCGCTGCCCGGTGCCTTCTGGATCCTCAAGCGCGGCGCGGCCGGGTGCTCGTTCGACGGCGACGAGCGGGCCGCGGCCCCCGTCGACACCGTCCTCGACACGACAGGCGCCGGTGACGCGCTCGCCGCAGGCTGGATCGTCGGCGGCCCCGACCTCGCGCTGGCGGCGGCCGCACGGTGCATCCAGCAGGCCGGGGCGATGCCCTGACGAGCTCGCGAGCTCGGGCGCTCGCGCGAGCGCCGGCCAGCGACGACGTCGACACGGACCTGGGACAGAGCCGGCACAGGGGCGTTGCAACTTGCTCGCTAGCGTGACAGCAGGGACACGGGAGTGCCCCTGGGGGAGGTTGGGGCGGCGGTAGCGTCCGCGCGGATGGATGGCGTCCCCTTCACCTACCTTGCTCACCTGGTCTCCGTCCCGGTGCGCGTGGGCGACGTCGACGCGGGCTTCGTGCTCGACACCGGGATCGGCCTGACGCTGCTGTCCGAGTCGCTCGCGCGCGAGGTGGACTGCGTGCCGAACGGCGAGACGTTCACCGGACAGCGCATGTCCGGGCAGGAGGTGGGCGTGGCCCTCGCCGACGGTCCGCCGATCACGGTCGGCACGCTCACGCGCGAGGGCCAGGTCGTCGGCGTGCTCGACACCGGCGGGTTTTCCCCGCCGCTGGCGACGGTCGACGGGTTTCTCTCCCTCGCGTTCTTCGACGAGACCGCCTTCACGGTCGACTATCCGCGCCGGGTCGTGATCCTCGAGTCACCGTCGACCCTCGCCGAGCGTGCCGCGCGCGGGACGTCCGTCTCCGTCCGGCTCGATCGGCAAGGGCCGTCGCTCGTCGCGTTCCTGCCGCTCACGGTCGGCGCCCTCGGTTCGATCGACGTCGAGGTGGACATGGGCAGCGACGTTCTGATCCTCGACGCCGGGCATGCACAGACGCTCGGCGTTCGACTCGACGACCCGGCGGTGCGCCGTGTGAAAGGGCGCGACGAGACGGGCCACGGCTACGTGCGCTGCTTTACGCATGTCGACGGGACGATCCACGTCACCGGCGCGCCGTCCATCGCGCAGACGGGGACGAACGTGATGTTCCAGGAGATCATCTACGACGGCCTGATCGGCGATGCGTTCCTGCGTCGCTTCGTCGTCACGTACGACCTGCCGGGCGAGCGGATGATCTTCGCTCCCGCCGACTGAGTCGGCCAAGAGAACCTGCACGACTACGCTGCACCGCGTGGATCACCTGATTCGCACGACCGACGAGGTCCAGGCGGCGCTCGACGACGGGCGCGCGGTCGTCGCGCTCGAGACGACGCTCGTCGCGCACGGGTTCCCGGCGCCGACGGGCATCGAGGTCGGGCTCGCGAGCGAGGCTGCCGTCCGTGAGGCGGGGGCCGTGCCCGCGACCATCGGCGTGCTCGACGGCCGGGTCGTGATCGGGCTCACCGCGGCGGAGCTCGAGCGGTTCAGCTCCGATGCCCGCAAGCTCGGCCCGCGTGACCTTGCCCCCTGCGCGGTGCAGGACGCGGTCGGCGCAACGACCGTCGGAGGCACGCTCGCCGCGGCCGCTGCGGTCGGGATCCGCTTCATGGGCACCGGCGGGCTCGGTGGCGTCCACCGCGGATTCCCCACTCCACCGGACGTGTCCGCCGACCTCGGCGTGTGCGCCCGGGTGCCTGCGTTGATTGCCTCCTCGGGTGTGAAGTCGCTCCTCGACGTTCCGGGCACCGCGGAGGTCCTCGAGACGCTCGGCATTCCCGTGCTCGGCTACCGCGTCGACACGCTGCCGCTCTTCTATGCCGCGGAGGGCGGTCCGCCCGTCTCCGCGAGGGTCGAGACCGCCGAGGAGGCCGCCTCGGTCGCAGACGCCCACTGGCGCCTCGGCGGCAACGGGATCCTCGTCGGCCGCCCACCAGACGAGAGCCTCGACGTCGCTGCGCTGACCGAGGAGATCCTGGCGGAGGCGAACGAGCGGGGTATCGTCGGCCAGGAGGTGACGCCCTTCGTCCTCGCAGCCCTCCACGAGCGCTCCGGCGGTGAGACCCGTCGCGTCAACCGCGACCTCATCGTCGCCAACGCGGGTCTGGCCGGGGAGATCGCGGCCGCCCACGCCGCCCTCTGATGGCGCTCTACGACCTCGTCCGAGACCTGCCATTGCGCGTGGACGCGTACGAGCTCGACCCGCACGAGCTCTACGTCCGACCCGAGTTCACGCGACAGACGACCGTCGTGCGACTCCTCGGTGACGGAGAGGAGGGCCTCGGCGAAGACGTCACCTACGACGGGCCGCTCCAGGAGGCGCAGCAGCAGCGCGGGCCCGTGCTCCCGCTCGCCGGAGACTGGACGATCGATGGCTTCTCCCGCCGGCTCGAGACGGTCGCGCTGTTCCCGGAGCCGCCGGAGCGACACGAGTACCTCGACTACCGGCGCTGGGCGTTCGAGAGCGCGGCCCTCGACCTCGCGCTGCGGCAGGCCGGCAGGTCGCTCGGCGACGTCGTCGGGCGCGAGGCGCGACCCGTGACGTTCGTCGCGTCGGGCCCGCTCGGCGATCCGCCGACGACCGATCGCCTGCGCGCGTTCCTCGCCCTCTACCCCACGCTCCGGTTCAAGCTCGACGCGCGCCCGGACTGGACGGACGCGATCTTCGCCGAGCTCCGCGAGCTCGGCTGCGTGGACTCGATCGACCTCAAGGGGCAGTACAGCGGCACGGTCGTCGACAACCCACCCGACGTCTCTCTCTACCGCCGCGTGCTCGAAGAGTTCCCCGACGCCTGGATCGAGGACCCTGCACTCACGCCCGAGACCATCCCGATCCTCGAGCCGGTCGCGGACCGAGTCACCTGGGATGCGCCGATCCACACCGTCGCGGACATCGAGGCGCTTCGCTGGCCGCCCCGCACGGTCAACGTGAAGCCGTCGCGCTTCGGCTCGATCGAGCGCCTCTTCGCCGCATACGACCACTGCGAGTCGAACGGCATCGGAGCCTACGGCGGCGGCCAGTGGGAGCTGTCCATCGGACGTGGCCACATCCAGCTCCTTGCGGCGCTGTTCCACCCGGACACGCCGAACGACGTCGCGCCTGGCGGCTACAACGCGACCGAGCCGCCCGCGGGCCTCCCCACGAGCCCGCTCACCGTCACGCAACGCGAGACCGGCTTCGCGGCCGGGTGACGTGGCCCGCCGCGCCCGAGCACGCCGACGCCCACATGAAGACACGCAACGACATCAGGAACGTCGCGATCGTCGCGCACGTCGACCACGGCAAGACCACGCTCGTCGACGCGCTGCTCTGGCAGGCCGGCTCGTTCCGCGAGAACCAAGACGTCGCCGAGCGTGTCATGGACTCGCTCGACCTCGAGCGCGAGAAGGGGATCACGATCCTCGCCAAGAACACCGCCGTCCGCGTCGGCGACGTGAAGGTCAACATCGTCGACACGCCCGGACACGCCGACTTCGGCGGCGAGGTCGAGCGCGGGCTGACGATGGTCGACGGCGTCCTCCTGCTCGTGGACGCGTCCGAGGGGCCGTTGCCGCAGACGCGCTTCGTCCTCCACAAGGCACTGCAGGCGCGGCTGCCCGTCGTCCTCGTCGTGAACAAGATCGATCGAGACGACGCGCGGCCCGAGGAGGTCGTGAACGAGGTCTACGAGCTGTTCCTCGACCTCGACGCGGACGAGTCGCAGATCGAGTTCCCGATCGTCTACGCGAACGCACGCGCAGGTCGGGCCGGGCTCGCGCGCGACGAGCTGGCGAGCGACCTCGGGCCGCTCGTCGACACGCTCCTGGCCACCGTTCCCGCACCTGCTTACGACCCCGAGCATCCGCTGCAGGCGCTCGTCACGAACCTCGATGCCTCGCCCTACGTCGGACGGCTCGCCCTCTGCCGCATTCGCCACGGCACGCTGCGTAAAGGCGTGCAGATCGCATGGTGCCGGGCCGACGGCACGATCCAGGGCGCGCAGGTCACCGAGCTCTACGTGACCGAGGCGCTCGAGCGAGTCCCCGCCGAGGAGGCGGGGCCCGGGGAGATCGTCGCGATCGCCGGACTCCCCGACGTGACGATCGGCGAGACGATCGCCGACCCCGACGACCCGCGCCCTCTGCCCGTCGCGTCGGTCGACGAGCCGTCGCTCGCGGTCACGATCGGGATCAACACCTCACCGCTCGCGGGCACGGAAGGGACGAAGCTGACCGCGTCGCTCGTCAGGCAACGACTCGACCAGGAGCTCGTCGGCAACGTCTCGCTCCGCGTGAACCCGACGCAAAGACCGGACGCGTGGGAGGTACAGGGCCGCGGCGAGCTCCAGCTCGCGGTGCTCGTCGAGCTGATGCGCCGCGAGGGCTTCGAGCTCACCGTCGGGAAGCCCGAGGTGCTGACCCGAGACATCGACGGCAAGACCCACGAACCGGTCGAGCGCGTCGCGATCGATGTCCCGGAGGACTACATCGGAGTCGTCACGCAGCTGCTCGCGCTCCGCAAGGGAAGCCTGGAGCAAATGGTCAACCATGGCACGGGCTGGGCGCGCATGGAGTACCGCGTCCCCGCGCGCGGGCTGATCGGCTTCCGCACGGAGTTCCTGACGGAGACGCGCGGTACCGGCATCCTCCACCATGTCTTCGAGGGCTGGGAGCCCTGGCACGGCGAGCTGCGCACGAGGCCGACCGGCGCTCTCGTCTCCGACCGCCGCGGCACGGCGACGAGCTTTGCGATCCTGAACCTCCAGGAGCGCGGCTCGCTCTTCGTCAAGCCCGGCGACGAGCTCTACGAGGGGATGATCGTCGGCGAGAACGCGCGCGCCGAGGATCTCGACGTGAACGCCGCGAAGGAGAAGAAGCTGACGAACATGCGCAGCTCGACCGCGGAGGAGCTCGTGCGGCTGATCCCGCCGCGGCCGCTCTCCCTCGAGCAGGCGCTCGAGCTGATCCGCGACGACGAGTGCGTCGAGGTGACGCCGCGGAGCATCCGCCTGCGCAAGGTCGAGCTGAGCGCCCAGAAGCGGCAGTCCGCCGCCTCTCGCCGCAAGCGCGAGCTGGTCGGGTAAAGGCCCGACGCTGAGAGAGGCGCCTAGGACTCGAGCGCTGCGAGCAGCTCGTCGACCGGCACGAGCGTCAGCGTCTCGAACTTCACGCTCCCCCGGGCGCCGAGCTTGACCGACAGGTTCGCCATCGTGAGCTCGTCGGGCGCCTCGACGACGTTCACGAAGTCGTACACCCCGAGCGTGGCCCACTGATGGAGCACCTTCGCGCCCAGCTCCTCGACGTCGCGGTTGACCTCGCGGAGCCGAGCGGGGTTCGAGTTCAGCGTCTGCGTCCCCTTCTCGGTGAGCGACGACAGCATCAGATAGGTCGGCATGGGCGTCTCCTCTCGATCGAGGCCGGAGGGGTGAGCCTACTTCGCCTGGCCCGTGACCCCCAACCGCAGCCTGCGCCGCTCCGCACGGCTGAGGCCGACCCTGGCCGCCTGGTCGACGTAGACGACCGCGGCGCCGAGGAACAGCAGCGGGGAGAGCGCCAGGTCGGCGAGGAAGATCGCCACGCGCACGGTCGCGTCGGCCTGGCTGGAGAGCAGGAGCCCGAGGGCCAACCGCGTCAGCGCGAACAGGATCGCGAGCGTCGCGAACGAGCCTGCAGCGTGGACGTAGTCCGCGCGGCCTAGCTCGAACGTCCGCCGGAGCGCTGCGACGGGAGCGAGGCGCTCGGCCATCACGACCGGCACCGCGTGCCCTGCGAGAGCCAGCCACAGGACTGCCAGGAGGGCGAACCACGAGAAGCACAGCGCGGCGGGGAAGAACGTGACCACGCCGAGCGCGACGGCGGAGAGCCACACTCGCAGCGGCGGCCGCTCGTCTTGGCGGATGGCGCAGGCACCCGCGTACGCGAGGCTGAAGAGTGGTGACGCGGCGACCAGCGCGGCGGCACGCCCGACGTGCGACAGGTCGGCGACGAGCTGGTCGACGACCGCGACCGGCACCCCGAGGACGAGCGCGCGGAAGAAGTTCCGCTGGTAGAGCTCGATCGCCTGTGCGACGACCTGCCCGACCGTTCGCGAGACGGGCGGGAGCGGCGGCGGCAGCGGGCGGCGGGGGCGTGAGCCGGTGCTCGACACGCGCCAACGGTAGCTCCGGCTCAGCCGGTGCGGGCTGTGTCCTCCACGGCGGCGAGGAGCGCCGGCAACGCCGCGCCCAGCCCGGCGAGCGCGCCGGCGAGGTCCCAGCGTCCGCGGTCTTCCTCCCCGAGCTCGTTCGAGACCGCGCGCACCTCCACCGCAGCGACGCCCGCCTGGGCCGCCGCGCGGAGCACGCCGAAACCCTCCATCGCCTCGACGACCGGCTCGCCCGGTGTCGTATCTCGAGGGCGCGCGACGGTGCCCGAGGTGTGGATCGGGAGCAGCCGCGCGCCCGGGAGCGCGGTCAGCGCGGCCTCGGCGAGCGCAGCGTCCGGCACGGCGCGGTCGACCGCGGGCCAACGAGCCGAGAGGTCGTCGTAGCGGGACTCCGAGCCAACGACGAATGCGCCGACGGGCACGCCGAGCGCGCCTGCGAGGCCGACGTGAAGCACGGCCCGGACGTGCGGGTCGGCCGCGAGCGCGCGGGCCGTCGCCGCGGCGGACTCCACCGGTCCGACGCCGCATTCGAGCCCGTCGTGCCCGCAGAGCTCCGCTCGCGTCGCCGCGACGATCAGGACGGCCGGCATCCGCGCGATCGTAGAGCCTCAGGGGCCGTCCGGGCCGAGCGCGAGCTCGAGCGTCGCAGCGAGGGTCATCGACTCTCCGCGGGCCATCGTCGACCTGCACTCCTCGAGCCCGCAGAGTGCCTCCGCTCGCGCGTGCGTCACCTCGTGGAGCTTTCGCTCGAAGGGCTTGAAGTCGGCGCCCATCCGACTGAGCAGGCCGCCCGACATGCCGAGCAGCGTCGCAGCGCGCTCACCGTCGCCTACGTCGGCGGCGATCGCCGCGAGACCCTCGAGGCACCACGCGAGGTCCTCTGCGTCGCCGGTCTGGCTCGCGAGACGCAGGCCCTCGCGAAACCGCACGTCTGCGGCAGCGTGGTCTCCGAGCATCAGGTCCACCGCACCGCGGTTGAAGTGGGAGCGGGCGAGATTGGCCGTGTCGCCCCGCGCCTCGAGGAGCGCGTGGCTCTCCTCGAACAACGGTCGCGCGCGCTGGTAGTCGCCGATGGTCAATGCGAGGTCGCCGAGGTTGTTGATCGCGAGTGCCGCGATACGCGCGTCGTCGACCGTGCGCGCCAGCGCGACCGCCTCTTCGAGCACGGTCGCCGCCCGAGCGTCGTCGCCCGCCGCAAGCACGATCGCCCCGAGGTTGCTGAGCGCATTCGCGACGTATCGCGGCTCATCGCCGCGGCGGGCCGCATCGAGTGCTGCTTCCGAGTGCGCCGTAGCCGCCGCGTAGTCACCCTGGAGGAGCGCGATCGCCGAGGCGGCGGTGAGCGCTCGGCGGAGGAGTGCGGGCGGCTGCTCGCGATCCTCCGCGAGCGCGTCCTCCAGACGGCGACGTCCCTCGCCGAGGTGCCCATGCACGTACCAGAACCGGCTCAGGGCGACGGCGAGCCGGAGTCGGAGCCTGAGCTCCCCGGACCTGCCGAGAAAGGCGAGCGCGGCGCGGAGATTGTCGTGCTCCGCCTCGAGGATCGCGAACCAGCGCGTCTGCTGGTCGCCGCCGAGCTCGGGCTCCGCGGCGTCGGCGAGCTCGAGGCACCACTGCGCGTGCCGTTGCTGCGTCTCGTCCCCGTCGAGCTCGCGGAGCCGGTCGGCCGCGTACTGACGCACAGTCTCGAGCAGGGTGTAGCGCGTCGCGCCGGAGTGCTCCTGCACGTGGAGCAGCGATGCATCGTGGAGTCGCTCGACGAGGTTCAGCGCCGCATCCTCGTCGCCGGCGGCGCAGACCTCGACGGCCGCCTCGAGCGTCGCACCAGGGGGGAAGACCGAGAGCCGAGCGAGAAACCGGCGTTCGTCGTCGTCGAGGAGGTCGAAGCTCCAGTCGAGCGTCTCGCTCAGCGTCTGCTGGCGCGCGGGCGTGTCGTGCGGGCCTCCCGAGAGGAGCGTCAGCCGTTCCGAAAGCCTCTCGAGCAGCCTTCGCGGCTCGAGCGTCCGGATGCGCGCCGCCGCGAGCTCGATCGCGAGCGGCAATCGATCGACGCGGGCACAGATCTCGCGTACGTCCCACTCGTTGTCGGCGGTGACCTCGAAGCGAGGCTGGAGCGCCCGCGCGCGTTGCTCGAAGAGCTCGAGCGACGCTTCCTCGTCGAGCGGTGCGACGGGGAAGACGTGCTCGCCGGAGAGGTGGAGGACGGCACGGCTCGTCACGAGCAGCGTGAGCCGTGGCACCCTCGCGAGCAGCTCGACGAGCATCGCCGTTCCGGCGCGGAGATGCTCGACGTTGTCCAGAACGAGCAGGAGCTCGCGCCCGTGGAGCTCGGTCGCGAGCGCGTCGAGAGAGCGCTCGTCGGCCATGTCACCGAGCCCAACCGCCTGCGCTATCGCCGGGACGATCAGCTCGGGATCCCGCAGCGGCGCCAGCTCGACGAGCGCCACGCCGTTCGCGAACGATCCCGCGACGCGTCGTGCGGACTCGAGGGCGAGTCGCGTCTTGCCGCTCCCACCGGCGCCGGTGAGGACGAGCAGACGGATCTCGCGACGGAGCAGCGCCGCGCAGAGCTCGTCGAGCTCACGCTCCCGACCGACCAGACGATTCGGCGGCTCGGGGAGCGACCGCGATGCCTCCCGCCCACTCCGGGGTGCGTCGAGCACGACGTCCTGCTGGAGGATCCGCCGCTGGAGCTCGCGCAAGGCTGGTCCGGGCTCGAGGCCCAGCTCCTCGTCGAGCCGGCGCCGGAGCGACGCGTAGCGCTCGAGCGCGTCGACCTGGCGGCCCGATCGGTAGAGCGCCAGCATCGCGAGCTCCTGCCCACGCTCGCGGAGAGGCTGCTCGTCCGCGAGCGACACGATCTCGGCGAGCACCTCGCCGTGGCGTCCCAGTCGAAGCTGCGCCTCCAGCCGCGTCTCCCGCGCGACGAGCCGCAGCTCCTCGAGCCGCTCGATCTCTGCGCGGACGAACTCCTCGTACCGCACGTCGGCGTAGGCCGGACCACGCCAGAGCGCGAGAGCCTGCCCGGCGAGCGACGAGGCAAGCGCTGGGTTGTCCTGCTCGAGCGCATCGCCGGCCTCGTCGACGAGCCGCTCGAAGCGCACGGTGTCGAGCGAGTCGAGGTCGAGCTCCAGCGCGTAGCCCACCGGCCGCGTGACGACCGACACGCCCTCGGGAAGCGTCTTGCGAAGCTGCGACACGTAGAGCTGCAGCAGCTTCGGCGCCGACGCCGGGGGCGACTCGCCCCAGAGCGCGTCGACCAGCGAATCCGCCGAGCACGTCTTCCCGTCTGCGAGCACGAGGGCGGCCAGGAGGCGCCGGTGCTTCTGCCCCGGCAGGGTGACCACGCCTCCGTCTCCGAGAAGCTCCAACGGCCCGAGCACGCGAAGCTCTGCTCGCACGGCTCGATTGTTGCGGTAGCGGCGCGCCTATACCAGCGCTATACCGCCCTCCCGCACCCTCGCGGCATGCCGTATGCGTTCGTCAACGACGTCGCCGCGAGCTGGGAGCAGTACGAGCGCTTCGAGCGAGCATTCGAGGGTCCGACCCCGGATGGCCTCCTGATCCATGCAGCAGGCCCGACCGACGACGGGTTCCGGATCATCGCCGTCTGGGAGAGCGAGGACGCCTGGGAACGGTTTCGCGTCGACCGCCTGGGCGTCGACGCCGCGACCATGGCGCACGTCGCGCCGACCTTCCGCCCGCTGGACGCCACGCATGTGGTGCAGGGCGGCGGACGACCGAGAGGAGCAGCACACCAATGAGGAAGAGGACGACGATTGTCCATCCGCGGACGCTGGCCTGCGTGGTGCTCATGCTTGTCGGGGCGATGTTCACGACGAACGCATCCGCCGCGCCCGCCGCGAGCACTGCCTGCGGGCTCTGCGGGAAGAACCTGATCAAGAACCCGGGCGCCGAGGCGGGCGCGGGGATCATGGCCGTCGGCGCGTACGGCGCGGTTCCGGGATGGACGAGCGAGGCCGGCCAGTTCGGTGCGGCGTCGTACGCCTTTCCGAACGGCTGGTTCCAGAAGACCTCGAAGGGCTCGCCCAAGCGCGGCAAGAACTACTTCTTCGGTGGAACGACGACCGAGGCCACGTCCGCGAAGGCGACGATCGGCAAGCAGACGATCAAGCTCCCCGCCGCTGCGGCGGGACACACAGTGACGCTCGGCGGCTGGCTGGGGAACTACGGGTCGGGACCGAGCGGAAACATGACCCAGGTGCGGGCGGAGTTCGCCAAGGCCGACGGTACCGTGCTGGGAGGCCTGCGGATCGGGAACGACACGACGATCTCGGGGACGGACATGACGTTCCGGAGCCGCAAGGGCAAGGTTCCCCGTGGCGCCACGCAGGTCACGATCGTCGTGACCTTCTCGGGGGGGAACAACTACAAGCTCGCCGGCGCGGACGACCTCTCGCTCGTGCTGGCCTGAGGGACGGGGGGACGGGACAACGCTTGTGTTGAATCAACACAAGCGTTGTCCCGCAGCTCATTCGGCGGCGACGGCCGCCTCGACGCCCTCCTCGTCCTCGACCATCGCGTCGACCCCGCCAAACTGGATCTCGCCAAGCTCGGCGTAGGCGCGGATCGTGTCGCCGTCTGCGAACTCGCCCTCGAGCAGCGCGAGCGCGAGCGGGTTCTCGAGCAGCCGCTGGATTGCCCGCTTGAGCGGCCGTGCGCCGTACGCCGGATCCCAACCCGCTTCTGCGATCAGCTCGCGCGCACCGTCGGTCAGCTCGAGCGCGATCCCGCGCTCGCCGAGGCGCTGGTTCAGCTGCCGCAGCTGCATCGTCACGATCTCGCCCAGCTGCTCGCGCGTCAGCGCCTCGAACACCACGATCTCGTCGATGCGGTTCAGGAACTCCGGCCGGAAGCGGTCGGTCATGTCGTCGGCCGAGCGGATGTTCGAGGTCATGATCACGACCGTGTTGCGAAAGTCGACCGTCCGGCCGTGACCGTCCGTCAGCCGGCCATCATCGAGTAGCTGCAGCAGCACGTCGAACACCTCCGCGTGCGCCTTCTCGATCTCGTCGAGCAGGATCACCGAGTACGGCCGCCGCCTCACCGACTCGGTCAGCTGGCCGCCCTCCTCGTACCCCACGTAGCCCGGAGGCGCGCCGACGAGTCGGGAGACGGTGTGCTTCTCCTGGTATTCGGACATGTCCAGCCGCACCATCGCCCGGTCGTCGTCGAACATGAACTCCGCGAGCGCACGAGCGAGCTCTGTCTTCCCGACCCCGGTCGGGCCGAGGAAGACGAACGAGCCGATCGGCCGGTTCGGGTCCTGCAACCCCGAGCGCGCACGCCGAAGCGCGTTCGACACGGCCTCGATCGCCGCGTCCTGGCCGACGACGCGCTCGTGCAGGCGCTCCTCCATGTGGACGAGCTTCTCGACCTCGCCCTCGAGCAGCCGGTCGGTGGGGATTCCGGTCCACTGCGCGACGACGGCCGCGATGTCGTCCTCGTCGACCTCCTCCTTCACCATGGGCTGAGCCTCCGGCTCAGCCCTAGCTGCAAGCTCCTTCTCCGCCTCGGGAATGAGGCCGTAGCGGATCTCGGCGACACGAGCGAGATCACCTTGACGCTCGGCTCGTTCGGCTTCGGTTCGAAGTTCGTCGATAGTCCGCGTGAGCTCGCTCACGCGGACGAGCACGTCCTTCTCACCTGCCCAGCGGGCGCCCAGCTCGTCGCGCCGCGTCTTGGCCTCTGCGAGCTCCTTCTCGACGGGCTCGCGGGTGGCGGGCGCCTCCTTGGCCATCGCTGCGAGCTCGATCTCGAGCTGCGTGACGCGTCTTTCGGCCTCGTCGAGCTCGACGGGCGAGGAGTCGATCTCCATCCGCAGGCGGGATGCCGACTCGTCGACGAGGTCGATCGCCTTGTCGGGAAGGAACCGGTCGGAGATGTAGCGGTCGGAGAGCACCGCTGCCGCGACGAGCGCTGCGTCGCGGATGCGGACGCCGTGGTGCGCCTCGTAGCGCTCCTTGAGCCCGCGGAGGATCGCGATCGTGTCCGCGACGGACGGCTCCCCGACGAAGACGGGCTGGAAGCGGCGCTCCAGCGCCGCGTCCTTCTCGATGTGCGTGCGGTACTCGTCGAGCGTCGTCGCGCCGACCGCGCGGAGCTCACCCCGTGCCAGCATCGGCTTGAGCAGGTTCCCCGCGCTGACCGCGCCCTCGGCCGCGCCCGCGCCGACGATCGTGTGGAGCTCGTCGATGAAGAGGATGATCTCGCCGTCGCTCGCGGTGATCTCCTGGAGCACCGCCTTGAGCCGCTCCTCGAACTCGCCGCGGTACTTCGCGCCCGCGACGAGCGCGCCGACGTCGAGCGCCCAGACGCGCTTCCCCTCGAGCCCCGAGGGCACGTCGCCGGCGACGATCCGCTGCGCGAGCCCTTCGGCGATCGCCGTCTTGCCGACACCGGGCTCGCCGATCAGCACGGGGTTGTTCTTCGTGCGGCGCGAGAGCACCTGGATCGTGCGCCGGATCTCCTCGTCGCGCCCGATCACCGGGTCGAGCTTTCCCTGCTCGGCAAGGGCTGTGAGGTCGCGGCCGTACTTCTCGAGCGCCTGGTAGGAGCCCTCGGGATCCTGCGAGGTGACCCGCTGCCCGCCGCGCACCTGCTGGAGCGCGGCGAGGAGCGCATCCCGCGGCACGAGCCCGAGCGCGAGCAGCAGGTGCTCGACCGAGACGTACTCGTCCTGAAGCTGCGTCGCCTCCGCGAACGCGTCGTCGAGCACCTTGCGGAAGGCCGCGGAAGCCTGTGGCTGCGCGCCGCCCGAGACGGAGGGCTGCTGCGCGAGGCGTGCCTCGGCTTCGCTCCGCACCGTGGCGGCATTCGCGCCGGCGCGTTCGACGAGCGTCCGCGGCAGCTCCTGGTCGAGCAGCGCGATCGCGAGGTGATCGGGGGTGATCTCGGGGTTTCCGGCGCGACGCGCGAGCTCCTGTGCCCCGGCGACCGCTTCGCCGCTCTTGATCGTCAGCTTCGAAAAGTCCATGTTCGCTCCTCAGGGTCTCGTCGCGGGATGCCGTGCCTGCTCGTACACGACGACCTCCCGTCGGTACTGCTTGTGGGTGAGGCTGATCTCGTCGCGGAGCTCGCGCTCGAGCTGCTCCATCCGCGCATGCATCCGCCGCAGCTCGTCCTCCAGCCGGAGCACGTGCGTGACGCCGGCCAGGTTCAGACCGAGCTCCGTCGTCAACCGCTGCACGAGGCGAAGGCGCTCGACGTCGTGCTCCGAGTAAAGCCTGGTGCCGCCCGGGGTGCGCGCGGGCCGCACGAGCCCGCGGGCCTCGTACATCCGCAGCGTCTGCGGATGGAGTCCCGCGAGGTCGGCGGCGACGGAGATCATGTAGCGCGGCCGGTCGGGCATCAGCCGACCGCCCGCGTCAGATGCTCACGGGGCTGCTCGCGCGACAGGTTGCCGTACGCCTGGAGAGCCTCCTTCTCGGCCTTCGAGAGCTTCTTCGGAACGGTCACGCGGAGCCGGGCGAGAAGATCGCCCTTCCCGCCGCCGTTCAACTTCGGCGCGCCGCGGCCCTTCACGCGAAGGAGCTTCCCGTTCTCGGAGCCGGCCGGGACCTTCAGCGCGACGGGGCCTTGCGGGGTCGGGATCTGGACGCTCGCGCCGAGCGCTGCCTCGGGGTAGGTGACCGGGACCTCGAGCACCAGATCGGCACCGCGGCGCTCGTAGAGCGGCGACGGCGTGACCTCGACGCGGACGAACAGATCGCCGGCGGGACCGCCGTTCACCCCTGGCTCGCCCTTGCCCTTGAGCCGGATGCGCGTGCCGTCCTTCGCGCCGGGGGGCACCTTCACCTGGTAGCGGCGCGTCACGCGCTCGCGACCGCTGCCGTGGCAGTTCTTGCACGGCGTGTCGACGATCACGCCGTTCCCGCGGCACCGCGGGCACGGATGCGACAGCGCGAACAGCCCCTGGCTGTCGGAGATGACCCCCGTGCCACCGCAGTCCGGGCAGGTCCGCGGCGCCGTGCCGGGCTCGGCGCCACTCCCACCGCACACATGACAGGCGGTCTGGAGCTCGACGGGCACGCGGATCTGGACGCCTTCGAGCGCCTCCTCGAACGAGATGCGGACGCCCGACTCGAGATCGGCGCCGCGCTCGGGCCGCGGGCGCGCGGCGCGCTGTCCGCGCCCGAAGAACGAGCCGAAGTTGCCGAGCAGGTCGGAGAGGTCGCCGAGGTCGACGTTCTCGAAGCGCACGCCTCCCGGCCCGAAGCCCTGCGGTCCGCCCTCCCCCGACTCGCCGAAGCGGTCGTAGGCCTGCCGCTTCTCCTTGTCGGAGAGGATGTCGTACGCGGCCTGGACGTCCTTGAACCGCTCCTCGGCGGTCGTGTCTTCCGGGTTCCGGTCCGGGTGGAGCTCGCGAGCGAGCTTCCGGTATGCCTTCTTGATCTCGTCGTCCGACGCGTTCTTCGCGACGCCGAGGACGTCGTAGGGGTTCCGGGGAGCCATCAGTGGTCTCTCCGGGAAATCCGGCCGTGATTCGCCGGCGAAAACCGAGCAGGCCTAGGACGCAGGGAGCCTCGATACCCGAAGGTATCGGGGCGACCGAGGACGACGGCATGCGAAGCGCTAGCAGCCGCGCGAAGCATGGGCGGATTTCCCGGAGCGATCACCAACTCAGCCCTCCGCCACGATCACCCGGGCCGGTCGCAGCACGACGTCGCCGAGGCGGTAGCCGCGCTGGATCACGTGCACGACGTGGCCGGGCTCGACGTCTTCGGCCGGCTGCGTCATCAGGGCCTCGTGGACGTGTGGGTCGAACGCGCCGTCCGTCGGGATCTCCTCGACGCCCTCGGAGGCGAGCACGCCGGCGAGCGCGTCCTTCGTCATCCGCACGCCCTCCAGCACCTTCGCCTCCTCGTGGTGCTCCGCCGCGTCGAGCGCGCGGACGAGGTCGTCGAGCACCGGCAGGAGCTTCACGACGACGCGCTCGCCGGCGCGCGTGTACAGCTGGTTCTGCTCGCGGGCGACGCGCTTGCGGTAGTTGTCGAAGTCGGCCGCGACGCGCCGTAGGTTGTCGAGCACCTCGTCGCGCTCCCGCTCCGCGTCCTGCACGCGCGCGAGCAGCTCCTCAGGGGACGGCGAGCCGAGCTCGCCGTCCCCCTCGGTCGACGCGACGATGTCGGGACGATCGTCCGTCACGACGTCTTCGCCGCCTCGTCCTCGTCGATCACCTCGTAGTCGGCGTCCTCGACGACCTCGTCGGTCTCGCCGCCGTCCCCGGCCGGCTGGCCGGACGCCGCCGATGCGGCCTGCTGGTTCGCCTGGGCGTAGACCGCCTGGGCAAGCGGCTGCGCTGCCTGTTCGAGCGCCTGCGTCTTCGCGCGGATCTCGCCGATGTCATTCGACTCGAGCGCCTGGCGGAGCTCCATCACGCGACCCTCGATCGTGCCCGCGTCGCCCGAGTCGAGCTTGTCGCGATGCTCGCCGAGCGCCTTGTCCGTCTGGTATGCGAGCTGCTCCGCGACGTTCTTCGCGTCGGCGAGCTCGCGCAGGCGATGGGCTTCCTCCGCATGCGACTCGGCGTCGCGGACCATCCGCGAGACCTCGTCCTCGGAGAGGCCGGAGCCACCTTCGATCCGGATCTGCTGCTCGTTCCCCGTGCCGAGGTCCTTCGCGTTCACGTGGATGATCCCGTTCGCGTCGATGTCGAACGAGACCTCGACCTGCGGCATCCCGCGCGGCGCCGGGGGAATCCCGACCAGCTGGAACTTGCCGAGCGTCTTGTTGAACGAGGCCATCTCCGACTCGCCCTGCAGGACGTGGATCTCGACCGACGGCTGGTTGTCCTCCGCCGTCGAGAAGGTCTCCGCCTTGCGGGTCGGGATCGTCGTGTTCCGCTCGATGAGCTTCGTCATCACGCCGCCCTTCGTCTCGATCCCGAGCGAGAGCGGGGTCACGTCGAGCAGGAGGACGTCCTTCACGTCGCCCTTGAGCACGCCGGCCTGGATCGCGGCGCCGACGGCGACGACCTCGTCGGGGTTGACCCCCTTGTGCGGGTCCTTGCCGATCAGCTCCTTGACCTTCTCCTGCACCGCCGGCATGCGCGTCATGCCGCCCACGAGGACGACATGGTGGATCGCCGAGGCGTCGAGCCCGGCGTCGGCGAGCGCCTGTTTCGTCGGGCCGACGGTCCGCTCCAGCAGGTCGTGCGTGAGCTCCTGGAGCTTCGCGCGGGTCAGCTGGAGATCGAGGTGCTTCGGCCCTTCGGGCGTCGCGGTGACGAAGGGCAGGTTGATCTGCGTCGTCATCGTGGACGACAACTCGATCTTCGCCTTCTCCGCGGCCTCGTAGAGCCGCTGGAGGGCCATCTTGTCCTGCGAGAGGTCGATCCCCTGGTCCTTCTTGAACTCGGCGGCCATCCAATCGACGATCGCCTTGTCGAAGTTGTCCCCTCCGAGGTGGTTGTCACCGTTGGTGGACTTCACCTCGAAGACCCCGTCCCCGAGCTCGAGCACCGAGACGTCGAACGTCCCGCCGCCGAGGTCGAACACGAGGATCGTCTGGTCGGCGCCCTCCTTGTCGAGGCCGTACGCGAGCGCGGCCGCGGTCGGCTCGTTCACGATCCGCAGCACGTTGAGGCCCGCGATCTTCCCGGCGTCCTTCGTCGCCTCGCGCTGCGCGTTGTTGAAGTACGCGGGGACCGTGATCACCGCGTCGCTGACCGGCTCGCCGAGGAACGCCTCGGCGTCGGCCCGCAGCTTCTGGAGGATCATCGCGCTGATCTCGGGCGGTGCGTACTGCGTGCCCTCGACCTCGACGCGCGCGTCGCCGTTCTCGCCCTGCACGACGGTGTAGGGGACGATCGTCATCTCCTCGGAGACCTCGTCCCACTTGCGCCCCATGAAGCGCTTGATCGAGAAGATCGTGTTCTCGGGGTTTGTCACCTGCTGCCGTCGCGCGGGGGCGCCGACGAGCCGCTGGCCGTCCTTCGCGAACGCGACGACGGACGGCGTCGTGCGGCCGCCTTCCGCGTTCGGGATCACGGTCGGCTCGCCGCCCTCGAGCACGGCCATGCACGAGTTCGTCGTTCCCAGGTCGATGCCGATGGTCTTTGCCATTGAGTCGTGCTCCTTCCCTTAATGCCTCTCAGATTGAAAACCTGAGTGAGATAATATCAAATTAGCTGTGACGGACCGCTCGCTCACCACGGATCGACTCGTCCTCCGACGTCCCCGGCACGACGATGCCCAAGCGCTCCTGGAGTTCGCCGAGGACCGGGAGACGCTGCGCTGGATCGGCGACGAGCCCGGCGGCCTCGACAAGGCGCACGCGATCCTCGAACGATGGATGGACCGGTGGGAGCGAAACGGCATCGGCCAGTTCGTCGTCGAGCTGGACGGCAACCTGATCGGCCGCGTCGGCCTGATCGTCTGGGACAGGCGTACGTGGGAGCTGTCCGCCTACGGCGTCGCCGGCGACGCCGCGCAGACGGAGCTCGGGTGGGCGCTCGTAACGCGCGTGTGGGGGCACGGGCTCGCGACCGAAGCGGCGAAGGCCGTCAAGGACTGGTGGCACGCGACGCGCGGGAGCGAACCCCTCGTGTCGCTGATCTCCCCCGACAACGTGCGCTCGCAGCGTGTCGCCGAGAAGCTCGGTGCGGCGCCCGGGGAACGGATCGAGACGGCGTTCGGCCCGACCCATGTGTGGCGCTACCCAACCCCGTCATGCGCTGACCTACGATGAGACGGTGATGGGCAGTCCCCTCCCCGGAGCCGAGCTCGTCGAACAGGGTCTCGCCGACCTTCGCGCACGCCGCGAGTCGGTCGCGTCGCTGCTCGTCTCGATCGGCGCGGCTCGCCTGGCGGCTGCGGGATACGACGTCGTTCATCCATTCGACAACGCCGACCACCGCCTGTACGAGCTCCTCGCGAACGACGACCCGGACTCCGCGCACGCGCGCTACAACGCCCTGATCCGGCGTCTCGTGAGCTTCGAGCGCGCCGCGGAATGCGTCGCCCCGTAGACGCCGATCGCGCCCGCGCCTTCATGCGCGCGCTCGGCCTCGCGGCCCGCGGCGAGCACACCGTCTACCTCGTCGGCGGGGCGACTGCCGTGCTCGAGGGCTGGCGCGAGTCGACCGTCGACGTCGACATCGCGTTTCCCGATGGGCCCGGGCCCGACGAGTTGCTGCGCGCACTGCCCGGGATCAAGGACGAGCTCGAGCTCAACGTCGAGCTGGCCTCCCCGGCGGACTTCGTCCCCGTCCCGGCGGGCTGGATGGAGCGCAGCCCGTCGATCGCTCGGGAAGGGTCGGTGAGCTTCCTCCATTACGACCTGTACTCGCAGGCGTTGTCCAAGCTCGAGCGCGGGCACGACCGCGACCTCGACGACGTCGACGAGATGCTCGCCCGCGGCCTCGTCGAGCGCGCGCGTCTGCGGGAGCTCTTCGCGGAGATCGAGCCCGAGCTCTACCGCTACCCGGCGATCGACCCGCCGAGCTTTCGTCGCCGCGTCGAGGCTGCTGTCCAGCCGTGACCTGGAGCGGTCAGGTTCCAGGCAACGCTTGTGGTGAATCACCACAAGCGTTGTCAGCCGGCCCGAAGCGGCGCCGTCAGCGGACGACCGCGATGAGGGCGCCGCCGGCCACGACGAGCGCGGCGCCGACCACGATGCGTGGCCCCACCCGCTCCGAGCGCCGCAGGAGGAGCCACGAGAACACGACCCCGAACAGCGACTCGGTGGCGACGATCGGGGCGACGACGGAGACCGTGCCGCGATAGAACGCCTCGAAGAGCGCGATGTAGGAGAGGCCTACGAATGCGCCCGGCAGGAGCCAGCGGGCGACGACCGTCGGCGGCCACACGACGCGGCTCCGCCGGACGGCGACGACCAGCGAGGTCACGACGAGGCTCGCGGCGAGCATCGCGGCGCCCGCAGTCATCGAGGGGACGTCGGTGTCGAGCGACAGGTGCCGCACGAGGTTGTCGCGCAACGCGAAGAGCGCTGCGCCGGCGAGCGCGATGGCGATGCCGATGCTGCGGACGTGGTGCGGCCGCTCGGGCTCGAGCGCGAGCGCGATTCCGCCGGCCACGACAAGGAGCGCCCCGACGAGGACGGCCGGTCCTGGTCGCTCGCCGAACCCGAGCACCGCGATCGTGACCGCGAAGAGCGGCGCCATCCCGAACGCGATCGACGCCCGCGACGAGCCGGCCTCGCGGATCCCGACGGTGATGAAGAGGTTCGAGACCCCGGGCGCAATCGCGCCGGCGAGCAGGAACGGCAGCAGCCCGTGGAGCGTGACGCCGCCCTGGAGCGCCGCCGCGACGCAGAGGACGAGAAACGTCGCCGTCTGCATGAGCAGCGCGCCGACGGCGGCCGGCACGAGCGGCGGCACGAGGGCGAATCGCACGGCGACCGGCATCGCTCCGAAGAGCGCCGCCGACGTGAACGCGAGCCCGACGGCGTCCATTACGACCGGGCCGGGACGAGGCGCCGCAGGACGCCGGCGGCCGCAGGCTCGGAGAGGATGATGCCGGCGAGCATCACCGCGCACCCTGCCCAGCCGGCCCAGCCGAGGCTCTCCGAGAGGAGCAGCACGCCGAAGAACGCCGCGAACGGCGCCTCGAGCGTGAAGACGAGAGCCGTGCGGGCCGCGGTCTCGCGCGACTGCACCCAGGTCGCGACGAGGTAGCCGAGCGCGCCCGCGAACACCCCGGTGACGACCAGCGCGTACCACGTCTGCGCGTCGTCGGGCACCTGCACCTGGCCTGCGGCGACCGCGATCACGACGAACGCGGCACACGACACGCTCATCTGGATGAACGTCAGCGCGCGCGCGTCGTAGCGCGGCGCGAAGCGCTCCATCGCGACGATCTGGAACGACTGGGCGACGGCGTTCGCCAGGACGAGGACGTTGCCGACGACGGACCCGCCGGGGACCCCGCTGATCAGGGCGAGCCCGACCAGTGCCAGCGCGACCCCCACCCACGCGGCAGCCGGCACCGGGGTGCGAAAGAGCACGAGCGCGAGAATCGGCGTGAAGACGACGTAGAGGCCGGTGATGAACCCGGTGCTCGACACCGTCGTCAGGTCGAGCCCGGCCGTCTGGAACCCGTACGCAGCGGCGAGGAACCCCCCTGCGAGAACGCCGGCGACCCAGCCGGCCCGCGGCAGCGAGCGCAGCGGCGCCCAGGCGAACGGCGCGAGCACGAGTCCCGAGATCGCGAACCGGACGGCGAGGAAGGCGAAGAGGGGGTAGGCGTCGAGCGCCTTCTGCACCGGCACGAACGTGTAGCCCCAGATCGCGGTGACCGCGACCAGCGCGAGGATCGGGGCTCTGGTGCGCGGCACCGCGCGAGGCTATCCCGCTGCTCGGGCGACGGTCAGCGGGTCCGGCGGAGGAGCGCCGAGCGGGCGAGCACGACCCGGTCGACCTTCGGGCGCAGCCCTGGCTTGCCGTCCGGCTCGCCGACCATGCGGACGAACGTAAACGGCGAGTCCACCAGATCGCCGTTCCGGTCGAAGCGGATGTCACCGAGGATGCCGTCCTCGACGCGAGTGCGGAAGACCTCGCGTGTCACCGATGCGCGCGTCCCGTCGGAGCGCGCGATCGCCTCGAGCAGGATCTCCGCCGCCTGCGCGCCGTACGCGGCGGCGTAGTCCGGGCCGGCGCCGGCCGGATCCCCCGCCGCGATCACCTGCGCTCGGGCCTTCACCCGTCCGACGATGCGGTTCGTCCGTGGGTCGATCCGCGAAATCGACTGGTCGGGGTCGATCACCCAGACGGCCTCCGGGGTCACCGCGAGCTTCTGCCGACTGAAGCCGCCGATGCCGCTGATGTTCCCACCGGCCGGGGGCGGGAGGTCGATGGTGTCGACGACGACACCGGACGCGGGGTCGATCCGGGAGACGTTCCGCAGCTCCGCTCGCCGACGGCAACACTGGAGGGGAAGTCCCGAACGAGATCGTCCCGCGCACCGCACCCGTGTCGGGGTCCAGAGCGATCGCGCCCGCGGTCCGCTGCTCGGCATCGCTGCCGACGAGGCGCCACCCCGCGAGCAGTGCGCGCTGCTTGGGGCCGCCGAGATCGAGGCTACGTCCGTCCTCGACGACGTCGAGAGGGCCGAGGATCCGAAACTCCATGCCGCTTGTGTCCGCCCCTTCTTCCCCGCACCGATTCCCTGGACCGCGCCGCGTGGCCGCGCTCGTCGTCGCCGGTGTCGCAAACGCGGCCATGCGGCCGGACGATCGCCCGATGCGCGGGCCGAGGGCCATCGCGCTGACGAACGACTGGGCGGCGGCGGAGAGCACAGTGCGTCCTGACGACCGTGCCACGCACGGGCTTGAGCGATCAAAGCGGCGCAGCGAGACGTCGTCATGCGGCCCGACGATCGCGGCGATCGCCGGCTTCCGAACACCGCTCTGCTCACGCAGCCGACGACGGGCGACGGATTCGACTGGGTCGATGCGGGGATCGGCTCCGCAGCCACGCTCGGGCTTGTCCTGCTCGCAGCCGGCGCCTCAGTCGCGCGGATCAGGCGGGAGGCGCGGGCCGCGTGAGCACCTCGTACGGTCCGACGCGCCCGCCGACCTTCGACGGGCTCGCTGTCAACTCGAGGGAGGCTCCGTTCCGTACGCTGCGGGTATGCACCCGACGGACACCCTCGGCCGCCCCGTCCGCGACCTGCGCATCTCGGTCACCGATCGCTGCAACTTCCGCTGCACCTACTGCATGCCGAAGACGGTGTTCGGTCAGGACTACCGCTTCATGGACCGCAAGGAGCTGCTCACCTTCGAGGAGCTCGAGCGGATCGCGCGGGTGTTCGCAGCACTCGGCGTCGAGAAGATCCGCCTCACGGGCGGAGAGCCGCTGCTCCGCAAGGAGCTCGAGACGCTCGTCGAGCGGCTCCGCACGATCGACGGCCTGGATCTCACGTTGACGACGAACGCGTCGCTGCTCGCACGAAAGGCGGAAGCGCTGCGCGCCGCCGGACTCGACCGCGTGAACGTAAGCCTCGACTCGCTCGACGACGCGACCTTCCGAGCGATGAACGACGTCGACTTCCCGGTCACGCGGGTGCTCGACGGGATCGATGCGGCGGCCGCCGCGGGCCTCCCGGTCAAGGTCAACGCGGTCGTCAAGCGCGGGGTGAACGACGACGGTGTCGTCGAGATGGCGCGCCACTTCCGCGGCACCGGCCACGGGCTGCGGTTCATCGAGTACATGGACGTCGGCGCGACGAACGGCTGGCGCCTCGACGACGTCGTCCCGGCCGCCGAGATCGTCGAGCGCATCGGCGCCGTGTTCCCGCTCGACCCCGTCGAACCCGCATACCGCGGCGAGGTCGCGCAGCGGTTCCGCTATCGCGACGGCGCAGGCGAGGTCGGCGTGATCGCTTCCGTCACACAGCCCTTCTGCGGCGACTGCACGCGGGCGCGGATCTCCGCGGAGGGAAAGCTCTACACGTGCCTCTTCGCGGTGCGTGGCACCGATCTCCGGGCGCTGCTCCGCGCCGGCGCGACGGACGACGACCTGCGCGACGCGATCGCGGGCGTCTGGGCCCGCCGCACCGACCGCTACTCCGAGATGCGCACCGAACGGACCTCCGAGCTACCGCGGATCGAGATGTCCTACATCGGCGGCTAGGAACCTGGGGGAACCCTGGTTCCCCCACGCGCCCCCTCCTCCACCGCAGCTCCCCGGGACGAGGTCGAATGGGCCTCCCGGCCGGCAAAGCCGGCCTCCGGCCGCAACGCAGTCTCCCGCCGCCCAGGGCGGGATGCGGGCGCGCCCGCACGACTTCTGCTCCGAGGCGGAGCCTCCGATCGCGGCCGGAGGGCGATTCACTCGCCCGGGAGGCCAACGACGCGTGGCGGCGACGCGACGCAGAAGAAGGGGGCTCGTGGAGGGAAACGTGGTTTCCCCCACGTCTGGTTAGGCCCAGTCGAGCGGCTCGTACCCGCTCTCGACGGGGGCCGAGATGATCAGGACGCGGGCGACGGTCGTCCGTGTCGTTGCGGACCGTGCGACGGAGCGCAGGGTCGAGGCGCGCGAACGACCCGGTGCGCAGAGGATGGTCGATCCCCTCCACGACCACCACCGCGTCGCCGTCGAGGACGAGGAACACCTCCTCGTGGTCGCGGCCGCTCTCGTCGTGCTCGGGGATCGCCTCGCCGGGGGGCAGCTCTACCGTGTTCATCCCGAACGACCTGACGCCGAGCGACCGCCGGATGAGCACCCACTTGCCGTAGGCGCGCTCGAGATCCTCGTCGTGCTTGATCGTCAACCCGTCCATCTCCGCCTCCCTGTCGCTCGATCGGGTGATCGTGCCACGCCGGTCCTCCGAGGAACAGTCGTGCCGCCTCGATAGACTTGACCCCGTGACGGGTTACGCGGAGGCACGCCGGCTGCCGCGTGGCTGGACGCACCTGTTGCTCCAGATCGCGGTGTGGTTCGGCTTCTACGTCGCCTACCAGGCTGCGCGAGGGGCGGCCGACCGAGGCGTAGGCGAGGCGTTCTGGAACGGGACGCTCGTGATCGAGACAGAGAACCGGCTGCGGCTGTTCTTCGAGCCGACCATCCAGAACTTCGTCGAGCAGTCGGGCGTCCTCATCGCGGCCACGACCTACACCTACTGGCTCTCCCAGTTCGCCGTCGTCGGCATTTCGCTCCTGTGGGTGTACTTCAAGCACCACGATCGCTTCGCGGATTTCCGGAACTGGCTGATCGGAGCGAACCTGCTCGGCCTCGTCGGCTACGTGTTGATGCCGACGGCGCCGCCGCGGATGTTCCCCGAGTGGGGCTTCACCGACACGCTGTCGGACCTTGGCTCGATCAACCAGCAGAGCGACGTCGTCGCATTCGCCGCCAACCCGTATGCGGCGATGCCGAGCCTCCACGCGATGGATGCGCTGATCGTGGGGCTCGTGATGGCCACGGTGTGCCGGTCGCGCGTCGCCCGCGTGCTCTGGCTCGTGTGGCCGGCCTGGGTCTGCTTCGCCGTGATGGGCACCGGAAACCACTTCTGGCTCGACTGCTTCGCGGGCTTCATGCTCGCGATCCTCACCGGCCTGATCCTCTTCCGCCGCCGCATTCGCCAGTTCGTGCCCGGGCTGTGACGCCCGAACCGTCCCGGGGAGACATCCCCACCGGCCGGGGGCGCGCGTGAGCGAGCCCACAGGGCCACGGGTCAACCAGCTGGATCGCGTCAAGCAGGAGTACACGCAGGCGGCGCGGGAGATCCTTCGCCGCTCCATGCGCGGCGTCGCGAAGACGAAGCTGACGCCGGACATGCTGACGCTCGTCGGCGTCGCGACATGCCTCGCCGGCGCCGTGCTCGTCGGCTTCGAGACGCGGAACGAGTACCTCTTCTTCTGGCTCGGTGGCCTCCTCTTCGTCGTCGGCTCGATCGCCGACATCCTCGACGGCGCCCTGGCCCGCGCCGCCGGAAAGGGCACCGTGTTCGGCGCGTTCCTCGATTCGACCTTCGACCGCGTCGGCGAGGCCGCGATGCTCGCCGCGATCGGCCTGTCCTTCATGCACGACTCGAACGAGGTCGCCCTGATGGCCGCGTTCGCGGCGGTGATCGGGTCGTTCCTCGTCTCGTACACGCGGGCGCGGGCCGAGGCCCTCGGGCTCCGGGGCGACATCGGGTTCGGGTCGCGTGTCGAGCGCGTCGTCCTGATCGGCGTCGGCCTCTTCGTGGCGCCCTGGGGCTGGCTCCAGTGGCCGATCTACCTGCTCGCGGCGCTCGCGTGGATCACCGTCGCCCAGCGGATCCTCTTCGTCCGCAGGCAGCTCCGCGAGCTCGCGGAGACTACGGCCTAGCACCCGTCGCAGGGTTGTCCTGCCTCGCAGCCGGTGCTATGACCGGCTGGGTCGCGTCCGCGGCCTGTTCATCGGAGAGCCATGCCACGTCGGGTTGCAGGGATCGGAGTCACGACCCTCGTGTGCCTCTGCGCGACGGCGCTCGCTCCTGCCTCGAGCCCCGGCTCGCAACTGATCGGACGGGATGCGACGAACGTGCGCCTCCAGGTCGACGCGAAGGGTCATGCCCTGGTCTCGTTCCGCTCCGGCGGCGCGGCGCGTACGGTCGTTGCCTGGGGCGCGGTCGACGCGCGGGATCCGAGCCGCGCGCAGCCGCAAGTCGCGTTCTCCCTCACGGTCGGAGGCACGATCGGGGCGAACCTCTGCGGTGCGTACCGCGGCCCGCCGCTGGCCTGGAAGGTCGCGGCGTGCACTGCGCCGGACGGGACGCACTGGGCCGTGCAGGCCTGGCAGCGGACCCTCCCGAACTACGGCGCGCCGGCCACGGGGGAGACAGGCGCGTGGGAGCTTCACCTGTCGCACTGGTCGGGCCTGCCATCCGTGCTCGAGATTTCGACCGACTGGTCGTACCGGCGCTTCCACCATCTCTACGGGCGCCTGACCTACCGCGGCACCCCGGTCTTCGGCTTCCGCTCCACGCGCTACGGCGTCCCGCTCGACGCATACGGTCGGAACATCTACGTCGACACGTTCGGCTCCGGCTACGGGGCCGGCTGGAAGCGCGAGAACAGCTTTCTCGCGCACAACCCGAGGGGAACCTTCTGCTACGGCTTCTACCCGCACGGAGCGAAGGGCACCGGGCAGGGCGCGCGCTATCGCGCGACAGTGATCGGCCCGGGCGTCACACCGGATGTCATGTGGCAGGGCGTGGCGCCCGGCTCGTACGACGCCGCGCGTGACGCGGAGGCGAACGTCGCGCAGCGTGCGCTGTTCGCCGGCGACCGGCTCTGCAAGATCAACTGAGCACGCAGCGCGCTCGGGCGCCCGGAGCCGCGAGCGGGTTCTCCCGGCGCAGTTCCCGACTCGCGTGAGCCGTGCCTTGACGACGCGACTGCGACCGCGTAGAGACTCCAGTCGATCCCACCGAACCGGAGGAAACAGAATGAGCCAACGCCTCACCGCCACGCCGATCACCGTCGAGCCGGACCCGTACGCCCCCTTCCGGTTGTCGCAGGGGTTCCGAGTTGGAGACCTTCTCTTCGTGTCCGGCCAGGCGGCCATTGACGAGACCGGCGCGGTCGTGGGGGCCGGCGACTTCGATCTCCAGGCGGAGCAGACCTTCCGGAACCTGGGGCGCGTGCTCGAAGCCGGGGGATCGAGCCTCGCCGATGTCGTCAAGGTCACGATCTTCCTCACGGACATGACGAACTTCCCCAAGGTCGTCGAGCTCCGCGGTCGCTGGTTCAGCCCGCCCTGGCCCGCCGACACGATCGTGGAGGTGAGCGCACTGGCGCTCCCGGAGCTCGAGATCGAGATCGAGGCGATCGCTGTGGCGGCGCCTCGGTCTTCCGAGGAGCCGGCCTAGCCGCTGCCGCCGGACGCGCGTCGACCTACGGCATCCCGTCTGCGGGCCAGCCGCTCTCGTCGAGACTCGCGAGCACCGCCGCCGTGTCCGCGCCGATCTCGGTCGCGCCCGGTCGGGCGATCCTGCCGGGCGACCTGCTCAGCCTCGGTACCACGGCCGCCATCGCGACCGTGCCGAGATCGGGGTCCGGTGCCTCGACGAACGAGCCGCGCTCGCGGTATTGCCGATCGGCGAAGATCTGTGCCGCGTCGTAGACGGGGGCGATGGGCGCCTGCGCCTCGGCAAACGCGCGTAGGACCTCGTCGAGCAGCCGCGCGGCGATCCAGACGGCCACGAGGCGGTCCAGCTCCTCCGCGTGCACGCGCCGAGACGCGGCGTCCGCAAAGCGGGGGTCGCCGACGAGGTCGTCCCGCCCGATCGCCCGGAGCACCCGGTCTGCGACCTGCTGGGTGCCTGCGGAGATCGCGACCCAGTGACGGTCCGAGGTCTCGTACGCGTTCCGCGGCGTGGTGCGCGGCGAGCGGTTCCCCTGCCGGCGCTGGACGACCCCCAGGTGCTGGTACTCCGCGAGCTGCGGGCCGAGGATGCTGAACAGCGGCTCGTACAGGCTCAGGTCGATCACCTGGCCGCCGCCCTGGTGCACGTCGCGCCAGTAGAGCGCCGCGAGCGTCGCCCAGGTGCCGACCTGCGCGGCGACGCCGTCCGCGAGCCCGAACGGCGGAAGTGTCGGCGGACCGTCGGCGAGCCCCGTGATCGCGGCGAAGCCCGAGAACGCCTCGGCGAGCGTGCCGAAGCCCGGGTGCGAGCTCATCGGCCCCGTCTGGCCGAAGCCGGTGACGCGGACATATACGAGCCGCGGGTTGCGCGCCAACAGGTCGTCGGGCCCCAGGCCCCAGGCCTCCATGCGCCCCGGCCGGAAGTTCTCGATCAGGACGTCGGCTGCGCGCGGCGAGCCGGTTCACGAGCTCCCTGTCACTCGTCGGCGTTCAGGTCGAGCGCGATCGATCGCTTGTTGCGCCCGACGCTCTTCCACCAGAGCGGCACGCCGTCCTTCGCGAGGCCCCACCGTCGTGCGTCGTCGCCGCGCGGATGCTCGACCTTGATCACGTCCGCGCCGAAGTCGGCGAGGTTCGTCGCGATCAACGGCGCCGCGTAGAGGCTCGACACGTCGACGACGCGGAGGCCCTCGAACGGCAGCTCCGGTGGGGAGCTCTCGAGCCGCCGGCGGGCGGCCTCGGCCAGCGGTGCGTCGACGAGCCGGCCCGCGGAGCGGACCGCGCCGCCGCCGCCACGCTCGAACGCCTCGACCAGCGCGCGATCGCGGTCGACGTCGGTCGAAGACCGGCCGAAGACCTCTTCGATCACCGGCACCTGTCGCGGATGAATCGCGTGCTTGCCGCCGAAGCCGAGCTGCCGCGCCTGCTCCGTCTCGCGGCGGAGCGCGTCCAGGTCGTCGATCAGGGCCGAGGCGCCGTCGTGCGGCGGCTCGAGCCCCGCTGCCGCCGACGCGAGGACGAGCTGCGCCTTCGCCGCGGCGAGCGTCGGATTGACGAAGCCGTGGGCCGACGGCCACTCCACGCCGAGCTCGGCGGCGAGGTCGCCGGCCCCGAAACCGAGGCACTCGACGCGCGGGCTCGCCGCACCGATCTCCGCGGCCCTGGCGAGCGCCGAGGCATCTTCGATGGTCGGGATCAGACGGCACGACGTGTTGCCGAGCAGCCGGTCGATCAGCTCGACATCCCCGGGCGACGCGGCCTTGGGCAGGACGACGCCCGCGAGCCCAGGCACGAGGACGGCCCTGAGGTCCTCTTCCAGCAGCCCGGAGGCGGCGGCGTTGACGCGTACCCAGAGCGAGCTCCCCCGACCGTGCTCCCGCAACGCCCCGACGACGAGCTGGCGCGCCTGCGACTTCGCGCCGGCGGGGACCGCGTCCTCGAGGTCGAGGATGTACGACCGTGCGGCGTGCGCCGGGATCTTCGCGAGCTTGCGCTCCTCGTGGCCTGGCACGAACAGCATCGCCCGGAGCGCCGTGCTCACCGTAAACTCCGCGCGTGAGCTGGCTCCGCGTCCCCGACGAGGCGTCGCTGCCGGCCGAGGTCGTCGCCCTCCACGAGGCTCCGCTCGAGAAGCTCGGCTTCGTGCCGAACGTCCTCGTGAACTACGCCCTCCGCCCGTCGCACCTGCTCCGCTGGAACGAGCACTACGAGGAGCTGATGAAGGGCGACTCCGGTCTCTCGAAGGCCGAGCGGGAGATGATCGCAGTCGTGGTCTCCGTCGCAAACGAGTGCGCCTACTGCATCGCCGCGCACTCGGCGGCGTTGCGCAAGCTGACGAAGGACCCGGCACTCGCCGAGGCGGTGGCCGCGGACCACGCGACCGCGCCGCTCGAGCCGCGCGTGCGGGCGATGCTCGACTACGCGCTGAAGCTGACGCTCCATCCGACCACGCTGTCGGAGGCGGACGTCGAGCTGCTGCGCGAGGCCGGCTGGACGGACGAGGACGTGATGGACGTGGCGGAGGTGACAGGGATGTTCAACCTCACGAACCGGATGGCGTCCGGCCTCGGCTGGGAGCCGAACCCCGAGTACGACGCGCTCGGGCGCTAGCTCGTCTAGCGCGCGAGGCGGCCGGCAGTCCATTCGACCAGTCCCCCGGCTGCGCCGAGCTCGAGCAGGAACGGAGGCGCAGGGGGCGCCTCGAACCGTTGTCCGTCCACCTCGACCGTGCCTGCGGTGTCGATCGCGATACGGCTCCCGTCGAGTGCCGCGCCGACCGCCTCCGGACAGCGCACGGCTGCGAGCCCGAGGTTCGCGCAGTTGCGGAAGAAGATTCGCGCGAAGCTCTTGCCCACGATGCCGAGCACGCCGCTCGCCTTCATCGCGAGCGGCACGTGCTCCCTGGACGAGCCGATGCCGAAGTTCCCGTCCACGACCAGGATCGTGTCGCCCTCGAGCTTCTCTCGCAGCGACGGGTCGAAGCCCTCGAAGAGGTGCGAAGCCATCTCCGCCGGATCCTCGATGTTGAGGAAGGCGCCCGGGTACATGACGTCGGTGTCCAGGTCGTCGCCGTGAACCCGGACAGCCGTGCCATGGGTCCTCATGCGATCTCCTTCGGGTGCACGAGCTCGCCGGCGACGGCGGCTGCGGCCGCGACCCACGCGTTCGCGAGGTAGACCTGCGCCTCGGGTGAGCCCATCCGGCCCCGGAAGTTCCGGTTCGTGGTCGCGACCGCGGTCTCGCCCGCGGCGAGGACACCGTTCGATCCGCCGAAACACGCCCCGCACGTGGGGGTGGAGACCATGACTCCGGCCTCGACGAATATGTCGAGCAGCCCTTCGGCCGCCGCCTCGCGCCAGATCGCCTGTGTCGCCGGCACCACGATGGCTCGCGTGCCTGGATCGACGCTTCGGCCTGCGAAGATCGATGCCGCCTGCCGTAGGTCGGTCAGGGTTCCGTTCGCGCAGTTTCCGATGTAGACCTGGTCGACCCGGACGCCCGCCGCCTCCGAGACGGTACGCACGTTCCCCGGCAGATGCGGCAGCGCGACGAGCGGCTCGAGAGAAGAGAGCTCGATCGAGAGCCGCTGCCGCAGCTCCGCTCCGTCGTCCGAGCGCTCGGGTCGCCACTCCCACCGGGCGCGACCGTCGAGGTACTGCCTCACGGACTCGTCCGCAGGGAAGATGCCGGTCTCGGCCCCCGCCTCGACTGCCATGTTCGCCACCGCGAGCCGCTCGTCGAGCGAGAGCGCTTCGGCTCCCGGACCGCGAAACTCGAGCACCGCGTTCGTTCCGCCGCCGACGCCGATCTCCGCGAGCACCGCGAGGATCACGTCCTTGCCCGTCACGTACTCCCCAGGACTGCCGTCGAGCTCCACGGCGATCGTCTCCGGCACCTGCTGCCAGAACGAGCCGAGCGCGAGACAGGACGCGATGTCCGTCGAGCCGAGCCCCGTGCCGAACGACCCGAGGGCGCCATAGGTGCACGTGTGCGAGTCGCCGCCCGCGATCACCGAGCCGGGCGTGACCCAGCCCTCCTCGCAGAGGAGCGTGTGCTCGATTCCGCCGCGACCCTGACCGTAGAACGCGACGCCCTGCTCGCGCGACCAGGTCTCGAGGCGGCGCTGCAACTCGGCCGACCTCGCGTCCTTGGCGGGCACGAAGTGGTCGGCGACCATCACGACGCGCTCGGGGTCGAAGACGCGGCTCGCGCCCATGCGCTCCATCGCCCGGAACGCCACCGGGCCGGAGACGTCGTTCGCCATCACGACGTCGCAGCGGACGGTGACGACGTCGCCCGGCCGGAGCTCGTCGACGTCGCTGTGCGCGAGCAGGATCTTCTCAGCGAGCGTGTGCGGCAGCGAGCTCCTCCAGGGCATCGACGCACTCGTCGAGGGAGACGACGTCCCCGTACTTGAGGTCGATGTCGTACAGCGACGCGTCGTGCGCCGCCGGGTTCCGGTCGCCCACCGCCTCGCGCGGCACGATCGGCCGGTAGCCGTGCTGCAACGCGTCGACGGCAGTCGCCCGGACGCAGCCGGAGGTCGACGCGCCGGTGACGATCACGCTGTCGCAGCCGTGCGAGGCGAGGAGGCTCGAGAGCGCGGTGCCGAAGAACGCCGACGCGAACAGCTTGTTCAGCACGACCTCGTTCTCGCGGGGAGCGATCCGATCGTCGATCTCCACCCAGCGGGTGCCGGCGGCCAGCGTCAGCAGCACCGGCACCTTGTCGATGAACGCCTTCGCCGTGACCTTGTCGCCCTCGCCGAACGAGACCGTCGTGAAGACCACCGGCAGCTCGGCGCGACGCATCACGTCGAGCAGCCTGCCGATCGCGTCGATCGTGTCGTCGAGCTCGCAGACGAGCGGCGACTCGGGGTCGGTGAACCCGTTGTTCATGTCGACGATCACGAGCGCAGGGCTCGTGCCGACGCCGCCGGCCCGCTGCCCGAAGCCCTCGAACTGCAGCTCGCCCATCGGTCAGACCCCCTCCCGCTCGCGGACGCGCGCGAGGACCTCCGCCCCGTCCTCGACAGGCGACCAGCGCAGCTGCGTCGCCGGCTTGGGCGGCTCGAGCCCGGTCTCGTCCAGGCAGTTGGCGAGCACCTCGTCGAGCGGCGGGCCGAAGTCGAACGCGAGCGGGTCGCCGCGCTCCATGCGCTGCCGCTCGCGCTCCTTCTCCGTCGCCTCGACGTCGGCCGTGCCATCCTCGCCGACGACCACACCGTAGCCCGCGAGCGCCTTCTCCCGCGAGACGAGCCCGTAGGACACGTCCCTGGCGACTGCCTCGACCGGCCGCTCGAGCCGGTCCTTCCACCCGCCGCCTCCGGCAGTGCGGTAGACGAGCATGTCGCCCGGCTGCACCTCGACGTTGTCGCACTTCGACGGGAGGCGTTCCTCGGTGCCGTCGGCGCGGACGAGGATCTTCTCCGACCGCTCCCCCGGCTCGCCGCCGAGCACACCCCACGGACGGGTCAGCCAGCGGTCGTCGTGGATCGAGACCTCGCCGGGCTCGAGATAGACGTAGCGCTTCTCGACCGCGTTGCCGCCGCGATGCATTCCGGCCCCGCCCGAGTCGGTGACGGTCGTGTACCCGTCGATCCGCAGCGGGTAGTACGCCTCGAGGTACTCGGTCGGGATGTTCTCGAAGAGCGGCCACCACGAGTGGCCGTCCATCCCGTCGCCGATCGGACGCCCGGGGATCCCTCCGTAGAGGATCTCCATCGAGTAGAAGAAGTCCCCGGCCTCGTCCCAGCCCGAGTAGAGCATGTACGGCGAGGTGCCGTAGCCGGCGGCCGTGTTCAACTCCGGGGCCTGCTTGCAGAGCGCGCCGCCCAGCACGTCGAACTGACGGGCGAGGCCGTGGGTTCGGCAGCCGAGCGCGGCGGGATAGCGTGGCTTGAGCAGCGTCCCCTCCGGCAGCACGACGTGGAGCAGTGGGTAGAAGCCGTCGTTGAAGAGGATCTGGGGATCGTTGACCATGATGAGGTAGATCCCGATGAACATCTTGAACATGCCCTCGGAGAGATAGAAGTTGATCGGCCCCCAGGCCTGTGGGTCGGTGCCCGTCCAGTCGAAGAAGGCGTGCTCGCCTTCGCGCCAGATCGTCAGTTTCATCTTGTACGGCCCGTTACCGAGGCCGTCGTCGTCGATGTAGTCCTCGAAGCTCTGCGGCTCCTCGGGGATCGCGACGAGGATGAGCTTCCGCATCGCCTCGTGCGTCCGGTCGAGCAGCGCCTGGAGCGCGGCGAGATACGTCTCCTTCCCGAACCGCTCACAGAGGTCGAGGACGCGCCGCTCGCCGGCGCGGCAACCGGCGATGATCGCAAACAGATCCGCCCTGTTCATCTCGGGCAGGCGGACGTTGTTGAAGATCAGCCGCAGGACGTCCTCCTGGACCTCGCCCCGCTCGATGATCTTGATCGGCGGGATGATGATCCCCTCTTCGAAGATCGTGCGCGCGCCGGTCGGCAGCGAGCCGGGCAGCGGCCCGCCCGCGTCCATCTGGTGGCCGAACTGGCTCGACCAGCCGACGAGCTCGCCCTCGTAGAAGATCGGCAGCAGCACGAGCCAGTCGTTCGTGTGCGAGATCGACGCGGAGCACTTGAACGGGTCCGAGGTGAGGATCACGTCGCCCGGATACACGCCGCGGTCCCAGTCCTCCATCATCTCGTTGATGTAGGCGCCGAACTGGCCGACGACCATGCGGCCGCGCGGGTCGGTGAGCATCGGGAACTCGTCGTGCTGCTCCCGGATCACCGGGCTCATCGCCGAGCGGAAGAGCACCGCGTCCATCTCGAAGCGGGCGTTCTTGAGCGCTCCCTCGATGATGTCGAGCGTAACCGGGTCGATCGTGAGGCCGGTAGGGATCTCGGCGATCCGCAGCGGCTCTGATTCGGTGGTTGCCATCGCTGCCGCCTCTCAGTCCTTCGGGGTGATCAGGAGGTTGAAGTTCACGTCGACTGCCGCGGAGTAGCCGGGCAGGACGACGGTGGTCGCGTCGAACTCGGTGACGATTGCCGGTCCGGCGAACGCCATCCCGGGCTGGAGCTTCGC
>CAWCCO010000012.1:0-249434 GCA_963794115.1 uncultured Actinomycetes bacterium | reverse complement strand
ACGCATTGGGAGCCCTACGCGCTCGCGGTCGCGGGAATCCTCGGATTCGTCCTCCAGCAGATCTCGCTCGGCACGGGCAAGCTCGCCCCATCCGTCGCGACGGTCTCGGTCGCGAACCCGATCGTCGGCATCCTGCTCGGCATCGCGCTCTTCGACGAGCGCCTCAGCAGGCCCGGCTGGCACGTCCTCGTCGCGTGTATCGGCCTCGGGATGGCGCTCGTCGGCGCGGTCGTCATCTCGCTCGCGCGCGAGGGAGCCGGCGCGGAGGAGCGGCCAGGCGCGGCGGCGCCGGACGCCGCGACTGCGTAGAGCCGGCTTACGTGAAGGCGTTGACGGCGCGGGCGACGATCAACCCGAAGAGCGCGAGTGCGACGCTCGACTGAACGAGCATCGTGTACTTCGCCCGTAGCGTCAGCGGCATCACGTCCGTGGGGCTGAAGGCCGTCGCGTTCGTGAAGCCGAGGTGGAGGTAGTCGAGGAAGACTGGCCGCCAGTGCGGGGGCGCCAGCTCCGGGCTCATCTGCTGCGTGAACGCGAAGTCGACGGGCTCCGGCCGCCGCACGCGCTGCGCCGGCCCGCCGCCGTCCATCAGCCAGTAGAGCATCGCGAAGGCGATGTTGTTGCCGAGCCACACCACCCCGCCCGAGGCGAGCAGCTCGCTCGGTGACTGCGTGACGCCGCTGCCGTCGATGAGGTCTCGGATCAGCACCGCCGTGGCCCAGAGCGCCGCGAGGACCAGCACGACGACGAACGTGACCGCGACCGGGCGCAGCCAACGTCGCTCGCGTGGCCCGGTGGCGGGGCCGATGACGAGCAGGACGAGCAAGACTCCCTCCACGGCCGGAACCGCCCACGGCGCGCGAATCGCGCCCTCGTTCGGGAGCCAGACGCGCAGCGCGACGTTGATCGCCATGAACGCGAGGAGGGCCAGCGCGGGCGGCCACCGGGACTCCCCGAGCCTCGCGCCGGTCTCGAGCGCCGATGGCGCCGCCGTCGCGGCGTCGGGCTGAGCGGTCACGCGCCGATCGTCGCACATGCCGCTGTCGTCCTCGCCACGGAGGCATGCTGTCGCCGATGTCCGACGCCGCCCCCGAACCGCGCCGGTCGCACCGACGGCTCGAGCTCGTCGCCACCGTCCTCCTCGCCTTCGCGACCCTCGGCACCGCCTGGTCGGCCTACCAGTCGCGCGAGTGGACCGGCGAGCAGTCCCAGGGCTACAGCCGCGCGACTGCAAACCGCATCGCGGTCAACCGCACGTCGGCCGTTGCCAACCGACAGGTGCAGGTCGACGTCGCGACGTTCGTTCAGTGGGTCGACGCCTTCGAGCGCGGCAACACCAGGCTCGCGGACTTCTACCGGCAGCGCTTCCGCGACGAGTTCCGGCCGGCCTTCGCCGCCTGGCTCGCGACGAAGCCGCTGACGAACCCGAACGCGCCGGAGACGCCCTTCGCGATGCCGCAGTACCGGCTCGCCGCGAACACCGAGGCCGACCGGCTCGAGGCAGCCGCCGGGGTCGACTCGAACAAGGCGAAGGACGCGAACGAGCGCGCCAACGGCTACATGCTCGCCGTCGTCCTGTTTGCCTCCGCGCTGTTCTTCGCTGGCATCAGCACGAAGCTCGAGTCGTCCGGCCAGCGCACGGCCGTGCTGGTGTTGGGCTGCGTGTTGTTCCTCGGGACGCTCGTCTACCTCGCGACCCTGCCGATCCGCCTCGTCTAGCGCGAACGACTCGTCCGCGACGCGGGTCGCAACGGGCTGCCGCCGAGAGCTCGTCAGGCCCGGAGGAGGGGGCGGCAGGGGGAAGGCCGCCCCCTGGGCGCGGACGGCTGGCTCTGCGGCGGAGCCGTGTCCGCACGGTCCGGGCCATCGGGGGAGAGAGCCGTTCATCTCACATCCGAGCTCGGGCTGCACGATTCGTCCACAGGCGCCCGCACGAACTCCGCGCAACGTGCAGCAAATGCGGTGGGGCGTCCACAGGTCCCACAGGCGCTCGG
Source organism: uncultured Actinomycetes bacterium (assembly GCA_963794115.1). Classification (GTDB taxonomy): domain Bacteria; phylum Actinomycetota; class Thermoleophilia; order Gaiellales; family Gaiellaceae; genus Gaiella. The sequence goes on along the minus strand of CAWCCO010000012.1, from coordinate 247,440 downwards.
CGTCTGTGGAAAGAATTGGCGGGGCCGTCGTGGGCGCGGTCCGCGTCGGTAGCGTGACCTCATGGACGTCGTGCGCCTCGGGAACACGGGTCTCAGGGTCTCGCGGGTGTGTCTCGGGATGATGAGCTTCGGCCCGCAAGAGAACCGCGAGTGGGCGCTCGACGAATCGGCCGCGGAGCCGATCGTGCGGCGCGCGGTCGAGGGCGGGATCTTCTTCTTCGACACCGCCGACGTCTACAACGGCGGCCAGAGCGAGGTGATCACCGGGCGGCTGCTCCGGAAGCTGTTCCCGACACGCGAGGAATACGTCCTCGCCACGAAGGTGAACGGCCGGACGATGCCCGGCCCGAACGGGGCGGGCCTCTCGCGCAAGCACATCCTCGCGTCGATCGACGGATCGCTCGAGCGTCTCGGCGTCGACTACGTCGACCTGTACCAGATCCATCGCTGGGACCCGGGCACGCCGATCGAAGAGACCATGGACGCGCTGCACGACGTGGTGCGCGCGGGCAAGGCGCGCTACATCGGCGCGTCCAGCATGTTCGCGTGGCAGTTCGCCAAGGCGCAGCGCGTCGCGCAGACGCCGTTCGTCTCGATGCAGAACCACTACAACCTCGTCTACCGCGAGGAGGAGCGGGAAATGATCCCGCAGTGCATCGACCAGGGCATCGCGGTCCTGCCCTGGAGCCCGCTCGCCCGGGGGCTCCTCGCCGGAACCCGGACACGCGAGGGCGAGCGGCGCACGGTGCGGTCGCGGACCGACGAATGGGGCGAGAGCCTCTACCGGCCCGACACCGACTTCGCGGTCGTCGACCGCGCCGGTGAGGTGGCTGCCGAGCGCGGCGTGACCGCGGCGCAAGTTGCGCTCGCTTGGCTCCTCCACCGGCCGGGAGTGACGGCGCCGATCGTGGGGGCGACCAAGGTTGAGCACCTCGACGACGCGATCGCTGCAGAACGGCTCCACCTGAGCGAGGAGGAGATGGCGCGCCTCGAGGAGCCCTACGTGCCCCACGCCGTCTCCGGGCACTGACGGTTGCGCGCGGCGCCGACGCGCGCGCGTCGGTGCGACGCCTGATCGAAACGGAGGTCGAGATGAACGTCGACGAGATGCTCCACGGCGTGCGGGACGCACTGCGCGCGCAGACGGTGTACGGCGAGGCGGTCGAGCGGGACGGGCTGACGGTGATTCCCGCCGCGACCGTCCGCGGAGGAGGCGGAGGCGGCAGCGACGCCGAGCACAACGGCGGCGGCGGGTTCGGGCTGCAGGCACGACCCGCGGGCGCGTTCGTGATCCGCGACGGCGAGGTCGCCTGGCGGCCCGCGATCGACGTCGACCGGTTGCTCCGCGGCGCGCTCGCGGCGGCGGCCGGCGTGCTCGTGCTCCGTCTGCTGCTGTCGCGCCGATGAGTCGGGCCGATCACGCGGGTCTACCGATCGGACACCCGACCCGAAGGAGGAACGATGGGCAGGATCGTGGTCACCGAGTTCGTCTCGCTCGACGGCGTGATCGAGGCGCCGGGCGGAGGCGAGGGCTTCAAGCACGACGGCTGGTCGTTCGAGATCGACCGCGGCGACGAGGGCAACGCGTTCAAGCTCGAGGAGACGATGGCCTCCGAGGCGCTGCTCCTCGGCCGCAAGACCTACGAGGGCTTCGCAGCGGCGTGGCCCAGCCGCGACGGCGAGTTCGCAGACAAGTTCAACACGATGCCGAAGTACGTCGTCTCGTCCACGCTCGAGGAGCCGGAGTGGACGAACACGACCGTGCTCGAGGGTGACCTCGCAGAGAACGTCGCGAGGCTGAAAGAAGCGCATACCGGGGACGTCGTCGTGCATGGCAGCGCCACGCTCGCGCAGGCACTGCTCGAGAACGACCTCGCCGACGTACTCCATCTGATGGTCTTCCCGGTCGTCCTCGGCGAGGGCAAGCGGCTGTTCGGCCACACGAGCGACAAGAAGCGACTGCGCCTCGCGAGCTCGAAGACGGTCGGCGACGGCGTCCTGATCCTGACCTACGAGCGCGAGGTGTAGGGTCACCCCGTCGTGACATGACAGAGCGGGAGGTGGTCTCACGTGAGCACCAGGCAGTCGACCCGGGAGCAGGTGCCGTTCCGGCTTCGCACGGCCGACGGCGACACTGTCGAGCTGGCGTACTCCTCCCCCCGGCCCGGCGCCGACCACGACGAGAGCGCCGTCGTCTCGGAGTTGCCGTGGTTCGAGGCCGGCAAGCCGCTCAAGAACTGGATGCTCCACGAGACCGACTTCGTCGACGAGGTCGAGCAGATCTGGGGTAGGCCGTGGGGCGCGGAGGGCATCGGCCGCCTGCGCGAGGTCGTCGTCTCCCGCCCGACGGAGAACGAGACGCGCGACGAGTACGCCCGCGAGTGGCAGTACTACTACTCCTCGTCGGCCGGCAACGCCGACCTCGGACGACTGCAGGCCCAGTTCGACGAGTACTACGCGACGCTCGAGGCGAACGGCGTCCGCGTCCACTACATCGAGGCGCCCGTGCCCGCGATCGGGCCATACGGCTACCTGAAGAACCTCGTCACGCTCGCGGGTGGCGGGCTCGTCGTCCGCGGCGGCGCGATCGTGCATCGCATGGGGCTCGGCTCATGGCAGCGCGGCCGCGAGGTGATCTGGTCGAAGGTGCTGACGGCGCTCCAGGTGCCGATCTACCTGACGATCCACGGCACGGGGGTCGGCGAGCCGGGCGCGGGGCGCTGGCTCGACTCGAGCACCTTCGTCTTCAACGAGAGCGTCGTCGCGAACGAGGAAGGACTGCGCCAGATCGGCTGGGTGCTCGAGGGGCTCGGCGTCGAGATGGTCACGACGCACTCACCCGGGTGGGTCGACTCGATCGGGGACGGCAACATCGGCACGTCCCATGCCGACATGTTCCTGATGGTCCCCGACGAGCATGTGGCAGTGCTCGCGCCGCACCTCGTCAACTACGGGTTCGTCCGCCGCCTGATGCGCGACGACTGGAAGGTGATCGAGGTGCCGGTCGAGGAGTACTGGGGCCTGGCCGTCAACGCGGTCACGCTCGGGCCGGGCAAGGTCGTGATGAACGCCGGCTCGCCGACCGTCGTGAAACGCCTCGAGGACGAGGGGATCGAGGTGATCCAGGTCGACTTCTCGGAGAGCCACCGCTTTGCGATCGCGGGCCTCCACTGCGCGACGCTCGAGCTGGTGCGCGACCAGCCCGACGACTAGACGCTGTCGAGCGCGGAGACGTACCTAGCAGCGGACCGCTCGACGGCCGCCTTGGCGTCGTCGACGACCCGGCCGTACCACGCGCCATAGAGCCGGGCGAACGGATACGGCCCGAGCGCCGCGACCATCCCCGTGACCGTCGCCGCGGGCAGCGGGATCAGGTTCGGGTAGCTGTACATGAAGCTGACCCAGCGCCGGTCGGAGACCACCTGCACGATGTCCCCTGAGAGCAGCACCCCCCGCCCGCCCTGGCCGGCCGCCCAGTGGAGGACGGTGCCCCCGGGATAGTGGCCGCCGAGGCGGAGCAGGACGATGCCCGGCTCGAGCTCGTGGGAGTCGCCCTCCCAGAAGACGATCGCCGGGTCCGGTCGCTGCACCCATTCGCGGTCTGCGGCGTGGAGGTACACGGGCGCGTCGAACGCCCGGCTCCACTCCACGAGGGACGAGTAGTAGTGCGGATGCGAGATCGCGATCGCCGAGAGGCCTCCGCGTGACCGAACTGCCTCGACGAGCTCGTCGTCGAGGAGGGAGATGCAGTCCCAGAGGACGTTCCCACCGGGCGTCTCGACGAGCAGGGCACGCTGGCCGATCGCGAACGACGGCTCGCAGCCAAGCCCGGTCAGGCCCGCCTCCTCCTCTCGGATGTCGGCGCGATGCGTCTTGCGCAGGTCGTCGAGCATCGTCCACCGCTGGCCGTCCCAACCGACGTACTGCCGCTCGTCCTCGCAGATCGCGCAGTGCGCACGGCGGCTGCACGGACCGCGCGTGTTGCGTCCCGCACGTGACGCAGAGGAACGCGAGGGTCTCTCCGTCGGGGCGGCGGCCCTCGGCCGCCCCGACGGAGATCTTGTTGCGCGAGCCGCTCAGCGCTCCCCGACCGGCGCCGGAGTGGGCTGCGCCGGGTGGGCCGGCTGGGCGCCGCCGTCATGCGGCGCCTCGACGGTGAGGTTCGGGAGCGCCCGGTCGAGCCAACCCGGGATGTACCACGTCTTCTCACGCAGGAGCGTGAAGAAGGACGGGACGAGCGTCATCCGCACGATCAACGCGTCCGTGAGGATCGCGACCGCGAGGAGGATGCCGAACTCCTTCGAGACGCGGTCGGACCCCAGGATGAACGCAGAGAAGACGGTGCCCATGATGACCGCCGCGGCGACGACGACCCGGCCGATCGCCGCGATCCCGTGTGAGATCGCCTCCTCGGTCGGGAGCCCGTGGACATGCTCCTCGCGGATGCGGCTCATCAGGAACACCATGTAGTCCATCGAGAGCCCGAATAGGATCGCGAACGCGATCGGTGGCACGAACGTCTCGATCGGCCCCGTTCGGTCGAGGCCGGTCAGCCCGAGCAGCCAGCCCTCCTGCACGATCAGCGTGAGGACGCCGAAGCCGACGAACGCCGACAGGATCGTCGTCACGGCGGCCGTCAGCGAGACGACGATCGAGCGGAAGGCCATCGCAAGCACGAGGAACGTAACGCCGATGATGTAGAGCAGGAACAGCGGCGTCCGGTCGGTGATCCGCTGACCGATGTCCTTGAACGCGGCCGTCTGACCGGAGACGTACGCGACCGCTTCGCTGCCCCCCACGGCCTTCGGCACGACGTTCGAGCGCAACCGGTCGACGAGGTTGTCGGTCGCCTCGTCCTGCGGCGCCGTCGTAGGCGTCACGAACACGATGCCGACGCTCTTCGCGTCGTTCAGCTGTGGCTTCCGAACGGAGGCGACGCCCTGCAGCCCCTGGACGTCGTCGTAGATCCGCTGCGGCGCCTGGGCGTCGCCGTTGGTCTTCACCACGATCGGGATCGGGCCGTTGAAGCCGCGCCCGAAGCCCTCGGCGAGCAGGTCGTACGCCCGCCGCGCCGTTTGCTCCTTGGGCTGCGTGCCCTGGTCGGAGGCGCCCAGGCGGACGATCGACGCCGTCGCCGCGAGCGCGAGCACGCCGATCAGCACGACCGGGAACACGATCTTCGCCCGGCGGGTCACGAAGCGCCCCCAGCGGGCGATGAGCGTCTTCTCGCGCGCCGCCTCCGAGTCGTCGACCTTCCGCAGGAACGGCACCTTGAGGCGGTCGACCTTGTGGCCGAGGAGCCGCAGCACCGCGATCAGCAGCGAGTTTGCGAGCAGCACCGTGGTGAGCACGCCGAGCGCGCTCCCGATCCCGAGCTTCGTGACGAAGTCCAGCCCGAAGAACGCCAGGCCGGAGACGCCGATCGCGACGGTGGCGCCGGCGAACAGCACCGCGCGCCCGGCCGAGGCGCCCGCCTCGGCGGCCGCGTCGACGGGTGACATCCCGTCGTGGAGAAGCTGCCGGAACCGGGTGACGATGAACAGTGAGTAGTCGATCCCGACTCCGAGCCCGATCATGCTCACGAGGATCGGCGTGATCGTGTTGATCTCGGTCAGCCCGGCGAGGATGAAGAGGAGGAGGAACGCCGTCGCGAGCGCGACGAGGGCGAGCATGATCGGGATGAAGGCCGCGACGAACGTGCGGAACACGATCAGCAGCACGATCAGGGCGGCGAGCAGGCCGAGCAGCTCTGACGTGCCCTGCTTGAGCGGCGGGAACTCCGCCTCGCCGTTGTACTCGACCGTGACGCCCACCGGCGCGAGCGCCTCGCGGGCGGAGTCCTCCACGTTGACCACGGCATCGCGATCTTTGTCGTAGATCACGCGATCGAACTGCGCCTCCGCGTACGCGATGCGGCCGCTCTTGGAGAACGTCGCGGCGCTGAATGGGTTGCCCACGCTCTCGAGGCCGGCGGTGTCGGTCGTCGCCTTGAAGTCGGACGAGGTGCGAAGCTTTGCCATCTCCGCCTGGATCGCGGCCTTGCGCGCCGGCGTGTCGAGCCGTTGCCCCTCGGGCGCGGCGAGCACGATGTTGAGCACGCTGCCCTGCTCCGACTTGAACTGCGACTCGATCAGGTCGGTCGCCTTCTGCGTGTCGGACCCGGGGATGTTGAACTCGTCTCGCAGGCCACCGCCGACGGCGATGACGAGCACGACGAGCGCGATCACGATCCCGAGCCAACCGCCCAGGACTCGCCACGGATGCGTGGCGCAGATGCGGGCCCAGCCCGCAAGCGCGCCGGTTGCAAGTCTCTCGTGGGCGGCGCGGCGCCCGTTCGTCGGCGGTCCCGTCGCACCGTTCCCGTGTGTGTCCGCATGTGCACTCATTCGTCGCACCTCGATTTGTCGCTCGTTTCGGTCTGAGACCCCGGCGCGCCCCCGAACTCATCGGCGGCCGGTCGGGCGGCAGGGACTCGTCGCGTTCTGGCCGCAGCTTGACGCGGCGGTCGCAGCCCGCGGGTACGGCTACCCACACTGCGTCGGAACGGCTCGCCCCACGTTAGCGGTCGCCCCCCAGCCACTGCTAAAGCGCGCCTGGGGCCATGCTGAATCACACAGGCCCTCGGGCGAGCCAACTGGAAAGTCTCGATGAGGCTCGATCGAGCGGTCAGTCGAACGAGGCGACGAGCACGATCACCAGCGCGGCGAGCCCCGCGAGCGCGACCGCCGCGACGTTGGCGACGAGGAGCCAGGTCAGCGTGCGAGTCGAACGGTCGGGCGAGACGGCCGTGGCGCTGTTGCGGTCCGACGGTCGGCCGATCGCCTCGCCGAGCCGGGCGATGATGTAGCCGTTGAGGCTCGTGCCCTCTCGCTCGGCGGCCCGGGCGAGCTCGGCGTGGAGCCCCGGCGGCATGCGGAGCAAGAGACGCCCGCTTGGTGTGGCGGGCTTCGGACGGGACGATTCAGCGACGGCTGAGGGGGACGGCTGCGCGCTCACCCTGCTCCCATCGTATCTCCGCGTCACGAACCGCACAATGCCCGCAGTCACGGCTCGGCGAGGGCGCTCCTGAGCTTCGCGAGCGCGGTCGAGAGCGTCCTCGAGACCTGCGCCTGCGAGAGCCCGAGACGGTCGGCGATCTCCTGCTGCGTGAGGTCGCGGTAGAACCGCAGCGCGACGACCTCGCGCTCGCGCCGGGTGAGCAGCCGGAACGCACCGTGCAGCGCCAATCGCGTGTCGCTGCGGCCGAGCTCCGACTCCGGCGCCGCGAGCAGCACTGCATCGTCGTCGAACAGCGCGGTCGCCATCGAGCCGCGGCGCGCCTGATGACGCCGCAGCTCGCCAACGATCGTCGGGACGGCGTATGCGCCGAGGTCGTCCCCACGCTCGGCGTCGAACCCGTCGACGGCCTTGATCAACCCGATCGCGCCGGCCTGCACGAGGTCGTCCGTCTGCTCGGGGGAACGCGAGAAGCGACGGGCGAGCGCACGGACGAGCGGCAGGTTCCGTTCGATCGCCTTGTCGCGCGCCGTCCGGTCGTCGGCGCCGTGGTACCTCGAGAGCAGCTCGAGCGTGCCGAATGTCGATGTCAGAGCGATTCCACCCCCACTTGCGTACCACACACTACATCGACACCGGATGACTGTGAAGAGCAAACCAATCCAATTCATGAATGAAAATGGTGATAGAAGCGCATAGATGATTTCGAGATGCGTCTGCGCCTCGATCGCCCTGCCGTCGTCTGCACGGCGGCCGTGTCCCTCGTCACCGCGGTCGCCGCGGTTGCGCCCTCGACCGCCCGGGCCGACGACACGCTCCCGACGCAGCTGCCGACGGTCGCCTCGCTGGCAGATGCCGCGACCACGGCGGCGACGGACGCCGTCGCGGCGCGCCCCGCTGCCCGACATGACCGCGGACGCGGGGGCGGCGCCGGATCTCGATGCCGCACCGGTCGTCGACCCTCCGGTGAGCACGCCCTCCGAGCCGGTTCCCGCCGCGCCTTCCGGCGATACCGCGACGCAGGACACCGCCCCGATCGCCGATGGAGCCTCACAATCGGGTTCGGTCAAGCGATATCACGCCTTCAGACAGCCGATACCGCGGCCGATACTCCTCCCGCGGCGTCCCAGCCGAAGCCCTCGACCGCCTCGACGAGCACGCCGGCGCCGTCCGTTCCGGCCTCGACCTCGGCGAACGTCAACGTGAGCGTTCGCATCGACAGCCCCGGGGACAACGGCCCGGTCTCGCAGGTCAACGTCACCGGCGGAGCCGTGGCGCCGCTCTCGACCGCCGGCGCGCCGGAGACGCTCCCGCCCGGCAACACAACGACGCAGAGCTCTGGCCCTGCACCCGCGCCGCAAACGGCCGGCGGCTCCTCGGATACGTGGTACTGGAACTGGGACTGTCTCGGCACCGCTCCGATCTCGGCGATATCACCCGCGGGATCTGGAACAAGTTCATTTCCCACTTCATGGACGTGGATCTGGAACTGTGGTGACAACTCCTCGCAGTATCAGTCGGAAACTCCGAATGGATATCCGCAAATCAATACCAATATCGCAATTCGAATCTCGAGCCCCGGAAACGACGGCTCCGTGACGCAGGTCAACGTCGGCGCAGGCATCACGATCCCCGTGGCGGCGCCGGTGCACGGCGCGCCGTTCCCGCCCTCCCCCGTCGAATCTTCCGGCGCCGCTCGACACCGCGCTCGGCGCCGTTTCGGCGGCGCTCGGCCCGGTGCTCGCGGCCACGCCGTTCGTCGATACCACCGATATCACCCCGGTGCTCGACCCGATCGAGGCGAGCGACGCCTCGGCGGTGCCCGTGAGCGCGACCCCGTTCGCCGCTCCGGTCGCCCCGATCGGCGAGCCGGCGATGCGAACGAACCCGCTCGGTCTAGAGCGCGGCCGCGGCTTCCGGGGCTTCCGGGGCTTCCGGATCCCGATGGCCCCGGTCGTCAGGTTCGCACCCACCACCACGTCTGCGGTGGACGCGGCCTGGCGAGCGTCTTCACCGGCGAGCTCGCACGGCTCGAAGGCCCCGGCACGACCGCCCGAGGCAACGCCGAGGCCGCGAGCATCCCGTGCTCCGGCGAATGCGCCGGTGATATCGGTCTCCGGAGTGAGCGCGAGTGCCGCGTCGGGCGGCACCGGCGGCTCCTCCGGCTCGGGGCTCCCCCTGCTTCTCGCTCTTCCCTTCGTCGCCGCGCTGCTCGACCTGGCCCGGCGCGTCGCACTCGAGCATGCGACGTGGCCGACCGGGCATCGGCGACGCGTCCCAGAGCGACCCGGGTAACGGCTCTTCCGTCTCCAAAAGCAGCGGGGCGCCGGCTCCGCGAGGCAATTCGACGGAAGGAGCAATCTCTGATGAAACGCCTGTCAGCCCTCGTAGCGACCGTGGTGCTCGCGCTGTGCTTCGGCGCGAGCCAGGCGGTCGCGATGGAGGGCGGTTCGGGCGCCGGCCAGGACGCGGGCCAGTCCGCAGGAAGCGGACAGTCTGCGTCGGGCGGGAGTGGCGCCTACCAGCTCGGGCCGAGCAACAGCGCGGGGTCGATCCGCGTGCTCAGCCCCGGCGACAACGGCAGCGTCTCGCAGTCGAACAACACGACCGCGGGTGCGGTGGCCGCGAACCTCAACAAGACCGACCAGAGCGTCGACCAGTCCCAGACGGGCGGCGGCGGTTACGGGTCGGACTCCACGCAGATCGCCGGTCAGGAGGCGAAGAACGCGCAACACGCCGACGCGGACGCGACGGCGAAGCAGCTCGGAGCGAAGAACGACGCGCTCTCGATCCGCGTTCTCAGCCCCGGTGATGCCGGCGACGTCACGCAGTCGAACTCGGTGGGCGCCGGCGCGCTCGCCGCGAACGGCAACCAGACCGACCAGACCGTCGACCAGTCCCAGGCGGGCGGCGGCAAGGGCTCGGACTCCACGCAGATCGCAGGTCAGGACGCGAGCAACAAGCAGTCGGCGGACGCGGACGCGAAGGCCGTCCAGGTGAAGCCGACCAACTCCGCGACCTCGATCCGCGTGCTCAGTCCCGGCGACGACGGGAACGTCACGCAGTCGAACAACACGACCGCTCTCGCGGCCGCGCTGAACGGCAACAAGACGGACCAGTCGATCGATCAGTCGCAGGGCGGCGCTCCGATGGCCGCAGCTCCGTCGACGGACGCACAGCGGGAGACCGCTCCGTCGTACGGCTCCGACGCGACGCAGATCGCCGGCCAGTCGGCCGACAACAAGCAGTCGGCCGATGCCAACGCCGAGGCCGTGCAGGTCAAGCCGACCAACACGGCGACGTCGATCCGGGTGCTCAGCCCGGGCGACGGCGGCGACGTGACGCAGTCGAACAACGCGACCGGGCTCGCGGCCGCGCTGAACGGCAACAAGACGGACCAGTCGATCGATCAGTCGCAGGGCGGCGCTCCGAAGGAGCCCGCCAAGGCGGAGGACGCGAAGAGCGTCTATCCGTCAGGCTCGAGCTACACGCAGATCGCGGGCCAGTCGGCCGACAGCAAGCAGTCGGCAGACGCGGACGCGAAGGCCGTGCAGATCAAGCCGACGAACGATGCGACCTCGATCCGGGTGCTCAGCCCGGGCGACGACGGCGACGTCACGCAGTCGAACAACGCGACCGCACTCGGGATCGCCGCGAACGGCAACGAGACGAGCCAGTCGACGACGCAGTCGCAGTCGGGGAGTGGCTACGGCTCCGACTACGCGCAGATCGCGGGCCAGGAGGCCGGCAACTACCAGAAGGCGGACGCCGACGCGACCGCCGTCCAGGTCAAGCCGACCAACACGGCCACCTCGATCCGCGTGCTCAGCCCCGGCGACGACGGGGACGTCACGCAGTCGAACAACGCGACCGCTCTCGCGGCCGCGCTGAACCTGAACGACACCGAGCAGACGATCGACCAGCAGCAGACCGGTAGCGGTCACGGCTCCGACTACCTCCAGATCGCCGGCCAGGGCGCCTGGAGCGGTCAGCACGCCAATGCCGATGCGAAGGCGATCCAGCTTGGCGCGAAGAACGAGTACACGCCCGTCCGGGTCGGAAGCCCGAACGGCAAGGACAAGAAGCACGGCAAGGACGAGCACGGCAAGGACGCGAAGAAGGCCCCGCACGGCGGCTCTGTCGAGCAGTCGAACTCGGTCGGCGCGTTCGGGCTCGCCCTGAACCTCAACAAGACCCACCAGCCGCTCGAGCAGTCGCAGACGGGCCACGGCTCGTCCGGCCTGCAGGTCGGCGGCCAGGGCGTCTGGTCGGGGCAGGACGCCTCGGCTGACGTCTTCGGACTGCAGGGGGTGATGCGCTCGAAGAAGTAAGGGAGGGGCCCACAGGCGCCCTCTCGTGCGCGAGGGGGCGCCTGCGCCCGCCGAGGTTGACCGGGTTCGGCCACCGGCGTACGGTGAGTCAGCGAAAGAGGGAGGGGACGGGTGTCCACGAGGACGTCGTCTCTGCGGCGAACGGAGCGGCGCAGGGGGATCGTCGTCGCGGCGTGCGCCGCAATCCTGTGTGCCGCGCTGACCGGGCCGGCCTGGGCCGCTCAGGCGCCGACGCCCGACGATCCGCCGGCCGGGCCGCGCAGCGAGGCGTCGCCGCGGATCGCGGAGGCTCCAGCGAAGGCGACGACGCCGGAGGCCACGACGACACGCGCCGCGGGGAAGACGACGGCCACTCCGACGCCCGATGCGCCCGTGACCGCGCACACGACGCAGTCGACCTCCACGCCGAAGGCGGACGCCCACCCGGCGGCCGCAAAGACCGTGGTCACACAGGCACCGACGAGCACCACTGCCCCGCCCTCGCCGACGTACAGCCCCGCTGCGAGCACCGCGACGCAGGCTCCCGTCGCCCGTCCGACGCGCCGGGCCGCGACACCGAAGCAGAGGCCGAAGCCGGCGCGCACCCGCGAGGAGCGTGAGGAAGCCCGCACCCGCGCCGAAGGTCGCGGCGGCGCCGCGTGACGGCAGCCGCCTCGGCCTGCCGATCGGCGCGCTGACGCTCGCGTCCGTCGCGTCCGACCGGGGTCAGGGCGCGCTCCTCGCCGCTGCGGCGCTGTTGCTCGTCGCCGCAGCCGCGGGCGGGCTCGTCGTGGGCGTCGCCGGCCGCCGTCTCGCCCGCATCCCGTGAGGCCGCTGAGAATCCTCGGTCTCGCGCTCGTCGCGCTCGTCGCGACGCTCGTCTCGCCCGAGACCGGTGTCGCGGCCTCCATTCCGTCGCCGGCATGCAACGGCGGCGGCTGCGGCGGGTGGTTCAGGACGAACGTGACCGTCACCTGGTCCTACGACCCGGCCGGCGTCGCGAGCGCGCCGGGATGCGGCGGCACGACGATCACCGAAGACACGTCCGCGACCACCGTGACGTGCACGCTCAACTACACGGCAGGCGGTGGGACGTTCAACAGCGTCACGGTCGCGAAGGACTCGAGCCCGCCGTCGGTCAACCCGTCCGTCTCGCGGTCGCCGGACTCGGGCGGCTGGTACACGAGCCCCGTCTCGGTGTCGTTCTCCGGTGACGGCGGCCCCTCGGGGATCAGCTCCTGCACCTCGGCGACGTACAGCGGGCCGGACAGCGGCGACGCGAAGGTCACGGGGTCGTGCACGGATGGAGCGGGGAACACGGGCTCGACGACGCTCTCGATCCACTACGACGCCGCAGCGCCCACCGTGACGCCCCAGGTCGAGCGGCCGCCCGACGCGAACGGGTGGTACAACCACCCGGTCAAGGTGGCCTTCAACGGCCAGGACGCCGGCTCGGGGGTGACCGAGTGCAGCCCGCCCGTGACGTACTCCGGCCCTGACGGCAACCCGGCCAAGATCGTCGGCCAGTGCCGTGACGCGGTCGGGCATCTCAGCGATCCGGTGCAGGTCGAGCTTCGGTACGACCACACGAAGCCCGCGCGGCCCGTCGTCAAGGCACAGCGGACGGAAAAGGGGATCTCGGTCTCGTGGACGGTCCCGGCCGACGTCGTGCGCACCGAGGTCCGGCGCGCGCCAGGCGGCAAGGGCAAGAAGCCCGCCGTGGTCTTCTCGGGCAAGGGCATCCGGCTCCTCGACCGCAAGGCCCGGTCGCCGTCGCGCTACTGGTACGAGGTTCGCGTCTACGACCAGGCAGGCAACGTCTCCTCGAGGACGCTCGCCGTCCGGCCCTCGGGCGGGATCCTGCTGCCGCTCGGCGGCGCGGTGCTGCGCAAGGCGCCGCTCGTCCGCTGGGCGCCCGTCGCGAAGGCGCGCTTCTACAACGTCCAGCTCTGGCGTGGGAAGGAGAAGCTGCTAACCACGTGGCCGTCGGAGACCCAGCTCCGGTTACATGATTCCTGGCGGTTCGCCGGCCGCCGGCAAAGCCTCGGGGACGGCAAGTACCAGGTGTTCGTGTGGCCCGCGTACGGGACGCTCGCAAAGCCGCAGTACGGGAAGCTCGTCGGCCGCGTGGACTTCGTGGTGAAGCGGCGCTGAGCCAGAGGCTCTAGCCGATCCGGTCGCGCTGCTTCGTGGCGTACTTCGTGAGCTCGTCGCGCACTCTCGACGGAGAGAGCGAGAGCCGACCGTCGGCGCCGACCTCGAGCCGCCAGACGGTCGTGGCCCGTCGGACGAGGAGGCTCCCCGAGTCGGTCCGACCGTTCGCCAGCGCGACCTGCTCGTCGCCGAAGCGCGGCAGGCGCAGCGCCGACCCGTCGCGGCCCCGCTTCAGCTCGGTCCGCTTCTGCCAGGCGAAGACCTTGCGGGCCTGGGAGACGCTCGGAGTGGTGACGACGAGCCCGTAAACCGTCTGGGACCGCTCGGGCCCGAACGGGATGCTCGCGAAGTACTGCGCGCCGCGACCGACCGCCCGGATCCCGCGCAGCTTGCGGGCGAACGAGACGGGCATGGGGCCAGCGTCGACGGGGTCTGCCTTTGCGGGGAAGTCCGGCGGTCGGAGAACAAACGCGAGCGGGCTCGGCGCGTTCGCGGCAGAGACGGCACCGACGCCGATCGTGGCAGAGGCGACGGCGAGCGCGAGCACGCGTCTCATCGCGACGAACGATAGTCGCGGGTCAGCGGGGCCTGCGGGCGCGGACGAAGGCGTCGACCGCCGTTGCCTCGCCGTCGTCGAGCGGGACGGCCCGGCGCACCTTCTCGGCGCGCTCGATCGTGAGACCACCCAGCTCCGCGACGACGTCCTCGGGCGTGAAGAGAACCGACGGGTCGCGGGGCCCGCCGTAGCCGTCGGTGAGGTTCGTCTTGTCGTGGCCGAGCACGAAGAGCGTCCCGCCCGGGGCCAACGCGCCGGTCGCCGCGTGCAGCGCCTGTGCGAGCTCGTCGTGCGGGAGCTGGAGATAGAGGACGACGACGAGGTCGAACGCTCCGCGCTCCGGGACGTGCGCGAGCACGTCCGCGACGCCCCACTCCACGTCGACGCCGCGGCTCGTCCCGAGTCGCTTCGCCTTCTCGATCGCCACGTCGGAGAAGTCGACGCCCGTCGTGCGCCAGCCCTGCTCCGCGAGCCACACGGCGTTGCGGCCCTCGCCGCAGGCGAGATCGAGCGCACGACCGGGCTCGAGCCCCTCGACCTCCGAGGCGAGCAGGCGGTTCGGCTGCGCGCTCCAGAGGAGCTCCGGGCCCGCATATCTCGCGTTCCAGTCCTCGCGGGCGAACCCCTTCCGCACCGACGACTTGGGCCGCCTGTGCTCGGTCACGACGACCGCCCGACGGCGTCCAGGCGCTCCGCCGCCGCCTCTGCCATCCGCGGGACGGCCTGCTCGAACCCCGCCGCCCGTGCGTCCTCCGCGCCCAGCTCTCCCCGCACGAACCGTCCGTAGATCGCCTCACAGAACACGGCGGCCTTCCACAGCGCGAGCGCCTCGAACCACCCGAGCGGCCCGATGTCGCGCCCGCTCCGCTCCGCGTAGCGGGTCACGATCTCCGCCTTTGTCGGGAACCCCTCGAGGGCGGTGACCGGCGAGACGCCGAGTGGGCTCCGCTCGCGGCCGGGCTCGGCATAGGTCGCGAGCAGGTAGCCGAGGTCGGCGCGTGGATCTCCGAGTGCGCCCATCTCCCAGTCGAGCACCGCGATCACCCGGTCGGGACGGTCGACCGCGACCATCAGGTTGCCGAGCCGGTAGTCGCCGTGGACGACCGTGGTCGGCAGCGGCTCGGGCAGCAGCTCGGCGAGACGCTGCCCCACGGCGACGACGGTCGGCAGCTCGCGCGTCGCGTTCAGCTCCCAGAGCTGCGTGAAGCGCCGCACCTGACGCTCGAGATAGCTGCCGCTGCGGGCGAACGCGGCGAGCGCGGGGTCGTCGACGTCCGCGGCGTGGATCTCGACCAGTGCGTCGACGAGCTCTTCGCCGAGCCGTTGCCGCGCCGCGGGCTCCTCGAGGCCCGGTGGGAGCTCGCTCGTGACGACATGGCCGTCGAGGAAGCGCATCACGTAGAACGGCACGCCGAGCACACCGTCGTCCTCGCACACCGCGAGGATCGGCGGCAGGCGGATCCCGTGCGGTGCGAGCGCGAGCTGGAGCCTCGCCTCGCGCACCATGTCGTGCGCCGAGGGCGGCAGCGGCGGCCGCGGAGGGCGCCGCAGGACGAACCGCTCGTCCCCCCGCTCGACGAGGAAGGAGAAGTTCGAGCCGCCACCGTCCCCGATCCGCTCGACCCTCAGCGCGCCCGCGCCGAGACCGCTTCCGTCGAGGAACGCCTCGAGCCGGTCGAGGACGACGAGCGGCGAGCGTCCCGCCGGGGCATCGTCCAGGGACGCAACGACGTCGGACACCCCCGAATCCTGACACGGGTCCCCGTATCGTTGAGCCATGGCGACCCGCGTGACCGACACCGAGCGCGTCCCGGCCGACGGCGACGGCGCGGTCGAGACGCATCCACTCGTCCCGCCCGAGACGGGATCCGAGCTCGCCCTCGACGCGACCCGCCTCGCGCCGGGAGCGACGCTCGACCTCGTCGACGAGCTCCACGACGTCCTCGTCTTCGTCCACCAGGGTGGGGGGTCGCTCGGAGACGCGGCGCTGGACGGCCGTGCGGCGGGCCTTGTCGCCGCGGGGTCGACGGGCGTGCTCCGAGCCGGCCCGGAGGGCTTGTCGTGCGTCCGTGCGACGATCGGCGCGGAGACCGATCTCCACGCCCCGATGGGCACGGGCGAGACTGTCGTCGCGCTCGATCACGTCGAGCCCGGCAAGGCGACGGGCGCGCGGTCGTTCCAGGTGCTCTACGGCCCGCACAACGGCTCGACGCGGGCCACGCTCTTCGTCGGCTACATCCCGCCCGGCCGGGCGCCGTGGCACTACCACCTCTACGACGAGATCGTCTGGGTGCTGCGCGGCGAGGGACGCCTCTACGTCGGGGACGCGATCGAGCCCCTCGCGCCCGGCTCCGCCTTCCGACTTCACGCGCGCGAGGTGCACATCGTCGAGAACACGCACCCGACCGGGGAGCTCGCCGTGCTGGGGGTCTTTACCCCGGCGGGCAGCCCGTCGGCGGCGTATCTCATGGCCGACGTCTTCGCCGGCTACATGTCCGCGACCTAGAGGCTTGATGTGGGTTACGGGTGCGTGCGGGGAGGGCATGCGCCAAGCAGCGTGGCCGGATCAGTGCTCGCCGATACCCGAAGGTATCGGCGAGCAGCGAGACGGCCGCGATGCGCCGCGCGCAGGCCCCCAGCCGTGCGTGCCCATAACCCGCATCAAGCCTCTAGGCGCGACGGCGCGCCCCGACTACGATCAACGGGCGATGGGGCCGCCGGTCATTCTTGCCGTCGACCCCGATCCCGAGGCCCTCGCCGGCATCGAGCGCGAGCTCCGCGACCGGTACGAGCGCCACTACCGCGTGATCTGCGTCGGCTCGTCCGCCGAGGCGCGTGAGCGCCTCGTGGAGCTCGAGGCGTCACGCGAGCCGCTCGCGCTCGTCCTCGCGGGCGGCGGAACCGACGAGGACCCGGACGCGCTCTTCGCGGAGATCCGGCGGGCCAACCCCCAGACGAAGCGCGCGATGCTCATCGGCTGGGGTCAGTGGGGCTACCGCGAGGCCGGGGCAACGATCCTGGAGGGGATCGAGCACGGGCGGATCGACCACTACGTCGTTCGGCCGTCCGCGCCGCCGGACGAGCAGTTTCACCAGGCCGTCTCGACGTTCCTGCTGGAGTGGGCCGAGGAGCGGCGGAGCGCGCCGTACGCGATCCACGTGGTCGGTGACTCCTGGGCCGGCCGGGCGTACGAGCTCCGCTCGGTGCTCGAGAGCTGTGCGTTCCCGCACGCGTTCACCCTCGCCGACTCTGCCGAGGGACAAAGCCTGCTGGGAAGCCCGCCTCCCGACGAGCTGCCCGTCGTGATCCTTCCCGACGGCACGACGCTCACGAACCCGAGCGACGCCGAGCTCACGCAGGCGACGGGGTCGTCGATCGAGCCCGAGGACACCGAGATCGACCTGCTGATCGTCGGCGCGGGGCCGGCCGGGCTGTCGGCGGCGGTCTACGGGGCATCCGAGGGATTTCGCACCCTCGTGGTCGACACGGCCGGCATCGGCGGCCAGGCGCGGTCGAGCTCGATGATCCGCAACTACCTCGGGTTCCCGCGGGGCATCAGCGGCGCGCTCCTCGCCCGGCAGGCCTACGAGCAGGCCTGGATCCTCGGCGCCCGCTTCGTCTTCATGCAGACCGTCACGGCCCTCTGGGCCGACGGTGATCGGCTCGCGGCCACCCTCACCGAGTCGGGCGAGATCCGCGCGCGGGCGGTCGTCCTCTCGACGGGGGCCGACTATCGCCGCCTTGGCGTCCCGGCGCTCGAGGCGCTCGGCGGCGTGGGAGTCTTCTACGGCGGGGCGGGCTCCGACGCCAACCGCGTCGTCGGGAAGGACGTCTTCGTGCTCGGCGGGGCCAACTCCGCCGGCCAGGCCGCCCTCGCCCTCGCGCGCCACGCGCGCAGCGTGACGCTCGTCGCACGCGCGGCATCGCTCGAGGCGGCGATGTCGCAGTACCTGATCCGACAGCTTCGCGCGATCCCGAACGTCGGGATCAGGCTCGAGACCGAGATCGTCGGTGGCGGCGGGAACGGCTGGCTCACCCACCTCGTGCTCCGTGAGCGCGCGACCGGCAACGAGGAGACGGTGTCGGCGGACGAGCTCTTCCTCGCGATCGGCGCGCATCCGCGCACGGATTGGCTCCCGGATGCGATCGCGCGCGACGAGCAGGGCTTCGTCCTCACCGGGGCCGACGTTCCCGGCTCCGACGTTCCCGACGCGCCTGTCTGGCCGCTCGAGCGAGATCCGTTTCCGCTCGAGACGAGCATGCCCGGCGTCCTGGCGGTCGGCGACGTCCGGCACGGCTCGATCAAGCGCGTCGCGTCGGCGGTCGGCGAGGGCTCGATCGCGATCCGCGTGCTCCACCGGCTGCTCGACCCCAAGGCGGAGACCAGCGCGGCGATCGACGCGACCGAGGCGCCGGCTTAGTTCTTAGCTGCCGAGCCCGAGCTCGATCTCTCGCGCGAGATGCGCAGCCGTCAGCGGCTCGCCCGTCGCCTGCTCGATCAGCCGGTCCCAGCGGACGGACTGCCCCGGCGCGAAGACGCGCTCGGCGAGGAGCGTCCCGGCCTCGGGACGACCGACGAGCCCGCCGGCGTCGCGCTCGAGCGCGGTGCGCAGCTGGCTCGCGACGAGATGCCCGTAGAGGTACGTGTGGTAGTAGACGGGCGCGCAGGCGACGTGGATCTTCGCGGCCCAGTCTGGCTCGCTGCGTCCGTCCGGCGGCGTGAGCAGCTGGTAGCGCGAGACGAGCTCCCACCAGATCCGCGACAGGTCACCCTCGGGATCGGCGTAGAACGCGCGCTCGAAGTTCGTCATCACGAGCACCCAGCGGACGAACACGAGCGACTCGGCGGAGCGCCTGCGGCGAAGGGCGCCGTCGAGCGCCTTCGCCTCGTCGGACCCGAGCCCGGCGACATCGCGGAGCCAGGAGGCCTCCTGGGCGAGGGCGCCCATCATGATCGCGATCCCCTCCGTCACGGTGAGATGCGCCTCGCGGAGCAGCCAGGGGAGCGAGCGGTCGAGCCCGAGGTCGAACACGCCATGGCCGAGCTCGTGGAGCATCGTGTCCGCCCAGTACGAGTCGTGCTCGACGTTGGCGAGAACGCGGACGTCGCCCTCGCGGTCGATGTCGATGCAGAAGGCGTGCTGCGACTTGGCGTCGCGCGGGAAGAGATCGCTGCGCTCGAGGATCGGCCCGGTGGCGAGCCCGATGCCGTCGAAGGTCCGGCGGGCGAGCGCGACGACGTCGGCGCCCGCGAAGACCCCGCTCGTGTCGACGCTGCCCGTGACGGGAACCTCCTGGAAGAACACGTCCTCGTAGTGCCACGGCCGGAGCTCGTCCGCGCCGCATCCGAACCGGCGCGCCACCTCGGCGTCGGTTTGCGCCTTCCAGGCCGCGAAAGGCTCGGCGGTAACCGAATCGCACTCTGAGAGCGTCGCGAACAGCCGCTCCTCGTCCATCTCCATCGTCGCGAGCGCGAGCGCGAACCAGTCGCGGTGCCCCAGTGCGCGGGCGGCCTCGTTCCGGAGTCGCGCGAGCTCGCGAACGTCGTCCGCGACCGCCGCGCCGACCGTCTTCGACCCCTCCCACGCCTCGCGGCGCTCGGCCAGGTCCTCGCTGTCGCGGAGCAGGCGGCGGATCTCGTTGTCGTCCATCCGGCGGCCGCCGACGACGGCGCGGTGCTGGGAGAAGCGCGAGTCGACAGAGGCCTCGAGCTCGACGATCCGGTGCCGGATCGCCTCGGGGACCTGGTTCGGGACGAGCCCGTGGTAGAGCACGTCGAGCTCGCGGCGCGCGAGCCCGTCGGCGCCGTTTTCCCGCGCGACGGAGACCTCGCGGTAGAGGTCGGGATCCGCGAGCGCGTCCGAGAGCGCGAGCTCGGCCTCGACCCGCTGCCGCTCGTGCTCTTCGGTCGCCGACGTGCTCGAGTCCCACCACGCCTGTGACGCCGCGACGAGGAGCGGACGGAGCGTTCCCTCCGCGCGGGCGAGAATCGAAGCCGGGTCGCTCACGGCCGCGCAGGGTATCTAGGATCGTCGGTCTTGGGCACCGACGCGCACCGGGCGGCCGCGGCCGCGAAGGGGCCGATCCCCGTGGGGCTCGTCACCGTCAGCGACACCCGCACGACCGAGACCGACGAGAACGGCAGCTGGCTCCGCGAGCAGGTCGAGGCGAGCGGTAACCGCGTCTCCGGCTACCACGTCGTCCGGGACGAGCCTGAGGAGGTGCGCGGAGCGGTCGACGAGCTCGCGGCCGACGCGAGGGTCGTCCTCGTCAACGGCGGGACCGGCGTCTCGGGACGCGACACAACCTATGACACGCTCGCCGCGCTCCTCGAGAAGACGTTGCCGGGGTTCGGCGAGCTCTTTCGCATGCTCAGCTTCGAGGAGGTCGGCGCCGCCGCGATGCTCTCACGCGCGACCGCCGGCACCTACCGTGGCGCGGTCGTCGTCTCCATGCCCGGCTCGCCGAACGCCGTTCGCCTCGCGTGGGAGAAGCTCCTCGAACCGGAGCTCGCCCATCTCGCCTGGGAGGTCGGCCGCTGACGGCACGGGCACGGAGGCGCGGGCGATGACCCGCCGACGCTGCCGGGCGCGCAGCGCCTCGGCGATCACGTAGCTCCCGACGACGAAGAGCGCGGCCCCGACCTGCGCTCCGAGGCCCTCCCACGTCGGGTAGACGCCCAGCCAGACTCCCGACCAGTACGGCAGCTCGACCGACGCGGGGCTCACCGGGAGCCAGCCGACCGCCTGCATCGTCTGCACCGTCTGACCGACGAGCGCGACGAGCACCACGGTGATGAGGACGCCGGTCGCGACGAGCATCCGCTTGTGTGGCAGCTTCCGCTCGAGTGCGATCACGAGCAGGAACACGCCGACCACGCCCGCGAAGCCGAGGGCGACGCCCTCGAGCACGGTCATCGCGCCCGCCTCGAGGGTGAGGGCCTGAAGGAAGAGCACTGTCTCGAAGCCCTCCCGGTAGACGCTCGAGAACCCGAGCGCGACGAGCCCGAGGGCCTGGGCCGAGAGGAACCCGACGCTCGCGCCGGCGAGCACCCGCTTCTTCTTGCGATGGAGGTCCTGGAGGTTTTCCTGCCAATAGACACGGTGGTAGAACCAGTTGAGGATCAGGAGCAGCACCCCGATCGCGACGAGGGACACGACGGCCTCGAGCCTTTCGCCCCAGCCGGCGAGCGATCCGAGCACGGTCTGGGCGACCAGCCACGTGATCGCGCTCGCGACGAGAGCGACGAGGACGCCACCCATCAACGGCCGGCGGAGACGGCGCTGCGCGCCGACCATGCTCGCCATCAGCGCGGCGAGGATCAGCACCGCCTCGAGCCCCTCCCGGAAGACGATGATCGAGCTGTTCACGACGACCGCCGTGCGTGAGCCGAGACCCGCGCCGATGCGCGTCTCGGCCTCGGCGAGCTTGTCGTCGAGTGCCGCACGGGTCGCGGCGATCTCGTTCGCAGCTGCCTTCCGCTTGACGAGCTGCACGAGGCCGTCCGAGCCGCCGTCGCCGTACCAGAACAGGCCCTCGATCGAGCGGAACAATCCTGGCGCAAGACCGCGCAGGCGCTGCTCGGGCCCGAGCTCGAAGACGCCGTACGCCTCCAGGCGCGCCTGCTCCGCGGCTCCCCACTCCCCGGCCGCGGCGGCCGCCTGCACGCGGTCGAGCGCTGCCTTGATCACGTCGAAGTCGGCGGTTCCCTTCGCGTCTCCCCAGCCGTCGGGGAACGCCGCAGAGGCGCGGTCGAGCGCCTGCTTCGCTGCGGCCTTGACGACGTCCGGGTCGGCGACCGCCCTCCCGCGGGTTGCGTCCGCGAGGGAGACGCCGAGCCCGGCGACGAGCCTGACGGCCTCGCGGGTCGCGGCCGGGTCGCGGCGCAGCAGGAACGGTACGAGGTCGTCGAGCGCCGACGACGCGGCATCCCGGAACGTGATCGCCTCCTGGATCTCGAAGTCGAGCGTGACGCGCCCGTTCTCGACCCCCCGGTCGTACTCGATGGGGACGAGCTCGAGGAACCGCTGGAGCTGGCCCGCACGCCGGACGCGCTCCTCGGGGCCGAGCGGCACCGCGCGGAAGCCCTGCAGTGCGCTCGTCGATCCGGCGCAGCTTCACGGGAGCGCCACGACCGGCCGCGGCGGCGGCGACGAGCGAGCCGAAGTCCGCGTCGAGCCGCTGCGCGGAGCGTGCGTCCCGCTGTGCCGCATACGGGCCGCGCAGGATGCGCCAGTAGCCCTGGGCCGCGGCGGCCTCCTCCGCCCGGCGCACCCCGAACCCGCTCTTCCCGGTCTCCTGCACGGATGCGAGTGCGGCTCGCAGACGGCTGTCGTACGTCCCGAGCAGGTCGGCCCGCACTGCCGCTTCCGCGGCGGCCGGCCGCAGCGTGCGCGCCGCAAGCCCGTCGAGGGCGACCGTAGCGTCGGCCGCCGCCCGCGTGAAGCGGGTCGGCGCCTGGAACTCGCGGACGAGGAGCCACGCACGCGCCCGCTGCACGTCTCCCCGCGACGCGGCGCTCGTTGCCTCGCCAAACGACGCGCGCAGCACCGCCCCCCACACCGCTGCGCGCGCCGCGGCGAGCCCTCGCGCGTCGCCGGCCGCGGTCGCCGATCGCGCCTCGGCGAACGCCTCTCTGGCGAGCGCGAGCTCGGCCGGACGGCCGGCGAGGAGGTCGCCGGCGTCTCGTTCCGCGCGGTCGAGGTCGGTCTGCACCGTCTCCGGCTCTGCCAAGACGAGCGCGGTCTCGGCGTCGGAGAGGGCGCGCTGGATTCCGGACGCCGCGTCCCACGGCTGAGGCACGGCCGCGTGGCCGACGCCGGCGAGCGCGAGGCTCGACGCGACGACCCCGATGAGCGCGACGAGCCGCACGCCTACTGGGCGAGCTTCACCTTGAGCCGAGCTGCTGCCTGCGTCACCTGGCCGGCGATCGCCGTCGCGCGCTCCTGCGCCAGGCGACCGAGGATGTCGGCCTGCTGCGGGGTGAAGCGCCGACCGGCGTTCTCCTGCTTCCGCAGCTTCGCGACGAACGCATGGAGCGCGTCGAGGTCGCGCTTCGTCTGCGCCGCCTGGGCGGAGTCGACGCCGGCGATCGACGGCCGGATGCCGGCGTAGATGACCCGCAGGCCGCCGAGGATGTCCCCGATGTCCGACAGGCGCGACACGACGTTGAACGCCTCGGAGCTCGCCCGGTCGCCGAGGACGAAGCGAGAGGTCTTCCACTGCCCGAAGTACTCGCTCATCGTCGGCACCATCACGACGACGGACGTGAACGCGTCCGACGACGTCGGCTGCCACGCACGGGCGGCGCGGTCGAGCCGACCACCGTAGAGGACGAAGGCATCGACCGCGGCCTTGAACGCGTTCGGCTCGGGCAGCACCTCGCCGAACTCGAGCCTCCCGTCGCCGTCGAGGTCGACTTTGCCGGAGACGAGCGCGGGAAGCGTGCCCCACAGCATCCCCTCCGTGAGGTTGTAGAGGTTGCCCGGCTTGCGCAGCACCTTGCCGTTCGGGAGCTTCAGGTCGAAGGGAACGGCGCTCGCCGGGTCCTCGGCCGCGCTCGACCCCGCGTCCAGGATCACGTCGTACGTCGCGAGCGAGGGCGTGCCCGCGACGATCCCCTCGACGCGCTCGTACAGCGGGTTGCCCTCGACCCAGATCCGCTTTGCGCGGAGGAGCTCCTTGCGAACAGCCGCGTCCTTCGCCAGCGCTCCGCTACGGAAGCGGTCGCGCTTCGCGCGCGCGTAGTAGCGGTTCGAGATCGCCTGAAGCTCGCGCGTGAACCCCGTCAGCTGCTTCGTGTGCGTGAGGAGATACGACTTGACGGGCCCGAGCCGCGCGGGCTCGGGTGCGGAACGCGCGGCACCGGCCTGGACCGAGAGCACGGCGCTGGCCGCCACTGCGGCCGCGCAGAGGCTCGTCCCGAATCGTGTCGTGGTCATCCGCGGCAGACTAGCCGGAGCGGGCAGCTCTTGTAAGGGGAGCCTTACAACGCATGTCCGGAAATCCTGCCGGTCCCGTGCGAGCCTATCCTCCAGGGCCATGCAGGCGACCGCCTCGACGCCCCGGAGCACGCACTGAGCGGCACGCGGACGCTGCCGTACGCCTGGTACGCGGACCTGGCCGTGCTCCGCGTAGAGCAGGAGCGCATCTTCGCGCGCTCCTGGCAATACGCGACGCGAGCCGAGCTCGTCACCGAGCCCGGCAGCATGACGCCCGCCTGGGCGGGGACGCTTCCTGTGCTCGTCGTGCGCGGCGGAGGCGGCGAGCTTCGCGCGTTCGTCAACGTCTGTCGCCACCGAGGCCATCTGCTCTGTCTGACGGACGCACGACGCGAGACGATCCAGTGCCCGTACCACGCGTGGACGTACGCCCTCGACGGCTCGCTCCGGAACGCGCCCCGGGCCGATCGGGAGCGCGCCTTCGACCAAGAGACGCTCTCGCTCGTCCCCGTCTCGGCCGAGGCGTGGGGGCCGTTCGTGTTCGTCAACCCCGGCCGTGAGCCAGAGCCTCTTGCGAGCGCACTGGGCGATCTTCCGCGGCTTCTCGCCGAGGGCGGTCTCGACGTCGACGGGCTCCGCTTCCACTCACGGACCGAGAGCGACGAGTACGCGGCCAACTGGAAGGTCTGCGCGGAGAACTTCCTCGAGTGCTACCACTGCGCGGTTGCGCACCCGAGCCTCGCGAAGACGATCGACGTGTCGCACGACGCCTACGTCCTCGAACACGACGGGATGCGTCTCTCGCAGTTCTCGCCACCGCGCGGGAGCGACGGTGCGGCGTACGAGACCGAGGGCCCGATCGACCGGGGCCAGTTCCACTTCGTCTTTCCGAACACGGTCGCAAACGTGATGCCCGGCCGGCAAAACCTCTCGATCGGCCCGATCGTCCCGCGCGGGCCGGAGCGGACGTACCGCTTCCTCGACTACTTCATCGGCGACGACGTCGACGAGGACTGGCTGCGCGGCTTCCTCGAGCTCGACGAGCAGGTCGGCGCCGAGGACCGTGGGCTCGTCGAGGCGGTGCAGCGGGGGATCGGAAGCGGCGGCCTCGACTCGGGCGTGCTGCTCCCGGAGTCGGAGCAGCTGATCGCCCGCTTCCAGGCACTCGTCCTCGAGGCGCTCGGAAACTGACGGAGCTCAGCGCGGGCGGACGAGGGGCTTGTACGCGATGCGGTGAGGCTCGAGCGCCTCGGGTCCGCGTGTCTCGCGCACCCAGTCCGCGTACTCCTGGTAGGAGCCCTCGAACCAGGTCACCTGCGAGTCGCCCTCGAAGGCGAGCATGTGCGTCGCGACGCGGTCGAGGAACCAGCGGTCGTGCGAGATCACGACGGCGCAGCCGGCGAAGTCGACGAGCGCCTCCTCGAGCGCGCGCAGCGTGTCGACGTCGAGATCGTTCGTCGGCTCGTCGAGCAGCAGCAGGTTCCCGCCCGAGCGGAGGAGCTTCGCGAGGTGGACGCGGTTCCGCTCGCCGCCCGAGAGGTCCTTGACGAGCTTCTGCTGGTCGCCGCCTCGGAAGTTGAACCACGAGACGTACTGGCGCGAGTTGATCTCCCGCTTGCCGAGCTCGATCGTGTCCTGGTTCCCCGAGATCTCCTTCCAGACCGTGTTCGTCCCTTCGAGCGACGAGCGGGACTGGTCGACGTACGCGAGCTCCACGGTCTCGCCGACCTCGAGCGACCCTGCATCGGGCTGCTCCTCGCCCGCGATCATGCGGAAGAGCGTCGTCTTCCCCGCACCGTTCGGGCCGATCACGCCGACGATCCCGCCGGGCGGCAGGTCGAACGTGAGGTCCTCCACGAGCAACCGGTCGCCGAAGCCCTTCTGCACGTGCTCGGCGCGGACGACGACGTCGCCGAGCCTCGCCCCTGCAGGGATGTGGATCTCGACCGTGTCGAGCCGAGTCGCCTGGTCCTCCGCGAGGAGCTTCTCGTATGCCGTGAGGCGCGCCTTCGACTTCGCGTGCCGCGCGGTCGGGCTCATCCGCACCCACTCGAGCTCGCGCTGGACCGTCCGGCGACGCGCCGCGTTCTGCTTCTCCTCCGTCGCGAATCGCGCCTCTTTCTGCTCGAGCCACGAGGAGTAGTTGCCCTCGAACGGGATCCCGCGGCCGCGGTCGAGCTCGAGGATCCAGCCGGCGACGTTGTCGAGGAAGTATCGGTCATGGGTGACCGCGATCACGGTGCCGCGGTAGCTCTCGAGATGGCGCTCGAGCCACGCGACCGACTCGGCGTCGAGGTGGTTCGTGGGCTCGTCGAGGAGCAGCAGGTCGGGGGACGAGAGCAGCAACCGGCAGAGCGCGACGCGCCGGCGCTCACCCCCGGAGAGCGTCGTCACGTCGCGGTCGCCGTCCGGGAGGCGAAGCGCGTCCATGGCGCGGTCGAGCGTCTGGTCGAGACTCCACGCGTCCGCACGGTCGATCCGCTCCTGGACCGTGGCCTGCTCGGCGAGGAGCGCGTCGAAGTCCGCGTCGGGCTCGGCGAAGGCGGCCGAGATCGCGGCGAAGCGGTCGAGGAGGTCGCGCAGCTCGCGGACGCCGTCCTCGACGTTGCCGCGCACGTCCTTCGCGGGATCCAGCTCGGGCTCCTGCGGAAGGAAGCCGACCGAAGCCTTGGGATCGAGCTCCGCTACACCGGACGATGGCTCCTCGAGCCCGGCCATGATCCGGAGCAGCGTCGACTTGCCGGCACCGTTCGGCCCGAGCACGCCGATCTTCGCGCCGTGCAGGAACGACAGCGAGATGTTCTGAAGCACCTGGCGGTCCGGGCCATAGAACTTGTCGGCCCGGTACATGGTGTAGATGACGTCGCTCGACACGAGGCCGCCCAGGCTAGCGAGCGCTCTCGCTGCGCGAGACTCGCTAGACGCGGGGATGACTACATGCAATCTTCTTGCAAGTCGCTAGCATTATGCGACATGAAGGTCCTCTACCTGCGCAACGTCCCGGACGACGTCGCCGAGCGGCTCGAGCGGCTCGCCGCCCGCGAAGGCCTGTCGCTCTCGGCCTTCGCAGTCCGCGAGCTCGCGTGGGTCGCGTTCCGGGCGGACAATCCCGCGCTCCTCGCCGCGCTGCCCGACCTCCGCGTCGACGCACGGGCCGTCGTCGACGACGTCGGGGGCGGCCGCGACGCGCGGTGATCGTCGTCGACGCCTCGGCCGCGGTGCTCGGCCTCCTGAACGATGGCGACGCGCGCTCGTACCTGGCCGACGAGGCGTTCGCGTGCCCGCACCTCATCGACCCCGAGCTCCTCCACGCCCTGAGAGCGCACGTGCTCCGGGGAGAGGTAGCCGTCGCCGACGCCGAGCGAGCCCTCGGAGCTTGGGCGCGACTCGGCATGTACCGGGTCCCCGTCGTCGGACTGCTCGAAAGGATCTGGGAGCTCCGCGAGAACCTCAGCGCCTACGACGCGACGTACGTCGCGGTCGCGGAGACCCTCGATACGCCGTTGCTCACCGCAGATGCCCGGCTCGCGCGCGCACCAGGGCCGACCTGCCCGATCACCGTCGTCCGCAGCTGAGTCGCCCAACTTCGGTCCAGGCTGCCGGGGCATGATGGGCAGGTCCGCGGTTTCGGTTAACGTGCCCGCCCGTGCGTCTCTCCCTCACGCCGAGGACGAGCGAGTTCTACGTCCTCTTCGCCCGGGCGGCGGAGAACGCGCTCGATGTCGCGCGCCTCGTCGACCGACGGTTCCGCGAGCACCCGAGCTCGGGCATCACTCAGGAGCAGGTCAAGGCAGCCGAGACGGCGGGCGACGGGGTCACGTACGACCTCATCACCCTGCTCAACACGCAGTACCTGACGCCGTTCGACCGGGACGACATCTACATGCTCGCGATCCAGATCGACGACGTGGTCGACGAGCTCGAGGAGGCATCCGACCTCCTGGGGCTGTACGGCATCGAGCTCCCCACGAAGCACGCGGTGCAGCAGACGGGGCTGCTCGTCTCGGCGTGCGAGCAGCTGCTCCTCGCCTGTAGCAACCTGAAGGAGTTCTCGGGCGTCCAGGAGGCGCTCGTCGAGCTGAAGCGCCTCGAGGACGAGGGCGACCGGATCCTGCGCGACGGGCTCGCCGCGCTGTTCCGCGACGACGGGATCGACCCACTCGTCGTGATCCGTTGGAAGGACATCTACGACCGGCTCGAAGAGGCGCTCGACAGCTGCGAGACCGCCGCCAACACGATCGCCAACATCGTCGTCAAGAACCGTTAGATGACGCGGCGGCCGTGAACTTCGAGCTCTGGGCCGTCGTGGCGGTCGCCCTTTTCTTCGACTTCACGAACGGCTTCCACGACACGGCGAACTCGATCGCGACGAGCGTGTCGACGCGCGCCCTCAGCCCACGCGCCGCGGTCGCGAGCGCGGCGGTGCTCAACTTTCTCGGCGCGTTCGTCTCGGTCGCGGTCGCCGCGACGATCGCGAAGGGCATCGTCGACCCGGACGTCATCACGCTCGATCTCGTGCTGGCGGCGCTCGTTGGCGCGATCACCTGGAACCTCGTCACGTGGTTCGTCGGCCTGCCGTCGAGCTCGAGCCACGCGCTCGTCGGCGGGATGATCGGAGCGGCGATCGCGGCCGACGGCACCGGCGTCGTGCAGTGGGAGGGGATCAAGGACAAGGTGCTGGTCCCCTCGATCCTCGCCCCCTTCCTCGGCATCGCGCTCGCCTTCGTGCTGATCCTCGTGATCACGTGGCTGATCGCACGGCGCTCTCCAACCAGGGTGAATCGTGCCTTCCGGCGGGCCCAGCTCGTCTCGGGCGGGTTCGTCGCGTTCACGCACGGGACGAACGACGCGCAGAAGACGATGGGCGTGATCGCGCTCGCGCTCGTCGCGACCGGCCATCTCAGCCCCGACTTCCACCGCCCCCCGACATGGGTGATCGCCGCCTCGGCGCTCGCGATGGCGGCCGGGACCTACGTCGGCGGCTGGCGGATCATCAGGACGCTCGGTCAGCGGATCGCGAAGATCGATCCGCCGCAGGGATTCGCCGCGCAAACCGCGTGCGCTTCGATCCTCTGGGTGACCGCCCACCTCGGGTACCCGGTCTCGACGACCCAGACGATCTCGGGCTCCGTGCTCGGCGCCGGTGCGATCCGGGGGTTCTCGGCAGTGCGATGGGGCGTTGCGGGGAACATCGTGGTCGCGTGGATCCTCACGATCCCGGCCGCCGCGCTCGTGGGCGCGATGATGGAGGTCGTCACGCGGCTGCCGGGTGGCGACGTGATCGTCTTCCTCCTCGCGATCCTCATCGCGGCGACCGCGTTCGCCGCGCGCCGTCGCGAGGCGCGCCGGCTCGTCCCCCGGCGCCCGGTGACGCCGGAGCCGGCGGCCGCCTGAGCCTCTAGGAGAGGTCGATGCGGTCGTGCCGGAGGTGCTCGAGACGCGACGCGCGGTCGGCGTCGAGAAACGACTCCATCGTCTCGCGCATCGTCGCGCCCTCGTATACCCAGATCTCCGGGTGGGTGTTCAGGTGGACCCACTCGAGCTCGCCGGCGGAGAGCGCATCGTGCGGGCAGCCATCCTCCCGGCCACGGTGGCGCCAGCTGTGGTTCGAGTCGGAGCGGAAGTGCGCGGGGTCGTACCACGGCGGGCTCATCACGTTCGTGGCGCCCTCGACAGGCTCGTGCACGTAGTCGTAGTCCGGGTTGTGCCACGCCATCACGGGCTCGAAGCGGTCGTCGAGGTCGAGGTCGGGCCACACGGCGTGGTGCGCGATGCGGCCGCCGAGCGCACGGAGGCGTTCGATCGCCCAATCGCCCTCCTGTGAGCCGAGGTTGTAGAAGACCGACCGGGTCATCAGGCACCACGTCGACCACACACCCGCGTGGTGCTCGACCTCGGCCAGCCGGACCGCCGCCTGGAGCGAGAGGTCGACGTCGTGCCGGAGGAACAGGTCGCCGGGCTCGGGCGTCCGGTCGAACCCTGCGAGGCGGTAGCCGCCGGCCCTGGCCGCCTCGAGGAGCTCGCGGTAGTGCTCGAGGCTGAAGCCGCACGCCGCCATCAGTCCGCCACGACCTCGAGGTCGACGAGCGCCGCAGCTGCGTCGGCCCGCGCGATCGCCTCCTCCCGCGTGACGCCGGTCGCGATCACGTAGCCCCGTCGGTCGGAGATGACCGTCACGGGCCGGATCGTCTCGCCGACGACGGAGAACACCTCCGCATCGAGCACCCCGGGGGAGGCGAGGACCTCGTCGAGCGACCCGACGCGCGTCACGCGCCCGGGGGTGAGCGTCCCCGGCTGCGCGGTCAGGAAGCGGATCGCCACCGGCCGCTCGAACCGGGGGCGTACGTGCTCCTCGCTCACCCGTTCTCCGAGCGCGAGCCGCAGCGCGACCTCGAGCAGGTCGATGCCGAGCGCGTCGCGCAGGTGCTCGGCCATCATCCCGCCGATCCGTGCCGCGCACTCGATCACGGCAAGGCCGCCCTCGGGCGTTGCGATCAGCTGAGGGAACCCGATCCCGGTCTCGAGCCCGAGCGCCCTGACCGTGTCGGCGGCGACGCGCGCCGCTTCGGCCCGCCGGTCGCCTTCGACGGTCGGCGGGTAGACGTGGAGCCAGCTGACGCCGAAGCCGCGCCCGGGGGGCCGGAGCCGGTCGCAGAGCACGGTTGCGAGCACCTCACCGTCCTGCACGACCACGATCCCGTTCATCTCCGTGCCCTCGACGTACTCCTCGAGCACGGCCTCGCCGGCGGGAGACGCCGCCACGGCGGCTGCCAGGTGGGCCTCCGCGTCGTCCGCGGACTCGATTCGCGCGAGGCCGGCCTGACCCGCGGAGTCCGCAGGCTTGAGCACCGCCGGGAAGCCGATGTCCGCGGCGGCTCGGCGGGCCTCGGCCTCGGTCCGCACCGTCGCGAACCGCGGTTGGGGGATCCCCGCCTCCGCGAGCCGCGCGCGCATCGCGAGCTTGTTGGTGAGCAGATGCGCGGTGTCCGCGCCGATCCCCGGCAGCCCGAGTGCCTCTGCGAGCGAGGCGACCACCGGCACGAGTCGCTCTGCCTGGACGGTGAGCACACCCTCGATCCCGAGCTCTCGGACCTGCCCGAGCAGCGCGTCGGGGCTCGTGAAGTCCACGACGCGCGGCACGTCTGCGAGGCGGAGCCCCGGCGCGTCGGGATTCCCGTCGATGGCCACCACGCGAAAGCCCAGCTCGCGCGCGCGCCGGATGATCGCGCGCTGGAAGCGGCCGGCCCCGACAACGAGCACGGTCTTCATCGCGCGGCAGGCTACCGCTCGAGCGAGCTAGCGCTGAGTCCGGCCGCGCGCGAACAGCTTCGCGAGGACGTTCATGACGAGCACGACGGCGATCAGGACGAGCGCCGCGGCCCACGCGGCCGCCTGCTCGCCGGGGTCCGGAGACTCCGAGAAGACGAAGATCGTCACCGGCAGCGTCGGCAGCGCGTGGGTGACGTCGCCCGAGATCTGGTTGGCGGCGATCGACGAGGTGAACAAGAGCGGCGCCGTCTCTCCGGCGACACGTGCGACCGAGATCACCACGCCCGTGAGAATCCCCCCGATCGCCGACGGCAGCACGATCCCGACGGTGGTCCTCCACTTCGTCACGCCGAGCGCGAGGCTCGCCTCTCGGAGGCTGCGCGGGATGATCTCGAGCACCTCCTGGGTTGCCCGCGCGACCATCGGCAGCATGAGGATGGCCAGGGAGCAGGCGCCGAAGATGGCGCTCTGACCGCGGCCCACGACGAGGAGCCCGAAGACGAAGATGCCGACGACGATCGCGGGGACTCCGTTGAGGACGTCGAGGATCACTCGGAGGACTCTGGATACACGAGGCCCCGCGTACTCGGACATGTAGATCGCGACGAGCACCGCCACCGGGATCGCGATCGCCATGCACATCCCGACGATGAGCGCGCTCCCGACGAGCGCGTCGGCGATCCCGCCCTGCTCGCCGAACAGCGGCCGCGGCTCGGTGAAGAACGAGAGCGACAGCTGGCTCAGTCCCTTGGCGAGGACCGAGCCGAGCACGAGGGCGAGGATGCCGACCGCGAGCAACGCGCTTGCGACGCCGAGCGCCGCGAACGCCTTCTCCGTCACGCGCCGCCGTGCGAGCCCGTTCGAGCGTTGGGTGATGTCGTAGCGGTCGCGACCCGCCTCGGGCGTCGTGGACGACATCAGTACGCCCTCCGCGCCCGCTCGAAACGGGCGACGACGAGCTGCGCCACGACGTTCGTGACGAGCGAGATCACCATCAGGATCGCCGCGAGGTACAGGATCGAGCCGGCCTGGAGCACGCTCGTCGCGCCCTGGTACTGCGCCGCGATGCGCGAGCCCAACGTGTCCGCGGGCTCGAACCACGAGCTCGGGATCGCGTTTCCGCCGCCGATCACCTGGTTCACGGCGATCGCCTCCCCGAAGGCGCGCCCGAGGCCGAGGAGGATCGCGGCCGCGATGCCCGGCGCGGCGTAGGGCAGGAGGACCTTGCGGATCGCCTCCCATCGCGTCGAGCCGATCGCGATCGAGGCGTCGACGAGGTCTTTCGGCACACGGAGGAACAGCTCGCGGCAGAGCGCCGAGGTGATGGGGATGATCATGATCGTGAGGACGAGCGCGGCGGGAAGCAGGCCCGCCTGCGAGGGCTCGCCGGAGAAGATCGGCAGGAATCCGAACACGTCCTGCAGCCACGGCTCGAGGTGGTCGCGCACCCACGGACCGAAGACGAGGATGCCCCAGAGGCCGAGCACGACGCTCGGGATCGCCGCGAGCAGCTCGACCATCGTCGCGATCGGGCCGGCCAGCCGGCGCGGCGAGAGCTCGGTCAGGAAGAGGGCGATCGCGATCGAGAGCGGCGTCGCGAGGACGAGCGCGATCAGCGAGGTCATCACCGTCCCGTAGACGAACGCGAGCGCCCCGTAGGAGTCCGTCACCGGGTTCCAGGCCTCGGTCCAGACGAACGAGAGGCCGAACTCCTTGATCGCCGGCCAAGCGAGGTCGAGCACCTTCCAGGCGATCAGCCCGAGGAGTGCCGCCGCGGCAAGCGCGGCGAGCAGGGATACCCCCCGGAAGAGGACGTCGCCGAGCCGGACCCCGCGACGCCGGAGCTCGTCCGGCGCCGGCGCCGCGGGGCTATCTCCGGTCGACGTCATGCGGTCAGCGGGTGGCGGCTACTGGCCGCCCTGGATCTTCTTGATCTCGCGGTAGTCGTAGGCCTTGACCTGGTTCGGCAGTGGCACGAAGAAGAGCGGCGGCCCGAACCTCTGCCCCTGCGTGACGGCCCAGTAGACGAACTTCCGCAGGTCGGCGGCCTTCGAGCCGGAGTTCGTCGGGACGATCACGTACGTGAAGGTCGAGATCGGATAGGCGTTCTTCGGCGCCGTCTTCGGCGGGTCGACGATCTTCAGCTGCGTGGAGCTCGTGATCTTCTTCGGCAGCACCGAGACCGCCGACGTGATGCCGCGGAGACCCGGCGTCGTGTAGTTGCCGTGTCGGTTTCGCACGAGCGCGAAGCTGAGCTTGTTCTGGATCGAGTACGCCGCGTCGACGTACGTGATCGCTCCCGGTGTGCTCTTGACGACGCCGGTGACGCCCGAGCTGCCACGGGCGCCGATCCCGCCGGGCCAGCTGACGGACGTGTTGTTGCCGACGCCCGACTTCCACTTCGGGCTGACGGTCGAGAGGTAGTCGGTGAACGCGTACGTCGTGCCCGAGGAGTCCGACCGGTAGACCGGGGTGATCGCCGTGCTCGGCAGGTTGACGCCGCTGTTCAACCGCTGGATCTTCGGGTCGTTCCACCGTGTGATCGAGCGGTCGAAGATCCCGACGATCGTGGCGGCGTCGAGCTTGAGGCGAGCGTTGACGCCCGGGAGGTTGTACGGGAGCGACACGCCGGCGAGCGCCCACGGGATCACGACGCAGCCCTTGCACGCGGCAAGCTGGTCGGCGGAGAGCGGCGCATCCGACGCGCCGAAGTCGACCGTGCGCGAGGTGACCCCGGCGATACCGGCGCCGGAGCCGGTCGGCGAGTACGTGAGGTCGATCCCGTAGGCTTTCCCGACCTCCGGAATCCATTTGGAGATCAGCGGGAACGGGAACGTCGCCCCCGTGCCCACCAGCGTGCTGGTCTGCCGATCCTGGGCGGCGTTGGCCTGACCGCCGACGAGCGCGCTCGCGACGAGCGCCGCGAGCGCAAAGGTTGCTACGAGTGCCTTCTTCATGGTCCTCCCTCTCCGTTGTTCGTGACGTCGACGGACGCGCTCGCGTCCGAGAACTCGTGGAACTCGCCGGTGACCACGAAGGCCGTCTGCTCGCCGATGTCGACGGCGTTGTCGCCGATCCGCTCGATGCAGCGCGCGACGACGATCATCCGCATGCCCCACTCCTGGTTCTCGGGGCTGCTCGCGGCGAGCACCTGATCGACGACTCTGCGGTTGACCCGGTCGATCAGCTCGTCGAGGTCGACGAGCTCGCGCGCCCGCTCGACGTCGCGCTCGGCGAACGAGTCCAAGGCAATCCGGACCATCTCCTCCGCCCGGTCGCCCATCTCCTGGAGCCCCTCCGCGAGATCGTGCTGGCGCTCGAGCTCGTGGGACAGCTTCGTCAGCTTCGCCACGGTGACGGACTGGTCGCCGATCCGCTCGAGGTGGATCGAATCGTGGA
Source organism: uncultured Actinomycetes bacterium (assembly GCA_963794115.1). Taxonomy (GTDB): domain Bacteria; phylum Actinomycetota; class Thermoleophilia; order Gaiellales; family Gaiellaceae; genus Gaiella. Next base: position 212,815 of record CAWCCO010000012.1, on the reverse strand, counting down.
GGATCGCCAGCACGAGGCGGAGATCGGTCGCGACCGGCGACTGCTGCGCGAGCACCTCCTCGACGGACTTCTCGATGCGGTGGTAGCGGGTGTCGATCTCGTCGTCGAAGCGGATCACCTCGTCGCAGAGCTCGACGTCGCTCCGCGCGAGCGCGTCCATCGCGCCGCGGACGGCGCGGAGGACGACCTCCCCCTGCTCCTGGAGGCTCGCCTCGAGGGTGTCGAGCCGCGACTGGAACTCGATCCGCGCCATGGCTTCCACCTAACCGAAGCGCCCCGTGACGTAGTCCTCGGTGCGCTTGTCGGACGGGTTCGTGAAGAGCTTGGACGTGCGGTCGTATTCGACGAGCGTCCCGTGCCGGCGAGCGCCGCCGTCCTCCAGCGTGACGCTGAAGAACGCAGTCATGTCCGCCACGCGCGCGGCCTGCTGCATGTTGTGCGTGACGATCACGATCGTGTAGTCGCGCTTGAGCTCGTGGATCAGGTCCTCGATCCGCGAGGTGGAGACCGGGTCGAGCGCGGAGGCGGGCTCGTCCATCAGGATCACGTCGGGCTCGACCGCGAGCGCGCGCGCGATGCACAGCCGCTGCTGCTGGCCGCCCGAGAGCCCGAGCGCGTTGTCCCTGAGGCGGTCCTTCACCTCGTCCCAGAGCGCGGCTCGAGAGAGCGCCTGCTCCACGCGGTCGTCGAGCCCGGACTTCAGGCCCAGCACGCGCGGCCCGAACGCGATGTTGTCGTAGATCGACTTGGGAAACGGGTTCGGCTTCTGGAAGACCATCCCGATCCGCCGCCGGACCTCGACCGGGTCAACCTTTGGGCCGTAGAGGTCGCGGCCGTGATACTGGACGCTCCCCGCGACCGTGGCGCCCGGGATGAGGTCGTTCATCCGGTTGAAGCAGCGGATCAGCGTGCTCTTGCCGCAGCCCGAGGGACCGATGAACGCCGTGACGAAGTTCTCGCGGATCTCGATCGTGACGTCGCGCAACGCAAGCGCGCCGTTGTACGCGACCGCGAGCTTCTCCACGTCGAAGACGACCTCGCGGCCGCGCCCGTCGTCGGTGTCCGCCGGGGCGAGCTGCGCGAGGCGCAGGTTGTCGAGCTCGGGTGCGGTCACGGCCACTCCGCGGCGAGTGTTGCCGCGGTGGGGTGCGGCAGGGGCTAGACGCTGGTGAACGTTTGGTGTCGAACCGGTGAACGCTCAGCGGGGAGCGGGGAACGCGCAGCGGATCTCGAGGCCTGCACCGAGCCCTCCAGCCGCCTCGACGGTCCCGCCTGCCTGCGTGACGACATGCTTGACGATCGCCAGCCCGAGCCCCGTCCCGCGGGAGGCGCGGGCCCGGTCGGCGCGGAAGAACCGCTCGAACAGGCGCGGCAGCTGTGATTCGTCGACGCCGATGCCGTCGTCGGTCCCGCGAACGACGACTTCGTCCCCACGGCGCTCGACCCCCAGCGCGAACGTCGCGCCCGGCCCGGCGTAACGGATTGCGTTCTCTGCGAGGTTCTCCGCGATCACCCGGAGCATGCGCGGACGCACGGCGACGGTGAGCGACGGGTCGCCCTCGACGACGAGCGCCACGCCCGCACGCCGCGCGCGCTCCTCGAGCTCGGAGACGACCGCCTCGAGCTCCGGCCGGACCGGCACGGCTCCGAGCGAGACGACCCTCGTACCGGACTCGAGCTCCGAGAGAAAGAGCACCTCGTCGATCAACTCGCGGATCTGCTCGACCTCGACGCGGGCCTGGTCGACGAGCTCGGCCACGTCCTCCCCCGGCAGCGCCGCGGTCTCGAGCAGCGAGAGCAGACGCGCGAGCGGCGTCCTGAGCTCGTGCGAGACGGCGGCCGTAAAGCCGGTGCGTAGCTCCTCGTACGCCGTGAGGTCACCGCTTCGGCTGAGGTAGACGAGCCGCTCGCGCCGTCCGCCGACGTCGTACGGGACGACGAGCGGGATGATCCCCGCGTCACCCGAGAGGAGCCCCTCGGGGATCCGCTCGCCCTCGCGCAGGCCGTCGATCGACTGGCGGGCGCGCCGGCTGGCGCCGATCACGCGGTCCGCGTCGTCGAGCACCACGACAGCCTCGCGGCTCTCCTCGAGAAGCGTGCGCCCGCGCGTGGCGTCGCCGTCCATCCTCACGTCGTTCTAACAGACGGCTCACCCACGCCTTGCGCTCGGCTCACGACCGCTTCACGGCGACCCTGGTGAATGGGCTCGACGCCCGCGGGCAGCGGGCAGGCCGAGAAGGGAGACGAGATGAGGACCAAGGCACTCGTGGTCGCAGTCGCGCTGGGCTCGCTCGCGCTCGCGGCGAGCGCGCTCGCCGCGGTCGTCGACGGGACGCCCGGCGACGATCGACTGCACGGGACCGTGAACGCCGACGTGATCCGCGGCTTCGACGGAAACGACGTCGTTCGCGCCCGGAACGGCAACGACCTCGCCCGCGCAGGGAGGGGCGACGACACTGTGTGGGGCGATGCGGGGAGCGACATCCTCTTCGGAGGCGCGGGGAACGACCGCCTCGGTGGAGGCGTCGAGGACGACGTCGTCTGGGCCGGCTCGGGCAACGACAGCGTCCACGGCGGGCCCGGCGGAGACGAGCTCCACGGGGGCACGGGCGACGACGCCGTGACCGGCGGGTCTGGCGACGACAGGCTGTGGGCGGGCGCCGGGACCGACGTTCTCCGAGGCGGGCCCGGCGACGACACGCTCCACGCCCTCGCGGCCGACGGAACCCCGGACACGCTGCTCTGCGGGCCCGGTCACGACACCGCGAAGGTGCGGCAGTCGGAGCGCTCGACGACGCGGATCCGTGGGTGCGAGGTGATCGTCGTGGTCGTCACGCCGTCAGTCGACGACGAGGCGGCGGAGGGCGACAGGGACCCCGACGCCCAATAGGGGGCGGGCCGAACCGCAGGTGCCCGGTGTGGGGCCGGGCGCCTCGGTTCACCAGATCGTTACCATCCGTTCACCATTCGGCGGCCGAAGCGCGCGGGCCACCAGCCACACTTCTGTCGGATGTCGAAGATCCTGATCATCGAGGACGACGACGTCATCGCCCGTGGCATGGCGCGCCACCTCGAAGCGGCGGGGTTCGACGCCGTCGGCGTCGCCAACGGCGAGACGGGCCTTGCCCGGCTGCGGTACGAGCGGCCGGACGTCTGCGTGCTCGACCTCATGCTCCCGGGCGTCGACGGCTGGAAGGTGATCGAGCAGGCGCGCGCCGAGGGGATCGGGACGCCCATCGTCGTCGTCTCGGCACGGGGCACGGAGCACGACCGCATCCACGCGCTCGAGATCGGGGCGGACGACTACCTCGTCAAGCCCTTCTCGATGAAGGAGCTCGTCGCACGCGTCGGCGCGGTCGCACGGCGCGGAACACGTGCGCAGGAGCCTCGCCGCGGGGAGGAGATCGTGATCGAGGAGCTGCGGCTCGACCCGCGCAACGTGCAGGCCTACGTCGACGGGACGAGCGCCGATCTCACCCCGACGGAGTTCCGGCTTCTCTACGCGCTCGCCCTCGAGGAGGGCCGCGTGCTCACGCGCGACGAGCTCCTCCAGCGCGTCTGGGGTCGCCGCGCGACGCATCGTGACCGGACGGTCGACGTCTTCGTCCGCAAGCTCCGCGAGAAGGTCGACGCGCGGGCGTCGCGGCACAGCTTCCTCCAGACGCGCTACGGCGTCGGCTACAAGCTCGAAGCGGAATCCAAGTAAAGCGCGGAGGAACCCGCGCGACTCTCCGCTGGCGACGGCGCGTCGGCAGGGGGCCGGAGGCCGGCTTCGCCGGCCGGGAGGCCAGGCAAGCGAGGGCGGGTCGCTGCGCAGAAGGAGGGGGCTCGTGGGGGAACCATGAGTTCCCCCACGCTGATATACTTAGCCTCACGAATGATTCGTGAGGCTACGCTTTCTACACAACAGGTTGCCGAGGAATTGCGGCCTGTGATCCTGAGGCTCGGTCGCCACCTCCGGCGCGAGACCGAGCAACTCGGGGTCACGTCCCACCAGGCGACGCTCCTGTGGCTGGTCAAGACCCGACCCGGGCTCTCCCTGCGCGAGCTTGCGCAGGCGGAAGGAATCTCCGCCCCCTCGCTCTCGGCGCACGTCGACCGCCTGGAGGCGCGCGGCCTCATCCGCCGAGTCCGCTCGAGCGCCGACCGCCGGCGCGTTGGATTGGAGCTCACGCCGGAGGGCCGCAGCACGGTTCGCCGTGTCCGCGCGCGGCGCACGACCTGGCTCGCCGATCGGCTCGGCCGGCTGGCCGAGGACGACCGCGAGCGCATCGAGCGTGCGTTGCCGGCGTTGGACCTGCTCATGGAGAGCGCGGAGTGACCGCCCTCGCGATCGCGCTGCGCGGCCGCACGTTCCGCTCGATCCGCCGTCACCGGAACTACCGGCTGTGGTTCACCGGACAGATGATCTCCGTCGCAGGCACGTGGATGCAGAACATCGCGCTCGCGTGGCTCGTGATCCAGCTCTCGAGCTCGCCGCTCGCGGTCGGCGGCCTCGCCTTCTGCCGTTTCCTCCCCTTCTTCCTGCTGAGCCTGGTCGCCGGCGTGGTCGTCGACCGGCTCGACACCCGACGGCTGCTGATCGCCACGCAGGCGACGGCGATGGCCGTCTCGGTCGTGCTCGCGGTCGTGACGCTCGCCGGCCTCGCGACGCTCCCGGTCGTCTACGGGCTCGCCGCGCTGGGTGGCCTGATTCTCGTCTTCGACTCGCCCGGACGCCAGACGCTGACGTTCCAGATGGTCGGCCCGCGGGAGCTGCCGAATGCCGTCGCGCTCAACTCGGGCCTCTTCAACGCCTCGAGGGTGATCGGCCCGGCGCTCGCCGGAATGCTGATCGCAGTGGCCGGGGTCGGCTTCTGCTTCGTCGTCAACGCGATCAGCTTCCTCGCCGTGCTGATCGCGCTCAAGGAGATGCGCGTCGAGGAGCTCACTCCGGTGGTCAAGAGCCGTGACACGCGGGTGGTCTCGGGGATCCGCGAGGGGCTCGCGTGGTCGGCCCGGTCGCCGATCGCGCTCACCGTGCTCGTCGTCGTGACGATCGTCTCGACGGTCGGCTTCAACTTCAACGTCCTCGTGCCGCTCCTCGCCTCGCAGACGCTCCACGTGGGCGCGGGGACGTTCGGGGCCCTCTCCGCGAGCTTCGGCCTCGGCGCGCTGGCGGGCGCGCTCGCCACGGCGACCATGCGAAGCGCGAGCCCGCGTACCTTCGCGGTCGGCGCTGTCGGCTTCAGCCTCGCGATGCTCGGCCTTGCCCCCGTCCACACGACGGGGCTCGCGCTCGCGCTCCTGTTCGTGCTCGGTCTGACCTTCTCGCTGTTCACCGCGAGCGCGAACGCGCTCGTCCAGCTCGCCTCGCCCGACCATCTGCGTGGGCGGGTCGTGAGCCTGTACCTGTTCGCGTTCGCCGGGCTCGCGCCGATCGGCGGCATCGTCGCCGGCTGGCTCGCGGACGTCGGCGGTACCGAGCTCGCATTCGCGGTCGCCGGATTCTCGGGCCTCGCGGCGGTCGCATGGGCCCAGCGACGGCTCTTCCACGCGTCCCTCGACTCGGCATCCGTCGAGGCCTGATCCCTCAGTCGGGGGACACGGCGACGCGCAACTCGTGCTCATCGACTACGGTGTGAACCCGGCATCGCACGGACGTGAACCCGCCGCCGCCGCGGCATCCCGGACGTGCGATGCCGTTTACCTGCCTGCGAGTGTCCATTCGGCTCGCGCCGAACGGACACCGCAAACTCCCTTGGCCCGGCTGTGCCGGGCCAAGGGCACTTCCCTGAAGCGGGCTGCCGCCTGCGGCGGCGCCCGGGGGGCGCAGTGAAGGCTTCGCCGGCGCCCCGTCCGTCGGCTGATGCCTGCTGGCTAGGCTGGCCAGGGTGAGTGACACGCGTCAGCACTACGGGCTCACGCTCGGGATCCTCACGCTCGCAACCGCCGCGTACGCGCTCCAGCAGACGATGGTCGTCCCGGCGCTGCCGGAGCTCCAGCACGAGCTCGACACGTCGACGACCTGGGTCACGTGGGTGTTGACGGCGTTCCTGCTCTCTGCCGCGGTGCTCACCCCGATCCTGGGCAAGCTCGGCGACCGCTTTGGCAAGGAGCGGCTCCTCGTCGCCTCGCTGGTGGTGTTCCTCGTCGGCTGCGTCGGCTGCGCGTTCGCGCCCAGCATCTGGGTACTGATCGCCATGCGCTTCGTCTCCGGTGCGGGCGGCGCCGTGTTCCCGCTCAGCGTCGGGATCATCCGGGACGAGTTTCCAGGCGAGCAGGTCAAGGTCGGGATCGGCCTGCTCTCGGCGGTCTTCGGTGTCGGCGGCGGGCTCGGTCTCGTGCTCTCGGGCGTCCTCGTCGACAACGTCAGCTGGCGCTGGATCTTCGTCGTCGGAGCGGCGGCGATCGGGGTCGCGATGGTCCTCGTCCACCGGTTCGTGCCCGAGTCGCCGGTTCGCTCCCAGTCCCGCGTGGACGTCCCCGGCGCGATTCTCTTCTCGACGATGCTCACGACGTTCCTCCTCGCGCTCTCCGAGGGCGAGGGCTGGGGCTGGACGTCGCCCGCGGTGCTCGTGCTCTTCGCGCTGGCGCTGCTCTCGGGGATCGCCTGGGTCGTCCTCGAGCTCAACGTCGACGAGCCGCTGATCGACATGCGCGTCCTCGGGGACCGGCCCGTGCTCCTCACGAACGTCACGGCGCTGATCGCCGGCTTTGCGATGTTCGCCTCGTTCACCCTTGTCCCGGGATTCGTGCAGGCTCCGGGCGACCTCCCGGACGCGATCGCCTCGAGACTCGGCTACGGCTTCGCCGCCACCGCGACGACGACAGGCCTCTACCTGCTGCCGGGGTCGCTGCTGATGCTGTTCGCCGGGCCCCTCGCCGGGATCCTCGGCCGTCGCGTGGGCTCGAAGTGGCCCCTCGCGATCGGCATGGTGCTGATCATGGCCGGTGCGGGAGCGCTCGCCGCGTTCCACGACGAGCCGTGGGAGATCGTCGCCTCGATGGCGTGCCTCAGCGCAGGCGTGGGATTTTCGTACGCCGCGATGGCCGCGCTGATCACGGAGGCCGTCGCGGTCACCGAGACCGGCGTGGCAACCGGCATCAACACGGTCATGCGAACGGTCGGAGGCGTGATGGGCGCCCAGATCGGCGCTGCGATCCTCTCGACCGAGACGCTCGCGGGCACCGCGGTCCCGAAGGAGGGCGCCTACGTGAGCGCTTTCGTGCTCTCGGCGGTCGCCGCCGGCTTCGCCGCGGTGATCGCGATGTTCGTCACGCCGATGCGCATCCGGCGCCGGCGCGTGGCGATCGCGGTCGAGACCGGCTGAGGTCGCTAGGCGATCGTCCAGGTGTCCGAGCCGTGCAGGAGCGCGGTGAGGTCGCCCTCCCCGCGCTGCTCGACCGCGGTGCGCACCTGCTCGTGCACGAGGTCCTCGTAGACCGGGCGGCTCACCGAGCGGAACACGCCGAGCGGGACCGCGCCCGACGACTCCCACGTGAGGCGGGCGAGCGCGAAGGCGAGGCCGGGGTCGTCGCGGAGCGGGTCGTGACGGAGCAGGCCGCCGGCCGACGCGTCGACGATCTCGAGCGTCCCGTCGGAGCGCATCCGCACGCCCTTGTCGCCCCACCGAACCTCCTCGCCCGCGCGGAGGTAGAGGCGGTTGTCCTTCTCGTCGCGGACGACGTCGAATGCGCCGTCGTTGTAGATGTTGCAGTTCTGGAGAATCTCGACGAACGCCGCGCCGCGGTGCTGCGCGGCCGCGCGTAACACCTCGAGCGAGCCCTGCTTGTCGGTGTCGATCGCGCGTGCGACGAACGTCGCCTCGGCGCCGATCGCGACGGACAGAGGGTTGAAGGGCTGGTCGACCGAGCCGAGCGGCGTCGACTTCGTTACCTTCCCGAGCTCCGACGTCGGCGAGTACTGCCCCTTCGTCAGCCCGTAGATCCGGTTGTTGAAGAGGAGGATCGTGATGTCCACGTTCCGTCGCAGGGCGTGGATGAGGTGATTGCCTCCGATCGACAGGGCGTCGCCGTCACCCGTCACCACCCAGACGGACAGGTCCGGGCGGGAGGTCGCGAGGCCGGTCGCGATCGCCGGCGCGCGCCCGTGGATGGAGTGAATCCCGTACGTCTCCATGTAGTAGGGGAAGCGGGCCGCGCAACCGATCCCGGAGACGAACACGAGGTTCTCCCTGGGAACGCCGAGCTCCGGAAGGAACGACTGCACCCCCGCCAGGATCGCGTAGTCCCCGCACCCCGGGCACCAGCGCACCTCCTGGTCGGACTTGAAGTCCTTCGCCGTCAGCTGGACGAGGCCATTGCCGGTCATCGTTCGCTCCCTCGCTTCGTCACGGTCGCAGCGACGCTCATGCTGCGCCTCGCTGCTCGAAGCTGTCCGACCGAAGTCGGACACAGATCGCGTCCTCGAGCTCGGCCGCGCCGAGCGGGCGGCCCCGAACACGGCTGTACGAGACCGCGTCGACGAGGAACTCCGCGCGGAGGAGCAGCGCAAGCTGTCCGAGATTCATCTCGGGCACGAGGATCTTCGGGTATCGACGCAGCACGTCGCCCGTGTTGCGCGGGAAAGGGTTGAGGTGCTGCAGGTGCGCGCGGGCGACGCGGACGCCGCGCTTGCGGACCCGGCGGACGGCCGCGGCGATCGGTCCGTAGGTCGACCCCCACCCGATCACGAGCAGCTCCGCGTCGCCCCCGGGATCGTCCAGCTCGAGCTCGGGGATGTCGGAGGCGATCCCGGCGACCTTCTCGGCGCGGAGCCTGACCATGTGGTCATGGTTGTCGGGGTCGTAGGAGATCGCGCCGGTGACGTCCGCCTTCTCGAGACCGCCGATCCGGTGCTCGAGCCCCGCCGTTCCCGGGATCGCCCACGGCCGGGCGAGCGTCTCCGGATCGCGCTTGAACGCCTCGAACGGCTCGGCGCCGGCCTCGGCGAACTGCACGGAGATGTCCGGCAGGTCCTCGACCTGCGGGATCAGCCAGGGCTCCGACCCGTTGGCGAGGTACGCGTCCGAGAGCAGGTACACCGGTGTGCGGTACTTGAGCGCGATCCGCGCCGCCTCGATCGCGGCGTCGAAGCACTGCGACGGGCTCGACGCGGCGACGACCGGCACGGGGCTCTCGCCGTTCCGGCCGAACAGCACCATCAGGAGGTCGGCCTGCTCGGGCTTGGTCGGCATCCCGGTGGACGGGCCCGCGCGCTGGATGTCGAGGATCAGGAGCGGCAGCTCGAGCGCGATCGCGAGGCCCACGGTCTCGGCCTTGAGGACGACACCCGGACCGGCGGACGCGGTCACGCCCAGCGCACCGCCGAACGAGGCGCCGATCGCGGCGCCGACGGCGGCGATCTCGTCCTCGGCCTGGAAGGTGATCACACCGAAGTCCTTGCGGCCGGCGAGCTCCTCGAGGATCGAGGATGCCGGTGTGATCGGGTACGCGCCGAGAAACAGCGGCAGGCCCGACAGCCGGGACGCGGCGATCAGCCCATTCGCGAGGGCGGTGTTCCCGGTGATCTGGCGGTAGGTGCCCGGTGTGAGCGGCGCGGGCGCGACCTCGTACGAGACCGCGAAGTCCTCGGACGTCTCCCCGTAGTTCCAGCCTGCGCGGAACGCCTTCGTGTTCGCCTCGACGATCTCGGGCCGCTTGGCGAACTTCTGCTCGATGAAGGCCAACGTGCCGTCGACGGGCCGGTGGTAGAGCCACGACATCAGCCCGAGCGCGAAGAAGTTCTTCGAGCGCTCCGCCTCACGCGGTGTGATTCCCTCGATGCCCTTCAGCGAGCCGACCGTCATCGACGACAGCGCGACGTCGTGCACGTGATAGTCGTCGAGCGAGCCGTCCTCGAGAGGATTCTCGGCATACCCGGCCTTCAGCAGCGTGCGATCGCCGAACGCGTCGGTGTTGACGATGATCGTGGCGCCCTTCGGGAGGTCGCCGAGGTTCGTCTTGAGCGCGGCGGGGTTCATCGCGACGAGGACGTCGGGCCGGTCGCCGGCGGTGAGGATGTCGTGGTCGGCGAAGTGGACCTGGAACCCGGAGACGCCGGGAAGCGAGCCGGCCGGCGCGCGGATCTCCGCAGGGAAGTCGGGGAACGTCGCGAGATCGTTCCCGAGCGTCGCCGTCTCGCTCGTGAAGCGGTCGCCCGTGAGCTGCATCCCGTCGCCCGAGTCGCCCGCGAAGCGGATGATCACGCGCTCGAGCTGCTCGACCCTCTTCGTGGCCACGAGCTTCAGCCTAGCGCGGCCCGCGGAGCCGGCTTCGATCCGGAGTCGGGCGACGGAGTGCGCAAACGGTGTCAGACCGGTCGACGCACGAGGCGGATGCCCCAGGCGGCGCCCGTGGCGAACAGCTCGTCCGCGTCGACCTCGCCGTCCCAGCCCAGGAAGTGCCGCTCGGGATCGTCGGGCGTGCATCCCTCGACGGCGAGGCGCGTCGCCTGCGGCCGCTCGACGCCGCCCGCGGCGAGCTCCTCCCGCCGGCGCTCGGCCTCCTCGGCCGCGGGACCCTCTGCGTAGCCCTTCGCCATCCGGACAGTGTGCCGCAGTTGCGACCGCGAATGCGGGCGCCTTCAGGGGTCTGCCCCGCCGCAGGCGGGGATCAAGCGGCAGGAATCCGCGTGCGCGGATTCCTGCGTCGCGAGCATAGAGGCTAGGTGCCGTACAGCTCGACGGCCTTCTGGAAGGCGCGGAAGCTCGCCTTCCGCTTCCCGTCGACGGTGGTGAGCCCGGACTGCCAGCCGCCGAGGCGCTCCTCGTCCCGCAGGAGAAACCACAGGAACACGTCGACCCGCGGGTTCCGCCGCGCCCACGCGACCGCCTGCGTCAGGTAGGTCGCCTGCTTCCGCCACGTGACGCCGAACACCGTGTCGGGTGGGTTGGTCTGGTAGCCGTACTCCGTCACCCAGATGCGCATCCGCTTGCCGTAGAGCCGGTCGATCTCCTTCACGAGCACGTCGAAGTTCCCGAGCGTCACCGCTGTCGACGGCTGGCCGCGCCTGCCGGGAGGCGGCTTCGTCGTCGGCGTCTCGGCCGGCGACCCGTAGTAGGGGTGGTGCGCGTACGCGTCGAACCCCTTCGCGCCACCCGCCTTCATCGCCCGGAGGAACGGCAGCGGCGAGACGGACGGGCGGCTCGAGTTCGGGTTGTTGTTGCCGCGCGGGCCAGTCGCGCCGCACGCCACCTTCGAGCTGCGCTGGACGGACTTGACCCCCTGGACGATCGCGTTGCAGATCCGCGCGTAGTCGCGACCGGACTGGATCGTCCAACCCGACCCGACGCGGCGATACTGCGGCTTCAGGAAGACCGGGTTGTTCGGCTCGTTCCACGCCATCCAGAGGCTGACCCGCGGCAGCGTCACGCCGTCGGCATTGACGAACGTCCCGCTGTAGCGCTTCTGAGCTGCCGCCGCGAAGCTCCGCAGGTCCTGCGCCTTCGTCGGCGCGACGTTCCAACCCTTTGCGGCGTTCGCCCAAGGCGGCGTGCCGATGATCGAGAACACCGGCTCCATCCCGTTGACGACGGCGAACCGCACCGTCCGGTCGTAAGTGTCCCAGTTGTAGGCGGGGTCGTTCGGGTCGGCGGGGCGCCGCGGACGTGCGGTCGCGACCTTGAGCGACGGTCCGGCCCACCAGAGGTTCACCCGCACGAGCTGCGCCTCGGTCTTCGCGAGCTGGGCAAAGACGGCGTTCGGCTCGCCGTAGAGCACCATCCCGTCGTCGAAGATCCCGACCCGCAACGAGCTGGACGCCGACGCGGTGGGGGCGAGACAGAGAGCGAGTCCGACCACCGCTGCGACGAGCGCCGCGGCGAGGCTACGCACGCGAAGGGTCTCCCTCGAGAGACGCCAGCGTGCGGCGGAGCCCTTCTTCGAGGGACACCTCCGGCTCCCAGCCCAGCAACTTGCGGGCGCGCGTGATGTCCGGCTGACGGACCTGTGGGTCGTCGACGGGGAGTGCCTCGAAGACGATCGGGCTCGTCGAGCCGGTCGCCGCGATCACAGCCTCCGCGAGCTCCAGCAGAGACATCTCGGCCGGGTTGCCGATGTTGACCGGCATGTGCTCGCCGGACTCGGCGAGCAGGATCAGGCCGCGGATCAGGTCGTCGACGTAGCAGAAGCTGCGGGTCTGCGACCCGTCCCCGAAGACCGTGAGCGGCTTCTCCTCGAGCGCCTGGCGGATGAACGTCGGAATCGCGCGGCCGTCGTGCGGCCGCATCCGGGCGCCGTAGGTGTTGAAGATGCGCACGATCGCCGTGTCGACGCCCTGCTGCCGGTGGTACGCCATGGTCAGCGCCTCCGCGTAGCGCTTCGCCTCGTCGTAGACGCCGCGCGGGCCGATCGGGTTCACGTGGCCCCAGTACGTCTCGGGCTGCGGGTGCACCTGCGGGTCGCCGTACACCTCGCTCGTCGAGGCGAGCAGGAACCGGGCGCGGTGCACCTTCGCCAGGCCGAGCGCGTTGTGTGTCCCGTGCGAACCGACCTTGAGCGTCTGCAGCGGAAGCCGCAGGTAGTCGATCGGGCTGGCGGGACTGGCGAGGTGGTAGACGTAGTCGAGGCGCTCGGGGAGCTCGACGTGGTGCGTCAGGTCCTGCGGCAGGAAGGCGAACTCGTCGCCGCGGAGGTGCTCGACGTTCGCCAGTGAGCCCGTCTCGAGGTTGTCGAGGCAGACGACCCGATGACCCTTCTCGAGCAGCGTCTCGCAGAGGTGAGAGCCGAGAAACCCGGCGCCGCCGGTCACGAGGGAGGTCGGCATCGCGCGCGATCCTACCCGGCACCGCGGCGGAAAGAGCCCGAGCTTACGAAGTCCTCACGCATCCGCGATGCCTCGGGCGAGGGGTTGCTTGCACTGACAAAGGTGCTAGGTTCGAGCCGTGGGAACGCCGCCAGCCCACGCCCGGCGCCGTCGCCCGCGCCGCCGAGCTGACCATCGCCTTGGTGCTCGCCGTCTGCGCGCTCGCCGCGATCCCCGCCGTCCTTGCAGCGGTACAGGAGAACGAGGCGAAGGTCACGGTCTGCCACCGGTCGAGCTCGGAGAGCAATCCGTACGAGGCGATCAGCGTGCCGATCGACAATAAGGACGGCACGATCAACGGTCACGAAACCCACACGGGGCCCGTGTTCCCCGCGCCCGACTGGGGCGACATCATCCCGCCCTACGTCTGGGTCGACAAGGACGGCGACACACACGGGTATCCCGGTTACAACTGGGGCGACGACGGACAGGCGATCTGGCAGAACGGCTGCGAGCCCGTGATGCCGCCCGAACCGCCCGAGCCAGACCCGATCACGCCGTATGTCCAGTGCATCGAGCCGCACGGCAGCGGCTTCCTCGCCCACTTCGGCTACGACAACCCGAACTCCGCGAGCGTGACGCCGCCGCAGGACCAGAACGTGTTCGACCCGGCGCCCGCGAACCGCGGCCAGCCGACCACGTTCGACCCCGGACACCACGACGACGCCGTCGCGGCGGACTTCTCCGGGAGCCTGACGTGGAATCTGACCGGCAAGAGCGCGACGGCGAACGACAGCTCGCCGCGCTGTCCAGGCTCGATCACCGTCGTGAAGCACCTCGTCCCGGCGGACGATCCGGGCCGCTTCGACCTGAAGATCGACGGCCAGGTCCGGGGCACCGGAGCGGCCGTCGGCGACCAGGGGACGACGGGCACGATCTCCGGCCCGGCCGGGACGCACACCGTGAGCGAGTCCGCGGCCTCCGGCACGTCGCTCGACGACTACACGATCGACACCGTCTGCCGGAACGGGGACGCCGTCGTCGCCAGCTCGAACGGCCCTACGGTCGACGTCACCGTCGGTCGTGGACAGTCGATCACGTGCGTGATCGAGAACACGGCGAGGCCGAAGCAGAAGACCGTCTCGCCTGAGCTCGAGTGCGTCCTCTTCAACGACGGGCAGCCCGACGTCGCCTACTGGGGGTACGACAACACCAACGGCCACCCGGTCACGCTCCCGATCGGCGACAACAACAAGTTCACGCCGGGACCCGCGAACAGGGACCAGCCGACGACGTTCGCGGAGGGCCGCAACGTCGGCGTCTTCCAGACGTCGTTCGACGCTTCGGCCGGCAACCTGGTCTGGCACCTGTCCGGGAAGACGGCGACGGCGTCGCAAGGGTCGGAGGCCTGCAACCCGACGGTCGAGCTTCGGAAAGTCACGGTGCCGGCGGACGACCCGGGCGTGTTCCAGTTGCGCATCAACAACAGTGTCGTCGCGACGGGCGGCAACGGGACGACGAGCGGCCCGCTCCGAACGGGCATCGGCGAGGGCAGCGTGAGCGAGACGGCCGGTGCCGGAACGAGCCTCTCGGACTACGACTCGAAGGTCGAGTGCACACGCAACGGCACCGTCGACGTGTCGGTGCCCGGAACGAAGGTCGACGGCGAGATCGCGCGTGGGGACACGGTCGTGTGCACGTTCACGAACACGCGGAAGGGGACACCGCCGGAGCCGCCTACACCACCAACCCCGCCGCCTCCGCCGACACCACCAACCCCGCCCACTCCACCGACGCCGCCTACACCACCAACCCCGCCGCCGGCGCCGCCGCCGCCGCCAGGCCCGCGGCCGATACTCGACCTCGTCGTCGCGAAGACCGTTGAGCCGACCACGGTCATCGTCGGCGGGCGACTGACCTGGACCATGACCGTGACCAATCGGTCGTCCGTCGCGGCTGCCGACGTCAACGGCCTCAAGCTCAACGACCCCCGGTCGCTCAGGACGCGCTTGATCTCGCTACGGGCATCGCAGGGCACGTGCAAGCCCTACGCCTGCAACCTCGGGCGGCTCGCGCCCGGCGCCTCGGCCACCGTGACCGCGATCACCGAGGCGACGCGGGTCGGCGTGGTCGTCGACATCGTGCGCATCGGCTCCGAGGAGGTCGAGTCGAATTACAGGAACAACGTCGCCGCGGCGCTCGCGCGGGTGATCGGCCCACTGACCCCGCCGACGGCCAGCCCTCGCTGCGACACACTGACCGCCGCCCCGAGGCTGCTGCAGGATGCCCGCTCGTCGATCGTGCGTCTCACCGCCCGTAACCGGCTCGGTCAAACCGTGGCGGGCATCCGCATCCGCGTGCGCGGCGCGGGCGTCGAAAGGCGCGTGACGACAGACCGGTCGGGCGTCGCGAGGCTCACCGTGGCCCCGTCGCGCGTCGGGCTTGTGTTCTTCGGCGGGAGCCCGCGAACACGGAGGACGGGCATCCCGTGTCGCACGCTCCTCGGCGTCGTGCCGGCGCGGTCCACGATCGTGACCGGCTGAGCCGCAGCTACGGGACGATGTCGATCGGCGTGCCGAGCGGTGCGAGCCGGGCGAGGCGACGGGCCACGTCGTTCGAGACGCGCACGCACCCGTGCGACACCGCCCGGCCGAGAAGCTCCGGCCGATTCGTGCCGTGGATCCCGACGACGTTCGTCGGCCAGTCGGTCACTCGGGCGTAGGCCGTCGTCTCGAGCGCAAACGCGCCGTAGAACGGGTCTGTCGGCACGAAGGCGGACTGCACGTAGAAGTCTCGACCCAGTGGCGTCGGCGAGCCGGCGGCGCCGACGGCGGCCGTCGTCCGCAGGAGCAGCTTCTCGTCGCGAAGGCGCCGCACCTCGAGCGTCCGCGCGGCGAGACGGACGACGACGCGGTTTTGCACGTGCCTGACGTCCGCCGCATCCGCCGGCACCCAGCCGCGCGCGCCGTTCGGACGACCCGGAAGGCTGATGCGGTACCACCAGGAACCGTCGTTGCCGCGCCGAGCGCCGACCGCCAGCACGACCTGGAACTGGGCATCCGGCCGGAAGCGGCCGAGCACGCGGACGATCCGTGCCGACCCCCGCGGGGCCGCTCGGACCGCGACGGCGTGCCGAAGCTCTCCTGCCGCCGGAAGGCGGGTCGGGACCTCACTTCTCGCCGTCGCGCTCGGCGCTCCGGTCGCGGAGAGGGCAAGGGTTGCGGCGAAGACGACGAGCGAGCTGCGGAGGGTGGCCACCTCCCCACCGACGATACGTGCGTTGGAGCTCTCGGCTATCCCTGGGCCGAGGGCGGCCGGAGCCTCGACTCCGACCGCCCGTTCGCGCCCGGGCTATTTCTTGTTCGTGATGTCCTCCGTCACGTACGCGGTGACGTCCTTGATCTGCTTCTCCGTCAGGGTGCCCTTGAACGCCGGCATCCCGCCGCCTCCGTCCTCGACCTGCTTCTGCACGGCCGCCGGGTCCTTGGCGGACGGGATCGCGGTCAGGTCGGGCCCGCCGTTCCCGCCCGTGCCCGAGAAGCCGTGACAACCCGCGCAGTTGTCGGAGAACACGGTCTTGCCCGCCGCGGCGTCAGGGGCCGCCTGACCGCCTCCCTGGTTGCCGCCGCCGCCCTGCCCGGCGTGCTCTGTGCCAGAGCCGGTACCGGGCGCGGGCGCCGGGCCCATCGTGCCGTCCAGCGAGAACAGCCAGAGGCTGTCCCCGTGCGCCGTGGCCATCAGCGAGTTGCCCGCCGACAGGAACGCGACGTACTGCTTCCCGTCCTGCTCGAAGACCGAGACCGTGTCGTTCGCGCCGGCGCCGGTCTGGAAGCTCCAGAGCTGGTTCCCGTTCCTCGCGTCGTATGCCTGCAGGTCGCCGTTGTTGCGCCCGACGAAGACGAGGTTGCCCTTCGTGGTCACCGTGCCGCTGTAGCAGGCGTCGGGCCAGACCTTCTGCCACGCGACGCTGCCGTCGGTCGCGGAGATGGCGGTGAGGGTGCCCGGCGACTCGTTGTAGCCGATCCCCGCGATCGCGCCGATCCCGGCGTAGCTCTTTCCCTCGACGAACTGCAGGTTGGCCGCAGCGACCCCGACCGTCTGGTCGGCGGCACAGACGTAGAACATCTTCGTCCCGGGGTTGTAGCTTGTCGGCTCCCAGTTGTTCCCGCCCTGCGGCCCCGGCTTGTAGATGAGCATGTGCTCGGTGCTGGGCGGCGTGAACATCTCCTTCGCGACGACCACCGGGAGGTTCTTCGCCGTGCCGGTGATCTGGCTCTTCACCCGCGCGATCTCCTTCGCGGTCGGCGGTGTGTGCGGGATGAACTCGCCGTTGCGGGGAAATGGCTGCGTCTTCGCGGTCTTCTGTTCCTCGTTCTGCGGGACGGGCTTCTCGTCGATCCCGTAGAGCGGCTTCCCGGTCGCGCGGTCGAGGAGGTACAGCCAGCCCGTCTTCCCGGGCGCGCCGATCCCCTTCACCGTGTCGCCGTTGTTCTCGACGTCGAACAGGACCGGCGCAGCGGGCGAGTCGTAGTCCCAGATGTCGTGGTGGACCTCCTGGAAGCCCCATTTGATCTTCCCGGAATCCTTGTCGATCGCGACGATCGACGCCGCGTAGAGGTTGTCGCCCTCGCGGTCGCCGCCGAACCAGTCGTTGCCCGCGTTGCCCGTCGTGACGTAGAGGAGATTCAGGTCCTTGTCGTAGGCGGGCGTCGACCAGATCGACGCGCCACCGCGCAGGTATGCAGGAGAGTTCTGCGGCCAGGTGTCGCCCCCCGGCTCGCCCGGGCCGGGAACCATGTAGGCCCGCCACACGGAGTCGCCGGTCTTCGCGTCGATCGCCTCCAGGAAGCCGCGTGTGCCGTAGTCCGCGCCGACGACACCGATGTAGATCTTCCCGTCGAGGAAGAGCGGTGCGCCGGTGATCACCTGGCCCTTCTGCCACTCGACGAGCTGACGCGTCCAGACCGTGCCACCGGTGTCCGGGTCGAGCGCCACGACCTTGCCGTCGAGCTGGCCCAGGTACAGACGGCCGTCACCGATCGCGACGCCGCGGTTGAGCCAGCCGCAGCAGATCGTCGAGATCTCCTGGCTGATGTTCGACTTGTGCTCCCAGAGGATCTTCCCGCTGTCGACGGAGACGGCGAACACGTCGTCGTTGCCGGTCGTGATGTAGATGACGCCGTCCTGGACGATCGGCTGGCTCTCGCCGGAGTACTTCGCCGCGACGCCGGAGCCGTTCAGGTGCGTCCGCCAGACGCCCTTCAGCTGCGAGACGTTCGAGGTGTCGATGTCGTCGAGCGTGGAGTAGCGCTGGTTCGACATCGTCCCGCCGTTCGTCGACCAGTCCGAGCCTGCCCCCGTGGCCTCGCCTCCGCCGCTCGACCCACACCCCGTCACCACCGCTGCGACGGCCGCTGCCGCCACGGCAAGTGCCGCCATCTGCACCATCCGACTCCTGGGAACGCGCATCGTGGCCCCTTTCCGATGACACAGCGATGGACACAGCCGAGGCTAGCGTGCAACATTCCCCGCCGTCGCAGCGGCCGAAACCAGGCGTCACCTCGAGGACGGGCCGACCCCCTACTTGCCGACGACGCAGAAGCGGTTGCCGTCCGGATCGACGAGGACGACGAAGTCGTGCTCCTGCTCGTACTCGCGGTCGTACCGGGTCGCACCGAGCGCGAGGAGCCTCTCGACCTCCGCGGCCTGGTCGGTGCTGTACAGGTCGAGGTGCACGCGGCTGAGCTCGCCGAGCGCTGGCAGGCTCTCAGCGGCGACGCGGTCGAGCGAGATGTTCGGTCCGGCGCCGGTCGGGTCGGTCAGCACCGCCCAGCCGTCGCTCGGCTCTTCGCGCGGGACGTACCCGAGCGCGGCCTGCCAGAACGCGAGCAGCTCGTCGAACCGCACGCAGCGGACGACGATCGAGCCAACCGCCACGTGAGCCTTCACGACACGCGCATCGGGTGATGTGTTGCCCATGGGCGAGCGTACCCAGGCCGCTCGAGCTGCCTCTCTGCCGGAGGGCCGAGAGCGGCGTTCGTCAGCGGCGCGGCCGAGCGACCCCGTTGACGGTGAGCGTGAGCGTCCTCCGGGCCACGACCCGCTGGGAGTCCCGTGCCTCGAACGAAAGGCGGTACCGTCCAGCTTTCTTGGGGACGCCCGTGAGCGAGCCGAGCATACGGTCGAAACGCACGCCTCCCGGAAGCTTGCCCGCGCGGATCTTCCAGGCGACCGGCTTCACGCCCGCGGAGGTCCGGAGCCTCGTCGCGTAGGCCTTGCCCACCTTGGCGGGTCGCAGGGCGGCCGTCGTGACGGTGAGGGCGCTCGCGACGCTGATCCGGGCCGCGACGTTCGCGGTGCGTCCCTCGCTGTCGGTGACGGACACCGCGAAGGGGTAGGTCCCGGCGGTCCGCGGCGTGCCGGACAACGAGCCGTTGGTGAACAAGACACCCGGGGGCAAGGTCCCTGTCGTCAAGGCCCAGGTGTATGTCCCCGACCCGCCCGAGGACGTCCAGGTCGACTCGAGCGGCACCCGGACCTCGCTGAGCGCCCGACCCGATTCGAACGGCGCGCCGATGGTGATCGTGAGGGGGTCGCGGACGACGATCTGGAGCGATTTCGTGTCCGACCGGGCGTCGCCGTTCGCCTTCGCGTACACCGTGAACTCGTATGTGCCCGCTGTCGTCGGGGTTCCGGCGACCAGGCCGGTCGCCGCGTCGATCGCAAGCCCCGCCGGGAGCGCGCCGCCGCTGATCGAGAACGTCTTCGCGTCCGGAATGGAGGCGGTCATCTGCAGCGAGTACGCGGTTCCGGTGGTCGCAGGGGTCGTCGACTCCGGACCGAGCACCAGCCTCGGGATCGCGGGGTTGATCGTCAATGTCATCCGCCGCTGCGTGGTGTCCCTCGTGCCGTTGCAGTTCGGAGTGTCCGGCAGCGCCATCTGAATGTCGAACACGAACGCGCCCGCCTGCGTCGGCGTCCCCGAGAGGGTTCCGCTCGACGACATCGAGAGCCCCGGAGGCGCCGCGCCACCGACGACCGACCAGGAATCCTGACCGGGCCCGCAACCCTGCCCTTCCGGCAGCTTGAAGGTGATCGAGTAGGGGACGCCGACCTGACCCGGCGGGCAGGTGTTCGTGTCCTCGCCGTGGGCGTCCGGACAGACGTCGTCGCCGATCCCCGCACGGGCGTCGGAGATTGCGCCGACCACGAACGCGAGCGCAACGACTGCGACGACGCCGAACAGCGCTGTCAAACGTCTCCGACCCATGCCAGCGCGCGAGGGTAGCAGTTGCACGGTCGGCCTCCTTGGGCGTCGGGGGTGTCTTCGGCGAGTCAGCCGCCGTGGCCGTTCTACGTGTCGCGGCGGACGAGGAGGATCGATGCAACCGCGAGCGCGGCGGCGGCGTAGGCACACAGGAGGCCGAGCCCGGTCCACGGGCCGAGCTGGTGTGCGCCCCGGGTGACCGCCATCACCGCCTGGCCGGCGATCAGGGGGAGGTACGGGCTGGCGGCGTTGTTCCAGCTCGTCGGCAGCACGTTCATGAGCGGGGGGAGCACGAAGAGGATGCCGGCGAAGGCTGCGATGCCGCCGGCGGTGTTGCGGACGATCGCGCCGATGCCGAGCCCGAAGAGGCCGATCGTGGTGAGGTAGAGCGCGGCGCCGAAGACCGCGCGTGCGACGCCCGGGTGGGTGAATGCGACATCGATGTGTCGTCGGGCGAGGATCGACTGGCCGACCGCAAAGGCGATGAGCGTGGCCGGCGTCGCAAGGGCCAGGACGACGAGGCCGTAGACGATCGCCTTGGCCCAGAGCACCGGCAGGCGCTTGGGGACCGCGGTCATCGTCGCGCGGATCATCCCGGTGGAGTACTCGCCGGTGATCACGAGGACGCCGAGCACCCCGATTGCGAGTTGGGCGATCTGGACGCCGGCGAGGTTGACCTCGAGCGGGTGAAAGTCCTGCCGGTCCTGGAGGCTCATGTGGGGCCAGTGATGCGCGACGACACCGCAGGCGAGGGCGGCGACCCCGATGGTCAGGAGCAGGGCCGCCCCGATCGAGTAGCGCGTGGAGCGAAGCGACCACAGCTTCGTCCACTCGGACCCGATGACTCGCGCCTGCGTGACTCTGCCCGTGTGGGCCAGCCGTGGCACGGCGGGAACGACGACCGAGCTCACGCCGCGACCCCCTCCTGCGAGGACCGCTCGGACGCGAACTCGACCGCGTCGGTCGTGAGGTTCATGAAGGCCTCCTCGAGCGATGCCTGTTGTGGTGTGAGCTCGTGGATCGGGATGCCGTGCCGAAACGCGAGGTCGCCCACCTGCTCGGACGACAGACCGTGCACCTCGAGGGCGTCCGACTCGGGCCCCAGCGTGGCTCGATCCGAGCCCAGCAGCGAGTGGAGGCGGTTGACCTCCGGCGTTCGTACTCGGATGCGCTTGGCCGACGCCATGTCGATGAACTGGTCGACGCTGGTGTCGGCGATGAGACGTCCACGGCCGATCACCACCAGGTGGTCGGCGGTCAACGCCATCTCGCTCATCAGATGGGACGAGACGAACACGGTGCGTCCCTCACCTGCCAGGCCTCGAAGCAGGTTGCGTATCCAGTGGATGCCCTCGGGATCGAGACCGTTGACCGGCTCGTCGAGGATGACCGTGTCCGGGTCGCCGAGTAGCGCCGAGGCGATCCCGAGGCGCTGGCCCATCCCGAGGGAGAACTGGCCGGCGCGCTTGCGCGCCACGTCACGTAGCCCGACGAGATCGATCAGGTCGTCGACGCGCGACTTCGGGATGCCGTGCGTCTGGGCGAGTGCGACGAGGTGGTTGTAGGCCGATCGTCCTGTGTGCACCGATCGTGCCTCGAGGAGCGCCCCGACCTCGTGCAGCGGCGCCGGATGGTCGCGATACGCCTTGCCGTTGACCCTGACTCGACCGGAGGTCGGCGCGTCCAGGCCGAGAATCAGCCGCATGGTAGTGGACTTGCCCGAGCCGTTCGGTCCGAGGAAGCCGGTGACGAGACCGGGACGGACGGTGAAGCTGAGGTCGTCGACGGCCCGTTTGTCGCCGTAGTCCTTCGTCAGGGCCTCCGCGACGATCACAGCCTCATTGCACACCAAGGATCGTCGTGCGCGAGCGAATTTTGTGTTGCGTTCAGGTCACGGTCAGAGTCCGCCGCAGCGCGTCATCGGGTGCCGGGGCTACCACCGACGTGACCCGCGGTGTCGCCTGCGATCAACGAACCAGACGACGAGAGCACTGACGCCGACAGCCATCCCGACGACGAAGAAGATCGTGCCCGTCATCCTGCGCCGGTGTCATCCGCGCGCGGCTCGTCCACCTGATCGCCTCGGCGCTCCGCTGCTTTCGCCCGCCTCTCGGCAAGCTTGTTGGTGCGCCGCTCTCTCACGATCCGCTCGCGATCGCGCTTGCTGGTGATGTGCTTGTTGCGGCTCACACCGCCGCGCTGAGAAACCGATCGGAGGACATCGCTTCTCCCTTCCGCCCCATCCTGGCGCTATGGCACAGGTGCGGTCACGGCGACGGGCGAAGCTGTTGAGTCCCGTCAGGGTACCTAGACGGCCGAGACGAGATGCTCACCAGCGTTCCATCGAGGGCATCGCGCCCACACGTCGACGAGACACAAGGGCGCGCCAGAGTGGCGCGCCCCCGGGTCAGCGGTTGGTGCTACGCCACGGCGGTCACGTTGGTCGCCTGCGGGCCCTTCTGACCCTCTTCGGCGACAAACTCGACCTTCGCGCCTTCCTGGAGGGACTTGAACCCCTCACCAGCGATACCGCTGTGATGAACGAACAAGTCCTTGCCGCCATCGTCAGGAGTGATGAAGCCATACCCCTTGGCGTCGTCAAACCACTTCACGGTTCCGGTTGCCATAAACACACCTCCTCTCAAACCATCACGAACGAGGAGGGCACACAGCGCTCCGGTACTCGCTCAGATTACGCGCAGAGAGTAGCTGTCAAGATCGAAGAGCGAGCCCGGAATCAGCGCCGGTCGCTCGAGCGAGGCTTTGACGGTGGTGGCCCCGCATCGGAGACGTAGGGAAGCAACGCCATCTCACGCGCGCGCTTGACCGCGACAGCCACCTGCCGCTGATGCCTCCGGCATGCGCCCGTTATGCGAGGCGAACGAATCTTGCCCCGCTCCGAGATGAATCGCCGCAACTGACCGACGTTCTTGTAGTCGACCTCGCGGACCTTGTCCCGACAGAAGGGGCACGACTTCCGTCTCGTCGGCTTACCACCGTCTCTCGGTCTCGACTTTGGCTTCGGCTTCATGGGCACGGCCCGACCTTACCTGCGACCGGGTCACGGCTGTTTGGCGGAGCCCTCGGCCGAGGCTGAGGCCGCATGCCCACGGGCCCTCATCGGAGCTCCTTGTTCGCCTTCTGGGTCGATGACCGCTGTGTTGTCATGGTCGGCAAGTGACGTCCTGTGCCGTCACGTCGGGCCGGAGGCGCCTCGGGCGGGGCGTATCGGTCGTCATCCGCCCGGCTGTTCAAGGCCACGCGAGGAAGGTCGACAGCACGACATCACTTATCTCGAGCCGCTGCACGACGTATTCCATCGCCATCAGCGGACTGTATTGCGGTTGCGGAACCGAAACGCAGAGCGATGCCGCTCGGTAGACCCCCCGGAGATGTCCGCCCCTCCGGCGCCCCACGCCCCACTCCCAGTCCGCGCCTGACGCGTGACGCCGTAGCGGCTGCCGATAGCTCGTCGTAGTCGCCGACGCCTCACGCGCAGCGCGTCACGAGTCGTTGCGTCCGCTAGGTCTTCGGCTTCTTCTCGAGGTGCAGCCAGTGGCGGATCTTGGCGATCAGATTGCTCATTGGACGAGTGTAGGCCCTTTCGTGACTTGCGTTTTAGGCGGCTGGGCGGTCGTGTTGGGGCGGGCTCCGCCCCAATGGTCGATCTCGACGGTCGGTCGTGCCGAACCGGCGAGGTCCCCGGGAAGGGTCACCCTGGGGCACACGGTGCCTGCCGGCTCAGGCGACGGACGACGTTCTGGTGACGCGAGCGTCTTGCCGCTCGTCTTCGGTGGCTCGGGGAACGCCGGCTCGAGCCTCAGTTCTCCACCCAAGCGCCCACGATCCTCGTCGCCTCATCAATCTGTTCGGGGCTCGATCCCTCGAGCGTCCGCAGCTGGATGATGGCATACACGTGTCCTCTTCACCTTGGATCAGGTCAGAGATCTCACACGCGCCGGCGCGCGAACCGGCTACGCGGGACAGAATCTTCTATCAAGATACTAAGATTTTATGCTATAATCTCTCTAAATGCACGGTGATCCAAGGAGACGATTGTCATGACAACCCTTGTCCGCTTCAGGGAGCCGCTAGGAAACTCCTCCATGAATGCCGAATTCGAGCGGCTGATCAATACCGTCTTGGCGGCGCCAGCTCGCTCCGCCCAGGCATGGGCACCTCCGCTCGACGTCTGGGAGACAGAGGGCGACCTTGTATATGCGTTCGACATGCCCGGCATACCGGAGGACAAGATCACCGTGGAGATCGAAGAGCACACCCTCACGGTCAGCGGCTCGCGCGAGCGCGCCGACAACGTGGAGGATGAGCGCTTCTTCCGCTCCGAGCGCCGCTTCGGTGACTTCACGCGATCGGTCGCTCTACCTCAGGGCTGTGGCGAGAGCGAGGCCCAGGCGCACTACGCCGACGGGGCGCTCGAAGTCCACGTCAAGAAGCCCGAACAGTCCAAACCCCGCCGCGTCCCCGTGATGCCGACCGTCGAGGCGGCTCTACCGTCTAGCACGAACTGACCCGGGTTCTCCCGACCTCTGCGCGGGAGAACGAGAGCTTCTCAAACGGCGGTCGCCACCTGCAAGAGCAGGTGGCGACCGCCCGTAGTTCCTAGAGCGCGCCGAGACGCTCGCGAGCCAACACTTCGCCGTTATGGCGTCGAGCGACAGAGTTCTCTCTCGTATCGCCCACAACCGCAAAGAGATCGTTTACACGCGGCGTACCTACTCCGCACACGAAGTACTGGCCCCGCACGTCGAATCCTGTTCGCCTGGGCTCCTTCGTCTCGCGCGCCTAGGCGCGTCGGGAGATTGCGGGCTTTCGGCCGGGGTTCTGGCTGCAGGGCCAGATAAGACACCCTAGCTCATCTGGAGCGTCGGACGCGGTCCGGAGCTTCCGGCCGTTCGCCAGCCGTGACCGCCCCCGTGTTTCCACCGTGTTTTCAGGATCGCCCTCAGGAGCGGCCGAACCCCCGTAACGACGGGCCTCAACGCAGCTCCTTGTTCGCCTCCTGGTCGAACCACATGGCGAACAGCGTGAACTGCGTCCCCGAGACGAGGAGCAGCGCGACGAGGACGACCGTGGCCGTCGTGATCTCGTTGCCCCAGAAGATCCGCGAGCACGCGACGATCAGGCCGAGCACGAAGCCGACGACCGTCATCAGCCCGCCGAGCGCGTAGAAGAAGACGAGCGGGTGGAAGTCGCGGATGACGTACTTCTGCAGCATCCGCCACCAGAAGCCCTTGAAGAGGAGCCAGGCGATCCGCGGCGCGACGCGGCGGATCCTGATTCCGGAGCGCTCCCCCACCCCGTAGATCGGCCGCGAGGGCACGTCGCGCACCCGCGCGTTCTGGACGTTCAGGTGGACGAGCATGTCGTTCGGGAAGCCGTAGCGGCGGTAGAGGCGGTCGAGATCGAGCCGCCGCAGCGCCGTGATCGAGACTGCGGTGTAGCCGGCCTGCGAGTCGGCGACGTGCCAGTAGCCCGAGGCGATCTTGGTCAGCAGCGAGAGCACCGCGTTGCCGAGGTAGCGCGAGCGCGGGATCAGGGTCCACGCCTCCCCGCTGACGAGCCGATTTGCCTTGGCGTACTCGACCTCGCCTCGCGCGACGGGACCGACCAGCGGGGCGAGCTCGTCGGGGTCCATCTGGTTGTCCGCGGCCATCACGCACGTCACGTCGACGCCGAGGTCGCGACAGCGCGCGTAGCCGGTCGCGATCGCCGCTCCGACGCCGCGGTTCTCGTCGTGGCGGATCACCTCGAGCCGCTGGTCGCCGGTCGCGCGCGCCTGCTCGGCGGTGTCGTCCGCCGAGCAGTCGTCGACGACGACCACGAGGTCGACGAAGTCGGGGATCCCGCGGATCGTCTCCGCGACGAGCAATGCTTCCTCGTAGGCGGGGACGACGACCGCCACGCGCTTGCCCTCGACCACGGCGCAGGCCTAGGTGGAGGCCGCGCTCCTGCGCTGGATCCAGGGATCCGCGACGATCGCCGCGAGGCCGCCCAGGAGCAGTCCGATCAGCCCGCCGACCGCGGCGGCGTTGCGACGGCTGGTCGCCGACGCCTTCTGCGCCGCGGCGGGCAGCACGACACGGCTCCGTTCGACGTTCTCCGCGAGGGAGAGGAGCTGGCGCGCACTCGTCAGGTCGCTCTGGATCGACGCGCGGCGGCCCTCGGCACTGTTGATCGTCGCGTTCGAGTTCGTCGAGACGAGGAGCTTCTCCGTCAGCGAGAGGGGGCTATCCGGGGCCAGAGCGAGGTTTTGCTGCTGGGTCGCGATCGCGATCCGCCGGTCGACCTCCGCAAGCTGCCGCTGGTTGTTCGCGATCTGCTGCTCGAGCTCGCGGATCTTCTCGAGGACGTATGGGGAGACCTGCGCGATCACACTCGCTGCGAGCGAGTCCGCGGCCTTGGAGGCCTTCGCCCGCGTCGGCGCGAGCACCTGGATCGTGACGAGCGGTGAGAGGTTCTTCGGCTGGCCGGCGGTGGTGACGATGCTCGACGTGACGTTCCCGCGCAGCTGTCCGAGACGCATGTCCGCGGCGCGGGCGGCCTTCTCCAATGCCACCTCCGAACGGATCGTCTCGCTCACCGTCCTCGGATTCGTCGCGAGACTCTGGATCTGGCCGGCGCCACCCGGCGTGAACGGCTGGCCGAGGTACAGCAGCGTCTGGGCCTTGTAGACCTGCGAGCTGCCGAGCGAGACGAGCACGCCGAGAATCGCGCCGACGACCAGACCGCCGACGGGGAGCCACCAGCGGGCCGCGATCCGCGACCATGCCGACCGGAGGTCGACCTCGCGCTCGGCATCGGGATCGACGACGTCTGTCCGCCGCTCGCTCACGGGCCCGCGACCCTAGCAGCGACCCAGGCCCATTGGGCTCGCAGCCCATCCTCGAGGCCGGTCGTCGGACGCCAGTCGAGCTCATGCTCCGCCTTCGCGACGTCGGCGCGGGTGCGGCGGACGTCGCCCGTCGCCGCGCCGTGGCGCTCGACGGTGAGCGTCCTCCCGGAGATCTGCTCCGCGAGCGCAATGACCTCGGCCATCGTCGCCTCGTCGCCCCCGCCGACGTTGTAGATCTCGCCCGACCCGCCGCGCTCCATCGCAGCGAGCGTGGCGTCGACCGCGTCGCCGACGAACGTGAAGCTCCTCGAGGCCGACCCGTCGCCGAAGAGGCGGAAGCTTCCCCCGTCGGCGAGGGCCTCGAGCAGCGGCGTGAAAGCCATGTCGGGTCGCTGCCGGGGGCCGTACACCGTGAAGTACCGCACGCCGACCGCGTCGAGCCCGCTCGCGCGGCCGTGTGCGTAGGCGAGGTGCTCGACGCACAGCTTCGTCACGCCGTACGGCGAGATCGGGCACGGAGAGGCGCTCTCCGGCGTCGGGTAGCTCTCGGCATCGCCGTAGACAGACGACGACGACGCGTGCACCACTCTTACGCCGTGGCGTGCCGCGGCCTCGAACATTCGGCCGCTGACGTGGACGTTCCGCGTGACGTAGTCCTCGAAGCCGGGCCCGAAGCTCGCGCGCACGCCCGGCTGGCCGGCGAGATGGAACACGCCGTCGACGTCCGCGAGGAGCCCGTCGAGATCGGCGACGAGGAGGTCGGTCTCGAGCACGTCGAGGTCGCGCGCGTTCTCGCGCTTGCGCTGCGGGTCGTAGTAGTCGGTGAAGGCGTCGACGCCGACGACGTCGTGTCCGGCCGCGAGCAGCGACCCGGCGAGCTGCGAGCCGATGAAGCCCGCGGCGCCCGTGACGAGGTAGCGCACGGCTACTCCACCGTGCCCGGCTCGACGGCGACCGGCTGGGGAAGCTCCTCGGCGAACGGGACCAGCTCGCCGTTCCCGTCCTCGACGAGGCAGAGGTCGGAGAAGAAGCGCGTCATCACGACTCCCTCGCGGAACTCGCCGAGTCGCGGCTGCGGGCGCTCGCCGCGGGCGAGCGCGAGCGCGAGCTCCGGGTAGCGGCTCCCGGCCGCGAGCGGGAGCGGGAACGCACCGCCGAAGCGCGGGTTCACATCGGTCACTGGGAGTGTCCCGTCCGGCTCGCGGAAGCACTGGATGTTCGCCGGGCCGACGATCCCGATCGTCTCCGCGACCCGGGCGCCGTACTCGACGAGCTCGGGGTCGGCGAGCGAGCGACCCTTGATCGACTCGCCCCCCTTCGACTGGATCATCGAGCGCGGGATCGCGTTGAGGCAGCGGGCTTCGACGTCGCAGAAGACGTCGATCGAGAACTCCTCGCCGAGGCACCGCTCCTGCACCATCGACTCCACCGGCGTCGTCCGCAGATGGAAGGCGAGCTCGACCTCATCGTCCGCGCGGTAGATGTGCCTGGAGCCGAAGCCCTCGCGCACCTTGACCAGGAGCGGATACCGGGCGTCGTCCGGCACGGATTCGGGCAGCCAGGTGCGCGGGCTCGCGATCCCGTGCGCGGAGAAGAACGCGTGGGCGAGGTACTTGTCGCCCATCGCGCGGCAGATCTCCGGGGGTGGCGCGAGCACGAGGGCGGGCTCGAGCGCGGCACGCGCCGCCGAGACGGTCTCCTGGTCGAGGTCGGTCAGCGGCACGACGAGCCGCACGTCATGCTCGGCGACGAGCGCGGCGAGCGCCGCCACGTACCCGGGGTCGCGCACCGAGGGCACGAGGGCGCGGTGGTCGGCGTGGTAGAGGGCCGGTGCGAGCGGGTCCAGGTCGGCCGCGACGGTGATCGCTCCGGCGCGTGCGAAGGCGCTCACGATGTCGACGCGCTGTCCGGCGCACGTGAAGAGGACCGCGGTCACGACGGCAGAGCGTAGCGGCGCCGTTGCGCTCACTCGTACCAGCAGTCATACATCGTCTGGCGCTGGGAGGCCGTCGGCCGCTGAGGCGCCTCCCAGACGTAGACGACACGGCCGCGCACGTCGAGGCGGAGGTCGATCTGCCGACCGGCTGTCCGCAGATATTCGTTCGCGAGCTCGGCCGCTTCGGTGTCGGAGGTCGCGATCGCGACGTGAACGCCGTTCCCCTCGACACGCGTCGCCAGCGCGCCGCCGCGCGCCGACTCCGCTATCGCGTCGCCGCTCGTCGACTCGATCGTCAGGAGCTTCTCGCGACGCAGACACGTCTCGGTCAGCTCGAGCGGCGTCGGCCCGTGATGGACTGAGCGGTACACCAGCCACCCACCGAGCTGCGCGAGGACGATGGCGGCGACGACTAGGCACGCGGCGCGCAGATAGCGCCACTCGTCAGAGGCCGGTGGAACGCTCACAGCCGAGACACCGCGAAGAGGAACGGGACCGACACCACCGCAAGCGTCGCCAGGCAGAGGAAGAGCACGGGCGCGAGCCGCCGGTAGCGCAGTCGTAGTCCGTCGAACGCAAACCCGAAGCACGCCGCCCAGGCCGGGACGGCGGTGAGCATGAACGACCCCTTGATGGTATCCCCGTCCGCCGTCGGATAGGACGTGGCGAAGTACAGCGTCCCTGCGAGCGCGGCGAGCGGCAGCAGCGCGACGAGGTGACGTTCTGTTGCCCGGCCGGGATGGCGCACCGCGAGCGCGAGCAGGGCGATCCACCCCGCGACGGCGAGGAGCGTTAGGGGAATCCCGACGATCGACATCGCCACGAGCTGATTCGAGACACTCCTCGTCGGCGTCGGCTTCGTGACGCCCCACCGCCAGACGCCGAAGTAATCACCCCAGGTCTCGTCGTAGGCGAGCGGGGCGAACTGGCGCGAAAAGCTTGGTCGGTAGGGGTGCGTCACGACATCCGGAAGACCTCCGCCGACGAAGAAGCCGAGCGGACGACGCGACCAGACGGGCTCCTCTGGGTGCTGCTGGCCGAACAGGGCGCTCTGATACTGGATCACCTGGTGCGCATACCAGGGGGCGGGTACCAGGACGGCGACCGCAGACGTAACACCGATCGCGCCGAGCAGGATGCGGCGCTCTCGGGGTCGAGTGAGCGCCGCGACACAGAGGACGGCGACGACAACCGCGAGCGTCCAGAGCGTCCAGGCGCGGACAAGCTGCGCGAGACCGAGCGCGAGACCGAGCGCCGCGGCGACGAGCAGCCGACGGTCGGGTCGGACAAGAAGGCGCGCCGCGAGGACGATCGCCGCGGTGGAGAGCAGCATCGACAGCGGCTCGGGGTGGAACATCGCAGCAGATTTGAAGACGACCGGTGAGATCGCGAAGAACACGACCGCCGCGAGGTGCAGGATCTCCCGCCCGGGCCAGAGGAGACGCAGCAGCACGAGCAAGAGGACGAGTGTCGAGACCGCCGCGAGCGCATTCCCTACCTGGCCGACCCGCTCGGGGTGGTCGAGCCCCAGCCAGTCGCCGAGCTCGAGGCCGACGCCGCCGACAGCGAAGAAGCCTGGTGGCGTGTAGTAGCTCCCCGTCCCGGCCGGGAGATGCCCATCCATCAGCCCGCGGGCGTAGTCGAGCGCCTCGCGTGCGTCGTAGCCTGCAATCGCGGGGTAGACGAAGGCGTTTCGAACGGCGAGGACCCCCACCGCCGCGATCACGCAGTACGTGATGGGGCGGCCGAGGTTCCGGCGCGAGACCGACGGCCGCATCGCGAGGAGCGTAGAAGGGTGCGCGGACGTGTGTCAGGCGCGCAGCGCTAGCGCCAGCCGCCCGTTGCTCCCTTGTACGTCCCGCCGAACAGCGCGAGCGGTGTCCGCAACAGGATCTTCAGGTCGACGAGGGGAGAACGGTGCTCGACGTACCAGACGTCGAGCTCGATCCGGTCGGCCCACGAGAGCGTCGCGCGGCCGTTCACCTGCGCCCACCCCGTCAGACCCGGACGGACGTCGAGCCGCCGTCGCTGGCGCTCCGAGTACCGGTCGACCTGGTAGCGGAGCGTCGGGCGCGGCCCGATCACGGACATCTCCCCGCGCAGGACGTTCCAGAGCTGCGGCAGCTCGTCGATCGACGTCCGCCTGAGGAACCGCCCGACGCGCGTGATCCGCGAGTCGCCGCGATCGACGGCGAACCCCGCCCCCAGGTGCTCCGCGCCGACGCCCATCGAGCGGAGCTTGAGGAGCTCGAAGTCCTCCCCGCCCTTCCCGACACGCATCTGGCGGAAGAGCACCGGGCCTCCGTCCTCGAGCTTGATCGCGAGCGCCGCCGCCGCGAGGACGGGGCTCGTCAGCGCGAGCCCGACGCCCGCGATGGCGACGTCGGCGACGCGGTTCACCGCGTCGCTGCCGGATCCCAGGCCGCGGGGACGCCACGCCGGAGGTAGTTCCACAGGGCCTGGACGGTCGCCCAGCTGACGTAGACGTAGTACCGCGCGATCGGCACGCGCGCCGCGAAGGCGGCGAGGACGGCGAG
Organism: uncultured Actinomycetes bacterium; assembly: GCA_963794115.1. Classification (GTDB taxonomy): domain Bacteria; phylum Actinomycetota; class Thermoleophilia; order Gaiellales; family Gaiellaceae; genus Gaiella. Next base: position 181,495 of record CAWCCO010000012.1, on the reverse strand, counting down.
CTGACCCGCGAGCGCGAGGAGATACGGCCAACCCGCGCCGACGAGCGCAACGCTCGTGCCGAGCAGGACGAGGTGGAGCAGGCCGCTCGCGTAGCGGAGCACGCGGTGCGAGAGGATCGAGACGAGATACCCCGGCGGGAGTCGGCGGAGGAGGGAGCCGCGCAGCGTGATCTCCCAGCAGTGCTCGAACATCCGCACCTTGCGGGCGTACTCCGCCTCGTTCGTCGGCGTCGGAGGCTCGAAGGCGTGCGCCGACGGCTCGAACACCGCGCGGCGGCCGTTCTGCACCATCCGGTACGGGAGCGAGAGGTCGTGGCCCCAGCGCGGGTCGACCTCGACGTAGTCGCCGCGCCGGAGCGCGTAGATCGAGCCGTTCCCGCCGGTGACCGAGCCGAGCTGCGACTCCTGCTCCCGCAGCCAGAGCTCGTAGCGCCAGTAGAGGCCCTCGCGGTTGGTGCCCTCCGCATCCTCGAGCCGCAGCGCGCCGCAGGCGTAGGCGACATCGGGGTCGGAGAGGGTCGCGACCAGCTGCCGGAGCGCGTCGGGGGCCCAGGTCGCGTTCGCGTCGGAGAAGGCGACCACGTCGCTCTCTGTCTCGCGCACCGCCTGGTCCTGCGCGGCGACCTTGCCGCCGCGCGGGCAGTCGAGGAGTCGCACCCGTGCCTCCTTCTCCGCGACGGCCTCGACGATCTCGTTCGTCCCGTCTTCTGAGGCGTCGGACGCGACGACGATCTCGAGCTGCTCGGTCGGGTAGTCCAGCGCGAGCAGGTTCTCGACCCTCGGGCCGATCACCGCCTCCTCGTCGCGCGCGGCGACGATCACCGCCACCGACGGCGTCCACTGGGGTCGCGGGCCACGGGTCGCCGGCGGGCGCGAGCGAGCGCGCCCGCCGCGAGCGGGTACCCGACATGGGTCCAGGCAAGGGCGCCGAGCGCCCCCCAGAACAGCGTCTTCGCCGCGGACACGGGGCGAGTGTATCCCCGGCTCCCGCTAGGCTCGCCGCGCGATGAGCACGGCTCCGACCGGCCGTCCGATCCGCGTTCTCCGCGTGATCGCGAGGCTCAACATGGGCGGCCCCGCCCTGCACGTGACCTATCTCGCGCAGGGCCTCGCGGCGCGCGGCTACGAGACCACGCTGGTGGCGGGGGACGTGGCGCGCGGCGAAGAGTCGATGGCCTTCGTCGCCGACCGCGCGGGCGTCGAGGTGCGCCGCCTGCCCGGTCTCTCGCGGGAGCTCTCGCCGGTGCGCGACGCGGTCGCGGCCTGGCGCGTCGCGGGGATGATCCGCCGCGTCCGGCCCGACGTCGTGCACACGCACACCGCGAAGGCCGGCGCGATCGGGCGGGTCGCCGCGTTCCTCGCCCGCCCCTGGAGTCGACCCGTTGTCGTCCACACGTTTCACGGCCACGTGCTGCGCGGGTACTTCGGCCACGCCGGAACGCTCCTGTTCCGCGCGATCGAGACGGCGCTCGCGTGCACGACCGACCGCCTCGTCGCCGTCAGCCCGGAGGTGCGCGACGAGCTCGTCTCGCTGCATGTCGCGCCGCGCTCGAAGTTCTCTGTCGTGCGACTCGGGATCGAGCTCGAGCCGCGCGTTCGCTTCGAGGGCGATCCGGTGGAGATACGCCGACGGCAGGGGATCGCGCCGCAGAAGTTCGTCGTGGGCTGGTTCGGCCGGATGACCGCGGTCAAGCGCACGGACGACCTCCTGACGATGCTCGCGGCGCTGCGCGAGCGGGGCGTCGACGCGCTGCTCCTGCTCGTCGGCGACGGAGACGACCGCGAACGGCTCGAGCAGCGGGCGCACGACCTCGGGCTCGCCCGCTCGTGCCTGCTCGTCGGCTACCAAGAAGACGTCGCGCCGTGGTACGCGATCTGCGACGCCGTGGTGCTCACGTCCGTGAGCGAGGGGACACCCGTGACGATCATCGAGGCGCTCGCGGCCGGGCGGCCCGTCGTCGCGACGAGGGTCGGCGGCGTGCCCGACGTCGTCGACGAGGGCGAGACGGGCTTCCTCGTTCGGCCGCACGACACGCACGCGCTGGCAGAGCGGCTCGAGATCCTCGCCCGCGACCCCGAGCGCCGCGCGGCGATGGGCGCCGCCGGGCGCGAGCGGACGCTCACCCGCTACTCGGTCGAGCGTCTCGTCGACGACATGGACCGGCTCTACCGGGAGCTGCTGGGGGAGGTACCGGCCACGACGTCGGCGACGAGGGCGCGGTAGCGCCGAAACGCGACCTCTCGGTCGGCCTCGCGCTCGACCCACTCCCGGCCCCGCTCCCCCATCCCCTCGAGGCTCGTCCGGCCCTCGACGACGTCGCGGAGCACCCCTGCGACCAGGTCGGGCCGTCCGGGTGGCACGACGATGCCGCAGCCGACCTCCTCGACGAGCCGTGCGGTCTCGCTGTCCGCGTCGGCGGAGACGAGCACCGGCCTGCCGACGGAGAGGATCCCGTAGACGCGGCTCGGCACGACGAACCCGGACAGGCCGCGGGCGAGCCCGACGTAGTGGAGGTCGCCCGCGGAGAGCGAGAGCGAGAGCTGGCTGCGCGGCTGGTAGTCGAGGAAGCGGACGGTGGACATCACCTCGAGCCGCTGGGCGAGGCGCGTGACCTCGCCGAGCCGCGCCCCCGACCCGATCAGCACCAGCTTCAGCCCGCCCAGATCGCGTAGGAACGTGGCGGCGCGGACGAGCGTGTCGAGGTCCTGCGCGTGCCCGATGTTCCCGGAGTGCATCACGACGAACGACTCGTCGAGGTCGCGCTCCGCGGACCACGCGTTGTGGCGGGGGCTCGGCGTGAGCTCCGCGGTGTCGACCCAGTTCGGGATCACCGTGACGCGCTCTGCGGGCGCGCCCTTGTCCTCGAGCCGCAGCTTCATCGTCTCGCCGATCGCCACCACGCGATCGGCACGCCTGAGGTACAGCGCGACGAGGCGGCGGAGCGCGCCGAGCAGAACGGGTTGCTGGAGTCGCTTCACCCGCTCCGCGATCTCGGGGAAGACGTCCTGGCTGATCACGAGCAGCGGCACCCCGAAGCGGCGCGCCACGACGAGCGCAATGTCGCCGATGATCGGGGGGTCGGTCATGCACAGGATCAGGTCGGGCCGTTCGCCGCGGAGCGCGGTCAGCGTCGTGTCGCCCAGATAGGACGCGTAGTTCGCGGCGCGGAGGTGGAGCTCGGAGCGGTCGTACGTCGTCGACCGCACGCGGACGATCAGCACCCCGTTCCGCAGCTCCTCCGAAGGCAGGTCGTGCCCGCGGAGGTGACCCGTGACGACGGTCACGTCGTACTCGCGGGCGAGCTCCTCGCAGAGCTGGGCCAGGAGCTGCGCGGTTGCCTCGATCCCCGGCCAGTAGTACTGGTTCAGCACGAGGATGCGAGGTCGGCGGTCGGTCATCGCGGCGCAAGTTACAACGTGTGACTCGAGGGCCTCGCGCCGCGCCCCCTCGCGCTCGACCCGCTGACACTAGGGTCTCCGCGGTGGAGCGGCCGTTGCGGATCCTCTTCGCGAGCCCTGCGTACTGGCCTGCGCACGCCTTCGGCGGCCCTGTCGTCGTCGCGCGCCAGCTCGTCTCGCGGCTCGTCGCGCGTGGGCACGACGTCGAGGTCGTGACGACCACGCTCCGCGACGTCGGCGAGCGCCCTTCGCGCACCACGACGAAGGAGACCGTCGACGGGGCGAGGGTGACGTACCTCGGGACGCCGTTGCGGTATCGCTGGATGGGCGTGACGCCGACGTTGCCGCTCGCACTGCGCCGTCTTCCCCGCCCCTCGGTCACCCACGTGATGGGGTTCCGCGACCCGCTCGGGACGGTCGTCGCCGCCTGGTGCCGCGCGCGGCGGATCCCCTACGTCTTCGAGCCGGTCGGGATGTTCCGGCCGCGCCTGCGGAAGGTGCGGCTCAAGCGAGCGGTCGACGCGACCCTCGTGCGTGGTGTCGCGACCGGGGCGCGGCTCGTGATCGTCTCGTCGCCCAGGGAGCGGGACGACGTCGTCGCCTGCGGCGTCGACCCGGAGCGCGTCCGCCTCCGCGGCAACGCGTTCCCCGAGCCGCCGCCCGCGGCGGAGGGCGACCCGCTGGCCGGTGTCGTGCCCGACGGCGCGCCCGTCGTGCTGTACGTCGGCCGGATCGCGGCGGAGAAGGGCATCGAGCACCTCGTCGCCGCGGCGCGCTCGCTGCCCGACGCGCACCTCGTGCTCGTCGGCCCTGACGACCGCCACGGGACGATGGCAGCGGTCACCGCCGCCCTCTCGGATCCGCGGACCGAGGGCCGCGTCCACCTGCTTCCGCCGAGCGCCGGGCCGCCGTTCGACCTCTACCGGCGCGCGGACGTCTTCGCGCTGGCCTCGGGTGGCGAGAACTTCGGGCTCGTCGCAGCCGAGGCCGCCTCGGTCGGGACGCCGGTCGTCGTCTCCGACCGCACCGGCGTCGCGAGCTCGTTCGCGGCCGGAGAAGCGCTCGTCGTCCCCTACGACGAACAGGCGACGGTCGACGCGATCGCGCGGGTGCTCGGTGACCCGACGCTCCGCGCGAGCCTTGCCGACGGCGCACTCGCCGCTGCGCGGCGATCGACGTGGGACGCCGTCGTCGACGAGCAGGTCGCGATCTACGCGGAGGCGCTCGCGACCTGACGACCGGCGACGCGGCGGGCGACCCTGACGAGGTTCTCGATGCTCGGCTCGTAGCCCCAGCCGCGCATCAGCTCGCGGGAGGCCTGGCCGGCCCGGCTGCGGCGCTCCGGATCGGCGACGAGCTCCTCGAGCGCGTCGGCCGCGGCGTGAGGGTCGTCGGCCGGGACGAGCGACCCGTTGCGACCGTCCTCGAGGAGGTCGTAGGCCGCGCCAACCCGGTCGGAGAGCAGGAGCGGCAGCCCGCAGGCGGCCGCCTCGTTCACGGCGACGCCCCACGGCTCGTGCCGTGAGAGCAGCGCGAAGACGTCGGCGATCGCGTAGCGCTCGACAATGCGTTCCCACGGAAGCTCGTCCAACACGACGAGGCGCGTCCCGAGCTCGCCGGCGAGGGCCTCGAGCCGCTCGCGCTCAGGTCCCCTCCCCGCCAGGAGGATGGCGACCCTCGGGTCGGCAAGGAGCGCCGCCGCCGCGATCAGCGTGTCATGGCCCTTCTCGGGCGCGAGCCGGGCGACGGAGAGCACCGCGACGTCCTCGGCGGCGAGCCCCGCCTCGGCCCGCAGCTCGTCCCGGCGAGCGGCCAGCCGGTCGGACTCCGACCCAAAGCGCGCGGGGTCGATCGTGTCGGCGAACAGCGAGATGCGGTCGGAGTCGACCCCTCGCACGAGCATCGACTCCCGGGCGAGCGTTCCCACGACGAACACCTCCGCGGCGTTCCGCACCGTGGTCGGGACGACTGCTCCCTTGACAGCGCGCCGCCAGCCCGCGCGAGCGTCGCGCTCGTTCGACTCGACGAGGAGGACGTACGGGACGCGCCGCCGCCGGCACCACGCAACGGCCGCCTGCGAGGCGAACGTGCTCCAGCCCGAGACGACGACGACCTCGGGCGCCGCGTCCTCGAGCGCGCGGAAGACGTCGAACGAGACGGGGTAGTCGTGGCGGAGGACGCGGTAGGCGCCGGGGACCCGCCAGCCGTCGAGGACGACCGCACGATGGCGCGTGTCCGTCGCCCAGGCCCGGCGCTGCACGCTCGACCCCGCGTAGATCGCCGTCAGCTGGAGCTCAGAGCGTTCTGCGGCACGGTCGAGCATTGCCGTGCGGTACGGCGCGGGCTCGGGGAGCACGAACGTGACGTCGACCGGCGCGTCCGCATCCGCCCTGAGCCACGAGCGCGCCGCGACCTGCTCCACCCGCGCGTCGCTCCGCCCGCGCAGCCGGTCGAGGCCATGCACCGGCAGTGCCGGATCGAGCCGCAGCGCCCGCGGCGCGAGCCGCGCGCGCTCGCCGGTCGAGACGCGGGCACGCGCAAGCGACCAGGCGGCCGCTCGACGCGCCTCGTCGCCATCGTGGCGGCGGTCGAAGGCGCCGGCGAGCCTCGTCAAGACGTCCGCCGCCCGTCCTGCGGACCGGTCGGGCAGAGGGAGCCCCGCCCCTGCGAGCCAGGCGAGCTCGGCGCTCGCCTCGTCGAGCTCGGGGACGAGGGCGGCGATCTGCCGCAGCGCCACGCTGCGCTGGCACTCGCGCTGGAGCGCGGCCCGCCGGGCAGACGCCTGGGTCTCGTGCTTGCGGTAGAGGACGAGCGCATCACGGACGTTGTCTCCGTCGGCGACGTCCAGCAGACGCGCCCACAGGTCGTAGTCCTCGCTCTCCGCGAACGACGGGTCGTAGCGCAGGCCGTGCTCGTCCAGCACCGCGCGGTCGACGACGACCGTCGAATGGAAGAACGGCGACGAGAACAGCGCCGCCCACCGCACGGCGCGGGCGCCGGCGGGCATCCGGTGGACGGTGCCGAGGCGGCCGTCGCCGCCGAGATCGATCATCCCCGAGCCGACCACCGCGCTGCCGCCGGCCCGCAGGCGCCCGAGCGTCGTCTCGAGCCACCGAGGGAGCGCGATGTCGTCCGCATCCATCCGCGCCAGGTAGGTCCCCGACGCGGCGTCGAGCCCGACGTTGAGCGCGCCGGCGAGGCCGAGCGGCGCGTCGTTCCGGACGAGCCGGACTCGGGGATCGTGCAGCGCGCGCACCCGCTCGCCGGTCGCATCTACAGATCCGTCGTCGACGACGACGAGCTCGAGGTCGCGCTCGGTCTGGCCGAGCACGCTCGCGACCGCCTCCTCGATCGTCCGCTCCGCGTCACGGGCTGCCAGGACGACGGACACGAGCGCGGGAGCCACGGCGCGGTGAGGGTAGCCTGCGCCGGTGGCCGAAGCCGCTTCCGACCTGCGCTTCGACCTCGTCGTCGCGACGGTCGAACGGACGGACGACCTCGATGCGCTCCTCGCCTCGCTCGACGCGCAGACCCATCGCGCGTTCCGCGTCGTCGTGGTCGACCAGAACGACGACGACCGGCTCGCGCACGTGCTCGCGGGACACCCCGCCCTGGAGGTCGCGCACCTCCGCTCGGCGCGGGGCCTCTCCCGCGCACGGAACGCGGCCCTGCGTTCGCTGACGGCCGACGTCATCGCCTTTCCTGACGACGACTGCGTCTACGCGGCGGAGCTCCTTGCGCGGCTAGCGGAGCGGTTCGCGGCCGACCCCGGCCTCGACGGCCTCTGCGGACGACCCGCCGACGTCGACGGGCGCACAGCGGGCCGCTGGCCGTCACGGGCGCAGCGGATCCGCCCGGAGACCGTGTTCCACACCGCGATCTCGCACACGATCTTCCTCCGCCGAAGCGTGGTCGACCGGGTCGGCGACTTCGACGAGCAGCTCGGGCTCGGCTCGGGCACGCCGTGGAGCTCCGGCGAGGAGATCGACTTCCTCGTCCGCGCCCTCCGGGCCGGTGCGCGAGTCGAGTACGACCCCGCGGTGGTGATCACGCACCCGGTCGAGACGCCGTCCGCGGAGGAGCTGATCGCGCTCGGTCGCAGGGACGGGGGCAGTCTCGGCTACCTGCTCGCGGCGAACCGCTATCCCGCGAGGGCCATCCTCCGCCTGCTCGTCAGGCCCCTCCTCGCGTCGGTCGCCTTCGTCGTCCTCCTCGACGGAACGCGCGCACGGTTTCAGCTGGCGACGTTCGGTGGCCGCCTCCGCGGCCTGCTCGCGGGACGCGGCCGCGGCCCCTAGCCGACGAGGGACGCGAAGAGCTCGGCGTGGCGGTCGAGCCAGTCCGAGAGCGCGAAGCGCTCGACCGCGCGCTCTCGGGCGCCGGCCGAGTAGCGGTCGCGGTCTGCGAGCAGCGCCGAGACCGCTGCGGCGAGCTCCTCCGGCGGGGGCGGCTCGTCCCGCTCGAACCCGTCGGGATGTGGGACGCCGACGCCGCCGACGTCGCCGACGAGCTCGACGGTGCCGCCGCTCGCCGGGTACGCGACCGGCACGCCGCATGCCATTGCCTCGATCACCGCGGTCGGGCAGGGGTCGTTCACCTTGGTGTGGAGCAGGACGTGGGCCTGGCGGTAGACGTCGGGCGCCTCGCGCTGCGCGTAGCGCCCGGTGAGCTCCACCGCGGTACCGAGCCCGAACCGGGCGATCGTCGGTGCGGGATCCGAGACGAGCCGGCCGCTGACGAGCAGGCGCGCTCCCGGATGCGCGTCGAGCACGTGCCTGAAGGTCTCGAGCCCGCGCTCGAGGCGGTACTCCTGCGTCTGGTCGCCGCCGAGGAGCACGACGGGCCCGTCGGAGGGCGGCGGCCCCGGGGTGAACGTGTCCACGTCGACGGCGTTCGGGAGGATCTCCCACGGGCTGTCCGGCTCCCCGAGGAACGCGTCGGACGAGCGCTTGCTGAAGAGGCTCTGGTAGAGCACGTGGTCCGCGCCGTGGAGCGCGCGCCGAAGCGGCGCGTTGAGCTCGTCGGTCCTGTCTCCGGCCCATCCCGGGTAGGCGACGCCGTCCTGGTTGACGACGACCTTCGCGCCGCGGCGCCGTGCGATCCAGAGGAGCTGGCGGAGGTCGCGCGGGAGGTACGTGGTCCCGAGGTACAGCAGCGAGAAGTCGGTCGGCGCGTTCGGCCAGCGCGCAGCGAGCTTCTGGAGCTTCGCGGTGCCACCCGCGACCGGCTCGCCCGCCCCCGGGATCAGGTCCCAGCCGTAGAACACGCGCAGGCCCGGCTTTGCGTGCCCGCCCGCGAGGAGGCGCGCCCAGCGGGCGGCGGCACGGCGGTACCTGCCAACGCGGGCGGCGCTCGCGTCCATCAGGCGTCCGGGAGCGTGACGAAGCCCTCTAGGAGCGCACTCCAGCGCGGCCGGAGGGCGTCGTAGGAGTTGGCCTCGGCGGTCGTCCGACCCGCGGCGAGCACCGGCTCGAGCTCCCCCGCGGCGGCGCGGGCAACGTGCGCCGTCCACGCGGCGAGGCCGTCGACGTCCTCGGGCTCGACCATCCATCCGTTCTCGCCGTGCCGCACGAGGTCCGCCGCCTGGCCGACCCTCGTCGTCACGAGCGGAACGCGCGTCGCCATCGACTCCAGCACCGCCCGCGGCCCGCCCTCGTCCCGCGAGGCGACGAGGCACACGTCGATCGCGGGATAGACGTCCGCGACCGCGTCGACGTCGGGGAGAAGCGCGTGCCGGTAGGGGATGCCGAGCCGGTCGAGGCCCGTGCGCACGTAGCCGCGCGACGGCCCGGTGAGCAGCACGTGGAGCTCCGGAACCTGCTCGGCGACGCGCTCCGCGACCGCGAGGAGCACGTCCGGCCCCTTGATCAGCTTCGGCTCGAGCCCGTCTCCCCAGCCGACGCCGTCCTTCTGGAACGACCCGATGACGAAGGCCGAGTCGGGCAGGTCGAACCGCGCGCGCGATGCCGTCCGCGACGCGTCGGTCCGTGGTCGGAAGGACTCGACGTCGATCCCGATCGGGATCCGGTGCACCTTCCCCGGGGCGATCCCCGTCGACCGCACGAGCGTCTCCATCTCGCGGTTCGTCACCTGGATCCGGTCGATCTCCGCGTGGCGCGTACGAAGCGTCTCGAAGCACGCGTCGAACTCGGGCATGCCGGGTGTCCCCGGGCGCCCGTGGAAGTACGCGAGCCCGAGGTTGTTGCCCGCGCGCTCGAAGTCGTGGAGGAGCAGCGTGAACTGGCTGAGGTGGAAGATCGACTGGTTCGCAACGCCACGGGCCCAGCCCGGGGGCCCGAGCTCGACCCCGAGAGCAGTTGCCGTTCGGGTCAGCTGTCGCGCCTCGTAGGAGAGCACCCACTCCGCGGCTTCCTGCTCGACGAACAGATGCGAGTGAAGCGCCCAGCCACGCGTCCGGAGCCCCACCGCGGTGCGGCGGAGCGGTCTCGCGACCGGAGCGACGATGCGCCGGGCGTGCGACGTGACGCTCATGGGCGGGAAACGTACTTGCGGATGCGTCCACTACCATCGCGCGAGCGTGGCGACAGACCTCGAGACGGTGCCGCACCTCGACGCGGTGTCGGCAGAGCGGGACCAGCCGCGCACGACTGGCCGCCGCGGACCTGCCATCGCGCTCGGGCTCCTCGTCGTCGGCGCGTTCGCCCTCTACACGCTGCTCTCCCTGTACATCGGCGGCCCGCGCGTCCATCCGGACGAGGAGCGGTACGTGATCGCCGCCTCCTCGCTCGTCGAGGGAGAGGGCCTGACGCTGCGCGGCGAGGACTACGGCTTCGGCCCGCTGCTCGCGCTCGTGCTCGCCGGGATCCTGCGCGCGGCGGGCAGCGTCGACTCGGCGTACGACTGGTTCAAAGCTGCGAACGCGCTGTTCTTCGCGCTGACGGCGATTCCCGTCTACCTGCTCGCGCGCCGGCTCGTCTCGGGCTGGTGGGCGGTGCTGGCGGCCGCGCTGGCGATCGCGATCCCGTCCTCGATCTCCGTCGCCACGGTGATGACCGAGAGCCTCTCCTACGTCGCGACCGCATGGGCCCTCTACGCGATCATGCTTGCGCTGGAGCGGCCGTCCGTCCTGCGCCAGCTCGCCGTCCTCGGAGCCACCGCGGTCGCGTTCCTCACGCGCCCGCAGTTCGGGATCCTCTACGTGACGTGGGTCGGCGCGCTCGCGGTCTACTGGCTCGTCGCGCCGTGGGCGCGGCCGCGCGGGCGCGCAGAGCTCGTCCGCTTCTGGCCGACGGTGCTCCCGGTGGTGCTCGCGGTGCTCGCATTCGGGGCGAGGCTCGCCTCGGGCGCCTCCGCCTCGCACTCGCTCGGCGCGTACTGGGAGCTCTGGCGGGGCTACGACCCCCTCCAGGTCGGCAAGTGGTTCGTCTACCACCTCGGCGACTTCGCCGTCTATCTCGCGATCGTGCCGGTCGCGGTCGCCCCGATCGTCCTCGTCGCGCTGGCTCGCGCGGGAAGGGAGGGATCCCGGGCGGCGGCCGCGTTCGTCGCGCTGTTCGCCGCCGCGAACGTCTCGGGACTGCTCGTCGTCGCCGCGTTCACGAGCACGCCCTGGGGCTACGACCGTCTCCACGACCGCTACGGCTTCTACCTCCTGCCGCTGTGGCTCATCGCGCTCGTCGTCTGGCTCGCCTCGGGCCTGCCGCGACCGATCCTCGCCGGTGCGATCGGCGCCGTTGCCGCGGTCGCGCTCGCGCTGATCCTCCCCTTCGGGCAGCTCGCCAACGAGGCGGGCATCGACACGGTCCCCGGCGCGCTCTGGGTTCGCATCGAGGCCGAGCTCGCCGGCCCCGGGCCCGCGTCCGGCCGTCTCGCGCTCGGTCTCTTCGTCGTCGCCCTCGTCACGGCGACGTTCCTCCTCCCGCGGAGGATCGCCGTCGTCGCGCTCCCGCTCGCCGTCGCCGCGACGTTCGCCGCGACGTCCTACCTCGCGTGGCAGCGCATGATCGTGGCGCCCGAGGACGAGGTGTTCGCGGGCGGCCTCTCGCGCACCTGGATCGACGACCGCATCTCGGCCGATGCGCCGGTGACGAAGCTCTATGTCGACACGAGCTGCGGGTCGGCGCTCCAGTGGCACGCACTGTTCCTCACCGAGTTCTTCAACCAGACCGTCGATCGCGCCGCGTATGTCGCCGGCTCGACGCCGGACGGTCTGCCGATCGAGCGGGTCGACGTGAGCCCATCGGGGCTGCTCGAGAAGTCGCCGGGCAACCCGCTCGTCGCCGACTACGTCTTCACGCAGCCGGGCCTCCGGCTCGTCGGCTCACGCATCGCCGAAGGCACGAACGCCCACCTCGTGCTCTGGCACGTCGGCGGGCCGGTGCGCGTCATGGGCGCGGGCTCGGCCGCAGAGCTGCGCCGGAACGTCTGCTCCTAGCGAACGCGGCGAAGGTAGCCGCTCGGGTTGAAGGTGATCAGGAACTTCTCCCGATCGCGGTCGATCTCGAACGCGTTCGTCCCGGACAGGAAGGCGTCGATCGCCTCGAGCGGGCCAGGGAGGAGGTCCTGGCGGATCTGGCCGATGTTCGAGTCCTCGACGATCAGATAGCCGCCGACGGGCACGAGGTCGGCATATGCGCCGAGCTCGGCCTCGACGTGCGCCTGCGAATGGTCGGAGTCGAGCACGACCAGCGTCCGCTTTCCTTCGGCACGCCCGCGCACCTCTGCGGCCACCGCGGGATCCGTGGACGAACGGCCGCCGAGGTACGTGATCCGAGGGTGGGTCGGGTAGTCGTCCCGCACCGGCTCGATGTCGATCGAGACGACCTCGCCCTCGCCGAGCAGGTCGCAGATCGACGCGAGGAAGAACGCGCTGCCGCCGCGATACGTGCCCGTCTCGACGATCAGCTCGGGCCGAGTCTCGACCATGATCTCCTGGTAGACCCATAGGTCGAGCGGGTTCTTCAGCGCCTGAGCGCCGAGCCAGGTCGCCTCGGTCCAGGCGTCCGAGAGGTAGAGGACGTCGTGCGCGCGCGAGACGGCCGCCCGGTCGAGGCGCTTGCCGACGTGGAAGCGAGCGCCGCGAACGCCTCGTCGGAAGTAGTTCTCCACGGTCGCGGGATGTTAGTGCGCAGCGGCCGGAGCGAGGATCTCGAGGTAACGGTCGGCGACCCACGCGATCGGGTGGGTCGTGATCGCCGCGCGCCGCTCGTCGAGCTCCGCGACGAGCCGCTCCAGGACGTCGCCGAGCTCCTCGTCGGCGCGGAATGGAAGACCGCCGTCGCCGACGAGCTCGGGGTGGCCGCCGCTGTCTCGGTACACCGCGGGGAGACCGCAGGCAAGGGCCTCGAGCAGCGCGTTGGAGCACGGATCGTCGTAGCTCGGGGCCACGTACACGTCCTGTGCGCGAAGCAGCTCGGCGAGCGCGTTCGAGTCGAGCGGGCCGACCAGCGCGACGTGCTCGTAGTGCGCGGGCGCGCGGCCGGCGAAGGTGAGCTCGTACCGCGTGTGGTCGAGCTCGCGGTCGAGCCAGGCGAGCGCGTCTCCGCCCTTGCGCGGATTGTCCGACCAGCTCGTCGCTACCACCCTCACGCGCCTTCCCTCGAGCGGCTCGCGGGCGGCGGGAGGATGGAAGATCGTCGGGTCGACGGCGTTCGGGACGACCACGGGGTCGCGAAGCTCGACCCCGAGCTCGCGATGCTTCTCGAGGGAGAACCGCGACTGCAGGATCGTGGCCGACGCCACCTCTGCGTTGATCCGGGCGATGCGCTCGTCGGTGCCGTCGTCGAAGCCCCGGTAGACGCCGACCGGGCCGTCGACACGGTGCACCATTCGCGCGCCCCGGGCGGAGAAGCGACGGAGCCGAGCGAAGTCGAAGTTGAACGAGTTGAAGAGACACGCAGGCGTGCCCTCCGAGATGCGCTGCTGCTCGACGAGGAGCCCACGGGCTTCGAGCTCGCGCACGAGGGCGCGGAGGAACTGATGCCCGCCACCCGACGGCGGCGGCGCGAACTCGTGGAACAGCGCCAGGTCGGCCCGGCCGTGGCGTGTGCGCAGCCAGTCGCGCTCGAGGGCGACCCTCCGGTCGACGGCGCGTCCCGCGCGGCGCGCTGCGCGCACGATGCTCCTGGGCTGCACGGCGGCCACGCTAGATGATTGATTTCACATGGGCGTGATGTCCGGGGGCGTCCCAGACCAAGCCGGGCGGCCAGCTCGTCTACGGCGCGTACCGGTAGTACGTGTCGTGGACGAGCGGGCCGATCCGGCGCAGCGTCTGGGGCGTCACCCGGTTCGCGGCCATGTGGAATCAATCATCTACGCCGGGCCCGCTCGAGCAGCCCCGCCAGCCGGGCGACGTACGCGTCCCAGGTGTAGCCCGACTCGACCGTCTCGCGTCCTCGCGCACCGAGCGCCTCGGCCAGGGCGTCGTCCGCGAGCACGTCGGCGAGCGCCCGGCCGAACGACGACGCGTCTCCCGGCGCGACGAGCCGGACGTTCGTCCGGTCCTCGAGCCCGTAGCCGCTGGCGATCGCCGCCGTCCGGGTGACGACGACGGGCTTCGCCAGCGCCATCGCCTGCAGAAGCACGGTCGTCGCACCCGAGTAGCTGTTCTCGCGGACGGGCAGGGCGACCGCGCGCGCGGCCTCGAGACGCCGGCGCATCTCGTCGAACGCGAGGTCGGTCTCCACGGCGACGTTGCTCGGGCGGCCGCCGAGCGAGCGCTCTCGCTCGGCGGTCGTGACGACGAGGAAGCGCGACTCTGGCATCGCACGCGCGACCGTCAGCAAGAGCTCGAAATCCCGGTGCGGGTCGGCTCCCACGGAGACGACGTCGACATCCGGTTCCGCGCCGGTCGGCCGGAACGCCTGGACGTCGACGCCGAACGGGACGAACTCGACCCGTGCTTCCACCGCGCGCTCCCGGATCCAGTGGAGCAGGACCTCGGCCTCGTGCTCGCTGTACGCGACGACCGTCGCCGCCGCGCCGAGGGCACTGGCATAGAGCCGCTCCATCCGCCGCGAGCGAAGCTGCGCGAGACGCTCGGGAAGCCCGATCGCCGCGTAGACGAACGGCACGCGCACGACGCGACCGCGGGCGAGCAGCATCAGCGGGATCCCCACCGTGTCCACGGTGGAGAACACGACGTCGGAGCGACCGATCTGCGTGCGCGACGCGAGGACCGTGGCGAAGTCGCCCCCGTAGCCGCCGCCCGCCTCCAGGCCGCGCTTGAGCAGGCCACCCGCCGTCCGCGCCGCGCGCGAGGGCCGGGCCCGTTCGAGGTTGTGCCGCACGGCAAACCCGCGGTCGGCGAGCTGGTCCATGCCGTAGAGCGAGTAGCGGGCGGCCGACCCCGGGTCGAGCCGGAGGGCTGCGCGCCTGGGCGGCGCGTCGCGGAAGAGGTAGAAGACGGAGGTCACGGTCGCCGCGGGTAACGTAGGCGACTCCCCGCTCGACGGCCAAGACGGACCATGCACAGGCAGCACACCAAGCTCTCAGCCCGCATGAATCGCGTGTTCACCCACCGCGCCGACCGCGTCGCGAAGGCGATCGAGCGGCGGGGCATCCGCGCGACGTACGAGCTGCACGACCGGTTCCTCTCGAACCGCACGAGTCGCGGGCACTTCGGCGAGGCGCCTCCGTCGCTGGACGACGTCCAGCAGAGCATCCTCACCGACGTCCGGGCGCAGGGCTACTCGGTGCGCTCCTTCGACGAGGTCTTCTCCGACCCGGCGCTCTGGAAGGAGATCGAGGAGCAGCGCGACCGGTTCGTCTCCTCGACCGAGGCCGACCTCGCGGCCGGCGGCGAGCACGTCCGCGTCCGGCCGGGCAAGGAGTTCGTCGTGCGGCTCCAGAGCTACGGCGTCGAGCTCGGGCCGACCGATCCGTGGTTCAGGGCGGTTGCCTCGGAGCGCATGCTCGACCTCGCGAACGCGTATCTCGAGATGTGGTCGAAGCTCGAGTACGTCGACGTCTGGTACTCGGTGCCCCAGCCCGCGGCCGCCGAGCGGATCTCGTCCCAGCGCTGGCACCGCGACTACAACGACAAGCACCTGCTCAAGGTCTTCCTCTACCTCGTGGACGTGGACGAGAGCATGGGGCCGTTCCAGTACGTCGCGGGCAGCCAGCCGGGCGGGCGGTACGCCGACGCGTGGGCCTGGCAGCCCCTGGGGCAGAACTACCCGACCGAGGAGGAGCTCGAGGCTCGCGTGCCCGCGAGCGAGGTGAAGGCGTTCACGGGGCCCGCCGGGACGCTGGTCTTCTGCAACACCTCCGGCTTCCACCGCGGCGGCTTCTCGACGACGGCGCCCCGCGTGCTCGCGACCGCCACGTACTCGTCCCCCGCCTCGCTCGCGTCGCTGACCGTGCGGAGCTACGAGTACACGGGCGAGCTCGACGAGCTCGATCCGGCCACGCGGTTCGCTGTGAGCTGAACGAGCCGGACGCCCGAGCTCGAACGAGAGCTCGACATCGCCATCGGCGGGGACGGGAGGTTCTTGGGTCACAGGAGCTACCGGGACTGGATCCGGGTGCCTCAGGGCGGTCGAGTAGCTGAATCTGTCGATCCCGCCGCGCTTTCGAGCTCGAGCATTCGCTGCTCCAGGCTCCGGACGGAGCGCTCGAGCGAAACAACGGCATCCAGCACTGCAGTGTCGACACGCTGCCGCTCGGCGAGGTACGGCCAGAGGGCGCGACGCAGGAATCGACGGACGAACGACGAGGTGCCGTGGCCAGCTGCGAGATTTGTGCCTGGCTCTTCGGCCATCGCGAGCGAGGCGTCGAGAATGGCTGGACGCGCGTCGTGACCCGCCGCACGCGCCGCGATCGCGCCGGATTCTCGTACCTCGTCGAGCCGCCGTCGTGTGAAGTCTGCAGTCCGGGTTGGCGAGAATCGCTCTAGAAGCTCGGATTGTCCTCGTTGCCCGAGCGCGCGGGCCTCGTCGGGGCGCTCCCATGCCCGCCGCATCAGCGCAGCTGCCGCGTCGATGTCCGGTTCGGCCCACGTCGCGCCAGGACCGTATGCCCACCAGTTCGAAGGGACCTCGACGAGGTCGTAGGGCACGAGATAGCTGTTCGATTCGTCCATGAACTCGAGATTCCCCGAGTATCCGGTCGCGATCACAGGCTTGCCGAGCGCCATCGCCTCGGCCATCGTGAGGCCCAGACCCTCGCTGCGATGAAGCGAGACGTAGCAGTCGCAGTGGGCGAAGTACGAGTCCCGTTCGACCGGAGAGGCGTAGCCGTCTCGGACGAGCACGTCGTCGCGCCCTCCGGCCATCGCGCGGAGCCTCGCGAGCTCCTGCACCTTGGAGTCACCGTGGACGCTCTTCAGAACGAGCCTCGGCCCCTCCCCCGGCGCGAACGCCTGCGTGAAGGCCTCGATAACCGCCGTGGGGTTCTTGCGCTCCTCGCTCCAGAAGTCGAAGACGAAGAGGAACGTGAATCCGTCCGGCAGCCCGAGCTCGGAACGCGTTCGGAACGGTCCTGTTGGAGCCTCCATCGGCACGGGCACGATGTGCACGGGGATCTCGAGCTCCCCGATCGCGTCCCTGACGTAGCGGCTCGTCACCCAGACCTCGTCGAGAAATCGGGCTGTGCCTCGCTCGCCCGCCCGGATTCGACTCGTCTCCCAGAACCAGAGCCCGACGGAGTATCGGTTCGCGAAGAACTCGGCGCCGACGTCCGCGACGAACGCCGCGAGGTAGCCGGGATTGAGACAGACGAGGTTCGTGTCGTACGTCGCCTCGTCGCTGAGCAGCAGCTCGTGCGGACCGACCTGGTATCGCTCGGTGCCCCGATGCGAGATCGCGGCAGTCGGCACGCCCCGGTGGTCGAGGGCCCTCGCAATGCGTCTCGCGGCCTCGCCAAGCCCGGACTCGGCCTCGAGACAGCCCACCAGATTGATGCCAGGACTCGGCTGACGCGGAATCCGCAGGCGCGCCGGCGTTGCCCGGGGCAGTTGCACGCCTTCGCCTTCCAGCACCTCGCCCGTCACGACGCTCGACGGTACGTGTCCGCCCGCCCGCTGCTCTCCCTCACTCCCGTGTCGGTGGTTGCGACCTCGCGGAGCCCCTCTATCGCCTCGATCCGATCACTACGTTCCGTCCCCTGGAGCAGGGGCCAGTTCGGCCGTTCAGCAAGGGTTTCCGATTCGTGCCAGAGGTGCACCAACGTGCCATCGGGCCCTGCATGCCCGCAGCGCAGACCGATCCGGCGCAGGCGTACAGCGATGTCCACGTCCTCCTCACCCCAACCGGTGAAGCGCACGTCGTACCCGTTGACGCGCTCGAAATCGCCCCGGGCGACTCCGAGCAGGTAGCCGTACGTGCGGTTGTGAGGGCTGAACTCGGGAACCCCCTCCGCTCCGACTCGACGGCGGTCGCGCCGCGTGAGCGCGGCGATCGGGCGCGCGTCGTGGCTCGCCCGGAACCAATCGAGCATCCCCCACCGATGTGCCGGAAGCCGTTGCTCGAGAACACGGGCCGTGAGGGCAGCTGAGAGGTCCACACGCCGGCCGGCAACGAACCACCCGGGTCTAATGCACGCTCGGATTGCGCGGACGAAGTTGCGGCGTGGGATCGACTCCCCGTGCATGAACGCGAGGTAATCCGCGTCCACCGCAAGCGCGCCGAGGTTCAGCACCCTCGCGAGCCGGAATCCCTCGTCGGGCTGCCACACGTGCAGCAGCCGTCCCCCAAAATGCGATCGCCACCTATCGACGACGGTCTTCGTATCGCTGCCCGAGCCGTCGTCAGCGACAACAAGCACGAACCCCGGGTCGGACTGTTCGGCGAACCCCCACAGAACGGCATCCAGCGCCTCGGGCGACTCGTATGTGCTCACGACGATGCCGAGCCGTGGAGTGGTCGACGTCCGCGCGATCAAAGCGCCGTCAGAGCCGTGCTCAGACGCGCTCAGCCGTCCACTCCAACAGGGGGCGGACGACGCCGCGCCATTGGCCGGTGAACAGGCCACGCGACGAGTCGCCCTGCGCCGGATCCTGGACGTGGAACGACACCGCCTCGTGGACGGAGACGTGGTGGTGGAGCTTCGGCGAGTCGATCGAGCAGACCGCCGCGTCGACGCTGACGAGTCCTTCGTTGAGCAGGTTCCCCGGGATCCATGCGGTGGCGACGTACTCGCCCGGTGAGGAGGCGTGGTTCCACCGTGGGTCGGTGTCCATCGCGTTGAATGCGACGTGGCCGGCAGTCGTCACCTTGAGCTTGGGCACGACCGGCGGCCCGCCGCGCTCGAGCACCGTGAAGCCGAGCTCGATGCCGACGGGGCGTCGAACGTCGACGTAGTCCACGGTCTCGCCCTCCGTGTCGACGACCCGGACCGACCGGAGGCGCACCAGACGGTCGCCGGGTGCGTCCTCTGCCGACCAGGTCTGACTCGAGCCGGCTCCTGCCGAAGTCTGCAGGTAGTGGGCGACGATCTCCTCGCTCGGGCCCTGGCGCACCAGCTTGCCTCCCTCGAGCAGCACCGCCGTGTTGCAGAGCTGCGAGACGGCCTGCATGTTGTGCGAGACGAAGAGCACCGTCCGGCCCGTGTCCCCGAAGTCCTCCATGCGGCCGAGGCACCGCGCCTGGAACTCGGCGTCTCCCACTGCCAGCACCTCGTCGACGAGGAGGATCTCGGGCTCGAGGTGGGCGGCGACCGCGAACGCGAGGCGGACGTACATGCCGCTCGAGTAGCGCTTCACGGGCGTGTCGATGAACCGCTCGACACCCGAGAACTCGAGGATGTCGTCGTAGCGCTGGTCGATCTCCCGGCGCTTCATGCCGAGGATCGCGCCGTTCAAGTAGATGTTCTCGCGTCCCGTCAGCTCCTGGTTGAAGCCGGTTCCCACCTCGAGCAGGCTTCCGACCCGCCCACGGATCTCGGCCCGCCCGGACGTCGGCGCCGTGATCCGCGTGAGGATCTTCAGCAGCGTCGACTTGCCCGCGCCATTGCGTCCGATCACGCCGAGCACCTGCCCGTCGGGCACCTCGAACGTGACGTCCTGCAGCGCCCAGAGCTCGGCCGCCGCGCGATGGTGCTCACGCCCGGTGAGCCGTCTCCCCATGTGGACGAGCGACTCGCGGAGGGTGCCGTAGGCGGCGTGGTACTCGCCGAGCCGGTATTTCTTCGAGAGCCCTTCGACCTGGATCGCGACGGACATCAGATCGTGTCCGCGAAACGCGGCTCCGAGGAGCGGAAGACGGCGAGCCCGACCACGAAGAGCACGAGCGCGACGGCGACGCCGACCGCGAGCTGCCCCGGGTCGGGTGCGTTCGCGTCGAGAACCGCCCAGCGCCAGCCCGCGATCACGCCCGTCATCGGGTTGAACGAGAGGATCCACTGCCACTTCACGGGGATCTGGTCGACCGCGAACATCACGCCCGACAGGAGTGGGAGCACCTGGAGGAAGACCGGGATCATGTAGCGGACGTCCCGGTAGCGGACGTTGACCGCGGCGAGCAGCAGGCTGATCCCGAGTACCGTGACGACCGCGAGGAGCATGAAGAGTGGCGCAGTCAGGACCTTCCAGCCACCGGGCCACGTGTCGTACTTCCACATGAGAAAGAGCAGGATCGGCAGCCCGATCACGAAGTCGACGAGCGGCACGAGGACGCCGGCGAACGGAAGCAGCGTGCGTGGAAAGTAGACCTTTGTCACGAGCGGCAGGTTCGACAGGAGGCTCAGGCCCGCGAGGCTCAAGGCGGAGGCGAAGTACTGCATCGGCAGCACGCCCGCGACGACGAGGCTCGGGTACGGGGTCGAGCCCGCCGGGAAGTTCGCGAACTTCCCGAAGACGATCACGTACACGAGAGCGGTGAACGCGGGCACGAGGATTGCCCAGGCGACGCCGAGGAACGTCTGCTTGTAGCGCACGGAGACGTCGCGCCAGACCAGCGTCCAGAGGAGCTCGCGGTAGTGCCAGAGCTCGCCGACGTCGAGCCGCGGGAGCCGGCTCGCGGGCCGGATCACCGTCACGCGAGAGACATCGACGTCGGCCGCGCCGTTTGCGACCGCCGAAGGCCGAGGGTTCGTTCCGGCGTCCGCGGCGCCCGACGTCGTGCGCTCCTCTTCGAGCGTCGTGTCGGTTCGAACCACCCCGGGATGGTAGTGGACGCCCCCGCGGGCGCAGTTGCATGCGCGGCGGTTCTCAGGGGCCCTGCAGCAACACCCCCGGCTGCTCGTCGGTGAGCGCGAGCCCGGCCAGCGTCGAGAGCGGGACGAAGGTCGGACGGGCGGCCTGATAGAGGACGAGCGTGTACGTCGGCTTCCGCTCGACGTCGACGACGCGGAACCCCTTCACGGGTCGGGGAGTGCCGACACCCGGCGGCTCGACGTGGCCCGCGGAATAACCGCCCTCGGTCGCCAGTCCGACCGCCGCGATCTCTGCGACGGTCGCCCCGTTCCCCGACGGCTCCCGGAGCCCGGGAAGGTACGGCCGCCAGAGCGTTCGGCTCATGTACGGGGTTACGACGATCGCGCGGGAACGGTCGGCCGACGCAAGCGGCTCCGCGGCGCCACGCCAGTCGGTGCGTCCGTAGCTCGTGTCCAGGGCGGGCGCGAGCGCGATCCCCGCAGAGAGGACGCACAGCGCCGTCGCGGCCGCGAGCCCGAGTCGCCCCGTCGCGAACCCTGCCCCGACGCAGACCGCCGCGGGGACGACCGCGACGATCGCGTTCCGCGCGATGAGGTAGTCCTCCCCGACGAGCGCGAGCACGACGGGGATCAGGACCACAGCGGCCGCGAGCGACCCCGCGACGAGCGCACCGCGTCGCTCGGCCCTCGCGACGCGCACGAGGAGGGCGAGCCCGACGAGCAGGAGGACCGCCGCGGCGGCGCTGCCGAGCGCCTCGGCCGGGAAGCTGTACCCCACGACGAGGTTCTTCGGGATGCCGGCGATCCGCGCGGCAAGGGACGATCCCGTCACCGCCTGGCCGTTGTCCCGCTGCTCGAGCAGGAGCGGCACGTGGACGGCCAGCGCCGCGATCGGAATCAGCGATGCGAGCACGACCGGGCGACGTGGACGTGCGCGGACGAGCAGCCAGACCAGCTCCGCGCCGACGAGGAACAGCGCGTAGTAGTGCGTCGCGATTGTCAGGGCGCAGAGCGCTCCCCAGAGGACGAGCGCCCTCCCCGAGCCCCGCAACGCGTGCCCGAACGCGAGGACGGTGGCCGCGCCGAGCAGCCCGAGGAGCGCGTACGACCGAGCCTCCTGCGAGTACCAGACCAGGAACGGGTTCACGGCGACGAGCGCCGCGGCGACGACGCCGGCCCGCCGCGAGACGAGGACCGCGCCGGCGCCGTAGGCAACGGGGATGGTCGCGGTGCCGGCGAGCGCCGAGAGCGTGCGGATCCCGACCTCCCCGAGCCCGAACAGCGACCCCCAGGCCCACGCGACGACGTAGTAGAGGAACGGCGTCGCCTCGGTGCGCGGGACCTCCCGCAGCACGTCTCCGAGCCCGTGGTCGAGGAGCGAGACGGTCACGAGCTCGTCCAGCCAGAAGCTCTGCCGATCGAGCGTCGGGAACCGGAGCAACGCACCGAGCAGGGTCAGGCCGGCGACCAGCAAGAGCGGCGCCCGGGCGCGCATCAGGCGGACGAGCTTTGTGTTGAATCAACACGAGCTCTCGAAGGCGGGCCACCGCGCTCGCCGCCGAGCGCGCCCAGCGCGGTCACGATGAACAGCGGGTAGAGCGGGAGCGAGAACTCGGGCGCGAGGCCCTGCGAGGCCGCGTGGATCAGGAGGACGGCGGCGGCCGCCGACCAGAGGACGACGATCGCACGCCAGCCTCTGGGCCTTCGCCAGAGCAGCGCGATCACGCCCACGGCGAGCCAGAGAGGCGGCCGCGGGAACCTCGGCGTGATCCGGTTGAGGATCCCGGCCACCCACGACTTCCCCGTCCGCGACGGGAGCTCCGCGTCCCACGTGCGGATCTGCGCGACGACCTTCCGATACCGCTGCTGAACCGCCGGGTCGGAGAAGACGCGCGAGGGGTCCTTCAACGTGCACGAGTCGATGTAGTCCGATGCGCACCAGACGAACCCGTACGGGACGCCCTCGAGCAGGATCGTCGCCTGCGGGTTCGGCAGCACGACGCCGTTGCGCTCGTACGTGGGGCGGGGCGGCTCGGGTGCCGTCTGCGCCCGCGGGGCGACGGCCTCGCGGATCGGCCGTTGCATGAGGAAGTCCCAGGAGAGGCCCGCGACGCCCCGGAAGTACGTCCCGGGATGCTTGCGGATCGCCTCGACGGCAGAGTCGAAGAGCACGCTGTAGTTCGTGTCCCGCCCGAGCACCGTGTCCGAGAGCGCGATCAACCGAACGGTTTCGTAGTTCGAGCCGTTCGCGAGGTACGCGTCGAGCGGGACGTGGAGGCTCCTGTAGGGCTCCTCCGTCAGCACGTGGCTCTCGACGAGCCGCGCGAGACGCTGCGACGCGGGCCCGTTCTCCGGCGAGATCGTCTTGTCCGCGAGCCACACCCGCAGGAACGGCACCCACGCGCGCCCGCCGCGCGTAACCGTGAAGTCGTCGTACCGGATCGCGTTGTGCGCCGCCCAGCCGGCGAGCGGCAGCACGGCGGCGGCGAGGCACACCGCGACCCACGTGAGTCGACGACGCCAGGACGCGACGGCGAGCAGGGGCGCGACGACCGCCGGGAGCAGCACCTGGTTCGCCGGCCTGATCAACACGAGCGCGGCGATCCCCACGCCGAGGACGACGAACCCGGCCGTCGTCGGCCGCTTGAGGGTCCGGGCGACGACGAGCGCCCAGAGCGAGAGCCCTGTCGCGAAGACGGCGTCGCTCGACGCCTGGTGATAGAGCGTCGCCCAGGCGGGATAGACGAGGAGCAGGAGCGCGGAGGCGAGCGCCGGGATCCGCCCGAAGGTCAGCGCCGTCGCGCTCCATGCGAGGACGGAGACCGCGTAGAGCAGCCCGAAGACGAGCTCGAGGAGGAGGCTCCCGCCGAGCGCCATCGGCAGCCCGAGGACAAGCGGCGTCAGCGGCGCGCGGAAGAGCTGCACCTGCGAGAGCGGCGGCTTCGAGTCGAAGAGCTGCAGGTAGTAGGCGAGGTAGTCCCAGGTGTCTCGGCCCTTCGCCATCGGCCAGCCGAGCGCCTGGAACGAGAAGACGCAAAGCGCGACGGCGACGAGGACGAGCGCAGCCTTCCTCGTCGGGACGAACGCCAGCACCCGCCCCATGCGCTCGCTCACCGGCGCAGGCTTCCGGCGAGGCGGCGAACGCGCGCGGCAGGGCTCTGCTCGAGCCGGCCGAGCCGCGTCTCGAGCGCGTCGATCCGCCCGCCGAAGAAGGCGCCGAGGTCGGCCTCCCGGAGCGACGAGCACTCCCCGGCGAAGACTGCAGCCTCCTCGACCGCCGAACGCGCTGGCGCGTCGTTACGTGCGTGCGTCTGGGCGGTCGCGCCGAGCCCGAGCGCGCGAAGCGTGTCGCGGAGACGTGTGTCGAGCTCGTACGTGCCGTCCGCGAGCCCCCGCGCGAGGGTCTCGTCGTCGACGACGAGCGGGGCGTAGAACTCGTCGAGCCGCCCGGCGCGGTACGCCTCGTACGCCTCGGCCATGTGACCGGGGATCCCCTTCTGCGCGTTCCGCTCGAGCGCGACGAACTGGGTCACGTACTTGCGTCGGCACTGCGCGTACGACCGCACGGGGAAGTGGAGGATCTCGATCGGGTACCACCCGCGCAGCGCGACCAGATCGTCCGCGAGCGCCTCGTGGTTGCCGCGCCCGATGCGGACGCCTGCGTGGGCGCGGTGCGCCGACTTGAAGTGGGTGCTCAGTGGGTGCTGGTGAAAGCTCGGCGTGCAGAGCCGCACGGTCATCCGCTCCGCGAAGGGCCGCTCGTCGTCCGGTCGCGGGACGAAGTTGCGCCATGCTCCCCTGACGGCGCCGAACCGCGTGGGGACGACGGCGAGCAGCTCCTTGAGCGTCGCGCCGCGGGCCCGCCAGAACTCGTCGGCGTCGGCGTTCAGGATCCAGTCCGCACCGAAGTCCGTCGCGGCGAGCCGCGCCATCCGGGTGACCCACTCGCTCTGGCGCAGGTCGTCGCCGGGCTCACGGATCAGGTGGAGGACCCCTTCGCGCTCGTAGCGCTCGAGGATCTCCGTCGTCCCGTCCTCGGAGCGGTTGTCCGTGGCGACGACGAAGTCGACGCCGGCGTCGAGGTGGTACGCGAGCTGCGCGTCGACGATGTCTGCCTCGTCGCGGGCGAGGAGGGTCATCACGAGCTTCATGCAGCCGTGGAGGTTAGTCCCGACTGCAGGCGACCACGGACCCGCCGGGGGCGTGCAGCGCTCTCAGGCCACCGGCGGTCGAGCATGCCTCGCCGCGAGCCCGTCGAGAATTGCGGCGACCGACTCCTCGAGCATTCGCTCCCGTCCGAAGAGCGCCGGCTGGCGGGCCATGTTCCTTCGCCCGACACGTGCGCGGAGGTCCGGGTCGGCGCAGAGCTCGGCGAGCACGGAGCCGAGCCGAGCGGCGTCGCCCGGCGGTACGAGCAGCGCTCCCGCGTCGGGCCCGAGCGCCTCTCGGACTCCCGGGACGTCGCTCGCGACGACGGGCAGCCCGCAGCTCATCATCTCGAGCACGGCGTTCGAGCACCCCTCCGCCCCGTCGGCCGGCGTGCTCAGCACGCCGACGTCGGACGCCGCGAGGAGACCTGCGACGTCGTCGACGTCGCCGGCGAAGTAGACACGGTCGTCGACCCCGAGGTCGCGCCCGAGCCGCTCGAGGAGCTCCCGCCTGCCCTCCGGTCGACCTGCGAGCACGAGCGTCAGCCGGTCACGGGCGCCGTCGGCGCGTGCGAGCACGTGGTGCCACGCCTCGAGTAGCGTCTCGTGGCCCTTGCGCGGGTAGAAGTGCGCGACGGCGGTCACCACGACCGTGCCCTTCGCCGCGCCGAGACGGCGACGCCACTCGATCCGGGTCTCGCGTGCGGGCGCAAGGTCGACGCCGTTCGCGATGACGCGGATGCGCTCGCGCGCAGCACCGTGGACGGCGAGGAAGTCCGCCCCGTGCTCGGAGTTCGACACGATCACCGGAGTCGTCTCGAGCGCACGGCGCACGAACGACTCGCCCAACGTGAACGGCAGCGTGTCCCGCTGGCTCCACACGCAGGTGCGCGCGCCGACGTAGCGCCAGACGAGGCCGCAGACGACGTTCGGCACGTCGCAGTACGGCAGCAGGACGTCAGGCCGGGCGCGCCTGAGTGACGCGGCCACCCGGACGAGCCGGGCCACCGTCCACGGCGCGCTGCCGCGCCACCTGCCGCGTCTTCCTCGCCACGGGATTCTCGCCTCCTGGAATGCCGCTACCGCCCGCCCATCGGCGTCCGTCAGGGCCTGAACCTCGACCGACGCGCCCTCCACCTCCCGCAGGTGACGCGCGAGCACGAGCGCCTGGCGCTCCGCCCCGCCGAGGCCCGGCCACTTGAGCACGACCGCGACCCGCAGTCCCGCGAGGCGCGGGCGCGTCGGCTCGGGGCTCAACCCGACGGGGTCGATCGCACGACGGCGGCTCGAACCCGCCGGACGAGGCTCGCAGGCCGCCTCAGCTCGTCGCCTGCCTCTCGCGCCCGAGGACGCGCCGCGTCGTGCCGGAGACCTTGCGGTGCACGCGTGCGAGAGGCTTGACCTCGAGCGTGCGGAGCCGCGTCTCGAGCTCGTCGAGCCGCCGCTGGAGGCGCACCACGTCGGCTTCGCCCAGCACCGCCGCTTCGACGGCATACTCGGCGTCCTCGACGAGCGTCGGGACGGGAAACGCCGGAGCATGTCCCACTGCAACGTCCCGTAGCGCGTCGCGGAGCCTCGTGTCGACGACGAGTCGTCCCTCGGCGACGCCGCGCTCGAGCTCCTCCTCGTCGACGACGAGCGACTCGTAGTAGTCGCCGATCCCTCCCTCGTGGAGGGCCTTGAACATGTTCCGGTGGTAGCCGGTCGGCGGACGGTCGACATAGCGCGCGAACCCCTTGCCGAAGAGATCCGCCTTGTGTGCCAGCTGCCGTTCGGAGCGGACCGGGAAGTGGAAGAGCTCCACCGGGAACCAGCCGCGGAGGGGAGCAAACGGGCTGTCCGTGACGCCATGGTTGCCGCGTGTCAACCGAATCTCCGGGTGCGCGCGATGGATGACCTTCCGGATCGGCCTGTACAGCGAGGCTGGATCGTTGATCGGGGCGAGCGCCGAGAAGCGCACCGTCATCCGCTCCGCGAAGAGCCCATCCCCGGGTCGCGGCACAAAGGCGCGCCAAAATGCCGAGATCAGCCCGTAGCGCTCCGGGACCGCCGAGAGAACGTCGCCCAGGGACTTGCCGCGCGGCCACCAGAACTCGTCCGCGTCCGAGTTGATCACCCAGTCCGCCCCGAACTCCGTGGCCGCAAGGCGTGCCATTCGCATCACCCACTCCTCCTCGCGCAGCTCCTCGCCCGGCTCGCGGATGAGATGGATCGACCCCTCGTTCGCGTAGCGCTCGAGGATCTCCGTCGTGCCGTCCTGCGACCGGTGGTCGGTGACGACGACGAAGTCGGCGCCCGCGTTCAGGTGGAAGTCGAGCCAGGATCCGACGATGTCCGCCTCGTCCCGAGCACGAAGCGTCATCACGACCCTCGTCATGACGCCAGTCTACGCAGCCATCCGATCGGCCCCTGCTCGAGACGAGCCAGCCGTCTCTCGAGCGCATCGATGCGGAGCGGTGCTCGCTCGAGCGCGTCGATCTCCTCGAGCGGGGCGAGCTCGGCGGCCAGCACGCCGTCCTCCCGGACGTCCGGACGGGGGAACGAGAGTGGCGCGGAGCCGTCTGGCAGAGAGAAGCCGCCGTCGGCTCGACGAAGCGCGCGAAGGGCATCGCGAAGGCGCGTGTCGACCGCGAGCGTGCCGTCGGCGAGCCCCTGGGTGAGGGCCGTCTCCCCGATCGCGAACGATTCGTAGAAGCCGGCGGTCCGGCCCTGCCGCACCGCCTCGTCCAGGAGGATTTGATGCAGGGTGGGCTGTAGACCAGGGGTGCGGAGCCAGCCACCGCGGGCCTTGCGCTCGAGCTGCTCGATCGACCGGAAGGAGAAGTGGAGCACCTCGATCGGGTGCCAGGCGCGCAGCGGCTCGAGCCCCGGTGCCGCGGCGTTGTGATTGCCCGGCTCGACCTCGACGTCCGCACGCGCTCGATGGGCCACCTTCTGGTGGGCGTGGAAGATCGTCTCCTTGTCGCCCGGGTGGGCGGGAGTCAGGAGGCGCACGATCATCCGCTCGGCGAAGAACGCACCGTCGTCGGGACGCGGGAGGAAATGGCGCCAGCAGCCACGCACGATCCCGTAACGCTCCGGGACGACCGCCAGGACGTTCCGCAGCGTCCCTGCGCGCGGCCACCAGAACTCGTCCGCATCGGCGTGCAGCACCCAGTCGGCGTCGTGCTCGGTCGCCGCGAGCCGAGCCATCCGTGTGACCCACTCCTTCTGGCGCATGTCGTCCGTGGGCTCGCGCAGAAGCCGTAGCACGCCTGCCTGCTCGTACCGCTCGAGGATCTCCGTCGTCCCGTCGCTCGACGCGTTGTCCGTCGCGACGACGAAGTCGACGCCGGCATGGAGGTGGAAGGCGATCTGCGCGTCGACGATGTCTGCCTCGTCGCGCGCGAGGAGCGTCATCACGAGCCTCATGCGGATCGAGGTTAGTCAGCGGCCCATGCGAAGGGCAGCAGGCGGGCTCTACTAGAGGCTTGATGCGGGTTATGGGCACACACGGCTGGGGCCTGCGCGCGGCGCATCGCGGCCGTCTCCCTGCTCGCCGATACCTTCGGGTATCGGCGAGCACTGATCCGGCCACGCTGCTTGGCGCATGCCCTCCCCGCACGCACCCGTAAACCCGCATCAAGCCTCTAAGTGGGGGGCTGGATTCGCGGCCTGTAGCCGGCCCGTCCGTCCGGCCCGTAGCCGCACACGTCGTCGATCACGTCGTTCGGTCCCCGTGCCTCGTCGACGAGCCTGACCGCCCCGCTCGTACGCCAGAGCGTGAGGTCGGCGCCGGACCCGTGTGCGAGCTGCCTCCCCGCGATGTGCAGCTCGGGCTGCGCCAGGACGTACCGGGCGACGAGCGGCCTGCCGCCCGGAAACACGAGCTGGCCTCCGGGCGTGACGTCGACCCGGTCGATCGGGAGGCCGTCGGGAACGGAGTCGCCGATCTCGACGGCCCAGTCGACGGAGTCGTTGAAGAACTCGGTCAGGAAGAGAGCCTGGCGCGTCATCTCCGTGTTGGGGCAGTCGAGCGGCGAGACGTAGATCTTCAGCACCCGCGCCCCCGCAGGGACGGCTGCGTCGACCCATGTGCGGCTGCCCCGGTCGGCCCGCACGAACGCCTCCGGCTCGTCGACCTGTCGTTTCCACGCGAGCACCGAGGTGACGAGGAGCCCGGTGAGGACGACGACCGGCAGCACGGGCCACACCCGACGCGGAAGCGCGACGGTGGCGGCGGTCAACGCGACGACGAGGATCGCCACCGCCCGCTTCCCGTCCATGTGAGGCGTGGACTGGATCATCGTCCAGGTCCACGACCAGAACGCCGTAGGGACCGCCTCGAAGACGATGTTCCCGCCGATCAGCCCGAAGGGGAGGATCGCCGGGAGCACGAGCGCGAGGACTACGCCAGTCGCCGTCCACCGCAACGGCCGCGGCAACCCTCTCGACAGCCACACCCCGAATGCGACGAGCCAGAGCGGGGCGATGTAGAAGAAATAGCGGTCGTGGAGCTGGGAGTAGCCGTAGGGCGTGCTCGCGAACGCCGCTGCGATCAGAAGCAGGGCGCCGTTCACGGTCAGGAAGGCGGCGGCGAAGGCGCCCTCTCCCGACGCGCCGCGGCGCGCCGCCCGGAGGAGCATCGCGAGGACGATCGGGGTGACCACGAACGGGACGACGAAGAGGTAGAGCTCCCACTCCGCGAGGTGGTAGACGAAGAAGCGCGCGATCGAGAGCGGGTCGTAGCCGCGCCAGAGGTCGCCGTACCCGCCGAGCGCCCCGCGCGGCGACGACCACGTCGCGAGCGGTCGGCCGGCGACCGCGACGACTCCCAGCGCGAGGGCGCCGAGCGTGGGCCACAGCGCGCGGGCGGCTTCCCGGAAGCGGGGACGCGTCGGGTCGACGGCCGTGAGGAGCGCGATGCCGACGAGGAACGCTCCGAGGAGCGCCGCGAACTGCGCCCGCGTGGCGTACGCCAGCCCGACGGCGGCCAGCATCACCAGCTGGCGGCGGACGGACGGACGCTCGAGTGCGAGGACGACGGCCAGCACCGCCAGGTTGAACGTGAGGTACGAGACGCTCTCCGTGAGGACGAGCGAGGCGTAGAGCGACGACGGGATCGCCACGGACGCAGCCGCGACGGCCGCGCTCCACCAGCCCGACAGGAGCCGCCGGGCGAGGAAGTAGACGGGTACGGCCGCGAGGGCGAAGAGAAGCGCGTTCGCGAGCTTGAAGAACGGATACGCAGCAGCGACGCTCCCCGACAGGGCGATGATCGGCGCGAGGACGAGCGGGTAGACCGCGCCGTACCCGTAGCCATGCTCTCTCAGGTTCAACCATTCGCCGTCGGCCACGGCGCGGGCCGCGAGCGTGTACCGAAGCTCGTCGGGGTTCACGAGCGGCATGGCGACGAGCTGCGCCGCCGCGCCGTACACGACCGCGCCAAGGGCGACGATCCCTGCAAGCGCCACCTCCGGCCCGTGGCGTCGGGCACGGTCCACGAGACCGACGGCCCTGCCGTCCCGCGACGCGGGGACGAGCGGACCCGCAGGCTGCCGGGATACCACCGGCGCTGCCACGCCTTCGAGGGTAGCGACCGCTTGCCGTCGACCGTCGACCGTCGCGCGGAGCGGGTCGTCACCACCTCAGAAGCGATTTGCTGCCAGCACCTCCGCCGCGGCGTCCACGACCCGTGCCGCCGCCTGTCCGTCGACGACGCCGACGACCTGCTCGACCGCCCTGCGACGCTCCGCGGCGAGCTCGGCCGGGTGCGCCAGCGCGCGCTCGACGCCTGCGACGACCTCCTCGAAGCGCTCTGCGCGATAGAACGCCCCCGACGTTGCGAGCTCCTTGTAGTGCTCCCCGACGACGTTCTTCGCCGCCCACGACTCGCCGGGCGGAGCCCCCTCGTCGTACAGCACGCACACCGCCGGGCGGTCGCCGACGAGCGCGTCGAGCAGAATCGTCCCCGCGTTGCAGACGACGGCGTCCGTGTGCTGGAGGAGGGTCGCGAGCGCCTCGAGGTCGGTGTAGCTCGGCTCCTGGACGAGGGCGCCCTCCCGACCGCTCGCTGCGGCGAAGCGCTCCCGCCACTGCGCGTCCCTCGGATGGGGTCGGAACAGCAGCTGGAGGCGACCGCCGCCGCCCTGCTCCGCCCACCACGCGACGAGCCTCTCGACGAAGCGCCCCTCATAGGGCGCGTTGCTCGGCGTGTTCCCGGCGACGAGCACGAGCGGACGGCGAGGATCGAGGCCGTATCCGCGGAGCAGCTCCTCGTACTCGGCGCGCGGCCGCCGACGGTGGAAGAGGTCGGTCTGGGGCCACCCGGTGACGCGCACCCGCTCCGGCGCGATCCCGTGGTAGCGGCGCAGATCGTCCTCCATCACGCGGTTCTGGACGATGTAGAGCGCGCAGTGCGGCGAGATCACGCCCTTCCCGACCGTGTGGTCCCAGCTCGCGACGTGCCCGACCACGGACAGCTCCTGGCGACGCGCCGCGGCGAGGAACGGCACCGCGCTCGCCGGCTGGACGTTCGAGACGAGGAGGCCCGAGCACTCCCGGCCCATCGCCTCGAGCAGCGGTGCCGGGACGTGTCGCCGCGCACCGAAGAACCACCGTTCCATCGCTCGATCGACCCGGGGCCAGTGCGGCATCGGACCGTCGCGGTCGGTGTCGAGCATCCAATTCGGGTGCCCCGACTGCATCCGCTCCTCGTGGAAACCGTGTCGGTAGTTGAGGCGGATCGCGAGGGGGTGGTAGCCGATCCGGCGGTCAAGCCACGCGTCGGCGCGCGCGAAGGCGCGATCCAGGAGGCCATCCGGCGCGAGGAGCTCGTCTCCGCGCAGGACGGGGAGGTCGCCGAGCCTCCCCTCCCATTCCGCCGCCGCGTCCTGCGGGACGAGGAACACGGCGGCCAGTCTCCCGTCGAGACGCTCGTGCAGGCCTCGGAGGATGCCCGTGTCGACGAAGACCCGGACGGAGAGCAGATCGGGGAGGACGACCCAGGGGCGTTTCCCGGTCATCGAGCTGCGCGCGAGGCAGCGCGACGGCCGACCTGCGCGGCGATCCGCTCCGCGAGCGACGCGCCGTCGAGCGCATGGAAGCGGAGCGCCTCGGCGGGCGTCCCGCACGCAGGCCAGCCCTCGACGCCGAAGACCGTCACCGTCCGACCCGGGAGCGCCGCCCGGAGCCCGTCGCCGAGCCCGCCTACGGGCGCGTGGTCTTCCAGGACGAAGACGTGCTCGAACGCGCCAACCTCGGTCGCGAGCCAGTCCTCGTCGAAGCGGTTGAGCCACGGCATCGCGACCACGCGGAGCGACAGCTCGCTGATCTCGACAAGCCGCTCGGCGGCGAGGAGCGCCTCGTGGACCATCACCGGCCCGTACGCGAGCAGGACGGCGTCGCTCCCCTCGTGCAGGACGGTGCCGCGGCCAGGCGACACGCTCGCAGGAAGGTCGAGCCGCCGCGGCGACGGGCCGATCACGAGTCGCACGGCGACGCTCTCGTCCGCATCGTTCACGGCCCAGCGCAGGAGCGCGCCGGTCTCCTCCCACGCGGCGGGCTGGACGATCGTCACATTCGGAAGGGCACCGAGGAGCGAGATGTCCCGGACGCTCTGGTGCGACTTCCCGGGGCCGGCCGGGATCAGCCCCGCGTAGTGGAGCGCGTACAGCACCTTCGACCCCTCGCTCGCCTGGTTGTAGATCTGCTCGTTGGCGCGGGATGCGAGAAACGAGGCGAAGGAGTTGACGACCGGAAGGAGGCCGTGGCGGGCCATGCCGGCCGCGGCGGAGACCATGTCCTGCTCGGCGATCCCGTTCTGGAAGAACCGCTCCGGGTAGGCGAGCTCGAACGCGCGGACGCGGCAGTCGGAGGCGAGGTCGGCGTCGAGCACGACGAGGTCCTCCCGCTCCCGGGCGAGCGCGAGCAACGCCTCGCCGTACGCCTCGACGACGTACTCCGCCGCTTCGCGTCCGCTCACGGCGGCCCGACGGGAGCCGGCGCCGGACTCCGGCTCTCCCTCGAGGCCCCGTACGACCGTCTCCGGCTCGGCCGTCTCGAGCGCGAGGGGCTCGACGCCGAGCGCCGCACACCGCTCGGCGAGCCGTGCCTCGAGCTCGGCCACGGCGAGCGCGAACGGCTCGTCTCCGGGAGCGCCCGCGTGCCAGCGATACGTGCCGCCGCCCTCGGCGAGCGCGGCGGGGTGCTCCATGAACGAGACGCCCTTGCCCTTGACCGTCCGCGCGACGAGCGCCTTGGGGACGTCGGCTCCCTCGCGGAAACGCGCGAAGACGGCGCGGAGCGCGGCGTGGTCATGCCCGTCGACCGTCTCGACCTGCCAGCCGAACGCACGAAGCTTCGCCTCGAGGTCGCCGAGGGCGACGATCTCCTCCGTCGGCTTGTCGGACTGCACCTCGTTGCGGTCGACGACGACCCAGAGCCGGCCGAGCCGCTCGTGGGCGGCCGCCTGGAGCGCTTCCCAGTTCTGTCCCTCCTGGAGCTCGCCGTCGCCGGTCATCACGACGACGCGCCCCTTCCGGCCGAGCCGCCGCTTCGCGAGCGCGATCCCCCGCCCTTTGGAGATGCCCATGCCGAGCGATCCCGAGCTCGCCTCGATCCCCGGCACGCCGACGTCGGGGTGCCCGTCGAGCCCGCCGAGCCGCCTCAGCTTCAGCAGCCGCTCCAGGGGCACGACGCCGAGTGCGTAGAGCACCGCGTACAGACCCGGCACGTCGTGGCCCTTGGACGAGAAGAAGACGTCGCGGTCGGGATCGTCGAAGCCGCGCTCGGCGACGTCCAGCTCGTCGAACAGAAGGTGCGCGACGACGTCCAGCGCGCTGAACGTCGAGCCGAGGTGCCCCGAGCCGGCGCGCTTGACCGCGACGAGGGCGTTCAGCCGGCAGGCGTCGGCGAGGAGCGCGAGCTTTGCGTCGGGATCGACGTCCGCGGCGCGCAGACGCTCGAGCTCGGGCGTTGGGACGAGGAGCAGATCGGGCATTCCGACCCGAGACCGTACCGCCCTCAGACGGCTGCGGCGCTCGGGCTGCGCAGCACCTCGGCGGGAGCGACGGGCTCGGCGCGCCTGGTCAGCCGGTCGACCCCCGCTGCGATGAGCACGAGGTAGACGACGAACAGCGGGAGGCGGTAGACAACCAGCCGATCCGGCTCCTTCAGAAAGTCGCCGACGTCGGCGGTCCAGGTCCCGCTCCCGAACACCCGGCTCGCCCCGGCGCCGAGGTAGTCCACGACTGCGTACTCGACGGCGTAGGTCAGCGCCGCCACGAGCCAGGCGACCCGCAGGAGCCGACGCCAGCCGTCGTCCAGGAGCACGTAGCTGGCGACGAGCGCCGGCAGGAACCAGTACGCGTACTGAGGTCCGTATCCAGGCCCGAACGCGACGACGACCATGAGCCCCACCGCGGCCGCCAGGAAGAGCCATGGTGCATCTCGCTGCGTCACCGTGCGCCACAGGACGACGAATGCCCCGCACGCCGCGAGGGCGACGGCGAGCGTGAAGACGGTGGAGTACCGACCACGAGCGTCAAGGAGGCCGAACCGGTCCGCGCCCTCCACGAGCCAGAGCACGGAGACGACGAGGGCGACCTCTGCGAGAAGAACGGCTCCGCCGACGGTCAGGGGCCGTCTGACCCGCCACACGATCGCCACGGCGGCGAGCACGGCCACGGCGACGAGCGTCACGTTCGTGAAGCGAACGTCGAAGCCCGCGAACTCCCGCACCATGCCGGCCAGCCCGAAGTAGCCGCGCGTCGAGCGGTAGGTGATGACGTTGTCCCAGACCGCGCCCGGAGCGAGGACGAGGATGACCGCGGTGCCCAACGCTGCGGGCCCGAGGAACAGCACCGCTCCGAGCGCGCGGCCCCCGCTCGAGACGCGTCGAGCTCCAGGGGCCAAGAGCGGGGCCAGGACGAGGGGCACGGTCTTCGCGAGGACGCCCAGCCCGAGGAACAGGCAGCCGCCGAGCCACGCGACGACGTCACGCGAGCGGTGGTGCGCCGCGAGAGCCGCGACCGCCAGCGTCACGAAGAGTCCGACCTGGACGTCGCTGTTTCCGTGCTGGCAGACGAGGATGATCGCTACGGGGTTGAGCGCGATCCCGACGAGGAGGGCGCGCCGGACCGCGGCGCGGTCTGCCCCGCTCGAGACGAGCGTCACGTACAACGTGACCACGACCGCGGATTCGACCAGGACGAGATAGATCCGGAGCGCAGACCAGAACCCGACGCCCACGAGGCCGGCTGCGGCGTCGACAGCCTTGATCACGACGAGCCAGAGTGGCGGCCAGTTGAGGACGCCGGTCTCGTACGGATTGCGGCCCTCGTCCAACGTCGCGAGGGCGGTCCGCCAGTACTCGACGTCGACCGAGTGCGCCTCTCCGATCGCGAGCACGAACACGGCGCGGGCGATCCAGGCGACGCCCAGGACGAGCAGGAGATCGCGGCCGCCGCTACGCACGCGGCGGAAGGCTAGACGGGCCTCGCGGCTCGCGGGCGTCAGGCGGACGACGTCCGAACAGGCCCGCCGTCGCGAGCAGCACGAACGCCGGGACGAATGGGACGGAGTACTCCGCGGTCGCGTACACCGCGAGCGATGTGGAGAGCATCACCAGGAGCGCCGAGGCGGCCAGGACGGCCGGGACGACGATGTGCCTTGGGCGGCGCCACAGCGCGGCGACGAGCCCGAGCAGGAGCCACATGAAGGGCCGTGGATACAGGCGCGAGAGGTCGTCGATCCGCTCGACGAGCCACGCGCGGCGGGCGCGCTCGGGCAGGCGCCCCAGGAGATGATTCACCTGTCGATCGAGCGCGGCCGCCTGCACGCGATCCGCGGGATACCGGAAGACGAAGCCGTGCTCGGTCGGCGACGTCCACACCTCCCGGATCCGCCCGTCGGGGGTGGTGATCGAGGGCGACTCGCGTGAGGAGGGGATCGGGTCGCCGTCCGTCGCGGCCTCGCTCGATGCCTGCGCCGCGCTCGACGGCCGCTGCCCCGAGCCGCCCGTCGGCGCCGCGCTCGTAGCGGTCGCAGCGGTCGTGACCGGTGCGTACAACGGCCAGAGCAGCAGCCGCCAGAGATCCTTCGAGACGCCGCGCGCGTAGGTCCCCGGATGCGCGCGGATCGCCTCACGCGCGACGCGGCCGAGATGGCGGTAGTCGTCGTCCCAGCCCCACGTCCGGTCGGCGAGCACCGTCAGGTCGTCGAACATGCGGGGGCTGCCCGACGAGAAGAACTGCTCGAGGCCGATCCCGCGTGACCGGTAGGGCTCGTTCGGGAGGAGGTCTCGCGAGACGGCCTGCGCGAGCTCCTCCGAGGCCTGTCCGTTCCCGGGCTCGACGATCCGGTCGGCGACGAACGTCCGGAAGAGGAGCGATGCCGACCCGCCGCGGACGACGGTGAAGTCGTCCGCACGCACCGAGTTGTGCACGGCCAGCGCGAAGAGCGGCACGAGCGCCCCGACCGCGAAGGCGCCGAGCGCCAGCAGACGGGGTCGGCGACCGCTCGCCGCCAGCAGCGGCACGATCCCGAGGAGCACGAGCACCTGCCCCACCGGCCGCATCAGCACGAGCAGCGCGATCCCCAGGCCGAGCGCCGCCGAGCGACCTGCGGTCGGAGACTCCACCACGCGCATGAGGAGCAGGGCGACGAGCGCGAACGCGGCGGCGAACAGCGCGTCGCTCGCGAGCTCGTGGAAGAGGAGGACGTAGCCGGGGTAGAGGAGGAGCGCGGCGGCTGTCGTCAGGGCAGTGACCGGGCCGAAGCGGCGCGCGACGCCGAACCACGCGGCGACGGAGAGCGCGTAGAGGACGGCGGCCCCGACCTCGCTGACGATCGGGCCGAGCTCGAGGAGCACCCCCGTGACGATCCCCGTGCCGGGCGTCCGGGAGAGGATCGCGTACGGGAAGGTGACGTGCGAGTCGAAGAGCTGCGCGTAGCTCAGCAGGTACCGGGGCAGGTCGCGACCGGCCTGGAGCGGGAGCGCGAACGAGACCACCCCGTAGACGCCCAGCGCGACCACGAAGACGCCGACCTCGGAGACCGGGCTCTCGGCCCACCGGGCGAGCGCGCGACCGGTGCGAACGACCCTGCCTCCGCTGGCCGCCACCGCGCCAGGGTACTCGCGCGCATGGACGACCCGCGCGGAGACGCGTGCTACGGTCGGGCGCCGTAACGCGATGTCCGAGGCCGTGCCCGAGATCTCCGTCGTCATCCCCTGCCTGAACGAGGAAGAGGCAGTCGGGAAGGTGGTCGACCAAGCCCTCGAGGGGATCCGGCGCTCCGGCCGCACCGGCGAGGTGATCGTCGTCGACAACGCCTCGACCGACCGCTCCGCGGACGTCGCCGCCGAGCACGGCGCGATCGTCGTCCGCGAGGAGCGGCCCGGCTACGGCAGCGCGTACCTCGCGGGCCTCGCGCACGCGCGGGGCGAATACATCGTGATGGGCGACGCCGACGAGACGTACCCGATGCAGGAGCTCGCGCCCTTCGTCGAGCGGCTCGCCGCCGGCGACGACCTCGTGATGGGCTCGCGCTTCGAGGGCACGATCCACGGCGAGGCGATGCCGTGGCTCAACCGCCACATCGGCAACCCGATCCTCACGGGGCTCCTCAACGTCCTCTTCGGCGTGAAGATCTCGGACGCCCACTGCGGGATGCGGGCGGTGCGGCGCGACGCGCTGCCGGTGCTCGACCTTCACTCCACCGGGATGGAGTTCGCCTCGGAGATGGTCTTCAAGGCGTTCCGCCGCAAGCTCCGGATCAGCGAGATCCCGATCGACTACTACCCGCGGGTCGGCGAGTCGAAGCTCAACCGCTTCGGCGACGCATGGCGCCACGTCAAGTTCATGCTGCTCTACAGCCCGAGCTGGCTGTACTTCGTGCCGGGCGTCCTGCTGCTGCTGCTCGGGCTGATCGGCGCGATCGCCCTCGCTGCCGGACCGGTCACGGTGCTCGGCCGGACGTGGCAGATCCACACGCTCTTCGCCTGCATCTTCGCGATCCTCCTCGGCACGCAGATCGTCCAGCTCGGCGTCTTCGCGCGTGCGTTCGCGGCGTCGCACCTGGGCGAGAAGGACCCCTGGGTCGAGCGGGCGCGCGGGAAGGTGAGCGTCGAGCACGGCCTCGTCGTCGGCGGTCTCCTGCTGCTCGTCGGGCTCCTGACGATCCTCGTGATCTTCGTCAACTGGGCGATCGACGGCTTCGGCGCGCTGTCCCACGAGTACGCGACCGCGATCGGCTTCACGCTGCTCGCGGTCGGGCTCCAGGTGATGCTCGGCTCGTTCTTCCTCGCGCTGCTGACGATGCGCACGACCGAGCCGTCCCGCGCGAGGCTCGTCGAGCGCGTCCCTGTCGCGTGACCGGATACGTGCCACTCAACGAGCGGCCGCTCGGGGGGCACGCGCGGCTCCTTGCGATGACGCTCGCCGACGAGCCGCGCGACGTGCTGGACGTGGGCTGCTCGTCCGGGTACCTGGCGACGCCGCTTGCCGAGGCGGGCGTCCATGTCACCGGGATCGAGCTCGATCCCGGCGCAGCGGAGGAGGCCCGCGCCTCGTGCGCCGGTGGCGTCCTTGTCGGAGACATCGAGTCGATGGAGCTCCCATACGAGCCCGCGTCGTTCGACGCGATCGTCTGCGGCGACCTCGTCGAGCATCTCCGCGACCCGGGCTCCGCGCTGGCGCGCCTCCGGCCGCTCCTGCGGCCGAACGGCCGGCTCGTGCTGTCCACCCCGAACGTCGCGAACTGGGCAATGCGTCTCTCGCTCCTCGGCGGGCGCTGGCGCTACACCGACCGGGGGATCCTCGATCGCACCCACGCGCACCTCTTCACCCGGAAGACCCTCACTCAGACCGTCGAGGGCGCCGGGTACCGCATCGTCGAGCTCGACCACACCGCGCCCGTGCCCGTCGTCGGCACGCCCGCCGTCGAGCGTGCGGCACACACGGTCAGCCGACTCCGGCCCTCGCTCTTCGCGTACCAGTTTCTCCTCGCCGCGACTCCCCGATGATCTCGGTCGTGATCCCCGTGCGGGACGGCGGCGACGACCTCGAGCGCTGCCTGGCTGGCATCGCGGCGCAGAAGCTCGACGAGGAGGTGGAGGTCGTGGTCGTCGACTCCGGCTCCTCCGACGGAAGCGTGGCGGTTGCGCGCGCGGCGGGCGCCGTCGTCACGGAGATCGACCCGGCCGAGTTCGGACACGGCCGGACGCGGAATCTCGGCGTGCAGCTCGCCCGGGGCGACCTGCTCGTCTTCACGTCCCAGGACGCGGTCGCGAACGACGAGCGCTGGCTCGCGAGCCTCTCCGCCGCGGCGCGCTCCGGCGCCGAGGTCGCGGGCGCCTACGGCCGGCAGCTTCCCCACCACGTCGCACGGCCGCCCGAGCGGTTCTTCCTCGACTTCATGTACGGCCCCCGGCCGCGTGTCCAACGCCTCTGCGACGGCGAGGAGCTGACGTTCGAGACGACGCTGTTCTCCAACGTCAACGCCGCGATCCCGCGCTGGGCGCTCGAGCGGTTTCCCTTCCGTGACGACCTGACGATGAGCGAGGACCAGGAGTGGTCGCGTCGTGCCCTCCGGGCGGGCTTCTCACTCGTCTACGAGCCGGGGGCGGCGGTGAGGCACTCCCATGCGTACACGGTTCGCACGGCGTTTCGGCGGTTCTTCGACTCCGGTGTCTCGGCCGAGCACGCGTACGTCGAAGGCGACGCCTCGCGTGCCGCGCTCCGCCGAGCAGGGGCCCGCTACGCCCGCGAAGAGCTCGCGTGGCTCTGGACGAGCGGGCGTCGCCGCTGGATCCCCTACACGGCCGTCTACGAGCTCGGCAAGTTCGCGGGACTACAGCTGGGGCTGCGGCACAAACGGCTGCCGCGTCGCCTCGTCGCTCGGCTGGGCGCGCTCCCGCCGCAACGGGACGTCACCGCGACGGGTGCCGACGCGCCGCCCGGTTGACCTCACGCGGGGACCGGCAATCGCACCACGACGAGGTCGTCGTTCGCGAGCACCGTCGTCCCGCCGACCTTCGCGGCGAGATCGGGTGCGCACTCCGGGTCGGCGACGACGTACCGGACTCCGAGCCGCTGGGCGAGCGCGACGCCCGCCGGCCCGCCGGCCATGATCGTCGCCGCCTCGCGGGCGAGCGGGAGCCGATCCACGAACCCGACCTGCCGCTCGCTGAACGCCGGCAGCGTCGGCCGGCGCACGAGGTAGGGCACCGCGAAGTGGAGGCACGCATCGGTGACGACGCGGCCTTCTGGCAACGCGCCGCTGTCGAGTTGCCGGCGAAACGCGAGGAGGCCGGAGGCCGCCGGAGCACGCGGCTCGGTGCGGAGCACGCGCTCGGGTAGTCGAAGACCGACCGACGAGCGGGCGACGAGCACCAGCACCAGCACGAAAGCCGCGATCCACACGGCCTGCGGCCTGCGCCTCAGGAACGCCGCCCCGATCAGCAGGACGAGCCCCACACCGAGGTAGTACACGACGCGGCGGTACTCGAACGGGGCGTGCACGCGCCAGAGTTGGCTGACGACGACACATGCGAGCGCCAACGACACCACCGCGAGCAGGGCGGGATCGCGGCGCAGGGCTGGGGACGTGAGGACGAGGACGATCGCGAGGAGCGAGACCACGAGGAACGCCGAGCCGAAGTACCCCTCCACCGCGGCGCGATCGAGCCAGTGCGGATCGAGGAACCTGTAGCTCACCGGTCGTCCCAGCTCGTGTCCCTGGAGGAGCAGGTGGGCGATCACTCCCGCACCGAGGATGCAGGCGAGCCCGACCGCGGCCGCGACGGGCTTGACCACTCCTCGGTTCCACCAACCGTCCAGCGCGTTCCGCAGCTCGCGCGGCCGTCCGAGGACGCGCGCGCCGAGATCGACCACCGGCGCGGCGAGAACCATGGCCGCAGCGACGATCGCGCTCGTCGAGTGCGCGACGCCGACCCCCACCAGGGCAAGCGCGAGGAAGAGAACGAGCCTCCAGCCGCGCGTCCCGCGGAACAGCAGCGCGAGCGCGAGGATCACGAGGGGCAGGAAGACCAGCGCGAGCGTCGTTCCCAGCCCGTGCCAGTACATCGGGTCGAGCCGGATCGGGGCGACCGCGTACGCTCCCGCGGCGATCAAGCCAGGTCCCGTGCCCCAGAGCACCGCCCCCGCCACGAAGACGCTGAGAACCGTCAACGCCGAGATCGCCACGATGCCGCTCGTCAACGACCAGGACGAGACGCCGTCGAGCATGAGGACGCTGCCGTAGACCGCACCGACCGCCGGCGGGTCGGCGAAGACGCGACCCTGCTCGCCCCCGAACGGGTCGTCGATCAGCAGGTGATGCTGCGCGGCGACCTGATCGGCGTAGAGGAGGTAGTGACCCCAGTCGGTTCCGCGCGGCTGGAACGGATACGCGATGTCCCACGAGGAGGCGAGGGCGAAGAGGACGATCCCCGCGAGGGCGAGCAGCGTGAGCGTCTCGCGGCGTCTCGAGGCCCGCTCGGCCTGCGGCTGTGCTCCGACCCGTGTCGAGGCCGCCGCGACGGGAAGGACGAACGCGAGGACGAGCAGCCGGATCGAGACCTCGTCCAGACGCAGGCCCAGGATCGACGCGGTGGTGAGCAGCACCGCGAACGAGCCGACGCCCAGCGCGGGCACGAGAGAGACCCGCACCGCCGCCCCGGAGAGCTCGCCCGGGAGGTACGGAATCAGCGCGAGGCCGCACGCGACGACGAGAAGCGGCGTCGCACCGAGGTATCGGCCGCCCGCTACCGCCCAGAGAGCCAGGTCGATCGCGAGGAGCGCGATCGAGGCCAGCGCGGCCGTGTGCCACCGTCGACGGGCGCTCTCACCCCGGCCAGGCATGCTCGCGCAGGACGTCCTCGCGGACGTCGCAGCCCCAGCCCGGCCCCGGGGGGACGACGAGCTCGCCGTCGCACACCTCGGGAACCGCGGTCGTCAGCTCCTCGCGCCACGGGACGTCGTCCACGTCGACCTCGAGGAGCCGCACGTTCGGGATCGCCGCGCACCACTGCGCCGCGATGAAGGTCGCGAGGTGGCTGTAGTAGTTGTGCGGCGCGCAGGCGACCTCGTGCGTCTCGGCGAGCGCGGCGATCTTCAGCGACTGCGCGAACCCGTTCCAGATCACGTCCACCGAGGCGACGTCCATCGCGCCCGCCTCCAGGTAGGGGCGGAACCCGCGAAGGCTGTAGAGGTTCTCGCCCGAGCAGAGCGCGATCCGCGAGCGCCGACGCGCGTGCGCGAGTGCGGCGGGGTCGTAGGAGTCGACCTCGAGCCAGGCGAGGTCGTACGGCTCGAGCGCACGGGCCACCCGCACGATCCCCTCGGTCGTGAGGTTGAAGTTGAGGTCGACGATCGGCTGCGCACGTCCCTCGGTGCCCTCGCGGAACGCCTCCAGGAGGCGCACGAGCGCGTCCAGCAGCTCGGGTGTCGGGTTGCGGTCGATGCCGCCGTCCCGGCCGAAGCCCGGCATCAGCACATGGGGCTCGTCCCCGGGGACGACGATGTTCGTCTTGAACGCGCGATAGCCCCGGTCGACGACCTCGCGGCCGAGCTTGGCGACCGCCTCGTACGAGTCGAGCTTCGGCGTTCCGGTCACCTCCCAGGCCCGGGCGCGCGTCGTGCCGCAGTGCGACCAGTAGAGGGGGACTGCGTCGCGGGTCGGGCCGCCGAAGAGCTCCGCGACCGAGACGCCGAGCGACTTCCCCTTCAGGTCGAGGAGCGCGTTCTCGATGCCCCCGATCGCCTTCTGCACGATCGACCCCGGGCTCTGCCGCGTGCGCCGGTAGAGATCCCAGTGGATCGCCTCGACCGCCCGCGGGTCGCGTCCGACCACGAGCGGCGCGAGATCCCGGACGACCCCGGCGAGCCCGGTCGGCGAGCCGTGCGAGTCGGTCACCTCCGACCACCCCACGAGACCCTCGTCGGTCGTCGCCTTGACGAAGAGCCACGGCCGCCATCCGGCGTCGCAGGACAGCGTCTCGAGCGCGGCGAGCTTCACGGGGCGTGAGCATACGCAGCATCGACCGGCGACCTGCGGCCCCGACGTGACCGTGAGAGAACGGCGATCGCGAGCAAGGCGAACGTGGGGACGAGCGGCAACGCGTAGTCCGGGTGGGGAGGGAAGGCGAGCGCGGTCTCCACGAGGACGAGCACGCTCGCGATCGCGAGGAGACAGGGCGCGGCGATGCCGCGAGGGCGGAATCGCAGACCGAACGCGAGGGCCACGAGAAGCCAGAAGCCCGCCGACGGAAGGAGGAGCGCCCCGACGCGAAGCGCCTGGGCGACGCCCGGCCGTCGATCGCCGTCGGACGTCTCGTCGACGAACCGGCGGAGCCGGTCTCGGATCGCTTGGTACCGAGCAGCGTCGGACGAACTCCTCCAAACGAGCCTGCGGCGCTCGAGGTCCCAGACGGCATCGGGGAGCTGGTGCAGGCCCCCCGTGACCACGTAGCGCCCCGAGTCGTCGAGCGCCCAGCTCTTGACCATCGCGCGCGCCCAGAGCGTCCCGGACGCCGCCGCGTCCGGTGGCAGGCGGCGACCTCTGCCCGGTGGGCCCAGCACTGCGTCGCCGATCGCCGGCCCGACCGCGGCGGCCGTGCCGTTGCTCTCGGCAGCCTCCGTGTACGGGAGCAACATCAGACCCGCGAGCGCCACCGTCACCCCCTTCGCGTAGGCGATCGGATCGGCACGGACCGCCTCGAGGCCGGCGCGGAACAGCGTGTCGCTTCCCTTCTGCGCGCCGTACTCCGACTCCACCGCATAGACGACGTCGTCGAGAGCCCAGGTGTTGCCCGCCTGGAGGATCTCATCGGCGTCGAAGCCGTATGAGCGGTACGGCTCCATGCCGAGCAACCGACGCTCGACTGCGATCGCGACTTTCTCCGATGCAGGCCCGTTCGAGCGCTGGACCCTCGGCTCGAGGACGAACACGTGGTACAGCGGAATGCCCGACTTGCCACCGTGGGCGACCGTCAACTCCCCGTAGCGGACGGCATTGGTGACTGCCCACCCGGCGAGGATCGCGACCGCCACGCCACCGATCGCCGCCGCCCGGGCTACCCGGATGCGCCACGGGCCGCCCAGCGCAAGCGGCAGTACTGCGAGCAGGACGAAGGGCTCGCCGGAAGGACGGGTCAGAACGAGAATCGCGACTGCGAGACCGACGGCCGCGCACCGTCCGACGGACGGACGTTGCGTGAGGCGAACGGCAAAGAGCGCGGTCAGCCCGAGCACCGAGGCAAAGACGGGATCGCTGGAGACACGATGGAAGAACAACCCGTATGCGGGCACGACGGCAAGGACCACGAACATGGCCAGCCCGGCCTTGCGGCCATAGGCGCGCGCCGCCGCCACCCAACATGTCACACCGGCGGCAAAGACGAGCCCGAGCCCGACCTCGACGGCGTTGACCCCGCCCAGCCAGTCGAAGAAGTCGATCAGCAGGCCCGAGACGGGGGTTCGCGCCAGCATGAGACGGGGAAACAACGGATGGCGCTCGAAGGTCTCCCACCCGTCGATCAGATAATCCTCCGCGTCGCGCCCGAGGCCGATGGAGACGGCCAGCGATTGAAGGCCGAAGCACGCGAGAGAGGCGACGAAGACGACGGCGGTGCCTCTCAGGCCGTCCACGGAGGCGAGAGAAAGCCTCCGCGTGGACCTCGCCGCTCTCGCCGGCGGGTATGCCTCCGTCACACGTCGCCAGGATACGGCTCGCGTGGGACGTCCACGAGGCGCGCCCGCCCGCTCGCGACGAGCTCCTCCGCCCGGGCGAAGTCGTCCTCGTCGTCGATGTTCAGCCCCTCGTGGCCTTCGGTGAGGAACGGCGCCTGGATCACTCCCTCGCGGGTCCCGGTCGCCTCGACCACCCGCGTCCATGCGATCTCGAGCGCGCTGTTCTGCACGTAGACGGGGGGAAGCGCCTGGTACTGGCCCGCGTGCCAGGCGACGTCGAGGTGGGACTGGTCGAGCAGCGGTCGCATGAGGCGACCGACCTCGTCGATCACCCACATCTTCCCTGGGTGCTGCTTCACGAGCTCGACGGCCCGGATGGAGTCCGCCTCGGGTGTCCCGAGCAGCTGGTCGAGCCCGCGCCGGATCGCGTCCGGGCCCCGGAACGGATTCGTCGCCCGGACGATCGCGAAGAGGTCGTAGCGCTCGTCGAGTTGTGGGAGCGTCCAGGCGATCCATTCGATGTCCGGCGACGTCGAGGTGGCGTATTCCTCGGGGCGGAGGAAGGGCACGTCGGCGCCGTACCACCGC
The DNA here is from genome assembly GCA_963794115.1 of uncultured Actinomycetes bacterium. Classification (GTDB taxonomy): domain Bacteria; phylum Actinomycetota; class Thermoleophilia; order Gaiellales; family Gaiellaceae; genus Gaiella. The sequence goes on along the minus strand of CAWCCO010000012.1, from coordinate 136,635 downwards.
GCGACCTGGGCGATCTGCTCGCTGTCCGTCGACACGAGGATCCGGTCGAACACGTCGGCCCGGCGCGCCGTCTCGATCGCGTAGGCGAGGAGCGGATGGCCCGCGAGCCTGCGGACGTTCTTCCCGACGACGCGCTCGGACCCGGAGCGGGCGCCGATGAGCGCTATCGCGCTCGGCATCGCGCCTCCTCCTGAAGGGCGGAGAGGACCGGCGCATCGACCCCGAGCCGCGATGCGGCGCGGACGACGGAGCCCGTGATCGCGTCGAGCTCGGTCGGTCGCCCGGCGGCTGCATCGCGGGCGGCGGACGTCGTCAGCTCCGGCGGCATGGCCTCGATCATCCCCCATTGCTGCTCGACGGAGAGCGACACGCCGTCGGCCGCCGCCGCGGCCACCGACTCCTCGAGCCCAGCGCGCATCCGCTCGCGCCAGGACGGGTCGTCCCGGAGCCAACCGACCGTGCGCCCCGAGGTGACCGTCGCCCCGGCGAGCACGGCCAGGCGCGCGGCCTTCTCCCAGAGCACCTCCCGCTCGTCGTCGATCGGCACGACGTCGATGCCCGTGACCCGGAGCGGCGCGAGCGCGGCGGCGAGGCGGTCGCGGTCGAGGTCTCGCGATGCGGCGGTGATCCTTCCCGGTGACGGCGTCCCCTGGACGACGAAACCGGGCTCCGGCGCGTGCGCCGACAGGCTCCCGATCGACCCGGCGGCGACGACTGGAGCCGCGTGCAACAAGCTGTACCGGGCGCCGTCGAACCGCGCTCGGAGCGCGTCGACGTGCTCGAGGCCGTTCAGCAGCGGGACGACCAGCGCGCCGTCGAGCGCCTCGGGCTCGACCCGGTCGAGCGCCGCGTCGAGGTCGTACGCCTTGACCGCGACGACGAGAAGCCGCACGGGTCGATCGAGCCGGGTCGTCGCCTCGGGGTGCGCGACGGTCGTCAGTCCGTCGTGTGTCAGCGTCAAGCCACGCGATTGGATCGCGGCCACGGTTCGCTCGGTACCGATGCACAGCGCCTCCGTGCGAGCCGCGAGCAGGCCGCCGATTCCCCCGAGCCCGAGCACCGCGAGCGGGACACGGGTCACGCGAGGGCGGGATCGACCACGAGGTTGACGTACTGCGTCTCCGAGTAGACGTCCAGCGCCTCGACCCCCGCTTCCTTCCACCCCGTGCCCGACTGCCGCACCCCGCCGAACCCCATGTGCGGCTCGCTCCCATGCGTTCCGGCGTTGACGACGACCACGCCGGCCGCGACCTGCTCGGCGAAGCGCATCGCGCGGTGGACGCTCGCGGTGTGGATCGCGGCCGTCAGCCCGTAGGGCGACGCGTTTGCGACGGCGATCGCCTCGTCGAGGTCGCCGACGCGGAAGAGCGCCGCGACGGGGCCGAACAGCTCCTCGCAGGCGAGCGGCGCGTCGGAGGAGAGGCCCTCGACCACTGTCGGGGCGACGTGCCAGCCCGCCGTCCCAACGCGCTCGCCGCCGCGCACGACGACGGCGCCCTCGTCACGCGCCGTCGCGACCGCGCCGAGGATGCGCTCCATGCTCGCCTCGCTGATCACGGGCCCGGTCGGCCCGAGCGCGTCGATGCCCACGAGCAGGCGCGTGCGGAAGTCGTCATAGACGCCGTCGAAGACGACGACCCGGCTCGCGGCGGCGCACCGCTGGCCCGCGTTGGAGAACGCCGAGGCGACCGTCCACTCGACCGCGCGGTCGAGGTCCGCGTCGTCGCAGACCACGAGCGCGTTCTTCCCGCCCAGCTCGAGGCACGTCTTCGCCAGCCGCCGGCCGGCGGCCTCGGCGATCGTCCGGCCGGTCCCGGCCGAGCCGGTGAAGCTGACGAGGTCGACGCGGGGATCCTCGACGAGCGGCAGCCCGACCTCCGGCCCGAGCCCGTGCACCACGTTGAGCACGCCCGGCGGGAGGCCCGCCTCGAGGCAGAGCCGGCCCATCCACCACCCGGACAGGGACGCGTGCTCGGACGGCTTCAGCACGGAGGCGTTGCCGCAGAGGATCGACGGGAAAGCCTTCCAGGCGACGTTCGGCAGGGGGGTGTTGAAGGAGATGAGGAGCGCCGCGACGCCGACCGGGCGACGGAGCGTCAGCACGGTCCGATGCGGCATCGAGGCGGTCGTCGTGCGCCCGTAGAACCGGCGTCCTTCGCCCGCGACGAAGAATCCCATCTCGATCGCGGCGGCGGTCTCGCCCCGCGCGAGCGCGAGCGGCTTCCCGGTCTCGGCGGCGACGAGCTCGCTCGCCTCGTCACGTCGCTCCCGGAGGAGCTCCGCGATGCCGCGCACGACGTCCCCGCGCTCGACGGTCGGTCGCGCGGCCCAGGCGGCCTGGGCGGCCTGGGCCGCTTCCACGGCGGCTGCGGCATCGTCCGCTCCCGAGCGAGCGACACGGCACAGCGACGCGCCGTCCGCCGGCCGCGTCTTGTCGAGCCACCGCGCGTCGGCCGCGGGCCGGTCCTCGCCGGCAACGAGGTTCGGCACCTCGGCCGGGATCACCAGGCCGACCAGCCGCCGTCGACGACGATGTTCGCCCCGGTGACGTAGGTCGATGCGTCCGAGGCGAGGAACACGACCGCGCCGACGGCCTCGGAGACGTCCATCAGCCGTCCGAGCGGCGAGCGCGAGGCGAAGGCCTCGATGAACGCCGCGGGCTGGCCGTTCTCGATGCCGTGCGGGGTCAGCGTGTTGACCCGCACGCTGCTCCGGCCCCAGTACGTCGCGAGGTACCGCGTGAGGTTGAGCAGCGCCGACTTCGAGACCGCATACCCGACGGGCTTGAAGAACGTCTCGCCGGCGTCGCGTCGGAAGTCGTAGAGGCCCTGGTCGGGCGAGAGCAGCCCGTACACCGAGCCGACGTTGACGATCGAGCCGCGACCCTCGCGCGCCATCGCGCCGCCGACGACCTGGCACGGCACGACGACCCCGAGGACGTTCACGTGGACGACCCGCTCGAGCGCGTCGGACGGGACGTCCTCGAACGGCCCGACCTCTGAGGCGGGTGCGTCCGGAGGCGCGTCGATCGCAGCTGCGTTCACGAGGAGGTGCGGCACGCCCCAGTCGACCTCGACGAGGGCGAGCGCCGCCTCGACCGCCCCGCGGTCGGTGACGTCGCAACGGTGAGCGCGGATCGCGCCCTCCTCGAGACCGGTGCGGAGGGCTGCCGCAGCCGGGCGTGGCTCGGTCTCGACGTCGAGGATCGCGACCCGCATCCCACGTCCCGCGAGCGCGACAGCCAGTTCGGAGCCAAGCTGCCCCATCCCGCCCGTGACGACGGCGACGCGACCGGCGAGGTCGAAGAGCGGGTCGCTCACGGCGCCGATCGTACTCGTGTCGGTTCGAACGAGGGTCTACGCCGGACGGGACGCCGTGCCCGACAGGGTCTCTGTCGTCGCGCGGTCTCCGACGTCCGCGGCGGCGATCGCCTCCTCCTCGGCCAGCGCTCGGACGAGCGTCCGGCCGACGAGCTCGTCCAGGGCGTACGGCGGCAGGCCGCCGTCGGCCGGCGACTTCGCGACGAGGTCAGCCTCTGCGAGCACGTGGCCGGCCTCGAGGGCGCGGGTCGCGACGAGCTTCTTGCCCATCTTCTGGAGCGGCTTCTCCTCGCTCGGCAGCGGCCGCTTGACGCCGTCGCCGATCGCGATCGGGACACGGCGGAGGTCGCGGACGAGCTTCCGCATCCCCTCCGGCATCAGCGAGAACGCGTGATCGGTGCCCTTGGCCGTGTGGCTCAGCGTGAAGTGCTTCTCGACCACACGCGCGCCGAGCATGAACGCGACGGGCGCCATGGCGATCCCGTCCTGGTGATCCGAGAGCCCGACCACTAGCTCGGGATAACGCTCCCGAAGGGTCGTGATCACGCCGAGGTTCAGATCCTCGACCGCCGCCGGGTAGGCGGCGGTGCACTGCAGCAGACAGAGCGTCCCGCCCGCGCCGGTGATCGCCTCCACAGCCCGGTCGACGTCTTCGAGGGTCGCGCCGCCGGTCGACACGACGAGCGGCTTCCCGAACGACGCGACGTGCCGCAGTAGCGGCGTGTTCGTGAGGTCCCCCGACGCGATCTTGTACGCGGGCACGTCGAGCGCGGCGAGCAGGTCTGCGCTCTCCTCGTCGAACGCCGTGGCGAAGAACGCGAGACCGAGGCTTCGAGCCTCGTCGCGAAGCTCGACGTACGCGTCGTGGTCGAGCTCGAGCGCCTCGCGGTGGGCGCCGTACGTCGGCCCGAAGCTGTTCTCGTTGTCGTACGGGCTGTCGTAGAGGTCGCGCGTGTAGAGGCGCCGGTTGTCGCGCTTCTGGAGCTTCACGGCGTCGACGCCGGCCTCGTGCGCTGCGCGGATGAGCTCGCGGGCGCGCTCGACGCTGCCCTGATGGTTGTGGCCGATCTCGGCGATCACGAAGCACGGCGTGTCGTCCGCGATGCGCCGGCCGTCGATCTGCAGCTCGCGCACCGCGCGATCGTACCCGTGTCAGGTCTCCGCCTTCGGCTGCCGATAGGGATACGGTGCCGCGCATGCCGACGACGCTGACGATCCTGATGCCGGTCTTCAACGAGCGCGAGACGCTAGAACGGGCCGTCGAGGACGCGCTCTCGGCCGAGCTTCCGGTGGACGCGCGGCAGCTCGTGATCGTCGACGATGGGTCGACGGACGGGACGCGCGAGATCCTTCGCTCGACGGACTGGCCCGAGAGCGTGACGGTCGTCGAGCACGACCGGAACCGGGGCAAGGGCGCCGCGATCCGCACCGGGCTCACCCACGCGACGGGCGACTTCGCGGCGATCCTCGACGCCGACCTCGAATACCGCGCCTCGGATCTCGCGCCGCTGCTCGAGCCGCTTCTCGCGGGCGAGGCCAGCGTCGTCTACGGCACGCGGTCCTGGTCGAGCCACTCCGCCTTCAGCTTCTGGTACGTGATGGGCAACAAGGCCGTCACGCAGGCGACGAACGTCCTCTACAACTGCTGGATCTCCGACGTGATGACCTGCCACAAGGTCATGAGCACCGAGCTCTTCCGCTCGCTCCGGCTGCGCGAGCGGGGGTTCGCGATCGAGCCGGAGATCACCGCGCGTGTGCTGCTCTCGGGCGAGCGGATCTACGAGGTGCCGGTCACCTACAAGGCCCGCTCGCGCGAGGAGGGCAAGAAGCTCACTGCCCTCGACGGGGTTCGCGTCCTCAAGACCCTGCTTCGCTGCCGCATCGTCTAGCTCCCCACCGCCGCGTCGTAGGCGCGGCGGAGCTCCTCGATTGGCGCGTGTGCGAACGCGGTCGACGCACGCAGACGGCCCGCCTGGCCGAGGGCCGCGCGCCGCGCGTCGTCGGCGAGCAGCTCGACGATCGCCTGTCGCAGCGCCGACGTGTCGCCCGCCGGCACGAGCACCCCCGTGACGCCGTCCTCGACGGCGTCCACGAGCCCGCCGACCGCGGTCGCGACGACGGGCCTGCCGTACGCCATCGCCTCGCGCGCCACCATGCCATAGCCCTCGCGGCGCGACGGGACGACGACGACCGCCGCGCGCTCGTACCAGGGGCCGAGCTCGTGCGGCGGCACGAACCCGACGGCGTCCGGGAACAGCGACCGGAGCGGGCCGTCGCCGACGACGACGAGCGGCAGGCCGCGCGCCGCCTCGGCGAGCTCGCGCACGCCCTTCTCCTCGGAGAGCCGGCCGACGTAGAGCGCGTGCGGCGGCTCGTCCGGCGTCCCCACCGACTCCGGGATCGCGACCGGGCTCGGGATCACGCGGACGTCCCGCGCACCGAGCCGTCGCGCGTCATCCGCGAGCGCGCTCGAGGCGCAGACGACCACCCGTGCACGCCGGACGAGGGGGCGCACGACATAGCGCGCCCGACGCGCGAGCGCCACGTCGGAGCCCCACAGCTGGAGCACGAACGGCTTCCCCGTCGCCAGGGCCGGCAGCGCGCTCGGCAGCCAGTGCGCGTGCACCACGTCCGCGTCGCGGCTCGCGCGGCGCGCGGCGCCCGCGAAGGACGCGAGGAACAGCGGAAGCAGGACGAGCTTCCACGGCGCGCGCCGCAGGTTGTTCACGATCCCGTCGCCGTACGCGATGCCGAAGTGCCGGAAGCTCGCAGGCGAGACGACGCGGACGTCGAGGCCTTCCGCGCGCAACGCCTCGACCCCGTCTCGCACGAAGCTCCCGGCGACGTCGTCCCGGTCGCGGGGATAGGACGTCGTCAGGACGACGAGCTTCACGCGTCGGCCGCGGCGCAGGCTCGTGGCGAAGACGGTCGGCGCGGCGATCGCGAGCAGCGCGAGGGCGTAGAAGTAGTAGAAAGACATCGTCAGGTAGAAGGCGTTGGACGCAAGGGTCGCGACGAGTGCCGCAGTGAGCCCCCACCCGAGCGGTCGCACACGCGCGGCGAGCGGGTCGCCGACCGCCGCCAGCGCCTTGCCGATCCGGCGCGTCGCGCCCGCCCGGCGGAAGAGGTACACGAGGAACGCCGCGAACACGAGCGCGCCGACGAGCCCGCTCTCGACGAAGAGCGCGACGTAGAACGAGTGCGGCCCGAAGTTCGTCCTCCCGGTGACGAACTCGTAGTAGACCGAGAAGGTGTTCAGGCCGAGACCGAACAGCGGATGGAGCGACAGCACGTTCGGGATGAAGTCGTAGACGACGAAGTGCGTCGAGGCGCCCTGCCCCTCCGTCGAGATCCGGGAGCGCAGGACCTGCTCGAAGAAGTTCGCGCGGCGCGCAACGAACGCAAGCACCCCGAGCAGCACGATCGCGAGCGGCACGAGCAGCCGCGCGGTCAGCAGGTGCCGGCGATAGGGGATCGCCAACACCGCGAGCCCACAGGCAAGGCCGAGAAGACCGCTGCGCGAGAGCGTCCCGAGCTCGACGACGAGGAGGAACGCCAGGAGCAGCATCATCGGTGTGCGCAGGCGGTGACCCCGCTCGAGCCGCAGGTAGAGCGGCAGCAGCAGCACGAGCACGGCGGCGAGCTCGATCCCCAGGTGGTTCGGGTCGCCGGTGAGGGCGTTGATCCGGTAGACGTCCTGCCCCTGGATCGCCCCGTAGACGTTGATCTTGCTCGCGCCCCCCGTGAGCGGCTGGAGCCAGACGGCGTCGAGGTTGCCGCCGGCGCCCTCGGCGACGCCGAGCTGGAGGACGCCGTACGCCGCGTTGACCGTGATGCCCAGAACGAACGCGACCAGCGCCTGCCAGTAGAACCGCTGGCCTCGCCGGGCGATCAGCGCGACCCCGGCGACGAGGAACAGGAAGTGGAGCAGGAACTTCCCCATGCCCTTCGCCCACTGCGCGAGCGACTGCGCCGTGTCGAGGTTGAAGAAGCCGATCAGGTACACGAGCAGGAACGCCGCGAAGAAGGCCAGCGTGATCCACGCCGCGCGTGTCATCCGGCCGTCGAGCCGCTCGAGCCGGTAGAACGCGAACGCAACGAGGAAGAGGAACGTGACGACGTCGGAGAACGCGAGCGTCCCGGCGACCTCCCACTGAAGCTTGGCGAAGGTGACGGTGAAGACCGTCGCGAAGAACAGCCCCTCGACCACCGGGGCGCGGGCGGCGGCGGCGACGCGCGGCCGGTCGAGGGCGAGGGTCGCCACGGCGTCGAATCGTAGGCGTCAGCCTATGAGGGCGGCGCGATCTCGATCTGTGGGGAGAGGCCGGCGCCGCGCGCCTCAGCCGCCGAGCTCGCTCCCTGCGCGTACGACTCGATCCCGGTGTACACGACCTTCCACCGCAAGCAGCCGTCCTGCTGGATCTCGGCGTCCTTGTAGCCGACGCCCTGGACCTGCGCGAGGAGCCGCTGCGCCTCCGCCACCGTGTCGCGCCGCCCGAACACGAGGTCGAGGTCGCCCGACTCGCCCGGCCTGGCGATGTGGACGCAGTCCTTCGGCGACGGGAAGTGCGCCCCGTTCCTGAGCGCGATCGCCGGATAGACGATGAGTGGCACCGCCACGATCGCGACCGCGAGGAGCCGCGTGCTCGTACGGCTCATCGCCGCTCCTCCGCGCCGCTTCGCCAGACGGAGGCCAGCAGGAGCGGCGTCGCCACGGCCGCGAGGAGGACGAACGCGCCCGTGTAGCGGACGATCGGGTTCGCGGACTCCTGGGCCGTGATCGGCAGCTCCCGGAAGGCGTACGTGACCCACGCGCCGCCGAGGAAGACGAGGCCCAGCAGGACGGCGACGTACGCCGCCATGCGCCGGTCCCCGCATACGAGCGCCGCGCCGATCGCCACGAGGGCAACGACCGGCACGACCGACCAGAGCGTCGTGTCGAACAGCACGTCGAACGAGAGCCGCAGCGCGTCGAGCATCCGGTCGAGCGAGCCACCCGCGCCTGCGGCGGAAGGCGCTTCTCCCCCGATGCCGTTGCTCCGGTACCAGAGGCGCCACGGCACTGCTGCAGCCGCGACCACCACCGCGACCGCGAGCAGCCGCGGCCAGGCGACCCGGTGGCGGCCGTACGAGGCGACCAGGGCGACCAGGAGCGCAGCGGCCGCGAACAGCAGGCCTTCGCGTTTCGTCAGGCTCGCGCCGGCGAGCAGGATCGCGGCGGCCGCGAGCCGCCACGCGCGAGCGTCGCGGAGCCAGAGCGCGAGGAGAAGCGCGGCAACCACAAAGAGGACGTCGACCAGGACGTCCGCCTGCGGGACGAGCAGGCCCGACGCGACGCGCGGGACCGTCAACACGAGCAGGAGCGACGGCCAGAGAAGCCAGGCGGGCACGTGCCGGTACAGGCAGCCGGCGATCGCCGCGGTCGCGCCGACGACGAGGAACCAGTACTGCAGGTGGAAGGTGGTCACGTCGGCGCTCCCCATCGCGTGGAACGCCGCGGCGTCGAGAATCGGGACGACCGGCGGGTAGTTCGGGTTCGCGAACGTCGTGAAGACCTGGTGGTCGAGCCCGCCGAAGAAGTAGATCGCCTTCGCCTTCGGCACCCAGAACGCCCACGCGTCGTACGCCTGAAGCCCCTGCAGTCGGGCGGCGCGGAAGAGCACCTCGAGCAAGAGGCCCGCCAGCGCGACCCCCGTCGCGGTGACGAGCACCGCCGCGCCGGACGCATGCCGCGCCGGGTCGCCGTAGCCGCGTGGCCGGGGCCGGCCGAGCAGGACACCTGCCCCAACCGCCGCCGTCGTGCCGAGCACGAGCGAGAGGACGAGCCCGAGCCCACGAAGCGGCACGCCGACGACGAGGAGCTGCGTCCAGACGACGCCGAACGCCGCGACGCCGAGGAGATACTCGAGCCCCGCCAGCCGAAGCACGTCAGACCACCGCGGCAGACCGCGGATCGCCCAGAGCAGGGCGACGCCCAGGAGCGCATATGCCCCGTTGAGCGCGACGATCCCGAGGATCGCGCGAACCGTCACTCGCGCTGCAGAATCGAGAGCCCGTCGTCGCCTTCCCAGACAGCGGCGGCCCCGGGGTAGGCCGCCCGGTCGCACGCGAGGCAGACGATCCAGCGTCCCTCCGGCTCGAGGCGCCTCGGGAGCAGGAACGAGCGGAGGAACGGCTCGGCGGACGTCGCGGTAAGCGGTGTCCAGCCGGGCTGACGCTCGCCGATCGCGACCGTGAAGCTCTCGTCGGCCGGGATCAGGCCGCGAGCCTCGACCAGGAGCTGCTGGTCCGGGAAGACGGAGTTGCCCGCGCCGACGGCGCGGTCGACGAAGTCGAGCGCGGCGTTCTCGCGGGCGGTGTCGTTCGCATCGCGGAGCGCGGCGGGGTACCGCACCACGAGCGCGACGACGGAGACCGCGACGCAGAACACCACGACCAGCCGGCGCGTGGCGATCCCAGCCGAGAACCACCGTTGGAGCACGTCGTCCGTCGGAGGAGGGTATCGCGGCGCGCGGCGGCCACGGAACTCAGCCCGCCACGACCTCCTGGAGCAGCGCCGCCATCTCCTCGACCCGCGTCCTGCGGGAGAGTCGCGCGCGCCACTCCTCGTCCAGCTGGACGTCCGGCAGCCCGTCCTCGCGCCACCTCGCGTGGAGGCCCTCGAGCGCATCCCGGATCGCGGCGGGGTCGTCCGGTGACACGACCACTCCTGCGCCCGTCTCGCGAATCAGCTCCGCGGCAGCGCCGTCGGGCGGCACCGCGGCGAGGATCGGTCGGCCCACGGCGACGTACTCGAACACCTTCCCCGAGAGGACACCCCGCCCCCGACCGTCGGCCTCGGGGATCAGCAGGAGCAGTGCCTCGGAGTCGCGCTGGAGCGCGAGCGACGCCGCGCGCGGCGCATACGGCAGAAGCTCGAGCCGGTCACCGAGCCCGAGGGACTCGGCCCAGTCCCGATCCGCCGGCCGGAAGTCGCCGAGGAAGCGCGCCACGACGTCGAGCCCCGAATCGTGCAGCGCCTGGAGGAACGGCCGCGGATCGCGCCGTCCGAAGAAGCTGCCGGTGTGCGTGATTCGGAACCGGTCGGACGGCTGCCGGTCGAGCCCCGCGACGTCGTCGAAGTCGCAGCCGTTCGCGATCGTCACGACCGGCCCGCGGGGCCGGAGCGCCCGGGTCTCCTCCGAGATCGCCTCGGAGACGCAGGTGATCGCGTCCGCGCGCGACGCCACGAGGCGCGCCACGCGCAGCTGGAGCGACGACTTCGCGCGGGTCGCCGCACTGTCCGCGCGGCGGTGCGCGTGCGCAACGATGGAGTCGCGTAGGTCGGCCACCCACTTCACGCCGGTCGCGCGGGCGATCGCGGCCGCGATCAGGTGCGTCGAGGGCGGCGGCGACGTCGAGACGATCACGTCGATGTCGTGCTTTCGCACGAGCTTGATCCCTGCGGGGATCGCCGTCAGCGCCCACGTCGCGTTCTCGTCCGGCACCACGAGTCGGCGAAGCTGGAGCCGCGCCTTCGTCGCGACCCGCTCGAGGCCTTGCGTGCCGGCGAGCACCTCCGAGGGCTTGCCGCCCGAGACGCCGACGTAGCGCGCGCGGTGCACCCACGCCTGCGACGGAGCTCGGAGCCCGTCGTCGCGATGGAGCCAGCGCGGGTCGTCAGGCGCGAGGACGTGCGTCTCCACGCCCATCGCGGGGAGGTACTGCGCGAGCTTGAGCGGCCGCTGGACACCCCCGCCGCCGGCGGGCGGGAAGTAGAAGCTGACGAGGAGGGCGTTCACAGGCGGCGATGGTAGTCGCCGGCCCAGGCCCGGCTCAGCGGCGCTCCCGTTGCTCGCGAAGAAACGCGTCGGCCTCGGCGAGCCCCTCGGGCGTGCCGATCTCGTAGAACCGCTCGCGCACGAGGAACCCGCCGAGCGCTCCCTGCGCCGCGAGCTCGCGGCAGAGGTCCGAGAGGTCGGCCGCGTCGTGCTCGTCGAAGACCCGCGCCTCGAACGCGAGTAGGCCGTAGTCGACCCACCGGGCCTCCGGCGGCGGTGTGCGCTTGTCGTACGCGGTGACGAGGCCGTCCTGGAAGACGGCGTTGCTCGCCACCCAGCGACCGTCGTTCTCGATCACGGCCATTAGGCCGGGGAGCCCGCTGCGGAGGAAGGCGTCCTGCACGGCGGCGTGGTCGGCGCGGAGGTAGGCGTCGCCGTAGGTGACGAGGAACCGCTCGCCCAGCAGGCCCGACGCCTGCCGCAACGCGGCCGCGGTGCCGACGGGCTCCGGGCCGTCGAACGCGTACTCCACGTCGAGGCCGAACTGCGCGCCGCTACTGACGGCGTCTGCGATCTGCTCTCCGAGATGTCCCACGCAGAGGACGACGCGACGCGCACCGTGGGCGGCAAGCAATCGCAGCTGGTGGAAGACGAACGGCTCGCCCGCGACCGGAACGAGCGCCTTCGGTGTGTCACGCGCGAGATCGCCGAGGCGGGTCCCGCGCCCGCCGAGGAGCACGGCGACCGGGAGGAGCGCGGCGCGCTCCGTGTCAGCCTCCGACCTGGCGTGCATATGCCTCCTCGACGCACCGCCAGCCGTACAGGGCGGAGCCGAGGTCTCCGAAGAGCGGGCGGTCGTCGGCCGCGTGGATCGCCTCGGCGAACTGCAACCACTCGCGGCGCCACGACTCGTCCTCGGGCGGGTAGTCGGTCGTCTCGACCTCGGGTGGGCCCAGCTCGGGCCCCATCCGGTAGACGGTGAGGCGCTGCGCGCCGTACGACCGGGCGAGCCCGTCCACCTGGATTTTGGCCGTCCGGCAGAAGATCTCGAGCGAGAAGAGGTTCTTCCACTCCGTCCAGCTCGCCTGGAGCGCCGCCCAGGGCCCGTCGGCGCGCTCGCCGAGCACGACCAGTGCGTTGTCCTCGACCTCCATCGGCCAGTAGGCGGTGCGGAGGAGAGCCGAGTGGAGGGGAAGCGGCCCGAGCAGCGCGTAGCTCAGGTCGAGCAGGTGCATTCCCTGATCGACGAGCTCGCCGCCGCCCGAGACGGCGCGCCGCGCACGCCATTCGGACTCGTACCCGAGGCGGCCGCCGTGCCCGTAGCGCGCGCGCACGTGCAGTACCGGGCCGTACGTCTCGGCTTGCACCAGGGCGATCGCCGTCGCCGTCGCAGGATGAAAACGATGGTTGAAGCCGACCTTCACCCTGCGGCCCGCGGCTTCCGCCGCGCGCGAGATCCGCTCGACGTCCGCGACCCCGATCCCCGCGGGCTTCTCGACGAGGACGTGCGCCGAGGCCTCGAGTGCCCTGCATGCGTGCTCGGCCAGCCGGTCGTGGGGGACCGCGACGACGACCACGTCGAGGTCGTGTCCGAGCAGCTCGTCGAGCGACTCGCATGTGCGGCCGCCGAACGAGTCGACCAGCGAACGGGTCGCGCCGTCGTCGACGTCGAAGCAGGCGACGAGCAGATCCTCGCCCAGAGCGGCCGCCCGCTTGTGGCCGACCAGCCCGCAGCCGACGATGCCGACGCGAAGCGCGGGCCGCTCCGTTCGCGGCGCCGTCACGTGTACTCGACGCCGTAGCAGCCCTGGAACTCGAAGTCGAACCGGAGCTCGGGCGCATGCGCGGCGGCCATCGCCTGACGCGTGTCGTCGGGCCGCCGGGCGTAGACGAGCAGGAAGCCCCCGCCTCCCGCGCCGACGACCTTCCCGCCGACGACCCCGCTCCGGCGCGCGAGCGTGTAGAGGTGGTCGATCCGCTCCGTCGCCATGCCGGGCGACCGGCGCACCTTGTTCTCCCAGTGCTCGTGCATGAGCTCACCGAACTGCTCGACGTCGCCGCGCTCGAGCAAGGCCCTCACCTCGAAGCCGAGCTCTTTCGTCCGATCGAGGTTGGCACGCATCTCCTCGTCCCCCTCCTCGGTCCGGGCGACCTGGTCGGCGAGGATCGCGGACGCCGCGCGCGCCTCGCCCGTGTAGAAGAGCAGGAGGTTGTTGCGCAGCTTGTCGAGCGTTTCGCGGGCGAGGGAGAGCGGCTCGACGTCCACCGACCCGTCCGGACGGAAGGTGTAGGCGCAGATGCCGCCGTGCGCGGAGACGTACTGATCCTGCTTGCCCGACGGCTCGCCCAGGACGTCGATCTCGATCTCGCAGGCGTCCTCCGCGAGCCTGCCCGGTGGGATCGCGACGCGGCGGGCCAGGGCGAGCGCCTTCAGGAAGCACACCGTGAACGAGCCGGACGACCCCAGGCCCGTCCCGGCCGGCACGTCTGCGATGACGCTCACCTCGAGCGGGTCGCCGTTCCAGTGGCGCAGCAGCGACTCGCGCAGGATCGGGTGCCGGATCTCGGAGGGCTCGTCGACCTCCTCGAACTGCGAGTACTTCATCCGGTAGCGCCGCTGGAAGACGGTGTGGGTGAGCATGTAGACGTACTTGTCGATCGCGCCGCTGACGAGGAAGCCGCCGTGCTCGCGGTAGTACGAGGGGATGTCCGTCCCCCCGCCCCCGAGACTCACGCGCAGCGGCGCCCGACTGAAGATCACGCTCATGCCGCGGCGCGCTCCTCGAGCGCCCAGGGGTTCTGCTGGAGCCAGTCGACCGTCCTGCGGATCCCCTCCGGGATCGTCAGCGTCGGCCGCCAGCCGAGCGCGCGGATGCGCGCGCAGTCGAGGTGGATCAGCGGGCTGTCGCCGAGCCAGCCGCGGGTGCCGCCGCCGTACTCGAGCTCGGGCGCGACGCCGAGGTGGGCGGCGATCGTCGCGATCGAGTCGTCGACGACGATGGTCTCGTCGGTGCCGAGGTTGTAGACGTGCACCGCGCCCTGCTCGAGCTCGCGATTCGTCGCGAGCGTCATCGCCGCCACGCAGTCGCCGACGTAGAGGTACGACTTCTCCTGCCGCCCGTCGCCGAGCACGCGGAGGCGCGTGGGATCTGCGCGCAGGCTCCGCAGGAAGTCGAAGACGTGGCCGTGGGTGTAGCGCTCGCCGAGGATCGAGACGAAGCGGAAGATGACCCCCGTGAAGCCGTAGCCGTGCGCGTACGCCTGGATCAGCCCCTCGCCTGCGAGCTTCGACGCGCCGTAGAGCGAGGTCTGCACCGGGAAGGGGCACGTCTCCGGTGTCGGGAAGACCTCGGGCTCGCCGTAGACCGAGCCGGTGGAGGAGAACGCGACGCGCTCGACGCCCGCGGCGCGCATCGCCTCGAGCACGACCGACGTGGCGATCGTGTTCTGCTCGAGATCGATCGTCGGCTGGTCGAACCCGTGCCGCACGTCCGCGTTGGCCGCGAAGTGGAACACCGTGTCGCACCCGTCGAGCGCCTGCCGAAGCGCGGCGCCGTCGAGCACGTCGCCCACGACGAGCTGGACACCCGGACGCGCCAGCGCGCCTGCGATGAACTCGCGCCGACCGCGGGACAGGTTGTCGTAGATCACCACCTCGATCCCCTCGGAGCACAGACGGTCGGCGAGCGTGCTGCCGATGAAGCCCGCCCCGCCGGTGATCAGCGCCCGCTGCATGCGCGAGCTCAGAGTCGGAAGCCCGCCGACAGCGCGTCCGACCGGAACATCTGGACGGTCTCGAGCGAGAAGGCGTCGAGATCCTTGCCGAGGCACCCGAGCTTCGCGATGAGCTCGGCCGTCATCGTGATGATGTGGCAGCCGATCGAGTCGGCCTGGACGAGGTTCAGGACCTCTCGCGGGCTCGCCCAGATGAGCTCCGCCCGCGGCGCGACGGATTCCAGGATCTCGAGCGACGTGCTCATGATCGGCATCGGCTCGACCCCCGCATCGGCGATGCGTCCGGCGAACACGGAGACGCAGCTGGGCGCGCCGTCCCGCAGCGCGTGCGCGATCACGTCGACCTGGGCGGAGGTCATCAGGGCGGTCACATTGACCTGGATCCCCTGCTCCGACAGCTCGCGCACGAGCGGCGCCAGAGACTCGCCCCGCGACGTCGTGACCGGCACCTTCACGTAGACGTTGCTCCCCCACGTTGCGATCACGCGCGCCTGCCGGCCGATCTCGGCCGCGTCGTCGGCGACGACCTCGAACGAGATGGGCTTGTCGACGATCTGCTCGAGGAGGCTCTTCGCGAACTCGGAGTAGTCCGTCAGGCCCGCCTTCCACATGAGGCTCGGGTTCGTCGTGAAGCCGTTGATCCGGGTGTCCTGGGCGAGTCGCAGGATCTGGTCGAGGTCGGCGCCGTCCGCGAAGATCTTCGTCGAGATCGACTCGAGCACCTCAGCCGTCCTCCCTCGCGACGATCTCCACGGCGTGCCCGACGTCGCCCACTCGGTAGTCCGCCGCTCCGTCCCTCTGCCGACGATGCGCGGACAACGGATTCTCGACGAGGATCGTCCGACACCCCGCGCTGCGTCCGGCCTCCGCGTCGACGTCCGAGTCGCCGATCATCCAGCTGCGGGCGAGGTCGAGGTCCAGCTCGGCTGCGGCCTCGAGCAGCATCCCGGGCCTTGGCTTCCGGCAGTCGCATGCCTGCGCCAGCGCAGGGTCCGTCGCGTTCGGGTGGTGAAGGCAGTAGCGATAGTCATCGATCATGACTCCTTGCTCGGCAAGCAGTCCGACGACGCGCTCGTGGGCCTCGAGGAGCTCCTCCTGCGAGGCCTTTCCCTTGGCCGCGCCTGGCTGGTTCGAGACAACGACAGTACGGTAGTCGAGCGAACGGATACGACGGATCGCGTCCGCCGCACCCGGAACGAGCCGCACCTCTTTGCCGGCCGTCGGCCCCTCGAATTCCCCGTCGGCGTCATCCCAGACGAGCTCCACGACCACGCCGTCGCGATCGAGGAAGACGGCGCCGTCGCTCACGTCCCGCCGGCCGTCTCGACGGACTCCCACTTCCCGGGAGCCTTCACGAGCGCGGGGTGCGAGACGAGGAGATGCCAGACGATCGCCTGGGATTCCTCGACGTGGGGCGTGCGGCGCTCGGGCGGCGTCTCCACGACGATGCAGACGTCGGCGGCCTCCGCGGTGGCGCCGTCCGCCCGGCCCACCACGCCGAACACGCGAGCTCCGACTTCCTGCGCGAGCTCGATCGCCCGCACGAGGTTCACCGAGACGTTGTGCGTGCGATTCCCCCCGCCGACCGAGAAGACGAGGAGCGCGTCGCGGGACGAGAGCCGTGAGGTCCGCAGCCACGCGTCGAGGGTCGTCTCCCAGCCCTCGTCGTTCGTCCGTGCCGTGAGCTCCGCGACGTTGTCGGTCGGTGCGTAGGCCTCGAAGCCGCAGAGCTTGCGGAAGTCGTTGACCGCATGGGAGGCGTGCGCCGCGCCGCCCCCGACGCCGAGGACGAAGAGCCGGCCCTCCGCGTCGCGCACGTCCGCGAGCGCCTCGGCGAGCGCGTCGATGGCGCCCGGGTCGATGGCCTGCACGATCTCGCCGACCTCGCGCAGGTAGACGGCTGCAAATGAGTCGGCTGTCGTGGACATGACGCGTGTGAGGCTGGGCTCGGACCGCGCGCGAGCGGTGATACTACTCGCCCGTGGACGGTCGGTCTTGAGGGTTTGCGTCGCCGGTCTCTGGCATCTCGGTGTGGTGACGGCGGCGTGCGTCGCGACCGAGGGCCATCGCGTCGTCGCCTACGACGAGGACGCGTCCGTCGTCGAGGGTCTCCGCAACGGCGTCCTGCCCGTCGACGAGCCAGGGCTGGCGGAGCTCGTGCAGCAGGGCCTCGCGGCGGAGACGCTCGTCCTCACGAACAGCATGGAAGTGGCGCTCGAGGGCGCCGACCTCGTGTGGATCGCGTACGACACGCCCGTCGACGAGGAGGACCGGGCGGACGTGGCCTTCGTGCTGGAGCGTGCCCGCGCCCTCGTCGCGGCCGCCGGCCCGGACGCCGTGATCCTGATCTCCTCCCAGCTGCCCGTCGGCACGACGCGGCTCCTGGAGGCGCCGGGACGGACGGTCGCGTACTCGCCCGAGAACCTGCGGCTCGGCGCCGCGATCGCCGCGTTCACGGAACCCGACCGGATCGTCGTGGGCATCCCTGCCGACGGCGACCGAGCCCGCATCGAGGAGCTGCTCGGCGCGTTCTCGGACCGGATCGAGTGGATGGGCGTCGAGTCGGCGGAGCTCGTGAAGCACGGCGTGAACGCCTTCCTCGCCCTGTCCGTCACGTTCGCGAACGAGCTCGCCGGTATCGCGGAGCGCGTCGGCGCCGACGCGGCCGAGGTCGAGCGAGGGCTCAAGACCGAACGTCGCATCGGGGCGCGCGCGTACCTCCGGCCGGGCGGGGCGTTCGCGGGCGGCACGCTCGCTCGCGACGTCGAGTACCTGACCCAGATCGGCGAGCGCGAGGGTGTGCCGACGCAGCTCCTGGGCGCGGTGCGCGCGAGCAACGAGGAGCACAAGCGCTGGGCTGCGCGGAAGATCGCGTCGCTCCTCGGCGACGAGGACGACAGGCTGGATGGCAAGGTGATCGGGATCTGGGGCCTCGTCTACAAGCAGGGAACGGACACGCTGCGGCGGTCGAGCTCGGTCGAGCTGTGCCGTGACCTCGCA
The DNA here is from genome assembly GCA_963794115.1 of uncultured Actinomycetes bacterium. Classification (GTDB taxonomy): domain Bacteria; phylum Actinomycetota; class Thermoleophilia; order Gaiellales; family Gaiellaceae; genus Gaiella. The sequence goes on along the minus strand of CAWCCO010000012.1, from coordinate 118,820 downwards.
GGCGCCGGCGCCGTCGTGAAGGCACACGATTCGGCGGTCCGACGCGTGCCCGACGACCTGTCCGGTCTCTTCGCGCTCTGCACGAGCCCGCTCGAGGCGGCGAAGGATGCCTCGGCAGTCGTGGTCCAGACGGACTGGCCGTCGTACCGCGACGTCGAGCCCGAGCGCCTGGTAGCCGCGATGCGCTCCGCGCTCGTCGTCGACCCCGGCGGCTTCCTCGCCGACACGCTGGGCACGGCTGACGGCGTCCGGTACGTCCGCGTCGGCGGGAGCGCGGCGTGACCGGCGTCCTCGACGGGCGCGCCGCGATCGTCACGGGTGGGAGCCACGGGCTCGGCCTCGAGATCGCGCGCACGTACCTCGCCGCGGGCGCACAGGTACTCGTCTGCGCCCGCGACGCGTCCGCCCTGGAGCGCGCCCGGACGGAGCTCGAATCGGCCGCCGACCCCACGTCGATCGAGACCGTCGCGGCCGACGTCTCCGCGCCCGGCGACGTGGAGGCGCTCGTCGACCACGCGCTCGAGCGGTTCCCGCGGGTCGACGTGCTCGTGAACAACGCCGGCGTCTACGGGCCCAAGGGGCAGATCGACGACGTCGTCTGGGACGAGTGGGAGCACGCGATCCGGGTGAACCTCCTCGGGTCGGTCCTGTGCTGCCGCGCCGTCCTGCCGCACTTCCGGACGAACGGGTACGGGAAGATCGTCCAGCTCTCGGGCGGCGGCGCCACGGCCCCGCTGCCGCGCCTGAGCGCCTACGCCGTCTCGAAGGCGGCCGTGGTGAGGTTCGCCGAGACGCTCGCGGAAGAGCTGCGCGGCACGGGGATCGACGTCAACGCGATCGCACCCGGAGCCCTCAACACCCGGCTGCTCGACGAGGTGCTCGAGGCCGGCCCGGAGCGCGTCGGCGACGCGTTCTACGAGCGCGCGCTCGAGCAGCAGGCGACCGGAGGCACGCCGCTCGACCTCCCCGCACGCCTCGCGCTGTTCCTCGCGAGCGCGGAGAGCGACGGCATCACCGGCAAGCTTGTCAGCGCGCCGTGGGACCCGTGGGAGGACTTCCCGTCGCACACGGAGGACCTCCGGGGAACGGACGTCTACACGCTCCGCCGCATCGTCCCGGGCGATCGTGGGCTGTCCTGGGGGTGAGAACTGAGCCTCAGGCGCGACGCGGGCGCATGGTGAGCCCGATGATCAGGTTGAGCCGGACGGAGGGGATCCGAAGCGGGAAGTAGCGCGTCTCGACCACGTCGAAACGCTTTTCGAGCTCGCCCTCGATCTCCCAGGGCAGGTTGATGTGCTCCGAGCGGATGAACCAGTCGTAGTCGCGACCGAACTCCCGCTCGAACAGCCGCTTCGACGTAAAGCGCCGCGCAAGGGAGTAGGCGAATCCACCCTCGCACGGGATCACCGCGACGAACCGGCCGTCCGGCGCGAGCAGGCGCCGAACCTCGTCGAGCGCCCCCGGAAGGTTCGGGAGGTGCTCGAGCACGTGGATCGCGAGCGCGCGATCGAAGAACCCGTCCTCGAACGGCAGCCGAGCCTGGCAATCGCCGACGATCGTCTCGACGCTCGGGAAGCGCTCTCCGATTGCCTCGGCCAACTCCGGCAGGAGCTCGACGGCGTGGTACTCCTGCTGCTCGAGGTCCTCGTATGCAAGATGCGCGCCGCGCCCCGCTCCGATCTCGAGCGTCCGTCCTGTGGTGTTGCCGGCCTTCAGCGGGTAGCGGTGGTTGAAGCGCTCGACGAAGCCGCCGCGGGTCGGGAGGTACTCCAGCCAGCGGGCCATGAACCCGTCGCGAAGGCGCTGCTCGTCCTCGGTGTACGACGGGAGGTGCTTCGGCCAGGTGCCGGTCCCGCGGACATCCGGTGGGTCGCTCATCGCGCCACCACCTTAGGTCTCGGGCCTCGACACGGGCGCCGGCCTCGGCCCTTCGACAGGTTCCGCCGAGCGTCGTCGCCAGAGCGACAGCCCGCCGACGGCGAGAAACGCGATGAGCCCAAAGCACGCAAGAGCGATTCCGATCGGGAACGCACGTGGCGCGTAGCGGAGCTCGACGCGCGAGGCCCCCTTCGGCACGGTCACCCCCCGGAACGCTCCGTCGGTCGCGTAGATCGGGCGTCCCTCGCCGTTCACGGTCGCGGTCCACCCGGGGAAGTAGACGTCGGGGAGCACCAGGAGGCCCTGGCACCCGGCGTTCACCAGAAGTTCGACGGACTCCGCGGAGTAGCGCTCGACCGTCACCTCGTTCCCCGCGGCCGATGCGCATGAGGTGCGACCGTCCTCGAGCGCCTGCAGCGTCGGTTCGATGTGTGTACCGCCCGGCTCGACGACGGCTTCGTTCCGAGGGTCGAATCTGTCCACGATGTACGCGCCGTCGCGGCGGCGTGAGCGCTGCTGGAGGTAGCGGAACGCGTCGTCCTCGTCCGTCGAGAGATGGACGTCGTGCACGACCCAGGCACGGGGATAGGCGTTCGTGTTCTCGTAGACGCGCGTATGCGAATCGCGTCCGACCAGCCGGAGCCCCGGGCCAGGTGCGAGGTCGTGCTGCGAGAGGATCGCCCGTACCGCGAGCGCGTCGAGCATCGGGTTGTTCCGGAACACGACCGGCAGCTCGGTACCGGTGAACCGGTCGGACGCGTGCGGGGCGACGAACGTCCTGACGTAGCGCAGGTACCGCTCGACGTACAGGGCGTCGAGCCCACGGATGTCCTGCAGCCCGAGCGCGCCGGCCGTGTTCGGGTACAGCGTGCCGTCCAGCCCGAACATGCGGGCATCGGGTTCCTTGCCGAATGCCGTCCGGACGTACTGCGTCCAGGCGGGGGGAACATACGGATCGCCTCGCTTCGGGTAAATGTCGGTCGGCGCGAGCACGAACAGCTCGGCTACGACGACGACGGCGAGGAGCACCGCGCCGAAGCGTTGGCCGAGCCACCACCCCACGAGCACCGCCGCGACCGCGAGCGCGGCGAAGAGGGCGCCGCGCTCCCAGACTGCTGCGAGGTGGTCGCGGGTCGCGCTCGTGATCACGCTCCACCGGTCGCCGGTCGGCAGGAAGATCGCGAGGAGCATTGTGGCGGTCGCGAGAACGACGACGAAGCGCTTCAGCTCGAGGTCGCGTTGCCACAGGACGTTCACGCCGATCCCCGCCAATACCGCGAATGCGAACGAGGCGACGGGCGCTCCGAAGGTCGGGAAGACGATTCGCTCGACGACCGGCAACCGACCGACCCAGTCGAACACCGTGAACTCGTAGATCTTGAGGAGGACGGCCGCGGCGAGCGCGACGAACAGCCAGCCGTGGAGTCGCTTGGTCTCCGTGCGCCCGCACATCCCGACAAGTGCCGAGATCCCGACCGCGACGCCGATCCAGTTCCTGACCGTCATCGACCGGGTCTTCTCCTGGAAGAACGGGACGAGCCAGTTGAGGAGGCCCCACTGTGGATCCGTCTGCGCCCCGGTGCCGGACCCAGACTTGTGGATGTTGAACGACAGTGGCTCGTACTGCAGGAAGAGGAGCAGGAGCGGCGCAGCGAGCATCACGCCCAACAACCCCGCCCCGCCGAGGCGAAGCAGAGAGATCCCGAGCGGCACGCGCCGCCGCTCCTGGACGAGGCGCGCGATCGCGTAGACGGCCGCGCTGCCGATGATGACGACGGACGCCTCGGGCATGCCCACGTAGATGTTTCCCGCGACGACAACGCCCAACGCGAACACGGGCAGGAGCCGGCGTGTGCGCAGAGTGAGCTCGACCAGCAGGAACAGCAACGGCAGGTAGGCATACGAGCGAGACCAGCCGTTGTTGCTGTAGAGGAAGAACCACCCACTGAGCGAGAACGCCGCGCTCGTCACCACCGCCGCGAGCGCCCACATGCCGAGCACGCGGGCAAACAAATACGCCGCGGCCGCCCCGAGCACGAACGCGCCGATGATCGAGAGATCCCACGTCCGTTGCGTCGGGTGAAGGTTGACGGCGAGCAGGAGCGGATCGAAGGCGGCGCTCTGCATGTTCGCGGCGTGGGGTGTGCCGGCCGCCTGGTACGGATTCCACAGCGGGAGCTCGCCGGCCGAGTACGCGCGGTTCGTCACCACCGCCCAGGGCTCCAGCGCCCAGCTCGAGGCGCCCGCGTCGAGCCGGAAGTCCCCTCTGTCGACGTAGGCCGGTTGGCCGGGAGACCGCGCCATGCCGTTCGTCCCGGCCGTCTCCGAGGACATGCTCAGCGTGTGCCCGAAGAAGAGGACGGGTGAGAAGGCGAGGACGACGAGAAGGCACGAGACGAGAAGCCCGACGACGTCGACGACGGGCACGCGGCCGATCGACCGAGCTCTCTCAGGTGCGGCCAGCTCAGGCGGTCCGCCGACCGCAGCGGCGTCTGTCACCGTCGTGCGAGCGTCCGGGCGGGACCGACGCGACCGACCCGATTCGCGGCCACGACGTCAGCCGTCGAGGACATCGCCCGCGCGTTCCCGGACGAGCTTACGGCGACGCCGCCACGTGGCCGGGCGAAGGCCCTGGTCCGGGAGCGAGCAGAACCGATACCGGACGCACGCTGCGATCCACGTGGGCGGGTCCCGGAAGAACCTGACCTTCTTGCCACCGTGGAACGAGCGCGCCTGGTAGTCGACGGGGATCTCGACCGGCCGGTACCCGAGCCGCACGAGCTTCCCGGCGAGCTCCCAGTCGAAGTCGAAGCGGTCCGAGACGAACTCGACCCCCTCGATGCACTCCCGCCTGAAGACCTTGTACATCGTGAACGGGTCGCGGAGCTTCGTCCCGTACGTGACGTTGAACAGCCAGGTGAACGCCCAGTGGGCCGTGTTCATCACCGGCGCAACGACGGGAGCCTTCTCCATGACGCGCACGGACTGCCCCGGGACATGGCGACAGCCGAGCGTGAAGTCGACGTCGCCGTGGGCGATCGGCGCGATCAGCTTCGGGTAGTCCTCCACCGAGTACTCGAGGTCGGCGTCCTGGATCAGGATGATGTGACCCGTCGCGTGGGTGAACCCCTCGCGGACTGCCGCGCCTTTGCCTCGCGCCGAGTCCTGGAGCACGAGCCGGACACGCGGCTCGTCGTCGTACTGCGAGACGATCGCGCGCGTCCCGTCGGAGGAGTTGCTCTCGACGACGACGAGCTCGATCTCGACCTCGGGGATGTCCAATGCCAGGACCCTGTCGATCGCCGTCGAGACGGTCTCCGCCTCGTTGTAGACCGCCATGACGACGCTCAGAGTGAGCGGAGACGGGAGTCGCTTGGAGAACCGGGAGCCCGGGAGGGCCATGTCAGGCGCCGGTCATGATGAGAGAGTCCCCCAGAGCCGAGGCTGCATGGCAGGACGCTAGCACCCCTACCGGCGTCCTTCGACCCGGTGAGGGCGGCGTTTGCCGCTCATTGGGGAAGACGGTAGAGCGCCCACCGCCCGTCGCGGTAGACCGGTGTCCCTGACGGCGCGAGGTCCGCGAACCGCTTTCGGTCGACCACGAGCCACGTGGCCCCGCACGCGCGCGGGATCCCGAGGTCGCCGGTTTTTGCGAACCGCCGGAACACCTCGACCCGCTCGCGGGGCCGGTTGGCGACGGTGTCGGCGACGTGCCCCGGCGGCGCGACGCAGACGCGCACCGGCGCGGCCGCGCCGAGCCGGTAGCTCGCCTCGGGATCGCCGTAGACGACCGCGCCGACCGGAACCTCGTCGCGAACGGCCGCGACGAGCCCCGGCGACAGCGGATTGGGCGGACGGGAGTCGGACGGCGCCCAGCGCGTGAGCCCGTGGACGTACGTCGGCACGAGGATCAACGCGGACGCGAGCGCCGCGCTCCGCTCCAAGGGCACGCGCGGCCTGAAGCCGAGCACGAGCGCCGCGACCGCGCCGACCACGGCGAACCAGGTGGCGAGCGCCGGGCCGCCCGACTCGAGCGTGTAGCCGAAGTCGCCGGGGTACGAGAGCTGGAGGGCGATTCCGGCGACGAGCGCGACGGGGACGACGAGCACGCCGAGCAGGCGTGCGAGGACGCCGATCCCGCCCGCGAGGGCGAACGCGAGCGGCAGGAAGCCCGCGAGTCGCCGGGACTGGGACAGCGAGACGGCGTCGGAGAACGGCGTGAAGATCCACGGGACGAGACAGACGACAAGCACCGCGAGCGCCCCGCCGACGACGTAGGCCGCCCACCGGCGACGCGCGGCGAGGCCGGCGAGTGGGACGAGCAGGAGCCCCGCGACTGCGACGGCCCCCGTGCGGCCGAAGAGCTCCGGGACGACCGAGAACCGGTCAGGGCTCCCCGCGAGCTGTCCCGCGTACTGCGCGAACGCACGCGTCCGCTCGGCCGGGTCCGGATCGACCGACGCGGTGTCGTTCACCACGGGCAGGAGCCACGCGAAGAACGCCGCCGCCGGGACGACGAGCGCGCCGAGCGCGAGCAGCCCCGAGCGGCCGTCGCGACGCCGCCACAGCCAGCGGACGGCCAGGAACCCGGCGAAGGGGATCCAGAGGAACAGTGCGTAGGTCGGATGCACCGCCGCAAGGACGAGCGAGGCTGCGGCCGCGGAGGCGAGGAGGGGCCGCGTCGGCGTGCGCGTCGCCTCGACCGCGAGCGCGAGCGCCGCCGGGAGGAGCAGCTGGCGCGACGCGGTCGCGGGCAGTGCGAGCGCGGTGAACGCACCGCCGTGGGCCGGCGCCATCGCTACGAGCGCGACGCCCGCGGCAGCAGAGGCAGCGGCGGGGACGACCCGGCGGAACAGGGCCCAGCCCGCCTCGTACGCGACCACGGCGGCGAGCGGCGCGAGCACCGTCGGGCCGTGCAAAACGACGTCGACCGGATCGGCGCCAGAGACCTTCGCGACGAGCGCGAGAAAGCCGTGCCACAGCGGGAACGCGTATCCGGGATGGAGCCCGCCGTCGGGAAACTCGTCGAGCGCGTGCAGCGAGAGGTCGTCGAAGGCGAGGAGCTTCTGCACGCGCGCGAGGTGGAAGAACCCGTCGCCGCCGACGTTCCCCGCGACGTGCCAGAGGAGGAGGCCGAGCAGCGCACCGGCCGCGAGGACCCAGCCCCGCCCCGGGACGCCGACTCCCCCGCCGCGCCGTGCGAACGGGAGCGCGGCCAGCCCCGCGACGACGAGCAGCACCAGCGTCAGGTCGAGCGAGGCGGAGACGAGGAACGTGACGGCGAGCGCAGCGAAGACGAGCGACGAGTGCCCAGGCGACGACGGCAGACAGGCGGCCGAACCCCGACCGCCCGCGCGACGAGCGCTCCGGGCGCGAGCACGACGGCGGCGCCGAAGACGAGCTGGACGAGTAGGAGCATCAGGCGATCAGCGACTCGGCGTCGCCGGAGCCGAGCCAGGCGGCGACCTCGCGGTAGAGCCGTCCGCGGTCGCCGCCGTGGAGCCGTCCGCGCACGAGGAGGGAGGCGCGGAGCAGCCGCCGCGCGCGCTCGGCCTCGCCGGGCCGCCCGTGGAGCGAGAGGTAGCGGAGCTGCCCGCTGACGTTCTCGCGGTAGAGGCGCCCGCCGTGCGACGCGCCGCCGACGTGCACGCAACGGGCCTTGGGCGTGAATACGACCGACCAGCCACGATCGGCCGCGCGCCGCATCCAGTCGACCTCCTCGCTGAACACGAAGTAGCGCTCGTCGAAGGGCCCGACCTCGTTGTACGCCGCCCGTCGAACGAGCAGGCAGGCGCCCATCACCCACTCCACCTCGCGCTCGCTCTCGTGGTCGAAGCCCGCGCCGTAGAACGCGTTGAACGCGCGCGACCGCGGCGCGAGCTTGCGGAGGTAGAGGTACTCGGTGGCGAGGCGCCAGAGGGTCGGATAGCCGCGCACCGACCGCTGGAGCGTCGTATCGGTGTTGAGGAGCCGCGGCCCGATTACCGCCGCCCGTGGATGGCGGTCGGCCGCGGCGACGAGCGCCGCGAGCGCGTCCTCGACGAGCCATGCGTCCGCGTTGAGGAGGAGGACGTGCTCCGCGCCCGTCGCCTCGATTCCGGCGTTCCAGCCGGCCGAGAGCCCGTTGTTCTCGCTCTCGATCACGCGCACCGCGGGAAACCGCTCGCGGACGAGGCCGACGGTGCCGTCGCCCGAGCCGTTGTCGACGACGACCGTGTCGACGCCGACGACGCTCTCCAGGCATTGCTCGATCCAGGGCAGCGCGTCGTACGTGACGACCACGCACGCGGCGCGCGCGTCGGCGTCAGCCATGCTCGAGCCGGGGCCGCGAGCGGCCGCCCCTGAGGTTCTCCCAGAGGAGGATCGCAGCCCCCGGGAGCGCGAGCGCGGCGGAGACGAGGAAGAACAGGAATCCCGCCGCGAACGCCTGGTCGGCGGGTACGCCGACGCTCCCGAGGAAGCTGACGAAGAACGCCTCGCGCACCGCGAAGCCGTTGATCGTGAACGGGACGAGCAGCACGAGGAAGAACAGCGGCCCCATCACGTAGTAGATCCGAGGCCCGAGGTCGATCCCGACCGCCTCCCCGGCCGCCCAGATCGAGAGCACGCGCACCGCCTGGATCGCCGTCGTGAACACGAAGACGACGACGAGCAGACGGAGGTGGCCGCGGAAATGGTGGACGCCCGCATAGAACGCGCGCATCGGGCGCTCGACCCGCAGCTTCCGCAGGAGCGGACGCGTCCGGATGAGCAGCGGCCTGGCCGAGCGCGCGAAGAACAGGAACATCAGCACGAACGTCCCCAGGACGAACAGCCCTTCGAGCCAGAGGTACGCCCCGACGTCGTACGTGCCGAGGGCGAGGACGAAGCCGACGGCGCCGAGGAGCACCGTCCCTGCCCCTCCGAGACCCCGCTCGAGCAGGACGATCGCGGTGACGTCGGCCGTCCGGCCGTCATGCCGTCGCGAGGTCTCGTAGACGCGCATTGCGTCGCCGCCGACCGACGTCGGGAGGATCTGACCGGCCGTGTAGGCGACGAAGTACGCCCGTGTGAGCCACCAGAACCGGTCGGGCATCTGCTGGGCCTCCATCAGCCACTGCCAGCGCAGCGCCATCGGCAGCGCGGTGCCGATCATGATCACGACGGCCAGCGCGAACCACCAGAGATCGGCGTCGACGAGGATGTCGATCGTCTGGTGGATGTCGATCTTCCAGACGAGGTACCCGAGCGCGAGCCCCGTGAAGAGGAGCGTCAGCGCGATGCGCACGGAGCGCTTCTTCATGCCGTGAACGACGCATGGACACGCCGGACGGCCTCGATCGCGTCCAGGACGTCCTCGTCCGAGTGCGCCGGCGAGAGCGGGAGCGAGAGCACCTCTTCGCCCGCCAGCTCGGCGACCGGCAGCGGCCGCTGGGAGGGGTAGCGCTCGCGGAACCAGGTGAGCGTGTGCACCGGCAGGAAGTGGATGCTCGTCGAGATCAGCTGGTCCGCCAACGCTCGCTGGTACTCGTCGCGCGTCGCGCCGGCATGCTCGGCGTCGATCCGCACGACGTAGAGGTGCAGCGCATGCGTGTCGCGCGGGTCGCGGGCGAGCGGCGCGATGCCGTCCAGGTCGGCGAGCCCCTCGTCGTAGAGCGCGACCTGCCGCGCGCGGATCGCCCCATGGAGCTCGAGCTTGTCGAGCTGCACGAGCGCGATCGCGGCGAGGACGTCGGAGAGGTTCGCCTTGAAGCCGGGCGTGCGCTGGTCGTAGCGCGAGCCGTCCCCCCGGCGTGTCAGGCGCATGTCGCGGATCGCCTCGGCGACGTCGTCGCGTGGCGTCGCGACGAGCCCGCCCTCGCCGGCGGCGAGGTTCTTGGTCGCGTACAGCGAGAAGCAGGTCGCGTCGGAGAGGGCGCCGAGCTTGCGGCCGCGGTAGCGGCTCTCGAGCGCATGAGCGGCGTCCTCGACGACCGGAAGCCCGAGCGCGTGGATCGGGTCGAGGTCGCACGGCTGCCCGGCGAGGTGCACGGGGAGGATCGCCTTCGTCCGCCCGGTGACGAGCGCGGGCAGCAGAGACGCGTCGATGTTCAGGTCGTCCGGTCTGACGTCACAGAAGACCGGCGTCGCGCCGGTGTGCTCGATCACGTTCGCGGTCGCGGGCCACGTGATCGGCGACGTGATCACCTCGTCGCCCGGCCCGACGCCGAGTCCGAGGAGCGCGAGGTGCATCGCGCTCGTCCCGGAGCTCACCGCGAGCACGTGCGGCGCCTCGAGGTAGACGGCGAGACGCTCCTCGAGAAGGGCCGCGCGGGGGCCGGTCGTCAGCCAGCCGGAGCGCAACGTCTCCGCGACGGCGGCGACCTCCTCGTCGCCGATCGCGGGTGGCTGGAAGCCGAGCCTGGTCTCACGGCGCGTCCGCATCGACCCGGAAGCGTACGGCGTCCGCCGCACGGCGAGCCCGCTCGAGCGCCTCGGCCCTGCTCGCGCCCGTGACGAGGACCGCGCCTGCGCGGTCGGCGCCCCGTCGGAGCGGGCCGAACACGTGTCCCGGCCGGCGGTAGAGCCGCACCCAGCGCACTCCGTCCACGGCCTCCGCTTCCTCGAGGCCGTCGACGCCGACGAGCCGGCCGACGGGTGGCACGAGGAACACGATCGCCGCCCCACCCGTGCGCGCGACAGCGGCTTGTAACAGTCTGCAACTTGCCCGTCCGAGCGCCGCGTCGATCGCGAGGCCGTTCAGGTCGACGCCCGTCGCCGCCTCACAGAGCTCCGCATCGTGCCCGCCGCCGAGCCGAGCGGCCACCTCCATCACCACGGGCCCGCCGCCGCCGAGACGGACCTGCGTGTAGGAGGGCCCTTCGCGAATCCCGATCGCCTCGACCGCGGCGCGTGCCGTCTCGACGACGTCGCGGGTCTCGTGCGCGGACGGCCAGACGTGGGCGAGGGCGACGCCGAACGCCGGCGGCTCCGCGGTCAGCCGGTCCGTCACGGTCAGTGGCACGAAGCGGCCCTCCTGCGAGAAGGCGTTGACCGTCAGCTCGGGGCCGTCGACGAGCTCCTCCACGAGGATCGTGCCCGAGCGCGACTCCGCCCGGGCCGCCGCGAGCGCGGGCGCGAGCTCCTCCGGCGATCGTACGAGCGCGAGGCCGCGCTGGCCCTGGCGGTCGGGCGCCTTCACCACGCACGGCACCGGAACGGTGGCCGTGCGCGGGTCGAGCGCCCGCGCGTGCGGTACGCCCGCGGCGGCGAAGGCTTCCCGCTGGCGGGCTTTCGACGTCGCGAGCGTGCCCGTTCGAGGCGCGATCGGATGGTGCAGGCCGATCCGACCCGCGACGCGGGCCGCGATCCCCACCGGCCAGTCCGCCCCCGGCGAAACGATCCCGTCGACCCGCCGGGCGCGGGCGAGCCGGTCGATCCCCTCCTCGTCCTCGGAGGACAGCACCGCCCGTTCGTCGGCGAGGGGAAAGCCAGGTGCGCTCGGGTCGCGGTCGACCGCGATCACGTCGAGGTCGCCGCGCGCCCGCGCGGCTTCGAGCAGGCCGAGCTGGGCGGGCCCCGCGCCTAGGACGAGGAGACGCGGTCGCGCCCCAGGATCCCTCGCCACCAGGCCTCGTTGTCGCGGTACCAGGCGATCGTGCGCTCGAGGCCGTCGCTGAAGGACGTCGAGGCGCGCCAGCCGGTGAGGCGTGCGAGCTTGTCGGTGGAGCCGATGTGCCGGTCGACCTGCCCGGGCCGCTCGTCGACGTGGACGACGTCGACCGTCGGGTCGCCCACGGCCTCGAGCACCAGCTGCGCGATGTCGACGACCGAGATGTCGATGCCGGTCGCGACGTTGACGACGTCGCCCGCGACGCTCTCGAGCGGCGCAGCGATGATCGCCTCGATCGCCGAGGCCGTGTCGTCGACGTAGAGCCAGTCGCGGCTCGCGTGCCCGTCGCCGTGCACGGTGAGCGCCTCGCCGCTGAGCGCCTGGGTGATGAAACGCGGAACGACCTTCTCGGGGTGCTGCCTCGGGCCGTAGTTGTTGAACGGGCGCACGACGACGACCGGGAGGTCGTACGTGACCCAGTAGCTGTACGCGAGCCTGTCGGCCCCGGCCTTCGTCGCCGCGTAAGGGCTGCGCGGCTCGAGCGGGTGCCGCTCGTCCATCGGCGCGTACTCCGCCGTCCCGTACACCTCGCTCGACGAGACGAGTAGGAAGCGCTCGACGGGACGGGCCCGGATCGCGTCGAGCAGGATCTGAGTCCCCTCGACGTTCGTCGTCACGAACTCCGACGCGCCGTCGCGGATCGACTTCTCGACGTGGGACTCGGCCGCGGCGTTCACGATCACGTCGACCCCGCCGACGACCTCGTCGACGAGCTCCGCGTCGCGGATGTCGCCGTGGACGAACTCGAGCCGCGGGTGGCTCATCACGTCGGCGAGGTTCTCGATGCTCGCCGCGTACGTGAGGGCGTCGAGCGAGATCACCTCGTGCGCCGTGTGCTCGAGAAGGTGCCGGATGAGGTTCGACGGGATGAACCCGGCGCCGCCGGTGACGAGGACCCGCTTGCCCACGCTCACAGCTCTCGATCGACGACGTAGAGGGGCCGGTGCTCCACCACGCGCTGGATTCTGCCCAGATGCTCGCCGACGAGGGCGAGGATGAAGCCCTGCACGCCGAGGACCGCGACGACGAGCGCGCCGAGCAGCAACGGGCCCGGGAAGTCGTCGTTCGAGATCCAGTAGACGAGGCCGTAGATCCCGAGCACCACGGAGGCGAGCGTGCACAGGGTGCCGAGCACGACGCCCGCGGTCTGGATCGGCTGCGGCCAGAATCCTGCGAGGACGTGCAGCGCGAGCCGCGTGAGGCGGAGCGGCGAGTAGCGCGAGTCGCCCTGGCGCGCCGCGTGGCCGACGTCCACCTCGATCACCGACGCGCCGCCGGAGAGGACGAGGGCCTTCGTGAACTTCTGCCGGCCGATCGAGCCGAGCATCGGCTCGACGACCTCGCGCCGGTACGCGTTGAAGGCGCAGCCGAAGTCCGAGATCGCGACGCCCGTGAAACGGCGCAGCATCCCGTTGATCAGACGCGACGGAAGCGTCCGACCCCACGAGTCGTGCCGCGCGGCGCGACGCCCGCTTGCCACGTCGTAGCCGGCCTCGACCGCCTCCACGAGCCGCGGGACGTCTTCCGGGAGGTTCTGCAGGTCGCCGTCCATCGTCACGACGATCTCGCCACGGGCGCGCGAGAGCCCTGCGTGCATCGCAGGGTGCTGTCCGGCGTTCCGCTTGAGGCGGACGGCCCGGATGTGCGGGTCGTCGGCATGGAGGCGCTCGAGGATCGCGAACGACCCGTCGGTCGAGCCGTCGTCGACGTAGAGCACCTCGTACGACCGGTCGACCGCCTCGAGCGCCGCCGTCAGCCGCCGGTGGAGCTCCTCGAGCGTCCCGGCCTCGTCGAAGAGGGTCACGACAATGGAGAGGGACGGCCCCCGCGCCGGGTCGAGGTCCTCCTCGGTCGCGCTCAGAGTCTCCTGCCGGGACATGGCCGCCCTGGAGCGTACGCGAGGGCGGCCGCGCGGGCGCGCGGCCGCCCTCCCGGCTCTACGCGGCCTCCTCCAGCGCCGGGGTCAGACCGACGACAGCACCGGCGGTACGCGGACGACGCGGCATCGCGAAGGCCGCGATTGCGCCGAGCGCGACGACGCCGGCCCCGACGAGCACCGCGGTGGAGGTCCCGTCCGTGAACGACACGCCGGACCGGTACCCACCGACGTGCGCGAACACCGCCGCAAGCACCGCGACGCCGAACACGCCGCCGAGCTCGCGGATCGTGTTGTTGGCGCCCGACGCCTGGCCTTCCTCCTCCGGCCGTACCGCCGAGAGCACGACGTTGGCCACCGGGGCGAAGAAGAGCGCCATGCCGACGCCGGCGAGGACGAATGGCGCCACGAGCTCCGAGTACGGGACGGTCGGCGACGTGACGAGCCCGATCCAGGCGAGCGCGACCGCCTGCAGGGAGAGGCCGGTGCCGATGATCAGCCGCGGGCTGATCCGGTCGGACAGCGCGCCCGCGACGGGGGCGATGAACATCGGGGCGAGCGTCCACGGGAGGATCCGCAGACCCGCCTGGAACGGCGAGTAGCCCTGCACCGTCTGGAAGAACTGCGCGAGCAGGAAGATCGAGCCGAACATCCCGAAGAACATCAGGAACGACGAGGTGTTCCCGAGCGCGAACGCCCTGCTCCTGAAGAAGCGCATCGGCAGCATCGGCGCCTCCGCGCGCAGCTCCCAGAGGATGAAGCCGGCGACGAGGATCGCGCCCGCGGCGAGCGAGCCGACGATCTCGGCGCTCGCCCAGCCCTGCCCGTTGCCACGCACGAGCGCCCAGACGATCCCGAAGAGGCCGGCGCTCACGAGCGCGAGGCCGGGGACGTCGAAGCGGCCGCCGGGACCGTGGCTCTCCTCGAGGCGGCGGAGGGCGAGTGGGACGAGCACGAGACCGATCGGGACGTTGAGCCAGAAGATCCACTGCCACGCGATCCCCTGGACGACGGCGCCGCCGACGAGCGGGCCGAACGCGATCGCGAGCCCGCCGACGCCGCCCCAGGCGCCGAGCGCGAGCCCGCGCTTCTCCGGCGGGACGGCGGCGCTGAGCAGCGTGAGGGTGAGCGGCATCACGATCGCGCCGCCAACGCCCTGTACGGCGCGCGCGATGTTGAGCGCCTCGATGCTCGGGGCGATGGCGGCCGCCACGGAGCCGAGCGTGAAGATCGCGAGGCCGATCGAGAACATGCGGCGCCGACCGAATCGGTCACCGAGCGCGGCGCCTGTGAGGAGCAGCACGGCGAACGTCAGCGTGTACGCGTTGACCGTCCACTCGAGCTGCTCGAGCGACGCGCCGAGATCGACGCGGATCACCGGGATCGCGGTCGTGACGACGAGGTTGTCGAGCGAGACCATGAACAACGCGAGCGACGTGATCGCGAACGTCCAGAGGGTCGAGGTGCGCTGTGTCATGTCGGTACCTTCCTTGATTCGTGATCAATCACTCATATAGCAGGGCAAATGAAAAGCGCCTCAGCTCCGTCGGCCACCGACGACGAGCGGGTGGGTGGGATCCAGCGAGCCCTCGAGCAGGCGCGTCGCCCAGGGCTCGCGCGACCCGAAGAGGTCCATCGCCGCGATGACGTTCAGGAGCATCCCCTTCGCGAACCACTGGGCCACGGCCTGCGGGTCGAGCCCAGAGACGGTCTCCACGAACAGGTGCAGCGAGCCGAAGCCGGAGCGGACCGCCTCCCGGACCTCGAGGTCGTCGCACGCCGCATACGCCTGAAGCTGGGCGAGCAGTCGCGTGCGATCGCCGGTGACCATCCCCCCGTACGCCTGGCCCATCGCCTCGAGCGCCTCCTCCCCGCGACGGTCGCCGGCGGCGGCGCGGAAGAGCTCGAGCGTGTCGGCCATGCAGCGATCGACGGTCGCGAGGAAGAGCTTCTGCTTCGTCCCGAAGAGGCGGAAGAGGTACGGCTGCGAGATGCCGGCGGCGCGCGCGATGTCCTCGGTCGAGGTTCCGTGCAGCCCGCCGCGGGCGAACGCGATCAGCGCGGCGGCGAGCACGGCCTCGCGGCGCTCTTCGGCTGTCTTCCTCGTGGTCGCGTTCATTTGTGAGTTATAACTCACAAACTACGCCCTTGTCAAGCGAAAAGTTCGTCTCCGACTGAAGTCGGACACCAAGCACAGGGCGGGCAGCGAGCCCGCCGTGTGCTTGTCTTTCTCTCCGTGGACGTCCACACGCCGCGCACGCTCGACGAGGCGCTCCGGCTCAAGGCCGAGCTGCCCGATGCGCGGTTCGTCCAGGGCGGCACGGACGTGCTCGTCGAGCTCAACTTCGGCCGCTCGCGGCCCGACGCGCTCGTCAACCTGGCCGAGCTATCCGAGCTCGAAGGCTGGTCGAGCGACAACGGCGAGCTGCGGCTGGGCGCGGGCCTCACGTACACCCAGGCCATGGGGGCCGAGCTCGCGGGGCGCTTCCCGGCGCTCGCCGAGGCGTCGCGCACCGTCGGCTCGCCGCAGATCCGGAACCGCGGCACGATCGGCGGAAACCTCGGCACCGCGTCGCCTGCAGGCGACGCGCTCCCTCCGCTCCTCGTGGAGCGCGCCCGGGTCGAGATCGCGAGCCTCCGGGGCGTGCGGACGCTCCCGCTCGAGGAGTTCCTGCTCGGCGTCAAGCGGAACGCGCTCGAGCCGGACGAGCTCGTGACCTCCGTGCGGGTGCGCCCGAGCGGCGGCGCGCAGACGTTCATGAAGGTCGGTCCCCGCAATGCGATGGTGATCGCGATCTGCTCGCTCGCCGTCGTCGTCGATCCGGAGGCCGCCGAGGTACGGGCATCCTTCGGTTCCGCCGCCACGACCGCGAAGCAGCTCACGGTGCCGCTCGCGGACGCGGCATCGCTCCCCGAGCGTGTGGCCGAGGCCGCGAGCCCCATCGACGACGTCCGCGCCACGGCCGCCTACCGCCGCCATGCCCTCCGCGTCCTCGCCGGACGAGCGCTCGAGAGGTGCCTCCGCTCGTGAGAGTCTCTCTGACCGTCAACGGCGAGCGGCGCGAGGCCGACCTCTGGGGCGGCGAGAGCCTCCTTGCCGTGCTCCGCGACACGCTCGAGCTGCCGGGCTCGAAGAACGCGTGCGAGCAGGGCGAGTGCGGCTCGTGCTCCGTCCTGCTCGACGGCGAGCTGGTCTGCTCGTGTCTCGTGCTCGGGGCTCAGGCCGACGGCCACGCGGTCGTCACGGTCGAGGGTCTCGCCGACGGTGACGAGCTCCATCCGGTCCAGCAGGCGTTCGTCGACGCGGGCGCGGTGCAGTGCGGGTTCTGCACGCCCGGCCTCGTCGTCGCCGTCACCGACCTCCTCGCCCGCACCCCCGAGCCCGGCGACGACGAGATCCGCGAGGCGCTCTCCGGGAACCTGTGCCGCTGCACCGGCTACGCGAAGATCTTCGACGCCGTCCAGCTCGCGGCGGAGCGGCGATGAGCGTCACCGCCCCACGCACGGCGCCGCGCGTCGGGAAGGTCGGGGCGCGCCTGCTGCGCGACGACGCGGTGCCGAAGGTGAAAGGGGCGTTCGACTTCTCGAGCGACCTCTCCGCGCCGGGGATGCTCTGGGGCGACACGCTGCGGAGCCCGCATGCGCACGCGCGGATCGTGTCCATCGACGTCTCCAAGGCGCTCTCGCTCTCCGGGGTGCACGCCGTGCTGACACACGCGGACGTCCCCGGGCGCAAGACGTACGGGCTCGAGTTCCCCGACCAGCCCGTGCTCGCGATCGACCGGGTGCGCTACGTCGGCGAGCCGGTGGCCGTGATCGCCGCCGACCACCCCGAGCGGGCACGACAGGCGCTGGCTGCGATCGAGGTCGAGTACGACCCGCTCGAGCCGGTCGCCGACATGGAGCGAGCGCTCGAGCAGGAGCCGCTCCACCCGGACCGCCCGACGATGGGGCACGGGTACCTCGACGATCCTCGCCCGAACGTCGTCCGCCACCTCGTGATCCGGCACGGCGACCCGGAGACGGAAGGCGAGGTGGTCGTGCGCGGCGAGTACGAGGTCGGGATCCAGGACCAGGCGTTCCTCGGGCCCGAATCGGGCCTCGCCGTGCCGGATGGGGAGGGCGGCGTCGACATCCACGTCGCAACCCAGTGGCTGCACGTCGACCGCGACCAGGTTGCCCCCTGCCTCGATCTGCGGCCGGAGCAGGTCCGCGTCCACCTCGCCGGCGTCGGCGGGGCGTTCGGCGGCCGGGAGGATCTGTCGATGCAGATCCACGGCGCGTTGCTCGCGCTGCACACGAGCCGCCCCGTGAAGATGAGCTACGACCGCGAGGAGTCGTTCACGGGCCACGTGCACCGCCACCCGGCGCGCATGTGGTGCGAGCACCGCGCGACGCGGGAAGGACGGATCACCTGCGTGCGCATGCGGATCCTCCTCGACGGCGGCGCGTATGCGTCGAGCTCGACGGCCGTCGCGTCGAACGCCGCGTCGTTCGCACTCGGCCCGTACCGCGTCGACAACGCGCTGATCGATGCGACGGCGGTCTACACCAACAATCCACCCTGCGGCGCCATGCGGGGATTTGGCGCGGTGCAGACCTGCTTCGCGGCCGAGGCCCAGATCGACCGCCTCGCGGCCGAGCTCGGGATCGACCCCGTGGAGCTACGGCTCCTGAACGCGCTCGAGCCCGGCGACGTGCTCCCCACCGGCCAGCCGATCACCGGGTCACTGCCGACGCGCGAGGTGATCAGGCGAGCCGCCGCCCTTTCGATTCCCGGCGAGGAGGGGCTCCCCCGCGACCCGCTGCGGCTGCCCGGCGGGGCCGGGAACACCACACACGGCGAGGGAGTCCGGCGCGGCGTCGGCTTTGCGCTCGGCTTCAAGAACATCTGCTACTCCGAGGGCTTCGACGACTTCTGCACGGCCCGTGTGGTGCTCCGCGCGGACGGGAGCGCGGTCGTGCACTCCGCCGCGGCGGAGGTCGGGCAAGGAGTGACCGGCGTGATCCTGCAGGTTGCGCGCACCGAGCTGGACACGGACGACGTGTCGCTCGCGCCCTCGGCGACCGCCTCGGTCGGCTCGGCCGGCTCGGCGTCCGCCTCGCGGATGACGTGGATGGCGGCCGGTGCCGTCCGCGACGCGTGCAGGGCGGCGCTCGAGGAGCGTGTGCGGCAGGGGGGCGGCGAGGTCGACGTCGAGCGCGTCTACCGTCACCCGCGGACGACCCCGCTCGACCCCGAGACGGGCCAGATCACCGGTGAGCGCGCACACGTCGCGCTCGCGGTCGCGGCGATGCGCGTCGTCGTGGAGGTCGACGTCGAGCTCGGGCTGACGCGGGTGGTCTGGATCGGCACCGCGCAGGATGTGGGCCGCGCCGTCAACCCCCTCGCGGTCGAGGGTCAGATCGAGGGCGGGACCGCGCAGGGACTCGGGCTCGCGCTGATGGAGGAGCTCGTCACGCGCGACGGCGCGATCCTCAACGCGAGCTTCACCGACTACCTCATCCCAACCGCGCTCGACATGCCCCCCGTCGACATCGAGCTCGTCGAGGAGCCCGAGCCGGACGCGCCGTACGGGGCGAAGGGCGTCGGCGAGCCGCCGACCGTCGTCTCGACCGCCGCGATCCTCTCGGCGCTCCGCGACGCCACCGGCCGCCCGCTCACGCGGGTCCCCGTCCGCCCGGACGACATCTGCCTCTGACGTGGGGGAAACCATCTTTCCCCACGAGCTCCCTTCTTCTGCGCATTGACCTGTCCGAGGAACGCCTGGCCCCCCGGCCGGCAAGGCCGGCCTCCGGCCGCGACGGAGGCGCCGCCCCAGACCAACTGAGCGCAGTTCCGGTTCAGGCGTAGCGCAGCAGCGCAGTCGCGACCCGGTCGACCTCGGCCTCGGTCATCGTCCCGGCGAACGGCAGCGCGAGCGCCCGCGCGAACGCCGCGTCGGCGCCGGGGAACGAGCCCCGGTCGCGATACGCCCCCATCCGGTTGACCGCGTACGTCCCGATCTGCGCCTCGATCCCCTCGGCGCGAAGGCCGTCGAGCGCCTCGTCGCGACGGTCGAGCGTGATCACGTAGGCCTGCCACCCATGCCGGTCGCCGTCGCTGACGCCCGGCACGCCGACGGCGTGCCCGAGACGCTCCCCGTACCACCCCGCGACACGCTCGCGCGCGGCGAGGAGGGATTCGAGACGCTCGACCTGCGGCACGCCGAGCGCGCAGAGCACGTCCGAGAGCCGGTAGTTGAGCCCTGGCGCCGGGATGTCCACGGGCACGGCGTCGGCGATGCCGTGGTGCCGCAGCCGCCGGATTGCGGCAGCGAGCTCCGCCTCGTCGGTCGTCACCGCGCCGCCCTCGCCCGTCGTGACGATCTTCCTCGGGTGGAACGAGAGGCAGGCCATCAGCCCGAGCGCGCCGCACGGCGTTCCGCGGTACGACGCTCCGAGCGCTCCGGCGGCGTCCTCGACGAGCACGACGTCCTGCGGCACGGCGGTCTGCAGCTCCTCCCACTCGAGCGGGCGCCCGAAGAGATGGACGGCCAGTACCGCCCGTGTGCGCGGCGTGATCGCCTCCGCGACGAGCTCGGGCCGGACGAGGAACGTCTCGGGATGGACGTCGACGAGCACCGCGCGGGCGCCGCAGAGCTCGACGGCGTTCGCCGTCGCGGGGAACGTGTATGCGGGCACGATCACCTCGTCCCCCTCGGCCACGCCGAGCGCAAGCATCGCGAGGTGCAGCGCGGCCGTGCCGGACGAGACCGCGACGGCGTCGGCCGTCCCGACCGCGCCGGCGAGCGCCCGCTCGAACCTGTCGACCCACGGCCCCATCGTCAGCTGCCCCGTCTCGAGCACCTCGGCGACGGCAGCAAGCTCCGCCGCGCCCACATCCGGACGCGCGAGACGGATGACCTCCACGCGCCCCTGGCCGGTGTCGGCTCCTGCCGGGCGAAGCCCGGCTCCGCCGCCACCTGACGTCGCCCCAGGAACGCGCGAAGCGGTCACGCCGCGGCGCCGAGCCGCGCGCGGTACCAGGCGATCGTCCGCTCGAGGCCCTGGTCGAGCTCCACCTCGGCCTCGAAGCCGAGGAGCGTCCGCGCCTTCGCGACGTTGGGGATGCGAAGCTCGACGTCGATGTACTTGAGCGGGACGAAACGGAGCTCGCCCGGGCAGCCGGTGAGACGCTTGATCCGGGTCGCGAGGTCGTAGATCGTCACCGCGGACCGCGGGTTGCCGACGTTGAAGCTCTCCCCGACGGCGGCCGGGTGCTCGAGGGCGAGGAGCACGGCCTCGACCATGTCGTCGACGTAGCACCACGCGCGGATCTGCGAGCCGTCGCCGCGGATCTCGAGATCCTCGCCGGCGAGCGCCGCCTCGATGAACGCGCGGATCGCGCCGCCGCCGATCTGGCCGGGGCCGTAGATGTTGAACGGACGCACCGAGACGGACGGCAGCCCCAGCTCGCCGTGATAGGCGTGCGCCATGTGCTCGCCGGCGAGCTTCGAGACCGCATACGTCCAGCGGGCCTCACCGACCGAGCCGATCGTCGTCACGTGCGCCTCCTGGACGTTGAAGGCGTACTGGCCGAAGACCTCGCTCGTCGAGAACTCCACGATCCGCTCGACCGTGTCCTTCGTCGCGAGCGCCGCCTCGAGCGCGTTGTACGTGCCGATCACGTTCACGCGCATCGTCCGGACCGGGCTCGAGAGCACCGTGTCGACGCCTGCGATCCCCGCGGCGTGCACGAGGTGGGTGCAGCCGGCGACGAGCTCTGTCAGGCGTTCGGGGTCGAGGACGTCGCCCTGCGCGAAGTGGAAGTTCGGATGCGCCGCGAGCTCGGTCCCCGAAAGGGCGTCGCGGTGGAGGTTGTCGACCGCGACCACCTCGTTCTCGTCGACCAGCTTTCGCGCGAGCGTCGTCCCGATGAACCCGGCGCCGCCGGTGATCACGATCCGCTTGCCCTGGAGCGCCACGCCGGGATCGTAGTCGAGTGCCTCTCACGCGACCCCGAGCGATCGGACGCGCGTCGTCAGCCGTCAGCCGTCAGCCGTCAGCCGCAGACCGGCTTTCTCCGGGCATGTACTCCCTGGGCATGTCCGAGCGGTCGCATGTCCTGGGCCACCGACCTCCTCCCCACATCTCGAGCGTAACGCCGAACCTCGGACGCGTGTGTGACCTGATCGTGTCGGGTTCGTCGCGTGCCACGGAGGCTGGCTCGGGCGGCCTCGAGGTAGACGGGATGGTCGTCTAGCATCGCCCCGTGCTCCAGTCGTCTGCCTCCGTTCCGGACGCTAGGTGTAGCCGGGCAGTCGCCTGCACGCGCGGGCGGCCGACACCGTGAGCTGCCCGTTCTCGCTCGACCACTACCGGGAGATCCTGCGGGCCGGGCGCGTCGGCGGCTACCGCTTCGCGACGTTCGATCGCCCGCCGCGGCGCGGAGACCTCCTCGTGCGACACGACGTCGACCTCTCGCTCGAGGCGGCGCTCGAGATGGCGGAGCTCGAGGCCGAGGAGGGCGCCACGACGACCTACCTCCTGATGACCCGCTCGGTCTTCTACAACCTCTCCTCGCACGAGGGCGAGAACGCGGTCGAACGGCTCCGCGGGCTCGGCCACGCGGTCGGCCTCCATGCCGTCCATCCGCACGTGGAGCTCGACGATCGGTTCGACCGCGTCGTCGCATGGCACAACCCGGATCCCGAATACATGTCCGCACCGATCGAGGGAGCGGTGAACCCGATGAAGGCTCCGTACTTCGAACCGGCGACGTATCGCTCGGACTCGAACCACCGCTGGCGCTCGGGATGTCCACACGAAGAGCTCCGCGCCGGCGTGTTTCCATGGCTCCAGCTCCTCGTCCACCCGGAGATCTGGGTGTACCCGGGCTCGACGATGGCGGAGACGATGCAGGCGATGCTCGACGCCCAGCGTTCCCGCCGCTTGACGGCTCTCGCCGACGACAGGATCGACCTCACGTGAGCGGGGTCCCGCTCGTCGGCGGAGAGGTCAACGCCGGCACGGACGTCGTCGTCCGAGTCGGGGACGGGGAGGAGCGCCGGCCCGGCTGGCGCGAGATGTGGGACGCCGGCAGCGCCGCCGAGCTGCGCACGCGCATCGGTTGGTTGGAGGTCGAACGCGCGAAGCTGCTTGCATTCCTCCGTTGAGCCTCCGGCCGGTCACGGTGCTCGTCTCCGCCTCGGGCGCTCCCGGGACCGCGGCGCTGCTGCGCGCGCTCCGCGAGAACGGCGAACGCGACATGAGGCTCGTCGGCACCGACCTCTCGGAGCGCTCCGTCGGACGGCACCTCTGCGACTCCTTCCACCTTGTCCCGGCGGGCACGGACCCCGACTTCGCCGACGCGATGCTCGACGTCGTCGCGCGCGAGGAGGTCGACGTCGTCCTGCCCCAGTCGTCCTTCGACCTGCAGGGCCTCGCCGACCAGCGCGAGCGATTCGACGTCCCGGTGCTCGTCTCGCCGCCCGACGCGATCGTCCGCTCGAACGACAAGGCGGAGTCGTACGCGCTTCTCCACCGCCTCGGCGTCCCGGCGCCGGCGTTCAGGCGCGTGCGCGGCGCGGCCGAGGTCGACACGGCGGCGCGGGAGCTCGGCTACCCCGACCGGCCGGTCTGCTTCAAGCCCGTCTTCTCGTCGGGCTCGCGGGGGTTCCGGGTGCTCGACCCCACGGTCGACCGGGCCCATCAGCTGCTCTACGAGCGTCCCGGCTCGGTCGCCATGCGACTCGAGGAAGCCGTCGAGCTCCTACCCGACGATGGCGGGCCCGATCTCCTCGTGATGGAGCTCGCCACCGGCGACGAGCGCACGATCGACGGCATCGCCGACGGGCGACGGGTCGTGCTGGGGCACCCGAAGACCCGCGAGGCGATCAGGGCGGGGCTCGCCATGTACTTCGTCACGCTGGAAGACCCGGCGCTGATGGCGATCGCCGACCGGATCGTCGCGGAGCTCGGGATCGAATGGTTCTTCAACATCCAGCTCGTCGGCGAGCACGTGATCGAGATCAATCCCCGCATCTCGACCATCGTTGGCCAGGAGGACCTGAACCTCCGCTATCTCGGGGTCAAGCGCGCGCTCGGCGAGATCTCCGACGAGGAGCTGACAGCGCTTCAGGCGAACGTCCGCCCGGGCCGCAAGGCGC
Source organism: uncultured Actinomycetes bacterium (assembly GCA_963794115.1). Lineage (GTDB taxonomy): Bacteria > Actinomycetota > Thermoleophilia > Gaiellales > Gaiellaceae > Gaiella. The sequence continues at coordinate 95,284 of CAWCCO010000012.1, read as the reverse complement.
TGCGCTACTTCGATCAGGTTGAGTGGAACTGAGGCCTCCCGCGGCCTGGCCGAATCCCTCCGTGCGCCGTACTCGCCCGCTCCGCGTCGTCCACTGCCCGGTCAACACTGCAGGCGTGCCGTGGACGAACGTCCAGGCGCTTCGCCGGCGCGGGATCGACGCCTCGCTCGTCGTGTTCAACCGCTACGCGCTCCACCCCGAGGCCGACCGCTCGCTCGACCTCGGCACGGGCTTTCTCCGGCGGCAGGCCGGGCAGTGGCGCGCGCTCGCGTCGCTCCTGCCACGCGTCGACGTCTTCCACTTCATGTTCGGGCTCACCCTCGTCCCGCAGTCGGTGCAGTACCCGATCCTCCGGGCGTTCCGGAAGAAGTCCGTGATGCACTACCTCGGCTCGGACATCCGCGGGAAGACACCCGAGCAGCTCGAGGCGGGCAAGAAGGCGGGCGCGGAGATCGTCGGCAGCTGGGACGCCACCCGCTGGGTCCCGGAGGCGACGGTGGTCCCGCCCGGGATCGACCTGACGACGATCACGCCGGCTGCCCCGCAGGATCGGAAACGCCCCGTCGTCGTCCATGCCCCGTCGTCACGGCGGCGGAAGGGCACGGAGCACGTGGTCGCCGCCTGCGAGGCGCTCGACGTCGACCTGCGGATCGTCGAAGGGCTCCGTCACGACGAGGCGTTCGCCCACTATCGGGAGGCGGACATCGTGATCGACCAGCTCAACGCGGGCTGGTACGGCGTCCTCGCGATCGAGTGCCTCGCGCTCGGCAAGCCCGTCCTCACGTACCTGTTCGACGACGCCCGAGCGTGGACCGAGAACGCCTTCGGAGCCGAGGTGCCGCTGGTCAACGTGACGGCCGAGACGCTGCAGGAACGGCTCGGCGCCCTCGTCGACGCCGGTCCGGGAGAGTGGCGGCGTGTCGGCGACGCATCCCGCGCCTACGTCGAGCAGGTCCACGACATCGAGCGGGTGGTGGACTCGCTCGTCGAGCTGTACGAGCGGCTCGAACGGTGAGCGAGACGACCCCCACCGGCCTGGGCGGCCAGCTCGGGCGGCTCGGGCGCCACTCGCTGATCTACGGCATCGGCGGGCTCGTCTCGCGGATCGTCGCCGTCCTCCTTCTGCCCGTCTACACGCACTACCTCACCCCGGCGGACTACGGGAAGATCGAGACGCTGCTCGCCCTCACGACGGTGCTCGGGATCATCCTCCGCGCCGGCATCTCGAGCGCGTTCTTCCGCTTCTACTTCGACGCCCAAGACCCAGTCGCCCGCCGCACCGTCCTGCGCACGTCGTTCTGGTTCACGATGGGCGCAGGCACTCTCGGCCTCCTGCTGCTCCTCGCCTTCGCGGCGCCCCTCTCTGACTTCCTCTTCGGGACGTCGAGCGCGGCGAACCTCGTCCGCGCTGCGGGCGTCGCGCTCTGGGCGGGCGTCAACTACGAGCAGCTGACGTCGCTCTTCCGGGTCGAGGAGCGCTCCGTCGCGTTCGTCTGCGCGAGCCTGGCGAACGTCTTCATCACGATCGGCCTGACGCTGGTCCTCGTCGTGTCGCTGGACAAGGGCGCGCTCGGTGTCATCGTCGGGAACTTCAGCGGGACCCTCATCGTCTACGTCGCGCTGCTCGGGTTCCGGCGCGAGCAGCTCGGGCTCCAGTTCGATCGCGGCCTCCTGCGCGAGATGAACCGCTTCGGGATCCCGCTCGTCCCGACGGCGCTCTTCCTCTGGGTGACGAACTTCAGCGACCGCTTCTTCCTCGTGAAGCTGTCGAGCGTGTCCGAGGCGGGCCTCTACTCGGTCGGCGTTCGGGTCGCGTCGGCGATGGTGCTGCTCCTCACCGCGTTCCGGATGGCCTGGCCGGCGTTCGCGTACTCGATCCGCGACGAGGACGAGGCGAAGCGGACGTACGCCTACGTGCTCACGTACCTCACCGTCGTCACGGCGTGGGTGGCGCTGGGCCTGACGCTGTTCGCCCCGTGGCTCGTCGACCTGCTCGCGGCGCCGAGGTTCGCGCAGTCCTACGAGGTCGTCGGCCCGCTTGCCTTCGCAGTCGGTCGCGTTCGCCGCCTACATCGTCGTCGCGATCGGCGTCGGGCGCGTCCGCCGCACGCAGTTCAACTGGGTCGTCACCGGCGCGGCGGCGATCGTCAACGTCGCGCTCAACCTCGCATTGATCCCGCCCTACGGGATGGTGGGCGCCGCGATCGCGACCGTCGCCGCCTACGTGACCATGGCCGTCGGCATGGCCTGGTGGTCGCAGCGGATCTACCCCGTGCCGTACCAGTGGCGCCGGGTCGTCACCGCGGCCACGGCGGCGGTCGGGCTTGCGGTGCTCGGAAAGGCGATCGACGTCGGCTTCGGCGGCGCGCTCGCCCTCTGCGTCGCCTACCCGCTCGCGCTGGCCGTGCTCGGCTTCACGAGCGCCGAGGAACGACGTCGCCTCGGGCGGCTCGTGACGCGCTAGACCGGTCGCTCAGCTAAAGGAGGGTCTGCTCGAGCAGAAACACGTTCAGGCAGACGATCACCGCCGCGATCACCGCCGTCACGATTGTCGTCGCCCGCCGGTTGACGAGACCGCCCATCAGCTCCCGGTCGCGGCAGAACCAGAGGAGCGGGATCAAGGCGAACGGGATCCCGAACGAGAGCGCGACCTGGCTAAGGACGAGCGCGCGAGAGGCGTCGACTCCCGCGGCGATGATGATCAGCGCCGGTGCCATCGTGATCGCCCGTCGGAGGAACAGCGGGATGCGGCGACGGATGAAGCCCTGCATCACGACCTGGCCGGCGAGCGTGCCGACGCTCGAGGACGACAGCCCCGAGGCGAGCAACGCGATCCCGAACAGGAGGTTCGCGTGGTGGCCCAGCTGCGCCTCCAGCTGGTCGGCGACCTGGGCGAGGTCGTCGCCCACGTGAGTGAGCCCCTGCTCGTGGAAGACCGCGGCGGCGATGATCAGCATGCTCATGTTGACGATCCCCGCGATCCCCATCGCGATCACGACGTCGACGAGCTCGAAGTGGAAGATGCGGCGCTTCTCCTCGTCCGTCACGCCGACGACCCGATGCTGCGTGAGCGCCGAGTGCAGGTAGATGACGTGCGGCATCACCGTTGCGCCGAGGATCCCGACCGCGAGGAGGACGCTCTCCGACCCCTCGAAGCCCGGGACGAACCCTTTGGCGACGTCGATCCGGTTCGGGTCGGCCAGGAACACCTGGGCGGCGAACGCCACGACGATCACCCCGATGAACACGGCGATCACCACCTCGAGGCGGCGAAAGCCGCGCGACTGGAGCCCGAGGATCGCGAAGGCCGCGGCGCTCGTGATCAGCGCCGCCGGAAAGAGCGGGATGCCGAAGAGGATGTTCAGGCCGATCGCCGCACCGATGAACTCGGCGAGGTCGGTCGCCATCGCGATGATCTCGGCCTGGACCCACAGGAGAAACGTGACCGTGCGCGGGAACCGCTCGCGGCAGACCTCCGGCAGGTTCATGCCCGTGGCGATTCCGAGCTTCGCGCTCAGGGACTGGATCACCATCCCCATGAGGTTCGCCATGAGGATCACCCAGAGCAGCAGGTAGCCGAACTTGGCCCCGCCGGCCATGTTCGTCGCGAAGTTGCCCGGGTCGACATACGCGACCGCGGCGACGAACGCCGGTCCGAGGAACGGCAGGAGCCCCCGTGTCCCGCCCCGCCTGCCCGCGAGCGACTCGTGCGCCGCCTCGAGGACGCGCGCCTCGCCCGGCAGGACGTCGTCCAGCGGATGGACAGGCGCCTCGCGATCGTGCGACGCCCGCTGCTGCGTGTCGGACGGTTCGGGAAGCTGAGCGGGATCCACTAGCGCGCCGCCGCGCGTCGGAATGTGCGTCCTGGCGGGTTTAGGCACAGCTAAACCCTACCGCAGCGCTTTAGGCAGGTCTAAACCTCATGAACGAGTGCGCGTCGTGGTTTAGCGGGGGCCGAGCGGGGCATAGCGAGATGGACGCCGCCGGACAGGACGGAAGGAGAGCCCGGATGATCTGCGAGGTCTGCGGGAACGACTACGACAAGCCGCTCGAGATCGCCTACCTCGGCGGGACGTACGTCTTCGACAGCTTCGAGTGCGCGATCCATGCCCTCGCACCGGTGTGCGGCCACTGCGGCTGTCGGGTGGTGGGGCATGGCATGGAGGCGGACGGGTCGGTGTTCTGCTGTGCCCACTGCGCCGAGACCGCCGGCGTCGAGGGCGTCGCCGACAGGGCCTGACCGTGGCTGCGTCGGAGAACCTTCTCGTCGTCGTGCTCGACGAGCACCCCGATCCACACGCCGTTCGCGACGCGGTCGAGGGACACGATCGGGCACACGTGCGTCTCGTCGCTCCCGCGCACGTCGGACCGCTCCACTGGTACACGACGGACGAGGACGACGAGCGCGCCGCGGCGGAGACGCATGCTCAGGTCGAGGGAGCCGCGGCCGCGCGGGCTCCGGGCGTCGTCGACGTCGACGCGTCGGCCGGCGAGGCCGACCCGGTGCTCGCTGTCCAGGACGCCCTGAGCGAGTTCGACGCGGACCGGATCGTCGTGGTCGGCAAGGAGGACGAGGCACTCGACGCCTCGCTCCGTCGGTTCTCGCTCCCCGTCGAGAGACTCGCCGCGCCCGTCTCTGGCGGCGCCCCGAACGAGCTCGGCCGGGCGATCATGAGCGGCCGGAGCGAGGCGACGCCCTACGCCGTGTTCGGCGGTGCGATGTTCGTGCTGGCCACCGTGGTCGCCCTCCTGTTACTCCTTGCTGCGCTGATCCTCTGGGTCTGAGCTACCGCCACCACGCGGATGGACGACGTCCCAGCCGTCGGGCAGCACTCGTTTGCGGCCCGCGACCGAGCCAGCGCGTCGCCCCGGTCCGGGCGAGCGAGAGCGCGTGCTGCTCCGTGCTCGCCTTCACCCGGGGAAGTCACCGTCCGCAGCGCCCAGGCCGGAGGCCAAAGAATCGCAGCGTGCCGCGGCAGAGGCCCAGGGCGGCACGCTCGCGCACGGCGGGCCGCGCCAGCTCGCGGTCTTCCGTCGGGTTCGTCATGAACCCGAGCTCGACGAGGATCACCGGCACATCGGCCCAGTTGAAGCCGGTGTAGTCGGAGCGCTCCTGGATCCCGCGGTCAGGGAAGCCGAGCGCCCGGACGAGCTCCGTCTGGACGAGCCGGGCCGCACGTCGGCTCGCTGCGTAGACGTCATCCGTCCAGCCGTGCTGCAAGGCAGGTGTCAGGGTGTGCGTGCCGCGCGCGTCGCTCGAGGCCGAGCCGTCGGCGTGGACGCGGAGGAAGAGTCCGGCGTGCGCCCGGTTCGCGATCCGCGCGCGGGCGATGTTGCCCATGCTCGTGCCCGCGGTCTGCGTCCTCGTCATCACGACGCGGATGCCCGCGCGGCGCAGCAGCTCGCGCAGCCGGAGCGAGACCGCGAGGGTCAGGTCCGGCTCCGCGATCCCGGTCACGACTCCGTGAGTGCCGCCGCCGTCGAGGATCTTGCGCGTCGCCGACCCCGGCCCGATCGGCTCGGTGCGGAGGTTCGCCAGCCTGTCGTGCCCGGGGTCGACGACGACCACCGGCGGGGCCGCGTGCGCGCTCCCGGCGATGGCCATCGCGGCGACGGAGGCCAGGAGTGCCGCGAGGAACGCAAGTTGCAACCTGCAACTTGCGTTGTCTGCGCCTCGCGTCACCGGGGCGGGATGCGCGAACGCATCCAGACGTAGGTGAGGAGCGCGCCGGGGACGAAGAGACACGCCGCCACCGCGATGAAGACCTTCGCCGCGCTGGAGTCCAGGTCGACGGCGAGCCCGGCGACCATGCACAAACCGGCGAGGATGCAGAGCCCCGCGCCGATCGCCCCGGTCCGCATCGCGTCAGGCTAGACGCCGGGGGGTCAGGCGACGATGCGGTAGACCTGGAAGACCTCGGCGTAGTCGCGGTTCACGTTCGTCCCGTGGACGCGCGCGAGGTTCCAGATGTACTCCTCGTCGGCGTAGCGCCGGTGCTGCTGCGACGCGTAGCGCTGCACCGCCGCGACCTTGCGCTCCACATGGCGCCGCTCGAGCGAGACGTAGGCGCCGTACGAGAAGTCGAAGTTGTTCCAGGGGATCTCGTACCCGAGCACGGTCGTGCGCTTGAAGGCCCGGAGGCCCTCCTGCGCGATCGTCTGGTGGTCCTGGTGGACGTCGTGGTGCGACGGCTGGAAGACGACGTCGGGCCGCCACTCGTCCCACAGCGCGACGAGGAGCTCGAGAAGCTCCTGGCGCCGCGACGGGAACGTCCGCACGTCGAAGTCGTGCACGGTGAGATTCGCCTCGGGGATGCCGAGCTCCGCCGTCGCCTCGCGCACCTCGCGGGCGAGCGTGTCGGGCGCGAACCCGGGCGGGAGCGACCGCGTCGCGATCGAGAACGCGACGTAGCGCACCTCGCAGCCCGCCTCGACGAGCCGCGCCGTGGTGCCGCCGCAGCCGAACTCGCCGTCGTCGGTATGAGGCGCGAGCACGAGCGCTCGTTCGAAGCCTGCGAACACGGCGCGAGTCTAGAGAGTTGTGGGAGCCGGCTCGGGAACCGGCGCCGCGGGCGATGGGGCAGTCGCGGCCTGCTGCGACGGAGGCTTCTTCGGCACCCGGGAGCTCAGGCCGACGAGCCCGAGGAGCGCCCACGTCATCGGGTCCTCGAAGAACGCCGCGTAGAACAGGCTGTGCACGGCGATCGCGAGCAGCACGATCCCCGTGGCGAGCGCGACCCGAGACGTGAAGCCCTTGCCGAGGCCGATGAGCGTCGCGAGGAGCGCCGCGACGACGAGCCAGACGAGCAGCGCGAGGCCGACGATCCCTCCCTCTGCCGCGATCGTCACGGGCGTCGTGTGCGAGGCGACGCGCTTCGGGTCCTTGCCGGTGATCCCGCGACGGTGCGCGTACTCGCGCGAGAACCCGCCTACGCCCACGCCGATCACGGGATGGTCGAGCGCGATCCGGATCCCCTGACCGACGAGGTTCGCGCGACCCGAGGTCACACGGTTGACACCCGAGCGCGATTTGCCGACGAGCTCGTCACGCAGCTGCGGCACGGCGAACAGCACCGCGCACGTGACGAGACCGAGGGCGATGAGCGCGACCAGCGCGTGACGCCCCCAGACGACGGAGGCCGCGGCGACGATCCCCGCGGAGAGCGCCACGAAGCTCGACTGCGAGAACGAGATGAGCAGACCGAGCCACGTGGCGACGACGACCGCGTACAGCCCTGCGACCCGCCAGCCGCGCACGCCGCCGAGGAGGATCCCGGCGAGCGATGCCAGCACCGCCACCGTGAGGTAGCGGCCGTAGACCGACGGGTCCCAGAACACCGAGTTCACCCGGAAGAACGGCGCATACGCGTTGAAGACCTTGACGCTCGGGTTCCAGAAGACGTCGCGGGTGAGCCACTGGTAGCCGCCGACGAGCGCGTAGAGGAGCGCGGTCGCGACGAGCCCGCCCCAGAGCCACGTCAGCCAGCGGCCCCGCCAGGGCAGCCGCGCGAACCCGATCGCGACGAGCCCGAACGGGAGCACGAAGGCGGCGAGGAAGATCGCGCCGCGCCGGACGTCGCCCGTCCAGAGCATCGAGAGGCCCGTCCAGCCCACGAACGCGGCGAGCGGCAGGGCGACCGGCCCGAGCTCGCGCGAGCGCGTGTCGCCCTTGAGCAGCGACCAGGCGATCGACAGTGCGAGACCGCCGATCACGGCGTAGAGCGGCAGGAGCAGGTTGACCGTGTCGGTGCCGATGTCGACCGGGATGCGCAGCGGGATGCAGGCGAGGGTCGCGAACGCGAGCAGGTACGGCCAGCGGTCGAGCGCCCAGGCGAAGACGAACGCCGCGACGAGCCCGCCGATCGCGCCCGCGGCGAGCCGCGAGGTGCTCAGGTCGGGCAGCAGGTAGATGCCGAGCACGCCCAGGCCGGCGCCCCACGCGCACAACCCCGCGAGGCGCTGCCAGCGGACCTGCGCCAGCAAGAGCACCACGAGCCCGGCCGCGCCGACGACCGCTGCCAGCTGTGCGGCGGCGCTCATGGAGACGCCGCCTGGCGCACGACCACGGCGGCGCGCTGCACGTGGCCGTTCGCCTCGACGCGCAGGGTGTAGCGACCCGGCAGGACGGGGGCTCGGAGCCGGAGCGTCCCCGGGCGTGCGGTTCCGGACCGGGCGCCGAGGCGCCACTCGACCCTGCGCGCCTGCGTGAGCACGAGGATCGCGAACCGGCCGCCGGGAGTAGTCACGATCCGGTCTCGCCCGAGGTCGAGGAAGCGGATCCGCACGGTGCGCGAGCCCGAGCGCGGGCCCAGGTTCCCCGCGAGGTCCCGCGCGACGAGCCGGAGCGTGTACACCCCTTCCGGCAGCTGCTCCCCGCCGGCCGTGCCCGTCCAGCTCATCGTCCCGCGCGGCCTCGTGCCGAGCTTGCGGATCGCGCGCGTCCCGCCGACGTAGAGCTCGACGACGGCCTTCTCGCTGAGCCGGTAGCGGATCCTGGCGTAGTCGGAACGTCCGTCGCCGTCGGGCGAGATCACGAGCGGACGGGCGGTGAAGCTGACGACCTGCGGGGGCGTCACGTCGACGCGAATCGGGTTCGGCATCACGATCGTGCGCCGCGCCCGCTCGAGGTGGACGCGGGGCCGGTAGGCGCCCTCGTCGACCACCCGGCCGCCCGCGTCGCGGCCGTCCCAGACGTACGACACCGCGGCACGCCCCTGCGGCCGCCGGCGCGCCAGCTCGCGGACGACGTCGCCGTTCGAGTCGATCACGTCGACGGTCACGCGGTCCGGCTTCCGGAGCCGGAACGAGATCGACGCGGTGTCCGTTCCGCAGTCGCAGACCGGCGAGAAGATCTTGGCGACACGAGGCCCGACGATGGGGTTCCGGGTGAGCTTCAGCTTCTCCGTGACGACGAAGGCGGCCGACGTCGCCACGAGCAGGGCCGCGACGAGCGCCGCGGGGGCAAGGCGGCTGGCCACCGGCGCGATTGTAGAGACGCGCGGTCGCCGCTCCGGGCTCGTAGGCACACTGGAGGCCGGCCCTGGAGGAGCCGACCACGCATGCGCCGCCGACTCCTGCTCATCCTCGCCGCTCTCGTCCTCGTCGTGCTCGGCACCGGGATTGCCGTGCTGCTGACCCGGCATCCCCCGGGCGGCACGCTCGAGACGAACGTCACGGACGTGACCGTCGTGACGCCCTCGGCGCCCGTGACGACGACCGCGCCGCCGCCCACACCGAAGCCGCCGCAGACCGAGCCGGTCGACAAGCGGTGCTGGCCGATGTTCGGCGGCGGGCCGCGACGCACGCTCGCGCGCCCCACGGTCCAGCTCGGCATCCCGGAGAAGAAGCCGATCTGGGCACGCGGTCTGAAGGGATACATCGAGTACCCCCCGAGCTACTGCGACGGCGTGCTCTACGTGAACACGTTCAAGGGCGACACCTGGGCGATCGAGTCCGCGACCGGCAACGTCCTCTGGCGCAAGCTCAGCAACGCACCGAAGCCGTCGACCCCGGCGATCGCCGGAGACAAGCTGATCGTCTCGTCGAAGGACGGGACCGTGACGGCCCTGACCCGCAAGAGCGGCAAGGTCGTCTGGCAGCTCGAGACGCACGCGAAGGTCGAGTCGTCGGCGGCCGTCGCCGGCAACGTCGCGTACTTCGGCGCCACGGATGGGCGCCTCTTCGCGGTCGATGTCGACACGGGCCACGTGCGCTGGGCGTTCGACACCGGCGGGCGGATCAACGCGAGCCCGTCACTCGCCGAAGGCCGCATCTGCATCACGACCTACGCGGGCTCGATCTTCTGCCTCCGTCAGAAGAACGGCGAGAAGCTCTGGAGCACGTACGTGAAGCGCGACGCGTTCCGCTACGAGAGCTTCTACGCGAGCCCGTCGACCGACGGGCAGCGGCTCTACACCATCGCCCGCTCCGGGAAGATCGTCACGCTCGACGCCACCGACGGGCACGTCATCTGGACCGACAGCGTCGACTCGCTGGGGTACTCGACGCCCGCCGTCGGAACCGACCGGATCTTCGTCGGGGACTTCAACGGGGGCCTCCGCGCCTACCGGAAGACGAACGGCCAGCTGCTCTGGCGCGCGCATGTCGGTGGCCGCATCCTCGGGCCGCCGGTCGTCGTGGGCGACCTCGTGTTCTTCTCGACGCTCGAGACGGAGACGTACGCCGCACGCGTCTCGGACGGGAAGATCGTCTGGCACTACGGGCTCGGGAAGTACTCGCCGGGGATCGCGACCGAGCGCGCGTACTACTTCTCGCTGAACGGCATGCTCGTCGCGTTCCGCGGCAAGGACGGGCCACGCCCCGCACGCGCGCAGTCGGGCTCCCCGCCGAAGCAGACGACGCAGGCGGAGCCGACGCAGGCCAGGCCGCGCGCCCCCCGGAAGTAACGGTGTTCGACCACGCCGCGTCACAACCGGCCTGACCCGTCACTGCAGCGGCGGGTGGCGGCGCGACCAGAGCGGCGAGCGCTGGACGAGGGCGCCGACACCGCGCCAGGCACCCGTCTCGAGCCGGTAGGCGGCGAGCTTCCTCCGTCCGGTCCCGCGGGTCTCGACGTCGTAGCCGAGGTCGGCGAGGAGCGCGCCGGCGACCTCCTCGAACCCGTGACGGTCACTCTCGGCCATCTCCGTGCGCCAGTCGCGGACGCCGGTGCGCGGCGGCTCGTTGAGCCGCTGCTGATGCGCCTTTCGAGCCGAGTCGGTCCGCCCGACGTAGTCGAGCATCGCGGGCTCGAACTCGAGCTCCGCGAACGCGCAGACGGCCCGTAGCTCCGCTTCCGGCTCGGCGACCAGGGACTCGTAGCGGAGCTCGTGATAGCGAGCCGGGCCGATGCGCGCGCCGAGCGCGCGGGCGGCCGCGACCTCGGTCGCCCACTGGCACGCGAACCCGGCGGCGTCTCGCGGATGTCCCCAGCCCTCCGTCATCAGACCCGCGGGGACCGAGAGGAACGAGAGCGCGGCGTCGCGGCCGTCCCGGACCAGATGGACGTACCGGGCGTCGGGAAAAAGCCGCTCGAGCACGGTCAGGTGCTGCATGTAGAGCGGCGTCTTGTCACCCCAGCGCGGCTTGCCTCGGTCGGCCGCGTACGCGGCGAAGACCTCGGCGACCGCCTCGCCCGTCGTCATCCCCGGCCGGAGGCGCGCTTGCACCGAGGTGGTCGAGAGGCCCCACTCGACGAGCGTCGGCAGTCGCCGCAGGTCGTCCACGAACGCCGCGGGATCGACCGGCGTCCGATGCCGCCGTGCCAGCTGGGGAACGAAGTACGACTCGTCCGGGACCGCCAGCTCCGGGTTGCGGTCGAGCATCACGCGGAGGAGCGTCGTGCCGGAACGCCGGACGCCCAGGACGATCACGGGCGGCCCGGTTCCCGGCATCGGCGCGGCTAGGAAACGTCGGGCGCCGACGCCGCGCTGCGACCGGCAAGCCAGCGCCCGGCCTGCACGACGGCGACGATCGCGGCGAGTGCCGCCCCCGCCATCACGATCGCGTCCGATCCCGGTGGATTCAGGAGCTTCACCCCGGAGAGCGTGAGCGTCGCCGCGAGCGCGATACGAAGGGCGCGATCCGGGAGCCGCAGTGTGAGCCGGCCGCCGATGAGGACGCCGGGGACCGAGCCGATCAGGAGCCAGCCGGTCGCGCCGAGGTCGACGTGGCCCGCGATCAGCTGCCCCGCGCCGGCGACGGCGAGCAGCACGGCCGCATGGAAGATGTCCGTACCGACGATCTTGACCGCCGTGAGCGGGAACGCGATCAGCATCACGAGGCCGAACAGCGTGCCGCTCCCCACCGAGGTGAGGCCGACGACGAACCCTCCGACGACCCCGGTCACGACCGCGATGATCCGGTCTCGCCGCGTGAGGATGAAGGGCTTGTCCTCCGGATTCGAGTGGAGGTACGCCTTCACGAGGAACGCGATCCCGCAGGCCACGAGCGCGATGCCGAGGATTGCCTTCGCCGTGTTCTCGTAGCCCTCGCCGTACTCCTTCTTCAACCACCAGGAGACGCCAACGCCCATCAGCGAGAACGGCGCCGAGCCGAGCAGCATCCACGCCGTCAGGCGGGCGTGAACGTGCCCCATCCGGCGGTGCTGCGCGGCGCCGAACGACTTGAAGATCGCGCCGTGGACGATGTCCGTGCCGATCGCGATCGACGGCGTGAAGCCGAAGACCAGGACGAGCAGCGGGGTCATCAGCGAGCCGCCACCCATCCCGGTGACGCCGACGAGGAGGCCGATCAGCAGCCCCGCGAGGGAGAGCTTCCACTCCATGGACGGCTACGGGCGCGGTGCCGGGTCGCCCTCGGGTGCGGGTTCCGAGGCGAGCAGCACCTCGACGAGCGTGTCGCCCCTGAGGCCGAGGCGGAGCGTCTCCACCGCGATCACCTCGTCGGGCGGGATGTTGCCCAGGTTGACGTTGGGGCCGAAATGCTTCACGAACCAGGCCTGGGACGATTTCGTGGGCGCCTCGAAGAGGACGTCGTCGATCGCGACCTCGTGCGCGATCTCGTCGATCAGGCCCGTCCGCATGTCGCCGTCGGAGCGGAAGATGCCGGAGGTCCCGCCCTCGCGGCCCTCGGTGATGACCTTCCAGGCGCCGGCGGCGAGCTCCTCCTTGATCCACGCGACCCACTGGTAGGGCGCGTAGACGACCTCCGAGTCCTTCGAGCCGACCTCCGAGAGCACCGTGAAGTCGCGGGCGAAGTCCTCGATCAGCTCGAGCTTGCGGTCGCGCGGGATCTCGAGCGTCCCGTCCGAGATCTCGACGTGCGAGAACCGGTGCTCGGTGAGCCAGCGCTTGAAGTCGTCGATCCGGTCGCGGCCGTAGACCGCCTCGAAGAGGGTGCCGCCGCAGACGACCGGCGTCTCGAACGAGCGGTACAGGGCGATCTTCTTCTCGAGGTTGTTCGTGATGTAGCTGGTGCCCCAGCCGAACTTCACGATGTCGACGAACTGCCCCCCGGTGTCGAAGAGCCCCTCGATGTCGCGGAGATTGAGGCCCTTGTCGATCACGTGCGTGATTCCGACCTCGCGCGGCTTCCCCGGGCGTGCGGGGACGCCGAGGAAGCCGTCATTGAATTCGGGCATAGAGCTCCTCCAGCTTCTTCCGGGCCCGGTCCTGCACCTCGCGGTAGAGCGAGCCGCCGTGGGCGTCGATCCCCACGATCAGCGGGCCGAAGTCCTTCACACGGAACTTCCAGAGGCACTCGGGCATGAGCTCCTCCCAGGCGACCTCCTCGATCTCCTCGATCTGCGTCGTCTCGAGCGCCGCGGCGCCGCCGACGATCGCGAAGTAGACCATCCCGAGCCGCTGCATCGGCTCGATCGCCTCGTCGGGGAAGCCGCCCTTGCCGCAGATCGCGCGGACGCCGTACTGCGCGCCCAGCCCCTCGGTGAAGCGCACCATTCGCGCGCTCGTCGTCGTGCCGATGCAGATCTTCTCGTAGCGGCCGGGGCCGACCTTGCGGACGTTCGGCGCCGTGTGCAGGAGGAACGCGCCGGTGAGATCCATCGGCGGCTCCACGCCCTGGTCGAAGATCCGGATCTGGGTGCGGTCGCGGATCCCGATGACGTGCCCCTGCACGATCACCTCGTCGCCGGCGCGCAGCTGCTCGATCTCGGCGGGGTCGGTGATCGGGAACGTGACCTCGTGCTTCGCCATCAGCCGCCTCGCTCGCCCGCACCGCCGGCGCCACGCGACGCCGGGGCAGCTCTCCGGGCCAGGTCGTGGCCGGTGCGTACACGCACACCCCCACCCAGGGTGGGGAAGCCTCCCGCCGCCCTCGACGGCGATTCTACGTCCGTCGCCCACCGGGATCTGTGCCGATTCGGAAACATCTCGCCCACAGGCGGTTGCGCGGGCCGGAGCGCGGTCATCTCACGCCTCCCGGTCGTACTCGACGGAGCCGTCCGCGGTGACGTGGGCCGACGCGCGCCGCGCCGCCCAGCATTGGTAGTTCACCGCGACCGGGTTCAAGGTCATGTGCGTGTCGGCGTGCTCGATGTGGCACTGGAGCACGGTCACGTCGCCGCCGAGCCCCATCGGGCCGATGCCCGTCTCGTTGAGGAGCTCGAAGAGCTCGTCCTCGAGCTGCGCGACGAGCGGGTCGGGATTGCGCGAGCCGACCGGGCGCGCGATCGCCTCCTTCGCGAGGTGCATGGCGTAGTCGGCCGAGCCGCCGATCCCGATCCCGACGATCCCGGGTGGGCACGGCTTGCCGCCCGCGTCGACGATCGCGTCGAGCACGAAGCGCTTGATCCCGGCGACTCCGTCGGCCGGAACGAGCATCTTCAGGAACGTCATGTTCTCGGAGCCCGATCCCTTCGGCACGCACTTCACGTCGAGCCCGTCCCAGTCCGGGACGAAGTCCCAGTGGACGATCGGCACGCGGTACCCGACGTTCGCGCCGGTGTTCTCGCGCGTCAGGGTGTGCACGGTGTTCGAGCGCAGGGGATGCTCGACGGTCGCGCGCTCGGTGCCGGCCTTGAGCGCCGCGTAGATCCGCGCGGGATGGAGCGGGAAGTGCTCGCCGACGCGGCAGTAGTAGACCGCGATGCCGGTGTCCTGGCAGACGAGATTGCTCTGCTCGTCCGCGATCTCGACGTTCCGGTGGATCGTCTCGAGGACACGGATGCCCGTCACCGACGTCTCGCGGTCCTTCGCGGCCGCGAGCGCATCTCGCAGGTCCTGTGGAATGTCCTTGAGGGCCCACACGTAGAGGTGGGCGGCCGCCGCGAGGACGGCCTCGTCGAGGTCAACGACCGTGGTCGACATGGGTCGTCAGCTTCTCGCCTTCTCGGCTGCGGCCTTCCCGGCGCGACGTCCGAAGACGACGCATTCGAGCAGGCTGTTGCCCATCATGCGGTTCCGCCCGTGCGTGCCACCCGCGATCTCGCCGCAGGCGAAGACACCCTCGAGCGTCGTCTCGGCCTGCGTGTCGATCACGAGGCCGCCGTTCTGGTAGTGGAGCACGGGGTAGGTGAGGATCCGCTCGGCCAACGGGTCGATGCCCGCGCCACGGTAGCGCCGCAGCATGTACGGCAGGGAGACGTCCGCGTCGGCGGGCGGGATCCGGGTGGTGTCGAGCCACACAGCGGGGCGCCCGTCCTCGGTCTGCACGCCGCGACCGGCGTCGACCTCGTCGAAGATCGCCTGGGAGACCTCGTCCCGGGGGCCGAGCGAGTCCGTGAACTCCTCGCCGTCGGCGTTCAGCAGCACGGCGCCGTAGGCCCGGGTCGTCTCCGGAATCGAGTAGCCCTGCATCGTCGCGGGCCAGGCACCACCGTTCGGGTGGTACTGGAGCGCGTCCAGGTCGCGCCCCTCCGCGCCGGCGTCGAGCGCGATCCGCGTCGTCTCGCCCGTCGCGTTCGGGTGGTTCGTGGAGAGCTCGCCGCGCCTTCCCGCCTCGGCGTAGCAGCGCCCACCGGAGGCGAGCACGACCGTGTCCGCGGAGATCGTGTCCGTCTCCTCGGGCGTCGTGAAGGTCGCGCGCCAACCGACACCGTCGCGCTCCAGCGACTCGAGCCTGTGGTGCGCAAGCGTCTCGGCCTCGCCGGCCGCGTGCTGCTCGCGAAGCGCCTTCGTGATCGCGTGGCCGGTCCTGTCGCCGACCTGGAGCAATCGCTTGCGCGACGCGCCGCCGCAGCGGGCGAGCCGGTAGCCGCCGTTCTCCCTGGTGAACCCGCAGCCCAGCTCCTCGAGCCACGCGATCGCCGACCGGGCCTCTGAGGTCAGCACCTCGACGAGCGCCGGGTCGGCGGTGCCGTGGGAGGAGCGGAGCACGTCCTCGGCGTGCTGCGCCGGGGAGTCGTCGTTGCCGAACGCCGCCTGGATCCCACCCTGCGCCTTCGACGAGTTGTTCGCCTGCAAGGTCGTCTTCGTCGCGAGGCCGACACGGGCGCCGGAGTGCTCCGCCGAGACTGCGGCGGCGAGCCCCGCGGCGCCGCTGCCGATCACGAGCACGTCGAAGGAGCGGGCGCAGGACACCCAGGCATGCTACCGGACTTCCGGACGCCGATTTATCACCGGGATTAGCGCTGCTTATTCAAAGGTGGGTGGGTAGACTCCCGTCGTGCCCACGCTCTCAGACGTCATGCGCAGCGAGGTGATCGACGTCGCTCCGGAGGACACCCTCGGCGAGGTCGCCGAGCGGATGAGCGCAGTCAACGTCGGCGCGGTGATCGTGAAGGATTACGGCCGCCTCATCGGGATCCTCACCGAACGCGACATGCTGAAGGCGATGGCTGCCCGCGTGCACACGAGCGAGGCGCGCGTGCGCCAGTGGATGACCGAGGACCCGATCACCGCGTCCGCGGAGCTGGGTGTGGAAGAGGCCGCTCAGATCATGCTCGAACACAACTTCCGGCACCTGCCGGTGCTCGACGACTCGGGCCTCGTCGTCGGGCTCGTGAGCCTGCGGCGGGTCGTCGCTGCGACGAACGCCGCCGCGCGCAACCCGGCCTGACGCCGGCGCACTAACAGGCGTCGGACGCGCCGCGGACGACCGCGGTCGCTGCCTGCGCCACCGTGACGTGCATGCGCGCGAGCCGCTTCACGAGCGAGGGGTTGCCGCGGATCGCAGTCACGGTCCTGGACGTCGTGTCGCCCGGCGTCGTCTTGGCGAAGAGGCACGATGCCGGGCTCTTGCGCCCGTCCAGCCAGCCCGCGGTGTAGAGGTACCGCAGCGGCGCCCTGCCGTACGGCGCCCGGGCCAGGACGCGCCTCGCCTCGGTGCCGGGGACGCCGTGCGACCGCGCGTCGCGCGCGACGAGCGCCTGCGCCTTGGCGGCCGTCGTCGGAAGGCGTGCTGCGAGCTTCCCCTCCGGGATCGTCGCGATCGAGATCGCAAGCGCCGCGACGGCCGCGGTGACGAGCGCGTATTCGCCCATGCAGACATGATCTGCCGGTTCGGCCGAACGGTCAATCGCGCCCCGGCTGGCCGGTCCCGCGGCTGTGGACGACCTGGCACACAGGTGGCACGAACCGCCCTTGTACATGAGCACATCGTTGCTTATCTTGCAAACACGTGATGTCACATCGGACGACAAGGAGGATGGCCATGTTCACCGAGCTGACGGAGGAGCTGCTCGATCTCGAGGCGACCACGAAGGGGTACGGTGGGGCGCTCTACGCCGCTGTCGACCCCGGCGGTAGCTGCTGTGGCGGCTGCTGCAACCTCGTCCTCTGCTGCTGCTGTTCCCAGATCTGCTGGTGAGCGCCGCGGCACAGCACGCGGAGCACCCGCTCGACGCACGAGTCTTCCGCCGGCCCCTGCTCGCCCCCTGGTGGCGCGCCGTCGAGGACCGTGACCGGCTGCTCTTCGAGCATGCAGGCCGCGTCGTCGAGCTGAACGGACGGGCAGTCCGCGCGCTCCTGCCCAGGCTCATGCCGCTCCTCGACGGCACGCACACGGTGCAGGAGATCGTCGAGATCCTCGGGGTCGCGGCGGAGGCTCCAACCGCGCGGGCGTTAGCGTTGCTGGACGATCACGGCCTGCTCGTCGAGGGCCCTGGGAGGGAAAGCGCCGGTGCGTGCTACGTCGCCGCGGTCTGCGCGTCGACGCCCGACGCAGTGTCCTCGGCGTTGGCGAGCTCCCGCGTCGCGATCCTCGGCTCGGCGCCCGTCGCAGAGGAGCTCTCGCGCCTGCTCGAGTCGGCCGGTGGCGTTGAGACGACCTCGGCGCCAATCGACGGGCCGGAGAAGGAGTTGGACGCGGACCTGATCGTCGCCGCGCCGGCGGCCGAGGAGGCGGAGCACCTCTCGGGCCTGAACGAGGGGCGCCTGCGCGACGCGACGCCGTGGCTCGTCCTGCTCCCGACAGACGGCCGCTTTGCCGCCGTCGGCCCGTTGTACCTGCCCGGACAGACTGCCTGTCACGCCTGCTACCTCCTGCGGCGCGGAGCGACGTCCGGCTACGAGCAGGACTTCGCGCTGCTCGAGCGACGGCCGGTTCAGGCGCCGATGCCCGCCGCGGCGAGCACGATCGCGGCGGGACTCGCCGCGCTGATCAGCCTTCGCTGGCTCGGCGCCCGCGATCCGACGCTGCCCGGGGTGCTCCATGCGCTCGAGCTCGAGGGGTTCTTCGCTGTCACGCGGCATCGAGTGCTCCGCGTGCCACGCTGCCCAGCATGTGGCGTGCTCTCGCCGCCGCCGAGCCCGTGGTTCAGGGAGCTCGATGCTTGAGCTGCTGGACAGCCCTGCGACCCCGGTGGCCGATGCGCTCGACAGGCTGGAGCAGGCCGTCTCGCCGCTCGTGGGCATCGTGCGTGTCGCGCCCGCGATCATGGTTGCCGCGGACGAAGCTCGGCTGCACGCATTCGCGTGCCAGGTCGCGAGCGCAGCGAGGACAACCGGGTCGGCGACGGTCGAGTACGCGGGCTCCGCCCACGTGCGCTCCGAGCGGGCGCGCGCCGCCTCGATCGGCGAGGCCGTCGAGCGCTACTCCGCCACCTTCGTTCCCGAGTGCTTGACGACCGCTTCGACGGGGGAGCTCGGGGTAGACGCGGTGCCACCCGAGTCGTACGCCCTCTTCCACGAGCGACAGCACGTCCCGGGCTTTCCGTTCACGCGGTTCACGCGGTCGACCCGCCTCTCGTTCGTGGAGGGTTTCGCGCTCGACGACGGGCGACCGGCGTTCCTTCCGGCGCAGCTCGTCTATCTCCATTACGGCCGCTCCGAACCCCCGATCGGCTATCCCACGAGCAACGGCCTCGCCTGCGGGCCGACGCTTGCCGAGGCCGTGCTCGCGGCGCTCCTCGAGGTCGTCGAACGCGACGCGATGATGCTCGTCTGGGCGAACCGGCTCTCGCTTCCGCGCCTCACATGGCTCGACGACCCGGCGATCCGAGCGGTCGACAGCGTGGCGTTCGCCCCCACCGGGCTCAGATACACGGCGATCGACGCCAGCGCCTTCTTCGGCGTGCCGGCTGCCATCGGCGTCGTTCGCGGGTCCGACGGAGACCGAGCCGCGATCGGCATCGGTGGAGGTTGTGCACCGACGGTGGGCGACGCGTGGAGGACGTGCGTCGCGGAGGCATTCGCCGTCCACCGCTGGCTGCGTGGCCTGCTGGCCAGCTCGCCCATGCCGCTCGAGCGAGTCGAGGACGTTCGCACGCTCGAAGATCACACGCTGTTCCACGGAACGCCCGAGCGGGTGGGCGAGCTGGCGTTCCTCGAGGCCTCCGGGAGCGAGCGCAGCACGACGGACGTCCCCGCTCTGCCCGGTGACAGCCCAGGGAAGATCGTCGCCGAGATCGTGCGCCGTCTCGGTGGACAGGGTGTCTCCGCCTACGCGGTCGACGTCACCTCGCCCGACGTCGAGGAGCTCGGCTTGAAGGTCGCCCGGGTGGTCACGCCCGAGCTCTGCGCGCTCGACGTCTTCGGCGGCGCGCCCTACCGGGGTGGCACGCGGCTGTACCGCGCCGCCTTCGAGGCCGGCCTCGTCGACAGGCCGGTGACATACGACGACCTCAACCCGCTGCCGCACCCCTACCCGTGAGCGCTCCCGAGCCACAGACGCTGCTGTTCGGCACCGTCGTCTACGGCGACGGCCCGCTGGCCATGGACGACCCGGCCGAGCTGTTCCACGAGGCGTCCCGCTTCGACCCGGACGTGGTCGACACGTCTGCCGTGGGCGGGGCGCTGCTCGTTCGCAGCCCCGAGCTCCAAGCGAGCGTGCGGCGGGCGGTGCGCCGGCGAACCGGGCTCCCTGCTGTACCGCTCCCCGAGGCGGAGCCCGCACGTGCGAGCCTCGACGCGCTCGTCGCAACACGCCGCTCGACCCGTCGGTACGGAGACACGCCCCTCCGACTCGCGCAGCTCTCGACGCTGCTGCGGGCGAGCTACGGCGTCACGGGCGCGACCGGGCCACAGCCGTTTCGCGGGGTCCCGTCGGGTGGGGCGCTCTTTCCGCTGGAGCTCTATCTCGCCGCGCAGCGCGTCGAGTCGCTCGAGCCCGCGCTCTACCACTTCGATCC
The DNA here is from genome assembly GCA_963794115.1 of uncultured Actinomycetes bacterium. Classification (GTDB taxonomy): domain Bacteria; phylum Actinomycetota; class Thermoleophilia; order Gaiellales; family Gaiellaceae; genus Gaiella. Next base: position 75,294 of record CAWCCO010000012.1, on the reverse strand, counting down.
GCTCCGCGCCGCGCTCGAGCGCATCCGCCCGCTCGGGGACGACGAGCTCGCGGGCCTCACACCGTACGACGAGCTCCTGGTGCCGAGCGCCGCCGTCGCGATCGTCACGGCTGTCTTCTGGCGATCTCGCTTCAAGTACGGCTCACGCGCGTATCGCTTCGCGCTGCTCGAGGCGGGTCACCTGGCGCAGAACTTCCTGCTCGCGGCGACCGCGCTCGAGCTCGCCGCCTGTCCGGTAGGCGGCTTCTTCGATCGGAGGGTCGACGCGTTCCTGGGAATCGACGGACTGTACGAAGCGGCGCTGTACCTCCTGCCCGTGGGAACGAGCGAGCGGTGACGGTTGCCCGGCTCGCCTGGTGGACGGCCACCGTGGTGCTCGCCGTCGCGCTTGCCCCACGGATCGATCCGTTGATCGACCGTCGGGCAGCGGCGATGCCGCTCGGAGTCTGTGCCGGCGCGGTGCTGTTCGCCGCGCTCGCACGCAGGCGCGTCGCGCCCGCGGCGCTCGTCCGCGTCCCCCGCGAGCGGCTGCTCGCGCGAACCCTCGTCCTCACGGTCAAGGCAGCTCACGAAGAGGCGATCTGGCGCGGGATCGTGCTCGGCTTCCTCGTCGCTCCGCTCGGCCGCCTCGGAGCGCTCGCGGTGAGCACGTTCCTCTTTGCCGCTGCCCACGTGAACCGTCTTGGCACACGTGCGACGCAGCACCTCGCGACCGGCCTCGTGTTCGGGCTCGCGTATCTCGTGACGGGCAGGCTCGGCGCCGCGATCGGCGCCCATGCGACCTACAACACGCTCGTCGGTGTCGGCCTCCTGACCGGTCGGGACATGTCCTTATCGGCCACTAGCGACGCGACAGGCGCGCTCGTACGATCGCGTGGCGCGTCCCGAGCGACCCCGACTCCGGAGGCGCGGCCCATCGTGCAGTCACCGCCGGTCGCAAGCCTCATGGCAGTCTCGAAGTCGTTCGGAGCGGTGCGGGCCCTCGACAGGGTCGATCTCGAGCTCCGCTCGGGCGAGATCCTGGCGCTCCTCGGGCCGAACGGCGCCGGGAAGTCCACTGCGGTCTCCCTGCTGCTCGGTCTGCGCCGACCGGACGCGGGGCACGCATTCCTCCACGGGCGCGATCCGCGGGATCCCGAGGCCAGACACAGGGTTGGCGTCGTGCTCCAGGAGGTCGGATTCCCCCTCTCGCTCCGTGTCCATGAGGCCGTGGAGTTCGTCCGGGCGCACACCCCCGGCGCACCGCCGGCCGCTCAGATCCTCGAGCGTTTTGCTCTGGCCGAGCTGTCCGACCGCGTCGCGCTCGGCCTCTCCGGGGGTCAACAGCGGCGCCTGGCGGTGGCGCTCGCGCTCGCCAGCAGCCCGCGCACGTTGTTCCTCGACGAGCCGACCGCCGGCATGGATGCGACCGCCCGGCGTGCGCTGCTCCACGACATCGCAGGGTTCGCTGCGGAGGGCGGCGCCGTGCTCCTGACGACACAGCAGCTCGCCGAGGCCGAGGAGGTCGCCTCCCGCGTCGTGATGTTGGTACGGGGCGGAATCATCCTCGAGGGGACGGTCGCGGAGGTTCGTGGCCGCGCCGGACTCGCCAAGGTCACGCTGCGCGCCGAGAAGCTGCCCCGCTTGCCGGGCGTCGCATCCACCGACTCCACCCTCGATCGGCACGTGGTCTACGTCGACGACGCGGATGCGTTCGTCGCGAATCTCGTTCGCTCCGGGGCCGCGTTCCGCGAGCTCCAAGTGGCGCAGATCAGCCTCGAGGATGCGTTCGTCGCATTGACGCGGGAGCCCGACGGATGAGGCTCGCGCTCGCCTACGCGAAGATGGAGACGATCCAGTACGGCAGGTACACGCCGTACTCGGTCCCGACGCTCGCGCTCCCGGCGGTGCTGATGCTGGTGTTCGGTCATCAGGTCGTCCAGGGCGAGCCAAACCGGATGGTTGCCGGGTTCGCGGCGACGGCGCTCATCACGGTCGCGCTCTTCCAGTTCGGCGTGGGCATCGCGATGGGCCGGGTGACGCCCTGGGAGACCTATCTGCGGACGCTGCCGGCCGGCGCCGCCACGCGCATCGCCGGCCGCATCTGCTCGGCGCTCGTCTTCGCGGTGGTGACCGTGGCGGTCGTGATGGTGGTGGGCGCGATCGTGTATGGAGCGGGATACGCGCCTTGGCGGTTCGGAGTGCTGGTGCTCGCGCTGTTGCTGGGCAGTGTGCCCTTTGGGCTCGCGGGGATCGCGCTCGGCTACTGGCTGCCGCCACGCTCGGCGATGCCGATCGCCAACATCGTGATCATCCCGGTGATCGTGGTCGGCTTCTTCTGGACCAGACCACCGGACGACTTTCCGAGAAGCGCAGACATCGCCTCTCAGCTCACGCCCACGCGCAGCTGGGCGGAGGTGTTGGACTCCGTCTCCACAGGCGACCACCCCCTGCCTCTGCACCACGTGGCGGCGCTCGTCGGATGGGCGATCGTGTTCTTCGCGCTCGCGTGGTGGGGCTACCGCCGCGACGAGGGAGAGCAGTTCGAGTAGAGCCCCGATGTGAAAATGGACGTTCCGACGAGTCCGCTACCGCGGAGACTGCACATCAAGCCTCTGGCTACCAGACCGTCCTCAGGAGCTCGACGACGTCGTCCGCAGATGCCGGCCGCGGGTTCACGCGGGCGCCCGGCCTGGCGGCGATGAGCTCTGCGAGCTCGCCGAGACCCGCCTCGGGAACACCGAGGTCGCGGAGTCGACCGAATCCGCCGAGCGCGGCGAGCTCCTCGATCCGCGCTGGCGCGTCGTCCGTCTGCAGGGCCGTTGCGAGGCGCTCGACCGCCTCGGGCACCGCCTCTGCGTTGAATCGCAGGGCGACCGGGAGGCACACGGCGTTCGCGGAGCCCTGCGGAACGTCGTACCGACCTCCGATCGCCTGTGCCATCGCGTGGCCGAGGCAGACACCGGACTCCGCCAGCGCGAGCGCCGCGCGGTGCGCACCCTCGAGGAGGCGCGAACGCCCGTAGATCCCGGTGGGGCGCGCGACGACGATGGGCAGCGCGTGGTTGATCGCCGTGGCGCCCGTGTCGGCATGCCGCGCAGCGCGCGGCGCCGCGTGCGGGTGGTAGTAGGCCTCGGCGCAATGCGCCATGGCGTTCATCGACGTTCCGACGGTCGGCTCCAGTGGGAGGCCGAGCGTCAGCTCGGGGTCGTAGATCGCGCCGATCGGGGTCGCGCGCGGGTCGTTGCCTCCACCCTTGCGTCCGGGTGCAAGCAGGACGCCGAAGAAGGAGGTCCATTCCGCTCCCGCGTAGGTCGTCGGGACCGCGACGATGCGCGGCAGGGGCGTGCGACCCGCGTCCGCGAGCTCGGCGACCACGGCCTTGCAGGTGTCCATCGCGCTGCCGCCGCCGAGGCCCACGAGGCCGTCCGCGCCGAGGTCGGCCGCCAGCGCGGCGGCTTCCCGCACCGTCTCCACCGGGACGTGGGGTCGGACGCCGTCGTAGACACCGGCGACCGGCAGGGGGCCGACCGACGCGGCGCCGCGTCTTGTCGCAACGAGCATGGGGCGTCCGATCCCCGCCTCCGCGCAGACGTCAGGGAGCTCGGCGAGCGCACCCGCCCCGTACCGCATGATCCTGAGCGGGCGCTCGCCGCTCACGCCGGTCGCGCAGGCTGGGTCGGGCGGACGGCGGCGTGCGCCGCTGCGCGTCCCCGAGCGAACTCGACGAATGCGTCCGCGATCCGGCTCGTGACGCGTCCGGTGCCGCGCGCGAGCGAGATCTCGCGGCGGCCGTTCATACCCGCGACGCGCGCCTCGGCGAGCGCCCCTGCGGCGATGTCGGTCTCGACGGCTGCGCGCGAGATGAAGGTGACCCCGTAGCCGGCGAGCACCGCGCTCCGCACGGACTCCTGGAGCCCGAGCTCGAGGCGCACGTCGAGGTCGCGCAGCCGCACGCCAAGGCGCCGGAGCTCGTCCTCGACGATGCGCCGGACGCCCGCGCCCTCCTGCATGACGACGAGGGTCTCGGAAGCGAGCTCCTCCACGTCCACGTCGCGGCCTGCGAAGCGGTGCCCTCGCGGGCACACGAGCACGACCTCGTCGTAGGCGAACGGCTCGAAGCGGACCCCGCGGTGCCGTGGTGCGGCGCCGACGATGCCGAGCTCGAGCCGCCGCTCCGCGACGAGCTCGACCACGGTCCGGGTGTCGTGCACCTCGAGCGCGACGCGGATCCCGGGGTGCGCCTCCTGGAACTCGCAGAGGAGCTCCGGAACGACGATTGCGGCCGGTCCGGTCGAGGCGCCGATCGCCAGCGCACCGGCGAGCTCGCCCTCCGCCTCGGCGGCGAGCTCGTCGAGCACCTGCGCCTCGAGCGTCAGGAGCCGCTGCGCGCCCCGGTATAGCCGGCGCCCTGAGTCGGTCGGCTCGACCCGGCGTCCCGAGCGGTCGAGGAGCTGCGTGCCGAGTCGCTTCTCCAGCGCCCGCACCTGGAGCGAGACCGCCGGCTGCGTGACGCCGAGCTGCTCGGCCGCCTGAGAGAACGAGCGTCGCTCGACCACCGCGCAGAACGCCGCCAGCTGCCTCGTATCCATAAGGAAATGTTATCCGAGAGTATGTCTTCCCCGCGGTCGCCGCGCTCGGCGAGGATACGCGCGTGCTGCGCGTCTGGATCGACGTCACGAACTCCCCCCATGTCGTGTTCTTTCGCCCGCTCGTCGCGCTGCTGCGCAGCAGGGGGAACGAGGTGTCGATCAGCGCCCGCGACTTCGCCCAGACGCTCGAGCTGCTCGACGACGCGGGGCTCGAGCACACGGTCGTCGGGCCGCCCCACGCCGGCGCCTCCAGGGTCTCGAAGATCCGGGCGATGGGCGGGCGGCTCGTGGCGCTTCGCCGGTTCGCCCGCCCGAAGCGGTTCGACATCGCGCTTTCCCACGCCTCACACGAGCTCCCGCTGGCGGCCCGCTCGCTCGGCATCCGCTCCGCCTACGCCTTCGACTACGAGTTCGCACTCGCGCAGCACGGGCTCGGCTGCCGGGCGGCGACCCGTGTCGTCGTCCCCGAGGCGATCCCACAGGGCAGGCTCGACCGGCTGGGCGCGCGGTCACGCAAGGTCCGCCGCTACCCGGGCCTCAAGGAGGAGTACTACCTCCACGGCTTCGTGCCCGACCAACGAGTGCGGGACGGGCTCGCGCTCGACCGCTCGCGCATCCTCGCAGTCGTGCGGACGCCCCCCGAGGTCTCGCTGTACCACCTCCATGGGAGCCCGCTCCTTGCCGACGTGCTTGCGCGTCTCGGCAGGGACCCGGACGTCCAGGCGGTCGTCCTGCCGCGGACTCCGGCCCAGCGTGCTGCGCTGCAAGAGCTCGCGTTGCCGTCGCTCGTCGTCCCGGACCGCGCGGTCGACGCGCTCAGCCTCGTCGCGCTCGCCGACCTCGTCGTGTCGGCCGGCGGCACGATGAACCGCGAGGCGGTCGCGCTCGGGACGCCGGTCTACACGACGTTCTCGGGTCGGCTCGGCGCGGTCGACGAGCAGCTCATCGACGAGGGTCTGTTACGGCCGCTGGCCTCCGCCGACGAGCTCGTGCTCGACCGGAAGCCGGCGACATCGCCGCGACGCGCAGACCGCGACCCCGCGCTTCTGCTCGACCTCATGCTGTCCGCGCTCGCGTGACACCGAGCGTTGCGATCTCGTCGAGCCGCGTGACAAACCCGGGTCCGCCGCCGAACAGGCAGTGATCGACGTTGACGACGCGGCCGTCCTCCGAGACGAGCGGCTCCGTGATCGTCCGTGGGTCTCGCCCGAGCACCGACGCGATCGGCGTGTGCCCGTGCACGATCCGTGACCCGCCAAGGCGGCCGAGGAGCGTGTCCACAGCGATCGGGTCCGACAGCCGAAGCCGGTCGCAGAGGACCTCGAGCAGCTCGTCGAGGACGTCCGGCACACCGGAGCTGAGCGCCGCAGCGATCGCTGCGTTGACGCCGTCGACCGTATCCCCGTAGCTCAGGTAGGCATCGGTGTCGGCGTGGAGGAGCAGCCAGTCCCCTGCCCGCGCGATCGCGGGTCGAGAGGCGAGCCAGGCCACGTGCTCGGGCGTCAGCGAATGCAGATCGTGCTGCACGCCGCCGTTCGCGAGCCACACGTCGGTGAACGTCGTGCCCGGAAACCCGGTGTCGTCGCCGCCGACGGCGTGGACGGAGAGCAAGAACGCCTCGTGGTTCCCGAGGAGACAGCGCACGCGACCGCCGCTCCCGACCTCGAGTCGACGCACGAGGTCGATCGCGCCGATCCCGTCCGGCCCACGATCGACGAGGTCGCCCAGTAGCCAGAGAACTGCGTCCTCCCCTGTCCACCGTTCGCGCTCGTCGACGAGGCCCGCCTCGCAAAGCAGCCGAACGAGGACGTCGCGATGGCCGTGGACGTCGCCCACGACGAACACGGGCTGCATCGCCGTGCTACCCGACGCGCTCGGACTCGGCCGCTACGGGCTGGCCGGAGCCGACGAGCCGGTTGAGCGAGCCGACCAGCTCGAGGGTCTCGCCGTCCCCGACGAGCCGCTCCAGGCGGGCGAGCTCGCCCTCGAGCCACTGGGCATCGACGGTCGGCTTCGTGATCAGGTCGATCTTGGGGTACTGGCTCGCGGAGACGACCTCGCCGTCCCCGACGAGCTCCTCGTGGAGCTTCTCGCCCGGCGCCGGCCCGACGAAGTCGATCGCGATGTCGGTGCCCGGCTCCTTGCCCGAGAGCCGGATCATCCGCTCCGCGAGGTCGACGATCCGCACCGGCTCGCCCATGTCCAGGACGTAGACCTGGCCGCGGCCGGCGATCGCCCCTGCCTGCACGATCAGCTGCACGGCCTCGGGGATCGTCATGAAGAAGCGCGTCATCTCCCGGTGCGTGACCGTGACGGGCCCGCCGCGCGCGATCTGGCGGCGGAAGATCGGGATCACCGAGCCGGACGAGCCGAGGACGTTGCCGAACCGCACCGCGACGAACCGCGTCTCGACGCCCTCCCGGCTCCCCCAGGCCTCGACGATCCACTCCGCGAGGGCCTTCGACTGTCCCATCACGGTCTTGGGATTTGCCGCCTTGTCCGTCGACACGAGCACGAACCGCGTCGCGCCGTATTCGACCGCGACGTCGGCGAGGACGCGTGTCGCGAGGGTGTTGTTGCGGACCGCCTCCAGCGGGTTGGCCTCCATCATCGCGACGTGCTTGTACGCGGCCGCGTGGAAGACGACGCCCGGGCGGTACTTGTCGAACACCTGACGGAGCTTCGCCTGGTCCTTCACGTCTCCGACCACCGCTGCCGCGGCGCGGAAGCCGCGGTCACGCACGAGCTCGCGCTCGATCTCGAACAGCGCCGGCTCGGCGTTGTCGAGGAGCACGAGCTTCGCCGGCGCGATGCGTGCGATCTGACGGCAGAGCTCCGAGCCGATCGAGCCGCCGGCCCCCGTGACGAGCACCACCTCGCCCGTCAGGTAGCCCGAGACCGATGCGAAGTCGATCTCGACGGGCTCGCGGCCGAGGACGTCCTCGACCTCGACCGGGCGCAACTGGCGCGCGAGGTCGGCGTCGCCGGAGACGAGCTCGGCGATCCCCGGGAGCGTCTTGACCTGCACGCCTGCCTTCCGCGTCGTCTCGACGATCCGGGCACGAAGCTGGCCCGACGCGCTCGGGATCGCGATCAGGACCTCGTCCGGGCGGCGGTCGCGGATGATCCGGTCGAGGTCGTCGACCGTGCCGAGCACCCGCACGCCATGGAGGCGAAGGTTGCGCTTCCGCGGGTCATCGTCGACGAGCCCGATCGGCGAGTAGCCGAGGGCGGGGTTGCGCTGCATCTCCTTGACGACGAGCTGGCCGGCATCGCCCGCGCCGACGATGATCGCGTCCTTGCCGCGCGCGACGATCCTCCCTGGCAAGGGCCGCTCGATCAGCGTCCGGGCGAGGAGCCTCGTCCCGGCGACGAAAGCGAGGCAGAGGAGCAGATCGACGAACCACACGCCGCGTGGCACCGCGACGCGGTGGATGTGGAAGAGCGTGAAGACGAGGAACACCGCGATCGACCCGAGCACGACTCCGCGGAGCACGGCCCACATGTCGCGCGTGGAGACATAACGCCACCAGCGGTTGTAGAACCCCGACAGCGCGAAGACCGGGAGCTTGACCGCGACGACGAGGAGGACGATCGACCAGTCGAGGTAGCGGTCGTAGTAGACCGGCCGACCCTGGTCGAAACGGAGGCTCCAGGCGAGCCACCAGGCCGCCGCGACGATGGCCCCGTCGACCGCGACCTGCCAGATCGAGTGGCGGTTGACCGGGCTGCGCACGGCTACACGGCGACGCCGACGGCGGCCCGCACCGCGGCGACGACCTCTGCCTGCCGATCGGCGTCGATGCCGCCCCACATCGGCAGGGCGAGGTTCTCGGCGGCGGCGCGCTCCGTCTCGGGCAGGGAGCCCGCCTCGTAGCCGAGATACGCCATCGCCGGCTGGAGATGGAGCGGCGTGACGTAGTACGCGGCGCAGGCGATCTCGCGGTCCCTCAGCGCGGCCGTGATGCGATCCCGCTCGTCCGTCCGCACGACGAACATGTGGTAGACGTGGCCGGGCTCGTCGACGGGAAGGTCGACGGCCTCGCCGAGACCGAGCTCGGCATAGCGCGAGGCCGCCTCGCGCCGCGCCGCGTTCCAGCCCGCGAGGTGCGGCAGGAACACGCGCAGCATCGCCGCCTGGACGGCGTCGAGACGCGAGTTCGCGCCGACCAGCTCGAAGGTCTGCTTGTCCCGGGAGCCGTGGAACCGGAGCATGCGGATGGTCTCCGCGACGCCGTCGTCCATGCACGCGATCAGCCCGCCGTCACCGAGCGCGAAGAGGTTCTTCGTCGGAAAGAAGCTGAACGTCGAGCAGACACCGGTCGTCGCGACGCCCTCGGCGCCGAATGCCTGCGCGGCGTCCTCGAGCAGCGGGACGCCGAGCGCGGCGAGCGCGGCGAGTGGCGCCGGCCGGCCGAAGAGGTGCACCGGGACGATCGCCTTCGTCCTCTCGGTGATCCGGCCCTCGACGTCGGCGGGGTCGAGGTTCAGGGTGACGGGGTCGATGTCGGCGAACACGGGCGTCGCACCGACCCGAGCGATCGCCTCCGCGGTCGCGTAGAACGTGAACGCAGGGCAGATCACCTCGTCGCCGCGGCCGACGCCCATCGCCTCGAGCGCGAGCACGAGCGCGTCGGTTCCGTTTGCGACCCCGATCGCGTGCGGGACGCCGAGCGCGGCCGCAGCCTCCCGCTCGAAGGCCTCGACCTCGGGGCCGAAGATGAAGCGGCCCGAGTCGAGAACGTCGGCGAACCGCCGCTGGAGCTCCGGGATGTGCGGCGCGTACTGCGCCTTGACGTCGACCAGCGGAATCACGACGACCGAGTGTACCCGCCTCTACGCAGGGAAATCCCGACGTGCGGCAGCCTCGTCGGCCGGGCGGCGCCGGCGGCGGATCCAGTGCCACCCGAGACCCGCGAGCACCACGACGACCGCACCGACGATCACGTACTCGACGTAGTGGAAGCCGTTGTCGATGGACTCCCAGTTGGCCCCCGCGGCCCAGCCCGCCCCGGCGAAGGCGAAGCACCAGATCGCCGAGCCGAGCAGCGTCAGCCAGACGTACGGTCCGAAACGCGCGCGGAACACGCCCGCCGGGATCGAGATGAACGAGCGCATCACCGGCGTGATGCGGCCGAGGAAGACGGCCCAGCCCTCCCACCGGTCGAACCAACGCTCCGCCTTGTCGAGGTTCTCCGCGTTCAGGTGGAGCCAGCGCCCGTGTCGCTCCAGCCACGGCCGGCCGAGGTAGTCGCCTGCGCCCCAGCCCGCGATCGAGCCGACGAGATAGCCGAGCGTCCCCGCTGTCGCCATCGCGACGTACGCGGGAAACCCGCTCTGGAACTCGTGGCCGAACAGGCTCACCGACTGGCCGGCGATCGCCCCCGAGGCAATCGCCCCGGCGTAGACCATCACGAGCTCGCTGGCCGCGGGGAAGACCGCGTCGATCATCATCAGGATGAAGACTGCGTAGAGGCCGTGGTTGCCTACGACCTCCGTGACGCGATCGGTGATCTCGCTGAGCGCGGCGAGGGGCATCGCCGCGGAAGGCTACCCGCCCGACCCGGCGGCCTTCCTGACCGACACGGTCGTTCGCAGCTCCGAGCGCCCGACGGTGCTGATCGCGATCACGCGAACGGTCAGCGCCCCGGACACCCGATTGCCGTTCTTCGCGAGCCCGTCCCATTCGACGTCGTGGTCGCCCTCGGCGAGCGTCGAGTTGGGCGCGAGCCCACCCCGCACGACGCGGCCGGCCTCGTCGAGGATCGCCACACCGACCCGGGCGGCACGGGCCAGCGTGAACGAGATCTGCAGCGGTCGGCCGCCGGGCGGGACGGCCCACCGCTTGGGAGCGCGGAGGAAGCCCAGAGTGTCGTCGACCGTGAACGTCCGCGTGATCGTCGACACGCGACCGAGGTCGTCGGTCGCGCTGACCTGGAGCGCCCACTCACCGACGGCGGGTGCGGCGCCGGCGCCCACCGCGGCGGCGGCGGGGCCGGGGAACGGGACGGGATAGGAGCCCGGCTGCTTCTCGGCAGGTGGGAACGCGGTGGTCGCGCTCCCCGGGCCGTTCAGGGTCGCGCTCACGGTGGAGGGTCGATAGACGCGGTAGCGCAGCCCCGGCGTGTCGTCGACGCCGTCGCCGTTCGGCGAGACGAGCGGAGGGGGCTCGGAGGCGAAGACGCCCTGATACTCGAGCATCAGGGCGTTCGAGATGCGTCGCTCCTGCCCGTCCGACGGCCGGTTGAGCAGCGTCCCGTCGAAGGCCATCGTCGTCGAGCCACCGCTGTCGAGCGCCATCCCGGTGACCGCCCCCAGCCGAACGAGCGCCTGCGCGAGCTCGAAGTTGGTGAGGCCGACGCTGTACCCCGGCTGACGACCGTCGACCGCGACGAGGACGACCCGGCCGTCCGCGGCCTGCCCGACGGCGCTCCTCGGCCCGCGCTGCCCGAGCTGGCTCGTCGTGAACGCCTCGCCCGCGCGGAACACCGGAGCGCCGTTCCGCACGATCTGCGGCCCTCCGCCGACTGCGGCGACGATCCCGGGCCAGTCGGGCTTGAACGAGAGCCCGACGGTGAGCGACGAGCCGACCAGGGCTTCCCGGCGGAGGATCGCGGCCGCGGCGTTACGCGCGAGCAGCACGGCCCCGCCCGACGGGATCGGGACCGGGCTCGAGCCCGAGCGCACCTCCACGACCGGTGCCGACAGGCCGACCGACGGAATCGCGTCGGGAAACGGAAAGAGGATCACCGCCGCGCTGCCTGCGATCGGCGGCGTGGCCGGGCCGTACGCGTCCGTGAAGAGCGCGACGCGGCCGGTCTTCGGCGCGGCGTTCAACGCGGAGAGGACGTGCGGGCCGGCGCCGGCGTCCCAGCTGCCGCCGAAACCGACGCGCCGGATGTCGAGCGTTCCGTCCGTGGTGACCCCCGCGCTCGCGCGGCTGCCGTTCGGTGGGGCCAAGAGCTGGCCTTCCTGCATCACCAGGCCGGAGGGGCGCCCGGTCGCGAGCGCGAAGAAATCGCCGTTGACGCCGGCCATCGCAGCGGTCGAGGCGAGCCGCCGCTGCATCCCCGTCAGCGTCTCCCGGCCGACGATCGTGCCGTTCGAGACAACCGGCTCGAGCGTCGTCAGCCCGCCCGGCCGCGGGCCGCGGAGCACGTTGATCGCGACCGGGCCGTGCGGGGTGAACTGCACGTCGTTCTCGAAGGTGACCCCGGGCCAGAGCTCGCGCGGCGCGGCCTCGCCGACCGGGGCGACGAGCGCGACGGCGGCGAGCGTGACGAGGAGTGTGACGACGAGGCGGCGCATCGACCCCGCACGAGGGTAGTGGAGGGCGCGGCGCGCGTTCCGGATCCTCACGGATTCCGTACACGCGGCGTTCCGCAAGACCGGCCTGCGATGCCTGGGCGCTCGCGCCCTGCGAGACTCCTGCGATGCCGCCGCGCCTTGCCGCGATCCTCGGACTCGCCGCTCCAGTGACGTTCGTCGCCGGCATCCTCCTCGGCGACCTCGCCCAGCCCGACGCGTTCAGCCCGGCGAACGACGACATCAGCGATCTCGGCGCGGTCACCGCCTCGAGCGCGTGGCTCTACAACCAGGTCGCGGCGAACCTCACGGGCCTCCTCGTGCTCGGTCTCGCCCTCGGGCTGTGGAACGCGCTCGGGAACGGGCTCCTCGCAAGGCTCGGCGTGCTCGGCCTCGTCGTTGTAGCGCTGGGCATGCTCCTCGACGGGCTGTTTCGGCTCGACTGCCAGGGCATCGATCTCCGCTGCGACAACACGTCATGGCACGCCGACGCGCACCGGATCGAGTCGGGCTTCACCGCCGCCGCGCTCCTCCTCACGCCGTTCGTGCTCGCGTTCGCGTTCAGGCGGCTGCCCGCCTGGCGCTCGCTCTGGCTCCCGACGCTCCTCGCCACCCCGGCCCTTGTCGTCGTCAGCGCCCTGTTCGGCGCGCTCGGGAACGGCGCGGGCACGCGAGCGGGGAGCATCGCCTGGTTCCTCTGGGTCGCCCTCGTCGCCTTCCACCTGCTCCAGCTCTCGAGCCGGGACCTTCCCGGTGGCGCGCCTCGAGCGAGCTCCGTCTAGAAGACCCGGACCTCCCGATACAACGTGTCCCGCTGGACGGGGGTCTTGCCGAGCGAGCGGATCAGGTGCACGAGCTCGTCGATGGAGGTCCTGTGGGTCGTGCCCGCCGCGGAGACGACGTTCTCCTCCATCATCACGGAGCCCATGTCGTCCGCGCCGAAGCCGAGCGCGACCTGGCCGATCTTCATGCCCTGCGTGACCCACGACGACTGGATGTGCGGCACGTTGTCGAGGTAGATCCGCGACACCGCCTGCGTGAGCAGGTAGTCGAAGCTCGTCGGCATCGTCTCGGGCGGGACGAGAGCGCCGAGGCGGTTGCCGTCGTCCTGGAACGTCCAGGAGATGAAGGCGCGGAATCCGCCGGTCTGGTCCTGGAGCTCGCGGATCCGGCGCATGTGCTCGACCCGCTCCGCGACCGTCTCGACGTGCCCGTACATCATCGTGGCAGTCGTCGACATGCCGAGGCGGTGCGCCTCGCGCATCACACCGAGCCACTCGTCGGAGGTCGTCTTCTTCGGCGCGATGATCCTCCGCACCCGGTCGACGAGGATCTCGCCGCCGCCGCCCGGCAGCGAGTCGAGCCCTGCGTCGCGCAGCCGTGCGAGCGTCGCCGGGACCGTGAGCTTCGAGCGCCGTGCGATGTGCTGCACCTCCGGCGGCGACAGTGCGTGGAGGTGGATGGGGTAGCGCGCCTTGATCGACGAGAAGAGATCGACGTAGTAGTCGATCGCCAGGTCGGGATGGTGGCCGCCCTGCATCAGGAGCCCCGTGCCGCCGATCGCGAGCGTCTCCTCGATCTTCTTGAAGATCACCGGCTTGGGGAGGACGTACGCCTCGCGCGTGTCGCCCGGCGAGCGGTAGAAGGCGCAGAAGTCGCAGTCGGTGACGCAGACGTTCGTGTAGTTGAGGTTCCGGTCGACGATGAACGTGATTCGCGACGCGTCGTGCTTGCGGTTCCGGATCTCGTTCGCGACCCGGCCGACCGCGACGAGGTCGCGCGACTCGAGCAGCGCGAGCGCTCCCTCGTCGTCCAGCCGCTCGCCGTCGAGGACGCGTTCGAGGATCTCGGCGACGGTGGGCGAGGCCGCGAGGGTCGTCACGCGACCGGGACCTCGTCCTGGATGAACCGGAGCTCGGGCACCTGCTGCAGCTCGCCGACGTCCCTGGCCATCTCGAGGAACGTGTACAGGCCGGCGCGCTCGCGTGGCCCGAAGCTGTAGCGGAGCTTCTCGAAGTAGCGGGCGAGGAACCCGGCGGGGTAGCCGTACCGGGCGCTCGCCTCGTGTGCGAGCCGCTCCGGCTCCGAGCGCGCGAGCCGGACCGAGGCGACGAGCGCCTCCTGCAGCTCCGTGAGGCCGTCGACCACCGGCTCGGGCGCGGCCCAGACGGCGAAGACCATCGGCAGACCCGTGCGCTCGAGCCACAGCCGACCGAGGTCGTGGTGCGGGGTCGGGTCCTCGAAGGCGCTCTGGAGGGCCGCGTCGCCGATCAGGAGCTTCGCGTCCGCGTCGGGCCAGGCGTCGAGCGGCACGAGCTCGGCGCGCGGCAGGAGCACCTTCGTCAGGACGACCGACGTGGCGCTCTCCGGCGTCACGGCGACGGAGCGAACGCGGCCGAGCGGCAGGCGCGTGACGAGCTGGATCGAGTCGACCGCGCCCTCGGAGGACACGCAGAGCCGGGGGAGGAGCCGCAGCCGCGTCGCGTCGCGCGCGTACGCGATCGACGAGATCGGCGCGATGTCGATCTCGCCCGCGATGAGCATCCGGTTGAGGTCGGTGGGGACGCCGGTGATCTCCTCCACGTCCGACGTCAGCCGGTGGAAGACCGGCGCCATGTTGACGTAGGAGATCCGCCCGAGCCGGATCACGCTGCGTCCCGCGCGGGCCAGCGCCGAACCTCGTTGTACAGCGTGTCGCGCTGGACCGGGATGCGGCCCGCCTCGCCCACGAAGCGGACGAGCTCGCCGATCTTCTGCTCCGTGCCGGCGGTCGCGCCTGCAGCCTGGAAGATCGCCTCGCGCATCACCGTACCCTGCACGTCGTTTGCGCCGAAGTGGAGCGCGACCTGCGCCATCGGCATTCCCATCATGATCCAGTAGGCCTTGATGTTCGGCACGTTGTCGAGCATCAAGCGCGCGAAGGCGAGCATCTTGAGGTCGTCGGCGCCGGTCGTGTGACGCCAGCCGCGGCGCTCGAAGACCGTGTGCTCCGGGTGGAACGCGAGCGGGATGAACGCGAGGAACCCGCCGGTGCGGTCCTGCTGCTCGCGAAGGCGCAGGATGTGGTCGACGCGCTCCTCGTACGTCTCGACGTGCCCGTAGAGCATCGTGCAGTGCGTCGGGATGCCGAGCCGGTGCGCGGTGTCGTGGACGTGGAACCAGATGTCCGCGTGCTCCTTCCCCGGCGCGACGAGCGCGCGGACGCGGTCGGCGAAGACCTCGGCGCCGCCGCCCGGGAGCGACCCGAGACCCGCCGCCTGGAGCTCGCGCAACACCTGCTCGTGCGTGAGCCCAGACACCGTCGTCATGTGATGGATCTCGGAGGCCGTGTAGCACTTCAGGTGCACGTCGGGGAGCGCAGTCCGGAGCGCGCGGATCGTGTCGACGTAGAAGTCGAAGCCGACGTGGGGGTTCTCGCCGTTCACCATGTGGATCTCGGTGAACCCGCTCGCTTCGTGCTGCTCGACCGCGTCGGCCACCAGCTCCTCGGCCGTGATCGTGTACGCGTGCTCCTGCTTGCGCGTCGCCGCGAACGCGCAGAACTTGCACTTCACGCGGCAGACGTTCGTCTGGTTGAGATAGAGGTTCTGGACGAAGTAGACCTCGTCCGTCCCGCCACGGAGCCGCCGCGCGGCGTCGGCCAGCTCGCCGAGCGTGAGGAGGTCGTCGGACTCGAGGATCGTCAGGCCGTCCTCGAGGTCGAGACGCTCACCGGCCTCCACCTTCTCCCGGAGGCTCGCGAGCGTCGATGTGGTGTCGAGCAGGGCCATGTCGGTCAGCGATCGCGGTCGACGACCGCGTCCACGAGCGCCTCCAGCTCCTCCCGGCGGACGGCGCCGTTCAGGCTCGCTCGTGCTCTCCTAGCGTAGTCGAGCGCCGTCTCGCGAGACCGTTCGAGCGCACCGCTCGCGGCAACCCGGACAAGCGCCCCCTCGAGCGGCCCTCCCGCGAGGGCCCGCCGGACGGCGTCGTCCTCGCGCGATGCGAGGAGCAGCGGCAACGTCGGCGTCCCGTCTCGCAGATCCGTGCCGGGCACCTTGCCGGTCTCGATCGTCTCGCCCGAGCAGTCGAGCACGTCGTCGACGATCTGGAAGGCGATCCCGAGCAGCCGTCCGAACTCCCCGCTCCCGCCGCCGAGCACGCAGGCGGCGGCGAAGAGCGAGCCGGTCTTCAGCGCGCAGCGCTCGATGTAGGCGTCGACGCTCGTGTCGGGGTCGCGGCGCTGGAGCCGCTGGAGCGCCTCCCCGCGCGCGAGCGCGAGCGACGCGTCCGCCAGCGCCGCGACCTGCTCCACCGACCCGGTCTCGGCGAGGATCGCGAACGCGCGCGCGAAGAGGTGGTCGCCGGTCGCCTTCGCGGCAAACGGCCCGTGCGCCGTCCACGCGGCTGCCCGGCCCCGACGCAGGCGAGCCTCGTCGACGATGTCGTCGTGGACGAGAGAGGCCATGTGCACGAGCTCGATCGCGGCGCCCTCTGTCACGGGGGGCGACGCGCCCGGCGGCGTCGAGAGGAACGTGAGCGCGGGGCGGAGCCGCTTGCCGCCCGCCGCGAGCGCATCCGAGCCGACCCCTGCGACGGTGCCGGGGTGCGCTTCGACGACGGCCGCGAGCCGCGCCTCGACCTCCGCGAGGTAGCGGGAGAGCCCCTCGACGGCGCTCATCGACGCGAGGGCGGTCAGGTCCTCACTCCCGTGTGGAGCGCGACGATCGACCCGCCGAGCAACCGGAACCGCACCTGCTCGAACCCCCGCTGCTCCAGCAGCGCGGCGAGCTCCTCCGCGCCGGGGAACCGCCGGACGCTCGCCGGGAGGTACGTGTACGCCTTGCCGCCCGGGAGGACCTTTCCGAGCAGCGGCACGATCCGCTCGAACCAGAGCGAGAAGAAGGGCCGCAGGACGCCGCGCGGCTGGGTGATCTCGAGGATGGCCAGACGCCCGCCGGGACGGAGCACGCGGTGGAGCTCGGCGAGCCCCGCCTCGAGGTCCGCGACGTTGCGGACGCCGAACCCGACCGTCGCGGCATCGAACGAGCCGTTCTCGAAGGGCAGCTCGAGCAGGTCGCCTTCGATCCAGGTCACGGTCTCCGACTTCTTCCGCGCGCGTTCGAGCATGCGCGGCGAGAAGTCGAGGCCCGTGACGATGCCGCCCTCCCGCTCGGCGCCGACCGCGAGGTCGCCCGTGCCGCAGCACGCGTCGAGGACGCGGTCGCCGGGCTGGACGACGGCCTCGACGGTGAGCCGTCGCCACGAGCGGTCGAGCCCCGCCGTCATCACGCGGTTCATCGCGTCGTAGACCGGCGCGATCCGGTCGAACAAGCTTCTGACTTCGTCAGAAGCTAGGCGCCCCTCCCGGTACGTCATGACCCCTTACCTGGCACTTCCTGCCGAAGGCCGGAAGTGCCCTCGCCCCATCGCTCGATAAGTCGATTGTCAACCCCAAGCTGGTCGAGGCAGCGCGAGACGACGAAGTCCACGAGGTCCTGCACGCTCTCGGCTCCGTGGTAGAAGCCCGGCGCCGCGAAGAGGATCACCGCTCCCGCGTCGTTCAACGTCGCAAGGCCCCGCAGGTGGATCGAGGAGAGGGGCGTCTCGCGCGGGACCAGCACGAGCCGTCTCCGCTCCTTCAGCGCGACCGACGCGGCGCGGTGGATCAGGTTCGTCATCGCTCCCGAGGCGAGCGTGCCGACCGTCGACATCGAGCACGGGCAGACGACGTAGGCGTCGATCCGTGCGGAGCCGCTCGCGTACGGGCTCCTCCAGTCGTCGGGCGCGTGGATCGTCGCGCCGGAGGCGCTCTCGGTGAACCGGGCAAGCACCTCGTCGCGCTCGAGCGTGGCGTCGCCGTAGAGCTCGGTCGCGAGCACCTCGATCCCGGCCGACGACGCGCAGATCCCCACGTCGGCGCCCACGGCGACGAGCGCGTCGAGGATGCCCTTGGCGTACGGCGCGCCGGACGCCCCGGTGATGCCGAGGAAGACCTTCATCGCCGTGAGCGTAACCCGGCACGTCCGGGTTGGACGCGCCGGCGCCGCCCTGGGACTACCCTCCGCCGCCCTTGCTCGCGTCGAGGAAGGTGGCGATCTTCGTCAGGTTCTCGTCGCCGAGATAGCCGTACGAGATCATCACGTTGTTCCCGTACTGGGCCGGGTTCGAGACGTACGACTTGAAGAAGTCGACGCCGCGGCCAGACGCGCCGATCTTCGAGAGGTCGGGCGCGCCGAGTTGGCCGGCGCCCTCGCCGAGGTACGTGTGGCAGTTGAGGCAGCCGGACTGTGCGAAGAGCGTCGCGCCGGCGACCGCGGTCGGGTTGTCCGCAAAGCCCTGCTTCTGCGCCCACTCCTGGGGCTTGCCGGCGGCGATCAGCTCGGAGCCGAGAGCTTCCTTCGCCGTGGCGCCCTTCCACGTGAGCACGCCCATCGAGATCACGACGAGGATCGCTGCGACGACCGCGACCGGGCGGCGGCCGATGCGGCGCTCGGGCCGGCGGTCGTAGAACGGCAGCCCGACCAGCAGGATCAGGAGGATCGTCGGGATCCCGACGGTGCCGAGCACGACCGTCTCGGGCCACTTGAAGATCCGCAGAAGGTAGAAGAGGAAGTAGAAGAACCAGTCCGGACGCGGGACGAACGCGATCGTCCCCGGGTCGGCCTCGTCGGTGTACAGCGGCCCGAGGATCCCGGCCTTCGTGCCGTCCGCGGTGAAGTACCAGACGCAGGCGAGGCCGATGATGACCGCGACCACGACCAGGGACATGACCGAGTCGTGGAGGATCGCGTACGGGAAGAAGCTCTTCCCTTCGCGGTCGACGTCCTCCTTGTAGCGCTTGAACTCGGCCCGGTTGCGCTCCTTGAGCGGCGTGGCCATGACTAGGACTCTCCCTCGACGGCCGGGTCGCGGATCAGGCCCTCGCGGGCGGCGGTCTCCTCGCGCTCACGCCCCGCGGCGGTCTTCGACCACGGCGGCGAGGTGACGCCGAGACGGACCACGAGGTACAGGTGCAGGCCGATCAACGCGAAGATCAGCCCCGGGATCAGCAGCATGTGCAGCGCGTAGAACTTCGGCAGCGTGTCCGGGCCGATGTTCAGGCCCCCCTGGAGGAACTGGGCCAGGAACGGCCCGAGGAAGGGTGCGGTCGCGTTGAGGTTGATCCCGACGACGGTCGCCCAGTAGGCGGTCTGGTCCCAGGGCAGGAGATAGCCGGTGAAGCCTTCGAGCATGCCGGAGACGAGGAGCAGGACCCCGATCACCCAGTTCAGCTCGCGCGGGTACTTGTAGGCGCCGAACAGGAACGTGCGCGCCATGTGGAAGAACAGCAGGATGATGAAGACGCTCGCGCCCCACTTGTGCATGCCGCGCACGAGCCAGCCGAGGGTCACGTCCTGGGTGATGTTCACCACCGAGTCGTACGCCTTGTCCGGGTCGGGCTTGTAGAACATCGCGAGGACCACACCGGTCACCGTCTGCGAGAGGAACGCGGTCAGCGCCGCCGCGCCGAGCGTCTGGGCCCAGCTGATGTCGTGCGGCACCTTCCGGAAGAGGAACCACTTCGTGTAGCCCACGAGGCCCGAGCGCTCCTCCACCCAGTCGAGCGGGTAGAGGGCCGCGCTCTCGAGCTGCTTGCGCCGCGCCGTCTTTGCCACCGTCAGTGCTCCCTCGGGTGATGCTGCCTCGTGGCTCGACCGCGAGGAGCAAGCCAGGCTAGGACGCAGGGAGCCTCGATACCAGAAGGTATCGGGGCGACTGAGGACGACGCATGGCGCCGCTCATCGCGGACGAGGGACCTGGATGGCATTGCCCGAGGGAGCACTCCTAGTTCCCTGTGCTTCCCGGCGTCGGGATCGGGTACAGGAACCGCTCCACGCCGTCGACGTGGACGCCCGGGTACGCCTTGTAGTACTTCGCGATCCGCGCGCTGGCGCCCGTGCCCTCGACGTTCGCGACGCTGAACGTCCGGCCGAGGATCAGGTCGCCGTTGACGATCGAGAACTCGAAGCGGTCGAGCGAGCGAACGGGCGGCCCGGCCTGCCGGTTGCCCTCCGAGTTGTAGAGGCCGCCGTGGCACGGGCAGCCGAAGCTCGCCGCGAGCACCGGGCGAAGCTCGACGCCGTTGACGTCCTTCTTCGCCTGCTCGTCGATCGGGCCGTTCGGCTGGACGGGGCAGCCGAGGTGGACGCAGCGGCTGTAGATCGTGGTGAAGCTCGGCACGCCGTCGTTGGTGAGGCCGTTGTTCCGGACGAACGCGGTGCGGCGCGACACCTCGCCCTGGTCGGGGTTCTCGAGGAACGTCGCGATCACGTACTGGCCCTCCGGGAAGTTCGTGATCGGCCCGAGGTTCGCATGGCTCTCCTGGATGCCCTCTCCGTCGAAGGAGGGCAGCACCGCGAACCCGAGCGGCGGCAGCGTGATGCCCGCGCCGATCAGGGCGCCGACGCCGATCGTGGAGAGCGAGAGGAACGTCGCACGGTCGACCGGAGCGTCGAGGTCGGCGACGGTGGCCGCACGCGGCCTCTCGTCGACGCCGGGCTCGGCCGCAGTGACCGGACGCGTCGTGAACAGGTCGCGGACCCAGAGGAAGCCGAAGACGAGGGCGATCAACGCGCCGACGACCAGCACGGGCACGCTGACGACCAGCCCGACGAGGACGCAGGCAACGCCGATCGCGAAGCCGATGGGCCATAGGCTCGGCGTCGGAACCTGGTGCGTGTCCCGCTCGTCACTCACCGGGTGCCATTCTGCACGGTTCCGCGGCGGGCGTGCACGGTCAACGCGCCGGTACCCCCAACTCGGCCCAGCGCGCATCGACGTGCGCCCTGATCTCCGGGCTCATCTCGATCTCGGTTGGCCACTCGCGCGTCCCCTCGTCGGGGCCTTTCGTCGTGGCGTCGAACCCGATCTTGCCCCCGAAGCAGGGGAGCACCGAGGAGTGGTCGAGCTGGTCGAGCGGCCCGTCCGTGAGGACGACGTCGCGCTTCGGGTCGACGTTGGCGCAGACGTGGAAGAAGACCTGCGCGTAGTCGTGGACGTCGACGTGCTCGTCCACGACCACGACCGACTTCGTGAGCGAGAGCAGGCCGAGTCCCCAGACCGCGTGCATCACCTTGCGCGCGTGCCCGGGGAAGCGCTTGCGGATCGAGACGATCGCGCAGTTGTGGAACGCCCCCGCGGTCGGCAGGTCGTAGTCGACGATCTCGGGCACGCTCATCCGGATCGCCGGGAGGAAGATCCGCTCCGTCGCCTTCGCGAGCCACTCGTCCTCGGCCGGCGGCTTCCCCACGACGATCGACGGGTAGATCGCGTCGCGTCGCATCGTGATCGCCGAGATCCGGAAGAGCGGGAACTCCTCGGGTGGCGTGTAGTAGCCGGTGTGGTCGCCGAACGGGCCCTCGAGCCCCGTCTCGGCCGCGTCGACCCAGCCCTCGAGCACGATCTCGGCGTTCGCCGGGACCTCCAGCTCGACCGTCTTGCAGCGGACGAGCTGCACCGGCGAGCCCTTCAGGAACCCGGCGACCATCAGCTCGCCGACGTGCTTCGGCAGCGGCGCGCTCGCGGAGTACGCCGTCACCGGGTCGAGCCCGAGCGCGACGGCGACCGGGATGCGGCCGTCCGGGGCTGCGAGGAGGTCCGCGCGGCCGTCCTTGTGCACCTGCCAGTGCATGAACGTCGTGCGCCGGTCGACCTTCTGCATCCGGTACATGCCGACGTTGCGGACGCCGGTCTCGCGGTCCTGCGTGATCACGGCCGGGAGGGTCACGAACGGCGCCGGGTCGAGCGGCCAGCAGCGCATGATCGGGAGGAGGTCGAGGTCGACGTCGTCGCCGGTCAGCACGACCTCCTGGCAGGCCCCCTTCGAGACGGTCTTCGGCATCGAGTCCGCGATCGACTTGAGCGTGCCGAGCTTGCGAACCTTGTCCATCAACCCCTGTGGCGGCTGCAGCTCGAGCACCTCTTCGAGCCGCGCGGCGACGTCGTCGAGGCGCTCGACCCCGAAGGCGAGGCACATCCTCCGTTCCGTGCCGAACTGGTTGATCAGGAGCGGCAGCCGCGAGCCCTTGACGTTCTCGAAGAGGAGCGCAGGCCCGCCCGACTTGACGACGCGGTCGACGATCTCGGTGATCTCGAGGTCCGGGTCGACCTCCGCCCGCACCCGGACGAGCTCCTGCTCGCGCTCGAGCAGCGCGATCCACTCGCGAAGGTCCTTGGCGGGCGCGGCCATGCGGCGGTCAGTCTAGGAGCACGGAGACGACCCGGCCGCGCGTCAGAGCGGGCGGTCGAGCTTCGACCGACGCCGCCGGGCAGCGGCGTAGTGGCTCAGGTCGCCGAGGAGGATCACCCCGAGGAAGATCAGGCCGACGACGAGCATCGAGAGGACGACACTCTTGCCTTCGGAGGCGGCGTCGGCGAGGAGCCAGAGCGCAGCGGTCATCGGCGGCGATGCTATACGAGCCGGAGGGCGTGCGCGGCGAGCGCGGCGTCCACCGCGTCGTCACCGGCCCGGTCGCGCGCGAGTCGCTCGAGCGGGCGCGGGTCGCGCGCGTCGCGGAGCGCGGCCCTGGCCTCGTCCAGCCCGCCGTTCCCGAGGAGCGCCGCGGTCGCCGCCCACGCCGCGCCGTCGCCCTCGGCGTCGTCGGCCCTGGCCTGGGTGCAGAGCGCCAGGAGCTCGGCGAGGTCGGCGACCGCGGCGACCGAGCCCGTCGCGGCGACCAGCACGAGCCCCTGCGCCAGGAGGGCATCGCCGAGGAGGAGCGCGACGTCGGCGTCCGGGGGGTCGAACAGCCGGGAGCGCCCGTAGTGGAGGAGATAGCCCTCGTAGATCGTCTCGAGCCCGAGCGCGAGCTGCGCCTCGGGCACGAGCGGCGAGAAGACGGGTTCCGGCTCGCGGGCCGCCTCGGGCAGGAGCGCGTCCGCCCACAGCGGGCTCTCGGCCGCTGCGGCGCCGGAAATGTCCTCGAAGATCAGCTCGCGAGCGGGATCTCGCTCGCGCGAGATCCCGCCGCTTGATCCCGGCCTCCGGCCGGACAAATCCCTGAAGGCCGAACGCCTTCGGCGTCCGGCTTCGCCGCCGCGGCTACCTCGGCCGCTCATCACGTCGCGGATGTGTCAGCGAACGCCTCGACCGCGGCGACCGTGCGCTCGACGTCCTCGTCGGTGTGGGCCGTCGAGGGGAAGAGGCACTCGAACTGCGACGGCGGCGCGTAGATCCCCGACGCGAGCAGGTGGCGGAAGAGCCCGCCAAAGCGGTCGGTGTCGCACGCGCGGGCGTCCTCGTGGTCACGGACCGGCCCGTCGTGGCAGAAGAGCGTCAGCATCGCGCCGACGCGCTGGACCGTCCCGAACGGCGCGAGGCCCGTCTCCAGGAGCGCGCCGACCCGCTCGAGCTCGTCGTACACCGACCGGTCGCGGAGACGGCGAAGCACGGAGAGCCCCGCCGCGGTGGCGAGCGGGTTCCCGGAGAGCGTGCCGGCCTGGTACACGTCGCCGACGGGCGCGAGGCGCTCCATGAGCTCGGCCCGGCCGCCGAACGCCGCCGCCGGGAGCCCGCCCCCGACGATCTTCCCGAGGATCGTCAGGTCGGGCAGCACGCCGTACAGCGACTGCGCGCCGCCGCGGCCGACACGGAAGCCGGTCATCACCTCGTCGAAGACGAGCAGCGCGCCCGTCGCGTCGCAGAGCGCGCGGAGCGCCTCGAGGAAGCCAGGCTCCGGCGGGACGCAGCCCATGTTCCCGGCGACGGGCTCCACGATGATCGCGGCAAGCCCTTCGCCGTAGCGGGCGCACGCTGCCGCGACGCCGTCGACGTCGTTGAACGCGCAGACGATCGTGTCGGCGGTCGCTCCCGACGGGACGCCGGGCGTCGAGGGGATCCCGAGCGTCATCACGCCCGAGCCGGCCTCCGCGAGCAGCGCGTCGACGTGGCCGTGGTAGCAGCCGGCGAACTTGATCACCCGGTCGCGCCGTGTCGCACCACGGGCGAGCCTGAGCGCGCTCATCGACGCCTCGGTTCCCGAGCTCACGAGGCGGACCATCTCGACGGAGGGGACGGCGTCGACGATCTCGGCCGCGAGCTCGACCTCCGCCTCGGTCGGCGCGCCGAAGGTCGTCCCGCGCTCGGTCGCCGCCTGCACCGCCTCGAGGGTCTCGGGGTCGGCGTGACCGAAGATCAGGGGGCCCCAGGACTGGACCCAGTCCACGTACCGGCTCCCGTGCACGTCTTCGATCCAGGCGCCCTCGCCGCGGTGCATGAAGACGGGCTCGGAGAGCCCGACCGCGCGCATCGCGCGCACCGGCGAGTTCACGCCGCCCGGGATCAGGCCGGTCGCCGAGCGCCAGAGATCCGACCGGGTCAGAGCCACGTTGCGAGGTCCTTGGCCCAGTACGTGACGATCGTCCCGGCCCCTGCCCGCTTGATCGCAGTGAGCGACTCGATCGCCGCGCGCCGCTCCTCCAGATGGCCGGCGTCGGCCGCCGCACGCACCATCGCGAACTCGCCTGAGACCTGGTAGGCCCAGACGGGGCAGTCGAAGCGCTCGCGCACGGCGCGGATCACGTCGAGGTACGGGAGCGCCGGCTTGACCATGAGGACGTCGGCGCCCTCGTCGAGGTCGAGCGCGCTTTCGCGAAGCGCCTCCCGGCCGTTCGCCGGGTCAAGCTGGTACCCGCGCCGGTCGCCGAACGCCGGGGTCGACTCCGCGACCTCGCGGAACGGGCCGTAGAACGCCGACGCGTACTTCGCGGCGTAGGAGACGATCGGCGTGTCGGGGAGCGCGGCGCGGATCGCGCCGACGCGGCCGTCCATCATGTCGCTCGGGCACACGGCGTCGGCGCCCGCCTCGACGTGGCTGACCGCGGTGCGGACGAGGAGGTCGAGGGTCTCGTCGTTCGCGACAGTGTCCCCGTCGAGAACGCCGCAGTGGCCGTGCTCGGTGTACTCGCAGAGGCAGACGTCGGTCAAGAGCGTCAGACCCGGCACCTCGGCACGAAGCGCTCGAAGGGCCCGCTGGACGATCCCGTCGTCGTCCCACGCGCCGGAGCCCTCGGCGTCCTTCGTCTCCGGGATCCCGAAGAGGAGGACGGCGCGGACACCCAACCGCGCGAGCTCGCCGGCCTCGCGCACGAGCTCGTCGACGGAGCGCTGCGCGATCGCGTCGAGGCCCTCGACGGGGCGCACGACCCCTTCGCCCGGGCAGGCGAAGAGCGGCATCACCACGTCGTCGAGCGAGAGCGAGGTCTCGCGCACGAGCGCGCGCAACGTGTCTGTGCGCCGGAACCGACGCAGCCGTGTCGCGGGAAAGCTCATCGCTGGAAGCGTACGCGCGCGCCGGTGCCTCGGAACTCAGGGCACGCGGCTCGCCGTCTGCGGAGGCTCGAGCTCGATGTCGACTGGAATGTCGCCCTCGCCGCCGTCCTCCCATGCGTCCAGGTCGATGCGCTCGCGGAAGAACTCCCAGATCGCCCGGCCCGCGGCCATCGTCGGCAACGCGATGAGGACCCCTGCGATCCCGTAGAGCTCGCCGCCCGCGAGCAGCCCGAAGATCACGAGGAGCGGGTGGAGCCTGAGAGCGTTCGACATGACCTTCGGCACGACCACGTGACCTTCGATCTGGTAGATGAACACGAAGAGCGCCGCGACCCAGATCACGCCGATCGGGTCGACGAACAGCGCGTAGATCGCAGGCGGCACCGCCGAGAGCCACGGCCCGATGTACGGGATCACCTCGACGAAGGCCGTCCACACCCCGAACAGCAGCGCGTAACGGTCGGCGCCGTCGACGAGGCCGGTCTTGCCGAGCACCCACATGCCGACCCCGGCGCTGGTGCCGATGACGAGCGAGAGGATCACCTGACCACGCACGTATCCCCAGAGCGCCCGCTCGATTCGTTGGGTCAGCGGGGGCCCGTTCGCGGGTGGGAATCGTTTGTCGATCGAGGCTTCCAGGCGCGGCATGTCGAGCAGCATGTAGATCGAGATCACCGCGATCAGCACGATCGAGAAGAGAAGGAGGATCACCGAGACAGCCGCTCCCTGCGCGAACGAGATCGCGTCCTGCGCGTAGCGCGAGACGTCACCGGCTCCGATCGACTGCGCGACGTCGTCGAGCTGCTTCTCGACGCGGATTCCCTCGAGCCCGTGATCGTCGAGCCAGGCCTGGAGGCGGTCGATGTCCACCTCGACCCCGGTCTTCCCCGTGGCCGCGCTCTCCTCGGTCAGGTAGTTGTCGACGCGCTCCGCCGCGGTTCGCGTCTCCGAGACGACCACGGTGCCGAGCGCGACGAGCAGGCCGATCACCGCGGCGGCGAACACGATCGAGACCGCCGCCACCGAGAGCCCGCGTGGCAGCCGCAGCCGGGTCAGATCGCGGACGAGCGGGTTGAGCGTGAACGCGATCACCGCCGCCGTGAGGAACAGGAAGATGACGTGGCCGAGGGTGCGCGCCAGGAGGAACGCGAACACCAGCAGCACGGGCAGCACGACGAGCTGCACCCAGCGGGGGATCCGGATCCGCGGGGGCGCGGTCATGCCGCGATCGTAGCCCTGCCTCTGGCCGACGGACGGCGGCGCGCGGTGTGGGGCATGAAGGCCGCGGCCGGGTGCGCTACCGTGCCCGCGATGGCCTCGCCGCGCTCCCGGCAAGCCGCTCGTCTTCGTGAACGTCGGCGCCGCGCCCAGCGGCGCGCGCGCCGCATCGTGATCCTCTCGGCGCTCGCGGTCCTGGGGATCGTCACGCTGCTCCTGACCGCGTTCGGCACCGGAGGCACGTCCGGCCCGGAGCCTGCGTCGCTCGCCGCAGTGCCGGCCTCGAGCGATGCCGCGGTCCGGCCCACGCCGCAGGCGCTCGCGACGATCGGCAACCTCGGCATCCAGCTGCCGGTCGCGGCCGCATCGCTCACGGCGATCGGCTTCCACGGCTCGGGCGACGGCTCGCTGCCGCTGCAGCCGGTCGGCCGACAGGCGAACGAGGGCCTGCTCGCACGGCTGTGGCGTCACATCGCGGGCAACGGCCGGGACTGGCCGCGCTGGTACCAGCTCGAGGGCGGCCCGCCGGGGACGAACATCCTCGACGTCGGGACGCCTCCCGGCACCGACGTCTACTCTCCCGTCGCCGGCTCGGTGGTCGCGGTCACGGAGCTCGTGATCGGCGGCAAGAGGGTCGGGAGCCGCATCGACCTCCGGCCGACCCGGGCGCCGTCCGTGATGGTCTCGGTGACGAACGTCCGGCCGGACCCCTCGATCGCCGTCGGCACCCCGGTGCTCGCGGCGACGTCGAAGCTCGGCACGGCGGTGAACGTCGCCGCCGTCGAGGTGCAGGCGCTCGCGTCCCATGCGGCGCACGGCGGGAACAACGTGTCGATCTCCGTGTATCCGTCGCCCGGGTCGCTCCCCTAGAGGTCGCCGCGCCCATGCGTATCCTCTTCGTCGGCGACGTCGTCGGCCGGCCCGGCCGCGATGCGTTCGAGGGCCTGCTCCCCGGGCTCCGCGAGCGCCACGAGATCGACCTCTGCATCGTCAACGGCGAGAACGTCGCGAACGGGATGGGGATCACTCCGCGGCTCGCCGAGGTTCTGCTCGCGGCGGGCGCCGACGCGATCACGCTCGGCAACCACACCTGGCGCCGCGACGAGATCGGCCCCTATCTCGCCACGTCGCCGGTCGTTCTCCGGCCGGCGAACATGCAGCGCAGTGCTCCCGGGCGCGGTCTCGGCGTGGTCGAGGCCCGCGACGGCACTCGCGTGGCGGTGATCAACCTGCTCGGATCGCTCTTCCTCGAGCCCGCGCACAGCATGTGGGAGACCGTCGACGCGCTCGTCGACGAGGCGTCCGAGACCGCGTCGGTGGTGGTGGTGGACGTCCACGCCGAGGCGACGAGCGAGAAGGTCGCCCTCGCCGCGTGGCTCGACGGCCGCGTCACGGCGGTGCTCGGGACCCACACCCACGTGCAGACGTCGGACGGCCGCATCCTCCCGGGCGGCACGGCCGCGCTCACCGACGTCGGGATGACCGGTCCGCACGACTCCGTGATCGGCGTCGAGACGGAGCTCGCAGTGCGGCGGATGCGAACCGGGATGCCGGTGCGGTTCGAGACGGCGTCCGGTGGCGTGCGCCTCGAGGGCGCGCTGGTCACGTGCGACCCGGCGACGGGACGGGCGACGGCGATCGAGCCGGTGCGCGTTCCGTGGCCGGCCACGTAAGCGCGGCGAGCAGGCCGAGCAGCACCAGTCCGCGCAGGAGGACGAGCCAGGAGGAGAGTGGGTCGAAGTCCTGGACGAGGTCCCAGTAGCGCGCCGGGAACCAGATCGCGGTCAGCGCACACGCGACGGCCGTCAGCGCGATCGCGGCGCGGCGGCGAGGGCCGCCGACGAGCGGGACGAGCAGGACGAGCCAGACGAGGAACTGCGGGGAGAGCACCTTGCTGAGCGCCACGAACGCGACCACGGAGGCCGCCGCGTGGCGCACGAGCCGCTCGGTCGTCGACGGCCCGCGAGCGTACGAGATCCAGACGAGGACGACCGCGGCAACCTGGGCGATGCCCTGAACGACCGCGAGGGCGCCGGCACCGGCGCCGGTCAGGTTCTGCGAGCCGCTCCCGGACGTCCAGCCGAGCCCCGTCCCGAACGCCTGATGGAGCGCGAGCAGGACGCCTGCGCCGAGGCTCTCGATCTGCAGCGGCCGGCCGACCTGACGGCCGAGCGAGTCGAGCACCCCGTCCGGTGCGACCACGAGGAAGGCCACGTACGCGAGCACGATGGGTGCGACGGCGAGGCCCAGCACGATCGCGAGCTCACGTCGGCCGCCACGCCGCCATGCGTCGATCGCGAGCGGTGGGAGGAGCAGCGCGGGGTAGAGCTTGACCGCGGCGCCGATCCCCACGACGAGCGCGGCCGCCCGCCGGCGGCCGGCGACGGCGAGCGCGACCGCCGCGACGACGAGCAGCGCCGGGACGAGGTCGAACCGGGTCAGGATCACGCCGCCGAGCAGCAGCGGCGCGAGCGCCACCACCGCGAGCGAGAGGACGCGCTCCCGCCGCGGCAGCTCGAGCCGCCGAAGTGCGACGTCGAGGACGAGGACGCCGAGCACGCCGACGATCGCCATCTCCGCGACGAACGCGTTCCGATACGCGTGAACGGAGCTTGTGACAAGCGCAGGCAGGACGAGCGCGGGGAGCGCGCCGGGCGGGTACTCGAAGCCGAAGTCCCTGTAGGGCACGAAGCCGTCGGCGATCCGCTCGCCGTACGCCTGATAGAGCGCGATGTCGGTGACCGCGTCGCCGAGGTGCTCCCAGAGGGCGGTGATCCCCACCGCACACGCCACGAAGACGAGGCATGCGACGACCGCCTCCGGAGACGGCCGCGCACCAGCCCAAGTTGCAGCTTGCAACTTGCCCTGGCTCACGCCGGGCCGTCCGGCGGTGTCGGGCCCGGTGCTCGGGCCGGCGACCGCTCCTCCCGGGGCAGGAACAGGGAGAGCAGCACGAACGGGAGCACCCAGGGAAGGTAGAGGTAGAACCAGTGCGTGAGGCAGAGCTCGACCGCGAGCAGCACCGCGGCCGACAGCGCGGCGAGCTCGAGCGGGCCCTTGTCCCGCGGGACGACGGCGACGATCCCTGCCAGTGCGATCGTGGCCACCTGGACGATGGTCTGGAGCGAGGCGAGGTCCGGGATCCCGCGCGCGTCGTACCTTCCCCAGCCCCAGATCGAGAACGGCGACGGACGGTCGAGCTGGAAGCCGAAGGTCCGGTCCCAGAAGGTCTCGACCGCGTCGCGCAGCGACGGGTCGAAGAGGAGGATCGAGAACACGGCCAACGTGGCCAACGCGAAGGCCAGCGCGAAGCGCCCCATGCGCGCGGGCCTGTCCACGGAGCGGTACGTGAGCCAGAGCGGCGTGAGCGCGAGTGCAGCGAACTTCGTCCAGCCGGCGAGCGCGGTCGCGACACCTCGCGCGCTCGGTGAAGAGGCGAGCCAGAAGCCCCACACGAGGAGCGCGGGCATGATCGCGTCGTTCGTGTTCGACATCAGCGCGTACGTGGTGAACGGATAGGCCGCCCAGCCGAAGGCCAGCACGGCCGCGAGCCGCGTCCCGCCTAACCGGCGGCCGACGAGGACCAGCCCGAGGAGCACGAGCACGTCGGAGGCGATCGCGGTCGCGTGCGCGGCCGGCAGGTGATCCCACTTCCCGCTCCAGCCAAACGTCGCCACGGCCGGCACGTACGCGAGATAGGCGAACGGCCCGTACGTGTCCCCGCTCGGGTTCGCGGACTCGCAGCGGCCGTTCGTCTGGATCCGATCGCGGATCTCGCCGTCGGTCGCGGCAGGCCCGCACGGCTTGCCGTCCTCGGTGGGCATCGTCCCGTACGGGATGCGCCCGTCCAGGATCCTGTCGGCGCCGATTACCCCGGCGTAGCCGACGTCGATCACCGTGCGCGGGTTCTCCACGTCGAGCCCGACGCGGAAACCGACAAGGAAGAGGGTCGCGCCGACGAGCGCCCAGACCGGCCAGCGCGCGACGGGGAGATGCGGTCGCGCGCTGCGGCGGAAGCCGATCCACGCCGTGCGCGCGAGGAGGTACGCGAGCGGTGGGACGGCAAGCGCTGCGCTCTCGAACACCTCGCCGCGGTTGAAGAACACGAGCGAGACGCCGAACGACAGCAGGACGAGCAGATCGAGCGTCGAGACCGTGAACGGGCGTCGCACGTCGATCAGCCCGAGGAGGAACACCGCGGAGAGACCGAGCCACACCGGCCAGGAGGTGAGGAGCTTTCCGCCGAACGCACCGGGACTCCCACGCGCCATCTTCCATGCGACCTGCGGCCCGGTCCACGCCTCCGTCACCGCGCCGCGATCGGTCACCTTCCCGGTTGCGATCTCCCCGGCGTGCCCCGACCAGACCTGCACCGTCCAGAGCCGTGTCTTGCGGTCGAACGTCGCGTCGGTCGGGGGGTCGGGCGGATAGCGGTCGATCCAGTCTGCGACCTTCGGGAGGCCGAGGAAGGCGGCGACGACCGCCTTCTCGTTGAGCCTCGGCGGGCCCTGACCGGGTGGGAACGGCTCGGGCACGAGCCTGCCGTTCGCGTCGTACAGCGGGCCGGGCGAGACGGAGGGCGTCGTGGCCACGGGCGTCGTGGCGCTGGACGCCCCGCCTGCGCCGACCAGCGTCGCGGCCGTGAGCAGCGCCGCGAGGGCAGGCGCCCAACGGAGGCGAGGAGCGGACGTCGTCGGTCGCGGTCGGGCTACTAGAGGCTTGATGTGGGTTACGGGTGCGTGCGGGGAGGGCATGCGCCAAGCAGCGTGGCCGGATCAGTGCTCGCCGATACCCGAAGGTATCGGCGAGCAGCGAGACGGCCGCGATGCGCCGCGCGCAGGCCCCCAGCCGTGCGTGCCCATAACCCGCATCAAGCCTCCAGATGGTCTAGCCGCGCCGGAACGACCACAGCTTGTTGCCGATGAAGTTGACGGGCGTGACGAGCACGATCGCGATCGCCTGCGCGACGATCGCGTCGCTGAGCCCGGCCTCCACGAGCACGTAGAGCACGACGAGGTTCGCCCCGAGCGCCAGCGTGGAGACGACGAGAAACCGCAGCCATTGGAACACGACGTGGCCGCGCTGCCCGCGGAACGTCCACCGCCGATTCCAGACGTAGTTGTTCGTGACCGCGACGAGGAACGATCCGATCGCGGCGGGCATGTAGTGGAGGCCGGCACCCTTCAGCAGGAGCACGTAGACGACGAGGTTGACGGCGTAGCCGCTCGCCCCGACGACGCAGAACTTGACGAGCTGCTCCCAGTTCGCTCGGCTGCGGAGCGCGGCGTCGACCCGTCGTCGCGGAGTCGCCGGCGCTCTCGGGATCGCAGTCCGCTCGTCCATCCGGGTCGGGCGAGCGTACCGGCGTTCCCGGCGGTGCGGGGCGTTCACGCCCGGACGAGCGGCACGAACCGACAGGCCACCGATCGCGTCTCGGCGAGCCCGTGCTCGGTCTTCTCGAGACGGACGAGCTGTTGGCCGCGCCGGTCGCCGAGCGGGACGACGAGCCGGCCGCCGAGCGCGAGCTGGTCGACGAGCGCCGGCGGAACCGCATCGGCCGCGGCCGCGACCGCGATCGCGTCGAACGGCGCGCGGTCCGGCGCGCCCGCCCGGCCGTCGCCGAGCCGCACGTCGACGGTCGGATGCCCCGTCGCCGCGAGCGCGGCGCGCGCCCGCTCCGCGAGCTCCGGCACGACCTCGACCGACACCACGGCGGCCGCGAGCTCGTCCAGCACCGCGGCTGCGTAGCCCGAGCCCGTGCCGATGTCCAGCACGGTCTCGGAGCCGTCGAGCGCGAGGAGCTCGCACATCGCAGCGACGATGTACGGCTGCGAGATCGTCTGCGCTTCCCCGATCGGGAGCGCTGCGTCGTCGTAGGCGTGCTCCACGAGCTCCGGCGGCACGAACGCCTCGCGTGGAACGCGCTCCATCGCACCCAGGACGCGCTCGTCCGCGATCCCGCGGCGCCGGAGCTGGCGGGCGACCATCCGGCTGCGCACGCGCTCCGCTCCGTTCATGCCGCGCGTCGCAGCACGTACGACGGCGCCTCGACCCCGAAGTGGTCGAGGACCAGCGGAGCGACATCGACGATGCTCGAGGGCATCGGCCCGCCAAGACCGGCCGCGAGGACGGGCACCAGCGAGTCTCCCTCGTCGAGCGAGCCATGCGAGCCGCCGCCCAGGTGGTGGTTGCCGCCCAGGTCGACGAACTCCCAGCCCGACGCGGCCGAGACGATCACCTCTCCGGCGTTCGGGCAGCGGAGCGCCGCGAGCACGCGCGCGATGCCGTCCGGCTGGTCGAGGATCGCCGGATCACCGTCGAGCTCGACTCCGGCGTCGGTCTCGCGCAGCGCGAGCTCGGCGCCGTCGCGGCGCACCACCGCACGCTCGCCCTCCCGGAAGAGCACGACCCCGGCCGAGGGCTCTCCGTCGAGCTGCTCCGCCAGACACCGGGGCCCCGGCGCGCCGTCACCCGTCCGGTAGAGGTGCGCCGCGCGATTCGATGCGGCCACCAGCGTGTCCGGCTCGTGCCTGAACGCGTCGCTGATCCGTGCGACGTCCCGCACCGCCGTCTGCCCGTGGTCGGACAGCACGATCACCGCGTACCGCTCGAGGAACGCATCGAGCCCACCTGCCGCCGCGACGAGACCGCCCACGGCATCGTCCGAGCGATGCAAGACGGCGTCCGCCGCGTCCGGCCCTGCCGCGTGCGAGGCGTAGTCGTAGTCCGAGAGGTAGAAGAGGAGGAAGTCGAAGCCGTCCCGCGTCACGAGCCAGCGACCGACCGCGGCGGCGTACGCGTCGACCGAGCCGCCGGCGCGATTGCGGAAAGACAGCGGCGCGCCCGTCTTCTCGGCGCGGAAGAGGTTGTAGAAGTAGAACTGCTCGGGTCCGCGCACCGGTCCGAGAAACGGGACCGAGGGGCGGTGAAGCGTTCGCCCGCGATAGGCCGTGAAGTTGACCGCCGCTGTCTCGAAACCGGCATCCGCGAGCGCCTCGAACACCGTCACCGCCCGTGTGCCCAGGTGCTCGGCGTTCATCCCGACGAGCGTGTCCCGAAGCGTGCGCCCCAGCCCCGCCGCGCGTGCGGCACCGAAGGACGAGCCGTATTCCACGAGTCGCCGCTCCTTCCGGTGCCACCACACGAGATGCGGGATCTCGTGCACGTCCGAGTGCGCCCCCGTCGCGATCGACGACAGACAGACGGGGGTGAGCGACGGGAACGTCGTGGTCGCGCGGCCGAGCGTCCCTCGCTCGGCGAGCGCGGTGAGCGCCGGCAGCGATCGACGCTCGAGCGACGCCTCGAGCATCTGCGGCGTGAGCCCGTCGATGACGACGAGGACGAGCTTCGTCCCCGGCGGCACCGTCACTTCGCGAGCGAGCGCAGCCCCGCGTGGCGCGCCGGCTCCTGGCGCACCCTGCGCACCGCGGCGACGGGGACGAGCACCGCGAGCACGTACCCCACGAACGGGATCAGGGCCACCATCCCGACGAGGATCGCGGCGAGCACGAAGAGGAACGCCGTGCCTCCCGGGGTCCCGCCGCGGCGCAGCGTCCCCCTGGCGATGATCGAGGCCGAGAGGGCGCCGATCAGCGCGCCGGCGAAGGCGCCGGGCAGCCCGATCGAGCCGCGGACGAGCAGCCCTGCGGCGAGGCCGACGAGGAGCGCGCCGAGCAGCGAGGCGACGAGCCCGAAGCGCCATGCGGCGAAGATGCCCGCGAGCAGCAGGCCGGCCGCGAGGCCCAGCCCGAGCGTGAAGCCGATGTCGACCGCGTCGTCCACGGGCGGGATTGTACGGGGCGGCCGGCGCCTCCCAGCCCTCGGGTCCGCCGTCTACGCGGAGGCCGCGGGGCCGGATTGCAGCCGGCCGATCACGTCGAGGCAGAACGCGGCGGCGCGCACCCCGTCGACGACCCGGTGATCGAAGCTCACAGACACGTTGCCGACGGGGCGGACGACGATCTCCCCGTCGCGCACCACCGGCCGCTCGGCGATCCGGTGGAGCCCGAGGATCGCGACCTCGGGGTGGTTCACGAGCGGCGTCACGAACAGCCCGCCGAGCTTCCCTGCGCTCGTCACGGTGAAGGTGGAGTCGCGGAGCTCGTCGGCGGACAGGGTGCCAGCGCGTGCGCCGTCCGCGACGCGTCGCACCTCGGCGTCGATCTCGTCGACCGAGCGGCGCTCGCACCCGCGGACGACGGGGACGATCAGCCCCTCGTCCGTCTGCACGGCGATCCCGACGTCGACGCGATCGAAGAGCACGATCTCGTCCCCGACCAGGCGGGCGTTCAGCTCCGGATAGACGGCGAGCGACGCAGCCGACGCGTGGATCGACAGCGCGACCAGCCGCGAGAGGTCGACGTCGCCGAAGTCGCACTCCTCGACGAACGTGACGGCGGGGACCTCGCGATGGGCCCGCGTCACCTGCTCGACGATCGCGCGGCGCACGCCCCGCACGGGGACGCGTTGGGCGACGCCCTCGCCCGCTGCGGCGGCCCGGACGTCACCCTCCACGATGCGGCCCCCCGGCCCCGTCCCGATGACGTCCGTCAGCGCGACGCCGAGCTCCTTGGCGATGCGGCGCACCGCCGGCGTGGCGCGCACGGCCTCGGACGGATCCGGCGGCACCACCGACACGAGCGGCCCGTCGGCCTCCGTCTCGGGCGCTGCGGAGTCCGGCGTCGCGACCGCGCGGAGGAGCTGCTCTCCCTCCTCGCCGATCACGACGAGCACCGCACCGACCGGCGCGACGTCGCCCTCGCCGACCAGCACCTTGAGCACCGTGCCGCCCCGCGGCGAGGGGATCTCGACGGTCGTCTTGTCGGTCTGCACCTCGACGAGCGGCTGGTCCTCGCGTATCTCGTCGCCCTCCCCGACGAGCCACCGCGCGATCTCGGCCTCGGTGAGGCCCTCGCCGAGATCGGGTAGCCGGAACTCGTACGCCACGCGCGGAGGGTAACCCGCCTGACGCCGTCCTCAGAACCCGAGAACGCGGCGTGCCGCGTCGACGACACGCTCGACCGACGGCATGTACCAGTCCTCGAGCTGCCAGTACGGGTACGGCACGTCGTAGCCCGTGACCCGCAGGACCGGCCCGTGGAGGTCGAGGATCGACCGCTCGGCAAGCAGCGCCGCGACCTCGGAGGCGAAGCCGCACGTCCGCGGCGCCTCCTGCACGACGACGCAGCGGCCGGTCCGGGCGACCGACGCGAGGAGTGTCTCCTCGTCGAGCGGCCTGAGCGTGCGCAGGTCGAGCACCTCGACGGACGCCTCGCCGGCGAGCGCGTCCGCCGCCCGCTCGCAGAGGGCGACCATGGCGCCCCACGCGACCAGCGTGAGGTCGCTCCCCTCCCTCGCGACGCGCGCACGGCCAAGCTCGACGACGTGCTCTCCTTCCGGCACGGAGCCCCTTGCGGTCCGGTACACGAGCTTGGGCTCGAGGACGACGACGGGGTCGGGGTCGCGGATCGCTGCGGCGAGAAGGCCCTTCGCATCCGCCGGCGTCGCCGGCACGGCGAGCTTCACGCCGGGTGTGTGGACGTAGTACGACTCGGGGGAGTCGTCGTGAAGCTCCGGTGCCCGCACGCCGCCGCCGTACGGCATGCGGATCACGAGCGGGAAGCCCATCGCGCCTCCCGTCCGCCAGCGGTACCGCCCCACGTGGGTGATGAGCTGGTCGAGGCAGGGATACGAGAACGCGTCGTACTGCATCTCGACGACAGGTCGCCACCCGGCCATGCAGAGCCCCACGGCGGCACCGAGGATCCCCGCCTCGGCGAGCGGCGTGTCCACGCACCGGTCGGGCCCGAAGCGGTCCCGCAGCCCGGCGGTCGCCCGGAAGACGCCACCGAGCCGGCCGACGTCCTCGCCGATCACCATCACGGTGTCGTCCCGAGAGAGCTCGACGTGAAGGGCGTCGTTGACGGCCTCCACGAGCATCAGCTCCCGCGTGCCCACGGCCGTCGTGCTCACCGCCCGTGCACCCGTAGGAGGTCCTCGAGGTCGCGCGCGAGCGCCGTCGGCGGGTTTGCGTACGCGTGGGCGAAGACGAGCTCGGGGTCGGCCGGCGGTTCGGCCTCGGCCGCCTCGATCCCGGCCCGCATGATGGCGAGCGCCTCCTCGCGGACGGCGGCGATGCGCTCGTCGTCGAGAACGCCGAGGCGGCGCAGGTACTGCTCGAACGCAGGGACGCAGTCGCGCTCACGGTCGGCCGCGACTCGCTCGGGATCGACGTACAGGCTCGGGTCGTCGGCGGTGGCGTGTGGCGCGGAGCGGTACGTGACCGCCTCGACGAACGTCGGGCCCTCGCCTGCGCGGGCGCGTGCGACGCTCTCGCGGACCGCCTCGTAGACGGCGAGCACGTCGTGGCCGTCGACCCGCAGAGCGGGCATCCCGTACCCGACCGCCTTGTCCGAGAGCCGCGCCGCCGCGGTCTGCGCCTCGAGCGGCGTCGAGATCGCCCACTGGTTGTTGTTGCACACGAGCACGAGCGGCGCCTTGACCACCGCGGCGATGTTCGCCCCCTCGTGGAAGGCGCCCTCCGACGTCGCGCCGTCGCCGAAGAGCACCGCGGCGGCCGCGTCGGTCCCTCTGAGCCGGAGCCCCCAGGCGAGCCCCGCCGCGTGGGGTACCTGTGAGGCGATGGGCACGCAGATCGAGGCGACGTTGACGTCCTCGGGGTTCCACCAGCCGGTCGGGTGGCCGCGCCACCACTGGAGGATGGTCGCGGCGGAAAGCCCGCGCAGCAGGCCGATCGCCGAGTCGCGGTAGCTGGGAAAGATCCAGTCGCGCTCCTCGAGGGCATGGACGACCCCGGCCTGGATCGCCTCGTGCCCGCGGAAGATCGCGTACGTGCCGATCCGGCCCTGGCTGTGGTACACGACCGAGCGCTCGTCGTAGGTGCGGAGGAGGACGAGCGAGCGGTGGATGGCGAGCAGTGCCTCGTCGTCGAGCCCGTCCACGCGGCGGTCGGGCTCGCCGTCGAGGCCGATCACGCGGCTCAGGCCCTGCTCGACCACGGACGGGCTCTGCACCTCTGAAGTGAAACAGCGTTGCCCTTTTCATGTCAAGGGAGAGGTCGACGTCCCGTCCCAGCCTGCGAGACTGCTCCGACCATGGCTTCGACGACGACCTTCGAGATCGAGCCGATCCGCGCGACCCGGACGTTCGAGGCGGCGATCGAGCATCTCACCGAAGCCGTGGAGCGGGCCGGCCTCCGGACCGGCGACCGGCTCCCGAACGAGAGCGACCTCGCCGCTCAGCTGGGCATCTCGAAGCCGACGCTTCGCCAGGCCCTCCGCGTGCTCGAGCTCTCGGGCCTCGTCGCCGTCCGCCGCGGCAAGACCGGCGGGATCTTCGTCGCCACGGATCTCGTGCCCGCGGTCGCGCTCTTCTCGGCGGTGAAGCTGGAGGAGCGCTCGGCGATCGACGCCCTGCGCGCCCGCCGCGTGCTCGAGCGAGCGGTCGTCCACGAGGCGACCCGGCGCGCCACCGCCACCGACTTCGCCGCGATCGAGCGGACGATCGAGCTTCTCGAACGGCATCTCGGCGAGCGTCCGAGCGTGATGCGCGCCGATGCGATGTTCCACCGAGCGCTCGTCCGGTCCTGTCGCAACGAGACGATCCAGGCGGCCATGCAGGGCGTCGCCCGAGGGCTGTCGCCGATCCGAGACGCATATTCCGGGGGCATCACGACGGATCGCCAGACGCTCGACGTTCACCGCAGGCAGCTCGAGGCGATGCGGCGGCGCGACGACGATCGGCTCGAGCAGATCCTCGACGAGCACTTCCGGATGCTCGAGACGCAGTTCGCGAAGGGCATCGGCCGCCGTTGGTCGGATCTGTTCGGCGCACGCGCCCGGATCGACTCGCGGTAGTCAGCCAGCGGCGGGGACGAGCGCGGTCACCGCGGCCGGCTCGGACTCGAACACCGCCTCCTCGACGTCACCGAGATCCTCGCCGTCCGCCTGAAGGGGGAGCGGACGACCGCACCGAACGACGATGCGGTCGCGGTCGTGCAAGACGAGCAGCCCGTGGCCAGGCCGCGCCCCACGCAGCGCGGCGAGCGCCAGCCGCGGCAGGTCGACCACACGGATGTTCGACGGGGCGACCAGATCGAGCCCACCGTCGAACGAGGCTCGCGGCGCGATCGGCAGTCCGAGCGGCCCGACGTACGTGTAGGGGCGGCAGTTCGCCACGACGACGAAAGCCGCCGGTCCCTCTCCCTCCACCTCCAGCGTGTCGGGAAATCGCCCCCGGCGCTCCGTGAGCAGGCCCAGCACTTCGTTGGTGAACGCGAGATCGCCCGGCCGGCGGCCGTCGTCCCGGCGTCCGCGATTGTCGATCCGGCGGACGAGCTCCGCATCGAGCCCGATCCCGGCGTTGAACGTGAAGCGCCGGCCGTTGACTCGTCCAAGACCGATCGCCTTCGCCACCCCCGACGCGGCGAGCCGCGCCGCGGCGACGGGGTCCCGGCCGAGCCCGAGCGCGCGAGGCAACACGCTCGTCCCGCCGCCGGGGAGGAAACCGAGCGGGACCGTGCCGGTGACCCCGTTGACGACCTCGTTGTAGGTGCCGTCGCCGGAGAAGACGTAGATCGCGTCGGCCGTCGACTCGTGCTGCTGAGCCATGGCGGTCGCATCGCCCGGCCCGCCGGTCTCGAGTACCTCGACGTCCGGGGCCAGCGCGGCGCGGACGCGCTCGACGACCTTCTCCGAGACGCCGCTCGCCTTGGGGTTGACGATCAGGATCGAGCCCATCCGCGTCAGGCAGGCGGCGTGGCATAGCCGCGCACGCCCTCGACGAAGATCGCGAAGAACCGGTCTGCGAGGGCTTCCGTGTCGGCGCCCGGACGGATCCAGGTGTACGCCCAGTTCGCCGCCGACAGGACGAGCAGCACGGCGGCTTCGAAGTCCAGGTCGGCGCGCAGCGCCCCCCGCTCCGCCGCCTCGCGGCAGAGGTCGCGCCAGCGTTCCTCGTACCGCCGGCGCTCGGCGCGGAACGCGGCCCCCTCGGGCTCCTCCAGGAACCGCCACTCACGGGTGAAGACGGTGGCGGCATCGACCTGCGCGGCGACGACCGCGAGGTGCGCACGGAGCGCGAGCCGGATGCGCTCGAGCGGTGCCTCGTCCTCCGGCACCCCGTCGAGCGCAGCGTGGAACGCCGCCGCGCCGTCCCGGGTCACCGCGACCAGCAGCTCCTGCTTGGAGTCGGTGAGCGAGTACAGCGACGCCTTCTGCACCCCCATCGCCGCGGCCAGATCGGCCATCGACGTGCCGTGGTACCCACGCTCCGCGAAGTGGCGCGTGGCGACGGCGACCAGCTCGTCGCGCCGGGAGGCTCGGTGCGGGTTAGGGGTGCGTGAGGGGGAGGGCATGCGCCAAGCAGTGCGGTCGTATCACAGCTCGCCGATACCGAACAGAGGTCTCGGTGAGCTGGGAGACGGCCGCGATGCGCCGTGCGCAGGCCCCCATCCGCACGTGCCCATGACCCGTATCGAGCCTCCGACGGCCATCCGCGCGATGCTACCGATCGTTCGGTAGCATCGAGGTATGGACGGGCGCACAGAGGCGTTCCTCGCTCATGTCCAGGACGGCGGGCTCGTGGAGACGGGCGACTGGCTGCCGGACGAGTACCGCGCGCGCCTGACGAAGTTCGTCGAGATGCACGCGAACTCCGAGCTGATGGGCGTCCTCCCCGAGCGCGACTGGATCCTCCGCGCGCCGACGCTCCGGCGGAAGCTCGCGCTCACCGCGAAGATCCAGGACGAGGTCGGCCACGCGCAGCTCCTCTACCGCGTCGTCGAGGACCTCGGCAAGCCGCGCGACGCATGCCTCGACGACCTCATTGCCGGGCGCTCGAAGTTCCACAACGTCTTCCACTATCCGACCCGCACGTGGGGCGACGTGGGCGTGATCGCCTGGCTCGTCGACGCGGCCGCGATCATCTCGCAGAAGGCGCTCCTCAAATGCTCGTACGCGCCTTACGCGCGGATCATGCGAAAGATCTGCTGGGAGGAGTCGTTCCACATCCTCCACGGCCGCGACGTGATCCTCACCCTCGTCACCGGGACCGACGCGCAGCGCGAGCTCGTCCAGGAGGCGCTCGATCGCTGGTGGGAGCCGCTGATGATGTTCCACGGCAACCCGATCCCCGTCGAGGAGGACCCGATGGTCCACTGGCGGATCAAGAGCCAGGCGAACGAGGACGCACGGCAGCAGTTCCTCGAGGGCTACGTGCCGCAGGTCTGGGAGCTCGGTCTGACGCTTCCCGACCCGAAGCTCCGCCGCGGCGACGACGGCGTGTGGGAGTACACCGAGCCGGACTGGGAGACGCTGATGGCGGTCGTCTCGGGGCACGGCCCCGCCTCGGCCGAGCGGCTTGCGTTCCGCCGGCTCTCCCGCGCCGAGGTCGACTGGGTCTCGCGCACGGTACTCGCCGAGGCCGCGTGATCTACGAGGTCTTCCGCCGCGAGCGAGAGGGCGCCGCGATGCAGCACGCCGGGTCGATCGCCGCACCCGACGGCCGGTTCGCCGAGGTCTACGCGCGCGAGCAGTACGGCCGCCGCGGCGAGTCGGAGGCGCTCTGGCTCGTCCCGCGCGAGTCGATCGACGAGATCGCCGAGTTCGTCGACGAGTTCGACCTCAAGTACCGCCGCGTGGACGGCTACTCGATCAAAGAGCGACTGAAGGAGGCACGCCAGCGTGCCGGAACGCTCGAAGGCTGACCTGCTCCTCGCCCTCGCGGACGACGAGCTTCTCCTCGGCTGGCGGAACTCCGAATGGACGGGGATCGCGCCGTTCCTCGAGGAGGACGTCGCGTTCTCCTCGATCGCCCAGAACGAGATCGGCCACGCACGCGCGCTCTACGAGCTCGTCGCGCGCGAGCTCGGCACCGACGCGGACGCGCTCGCGTTCGACCGATCTCTCGACGAATACCGCTC
This sequence comes from uncultured Actinomycetes bacterium, assembly GCA_963794115.1. Taxonomy (GTDB): domain Bacteria; phylum Actinomycetota; class Thermoleophilia; order Gaiellales; family Gaiellaceae; genus Gaiella. The sequence goes on along the minus strand of CAWCCO010000012.1, from coordinate 33,968 downwards.
GGCGCCGCTCGTCGAGCTCCGCCGCCTCGAGTGGGCGCGGACGATCGCGCGCCACTGGCTCTACGAGACGGCGGACGCGATCCGGCTAGAGGCCCTCAAGGCCTCCGACGACTCCGAGATCGCAGGCATCGCGGCCAAGATCGATCGCGAGGAGGTCTACCACCGTATCCACGCGGAGATGTGGGTCGACCGGCTGCTCGCCTCGGAGGAAGCACGCCCGCGACTCGACGAGGCGCTCGAGGAGCTCTGGCCTTACGCGCTCGGCGTACTGGACGACGACCTCCGACCGGAGCTCGTCCGCCGGGTCGAGGCGAAGCTCGGCCGGGAGATGCCTCACGTCGAGCCGGTCCCACGGGGCCACCACGAGGCCGAGCTCGCCGAGCTGCTCGACGAGATGACGATGGTGCGCCGCTCGGCGCCCGCGGGAGCGCGCTGGTGAGCGGCGCGCGTTACACGTTGCAGCTTTCTCCCGAGGACGTCTGGCGGGTGCTGGCAGAGATCCCCGACCCGGAGATCCCGGTGATCTCGCTCGTCGACCTCGGGGTCGTGAAGGACGTGCGGATCGAGGACGACCGGGTGCACGTCGACTTCACGCCGACGTTCATGGGCTGCCCCGCGCTCGAAACGATGCGCATGCAGATGGAGGAAGCGATCCGCGGGCTCGGCGCGGAGCCGGACGTGGAGGTCGTGCTCGACGACTCCTGGTCGACCGACCGCATCTCCACCGAGGGCCGCGAGAAGCTCCGCGCGGCGGGGTTCGCTCCGCCCGCGCCCCGCAGCGCAGGCACGCCGACGCTGATCCAGCTCGAGCGTGGCCCGTTCCGCTGCCCGTGGTGCGGCTCGACCGAGACGCGGCTCGACAACGTGTTCGGCCCCACCCCCTGTCGCTCGCTGCGCTACTGCAACGCCTGCCGCCAGCCGTTCGAGCAGTTCAAGACGATCTGAGGCGTTCCGACGAGGGACTCCCCCGCCGATCGCCCTTCGTTGCGACGAAGACGAGGAACTCGTCGTCGGGTGTCGCGGGAAGCTGGTTGTGGTCCCCCTCGACTCGCACGTCGGCGAACCCTGCCCGCTCGAGCATCAGCAGAAGCTCGTCCCGGAAGTACAGGTTGATGGTCAACGTGCGGTCTTCCGCGGCGTCCAGGGCGCCGTCGCGCCAGCGCTCCGCGTGCATCACGAGCGTCACGCGCTGCTCGAGCGGATCGAGGTCGACGACCCGCCCACGCAACGTGTACTCAGCCCCGTCGGACGCGAGACGGCGCTCCCGGGGCGGCGGCAGCTCCTCGGGCAACGTACGGCGGCCTTCGCTCGTCCAGTACCGCCATTGCTTCGCGTCGGCGTAGGGCACCTCGACGTCGAGGAGCAGGGTTCCCCCGGGTTGGACGACCTCGTGGAGGCGCCCGAGCGCCTCGGCGTCCTGGGCGCGCGTGCTGCCGAGCCCGAATGCTCCGCAAACGACGACCGTCCTGTACCTGCGCGGCGGGTCCAGTTCGTGCATGGCCTGTACGAACAGCGCCGGGGCGAGCCCTTCGTCGGCAGCCTTCGCCCGGCAGTGGTCGATCATGTCCGCCGAGACGTCGCACCCGTCGACGTCGAGCCCGGCGCGCAGGTACGGGATCAAGAGACGCCCGGTGCCGCACGCGACATCGAGCGCGGGCTGGCCGTCGCGGTCGATGAAACGCTGGAAGTACGGCACCTCGTGCGGGCGGAACGTGTCGTTGAACTCGGCCCACCACGTCGCGACGAGCCCGTGGTGCCAGGTCTGAGGGGGCGTCGGCGGTGTCGCGCTCACGGAGCCCCGAAGGCTACGCCCACCGCGCTCGATGGCGGATACTCGATTCGTGGGGACGTCATTCCGTACGGCGAACCAGCCGCCGCCGCTCGCCGGGTACAACCTGTTCTCCGAGAACCGGCCGCTCGTCGAGGCGCTGCGTCGGGAGGGAGACGCCGCGGAGGAGGAGCGCTGCTCGGCGTTCGGGCGGCTGTGCGGTGGCGAGCCGCTCGAGCTCGGCCGGCTCGCGAACGAGCACCCTCCCGTCCTGCGGACGCATGACCGCTTCGGCGAGCGCATCGACGAGGTCGAGTTCCACCCGGCCTGGCACGAGCTGCTCGAGCTCGGCGTCGAGCACGGGCTCCACGCGACGGCCGGAGGCCACGTCGCGCGCGCCGCGCTCTTCATGACGCTCGCGTACGCCGAGGCGGGCGTCGGCTGCCCGCTCTCGATGACCTATGCGGCCGTTCCCGCGCTGCGGGCCGGCGCGCCGGAGCTGGCCGACGCATGGGGGACGCTCCTCACCGCGACCGCCTACGACCCCGTGCTGCGCCCGCACGCGGACAAGCGGGGCGCGCTCTGCGGGATGGCGATGACCGAGCGGCAGGGCGGCTCGGACGTCCGCGCGAACGAGACGCGCGCCGAGGCCGCAGGCGACGCCTACGTCGTCCAGGGCCACAAGTGGTTCTGCTCCGCGCCGATGTGCGACGCGTTCCTCGTGCTCGCGCAGGCACCGAGCGGCGTTACCTGCTTCCTCCTCCCGCGCATCGTCGACGACGGCTCGCGCAACGGGTTCCGGATCGACCGGCTCAAGGACAAGCTCGGCAACCGCTCGAACGCCTCTGCCGAGATCCGGCTCGAGGACGCTGTCGCGTACCGGGTCGGAGAGGAAGGGCGCGGCGTCGCGACGATCATCGAGATGGTCGTCCACACGCGGCTCGACTGCGTGCTCGGCTCGACCGCGCTCATGCGCCGGGCCGTCGCGGAGGCGACCCATCATGCGGCGCACCGCTCGGCCTTCGGCCGCCTGCTCGCCGACCAGCCGCTCATGCAGAACGTCCTCGCCGACCTCTGCCTCGATTCCGAGGCGGCGACTGCCGCCGGCCTGCGGCTCGCGCGGGCCTTCGACGAGGACGACAACGCGTTCCGCAGGCTCGCGACCGCGGTCGCGAAGTACTGGGTCTGCAAGCAGACGCCGCCGCTCGTCGCGGAGGCGCTCGAGTGCCTCGGCGGCAACGGCTACGTCGAGGACTCCGGGCTCCCGCGCCTGTTCCGGGAGAGCCCGCTCAACTCGATCTGGGAAGGCTCGGGCAACGTCAACTGCCTCGACGTCCTGCGCGCGATCGAGCGCGAGCCCGAGAGCCTCGAGGCATTCCGCACGGAGGTCGAGCTCGCGCGCGGCGCCGATCGGCATCTCGACGCGGCGCTCGACGAGCTCGACCGGGAGCTCGCCGACGACGCAGAGGTGGAGCTACGCGCCCGCCTGCTGGTCGAGCGTCTGGCGCTCTGCCTCCAGGCCTCGCTGCTCGTCCGGCATGCGCCGGCCGAGGTCGCGGACGCGTTCTGCGCCACGCGCCTCGGCGGCGAGGGTGGCCGTGCGTACGGCACGCTGCCAAGGACCGTCGACACCGCCGCGATCGTGGAGCGCCACCGACCACGGCTCGGGTAGCGTCCAGCACGTGCGCGTCGAGATCTTCTACTGCCCCGTCTGAAGCGGCTACGACCGTCGGGCCGCGAGTCTCGCGGCCGTGTTGACGGGCAAGGGGTACGACGCAATGCCCGTCGAGGGCGCGAAGAGCCAGTTCGACGTCGTCGCCGACGGCACGCTCGTCTTCTCGAAGCAGCACGAGGGCCGCTTCCCGGAGGAAGCGGAGCTCATCGCGGCGCTCGCCGCTCGTTAACGGAGGAGGAAGCCTTCGCCGAGCGGGTCGTCGGGGTCGAGCTCGAACTCGGCGCGACCCGTCCGATACGCCGAGCCCTCGACCTCCGTGACGACGGCGGCGCGACCGGCCACCTTCGCCTCGCCGACCACGCGCCCCGTGAACTCAGAGCCGACGATCGAGAGGTGCCGGAGCGTCTCCCCGCGTGGCAGCGTTCCGTCGGCGTCGAGCAGGGCCAGCCTCGCTGACGTCCCGGAGCCACACGGCGACCGGTCGACCTCGCCATCCGCGAAGACCGTGACGTTCCGCTGGGTGAGCGGCTCTGTCTGCTCGCCCTGCCAGAAGATCACGCCGTAGACGTCGCGGAGCTCCGGCTCGAGGGGGTGAACGACGTCGTGGGCTGCCTCGAGCTCGGCCTTGATCCGCCGGCCCAGCTCGATCAGCCGCGGGAGCTCGCGCGGCTCGACCCGTTCCTCCAGTGACGCGTAGAACGCACCGCCGAAGGCGACGGCGACGACCCGGCCCGCCGCCTCGAGGCCGTCGGCCCAGACGAAGGAGGGCACGTTGCGGAAGCGCACGGAGCGGACGCGGCCGCCCTCGACCTGCGCCCAGGTCTCGAGCCGGCCCGACGGCACGTCCACGACCACGCGCAGCTCCCCCTCGCGCCGCTCGACGACACCCGAGTCGAGCGCCCACGTGACGAGGGCGATCGTCCCGTGGCCGCAGGCGGTCGAGTATCCCTCGTTGTGGAAGAAGACGACCCCGAGGTCGGCGCCGTCGTCGTTCGGCGGGACGACGTGGCACCCGTACATGTCCGCGTGGCCACGCGGCTCGAAGACCAGGAGCCGCCGAACGTGGTCGAGGTGCTCGCGGACGTGGCGCCGCCGCTCGAGGACAGTGGCGCCTTCCAGCGGCGGGACGCCCGCGGTGACGATGCGGAACGGCTCGCCGCCCGTGTGGTAGTCGACGGTCTCGACCCGCACGGGTCAGTCGTCGGAGAAGCTCGCCAGGATCGCGCGGAAGAAGATCGTGACGCCGCCCCGCCGGACGTCGTCGGTGACGACCCGATGGACGGGGTGAGGATTCGACGCGTCGAGCGCCGGCAATGTCTCCGACACGACAGGCTCCCTTCGGTCAGGCCCCGGTGAACGTCGGTGGGCGCTTCTCCAGGAAGGCGCCGACTCCTTCCCGGAAGTCCGCCGTTCCCACGGACGCCTGCTGGAGCTCCGCTTCGAGCGCGAGCTGCTCCTCGAGCGACGCGGCGAACGCGTGCTCGAAGAGCTGCTTGGTCCGGCCGACCGCGAGGGTCGGCCGCGCGGCCCACTCGGCGGCGAGCTCGGCGACGCGCGACGCGAAGCCGTCCGAGGGGATCACCTCCGAGACGAGGCCCCAGTCGAGCGCCTCCGCGGCCGACAGGCGCGTGTTCGCGCACATCCACTCGAAGGCGCGGGCGAAGCCGAGCAGCCGGTGGATGAACCAGGTGCCGCCCGAGTCCGGGACGAGCCCGATCCCCACGAAGCCCGGAACGAACGTCGCCGCATCCGAGGCAACGCGGACGTCGCATGCGCACGCGAACGAGAGGCCTGCGCCCGCCGCCGGGCCGTTGACCGCGGCGATCACTGGCTTCTCGAGCGCGCGGACGAGCCTCACGTTCGGGTGATACGTCTCCTCGAGCGCTTCGCGGATCGACGCCGAGACGGCGCCGAACTCCTTCAGGTCCTGCCCGGCGCAGAACCCCTTGCCCGCGCCCGTGACGACGACGCTGCGGATCGTGGGGTCCTGCGCCTCGGTCAGCGCCTCGTGGAGCGCGGCGTGCACCTCGCGGTTGAACGCGTTGTAGACGTCGGGCCGGTTCAGCGTGATCGTGAGGACGGCGCCGTCGCGGCTCGTGAGGACCTCGTCGGCCACCGGCGGAATCTAGCGCGCCCTGCGCGAGTCGAGGAACTGCCGCACCGCGCCCTGCGTCTCGTCGGAGAGCATCGAGAGCGCGAGCCAGTCGCGGGCGTGCCCCACGGTCTGGTGCCAGGCGAGGTCGCGCCAGACGTTGAGCTGCTGCTTCGCGTAGCGCGTCGCGTTCGGGAGCTTCCGGGCGAGGCTCTCGACCCAGCCGTCGACGACCCCGTCCAGATCGGTGGCGGGGACCGCACGGTTGACGAGCCCCCACTCCTCGGCCTGCGTCGCTGGGATCCGGTCGCAGAGCAGGATGATCTCCCGGGCGCGGCGGTCGCCGACGAGGAGCTGGAGCCACTGCGTCGCCCCACCTGCCGGGACCGAGCCGTGCTCGAGCCCGACGTGGCGGATGTACGCGTCGTCGACGATCACGGCGAGGTCGCAGGCGAGCTGCAGCTCGTTGCCGCCGCCAACGGCGATCCCGTTGATGCGTGCGATCGTCGGCTTGCCGATCTCGCGCAGGCGGTCGTGCATGTCCTTGAACGCGCCGAACCACTTCCAGTACTCCTCGGGACGACCGAGGTAGTCGACGTCCCAGCTTGCGAGGTCGGCGCCGGAGCAGAACGCCCGCCCGGTCCCGGTGACGACCACCGCACGCACCCCGTCGTCCCACGAGGCGTCCTCGCAGGCGCGGGCGATCTCGCGCAGCATGCGGAAGTCGAATGCGTTGAGGACGTCCGGACGGTTGAGCCGGATCGTCGCGCGAGGCGGCTCCTTCTCGTAGACGATCGTCTCGAAGCCGAGCTCCTCGGGCGGGAGCGGCCGGGGATGGGTCGGCTCCACGACTATCCGAGCTCCGCGAAGGAGACCTCGAACGGGATCCCGAGCTCCATCGCGTCCTTCCCGGTCGCGGCGAACTCCGGCGTGCGCGCAGCGGCGCGAAAGACGTCCATGTCAGCGAACTCCCATTCCGCGTAGTACCGGTTTCGCGGCTCGCCCATCGGTGCGCCGAAGACCGGGCCGTGCCGGAACGTGCCGCCCGCGACCTCCCGGCACAGCGCGGCGTGCTGCTCGTAGCGATCGGGGTCCGGCACGGACTCGTAGAGGACGAAGGCTCGGATCACGACGGCTCCTTTCACCGGGCTCGCGAGAGCCACGAGCGTATAGCGTCCTCCCGGTGAGCGGCGGAACCGGACTCGCGGCGATACTCGCGCTCCTCGCGGGTCTTGCCGGATCGGTTCAAGCGGCGGTGATGGGGCGGTTCGGCGAGCGGATCGGCACGGTCGAGGCGCTTGCCTGGGCATCGCTTCTCTCGCTCGGCCTCGCGCTGGTGCTGCTGTTCGTGGTGCGGCGCGGGCCGGGCGACATCAGCGGCGCCTGGTCGAGCCCGAAGTGGCTCTGGCTCGGCGCCCTGCTCGGGACGTTCATCGTCTTCACGATCACGGTGGTCTCGCCGCGGATCGGCACGACCGCGACGATCGCGCTCCTCGTCGCGGGTCAGCTCGCGGCCGGGACCGTGATCGACCGCTTCGGCCTGTTCGGCTTCGAGCGCATCGCGCTGAGCGGGCCGCGGGTCCTCGGCATCGCGCTGCTCGCAGCAGGCGCGGCGCTGACCCTCAAGCGTTGAGCGCTACTCGACCCAGTCGACCGTGACAGGGTCCGGGAACGCGCCGAGCCCTTCGCCGCGACGGAGTAGCTCCGCGACAGCAGAACGACCCTCGTCGCCGTAGTCCTTCGTCAGCTCGTTGACGTACATCGAGACGAACCGGTCCGCGACGGCGGCGTCGATTCCCCGGCCGAACTCCAAGGCGTACTCGAGCGCCTCGCTGCGGTTGTCGAGGCCGCACTGGATCGCGTCGCGCAGCACGGCGGAGAGGTCGCGTGGGCGCTCGACGTCGCGCCGCGCGACGTTGACGCCGAGAGGCAGCGGCAAACCGGTCTCGAGGAGCCACCACTCGCCGAGGTCGAGGACCTTCACGAGGCCGTGCTCCGAGAACGTCAGCTGGCCCTCGTGGATCACCAGCCCGGCCTCGGCACGGCCGCTCGCCACCTCGTCCGGGATCTGCTCGAAGGCGAGCTCGCGATGCGGGAACTCGCCGAGCACCATCCGCAGCACGAGAAACGCCGTCGTCAGCCTTCCCGGCACGACGATCTCCATCGTCGAGAGCTCCTGGAGCGAGCACGGCTCGCGCGCGACCACCACGGGCCCGTAGCCGCTCCCGATCGACGCGCCGTGGGGCAGCAGGGCGTAGTCCTCCTGGACGAAGGGGTACGCGGCGAGCGAGATCGCGGTCACCTCGAGCCGGGCCGCGCGAGCCCAGTGGTTCAGTGTCTGGATGTCCGCCAGCACCTGCTGGAAGCGGAAACCGCGGGTATCGACGAGATCGGTCGTGAGCCCCCAGTACATGAAGGCGTCATCGGGGTCGGGGCTGTGGCCGACACGGACGTCCACGAGGCGCCCGACGCTAGCAGGGCACCCATGGCGGACGCGGCAACCGCCCGTACACTCGCGGGATGGCACGGGCGACGCTCAGCGCCGCGATCCAGGACTACCTGCGCGAGATCTACAAGCTCGGAGAGAGCGGCGACCGCGTCACCACGACCGCCCTCGCGCGCGGGATGGGTGTCTCGCCGGCCTCGGCCAGCGCGATGGTGAAGAAGCTCGCGGCGCTGTCGCTCGTCGTCCACGCGCCGTACAAGGGCGTGTCGCTGACGCCCGACGGCGAACGGGTCGCGCTCGAGGTGATCCGGCATCACCGGCTCCTCGAGCTGTATCTCGCCGAGACGCTCGGGATCCACGTCGACGAGGTGCACGACGAGGCCAATCGCCTCGAGCACGTGCTGTCGGAGGAGCTCGAGGCGAGAATCGACGAGTCGCTCGGGTTCCCGACCCACGACCCGCACGGCGACCCGATCCCCGACGCCAACCTCGAGTGGCCGGACGAGCCGGCTCTCCGCGCCCGATCGTCATAGAAACTACGATCACAGCATGGCGTTCAAAGACCTGTTCTCGTTCCTCTTCCAGCGCTCTGGCGCGGAGGAGCGCGTCGCGCAGTACGTGATTCGCGAGCACGGGCGCGGGCGGGCCCTGGCGGAGATCCTCGAGGACAAGTACGTCGTGAACCGGCTGCCCAGCCCCGCTCAGCGGGCGAGGCTGCTCGACCGGCCGGAGATCCTCCAGGCCGTCGGCAACGAGCAGGCGGAGGCGGCAAAGGTCACCGTCGGCGAGACCGGCTCGGCCTACGAGGTCCCGCAGGAACCGCTCGACGACGTCGAGCACCGCCGCGACGTCCGCCTCGTCGACCGACTCGCGCGGATCGTGGCTGATCCCACCCGCGCAGCGGACGAACAGCATCGATGCGGCGCAGACCCGCGAGAGGACGACGGCATCGTGGCCCGCGCCGCTGACGAGTCTCCGCACCGGATCACCCGCAGCCTCGATCGCGGCCTCGAGCCGGCGCCGTAGGTCCGGGGCCAGCTCGACCGCCGGAGTGTCGTACCGGAGCGTCCACGACGCATCGACGCCGCGCACGGACGCGATTCGCTCGACCTCGCCGCGGATCGCCTCGGCGGCACGCGCGCGGACGTCGTCGTCGGCATGGCGGACCTCCAGCAGCATGCGCGCCTCGCCGGGAACGACGTTGCCAACGTTCGGAGCGAGCGACATCGCGCCGACGGTCGAGACCAGCCCATCCGTGCTCCGGCCGACGCGCTCCACCGCGAGCACGACCTCCGCCGCGGCGGCAAGCGCGTCGTGCCGAGCGTCCATAGGCACGGTGCCTGCATGCCCGGGCTCCCCGGAGAGAACGACGCGGACGCGCGTTTGACCCGCGATCGCGGAGACCACACCGACCCGCCGCCCCTCGCGCTCCAGCACCGGTCCCTGCTCGATGTGCACCTCCAGGTAGCCGGCCAGCTCGGGCGCCGGCAAGACGCACCGCCGCCTCCGGGTCGCCACCCAAGGCGAGGATCGCCTCGCCGAGCGTGATCCCGTCGTCGTCGACGAGGTCGAGCCACTCGCGCTCGAATGCGCCCACGTACGCGGTCGAGCCGAGGTAGGCGGTGCCGAACCGCGTCCCTTCCTCGTCGGCGAACGCGACGACCTCGAGCGGCCGCGGCGGGGGCGTCCCTCCGGGCGTAAGGCGCTCGACGATCGCGAGCGCGACGAGAATCCCGAGAGGCCCGTCGTAGCGTCCGGCGTTCGGGACGGTGTCGAGGTGCGAGCCCAGGACGAACGGCGGCCCGTCGCCACCCGTGCGGCCGATCAGGTTGCCGACGGCGTCGCGCCGAACGGCCAGGCCGGCGTCTTCCATCCACTCCGCAACGAGCTCGGCGGCTCGTGCCAGCGCCGGTGTCCCGTAGCGGCGCGTCAGCCGTCCCGGCTCCTCGCTGATCTCGCCGAGCGCCGCGGCGCGGGCGAGGACGTCGTGCGCGGACGCGCCCCTCACGGCGCCGGACGATAACGTCCGGCCGCATGCAGTCGCTCTACGCGAACGGCTGGGTCGTCACGATGGACGACGCCGCCACGGAACATCCGCACGGTTGGGTGCTCGTGGAGGAGGGCGTCATCGTCTCCATCGGCAGCGGTGCGGAGCCCGCGGGCCGCGACGACCTCGAGCGCATCGACCTCGGCGGCGCCGTCGTCACGCCGGGGCTCGTCAACACCCATCACCATCTCTGCCAGACCCTGACACGGGCGCGGGCACAGCAGGCGGATCTCTTCACGTGGCTGCGCGAGCTCTACCCGGTGTGGGCGCGACTCGACGCCGAGGCCGAGTACGCCGCCGCGCGAACGGGCCTCGCGGAGCTCGCGCTCTCCGGCTGCTCGACCGCCTTCGACCACCACTACGTCTTCCCGCGCGGGCGCGAGGGCCTCGTCGAGGCCGAGGTGCAGGCCGCCCGCGAGCTGGGGGTGCGGATCGTCGCCTCACGCGGCTCGATGGACCTCGGCGTCTCCGACGGCGGCCTGCCGCCCGACGACCTCGTCGAGGACCTCGACGCGATCGTCGCCGACACCGAGCGCCTCCATGCGGAGCTCCACGAGCCCGGCGCCGGCGCCCGGGTGCAGATCGCGGTCGCGCCGTGCTCCCCCTTCTCCGTCACAGGGCGACTGATGGAGGAGTCGGCCGCGCTGGCGCGACGTCTCGGCCTCCCGCTCCACACCCACCTCGCCGAGACGGTCGAGGAGGAGGAGTACTGCCGCGCGCTCTACGGCTGCACGCCCGTCGAGTACCTCGACCGGCTCGGCTGGCTCGCCGACGACGTCTGGTGCGCGCACTGCGTCCACCTGTCCCCGGCGGAAGTGGGGCGCTTCGCCGAGACCGGGACCGGCGTCGCGCACTGCCCGACCTCCAATCTCCGGCTCGGGGCGGGCATCGCACCGGTCCGCGACTTCGTCGACGCCGGCTGCCGTGTCGGGCTCGGCGTGGACGGCTCCGCGTCGAACGAGCGGAGCGATCTCTTCGCCGAGGTCAAGCAGGCGCTGCTCGTCGCGCGGGGACGAGGCGGGCCTGACGCGATGACCGCACGTGAAGCGCTTCGACTCGCAACACGCGGCGGTGCAGCGGTGCTGGGCCGCGAGGACCTCGGCACACTCGAGCCCGGCCGTCAGGCCGACCTCGCGATCTGGGCAGTCGACGGCCTGGAGCTCGGCGGCGCCGAGGATCCCGTCGCGGGGCTCGTCTTCGCAGGTCCACACCGTGTCGAGCGACTCGTCGTCGGGGGAGAGGACGTCGTCCGGGGCGGTGCGCTCGTGCGCGCGGAGGAGGCAGAGATCGCGCGCGCCCATCGGGTCCAGGCGCGAAGATTCGCGTAGTGCGCTGCTCGCTCTCCACGCATGTGCTCGACACGGCCGCCGGGAGACCGGCCGCGGGCGTCGCGGTCGAGCTCGCCCATGACGGCACGGTCGTGGCATCGGCGCAGACGGACGCCGACGGGAGGGCGCGCCTCGCCGACGACCTCCAGCCCGGTCCGTACGTCCTCGGGTTCTCGCCGCCGTCGCCGTTCTTTCGCCGCGTCGAGCTGACCCTCGAGCTCGAGGACGGCCACTACCACGTCCCGCTCCTGGTCTCGCCCTACGGATGCGCAACCTACCGAGGGAGCTAGCCGAGGTTGGACGATCGCGCGTGCAACGCGGAGAGGGAGAACGAGGCATCGCCGCCGGAGGCCGCCTTCGCCGGCCGGGAGGCCAGCGATGAATCGGCCGGGAGCGACGCAAAGGAGGGGGCTCGTGGGGTAACCATGGGTTCCCCCACGCGGGACTTACCGGGGCAGCTGAGCGCCGACGAGCTCGCGGAGCTGTTCGAGGCGCGAACGGCGTTCGTCGAGCGACTTGCCCGGGAGCCCGACCCGCTCGTCCGCGCGCGCACGCTCGTGCACGAGCTGCCGGACGACGAGAAGCGAGAGGTGCTGAACGCGCACCCGGCGATCGGCCAGCGGAAGGGGCTCTCCAAGCGCTCGGCCGCCGAACAGGGCTCAGACGTCGACCCGGCCGTGATCGCAGAGCTGCTGCGCCTGAACGCCGACTACGAGGACCGGCACGGCTTCCGGTTCTGCGTCTTCGTCAACCGACGCCCGAAGACGGAGATCCTCGACGTGCTCCGTGCGCGGATCGACAACCCCACGGATGCCGAGCTCGAGACTGCCCTCGACGAGCTCGTCGCGATCGCCGAGGACCGCTGGAGGCGTGGATGACGGCGATGTTGCCGCTCGCGCTCTCGGACGCGCTCCGCGACTGGCTCGACCTCGGTCTCCGCTGGCTCCACGTGATCGCCGCGATGGCGTGGATCGGGACGTCGTTCTACTTCGTGCTGCTCGACCAGTCGCTCCGACCGGCGAAGGACCGCGCCGACCGCGAGGCGGGAGTCGGGGGGGAGCTCTGGGAGGTGCACGGCGGCGGCTTCTACCACGTGCAGAAGTACGTCGTCGTCCCGCCGCGGCTCCCCGACCATCTCGCGTGGTTCAAGTGGGAGGCGTACACGACCTGGCTCTCCGGGTTCGGGCTGATGATCGTCCTCTACTACCTCGAGGCCTCGAGCACGCTCGTGAAGCCTGGCAGCGACCTCGACCCGTGGCTCGCGGTCGTGATCTCGATCGCGCTCCTCGCGACCGCGTGGATCGCGTACGACGTGTTGAACCGCCTCGTCACCGACCCACGCGTCCTGTGGCCCGCGCTCTTCGTCCTGGTCGCGCTCGCCGCCTGGGGCTCGTGGGAGCTCTTCAGTCCGCGGGCAGCGTGGCTCCAGGTCGGCGCGATGATCGGGACGGTGATGGCCGCAAACGTCTTCGTGGTGATCATCCCCGCCCACTGGGAGCTGATCCGGGCGAAGGAGGCGGGCCGCGAGCCCGATCCCGCACCGGCGCTCCAGGCCAAGCAGCGCTCCGTGCACAACAACTACCTGACGTTGCCCGTCCTGCTGACGATGCTGGCGGGCCACTTCCCCTTCGCGTACGGCGCCGACAACGCCTGGCTGGTGCTCGTCGTGCTGATGGCAATCGGCGGCTGGGCGCGGCTCTTCTTCAACCTGCGCCACACGGGACGCACGCACTGGTGGATGCCGGTCGCGGGACTCGTTGCGTTCGTCGCCCTCGCGGTCGTCGTCGACCGGACGAACGACACGGCCGCCCCGGCGGCCACCCCCGCTGACGTCGCGACGGGCAAGCAGGTGTTCCTCTCGGCGGGCTGCGCCGGGTGTCACACGCTCGCGGACGCCGGGGCGACCGGCACGGTCGGCCCGAACCTCGACGCCGCGCACCCTTCTGCTGCGCTCGTGGCGGAGCGGGTGCGCGAGGGCAAGGGCGCGATGCCGTCGTTCGCAGGGAAGTTGAGCAACACGGAGATCGCCGCAGTCGCCGCATACGTCTCCGGCGCGGCCTCCGGCTAGGATCGTCGCCCATGCTGCGGATCAGCGCAGGCGGGTTCGCGTTCGTCGCGCGCCTCGAGGAGGAGGCGGCGCCCGCCACCGTCGCCGCGTTCCGGGGCCTGCTGCCCCTCGAGTCGCGGATCATCCACGTCCGCTGGAGCGGCGAGGCGGGCTGGATCCCGTTCGGCGACCTCGACCTCGGGCTCGGCCCCGAGAACGCGACCTGCTACCCGAACCCGGGCGAGATCGTGCTCTACCCGGGCGGCGTCTCGGAGACGGAGATCCTGCTCGCCTACGGGTACGTGAGCTTCGCGTCGAAGGCGGGCGCCCTGGCGGGGAACCACTTCGCGACGATCGTCGAGGGCGAGGAGAACCTGCGCGAGCTCGGGAAGACGTTCCTCTGGGAGGGCGCGCAGGACATCTCCTTCCAGGAGAACTGAGGTCAGAGCTCGATGCCGACTCCCCGCTCGCGGGCGCGTCGGACAACCTCGTGGCCGATCGCCAGGTCCCACGGCGCGATCCCGTTCGACTTGAAGACGATCACGTCGTCGTCCGCCTGCCGGCCCGGTAGCTCGCCGACGACGATCGAATGGAGCTCCTGGACCTCGAGCCAGTCGAGCTGCCCCGCGGCCACCGGCTCGATCAGGTCGCCCGACTCGAGGCGCGCATCCTCGAGCGAGTCGCAGCAGACGAGCGTCGCGCGGGTGATCACCTCCGAGTCGAGCTCGCGCGCCGTCGCGTAGTTCGCCCCGACGGCGCAGACGAGAGCGCCGTCCGAGAGCCAGTCGCCGCGGAGCACGGGATCCTTCGAGGTCGTGGCGGTTACGACGACGTCGCACGCCCCGGCGTCCGCCGGGCTGTCCGCGGCCTCGGCGCCGTGCCGCTCCGCGAATGCCTCGGCGCGCTGACGTGTCCGGCTGGACACCACGACGCGCTCGATCGTCGGCACCGCCGCGCGGATCGCGGCGAGCTGCGACTCGGCCTGCCAGCCCGCGCCGATCAGGCCGAGGCTCGCCGCGCCGGGACGCGCAAGGTGCTTCGCCGCCACGCCGCTCGCCGCGCCGGTCCGCACCTGACCCAGCCGGTCTGCTGCGATCATCGCCGTGAGCGACCCATCCGTGATGTCGAACAGGCAGACGACGAACGTGAGGGCGTCCCCGACCACCGAGTAGCTCTTGAGGCCCGCGACGCCGAGGCCGCGATCGGCGGCGGCCATCACCGCGAAGTAGCCGTCGTCGAGCGCGAACCGCCGCCGCGGCATCAGCTCCACCGCCCCGACTGCGATGCGCCGGAAACACTCCTCCACGACGGGGATTGCCTCGCCGGGCGACACGAGGGACGTGACGTCGTCCTCCGAGAGCCACAACGGCATGGCGAGGAGTCTAGGGCCGGGGGGCGGAACGCGATCCGGCTACACTTCCGCTCTCCCGCGCGCCCGTAGCTCAGGGGATAGAGCGCTGCCCTGCGGAGGCAGAGGTCGCACGTTCGAATCGTGCCGGGCGCATCGGCGTGGGGGAAGCCCTGTTTCCCCCATGACCCTCCTCGTTGCTCGTCAGGCGGTCTCGCCCAGAGGCCACGCGGCGCGACCGTCGCCCAACTCGAGTCGCGACCCCTCGGGGATCTCACGGCGGACATAGGCGAGGGCGACCATCCCGCGCTCGGGGTCGCGGGCGGCGCTCGTGATCCGGCCGACGGCCTTTCCGTCGTGCACGAGCTCGGCGTCGTACGGCGGTAGCTCGCCCGCGTCCAGCACGATGACCCGAAGGCCCCGGTTCGGATGGCCGCGGAAGTGGAGCCGTGCCACAGGCTCCTGCCCCGGGTAGCAGCCCTTGGTGAAGCTGATCGAGCGGTGCTCGAGCCCGGCTTCCGCGGGCATCACGCGGTCGTCGAGCTCGCGGCCGAGACGAGGGGTCCGCGCGAGGATCCGGAGTCGCTCGAGGTCCTCTTCCGCGATCGGCTCGGCCCCCGCCGGCGGGTCGGCGTCGACGAGCTCCACGGCTGGGACGCCGTAGTCGAGGTTGACGACGACTTTGTGTTGATTCATCACAAGCTCCTCCGCGCCGAGGACGACCACGGAGCGGTGCTCCTCGAGCGCGATCTCGCACTTCGCCGCGAACCGGGAGCGCAAGAGCTCACGCAAGAGACGCTCGCCCGCCTCGGGCTCGGTCAGGAGCAGGAAGTCGTTCTCCGC
The DNA here is from genome assembly GCA_963794115.1 of uncultured Actinomycetes bacterium. Taxonomy (GTDB): domain Bacteria; phylum Actinomycetota; class Thermoleophilia; order Gaiellales; family Gaiellaceae; genus Gaiella. The sequence continues at coordinate 18,374 of CAWCCO010000012.1, read as the reverse complement.
GCGACGCCACGCGCGCAGCGGCGCGACGATCCGCGCCTTCGGGGTCAGCAGCAGCGCCTCGCAGGACTCGCCGACGGCGAGGGACTCGACCTCGTTGGAGACCATCCGGTTCAGGTACGAGGCGGCCTCGGGGCCGCGCACCGCGACGAACGACCTGGGGCGCGGCGCGGCCTGTAACGTCGTGACGGCCATCGAGACGAGGGTAGCGGGCATGTTCAGGAGCAGGGCGGAGCGAAAGGTCGAGGAGGCGGGGTACGACCCCGCCCGGCTCCCACCGGGTCAGTACCTCACCGAGAAGTGGCCGGTGCTGCACGCAGGTGACGTACCGGACTACCCGGCCGACCTCGCCGGTTGGGACTTCCGGGTGTACGGCGAGGTCGCCGAGCCGCTCACGCTCACCTGGGACGAGCTCGACGCGCTGCCGAAGGAGACCGTCGTCGAGGACATCCACTGCGTGACTCGCTGGAGTCGCTTCGACGCAGAGTTCGCCGGCGTCGCGTGGTCGACGATCCGCGACCGCGTCTCGCCGCTCGCGTCGGCGCAGTTCGCGATCGCGCACGCGGAGGCCGGCTTCACCGTGAACGTCCCCGCCTCGGCCCTCGAGCTCGAGGGCGCGCTGCTCGTCACGCACGCAGACGGCGAGCCACTCGCACCGGAGCATGGCTGGCCCCTGCGGCTCGTCGTGCCCGGGCGCTACTTCTGGAAGAGCGCCAAGTGGCTCCGCGCGATCGAGCTTCGGGCGACAGATGCGCCCGGTTTCTGGGAGCGCTACGGGTACCACAACGACGCCGATCCCTGGAAGGAGCAGCGGTACGGCTTTTGAGGCCTGCGACTCCGGCGGCAGGCCGGAGAACGGTCTCGATGTTGCCTACGTGGTCGAGCCACCCGTCACGGCCGGAGGGCGGCTTTGCCGCCCGGGAGGCAAGCCGTGCGTCGACTTGCTGTCACCAGAAGAAGGGGGGACGTGGGGGAAACATGGTTTCCCCCACGTCCGAATATCCCTCTTTCGAGGGACGAAGGGTTCCGGCGCGGACGCCGAATCAGATAGCACCCACCCTCCCCAGTACCACCGAGGCGGCCGCTCCCCCAAGCGGCCGCTTCCTTTCTTGTCGCGAGGCGCGGATCCGCGGGAGCGGATCCGCGCCGCGAAACCCCCCGCCTCCGGCGGGGCACACCCCTGAAGCGGCCTGCTTCGCGGCCGAACACCCGGGTAGCCCCAGCCCCGCGGAGGCTCAATCGCGGTCGATGTGGTCGCGGAGCTCCGCTGCGAGGGCCGCGACGCTCGTTCCCTCGCGCGGGGCGACGAAGATCGTGTTGTCGCCCGCGACCGTGCCGGCGATGCCCGTATGGCGGCCCTCGTCGATCGCCTGCGCGAGGGCGCTCGCGTAGCCCGACGGGGTCGTCACGACGACGAGCGGGCCCGCGCGCTCGACCGAGGTCGCGTACCGCCGCAGAGCGACGCCGATCGCGTGTCGCCGGTCGACGTCGTCGGCCCCCGGTGCCGCGTACACGAGCCGTCCGGAGGGCGCGCGCACCTTGACGAGACCCAGGTCGTGGACGTCGCGGGACACGGTCGTCTGCACGACGTCGTGACCTTCCTCGCGCAGCGCCTCGACGAGAGCGGACTGCGTCGAGATCGCCTGGTCGCGGACGAGCCGGAGGATCGCCTGCTGCCGCACGCGGCTCCCGCTCACGCGAGCACGTCGCCGAGGATCCCCAGGGCCTGCGCAACCTCGGCCTCGCCGACCACGAGTGGGGGCAGGAGCCGCAGCACGCCGGGCGGCGGCCCGGCGGTGAGGACGATGAGCCCCGCCTCCCGACATGCGTCGACGACCAGGCCCACCTCGCGGTCGAGCGCCGCGGCGACCATCAGCCCGCGACCGCGTACCTCGGTCACGGCGGGGAGCACCGCGAGGCCGGTCGTCAGCTGCTCTCCGCGCGCGACGACGTTGGCGAGGAGCGCGTCGTCGACCGCCTCCACGACCGCGCACGCGGCCGCGCTCGCGACCGGGTTGCCGCCGAAGGTGGCGCCGTGGTCGCCGGGCCCGATCGCGTCGGCTGCGCCCGAGCGCGCGAGCAGGGCGCCGATCGGGAGCCCGTTGCCGAGCCCCTTCGCCAGGGTCACGAGGTCGGGCTCGAGGCCGAGCTGCTCGTAGGCGAAGAACGTCCCCGTCCGGCCGACGCCCGTCTGCACCTCGTCGACCCAGAGCAGCGCGCCGACCTCCCGTGCGAGCTCGGCGGCCGCCTGGACGAACTCCTGCTCGAGCGGAACGATGCCTCCCTCGCCGAGCACGGGCTCGAGCACGATCGCCGCCAGGTCGGCGCCCGGCGAGACGGCGGTCTCGAGCGACTCGACGTCGTTCGGGCGCGCGAACGACACCCCGGGCACGAGCGGGCCGAAGCCCTCCCACTTGGCCGGCTGTCCCGTGGCGGACAACGCGCCGAACGTCCTCCCGTGGAAGCTCTCCTCGAGCGCCACGAGGCGCGTGCGGCCGGTCGCCTTGCGGGCGACCTTGAACGCCGCCTCGTTGGCCTCGGCGCCGGAGCTGCAGAAGAAGGCCTGCGCGCCCCCCGCGCGCGCGGAGAGGAGCTCCGCGAGCCGGAGCATCGGCTCGGTCCAGTAGAGGTTCGACGCGTGCCACAGCGCATCGAGCTGCGCGTGCGCCGCCGCGGTGACGGCGGGGTGCCGGTGCCCGAGGCCGGTGACCGCGATCCCGCCCCCGAAGTCGAGGTACGCGCGTCCTTCGTCGTCCCAGACCCGGCAGCCTTTGCCGCGGACGATCGTCAAGTCGGCGCGTGCATATGTCGGCAGGAGCGCGCTGCGATCGAGCCCCGCGGAGGTCGCGCCTCTCGTCACGCGGGCACCTCCGTCACGCCGATCGACGCCTGGACACCGCCTCGTGCGGCGCGCACCGCCGCGACGAGCTTCGGGACGATGCCGCCGTCGAACTCTCCCGCATCCAGCGCCGCCTCGGCCTCGTCCGCGGGCAGCACGCGCGCGAGCTCGCCCTCGACCAGGACGCCCGGCACGTCGCTGACGAACAGGATCCGGTCGGCGCCGAGACCGACCGCGAGCGCCGCCGCGGCCTCGTCGGCGTTCACGTTGAGGGGGCCGACCGCGAGCGGCGAGACGACGGGCACTCGACCTGCCGCGACCGCGTCGAGGACGGCGTCCGGCGCGCACGGCTCGGGCTCCCCGACGAGCCCGAGCGACGGAACCTGCCGGGCGCGAAGCCCGACGTCCTCGCCGCTGAGCGGCAGTGCAGTGGGGCCGATCGCGGCGCAGACCTCGGCGTTGACAGCCTCGAGTGACTCGCGCACCACCTCGAGCACCTCCGGGGTCGTGACTCGGCGGCCACGGACGAACCGGGCCTCGATCCCGCGACGTGTCAGCTCGTCCGTGATCTGCGGGCCGGCGCCGTGGACGACGACGGTCGCATCCCCGGCTTCGGCAAGGGCGTCGCGCACCGCGTCGGCGGCGACCCGGCCACCCAGCTTCAGGACGACGAGACCGCTCACGTCGTGTACTCCGCGTTGAGCCGGACGTAGTCGTACGAGAGGTCGGACGCGAGGTATGCGCACTCTCCGTCGCCGAGCGCGAGGTCGAGCTCGATGCGCGCGTCCGCCCCGTCGAGGGTCGGGACCAGCCCCGTCGGGCCGCCGTCCTCGAACACCGCGGTCCCGTCGAACGACACACGCAGCCGCTCGGGGTCGAGATGCGCGAAGCCGCCGTTCCACGGGGCGGAGCCGGCCGCCGCGAGCACGCGACCCCAGTTCGGGTCCCGCCCGAACGCGGCGGTCTTGACGAGCGGCGACGTCGCCACGCGAAGCGCGATCGCGCGGGCCTCCGCATCGGTCGCCGCTCGGCGGACGACGATCTCCAGGACGACGGTCGCGCCCTCCCCGTCCGCGACGATCTGGCGGGAGAGGTCGGCGCAGACGCCCTCGAGGGCCGCGGCGAACGACGCGTCACGGGAGCGATCGCGTGCGCCGTCGGCGCGATGGGCGAGCAGGACGACCGCGTCGTTGGTCGAGCAGTCGCCGTCGACCGAGATGCGGTTGAACGTCCGCTCGACGGCGGGTCGGAGGAACGCGTCCGCCTCGCCTTCGACGAGCGGATAGTCGGTCGTGACGACAGCGAGCATCGTCGCGAGCCGCGGGTGGATCATCCCCGCGCCCTTGGCCATCCCACCGACCGTGAAGCCGTCGTCCGAGGCGAGCGCGTGCTTGGGCCCGTCGTCGGTCGTCAGGATCGCCTCGGCCGCCGCCGGGCCGCCGTCGGGGGAGAGCGCGACGGCGGCCTCGTCGACGCCTGCGAGCAGCTTCGCCATCGGCAGCCGCGGACCGATCACGCCGGTCGAGAGGACGACGACCTCTTCGGTCTGCAGCCCGAGTGCTGCCGCAGCGTGGGCGGCGGTCCGCTCCGCGTCCTCCTCGCCCGCTCGGCCGGTCGCGGCGTTGGCGACGCCCGCGTTGACGACGACGGCCTGGGGCTGTGCCTCGGCGAGGTGGCGGCGCGAGACGGCCACCGGTGCGGCCTGCACCCGATTCGTCGTCCACATCGCGCTACCGACGGCAGGCACGAGCGCGCGGACGACGGCAACGTCGGGCTTCCCGGAGGGACGGATCCCCGCGCTCACGCCTGCGGCGGCAAAGCCCGGTGCGGCCGTGACCGACATCAGTGCTCCCTCCCGGGACTCAATCGATGATCCTGGCGCGCGAGAAGCAAGCAGCGCAAGGACGCAGGGAGCGCCGATATGCGGGCATATCGGCGCGACTGAGGACGCGGCGATGCGCCGCTTCGCAGCCGCCCAGGGCGCGGGTGAGTCTCGGGAGGGAGCACTAGACGAGGACGCCCTCGAGCCTGAGGCCGGACGTCTCGGCGAAGCCGAAGAGGAGGTTCAGGTTCTGCACGGCCTGGCCGGCCGCACCCTTGCCGAGGTTGTCGAGCGCGCAGATCACGATCGTCCGGTCGGTGTGCCGATCCTCGAAGACGCCGATCTCGGCGGCGTCCGTGTGCTGCACCCGCGACAGCTCGGGCGCGACGCCCTCCGGGAGCACGCGCACGACGTGGCTCGATGCGTAGTGCTCCTCGAGCAGCTCCCGCAGGTCGGGCCCGGTCGAGCGGACGTTGCACGTCGCGAGGAGCCCTCGCCGGACCGGCAGCAGGTGCGGCGTGAAGGAGACGGGGAACCCGAGCGCCTGGGCGATCTCCGGGACGTGCTGGTGGGCCCCGACCCTGTAGGGCGAGACGTTCTCGAGGACGAAGCCGGCGTGCGTCGACGGCTTGAGGCCGCGCCCAGCCCCGGTCATCCCTGACATCGCGTCGACCACGACCGAGTCCTGCTCGATCGCATCCGCCAGCGGCCCGAGCGCGAGGAGCGCCGCGGTCGCGTAGCAGCCCGGGTTGGCGACGAGGCGGCCCTCGGGCGGCGACAGCTCGGGCAGGCCGTACGACCACGCGCCGAGGGATTCTGGCGAAGGATGCGTGAAGCCGTACCAGGCGTCGTACTGCACCGGGTCGGACAGCCGGTGCGCGCCGGACAGGTCGATCACCACGCCGCGGGACGGTGGCTCGAGCGCGGCGGCATCCTCGTGCGGCAGGCAGAGGATCGTCACGTCGGCCTCGCACGCGAGCGCTGCAGCGTTCGTGATCAGCCGCGGCACACGCCTGCCGCCGTTCCGGTTGAGGCGCGGATCGAGCGCGGTCGCGTCCTGGCCGGCGAGGGAGTCGGAGCCCACGGCGTAGAGCTCGAGCTCGGGATGGCCGAGCACGCGGTCGAGGGTCTCCTGGCCGGTGTAGCCGGCCGCGCCGACGAGACTGACGTAAGGCATTCGCATAGTATGCATGAAGTAGCGAATTACGCGGTTGCGCGATCTTCCTCTGGCTCGACCGCGACGAGCGCCGTGCGCTGCACGAGGCGGCGGAAGCGGCCGAGCGACTCGTCGAGCCGCTCGAGGAGCGCCGCCGCCCGCGAAGACCCGGTCAGCGCGGGCGTGCCGCTCGAGGAGGCCGACGAGGCGCTCGCGGTCGCCCCGCTCGAGCGGCGCGAGCTCGACGAGCTCGAGGTTGACGAGCCGCTCGTCCGGGTCGAGCAGGAACGCCTCGCCGCCGGTCATCCCCGCTCCGAGGTTCCGACCGTGCGGTCCGAGCACGACGACGGTGCCGCGCGTCATGTACTCGCAGGCGTGGTCGCCGACGCCCTCGACCACCGCGACCGCGCCGGAGTTCCGCACGGCGAAGCGCTCGCCGGCGGAGCCGGCACAGAAGAGCTCGCCGCCTGTCGACCCGTACAGCACGGTGTTCCCGACGAGGCACGGGTCGCCGGCGTCCTCGGCCGGCGGCGAGACGACGATCCGCCCGCCGGACATCGCCTTGCCGACGTAGTCGTTCGCCTCGCCGACGAGGCGAAGCTCGACACCGGCGGTGAGAAAGGCGCCGAAGCTCTGCCCGGCCGCGCCCTCGAAGCGAGCGCGAACGCGTCCTGCCGGCGCTGCCGGAGCCGACCGAGCGGGCGATCGCGCCGCCGAGGCGCGCTCCTACCGCCCGGTCGCCGTTCCGGATCTCGAAGGCCGGCTCGACGAGCCGGGCGCCGCTGATCGCGGCCTTGCCCTGCGCGTGGAGGACTGCGCCGAGTCGGTCGCGCTCGTCCGGCACGGCGTCCCCGACGTACCGGCTCGGGCCCGCACCGGCCCGCGCGAGCAGGCGGCGGAGGTCGAGCGAGTCGGCGGAGGGATCGCCCGTCCGTCGCTGGCGGAGGAGGTCGGTGCGCCCGACGGCCTCGTCGAGGGTGCGCAGCCCGAGGCCCGCGAGCAGGCGCCGCACCTGGAGGGCGACGAAGCGGAGGTAGGCCTCGACCATCTCGGGCGTGCCCGCGAACTTCTCGCGCAGCTCGGGCCGCTGGCTCGCGATCCCGACCGGGCACGTGTCGAGATGGCAGGAGCGCACCATCAGGCACCCCTCCGCGAGCAGGAGCGCGGTGCCGAACGAGAACTCGTCGGCGCCGAGCAGCGCGGCGACGACGACGTCGCGTCCCGTCTTGAAGCCGCCGTCGACCCGCACCCGCACCCGGCCGCGCAGCCCGTTCGCGACGAGCGCCTGCTGGGTCTCGGCGAGCCCAAGCTCCCACGGCGCGCCGGCGTGCTTGATCGACGGGAGCGGGCTCGCGCCGGTGCCGCCGTCCGCGCCCGCGACGTGGACGATGTCCGCCCGCGCCTTCGCGACGCCGGCCGCGATGACGCCGACGCCCGCGGACGCGACGAGCTTCACCGAGACGTCCGCCTCGGGGTTGACCTCCTTCAGGTCGAAGACGAGCTGGGCGAGGTCCTCGATCGAGTACACGTCGTGGTGCGGCGGCGGCGAGATCAGCGCGACGCCGGGCGAGGTGCCCCGCAGGCGGGCGATCTCGTCGGTCACCTTGTGCGCGGGGATCTGGCCCCCCTCACCCGGCTTCGAGCCCTGGGCGACCTTGATCTGGAGCTCGTCCGCCGACACCGCGTACTCGGCCGTGACACCGAACCGCCCGGAGGCGATCTGCTTGATCTTCGAGTTGCGCTCGTCGCGGTAGCGGGCCGGGTCCTCGCCGCCCTCGCCGGAGTTCGACCGGGCGCCGAGGCGGTTCATCGCGATCGCGATCGTCTCGTGCGCCTCGGCGGAGAGCGCGCCGTGCGACATCGCGCCGCCAGAGAAGCGGCGCACGATCGACTCGACGGGCTCGACCTCGTCGAGCGGCACCGGCGGGCGGGCGGGGACGAGCTCGAGCAGGTCGCGCGGCTCGAGCGCCGGCCGCTCCTCGACGAGCCGGGCGAAGCGGTCGTACTCCTCGAGGCGGTCGCCGCGGACGGCGCGGATCAGGGCGTGCGCCGCCGTGACGCTCTCCTGGAGGCCCGCCACGACGTCGGGGTCGGTCGCGTGGTGCTCGCCGCCCTTGCGGAACTTGTAGAAGCCCGGGTTCTCGAGCGCCGGCTTCTCGGCCTCGCTCGCGGCGAGGCGTCCGAGCGCGTCCGCCTCGAGGCGCTCGAGGCCCGACGCCGCCGATCGCCGAGGGCGTGCCGCCGAAGAAGCGACGGCAGAGACGCCGGTCGAGCCCGATCGCCTCGAACAGCCGCGCGCCGCGGTAGCTCGCCACGTCGGAGATGCCGGCCTTCGACATCACCTTGAGCACCCCGTGCTCGAGCGCGTGCAGGAGGCGCGCCTGCGCCTCCTCGCGGCGACGGGCGGTCACCTCCCACCTTGTCGGTCGCGGCCAGTCGCGCGACCGTCTCGAGCGCGAGCCGCGGGCAGATGACGTCCGCGCCGTACCCGAGCGAGGGTCGCGACCATGTGCGTGTCGCGGGCCTCGTCGCTCGAGACGAGGAGCGAGCACGCCGTCCGCAACCCACGCTCGACGAGCCGCCCGTGGGCAGCCGCGACCGCGAGCAGCGAGGGAATCGCCGCGCGCGACCCTCCGGCCGCGTGGTCGCTGATGCACACCGCGGTCGCGCCCCCCGCGGCGAGGTCGGCGCATGCGTCGGCGACGCGCTCCACCGCGGCCGAGAGACCCTCCTCCGCGTCGAAGGTCGCGTCGACGTCCGCGGGCTCGAGCGCCGCGAGCCCGTCCGGCGTGACGAGGAACGACGGAAGCGCCACGAGCGACGCGAGCGGACCATCCGCGTCCATCGGCGCCCGTGGGCCGACGAGCGTCGCGACGGACATCACCGCGCGCTCCCGCTCGTGGTCGATCGCCGGGTTCGTGACCTGCGCGAAGCGCTGCCGGAAGTACGACGCGAGGGGCCGGGCGCGGCCGGCCAGCGGCGCGATCGGCGCGTCGTCGCCCATCGAGTAGACGGGGTCGCGGCCGGTCTGCGCGATCGGCCGGAGCATCAGGCTCAGCTCCTCGCGGGTGTAGCCGTGCAGCGCGTGACGCGCGGCGAGGTCCTCCTCGGGCACGGCCAGGGGCTCGCCCTGCTCGCCGAAGACGAGCGAGTCGGAGACCCAGCGCGCGTACGGCCGCGCGCGGGCGAGCGAGCGCGTCAGCTCGCCGTCGAAGAGGACGCCGCGCTCGGGGTCGACGGAGAACAGCTGGCCGGGCGCGAGGCGTGCCCGCCGCACCGCGACGCCCTCCGGCAACGGCACCGCGCCCGCCTCGGACGCGACCGTGACGAGCCCGTCGGCGCAGACGGCGATGCGCAGCGGCCGGAGCCCGTTCCGGTCGAGCTTCGCGCCGCACGTCGAGCCGTCGGTGAACACGAGCCCCGCAGGCCCGTCCCAGGGCTCGGAGAGCATCGCGTGGTAGCGGCGCATCGCGCGCTCGTCCTCGTCGACGCGCGGGTCGTTCTGCCAGGCCGGAGGAACGAGCCGCGAAAGCGCCTCGCGGACGTCGACCCCCGAGCGGACGAGGAGCTCGACGGCGTTGTCGAGGAGCGCCGAGTCGGAGCCCGAGACGTCGAGCGCGGGCGAGAGGGCCGGGTCGAGCCCGAGCGCGCGCTCGCGGGCCTCCGTCCAGGCGACGTTGCCCTCGATCGTGTTGATCTCGCCGTTGTGGCAGAGGAGCCGGAACGGCTGCGCCCGCTCCCAGCTCGGCTCGGTGTTCGTCGAGAAGCGCTGGTGGAAGATCGCCCAGGCCGTCTCCCATTCCGGGTCGCCGAGGTCGGGGTAGAAGCTCGCGAGCTGGGTCGCGGCGCAGAGGCGCCTTGTACGTCACCGAGCGGAACGAGAGTGACGCGACGTAGACGCCGTCGACGAGCTCCGCGCGACGACGCGCCCGGTAGGCGCGAAGCTCGGCGTCGTCCTCGGCGCAGGGCGCCAGGAGGAGCTGGACGATCCGCGGCATCGACGCGGCGGCCGTGGAGCCGAGCGCGTTGACGTCGTGCGGCACCTCGCGCCAGCCGGCCGGCTCGAGCCCCTCGGCGCGACAGGCCTCCTCGACGACGCCGCGGAGCCACGGCTCGCGGAGGAAGCACATCGCGACGCCGGCGCCCTCGGCTCCGGTGAGGGCGGGATGGAGCGGGAGGAGGAGGCCCGCTCCGTCGCCCGTGACGCCGTCTGCCGCCCACGCACCCCTGTGCGCGACCGCGGCGAGCCCCGCCAGCGCCCGGTCGAGGAGCTCGCGCGACGCGCGCCCGCGCGCGTCCGCGACGAGGCCGATGCCGCAGGCGTCGCGCTCTCGGGTCGGGTCGTAGAGTGGGGTGGGCACTCGGGGTGACCGCCTTTCGGGTGGGTCGTGGAACGGAGTGAGAGGTGCTTCCCGCCTGGTGTGGTGTGCGCTAGCGGGCGGAGGCGGGAGGAGGTCGCCGGCTAGCGCCGAGACGGCGCGACGATCGCGAACGGGCGAATCGGCCCGCCCGGCTTGGCGGCGGTCGCCTTCGCGAAGATCCTCGCTCCACGTACCATCGATCATCGATGGTAGAGATTCCGGCGGCCGGCGGCAAATCGAAACGTCCAGGACCTGGACCCTGGACTGTTGGCGCGTCGGCTGGCCGGTTGGGTGTTGACAGGCCCACCCCGTGACAGGCACTCTCAGACAGCGATGACGCTCTGCCACGCCGTATCCACGCACCTTCTCGTACCGCGCCCCGCGGTCTCGACCGGCGTCGGCATCGAGCTCATCGCGATTCTCCCCGTCTAGGGGAGATCGACGCTCACGCGCCCCCGACGGCGCAGACACCCACCGAGACCACACCAGAGGTGCGTCCTCCGGGCGTCACCGAGCGAGAGGAGCGTTTCCCCGATGAGCTTCCACCCCCGAACCCCCAAACCGAGATGACCGCCCGCAGCAGGTACGTCGTCGCCTGCCTCGCCGGGCACGGGATCGGCCCCGAGGTGACCGCGGCTGCGAGCCGCGCGCTCGCCCGCCTCGGGCGCGAGCACGGCTTCGACGTCGAGGAGCTGCACCCGCCATTCGACACCGAGGCCCTGACCCGCTCGGGCCACCTTCTCCCCGCGATGACACGCGAGGCGACCGCGACCGCGGACGCGGTGCTCGTCACCGGCGACTCCGCCCCCGCGCTCGACGGCGTGAAGGCCGCGCTCGACCTCCGCACCAGCGTGACGCGGGTGCTCGACGACGCCGGCGAGGCGATCGCCTTCGCCCCACTGGACGACGGCGCCGCCGACTGGACGCTCGAGCGCGCGCTCGCCGCCGCCCGGGCCCGCTCGGGACGGCTCACGTCGGTCGGGGTCTCCGCCGGCTGGGCCGCACGTGTGGAGCGCCATGCCGACCGTCATCCGGGTGTCGAGCTCGAGCACGTCCCGCTCCTCGAGGCGCTGCGCCGGCTCGGCGCGGGCTCGGCGGGCGTGGTCGTGGCCGAGGGCGTGCTCGGCGACACCGTCGCCGCCGCGCCGGCGCTCGGCGGACGCCGCAGGCTCGTCGCGACCGGCTGGCTCTCGCAGGACGGCCCCGGGCTCTTCGCGCCGGTCGGCACGACGACGAGCGACCACGCGGGTCAGGGCGTCGCCGACCCGAGCCCGATGCTGCTGGCAACCGCGCTGCTGCTCTCCGAGGGCCTCGGCCGCAGCGTCGGCCGGTCAGGCGTTGGAGGAGAGCCTCGCCGCGGCGCTCCGCGGTCCGCGGAGGCCCGTCGAGGTGGCGGCGCCCGGTGTGGCCGCGACGACGCGAGAGTTCGTCGACGCCGTGCTCGGGCTCCTGCCGAGCGCCCGACGCGACACCGAGTTCGCGCTGGGAGTCGGGCCGTGAGGATGACGGGCGGAGACGCGATCCTCCGGGCGCTCGAGGCCGAGGGCGTCGAGGTGATGTTCGGCATCCCCGGCGGGGCGATCATGCCGACGTACGACGCGATGGCCCGCGGCACGACCGTGCGGCACGTCCTCGCGCGCCACGAGCAGGGCGCAGGGCACATGGCGCAGGGCTATGCGCGTGCGTCCGGGAACGTCGGTGTCGCGATCGCGACCTCCGGCCCCGGGGCGACGAACCTCGTCACCCCGATCGCGGACGCCTGGATGGACTCGACCCCGCTCGTCTGCATCACCGGCCAGGTCCGCTCGACGCTGATCGGCACCGACGGGTTCCAGGAGTGCGACATCACCGGGATCACGATGCCGATCGTCAAGCACTCGTGGCTCGTCCAGGACGCGCCGCGACCTGCCCTCGATCATGCGCGCCGCCTTCCACGTCGCGCGGACCGGACGCTGCGGCCCCGTCGTGGTCGACGTCCCGCGCGACATCCAGGAGGCGGTCGTCGACGTCGAGCTCCCGGGAGAGCTCGACCTGCCGGGCTGGCGCCCGCCGACGAAGGTGCATCCGCTCCAGATCCGCGAGGCCGGCCGTGCCGTCGCGAACGCGCGCAAGCCCGTCCTGTACGTCGGCGGCGGCACGCTCAACGGCGACGCCTGCGACGAGCTCCTCGAGCTCGCCGAGGCCGGGTCGCTGCCCGTCGTGACGACGCTCATGGGAAAAGGCGCGTTCCCCGAGGACCACGAGCTCCACTTCGGCTGGCCGGGGATGCACGGCCCGAAGTGGTCGAACCTCGCGATCAACTCCTGCGACGTCCTCGTCGCGATCGGCGCGCGCTTCGACGACCGCGTGACGGGCAAGCTCTCCGCCTTCGCGCCGGGCGCGACGGTCGTCCACCTCGACGTCGACGCGGCCGAGATCTCGAAGCTGCGCGACGCCGACATCCCCGTGGTCGGGGCGCTCGCGACGGCGGTCGGCGAGCTGGCGCGCGAGGTCGCGCGACACCGCGCCGAGGGCTCTCCGGCACCGGAGGCGTGGCTCTCGCAGATCCGCGAGTGGCGCGAGGAGTTCCCGCTCCGCTACGACCGGGACGGCGAGTGGCTCAAGCCCCAGACCGTCGTGGAGACGCTGCAGCGGCTCACCGCCGACGACGACGTGATCGTCACGACCGGGGTCGGCCAGCACCAGATGTGGGCGATGCAGTACGTGACGACCGTCCGCCCGCGGAACTTCATCACCTCGGGCGGCCTCGGGACGATGGGATACGGCATCCCCGCGGCGATCGGCGCCAAGGCTGCCCGCCCGGAGGCGACGGTCGTGTGCGTCGACGGCGACGGGTGCTTCCAGATGACCGCGCAGGAGCTCGCGACGGCCGCCGTCGAGGACCTGCCGATCGTGGTCGTCCTCGTGAACAACGGCTACCTCGGGATGGTCACCCAGTGGCAGGACATGTTCTACGAGGGTCGGCGCTCGCACGTCGACCTGACGACGAGCGTCCCGGACTACGCGAAGCTCGCCGAGGCGTACGGCGGCGTCGGGATGGTCGTGACGACCGAGGCCGAGCTCGAGCCCGCGCTCGAGGAAGCGCTGCGGCTCGGAAAGACCGTGGTCGTCGACTGCCGCGTCGACCCGGCGGAGCAGTGCTTCCCGATGATCCCCTCCGGCGCGGCCGCGCTCGACATGATCGAGTACGTCGACACGCTCGAGGTCAAGGAGGTGAAGGCGTCGTGAAGCACACCCTGAGCGTCATCGTCGAGGACAAGCCGGGCGCCCTCACGCGCATCACGACGATGTTCGCGCGACGCGGCTTCAACATCGAGTCGCTCGCCGTCGGCCCGACCGAGCGCGCCGGGCGTCAGCTGCATCACGCTCCGCGTCGACTGCGCACAGCATTCGCTCGAGCAGATCGAGAAGCAGATCCACAAGCTCGTGGACGTGCTCCGCGTCACCGAGCTCGTGGCAGGCGAGGCGGTCGAGCGCGAGCTGATGCTCGTCAAGGTCGCCGTGCCGCCCGAGCGACGTGCCGAGCTCGTCACGACCGCCGAGGCCCTCGGCGGACGGCTCCTCGACGTCGGGACGGATGCCGTCGTGCTCGAGCTCGTCGCCACACCGGAGGAGATCGACTCGTTCTACGAGCTCTGCCGGCCGTATGGTGTGACCGACCTCGTCCGCACCGGCCGCGTCGGCGTGCCGCGGGCGGCCGCCCGCCGGCGCATGCCCAGGCGCCTCGCGGCGATCAACTGACCCGATCCAGGCTCCGACCGACCGAAAGGACTTCCGATGGCAACGATCCTCCGTGACGGCGACCTCTCGCTCCTCGACGGCACGGTCGCCGTGATCGGCTACGGCAGCCAGGGCCACGCCCATGCGCTCAACCTGCACGACTCCGGCGTTCGCGTCGTCGTCGGCCTGCGCGAGGGCTCCTCCTCGTGGAGCGACGCCGAGGAGGCCGGGCTCGAGGTCAGGACGATCCCCGAGGCCGTCCGCGGCGCGCAGCTCGTCTCGCTGCTGCTCCCGGACCAGTTCCAGCCGCAGGTCTACTCCGAGCACGTCGAGCCGAACCTCGAGCCGGACGCGACCGTGCTCTTCGCCCACGGGTTCAACGTCCTCTACGGGCGGATCGCGCCCGCCGACGGGCCACGACGTCGTGATGGTCGCGCCGAAGGGCCCCGGGCACGTCGTCCGGCGCCTGTTCACGGAGGGGCTCGGCACGCCGGCGCTCATCGCCGTCGAGCAGGATGCGTCCGGACGCGCCCGTGACGTCGCGCTCGCGTACGCCGTCGGGATCGGCGCCGGCCGCGCGGGGATCCTCGAGACGACGTTCCGCGAGGAGACCGAGACCGACCTCTTCGGCGAGCAGGCCGTCCTCTGCGGCGGGGTCACCGAGCTGATCCAGGCGGGCTTCGAGACGCTCGTCGGCGCCGGGTACCAGCCCGAGGTCGCGTACTACGAGTGCCTCCACGAGCTGAAGCTGATCGTCGACCTGATCTGGGAGGGCGGCCTCCAGCACATGCGCTGGTCGATCTCCGACACGGCCGAGTTCGGCGACTACCTGAGCGGCCCGCGGGTCATCGACGAGCACGTCCGCGAGCAGATGCGGACGATCCTCGACGAGATCCGCTCGGGCGCCTTCGCGAAGACGTGGATCGCGGACATGGACAACGGCGAGGCGGAGCTCCACCGCCGCCGCGCCGAGGCCGCCGGCAAGCAGATCGAGACGGTCGGAGAGGAGCTGCGCTCGCTCATGCGCCGCGAGGACGCGAGTGCCGTCCGTTGACGTTCCCGTAGCCCTCCTCGGCTACGGGACGGTCGGCGCCGCGGTCCATCGCCTGCTCGAGGAGCAGGGCGAGGAGATCGAGCGAGCGACCGGCCACCGCCTGCGCGTCGTCCGCGCGCTCGTCCGCGACACGGCGAAGGAGCGCGGGTTCGAGCCCGCCGCCGGGGTGCTGACGACCGACCCGGCGGACGTCCTCGGCGGACGACTCGATCGCGATCGTCGCGGAGGTGATGGGCGGCGTCGAGCCGGCCGGCTCGTACGTGCTCGAGCTCCTCGGCTCCGGCCGCTCCGTCGTCACCGCGAACAAGCAGCTCGTCGCGCGCCGCGGCGCGGAGCTGTTCGCGGCCGCCGCGACGTCGGGCGCACAGCTGCGGTTCGAGGCGTCGGTGTGCGCCGCGATTCCCGTGATCAAGGTGCTGCGCGAGTCGCTCGTCTCGACGAACGTCCACCGCGTCGTCGGCATCGTCAACGGGACGACGAACTTCGTCCTCTCGGCGATGGGCGACGGGCGGAGCTACGAGGAGGCGCTCGCCGAGGCGCAGCAGCTCGGATACGCGGAGGCCGACCCATCCGACGACGTGGGCGGAGGCGATGCCGCGGCGAAGCTCGCGATCCTCTCGACGGTCGCGTTCGGCTCGCGGGTGCCGCTCGAGTGGGTCGAGGTCGAGGGGATCGAGGGGCTCACGCAGGAGCACGTCCAGGCGGCGCGAGCGCTCGACATGAAGGTCAAGCTGCTCGCGCGCGCGACGCTCGCCGACGGGCGCGTCGACGCGCGGGTCGGGCCGGCGTTCGTCGACGTCCACCACCCGCTCGCGGCGGTCGAGGGGCCGTTCAACGCCGTGATGCTGCAGGGCGACGCGATCCGCGAGATCACGCTCGAAGGGCCCGGCGCCGGCGGGATCGAGACGGCGAGCGCGGTCGTCGCGGATCTCGTCTCGATCGTCGGCACGAGCGGCACCGGCTTCCTCCAGGACGACCCCGTCTGGCGCGAGCTCGAGCGACTGCCGCCCGGCGACCTCGCCTCGCCCTGGTACCTGCGGCTCACCGTCGACGACCGCGCGGGCGTCCTCGAGCGCCTCGCGCACGAGCTCGCGGCAGAAGGCGTCTCCGTCGCGCGGCTCGTGCAGCAGCCCGTCGACGGCCACGCGACGCTCCATGTCGTCACGCACGAGGCGCCGGCGGGCCGCGTGCAGAACGCGCTCGCCGCGATCCGCGCGCTTCCCGAGTCGCGCGGCGGCGCGGACGCGATCCCCGTCGTATCCGAGCGAGGCGTGGAAGAGCTCGGATGGGCATGACGAGTCCGGCGATCCGCCGGAATTGTCTAGAGCGCGGCGGTGACCACTTCCCCTCATCGAGCGCTTCCGCGACCGGCTGCCCGTCTCCGCGTCGACGCCGGTGGTCTCGCTCGGCGAGGGGTCGACGCCGCTTCTCGCGGCGCCACGGCTCGCGCAGCGCCGCAGGCGTCCGCGAGCTGTGGCTCAAGTGGGAGGCGTCGAACCCGACGGGCTCGTACAAGGACCGCGGGATGACCGTCGCGGTCTCGAAGGCGCTCGAGCAGGGTGCCGACGCAGTCCTCTGCGCCTCCACGGGGAACACCGCGGGCAGCGCCGCCGCCTACGCGGCCCGGGCGGGGCTGCCCGCCCTGGTGCTCACGCCCGAAGGAGCGGTCGTCCGGCGCGAAGCTCGCCCAGACCAGGATGCTCGGGGCGACCATCCTCGAAGTGGAGGGAAGCTTCGACGACGCGCTGCGCGCGGCGCAGGAGCTCGCCGACCGTGGCGCGCATGTCCTCGTCAACTCGCTGAATCCCGCACCGGCGCGAGGGTCAGAAGACGGCCGTCTTCGAGATCGTCGAGGAGCTCGGCGAGGCACCGGACGTGTTCGTGCTGCCCGTACGGCGGAGGCGGCAACACGTCCTCGTACGCGCAGGCGCTGTCGGAGCTCGGCCTCGAGACGCCGATCGTCTCCGTCGAGGCGGCCGACCGCCGGGAGACGCTCGCGACCGCGATCCGGATCGGCGATCCCGTGCACGCAGCCTCCGTTCGCGACGCAGGCGCTCGCGTTCTCGACGCCGACGACGACGAGCTCGTGCGCGCGTGGCGCGCCCTCGCGGAGGAGGAGGGGCTCTTCTGCGAGCCGTCCTCCGCGGCCGGCCTCGTCGCGGTGCTCCGCGGCGACGTCGAGGGCGACCGCACTCGCCGTCACGATCACCGGCCACGGGCTCAAGGACTCCGGCTGCCGCCGAGCCGCCTGCACCGCCTCCGACGCTCGTCGCACCGGACCCCGACTCGATCGCCAGGCGCGCCGCCGGGGCAGGGCGGCGCAGGCAGCGGCGAACTCCGTGATCGTGCGGGCGCCCGCGACCTCGGCCAACCTCGGGCCCGGGTTCGATTCGGCGGCCGTCGCGCTCGACCTCTGGAACGAGCTCGAGGTGACGGACGGCGACGGGGTCGTGGTCGAGGGCGAGGGCGCCGGGGAGCTCCCCGCCGACGAGACGAACCTCGCGGTGCGCGCGTTCGCGCTCCTCGGCGACCCGACCGGGAAGCGGTTCCGCTTCGCCAACCGGATCCCGCTCGAGCGCGGGCTCGGCTCGTCGGCTGCGGCGATCGCGCTCGGCCTCGCCGCAGCTTCGCCCGATGCACGACCGCGGAGGAGCTTCTCGCCGCGGGCCGGACGCTCGAGGGCCACGCAGACAACCTCGCCGCGGCGCTCGTCGGCGGCGTGACGCTCACCTGGGACGGACGGATCGCGCGGATCGCGGAGACGCGCTCCCGCTCGCGGCCGTCGCGGTCGTGCCCCGCGAGCGGACGTCCACCGAGGCGTCGCGCCGCTCGCTTCCCTCGACCGTCGCCGCACGCGGACGCGGCAGCGAACGCCGCCCGCGGCCGCGCTCCTCGCGGCCGGGGCGACGGCGGGAGACGCGACGCTCTTCGCGGCGGGCCTCGACGACCGCCTCCACGAGCCGTACCGCCCGTCTGTCGGTGCTCGAGCAGGTGCGGGACGATCCTGCCGCCGGGCGCGCGCGGCGCGACGCTGTCCGGCTCCGGCCCGACCGTGATCGTCTGGGCGGACGACGCGGAGAGCTGCGCCGCCGCGCTCGCCGAGCGCTTCCCGGACGACGACGTCCTCGCCCTCGGCGTCGCCCGACGAGGTGCGCTGTGACGATCCGCCTGGTCGACTGCCGCCCGCGCGAGACGTACGCGGCGGGACACCTCCCGGGCGCCGTCCACCTCGACCCCGAGACCGAGCTCTCGACGCCCCCGGTCGATCCCGCAGACGGCGGGCGCCATCCGCTGCCCGACCCGCATGCGCTCGGAGCGCTCTTCGCGCGCGCCGGGATCGGGCCCGGACACGTTCGTGCTCGCGTACGACGACGGCTCGGGCTGGGCGGCCCGCTGCTGGTGGCTCCTTCGTCACCTCGGGCACG
>CAWCCO010000011.1:0-15459 GCA_963794115.1 uncultured Actinomycetes bacterium | reverse complement strand
GAACCCGGGCCAGGTCGAGCAGTACCGCGGCGGGAAGCAGGGCCTCCTCGGCTTCTTCGTCGGCCAGGTGATGAAGGAGACGCAGGGCGCCGCCGACGCACGGGTCGTGAGCGAGCTCGTGCGCACCAAGCTCGACGCCTGAGCATGGACACTCCGCGCGCGCGCCGCTAGCGTCGAGGAGGCGATGGCGCTGTCGACGGATCCGGGGATCACCCAGGACGAGCTCCGCCTCGCCGCGCGGAACCACGGGATGCCGCTCGAGGCACTCCGGTGGCCGATCACGCCGGTCGGATTGCATTACCTCCTGATCCACTACGACGTGCCGCTCGTCGACCCGGCCGCGTTCCGCCTCGAGGTGACCGGCGCCGTCGCGCAACCGCTCGTCCTGACGCTCGACGACCTGCGGGCGCGCCCAGCCGTGGAGGTCGTCTCGACGTTCGAGTGCGCCGGGAACGGCAGGGCGATGCTGGAGCCCCGGCCGATCAGCCAGCCATGGCTCGCCGAGGCGGTCGGCACCGCGCGCTGGCGCGGCGTCCCGCTCGCCGAGCTGCTCGAGGAGGCCGGTCCGTCCAGCGACGGGGTCGACGTCGTGTTCGCGGGCCTCGACCGCGGGCTGGAGGGCGAGCTCGAGCAGCGCTACGAGCGCAGTCTCCCGGTCTCCGAGGCGATGGGCGCGGGCTGCCTCGTCGCCTACGAGATGAACGGCGGGCCGCTGCCGCCGCAGCACGGCTTCCCGCTCAGGCTCGTCGTGCCCGGCTGGTACGGCATGACCAACGTCAAATGGCTCACCGAGATCAGCGTCGTCGAGAAGCCGTTCACCGGATACCAGGTGGCGACGGGATACCGCGTCAAGCAGACCGAGGAGGAGGAGGGGCGCCCGGTCACGAGGATGCGCCCGCGCTCGCTGATGGCGCCGCCGGGAATCCCGCAGTTCGAGACGCGCGACCGGATCGCGGAGCGCGGGCACCACCTGCTCGAGGGCCGTGCGTGGTCGGGGCGGGCTCCGATCGCGCGCGTCGAGGTGAGCGTCGACGACGGCCGCTCCTGGGAGGACGCGACCCTCCTGCGGGACTTTCCCGACCCATACGCCTGGTGCGCGTGGAGCCACGGCTGGACGGCGACGCCCGGAGACCACGTCCTCTGCACACGAGCGACCGACGAGACCGGCGACGCGCAGCCGCTCGAGCCCGAGTGGAACATGGGCGGTTACGAGAACAACGCCGTCCAGCGCGTCCGCGTCCACGTCGACTGACCCGGCGCGGCGGGCCGCCTCGCGCTGGCATCATCCGCCGGACGTGCGTCGGCGCCTGCTCGCCTGGATCCTGGTGACGCCGGTCGCGACGGCCGGAGTCCTCGTCACGCACGCCCTCGCCTATCGCCTGACGGGCACGAAGCCCGGACCGATGCACGAGTACCTCGCGCACGTCCCTCAGGTCGTCTTCGTCCTTGCCTCGCTCGCGCTCGTCGGGCTCGCGCTGCAGGAGCGCAGCCTGAACCGCTTCTCGTCGCGGTGGGTCGCGCCGCTCGCACCGCTCGGTTTCGTCTGCCAGGAGCACATCGAGCGCCTCGTCCACACGGGGCAGCTGCCGTTCCTTCTCACGTCGCCGACCTTCCTCGTAGGGCTCGCGCTCCAGCTGCCGGTGGCGGCGGTCTGCGTCGTGCTCGTGCGTCGCGTCGTCGGGGCGCTTCCTGGCGCGCGGCGGCGGTCGCTCGCCGGGCCGGGCGGCGCCTGGCTTCCTCTGACCGACGCTCCGCCGTTCGTGGTGCGCTCCATCGGGCGCACCCAACCGCGGGGGCGGGGCCCGCCGACGCTCCTCGGGGCCTGAGCGAAACGCCGCGCCGCAGCCTGCGCGCGGCAGACCAGAGGAGGGTCGATGAGAGTCGCATTGATGCTCGCCGCCGTGGCGGCGGGCGCGATTGCCCTCGCCGGGTGCGGCGGCGACAGCACGAACGACGCGGTGACCACCACCGAGACGACGGCGACCGCGCCGACGACCACGACGGACACCACCGCGACACAGACCACCGCGACGTCACCTGCCTCCGAGCCGAAGGTGATCACGGTGAACGTCGTCAAGGGCGTCCCCCAGGGCGGGATCCAGCGGCCGACCGTCGACGAGGGCGACAAGGTCGTGCTCGTCGTCCGGACGGACTCGGGCGAGGCAGTGCACCTCCACGGCTACAACATCGAAAAGGAGGTCGTCCCGGGCAAGGCGGTGCGGCTGCCGTTCACGGCGAACATCGCCGGTCGGTTCGAGGTCGAGCTGCACCCGACCGACGCCCTGCTCGCCGTCATCGAGGTGCAGCCCTGAGCCGTCCCTACTTCGTCGCGCACGGGATCGGGGGCGTCCAGGACCTCCCGATCCCGACGTGGCTCTTCTACTGGGGCGCGGCGATCGTCCTGGTCGTCTCGTTCGTCCTGCTCGGGGCGCTGTGGAAGCGGCCGCTCCTCGCGAAGCGGCAGGACGGCCGCGAGCTCGGAACACGGTTTTCCGCGCTCGTCCTCGGCCCCGTGCGGGTCGTCGCCCAGGCCGTCTCGGTCGTGCTGTTCGTGATGGTCTGGGTGTCGGCGCTGCTCGGCGACACCGACCCGTTCCGCAACCTCGCGCCGACGTGGATCTACGTGATCTTCTGGCTCGGCGTGCCCGCCCTCTCGGTCCTCCTCGGGAACGTCTGGCGAGGGCTCTCGCCCTGGCGCGCGCTCGCAGACCTCTTCGTCTGGCTGCGCGAGCTCGGTGGGGGAGAGGCGCGTCCGCTCGCCGAGTACCCGGAGCGGTTCGGCCGCTGGCCGGGGGCGGTCGTGCTCTTCGCCTTCGCGGCGATGGAGCTCGCCTACTCCGACCCGTCCAGCCCGCGGGCGCTCGCGTTCGCGACGGCCGTGTACACGTACGTCGCGCTGTTCGGGATGGCGGCCTTCGGCCGGGCCGCCTGGACCCGCCACGGTGAGGGCTTCGCCGTGTACTTCGGGCTCCTGGCCCGGATCGCGCCGCTGTTCGCCCGCGACGGCAGGATCCGCCTCCGCTGGCCGCTGACCGGCCTTGCCGGGAAGGACACGACGCCGGGGGCGGTCGCCTTTGCCGGGGTGATGCTCGGCACGGTCCTGTTCGACGGCTACTCGCGGACGACGACCTGGCAGGACCTGATGGCCCGGCTCGAGGGGCCGTACGTGGTCAGCAACCCGACGGTCGCCGAGCTGCTGGTCACGCTCGCGAGCCTGGGCGGGCTGCTCACCGGGGTGATCCTGATCGCGGTCGCATACCAGGCGGCGTGTGCCGTCGCCCGCTGGACCGTGAACTCGCCTCGCTCGCTGGTTCCGGACTTCGTGCTGTCGCTGGTGCCGATCGCGTTCGTCTACGTGGTCGCGCACTACGCGACGCTGTTCCTCCTGCAGGGCCAGTACACGGTGCCGCTCCTCTCCGATCCGCTCGGGCGCGGGTGGAACCTGTTCGGCACCGCGCACGTGCAGCCCGACCTGACGCTGATCTCGCCGAACACGACGTGGTACATCCAGTTCGCCGCGCTCGTCACCGGGCACGTCGCGGGTCTCGCGATCGCCCACGACCGCGCGGTGACGCTGTTCAGCGACCGCCGCGACGCGCTGCGCTCGCAGTACGCGATGCTCGGGCTCATGGTCCTCTACACGGTCGGCGGGCTGTGGGTTCTTTCCCGCGGGTAGTCGGACATCACCTCGACCCGACGATGCTCGTGGTCGAGACGGTGATCATCCTCGTGCTCCTCCTGTGCTTCGGGGCGATCTGGCTCCGCGAGCGGCGGCGTCGTGTCGACCGCTCGCGGCGCGTCCCGGAGCTTCGCGACTGAGCGCACTGCCAGAAACTCAGCGTCGAGAGACGAAGCCGGCGTACAGCAGCAGCGCCGCGACGATCGCGAATGCGGAGCCGCCCCAGTCGGCGAGCCCGGCGACCGAGCTGCCGAGCGCCGCGGCAACGACGCCCGCGACGATCAGCGTGTTGCCGAGCGGCCTGCGGCGGATTCCCATCGACGCGACGACGACCGCGGCGACCGTCCCGACGACGTTGCCGAACAGCGCGATGAGGCGTGCGGGAAGGAAGTCGAGGTGGTCGCCGGGCACGGGAAGGCCGGAGCCCGTCACAGGCGGGTCGATCCGCATGGCGAACGCGACGCCGATCGCGAGCCCCACGTAGAGCATCAACCCAAGGGCGATCGGCGTGCGCGAGACGCGGGTGCGGAAGAGCGAGCCACCGCCGAGGAGCGGTGCGGTGAGGAGCGCGCCGAAGAGGTAGTAGGCGCGAAACGCGCGGTCGTCCCACCCCGCCGCCGCTCCCCAAGCGAGCGCCGCCGACGCCGCCGCGAAGGCGGCGAGCGAGGCGCCCCAGGTGAGGAGGTCGGGCGTCCGGCGGCTGCGCCAGCGCTTGACGAGGTCGGCCGCGAGCCGCAAGGAGACGAGCGCGGCGGCGAAGGCGAGCACGACGTCCATGCGGCCCGCAATCTAGTGCCCCTTCGGGCGACACGATCCAGGTCCCTCGCGTGCGATGAGCGGCGCCATGCGTCGTCCTCGGTCGCCCCGATACCTGCTGTATCGGGGCTCCCTGCGTCCTAGCCTGGCTTGCTCCTCGCACGTGAGAGACGTGGCAGCGTCACCCGAAGGGGCACAGGCGCGGCCGTCTCGAAGCGCGCTGTACGCTCAGACGAATGTCGCGTCCGCAGCAGCTGATGACCCCGGGACCGACGGCGGTGCCGCCCGAGGTGCTGCACGCGCTCGCACGACCCGTGATCCACCACCGCTCGCCCGACTTCGCGGAGGTCTTCGGCGTCGCCGAGGAACGGCTGCGCGCGGTCTACCGCACGGAGAACGACGTGCTCGTGTTCACGGCGTCCGGCACGGGGGCGTTCGAATCGGCGATCGTCAACCTCCATTCCCCCGGCGACCGCGTGCTCGCGGTCTCCCAGGGCGAGTTCGGCGAGCGCTGGCAGAAGCTCGCGGCCGTGTTCGGCTGCGACGTGGTCCCGCTGACGTACGCCTGGGGCGAGTCGCCGACGCCCGACGACGTCCGCGCGGCGCTCGCAGAGAGCGGCGCCGGCACGGTGCTCCTCGTGCATTCCGAGACGTCCACCGGCGTCGTGTGCGACCTCGAGCCCCTGTTGGCGGCTTGCAGCGACGCGGGCGCGCTCTCCGTCGTCGACGCGGTCTCGAGCCTCGGTGCGGTTCCCCTGGAGACGGACGCCTGGGGCGCCGACGTCGTGATCACCGGCTCGCAGAAGGCGCTGATGAGCCCGCCGGGCCTCGCCTTCGCGTCGGTCTCCGACCGCGCGTGGGAGCGGGCGGCGACCGCGTCCCTGCCACGCTTCTACTGGGACTGGGAGCGGCAACGCAAGGCGCAGGCGAAGGGGTCGACGCCGTCCACACCGGCGACGTCGCTGGTCGTCGCAGTCGTCGAGGCGCTCGGGCTCGTGCTCGAGCACGGGCTCGAGGCCGCGTTCGCGCGTCATCGCGCTCTCGGACGGGCCTGCCGCGCAGGGATCAAGCAGATGGGCCTCGAGCTGTACTCCCCGGACGACGACAGCGCAGCCGTGCTCACAGGTGCGTTGACACCCGACGGGATCGACGCGGTCGCCCTCCGTCTCGCGCTTCGTGACCGGCACGGGATCACGATCGCCGGCGGGCATGGGGAGCTCGTCCCGCGCCTGTTCCGGATCGGGCACATCGGCCACGTCGGGATCGAGGAGCTCGCCGGCACGCTCGCGGCGCTCGAGGAGGAGCTCGCCGCGGCCGGTGCGGAGGTCGAGCCCGGTCGGGCAGCGCCGGCGGCGTACGAGGCATTCGGCACCGTCGCGACTGCGTAAGTAGCCCCGATGCGCGTCCTCGTCCGGGAGCCGATCGCTGAGGCGGGTGTCGCGCTCCTGCGGGAGCGGTTCGACGTCGACGTGGACCCCGACTCTCCGCTCGAGGAGGTGATCGACCGCTATGACGGCATCGTCATCCGCTCCGCGACGCGGCTGAGCCGTGAGCTCATCGACCGGGCGACGCGTCTCAAGGTGATCGGCCGGGCGGGTGTGGGTGTCGACAACGTCGACGTCGACGCCGCGACACGTCGTGGGATCGTCGTCGCGAATGCCCCGGAGTCGACCGTCGTCTCCGCGGCCGAGCAGACCATCGGGCTGATCGTGGCGCTGGCGCGGAACATCCCGCAGGCCCACGCCGCGCTCAAGGGCGGCCGCTGGGAGCGATCTCGCTGGAGCGGGATCGAGCTGGCGGGGAAGACCCTCGGTGTCGTCGGATTCGGGCGCATCGGCCAGCAGGTCGCGCGCCGCGCCGTCGGTCTCGGGATGACAGTCCTCGCCTACGACCCGTTCGTCGGGAGCGAGCGCTTCCGCGACCTCGGTGTCGACCGCGCGGAGACCCTCGACGAGCTGCTCGGGACAGCGGAGATCGTCACGTTGCACTCGCCGTTGACGGACGAGACGCGCAGCCTCATCGACCGCGACACGATCGCGCGGATGCGTGACGGCGCGCGGCTCGTCAACGCGGCGCGCGGCGCGCTCGTCGACGAGGAAGCGCTGATCGCGGCGCTCGAGTCGGGGAAGCTCGCCGGCGCCGCGCTCGACGTCTTCTCCGCCGAGCCGTACGAAGGGCCGCTGCTCGAGCTCGATCAGGTAATCGTCACCCCGCACCTCGCGGCCTCGACGGACGAGGCGCAGGACCGGGCAGGCGTGATCGTCGCCGAGCAGGTCGTCGCCGCGCTCGACGGGGGCATCGTCTCGAACGCGGTGAACATCCCAGTCGTCGACCAGGCGGATCTCGAGGTGCTCGGGCCATTCATCCCCCTCGCTTCGCTGCTCGGTCGCGTCGCCGTTGCGCTCGCGCCGGGACGGCCTCAGCGCATCGTCGTCGCCGCGCACGGCCCGCTGTCCGAGTACGACACGCGGCTTCTGACCGCCGCCGCGCTGAACGGCGTGTTCCAGGACCGCGTCGACCAGGTCGTGAACGTCGTCAACGCGCCGTTCATCGCGGCCGAGCGGGGGATCGCGGTCGTCGAGGAGCGGTACCGCGCATCCCGCGACTACACGAACAGCGTGGAGGTGACGATCGCAGCGGATGGGGACGAGGCGACGGTCTCGGGCACGACGATCGGCCCCGAGCCTCGGCTGTTCCTCGGCGGCGCGCTCGGCTTCGGGATCGACCTCGAGATCGGCCCGCACATGGTGTTCATCCGCTACGACGACCAGCCCGGGGTGATCGGCCGGGTCGGGTCGATGTTCGGCGGGGCCGGCGTGAACATCGCGAACATGGCCGTCTCGCGGACGAAGGAGGGTGGCGAGGCGCTGATGGTGTTCTCGATCGACTCCCCCGCGACGGCCGAGCTCGTCGACGCGCTGCACGACGTCGGCTTCGACGATGTCCGCTTCGTGGAGCTCGGATAGCCCGTGACGGCCGCCTGGCCGGAGCCGGTCGAGCGCGTCGCCGCGTTTCTGCGAGCGACGGGCGCCGAGGCGCGGATCGAGGAGTTCGGCACCGACACGCCGACCGCCGAGGCAGCGGCCGACGCGGTTGGCTGCACCCTCGGTCAGATCGTCAAGTCCCTCGTCTTCGTCTGCGACGGATCGCCCGTGGTCGTGCTCGTCCCGGGCGACCGGCGCGCAGACAGCTCGAAGATCGCGCGGCTTGCGGGGGCGCGCCGTGCCGGCATCGCGAAGGCCGCGGAGGTGGTCGAGGCGACGGGCTTCGAGCCCGGCGGCGTTGCGCCTTTCCCGCTCGAGCGCGTCCCCGTCGTCCTCGTCGAGCGGACCCTCGTCCGGCACCCCGTGGTATGGGCCGGCGCGGGCTCCGACCGGCACATGGTGGCCCTCTCTCCGCGCGAGCTCGTGCGCCTCTCGCGGGGTCGGGTCGAGGACGTCGTGCGGGAATCTCCATAATTCGTCTCCCCACGCCCGCGAACGGAGGAAGCCCGATGGAGGAGACCGCGAAGATCTGGATGAACGGCGAGCTCGTCGACTGGGCGGATGCGACCGTCCACGTCGGTGTCCACGGCCTGCACTACGGCTCGGGCGTCTTCGAGGGGATCCGCGCGTACGAGACGTCCCGCGGTCCCGCCGTGTTCCGGCTTGCCGATCACCTGCAGCGGCTCCACGACAGCGCGACGCTCCTCTACATGGACGTCCCGTTCTCGGTCGAGGAGCTCAGGACGGCGACGCACGACCTCGTGCGCGCGAACGGGTTGCCGTCGTGCTACCTGCGTCCGATCGCGTTCTACGGGTACGGGTCGCTCGGTGTCCACACGAGCGGGAATCCCGTCGAGACGGTGATCATGAGCTGGCCGTGGGGCGCGTACCTCGGCGAGGACTCCCTGACGAAGGGGATCACCGCGAAGGTCTCGAGCTGGCAGCGCGTCGGGCCGAACGTGATCCCGCACGTCGCCAAGGCGACCGGCATCTACCTGAACTCGATGCTCGCGACGACCGAGGCGAAGCGGGCCGGCTACGACGAGGGGATCCTCCTCACCGACGGCGGCTTCGTCGCGGACGGTCCGGGCGAGAACATCTTCGTCGTCAAGAACGGCCGGATCGCGACACCGCCGCTCTCCACCTCGATCCTTCCGGGCGTCACGCGAGACTCGGTCATCCAGATCGCGCAGGAGCTCGGCTACGTCGTCGAGGAGACCGACCTGATCCGGACCGACCTCTACCTCGCCGACGAGGTGTTCATGACCGGCACGGCTGCGGAGGTGTCGCCGGTGCGCGCGGTCGACGACGTCGAGCTTGGTGTCGGTCCCGTCACGCTCGAGCTGCAGAAGGCCTATCTCGACGCGGTGAACGGCCGCGCCGAGCAGTGGAGCCACTGGCTCGACGTGGTCGAGGTGCGTGAGTCGGCAACCGCCTAGCCGCGCAGTCCGAGGATTGTCGCCACGACGCGGTCCTGATCTTCGTCCGAGAGGGAAGAGCCGCTCGGGAGGCAGAGCCCGCGCTCGAACAGGCGCGCCGACACGTCGCCGCCGAAGGCGTGGTTCGCGGCGAAGATCGGCTGGAGGTGCATCGGCTTCCACAGCGGCCGGGCCTCGATGTCCTCTGCCTCGAGGGCGAGCCGCACGACCTCCCGGTCGGCGCCGAACGTGAGGGGATCGACGACCATGCACGTCAGCCACGCGTTCGTCGTCCCATAGGGCGCTTCGGGCATGAACGACAGGCCCTGGACGTCGCCGAGCAGCTGGACGTAGCGGTCGCGGATGCGCCGCCTGGTCGCGACCCGCTCGGGCAGGGATTCGAGCTGCGCCCGGCCGAGCGCGGCGAGCAGGTTGCTCATCCGGTAGTTGAACCCGACCTCGACGTGCTCGTAGTGGACGACCGGCTCGCGCGCCTGCGTCGAGAGCTTGCGCGCATGTTCGATCGTCCGCTCGTTGTCCGAGACGAGCATCCCACCGCCGCTCGTCGTGATGATCTTGTTCCCGTTGAACGAGAATGCGGCCAGCGCGCCCTGCCCACCCGCGGGCGCGCCGCGGTAGGTCGCTCCCAGAGACTCCGCCGCATCCTGGATCAACACCACGTCGTGTCGGGCACAGACCTCGTGCAGCGCGTCGTAGTCGCAGCACTGGCCGTAGAGATCCACGGCGACGACTGCCCGGACCATCGCTCCCGAGGCGATGCGCGCGGCGATCGCTCGGTCGAGGAGCGTCGGGTCCATCGTCCACGTCGCCCGGTCGCAATCGACGAAGAAGGGCGTCGCGCCCGTGTAGGAGATCGCGTTGGAGCTCGCTGCGAAGGTCAGATCCGAGCAGGCGACCTCGTCCCCGAGTCCGATCCCGTAGACGACGAGCGCCAGATGCAGCGCTGCGGTTCCGCTCGCGAGCGCGAGCGCGTGCTCGACTCCCGCGACCGCGGCGACCTCGGCCTCGAATGCGTCGACATGCGGGCCGAGCGGCGCGATCCAGTTCGACGCGATCGCGTCCGCGACCAGCTCCGCCTCGCGGCCCGTGATGTGGGGGGGAGAGAGGTACACCCGCGGCATCGCAGGCGAGCCTAGATGAGCGGGGTCGCAGGGTCCCTCAGCAGCGATACTTCGGCCATGACGCCGCACGGCATGGTGTTCCTCGGGTTCGGGAAGTACGTCCGCGCGGACCGGATCTACGCCCTCGAGCCGATCGTCGGCGAGGAACGGGGGAGCGGCAGCAGGACGCTTGTCTGGGTCGAGGGGATTCCCGAGCCCGTCGTCGCCTCGCGGACGCAACAGACGATCCTCGAGGAGATCGAGGCCAGCACCGCCCCGTCGAGCGGACGTCGCCGCGTCGGCCGCGGCTCGCTGGCGCGGCACCCGCAGCTCTTCGAAGGCGAGTGACGTTCGCCGCGCTGCTTCGGGGCAGCGTCCACGAGGTTGCGGCCGGGATCATCGGCTGGACGCTGCTCGTCGACGGCGTCGGCGGGCGGATCGTCGAGGTCGAGGCATACGCCGAGGGCGATCCCGCGAGCCACGCCTTCCGCGGCGCGACCGCGCGCAACGTGTCGATGTTCGGCCCGCCCGGCCACCTCTACGTGTATCGCTCGTACGGGATCCACTGGTGTGCGAACGTCGTCTGCGAGCAGCAAGGCCGTGGCGCGGGCGTGCTCCTCCGCGCGCTCGAGCCGACCCACGGGCTGGAGCGCATGCGAGAGCGCCGCGGCGTGGCGGACGAACGCCTGCTGTGCGCCGGTCCCGGGAGGCTGACGCAGGCGCTCGGCTTGACCGGACGCGACGACGGCGCCGACCTCTCGCGCCCGCCGTTCGAGCTTCGCGCGCCGAGCTCACCCGTGGTCGTCGAGCGGACGACACGGATCGGGATCAGCCGTGCCGTCGAGCAACCCTGGCGCTACGTCGAGGCTCGCTCTAGTTGGCTGAGCCGTCGCCGACGAGCAGCGTGATCGGCAGGCCCGGGCGGACGGCGATGCCGGGCTCGAGGCTCTGCTTCAGCACGGTGCCCGATGGTCCGCCGGGCGCGTAACGCACGCGGACCGCCAGCCGGAGCTTCTTCGTCAACTGCCGCGCGTCCGGGAGGCTCGAGCCGACGAGGTTCGGGACGAGTCCGTCCTGGGCGAGCGTGACGAACAGGCGGACGGTCCCGTTCGCCGAGAGGTATCCGCCGCGCGGATCCTGCTTCACGACCTGACCCGGACGGGAGCGTGGCTTCGCGGGGACGTAGACGAAGTCGGGGTTCAGGGGAACCGACCGTAGCGCCACCTTCGCGGATTCCGCGGACTGGCCGACCACCACGGGGACGGTCACCTCGTTCGCGTAGCACTTGGCCGTCGTCTTCGGCTGCTGGCCGACGAAGTACGAGGTGACCCGCGTCCCGGGGCAGTAGCCGTTGTCGAGCTGCCAGCGGCCGGCGCGGTGGACGACGCGAAGGTCGTAGGCGGGCAGGTACGGCGCCGGGGCGAACCGCTCGGCCGCCTTGCCGTCGAGGGCGCGCGTCATGAACGCCTTCCAGATCTCGGCGGGGAGGGTGCCGCCCGAGACGGGCTCGCCGTTGAACTCGGTCTGCATGGGCCGGAGAGCGTCCGGATACCCGACCCAGACCGCGACCGCCAGCTCGGGCGTGTACCCGACGAACCACGCGTCGCCGTAGTCGTCGGTCGTGCCGGTCTTGCCGGCGACCTCTCGACCCGGGATCTGCGCCCGCGTGCCGGTCCCCTCGCGGACGACGTCCTCGAGGATGGAGGTGAGCGTCTCCGCCTCGCCCGGCTGGAGCACCGCGTGCCCGACGGGCGAGTTGCGGCGGACCTTGCCGTTCCGTCTCGTCACGACCGAGTCGACGACGCGCGGCAGGTCGCCCATGATCGCGCCGTCGACCCGCTTCCCGTCGTTCGCGATCGTTGCGTACGCGCGCGTCATGTCGAGCGGGTTCACGGCGACGGAGCCGAGACCGATCGCGAAGTACGCGGGGAGCTTGGAGTGGATCCCGAGCGCGTGCGCCGTGTCGACGATCTTCTTCGGTCCGACGACCTGCGTCAGCTGGGCATAGACCGAGTTGTCGGAGTGGATCATCGCGTTCCAGAGGTCGACGCGACCGAGGTACGAACCCTCGTAGTTCGACACGGGCCAGATGCGGTCGCCCGCGTCGATCTTCACCGGCTTGGAATCGAACTCCGTCGAGGGGGCGATCCCGTTCCTGAACGCGCTCGCGAGCACGATCGGCTTGAAGGACGACCCCGGCTGGCGTTCGGCCTGGGTCGCGAGGTTGAACTGGCTCCTCCGGTAGTTGGTCCCGCCGAACATCGCCTTGACGGCGCCGGTGCGCGGGTCGATCGCGACGAGCGCCGCAGCCGGGCCGCTCGGGTTCCGGAGGATCTTCTCGATCGCCTGTCGGGCCTTCGCCTGGAGGTCGAGATCGATCGTCGTCGTCACCTCGAGCCCGCCGCCGAAGACGCGCTCCGCCCCGTACTTGCCGACGAGCTGGTCGGTGACGTAGTTGACGAAGTACGCTGCCGGTCCGCGTGTCCCGGGAAGATGAACATCGTCGGGCTTGGGCAGCGGCGCCGCGTTCGCCCTGCGCATCTCGCCCTGGGTGATCCGGCCCTGGTCGAACAGGAGCTGCAGGACGTACCCCCGCCGTTCGCGCGCGGAGGTGGGGTGCTGCACGGGGTCGTAGAACGTCGGGCTGCGCGGTAGCCCGGCGAGCAGCGCGGCTTCCGGCAGGGTGAGCTCCTCGGCGTTCTTGTCGAAGTACGTCCGCGCCGCCTGGAGGATCCCGTAGGCGCCGTTGCCGAAGTAGATCGTGTTGAGGTACGCGGTGAGGATCCGGTCCTTCGACCAGCGCTGTGACAGCTGCCACGCGAGCGCAGCCTCACGCACCTTCCGCGCGATCGTGTCCGCGTTACGGCTGTAGGCGTTCTGGACGTACTGCTGCGTGATCGTAGAACCTCCCTCGACGACGCGCTGACTGCGGACGTCCTCCCAGAGCGCACGGAGGATGCCGTGCACGTCCACGCCGTTGTGCTCGTAGAACCGTTTGTCCTCGACGGCGACGATCGCCTGTTTCATGATCGGCGCGATCTCGTCGGAGGAGACGAGGACGCGGCTCTCGTCGCCACGCAGGATCGCCAGCACGCGCCGCTGCCCCAGGCCGTTCGGGGCGGAGTAGATCACCGTGTCGACGTCGCCGTGCGAGCTCGCAGGGTCGAGGGCCGGGAGCTCGCTGCGGATCGCGACGACGAGCCCGTAGCTGAACGACGCCCCGGTCAGCGCGAGCAGGACCAGGAGCAGCACCGCGAGCCGCAGCTTCCGTATCCGGCCGCGCCTCGGCGCCGCCTCCGTCCTTCTTCGAAGCCGCAAAACGCCGCCAAGTGTAGCCCCGTTGGGGCGCCCTCTATGCCGTTGCGAGGAGCGCGAGCAGCTCGTCGCCGTACCGCTCGAGCTTCGTCGGGCCGAGACCCTTGACGGCCGCGAGTTCCCCCTGGGAGCGCGGTCTTCGCGCCGCGAGCTCGTCGAGCGTCGCGTCGTGGAGCACGACGTACGCGGGCACGGCGTCCTCGCGCGCCCTCCGCGTGCGCCAGGCGCGCAGCTCCGCCGCAAGGGACGCATCGCCGGGTGCGGTGGCGGGCGTTCCGAGACGTGGAAGCGGTGCGTCGACGTTGGCGTGGAGGACGACGAACCCATCGGGCGTCGTCCGCTCGACGAGCGCACCCGTGGCCTCGAGCGATCTCACCCAGCGTCCGACCTCCGCGTCCGACGCGGCTCCGAGCGCGCCGAACGCACGCGAGCGGCGA
Organism: uncultured Actinomycetes bacterium; assembly: GCA_963794115.1. GTDB lineage: Bacteria > Actinomycetota > Thermoleophilia > Gaiellales > Gaiellaceae > Gaiella. Next base: position 1,749 of record CAWCCO010000011.1, on the reverse strand, counting down.
GCCGTCGGCGGCGCTTTCACCGAGCCGCGAAGCAGGGCGACCAGGCTGCGCCGGCCGAGCGGCCAGGTGAGCCCGGCGACGGCGTCGACGATCGTCCTCGCCGGGTCGTCCGGCAGGTCTGGCGCCACCGGACGCGGGGCGCGGGCGGCGACACGCGGCGCGCAGACGTCGCACGCGCCGCACGGCTCGTCGAGCTCCTCGCCGAAGTGCTCCAGCACCTGGCGGTGGCGGCAGCGCGCCTCCTCGGCGAAGGAGACGATCCGCTCGACACGAGTCGCGGCCTCTGTCGCGTAGCGCGCGAGCATCCGGTCGACGACGTCGCCGGCATCCCCGGCGGGTTGCAGGAGCTCGATCCGCATCGCCCTCCCCGCGTCGTAGCCGCGGCTCCAGAGACCTGCTTGCTCGAGCATCCCGACGAGAACCCGTGGGTCGTGCTCGCCGCCGACTGCCTCCGCCAGCTCGTCCGGGCCGACCCGACCGCCGGCGTCTCGGACAACGCGATACACGCGGCGCAGGACGTCCGGCGTCGGCACGCCGCGGAGCGAGAACCGCCGCAGTGAGATCGCGTCCGCGTCGCCCGCGAAGAGCACGGTGTCGCTCGGCTCGCCGTCGCGTCCCGCGCGCCCCACCATCTGCACGTACCCCTCCAGCGAGTCGGGGTAGTTGACGAGCGCGACGAGCCGGACGTCAGGCTTGTCGATCCCCATGCCGAACGCGGTCGTCGCGACGACGACGGGCACGCGTCCCGCGACGAAGGCGTCCTGGACCCTCGTCCGCTCGGCAGGGTCCAGTCCTGCGTGGTAGTGCTCCGCCACGACCCCGTGGCCACGGAGCGTGCGGGCGATCTCCTCGCACGAGCGGCGCGAGCGTGCATAGACGATCGCGGGTGCGCCGTCGAGACGACCGAGCCGGGCCAGCAGCGCGCGGAGGCGGTCCTCGGCGTTCTCCGCGCGCTCGACGTCGTAGCGAAGGTTCGGGCGGCGGACGGTCGTCCGCACGATCTCCAGCTCGCGTCCGAGCGCGGCGCCGATCGCCTCGGCGTTCGCCGGTGTGGCCGTGGCCGTCATCCCGAGCACGGCCGGGCTGCGAAGCGCCTCGAGGCCGCGGCGGATGAAGAGGTAGTCCGGCCGGAAGTCGTGGCCCCACATGCTCACGCAGTGCACCTCGTCGATCACGACGAGCCCGACGCCGATCTCGCGGAGCGTCGTGACGAACGACTCCTGGCGGAGCCGCTCCGGGGCCGCGTAGAGGATGCGCGTCTCGCCCGCCGCGACCGCGCGGAGCCGTGCTGCCGCCTCGTCGGGAGCGAGGGAGGAGTTCACGAACGTCGCGGCGTCGGCGACCTGTTCGGGAAGCTTGTCGACCTGGTCCTTCATCAGCGCGATCAGCGGGGAGAGGACGAGCGTCGGCGTGGGGCGGAGCATCGCGGCGAGCTGGTAGGTGAGGGACTTGCCGGCGCCGGTCGGCATCAGCGCCAGCGTGTCGCGACCGTCGAGCGCCGCGCGCACGACGCGCTCCTGGCCGCTGCGGAACTCGTCGAAGCCGAAGAGATCCTTCAGCGCGTGGCGGAGCTCGGGCACCCGAACAAGTGTACGGGCGCAGTCGGCCGGCATCCGTGTCGAGTTCGTGCCGTGCGCCGCGGTGCCACGCGGGCTCCGAATTGACGACCGGCCTCGACAACACACGGCGGGCGTCTTCGGGCTCGGCCTCGTGACGCGTACCTCTCGCGCTTCGTCGTTCCCGAGCAGA
>CAWCCO010000010.1:0-68717 GCA_963794115.1 uncultured Actinomycetes bacterium | reverse complement strand
CGAGCCCGCCGTCACGACCGATCCGTAGCGCCCCCCCGAGCCGCCCCAGACCATCGCTGTCTTGGCCGCCTCGCCCGCCGGGACCTGGTGCGAGGCGACGTCGCGCGACCCGAGCGCGACCTGTGCCTGGACGCCGTGGATGCCTGCGACGCGCTCGTCGACGACGAGCTCCAGCGGCCCATCGCCCGGGACGAGCTCGTCGAGGCCGTCGAGCCCGCCCAGCTCGACATGCACTCCCGCGGCTGCGAGGAGGATCCCGTCGACGTCGGTCGCGCGGGCGTCGGCGATCGCGTCGTAGACGGGCTGACGCTCCCGGTGCAGCGCGTGGAACTGGTCCTGGGACCGCGCGAGCGGGCGGTCGCTCCCGGACACGCGCTGCCAGGCGAGCTCGGGCTCGACGTCGATCAGCACGGTGAACGCGCGCGACGCCAGCGCCTCGCGCGTCCGCTCCGCGAGCACCGCGCCGCCGCCGAGCGCAACGACGACCGGCTCGGCGCCGCGGAGAACGTCGACCGCCACCTCCGCCTCGACCTCTCGGAACCCGGCCTCGCCGCGCTCCGCGAACAGGTCGGGGATGCGGGAACCGGTCCGCGCCTCGATCTCGCGGTCGAGGTCGATGAGCGGACGACCGAGCCGCTTCGCGACCTCGCCGCCCAGACGGCTCTTGCCCGATCCCATGAACCCGGCGAGCGCCAGATGCCGGCCGAGCGCGTTCAGGTGCGCGGACGCCACCGGTCGCCGATCCGGGCGAGGTACGCCTCGTGCGCGGCGAGCACGTCGACCAGAGCGTCGCCACCGAGCTTTTCCAGCGCTGCACGGGCGAGCTCGAACGCGACCGCCGCCTCGGCGACGACCGCGAGCGCCTCCACCGCCTGCACGTCCGAGCGCTCGACCAGCGCCTGCGCTGGCTCGCCGCTCGACAGGTCGACCGAGTCGAGTGGCCGCATCAGGGTCGGCAGAGGCTTCATTGCGGCGCGCACGGCGATCGGCTCGCCGTTCGAGATCCCGCCTCGATTCCGCCGGCCCGGTTCGTCCGGCGCGTGAGCCCGGGATCGATTTCGTCGTGCGCCTCCGTGCCCCGGCGGCGCGCGAGAGCGAAGCCGTCGCCGATCTCGACCCCCTTGACCGCCTGGATGCCCATCAGCGCCGCGGCCAGGCGCGCGTCGAGGCGTTCGCTCTTCTCGGCGTACGTGCCGAGCCCGGGCGGCGCTCCGGTGGCGAGAACCTCGACGACGCCGCCGAGCGTGTCGCGGTCCCGCCGCGCCGCATCGGTCGCGGCGCGCATCCCCTCGTCGGTCGTCTCGCCGCCGATCTCCACCGGCCTGCCCCGGACGTCGATGCCGAGCTCTCGAAGGAGCGCCTTCGCGACCGCACCGGCGGCCACGTGGACGGCGGTGTGACGCGCGGACGCACGCTCGAGCGCGTTGCGGACGTCGTCGTGCCCGTACTTGAGGACGCCCGCGAGGTCGGCGTGACCCGGACGGGGCAGCGTGACGGGCTTCGTGCCCTTCCCGGTGGGCTCGCTCTCGGGCGGCCACGGGCTCATCCCCCAGGTCCAGTTCGCATGGTCGCGATTGCGGACGACCAGCGTCAGCGGCGTGCCGAGCGTCAGCCCGTGGCGGAGCCCGGAGAGCACCTCCACCTCGTCGGACTCGAGCGTCTGCCGCGGGCTGCGACCGTACCCCTGCTGGCGGCGACGAAGGTCGGCGTCGATCGCGTCCTTGTCGAGCCGTAGCCCCGCCGGCACGCCGGTGACGATCGCGGCGAGCGCCGGCCCGTGCGACTCCCCCGCGGTGACCATCCGGAGCGTCATGGCGCGATCCTAGAGGCGGCAAGTTGCAGTCTGTAACTTGCTGCCCTTCGCCCGCCCTGTCTGCCGCTGTACGCTTCGGGCGCGCGATCCTGCGCACGACCGGAAGGAGGTGAGGTGCGAATGACCAGTCCGTTCTCCGTCACGCGCTTCCCCGCCGGTCGCTCGCGCGGCTGAGCGGCGCCGCGTGACGGACCCGATCCGTCACGAAGGAGACGCACATGACGCAGCACCATGGCGGGCACGCCGCTCGCCCCGACGACGTCGGCCTGCTCCACGTCGAGCACGCAGGAGCCGGCCCGGCGGTCGTCCTGATCCACGCCGGCGTCGCAGACAGCCGGATGTGGGACCCGCAGTGGGCCGCGTGGCAGACGCGGTTCGCCCTGACGCGCCTCGACCTTCGCGGATTCGGCCGCTCGGGCCCTCCCCTGGGCCCGTTCAGCCACGCCGCAGACGTCCTCGGCATGCTCGACGCCGCCGCGATCGAGCGGGCGCTCGTCGTCGGTGCCTCGTTCGGCGGCCTGGTGGCGCTCGACCTCGCCGCCGCACACCCCGGGCGGGTCGCCGGCCTCGTCCTCGCCGACTCGCCGCTGCCCGGGACCGACTGGTCGGACGAGATGCGCGGCTTCTTCGCCGCCGAGGGGCAGGCGCTCGCGGCGGGCGATCCCGAGCAGGCAACGGACGTGAACGTCGAGTTCTGGCTTCCGACGGCGCCCGAAGCCGTGCGAGCGACGATCCGCGAGCAACAGCTCCGCGCCTTCGAGCTGCAAGCAGGCGACGAAGCGGACGAGTCGCTGCTCACGGACGACCTATCCGGCGTTCTCGCGACGCTCGTCGTGCCCACGCTGGTCGTCACGGGCGAAGACGACAAGACCGACTTCCAGGAGATCGCCGACCACCTCGCGGCAACGCTGCCGGATGCCCGGCGCGCCGTGGTCGCCGGCGCCGGCCACCTCCCGAGCCTCGAGCGGCCGGAGGGCTTCGATGCGGTGGTGCTCCCATTCCTCGAGGGCCGTGCATGAGGGAGGCGCTGCAGGCGCGCGGCCCACCGCAACCGACGTCGATCAGGGCCGGGAAGACTCGGCGACCGCCTTCCAGAAATACGTCGTCGCGCACGGGCGGCCGTCGGGGTACAGCGCGAAGTTCGGGATCACGCCGACCCGGTTCCAGCCCATGGACGCGTACAGCCGCTCGGCCGGGTCGCCCGTGACCGTGTCCAGGACGAGGAGGGACTTGCCCTCGACACGAGCCTCCTCCTCGGCGCGCTCCATCAGCAGACGAGCGATTCCCCGCCTGCGCGCGGAGCGATGGACGAGGAGCTTCGCGATCTCGCCGCGGTGCGGCTGGTTCGGCGGCAGCGCGAGGATCACCTGCACCGTGCCGACGAGCTCGCCGTCGTCGAACGCCGCCACGATCAAGCGCCGGCCCTGCTCGGCCTCCTGCACGAAGCCCTCGAACGCCGCGCGGGCGTCCGTATCGGAGAACGGCGCCATGTAGCTGACGGACGCGCCGCCCTCGACGCAGTCGCGCAGGACCGCCGCGAGCCCGTCCAGCTGCGCGCGGGCCTCCCCGCCGGCGAGCCGACGGACCTCGATCTCTTCGGGCGCCGCCATCTGCGAGGACGAAGCGTAGATTCCCCCGGGTGAGCTTCACCGTGCCGCCCGAGTCGTACGACCGGTTCATGGGGGTCTACTCGGCCCAGCTCGCGCCGCAGCTCGCCAACCTCGCGGGCGTCGAGTCCGGCCAGCGCGTGCTCGACGTCGGCTGCGGCCCCGGTGCGCTCTCGACCGAGCTGGTCGGGCGCCTCGGCCCGGCTGCGGTCAGCGCCATCGACCCGTCGGAGACGTTCGTCGTGGCGGCGCGCGAGCGGCTTCCGGGCGTTACGGTGGAACGGGCGTCGGCCGAGCAGCTGCCGTTTCCCGACGACGCGTTCGACGCTGCCATCGCCCAGCTGGTCGTGCACTTCATGTCCGAGCCCGTGGCCGGGCTGGCCGAGATGGGGCGCGTCACTCGAGCCGGGGGCGTCGTCGCCGCCTGCGTCTGGGACCACGCGGGCGGCCAGGGCCCGCTCTCGGCGTTCTGGGACGCAGCCCGCGTCCTCGTGCCGGACGTGGACGACGAGTCCGGGCTGGCGGGCGCACGGGAAGGGCACCTGCGCGAGCTATTCGAGGCCGCGGGCCTGAGCGAGGTCGAGGAGACTGCGCTCGCCGTCGGAGTCGAGTACGCGACCTTCGAGGACTGGTGGGAGCCGTTCACGCTCGGCGTCGGCCCGGCCGGGGCCTTCACCGCGCGGCTCGACGACGCGCGGCGCGCCGAGCTCCAGAAGCTCTGCCGCTCGCGCCTCCCGGCCGCCCCGTTCACGATCACCGCACGTGCCTGGGCCGCACGCGGCCTCGCGTAGCCGCAGGCTCGGGCCCGTGCGCCGTTACGGGCGAAGCGCTTCGGCCATCGCCGCGAACGGTGCCGGCTGGCCCGTCCAGCGCTCGAACGACGCGGCGCCCTGGGCGAGGAGGACGTCGAGCCCGTCGACCACAGTCTCGCATCCCGCCCTGCCGCGCTGCCGCGACGAGCGCGGTCTCGGAGCCATCGGCGTTGTACGCGAGGTCGACGACCTGCATGCCCGGGTACGGCGTGACGATCACCTCGTCCTTCACTGGCGTGCAGTTGACGAGCACGTCGACGCTCTCCCCGCTCGGCGGCCAGCCGCGTTGCCGTCGCGAGCTGAGCTCGATCCGTCCGGCGCCGGCAGACGCCGACTGCGTGCATGACCGCCTTCGCGGAGCCGCCGGCGCCGAGGATCAGCACGTTCCGGTCGCGTGCGTCGATCTGGCTCGTCACCGCCACCCCGTCGGTCGACGACCCGAGCACGCGACCGTTCTCGATCACGAGGGTGTTGACCGATCCTGCGGCGGCCGCGATCTCGTCGAGCTCGTCGCAGTACGAGCGTGACCCGCTCCTTGTGCGGGATCGTCACGTTCGCGCCCGCGAAGCCGGTCGCGACGAGCCCGCGCACCGCCTCGCCGAGCCGCTCGGGCGGCGTCGGTAGCGGCACGTAGGCCCAGTCGAGTCCGAGCGCGGCGAATCCGGCGTTCTGCATCCGCGGCGAGAGCGAGTGCGCCGTCGGCCAGCCGAGCAGGCCGACGAGTGTCGTCGTCCCGCGGATCGAGGTCACGCGACGAGCGACGGATCGAGCTCCGCCACGCTGCCGTGCGCCCGAGAGCGACATCGTCAGATCGACCTCGGCCGCAAGCTGCGTGATCACGGCCTCGACGCCCTCCTGGCCTCCGACCGCGAGGCCGTAGACGTACGGCCGGCCGAGCAGCACGGCGTTCGCGCCCAGCGCAACCGCCTTGACGACGTCCGCGCCCGTTCGGACTCCCGAGTCCATCAGCACGACCGGCTCAGGGCCGACTGCGCTCGCGCACCTCCACGAGCGCGTCCAGAGCGGCGACGGAGCCGTCGACCTGGCGCCCGCCGTGGTTCGAGACCACGATCCCGTCCACGCCATGCTCGAGCGCACGACGCGCGTCGTCGCCTCGCAGACGATCCCCTTCGAGCAGCACCGGCAGCGACGTCCACTCACGGAGGCGGGCAAGGTCGTCCCACGTGAGCGCGAGGTTCGGGAAGGCCGAGAGCGCCATCAGCGACGCCGTGACGAGGTTCTCCTCCGGTGGCGACTCGAGGCGTCCGAGGAACGCCGGATCGGAGAAGAACTGCCCGAGCCCCTCGCCCTTCAGGAAGGGGAGGTAGCCGTTCCGCAAGTCCCGCGGGCGCCAGCCGAGCGTCAGCGTGTCGACGGTCAGCACAATCGCCCCGTAGCCGGCGGCCTCGGCGCGCCGGACGAGGCTCTCCGCAAACTCCGCGTCGCCCCACCAGTAGAGCTGGAACCACCTTGCGGGGTCGAGCGCCGCGACCTCCTCGAGCGACGTCGACGCCGCGCTCGAGAGAACGAGCGGAACACCGGTCGTCTTGGACGCGCCCGCGACAGCGCGCTCGGCTTCGGCATGGACGATCGAGAGCACGCCGATCGGTGCCAGGAAGAACGGCACCGGTGACCGGAGCCCGAGCACCTCCACCGAAAGATCCCGATCGGCGGTTCCCACGAGCATCCGCGGGCGCAGTTCGTGCCGGCGGAACGCGTCGAGGTTCGCGTGCATCGTCGCCTCGGCGCCGGCGCCACCTGCGACGTAGTCGAACGGTCCCTGCTCGAGCAGCTCGCGTGCCCGCGCCTCCCATGCGGCGGCCCCGACGGGCCACGGCGTCCCGCCGGAGAGGTAGATCGCGTTCTGGACGACGTTCCCGGGGTCGAGCGCCACGGCCGGATCCTACGGCTGCGCGACGTCAGAGCAACATCGCGGCGTAGTAGCGCCGGAGCCAGTCCTCGTAGCCGTCGTCGCCGAGCCCCGCGAGCTCGGTCAGCGTTCGGTACGTGCCCCAGTTGACGGTGACCCAGAAGATCGGCTCCACGTCGGCGCGCTCCGCGCCCGGCGGCCGGCCGGTCTTGGAGAGAAAGAGCTCGGTGGCCCAGCGGACGCCGGTTCGCCGGTTGCCGATGATGCGCCCCCAGAGCTCCCCGACCGCGCGGTCGGCCGCGGCGGCGTGCTCGACGACCGAGACGATCCGCGCCGACCTGGGCGTGATCAGACGCAGATGCGCGGCGTGGAGGTCGAGCATCGCGGTCGCATCGGGCGCGTCCTGCACCCGGCGCCCAGACTCTCGTTCGACGACCGGCGTGTCCCCCGCATCCCCGCGGATCGCAAAGTCGACGGCCCCGCTGAGCAGCGCTGCCTTTGTGCCGAAGAGCGCCTCGACCGTCTTCGGCGAGACGCCCGCGTCCTCTGCAACGTCCCTGATCGTCGTCCCGCTCCACCCTCGCTCGGCGAACAGGGCGTGTGCCCGCTCGACGACCGCCGCGCGTGTACGTGCCGCAGCTGCCAGTCGCGCGGGGGCGTGGTAGCGACGTGGTGGCTTGCCGGCGATCCGGGATTCCATTAGGGTTCAAACCTATCGAAATGCAACACGATGCACGACCATCCGGCGGCGCATCGATTCGAGCAAAGGGGGCAAGCAATGCGACGTCTTCGACGGACCCTCGCCGCACTCCTCGTGACGGCTGTCGTCTGCGGTCTCGCCGCCGTGGGGGCGAGTGCGGCGCCCACGGTGGTGGCGACCGGTCTCGACAATCCGCGCGGGCTGGCGTTCGGAGCCGACGGCACGCTGTACGTCGCCGAGGCAGGACGCGGCGGAACCGGCCCGTGCTTCACCAACAGCGAGCCGAACTACGTGTGCTTCGGCACGACCGGCGCGATCACGCAGGTCCGCGACGGTGTGCAGTCACGTCTCGTGACCGGGCTGCCGTCGCTGGCAGTCGCGGACGGCGGCGGCGCGACCGGCCCGAACGACGTCTCGCTGCTCGGGAACGGTGCGATCGCGGTCACGCTCGGGCTTGGCGCGCCGCCGGCGACGGTGGCGCCCGGCGGACTCCTCGCGGGCACCGGCCTCGGCTCGGTGATCAGGCTCCAGGGCCACTCGGGGGACTGGCGTTCGCTCGCCGACGTCGCGGCGTACGAGGCCTCGGCGAACCCGGACGGGACCGACCTCGATACGAACCCATACGGCCTGCTCGCGCTTCCCGGGCGGACGATCGTGGCCGACGCAGGCGGGAACTCGGTGCTCGACGTGTCCGCCTCGGGCCGGGTCTCGACGGTTGCGGCGTTCCCGCAGACGCCGTTCACCGTCCCGTTCCCCGGCTCCATGGACGCCGTGCCGACCGCGGTCGCGGAGGGCCCCGACGGTGCGCTCTACGTCGGCCAGCTGACGGGCTTCCCGTTCCCGGTCGGTGGTTCCACCGTCTGGCGAATCGGAACGGCGGGGCTCGAGCCGTACCGCACGGGGTTCACGAACGTCGTGGACATCGTGTTCGGCCCGGACGGGAGCCTCTACGTCGTGGAGATCGACTCGGCGGGGCTCGCGACCCCGCCGCCGCACCCGCCGATCGGCTCGCTGATCCGGGTCGCGCCCGACGGAACGCGGTCGACCGTCGCGGCCGGGCTCTTCGCGCCTGGCGGGGTCGCGTTCGGCCCGGACGGGGCGCCGTACGTGACGGTCTGCTCTGTGTGCGCGGGCGGAGGGCAGGTGCTGCGGCTCGGCTGAGGTCGAGAGCGACGGTGGCGGCCCGCCCGGGGGGAGGGGCCGCCACCGTCGACTGCCGATCGCGCGCTCGTCGTCCGTACAGGACGCGTCCTGCTATTTGCAGGCGTAGCCGTACTCGCAGACCTTGCGGAGGAAGTCGCTCTCGTTCGCGGTGAAGTAGTGCGAGAGCGACTTCGGCTTTCGCACGTAGTAGAGGTAGTCGACGTTCCTGGCCGGGTTCGCGGCCGCGCGGAGCGACGCGAGGCCGGGGTTCGCGATCGGCGTCGGGGGCAGGCCGGGGCGCAGGCGGGTGTTGTACGGCGAGTCCGATCGCAGGGCCTGTTTCGTCAGCGACTGCGTCCCGGGGATGTCGAGCCCGTAGCGGATCGTCGCGTCGATCCCGAGCGGCATGCGGTTGCGGAGCCGGTTGTAGATCACCGCGGCGACGAGCCGCCGCTCGCGCGGCACGGCGGTCTCCTTCTCGATCATCGACGCGATGATCAGCACGTCGTACGGCGTGAGGTTCTTCGAGCGCGCGTAGCGGAGATCGACGGCGGCAAAGCGCTGCCGGAACGCGGTCAGCTGGTCGGAGACGAGCTCCCGCGCGCTCGTCGCCTGCGTGAACTCGTAGAGCGCCGGGAAGAGGAAACCCTCGAGCGACCCGCGCTTCGCGTCCTGCCGGAAGCTCGGCGGCGGCACCGCCTCGTGCACCGCGCGGAGGTACGCCTGACGCGTGAGCCGGGGCGTGACGCGGCGCTTGTCGATGGCGATCTGCCGCACTGCGGCGACGCGATCCGCCATGTCCCGGACCGTGAAGCCCTCCGGGAAGATGATCTTCAGCTGCGTGAGCGGCGGCGGGCCCGTCGTGGTCGGCGCGGGCGGCGTGGCCTCGTCGTTCCCGCCTGTGATCCAGGCCGAGGCCGCGAATGCGCCGACCGCGACCAGCGCGACCACGACGACCAGCGCGATGACGCGTCTCATCGGCCGCGCTCCAGCCAGCCCTGGAGCAGGTGTGCCGCGGCAACCGCATCCTCGGGAGCGCGTCCGGCCGTCTGCTTCGCGAGCGCGGTCGTGAAGCGCTCGTCGTAGGTCTCGACCGGGACGGAAAGACGCGTGCGGAGCGCCTCGACGAACGCCTCGGTCTCCTCGGCCTGCGCACCGCGCTCGCCGCGGAGCGTCAACGGAAGCCCGACGACGACGAGCTCGGCCTCCTCCGCCGCGACGAGCTCCGCGAGCCGCGCGAGCCCCGCGTCGCCCGCAGCCCGCTCGACGACGCCGACCGGTCGCGCGAGCGTGCCGGTCTCGTCGGAGACGGCGACCCCTGTGCGCGCGGAGCCGAAGTCGAGGGCGAGCACGCGCATGGGCGCTAGAGCGCCGCGCGGATCAGCCGCTCGGCCTCGTCGAGCGCCTCCGGGAGCTTCTCCGCGTCCCTGCCACCGGCCCGGGCCATCGTCGGGCGCCCGCCCCCCCCACCGCCGACGAGCGGTGCGGCGCCGCGGATCACGTCGGAGGCGCTGATGCGCTCGGCGGCGGCCTGGTCGAAGTTCGCGACGAGGCTCACCCTGCCGCCGCCGGACGAGCCGAGCACCACCGCGGCGGGCGCATACCTCTGCTTGTAGCGGTCGGACAGCTCGAGTAGCGCGTCGCCGTCCAGCCCGTCGACCGCCTCGACGACGAGGTTCACGCCGTTTACGGACTCGACCTTGACGTCCGGGTCGGGGCCCTCCGCTGTCGCTTCCGCGGCAGGCACCTTGCTGGCGACGTCCTTCCGCTTGAGCGCTTTGCGGGTCTCGTCGAGCTCGGCCCGCAGCGCCCGGGCGTCCTCCGCCCTACCCCTCAGCGCTGCCCACGCCTCGCCCGACGTGAGCGCCTCGATCCGCCGTGCGCCACCGCCGACGGAGCTCTCGCTCAGGATCGCGAAAGAGCCGATCTCCGCCGTCGTGCGGACGTGCGTGCCGCCGCAGAGCTCGGTGCTCGTCCCGGGCACCTCGACGACCCTGACGACGTCGCCGTACTTCTCCCCGAAAAGCGCCATCGCACCGAGCTTCCGCGCCTCGTCGAGCGTCGTCTCGAACGTGTGCACCGGCGCGTTCGCGAAGATCGCCTGGTTGACGCGCTGCTCGATGGCGTCGCGCTCGTCTGCGGTCAGCGGGGCGGTATGGGTGAAGTCGAACCGGAGCTTGTCGGGTCGCACCGCCGAGCCAGCCTGCGTCACGTGCTCGCCGAGCACCTCGCGCAGCGCCGCCTGCAGGAGATGCGTCGCCGTGTGGTTCGCCATCGTCGGGAAGCGGACGCTCCAGGGCACGACGGCGCGCACGCGATCGCCCGCCGCGAAGCCCTTCCCACGGAAGACGAGCGCCTGGTCGCCGTCGAAGCGGTACGCGTCGACGAGCTCTGCGCGCACGCCCGGCTCGCCGTCCTGCTCGAGCCAGCCCTCGTCGGTGACCTGTCCCCCGCCGGCGGGGTAGAACGGGGACTCGCGGAGCTTCGCGAGAAAGGTCCCGTCGCCGAGCTCCTCGAGGACGCCGAGCTGCGTGAGCACGTCGACCTTCGCGTAGCCGACGAACTCGGTCTCGAACCCGGCGCCCCGCGCGAAGTCGGCCGCGCGCTGGGCGAGACCACGCTCCCCGGTGCCGCGCGAGATCTCGCGGTGGCGCTCCATCTCGGCGCGGTATGCGTCCACGTCGACGGCCTGCCCGCGCTCCTCCGCCAGCTCCGTGGTGAGCTCGATGGGAAACCCGTACGTCGTCGCGAGCGTGAACGCCTGCTCGCCGCTGATCGCCTCGGCTTCCGCGAGGTCGTCGAAGAGCTTCGTGCCGCGCTCGAGCGTCTCGGTGAACCGCTCCTCCTCGCGGCGGACGACCTCCTCGATCGCCGCGTGGCTCTCGCCGAGCTCCGGGTAGGCGTCGCCCATCTGCTCGGCTACGACGGTGGTCAGGCGGTAGAGGTCGTCGAGCCCGATCCGCCGGGCCTGCAGTACCGCCCGCCGGATGATCCGCCGGAGGACGTACCCACGGCCCTCGTTCGAGGGTGTGACGCCGTCACCGACGAGGAAGGTCATCCCGCGGCCGTGGTCGGCGAGGATCCGATGCGCCTTCGTGGCCGTCGTCGAGTCGCCGTACGCCACCCCGGACTCCTGCGCGATCCACGCCATGATCAGCTGGTAGCCGTCGGTGTCGTAGACGGACGGCACCTGCTGCACGATCCGCGCCGTTCGCTCGAGCCCGAGGCCCGTGTCGATGTTCTGCTGCGGGAGCGGCGTCAGCGTCCGGTCCGGGTGGAGCTCGTACTCCATGAACACGAGGTTCCAGAACTCGAGGAAGCGCTCGCAACGCGTGCAGCCGGGCAGGCAGTCGGGCTCGCCGCAGCCGGCCTCCGCGCCCCAGTCGTAGTAGATCTCCGAGTCGGGCCCGCACGGCCCCGGCCCGCCGACCGACCAGAAGTTCTCCGAGGACGGGAGCCGCACGATGCGCTCCGGCGGCATCCCGATCCGCTCCCAGAGCTCGATGGCGACCTCGTCGGGCCCGAGCTCCAACTCGGGGTCACCGGCGTGGACGCTGACCCACAGTCGGTCCCAGTCGAGCTTCAGCTGGTCACGGATGAACTCGGTCGCGTACTCGATCGCGCCGTCCTTGAAGTACTGACCGAACGAGAAGTTGCCGAGCATCTCGAAGAACGTGAGGTGGTACGTATCGAGCCCGACCTCCTCGATGTCGGGCGTGCGGAAGCACTTCTGCACCGTCGTCGTGAGCGGGGCCGGCGGCGGCTCGAGACCGAGGAAGTAGGGCATCTGCGGCTGCATTCCTGCGCTCGTCAGAAGCGTCGACTGGTCGTCGGCGCGGGGGATCAGCGACGCCGACGGACGACGCAGGTGCCCCTTCGCCTCGAAGAAGGCGAGGAAGCCCTCGCGGAGCTCTGCGGTCGTGCGCATGGCGACGATCGTACCCAGGGCCTTTCCGAATCCCGGGCCCGCTCGAAGGGACGACCCGCGAGCGGCGGGCGCTCAGGGAAGCTCGTCGGGCGGAACCGGGGCCGGGTCGGGACGTGGCGTCGGCGGTGGCTTCGGCCAGGGATCCGGCTTCGGCTCGGGGGTTGGCGTCGGCGTCGGGGTCGGGCGTTCCGTCGACGGCGGCGTCGATCCGGCGCCCCGGAGATCCTCGGCGAGGTCGTGCTGCCGCCGTCGCGCCGCGTCCTTGGCGGCATCCATCGCGTCCGAGACGTTCCGCGACTTCTTGAACGACGAGAAGCCGTGCGCGACGCCCGCGGCGAGCCCCGAGACCTTCTCGACCGGAGCCGAGATCGCCGTCGAGACCGCCCTGACGGCCGTGTCGGCGCTGTCGGCCATCGAGACGGCGCTGTCGGTGACGGTGTCGAGCTTGTCGAGCTGGTAGTTGACGCGGTCGACGGTCCCACCGGTCTTCACCACGACGGGGAGCGCGTCGCGCTCCGCCCCTCGAATCAGCGACGAGATCCGGTCGAAGAGCTGACCGAGCTTGAGGAGCGCGATCAGCGACCCCACCCCGAGGAGCACGAGGAAGATCGCGAGCGCCCAGTACGCGGCGTTGCCGGCGGTGGAGGCGACCGTCATCGCGCGGGATCCTACCCGGTCGACCACGCGACCACTCCTGCCCCGCGTCAAGCCTCTCTAGGCCGGCTCGGTCTCCCGGATGACACCCGCGCCAACGACTGCGTCACCGTCGTAGAGCACGGCGACTTGACCGGGGGCAACCGCCTCTACCGGCTCGTCGAGCACCAGGGCGAATCCGCTGTCGGTCTGCTCGACCGCGGCCGGGACCGACGGCGAGCGGTAGCGCAACTTCGCGTCCGCATGTGCCACGGGGAAGTGGAGCGCGCCCTCCGCCCGGACGACTCGGGTCCGGAGGGACTCGCGGGGCCCGACGACGAGCGTGTTCGCGGAGCGATCCGTTCGGAGCGCGTAGAGCGGCTCTGCGGAGGCGACGCCGATGCCGCGTCGCTGGCCTGGCGTGAATCGCCAGAGCCCGTCGTGCCGTCCGACCACGGCGCCGTCCTGGTCGACGATCGCGCCCGGGATGGACTCCACGCCGCTCCGCTCGAGGAACGAGCGGTAGTCGCCGCCGGCGAGGAAACAGGCTTCCTGGCTCTCGGCTCGATCGGCGACGGCGAGGCCGGCCGCGGCGGCCTCACTCCGCACGTCGGCCTTCGTCATCTCCCCGAGCGGAAACGCGACGTGCGCGAGCGTCGTCGGAGCGACGGTCGCGAGCATGTACGACTGGTCCTTCGCGGGATCGGCTGCGCGCGCGACGAGCCGATTGCCGTCGCGCTCCACGATCCGTGCGTAGTGACCCGTCCAGAGGACGTCGGCACCGGCGCGAGACGCGAACGCGACGAGCTGGTCGAAACGAAACAGGCCGTTGCAGCGCATGCACGGGTTGGGCGTCGACCCGGAGGCATAGCCGTCGACGAACGAGGCGACGACCGCGGTGCGGAACGCCTCCCGGAGATCGAGCGTGACGTGAGGCACGCCGAGCGCGTGACACATCTGCCGCGCCCGTATGACCGCAGCAGGCGAGCAGCAGGCGCGCTCACTCGAGGGGCCGGCAGGATCGAGCCAGAGGCGCAGCGTGACCCCGATCGCGTCAGGACCGGCACGCAGCAGCGCCACTGCACTGTCCACTCCTCCGCTCATCGCGACCGCGACCCGTCCCTGCTTCGGCGCTGCGCGGAAGACGCCCGCGAGGGCGTTTGCGACGGCATCCGCCGCGAGCGTCTCGCCTGGCAGCGCCGCAGCCTCGAGCAGCGTCAGCCCGGAGAGTGGGCGAGCCATCCCGGGTGCGTCGGCCTCGACGATGCGCTCGCCCTCGACGACGAGCCGCGCGTACGCGTACGCCTCGCCACGAGCCGAGTCCCCGGTCGCCTCGATCCTCATCGACCCAGGCTAGCGCCGCACCACGCCGGGCCGAGACGCCGCGAATTCCCCAGGCGTCCCAACCTCCCCCAGGGGCACTCCCGTGTCCCTGATGTCACGGTATCGGCAGATCTGCGGCAGAGGAGTGTCGACTCTGTACCGGACGTGTGACGCTGGAAGCATCGAGGAGCGGCGTCCGTCGGGACCTGACTTCCTCGCCGAGCGGACGCCGATCGCACCTTCTCGACCATGACGGGGGAGCCGGTTGCCCGGCTCCCCCTGCGCACCGGTCAGCCGCGGAGGCTGACCCTGAAGGAGACGAGCCGGCGCGTGGAGATGCCGGCGAGCAGGTCCTCCCCGCTCTTCCGCGCCCGGACGAACACGACCAGCAGCTGCTGCTGGCCGCTCGCCGGGAAGTACCGAAGCTGACGCATCGTCAGGATCGCCCACCCGTCCGCAGCCGGTGGGCTGCTCGGTGGCCGTGAACTGCTGGTACGGCGTCGGCGTCGCGTAGACGAGCGCACCTTCGACCGGGCGACCACCACATGCGCTCACGTGGAAACGGATGCGAATGGTGCGCGTCCCCGGCCTGACCACGCTCGGCGTGATCTGCTGCCGGTCGACCTGGAGTCTCGCCGGCGGGGAGATTTGGTCCACGTCGATCGGACCGGTTCCCGTTGGGCAGCCCGTCGCGGGTGGCGCCGCCGTCGTCACGACGGCGGTCTGCGCGGACGCGACCGTCGTCTCGCCCGTCGTGTTCTTCGCGGTCACCGCGACCCGGATCGTCTTCCCGCTGTCGGCGGCAACGAGCGCGTAGGTCGTGGCGGTCGCGCCTGTGATGTCGGCGCACTGCGCGCCGGTCGTGTCGCAGCGCCGCCACTGGTATGCGAACGTCAGCCCGGTTCCGGTCCACGTCCCCGGCGACGCCGTCAGCGTCTGACCGACAACGGCCTGTCCGCTGATCGTCGGGAGAGCGGTGTTCGGGGGGCCCGGCGCGGTCGCCGTGACCGTGTCCGTGGCGTTCGACGCGGCAGCCGTCCCCGGCCCGTCCGCATTCGACGCGATGACCCGGAACCGAAGCCGCGAACCGACGTCGCCGGCCGCAACGACGTATGCCGACGTCGTCGCGCCGCCGATCGCCGCACAGTCGGATGCGTCCGCAGCTCCGCCCGATGCCGGACAGCGCATCCACTGACGGCTGAACGACGTCGGGGAGTTGCTCCATGTACCGTCGGATCCGGTCAGGGTCTGGCCCTGCGCCGGTGTGCCGGTGATCGTGGGTTGCGCGGTGTTCGCCGGGACTGCCTGCTGCGCGCCGAACCCGGTCGGCACGACGGCTGCGAGCAGCGCGATTCCTCCCAGCACCAGTGCGACGATGCGTGCGTTCGCGAGATGCCGCGCAGCGCGAGCGATGCGTCTCATGGCGTCTCCTTCGTCTTGGGGGGCGTGGACGGCGGATCGATTCTCCACCGTGGATGTATGCGTCAGGTGAAGACGCTTGCGACGAGCTCGACCCTGTTTCCCCACGGATGGGAGACGAAAAACCTTGCGACGGTGGGGATCTCGGCGGCGTACGGCCGGAGCGCGGCCACACCGTGATGCTCGAGCCGCGCTAAAGGACGGTCAAGCTCCCCAGCAGAGCCGACGCGAAGTGTTCTCGATCTCCACGAGGCCGAACTCCCCGTAGAACGCGCGTGCCTCGTCCTCGCAGCCAGGCGTGCGGCGACTGCACGTGGTCGAGCCCGACTACCACCGCGCCAGAAAGCTGCTCGGCGCCCCGCGTGACCCCGGGCCGGAAAAGCGAACCCGCTTCTCCAGGTGGGTGCCCTGCCGGGTTCCGGCGACGCCGTCACCCGGACCCGAGCTCCCTTCGTGTGAGTGTTGGTTCACGTTGAGAGCCCGAGGCCACGCGCAGCGCCGAGCACCCACCAGTGTAGTCGCCGGCCTCCGTCGGGCTAGCGGGTTGCGTAGCGCCACTCGATCGCCTGGGTGCCGTCGAGCCCCACGAGCCGGGCGAGGGACGGCGTCAGCTCGAACTGCCGACCTGTCTCCTTCAGCTGGTTGTCGATCACGTCGGTCAGGACCGTCTCGCCGCCGTAGCGGATGAGGATCTTCGCACCACACGGCAGGACCGGGTGCGAGACGCCGAGCGAGCGGCTCGTCAGGATCAGGTCGCAGCCCGTGCGCTCCGCGTCCTCGCCGGGTGGCCGCGGGGCCGCGAGCGCGTCGTACCAGCCGCCTCCCGCCGCGGTCGCGCCCTGCGGCGCCGCCGCCGGCGTCGGTTGGCGGCGGTCGACGACAGCGACGGCAACCACACCCGCGAGGAGTGCGATCGCGGCAAGGGAGAGCAGCCGCTGGACGACCCTTGCGCTCAGGAGTCGGCCTCTTGCACGACGATCGTCAGACCTAGCTCGTCCAGCTGTGCCGTCGACACCTCGCTCGGCGCTCCGCTCATCGGGTCGACGCCGGCCTGGTTCTTCGGGAAGGCGATCACGTCGCGGAGATTCTCCTCTCCCGCGAGGACCATCGTCATCCGATCGATGCCGAGCGCGATGCCGCCGTGGGGCGGCGCACCCATCGCGAGGGCGTCGAGGAGGAAGCCGAACTTCGCCCGCTGCTCATCGGGGCCGAGCGCGAGGAGGTCGAAGACCTTCGCCTGGATCTCGGGCTCGTGGATCCGGAACGAGCCGCCTCCGAGCTCGTTGCCGTTGCAGATCAGGTCGTACGCGTGCGCGAGCGCGTGCAGCGGGTCCTCCGCAAACCGGTCCACCCACTTGGCCGCCGGACGCGTGAAGGGATGATGGACGGCCGACCAGCGAGCCGTCTCCTCGTCCCACTCGAACATCGGGAAGTCAGTGACCCAGAGGAAGCGCCACGCCGACTCGTCGACGAGCCCGAGCTCCTCTCCGATGCGCGTGCGCAGCGCACCCAGGACGCGGGACGTCATCGGCCACGTGTCGGCGGCGAACAGGAGCGTCGTCCCCGAGTCGGAACGGAGCGCCTCGAGCTCGGCCTCGGAGAGGAACTTCGCGATCGGGGAGCGGACCTCGCCCTCCTCGTCGGTGACGAGGTATGCGAGCCCCCTCGCCCCCCACTCCTTCGCGACCTCCTCGAGACGCTGGAGCTCGGCCCGCGAGTACGCCTGCGGGACTCGCAGGTATCGGACCGCCTCGGCGTTGGCGAACACCCCGAACCCGGAGCCACGTGTGACGTCCGTCGCGTCCTCGAGCTCGAGCCCGAAGCGCAGGTCTGGCTTGTCCGAGCCGAAGCGGCGGTCCGCCTCCTCGTAGGTCATCCGCGGCCAGGGCGTCTCGATCTCGATCCCGAGCGTCTCGCGCCAGATCGCCGCGAAGGTCCGCTCCATCAGCGTGAAGAGCTCCTCCTGGTCGGGGAAGCTCAGCTCGACGTCGAGCTGCGTGATCTCCTGGACGCGGTCGGCGCGTAGGTCCTCGTCTCTGAAGCAGATCGCGATCTGGTAGTAGCGGTCGAAGCCGGCGACCATCGTCAGCTGCTTGAGGATCTGCGGGCTCTGCGGCAACGCGTAGAAACGGCCGGGCTGGAGCCGGCTCGGGACCACGAAGTCGCGCGCGCCCTCGGGAGTCGGCTTGAAGAGGATCGGCGTCTGGATGTCCATGAACCCGGCCGCCTCCATCTCGCGGCGGATGATCCCGACCATCCGCGCCCGGAGCTCGATGTTCCGCTGGAGCTTCCCCCGTCGGAGGTCGAGCCAGCGATAGCGCAGGCGCAGCGTCTCGTCGACGTTCTCCTCGTCGAGCTGGAACGGCAGCGGCGTCGAACGGGAGACGATCTCCAGGCGGTCGACCTGGAGCTCGACCTCGCCCGTCGGCATCGCCTCGTTGACCGTCCCCGGCGTGCGTGCGACGAGCTCGCCCTCCGCCTGGATCACGAACTCGTTCCGCAGGTCGTGCGCCGTCCTCGCAGCCTCGGGCGCGTGCTCGGGGTTGACGACGAGCTGGGTGACGCCCGTCCGGTCGCGGAGGTCGACGAAGATCAGCCCGCCGTGGTCGCGCCGGCGCGCGACCCAGCCGGCCAGGGTCAGCGTGCGCCCGACGTGCTCCGCGCGCGGCTCGCCGCACATGACGTCCCGCCAGCTCAGGGAACGAGCCTCCCCACGAGCTCGCCCAGGAGCACCTGCTCGTCGGCGGTTCCCGGGGCGCGAAGCATCGCTTTCTCGGCGGTCACCACGACCGTTCTCGCGGCGCCGAGCCGACCTGCCTGGGTCAGCTGGCCCTTGAGGGAGCGCCCGGCGTGGTCGCGCTCCGCCGAGACGCCCGCGCGCCGGAGGTCGGCCACGATGCGGGCGACCTCGGTTCCCGGCGCACCCGCGTCGACGGCAAAGAACACGTCGATTCCCGCCGCGGACGGCGGCTCCACGCCCTCCTCCTCCAACGCAATGAGGAGCCGCTCGATGCCGGCGCCGAACCCGACGCCCGGTGTCGGCGGCCCGCCGATCTCCTCGACGAGCCCGTCGTACCTGCCGCCGCCGGTGATGGTCGAGTTCTGGTTCTCGAGTGGACCGACGAACTCGAAGGTCGTCCTCGTGTAGTAGTCGAGGCCGCGGACGAGCGTGGGCACGAGCTCGTAGCGCACGCCGGTCGCGTCGAGATCGTCGCGGACGGCGGCAAAGTGGGCTGTACAGGCCTCGCAAAGCGATTCCCCGATCTTCGGCGCCTCGTCCATGGCTTCACGGACCGCGGCTGGCTTTGCGAGGTAGTTGTCGAAGACGCGCAGCGGACTGACGTCGACCTTCGCTCTCGTCTCGTCGTCGAGGCGATGGTTGTTCTCGGCGAGCCACGCGCGAAGGCGCTCGAGGTAGGCGGGACGACATTCTCGACAACCGATCGAGTTCAGCTCGAGGTGGTAGCGCGTCACACCGAGGCGGCCGAGCAGCGTGTCGTAGAGCTGGATCAGCTCGGCGTCGAGCGAAGGATCGTCCGATCCGATCGACTCGACCGACGCCTGCCAGTGCTCCCGATAACGCCCGCGACCGGGCGCGCCGTAGCGGTACATCGGCGCGATCGTGAAGAGCTTCTGCGGCTGCGGCTCGCGATGCATGCCGTGCTCGACGTACGCACGGCAGATCGGCGCGGTGCCTTCCGGTCTGAGCGTCAGCGACCGGTCGGAGCGGTCGGTGAACGTATACATCTCCTTCTGCACGACGTCGGAGCCCTGGCCGGAGGTGCGGGCGAAGAGCGCCGTGTCCTCGAAGACCGGTGTGACGATCCTTCGGAAGCCGTAGAGCCCGCACAGGCGCTCGATCTCGTGGATGACCTTGTCCCAAAGGGGCATCTCCTCGGGCACGACGTCATGGGTGCCGCGCGGTCGTTCGATCCGTGTACGCGGAGTCATCGCGCGACCTCCGGCGCGTCGCGGAGCTCGGCGAGGAACGGGTTCGTGGCGAGCTCGGCGCCCAGTGTCGTCGAGGGCCCATGGCCCGGGTGCAGCACCGTCTCGGGGGGCAGTTCGGCGAGGAGCGAGCCGATCGAGGCGATGAGGGTCGGCCAGTCGCCGCCCGGGAAGTCGGTCCGCCCGACGGATCCCGCGAACAGCACGTCTCCCGAGAAGACATTGCCGCCGGTCGAGTACGCGACGTGCCCGGGGGAATGCCCGGGGACGGAGAGCACGTCGAGCTCGATGCCCGCGACGACCAGGCGCTCGCCACCTTCCAGGAGGACCTCCGGCACACATGGCCGGACGTTGATTCCCGGCGGCGTGAAGCGCTCGGGATGCTCGAGCAATGCCCGCTCGACTGCCGGCGCGTGGACCGGCGCGCGGGTCTGCTCGGCCAGGTCGGCGAGCGCCGTGATGTGGTCGAAGTGGCCGTGCGTGACGAGAATCGCGACACACCGGGCTCCGACGACTGCGAGCGCGGCACAGATCTCCTCCGCGGTTCCGCTGGGGTCGATGATGAGGGCCTCGGACGAGGCGTGGTCGAGTCGCACGACGTAGCAGTTCGTCGCGAGCGGGCCGAGCGTGAGACGGTCGACGGCCGGTGGCACGACCGCGAGTGTACGGACGCGCCGACGAGGCGCTGCTGGAGCACTCACGCGAGGTTGCCGCCGTGCAGTCGTGGAACCTGATCGAGATCGACGCGCCCGGCGGCACCATCGACCCACACGTGCTGACGACCGACGACGGGGCGCGCGCGATCGCGATCCGCCTCGAGGCCTGACAGACGATGGACGACCATCAGGTCCGTGAACGCGCCTGGCTCGTCGTCCTCGAGGGGCGAGGTCGACATCCGTGCAGCCGACGAGGCCGTGCAAGGCGGTGTCGGCACGCTCGTCACGTTCGCGCCGGCCGAGCGCCACGCCGTGCGAAGCGAGGCCGGCGCTCTGCTCCTGCTCGTTCTGGCCCTGTGGCCCGGCGAGGGCCACTACCACGCAGGCGAGACGCAGCACCAGCGGCGGAGCTTCCCCGGGCCGCGGTCAGCGGCTGGAGTTCTTCGCGAGGCGCTTCTGGTGCGAGCGCCAGACCATGCGGTCCATGAAGTAGCTGAACGGGATGAAGACCGCGAGCAGGAAGACCGTCTGGACGATCGCGCCCGCGAGCGTCAGCTTGCCGCCCCCGAGGAGCAACACGGTCGCGAGGAAGATCGGCGCGAAGATGGCGCCGCGCTTGAGTACCCGCGGCCACGTCGGAGGCTGCTGCCCACGAGCACCCTTCATCGGCGCGCTCTGACGGGACCTTTCGCGTTTGGCGTCACGCGTCGACGGCTCCGACTTGACCGCGCTCGCCGTGAGCACGGTCTCGTTTCCCTCGGAGTCGATCTCCACGAGGTCATAGGCGTGGCGCTTCTCCTTCGCGCGCCTGCGCCGCTGCTTCTGGTTCGCCACGACTCGATTATGCCCGGGACACGACGACCCGGCCCTCCCGGACGACCGTGTGCACGAGGTCACCGGCGAGGTGGTAAGCCAGGTGGCGCCAGTCCGGTGCGTCGAGCAGGACGATATCCGCCCGCATCCCCGGCGCGAGACGCCCGCGGTCCGCAAGCCCGAGCACGTGCGACGCGTTCACGGTCATTGCGCCCAGCGCCTCCTCCGGGGAGAGCCCGAGCTTCGTGCAGGCGAGCGTCGCGACCACGGGAAGGCTCTCGCAGAATGCGCTCCCCGGGTTGAAGTCCGTCGCGAGCGCGACGATCGCACCGGCGTCGACGAGCGCGCGCGCGGCTGGCATCGGCTTGTCGAGGTAAAGCGCGGCAACAGGAAGCAACACCGCGGCCACGTCGCTCGCCGCGAGCGCCGAGACACCGGCCGGCCCCGTCGACTCGAGGTGGTCGACGGAGCGAGCGCCCAACTCGAGCGCGAGCGGGACCGCGCCCATCTCGGTGAGCTGATCTCCGTGCAGCCTGAGCGTCAGCCCTGCATCCGCGCACGCCCGGAGGTACCGCCTCGCGGGCTCGACGCCGAACGCGCCACGCTCGACGAAGACGTCGGCGGCCACCGCAACCTTCGCGGCGTCGGGCAGGACCTCGGCGAGCGCCCAGTCGACGTAGGCGTCGGCGTCGGGCTGCTCCGGGGGGACGGCATGGGCGCCGAGCCAGGTGGGTACGCCGCCCGCCGCCGCGATCGCGTCCAGCTGTGCAAGCTCCGTGTCGCGGTCGAGGCCGTAGCCGCTCTTCCCCTCGAACGTGGTCGTGCCGTGACGGACCATCGCCTCGCGGTGCCGGACGACGATCTCCCGGAGGACGTCCCGCCCTGCCTCCCTGGTGGCCCGCATCGTCGAGAGGATTCCGCCGCCCGCTGCGAGGAGCTCCTCGTAGGTCGCACCGACGGCGCGCAGCGCGAACTCTCCGACCCTGTCTCCCGCGAACGCGGGATGCGTGTGACAGTCCACAAGGCCAGGGATCGCGGCAAGACCCGTGCCGTCGAGCTCCTCGATGTCGGCGTCGTCCAGCATCGGGAGATCGCGCATCGCGCCGATCGCCCCGATCTTGCCTTCAGGCTCGACGAGCACGTAGCCTCGCTCAACGATCTCCACCTCTCTGAGGGCCTCGCCACGCAGCGGCGCGCCTGTCCCGCGATGGGTGGCGATCTGCGCGAGATCGCGGATCAGCAGACGACTCACTCGACCGAGGGCAAATCGAGCCCGGTCTCGCGGGCGAGCTCAAGCGCCTCGGCGTAGCCGGCGTCGGCGTGACGCATCACGCCGCTACCGGGGTCCGTCGTCAGCACCCGCTCGAGCCGCTCGGCGGCGGCGTCGCTCCCGTCGGCGACGACGACCATGCCCGCGTGGATCGAATTGCCGATCCCGACGCCGCCCCCGTGGTGGACGCTGACCCAGGTGGCGCCCGCTGCGGTGTTGAGCAACGCGTTCAGGATCGGCCAGTCGGCGATCGCGTCGGAGCCGTCCTGCATCGCCTCGGTCTCGCGGTACGGCGACGCAACCGAGCCGGAGTCGAGATGATCGCGTCCGATCACGATGGGCGCAGCGAGCTCGCCGGAGCGTACGAGCGCGTTGATCGCGCGACCCGCCGTCGCGCGGTCTCCGTAGCCGAGCCAGCAGATCCGGGCCGGAAGCCCCTGGAACGCCACCCGTTCGGGTGCGAGCGCCAGCCAGCGCTGGAGGAGCACGTCGTCGGGAAACAGCTCCCCAAGCTCGCGGTCGATTCTCGCGATGTCGGCCGGGTCACCGGAAAGCGCCGCCCATCTGAACGGGCCGATTCCGCGACAGAACAGCGGCCGGATATAGGCCGGGACGAATCCCGGGTATGTGAAGGCGTCACTCAGGCCCGCTCGATAGGCCTCACCTCGCAAATTGTTGCCATAATCGAAAACGTAGCATCCCATCCGGACGAACTCGACCATCGCCCCGACGTGCGCCACGATCGACTCGGAGGCGAGCCGGAGGTACTCGTCGGGATCCCGTTCGCGCAGCGCCGCGGCTTCTTCGAAAGGGACCTCGGCCGGCACGTATCCAGTCAGAGGATCGTGGGCTGCGGTCTGGTCGGTGACGAGATCGAACACTTCGCCACGGGCGACGAGCTCGGGGAGCACGTCCGCCGCGTTCGCCCTGAGCGCCACGGACAACGGCCGACGCTCGGCGGCCGCGCGGCGGACGCGTGCGAGCGCGTCCTCCAGCGTGGCCGCCTGCTCGTCGAGGTACCGGGTCTCGAGCCGCCGGTCGATCGAGCGCTGGTCGACCTCGACGCAGAGGATCGCCGCGCCGGCGAGCGTCGCGCCGAGCGGCTGCGCCCCTCCCATCCCACCGAGACCGGCGGTCAGGATCGTCCTGCCGGCGAGGTCCGGCGACCCGAAATGTGCCTCACCCGCCGCGCAGAACGTCTGGTACGTGCCTTGCAGGATCCCCTGGGTGCCGATGTAGATCCACGACCCGGCGGTCATCTGCCCGAACATCGTCAGCCCCTCCGCCTCGAGCCGGCGGAACTCCTCCCAGGTCGCCCAGTGCGGCACGAGGAGCGAGTTGGCGATGAGCACGCGCGGAGCGTCGGGATGCGTCCGGAACACGCCGACCGGCTTGCCCGACTGGACGAGGAGGGTCTCGTTGTCGCGCAGTCGTAGGAGCGTGCGGACGATCGCCCGGAGAGCGTCGTGGGAGCGGGCGGCGCGGCCGGTGCCGCCGTACACGACAAGCGAGTCCGGATGCTCGGCGACCTCCGGGTCGAGGTTGTTGAGGAGCATCCGGAGCGGCGCTTCGGTCTGCCACGAGCCGGCGTGCAGCGCGGCACCACGCGGTGCACTGATCGACGACAGATCGCCCACGAGCTCCTCGACGAGCGCCTCGCTCACCCGGTGCGGTCCGTCCTCGATCGATCGGCGGCCTGCACGACTCGAGCGGCGCGCCAGGCCCTGAACACCGTCCACCCTCCGACGAGGCCGAAGTACAGCGCAGCGACGAGGAACGCCTCGCCGCTCCCGCCGCCGGAGAATGCGACGATCAGCAGGATCGCGACCGCGAGCAGCGCGTTGATCGACAACGTCGCCCGAACAGACCTGTCGGGCCGCGGCAGGTCGCTCACGCTGAGTGACGCTCCCATCGCCTGCTCGACGCCGTCGACGAGGCTCCCGTCGCGAATCGCGTTCGCGACCCGCTCGATGTCGGCCGACAGGGGACGATCCTCGCGAAGGCGCGGCGACAACGTCCGGACGAGCTCGTGGGCCGCGCGGACACCGACACCGGGCTCGAGAGGCGCGAGGAACTCGACGGCCTGGGCGCCTGCGAGAAGCTCGATCGCGAGCACGCGCTCCGCGTTCGCGACCACCTGGAGCGCCTTGAGCCCCGCCCCGTTGCCCATCGAGACGTGATCCTCCTGCCCGGCGCTCGTGGGGATCGAGTCGACCGAGGCCGGGTGGCAGAGCGACTTGTTCTCGGACACGAGCGCGGCCGCGACGTACTGCGGGATCATGAACCCGGAGTTGAGCCCTTCCTCCCGCGCGACAAGGAACGGTGGAAGGCCGTCGGACAGGCTGGGATTGACGAGGCGCTCCGTCCGACGCTCGCTGATGTTGGCCAGCTCCGCGCAAGCGATCGCGAGGCAGTCCAGACCGATCGCGATGGGCTGCCCGTGGAAATTGCCGTTGGAGACGATCAGCTGCTCGTCGAGGAGGACGAGCGGGTTGTCGGTCGCCGCGTTGAGCTCGACCGCGACCGTGCGCTCGACGTGCGCGAGCAGGTCGCGGCTCGCGCCATGGACCTGCGGCGCGCAGCGCAGCGAGTACGCGTCCTGCACCTTGTCGCACCAGCGATGGGACTCCACGATCGCCGAGCCATCGAGGAGGGCGCGCAATGCAGCTGCGCTCCGCTCCTGTCCCGGAAGGGGCCGCGCCGCATGGATTGCCGGATGGAAGCTCGTCGGCGTCCCTTGAAGCGCCTCGACGGACATCGCGCATGCGACGTCGGCTGTCCGAGCCAGCCGGTCCGCCCGCCCGAGCGCGAGAGACGCCATCGCGGTCATGAACTGGGTGCCGTTGATCAGCGCCAAGCCTTCCTTCGCGGCGAGCACGATCGGCTCCAGCCCCGCGGTGCGCAACGCCTCTTTCCCCGGCAGCGTCCGACCGTCGATCGTCGCTTCCCCTTCCCCGACCAGCGGAAGCGCGAGATGCGCGAGCGGCGCAAGGTCGCCACTCGCCCCGACCGAGCCGCGCGAGGGCACGTGCGGCACGAGCCCCGTGCCCAGCATCGAGACGAGCAGCTCGATCGTCTCGACACGCGCCCCCGAATAGCCCTTCGCGAGGGTGTTCGCACGAAGCAGCATCGCGGCGCGGACGACCTCGTCGGGATACGGCTCGCCCACGCCGCATGCGTGGCTGCGGAGCAGCCTGAGCTGGAGCTCGGCCGCCTGCTCGGGTGGGATCGACTCGGAGACGAACCGGCCGAAGCCCGTGTTGACGCCATAGGTGTGATCCCCGACGTGCGACTCGAGAAACGCGCGCGCGGCCGTCGCCTGCTCACGGCCGCGCAGGCCGAGCGAGACGTGTCGGCGCCTCACGGCGACGTCCCAGACGTCCCCGATCGTGAGATCGTCACCCGTGAGCTCGACCGTGGCCGGCACGTCGCGAGTCTAGTCCCGCCGGTTCAGCGTCTCAGCGGGGCACGCGTGCAGCCGAACCGGAGGGCGCCGAGGATGCGCCCCCGCTATGGGGGAGCCGCGTCCCCTGGAGTCAAACTACCCCGAGCTTTGGCACACGAACGTGCCGGGTTCGTGCCGGGATCGTGACCACCGGCTCGGGCTGACGCGCCGAGGCGCCAGGCCAGGCGGATCAGCCGTGCAGATGCCACTCGAGCATCCGATCGGCGTCGAGCCGCTCGAGATGGAAGCTCCGAGCTGCGGAGGCGCGGGCTTCGACGGTCGGGAGCCCGGACGCCTCAGAAGGGCTTGCCAAGCCGGCCGCCCGCGCCGCCTCGAGGACGCAGACGGCGGGCATCAGGCCGACCAGCTCTCCTGATCCCACACCCGCTCCACGGTACGAGGCCTCCGCGACGACACGCTCGACGAGCACATGGAGCCGGGTCGCGCGCACGTCCACGAGGTTCGTCGACACCTGCACGCGATCGCCGAGCGCGAGACCGAGCGCCTGGACGCCCGGCAGGCCACCGGACGACTCGCGCACCACCCGGGCGACCGCTTGCGCGTCCTCGAGCGACCCCTGAAACTCGAGGTTGAACGCGACAAGCGGCGCACGCACACCGAGAAGCACGGCGCCGGACCGAGCGTCGAGACGCGGGGGGCCGTACGAGGGCGCGAGCTCCGCTGCGGCGATCCGCCGGCCGAGCTCCTCGAGGCCCCCGCGCCGATAGAACGCCGGCCGCCGTCCCTCGCCGACGTCGCCGTAGAGAAAAACCGGAAGCCCGAGCTCGTCGCCCACCCGGCGTGCGACGGCGTGCGCCACCGACATCGCATCCCCGACGTCGGCGGCGTTCAACGGCACGACGGGCACGACGTCGGCGGCACCGACCCGCGGATGCACGCCGGCGTGGAGCCGGAGATCGATCCGCCGTCGCGCCTCGTCGATGCCCGCGACGAGACCGTCCTCGAGGGCGCGCTCGTCCCCGACGAGCGTGACGACGGAACGGTGGTGATCGGGGTCGACGTGGACGTCGAGCACGCGCGCTCCTCGCTCGGCGAACGCCGCCGCGATCGCGTCGACGGTAGCGCGATTCCTGCCCTCGGAGAGGTTCGGCACGGATTCGAGCAGCGGCACCGGCCTACCCTATGGCCG
The DNA here is from genome assembly GCA_963794115.1 of uncultured Actinomycetes bacterium. Taxonomy (GTDB): domain Bacteria; phylum Actinomycetota; class Thermoleophilia; order Gaiellales; family Gaiellaceae; genus Gaiella. The sequence goes on along the minus strand of CAWCCO010000010.1, from coordinate 42,187 downwards.
ATGAGGCGGTCGCCGGCACCGACCCAGGTCGAGGAGCTCCAACGCCGCAACGCGCGGTGCCGACGGTGCCTCGAGGCGGGCTTTCCGATCGTGCCCCCGCCGGTGTTCGCAGGGCACTCGGGCCAGCGCGCGTACCTCTTCGGCCTGGCGCCGGGGCGGGTCGAGGCCGAGACCGGCATTCCCTGGCAGGGGCGTGCGGGACGCACGTTGCGGCGGTGGCTGCAGCTCGACGAGGAGACCTTCTTCGCCTCGTTCTACTGCGCCTCGGTGACACGCTGCGTCCCCGGCTCCGGCGTCTCCGGGCGAGGAGTCCGCCGTGCGACGCGCACGGAGGAGTCGCTCTGCGAATCGTGGCGCCGCGAGGAGCTCGGGATTCTCGAGCCGGCGCTCGTCGTCACGGTCGGGTTGACGCCCGCGGCGCACCTCCTTGGCGTGCGACGGCTCGGCGACGCGATCGGCAAGAGCTTCCTGCTTGGGGCTGCGATCGCGGTTCCGCTCCCCCACCCGTCCGGCGCGAGCGGCTGGCTGAACGACCCGACCAACCGCGCACGTCTCGGGAAGGCCGTCACCCACGTGCGTCGAGAGCTTTCGCGGCTGAACGTCGAATAGGATCGAGCCGTGACGATCGGCGCGGTCCTCGACGAGGCATGGACGCTCTACACCCGCTTCTTCGGCCGGTTCTTCCTCCTCGGCCTCGTGGTGTTCGCGATCGTGAACCTCGCGTACGCCCTCCTCGTGGAGGCGATCGCAAACGACTCCGCGGGAGCGGTCGCGACGCTCGGGATCCTCGGCGTCGCCGCAGCGATCATCGGCACGACGTGGCTCCAGGGCGCGTTCGTCTACGCGGTGCAGGACGCCCGTGACGGGTCGTTCGACTCCACCGTCCGGGACGTCTTCGTCCGCGTCTCGCCCGCCATCCTCCCGCTGCTCGTCGCGGGTCTCCTGGCCGGCCTCGCCATCGCGATCGGGTTCGTGCTGTTCATCGTGCCCGGGTTGTTCCTCCTCACGATCTGGGCCGTGATCGGCCCGGTGATCGTGATCGAGCGCACGCGAGCGCTCGACGCGTTCGGTCGCTCGAGAGAGCTTGTCCGTGGCCACGGCTGGACCGTGTTCGCGATCGTCCTCATCACCGGGTTGCTCTCCGCGATCGCGAGCGGGATCCTGCAGGCCGTATTCGCCTTCCTGCCGCGATTCCTCGAGATCTTCGTCGGCGGCACGATCGCGCAGGCAGTCGTCGCCCCGTTTGTCGCCATCGCTCTCGCGCTCACGTACTTCCGGCTGCGCGACGCGTACGGCGCGCCGGCGGAGGCGGTCGCAACCGACCCGTGAACGTCGACCCGGAAAGCGAGCGCCGCATCGCAGAGCCCGCGTCGGCGGACGCGGTCAGAGAGGCGCGGCTCACGCCCGCGGAGGCCGTCGAGCACATGCGGATCCGGCTGCCCGAGCGCGGCAACCGGGAGCTTCGCCGGGTCCTCGAGCGCGCCAACGCCGACCGACAGCTCAAGGCCTGGTGGCACGTCGCAAACGTGAACGCCGCGGTCCGACTCGCGATCAACGACCACTCGTGGGTCCACATCCAGATCGTCGCGAACATCGCGCTCAAGCTTCTCCGCGAGCTGACGAAGCATCGAATCGAGCCCTCGGTCGTCCGCGACTACGGGCTGCGGAACGACGACGCCGAGATCGTCGTGGTGCTCGCGGCGCTGACCCACTGCGTCGGAATGTCCGTGCACCGGCGCGGGCACGAGGACTGGAGCATCGTCCTCGCCGAGCCGAAGCTGCACCAGCTGCTCGACGGAATCTACGAGGAGCCGGATCGCACGGTGATCGTGTCCGAGGTGCTCCAGGCGATCACGAGCCACCGTGCCGACGGCGAGCCGCTCTCGCTCGAGGCAGGCATCCTCCGCGTGGCCGACGCGCTCGACATGGCGAAGGGGCGCTCGCGAATCCCGTTCGAGAAGGGCCAGGTCTCGATGCACTCGCTCTCCGCTGCGGCGATCGACGCGGTCGTGATCGGAGACGGCGAGACGAAGCCCGTGCGCATCGAGATCCTGATGAACAACTCATCGGGCCTCTTCCAGGTCGACGGGCTGTTGAAGGCGAAGCTCCGTGGCTCCGGCCTCGAGCCGCACGTCGAGGTGATCGCGCACATCGACACCGCAGACGAGAAGCGGCTCGTTCCCGAGTACCGGCTCGACATCTGAAGCCCGCCACCGAGGCGGCTACAATCCGGCCGAGCCCTGCGGGATCGTCTAATGGTAGGACGCCGGATTCTGGCTCCGGAAGTTGGGGTTCGAGTCCCTGTCCCGCAGCCTCGGAGGCGCCCCGCGAGGGGCGTCTCGTCGTCGAGGCGCCGCCGCGCATGTTGCGCTCGTCGGCAACGATCGTGACAGCCTCTTTGAAGGTTTCGTAAGCAACCGAGCTAACGCTTGTGCCCCGTCGGTAGGCTCGCTTGCGACCAAAGACACGAACGGCAGCGCCGGGCCCTCACCTGAGGAGCCCGACTGCGGCGCGCGCCGTGACCCTGTCCCCCACTGGGGAGGTATGTCCTGAAAGCCGTTGTCGTCGGCCTGTGCGCCGCCATTCTCTGCGCGACCCCCGTCGTCGCAAGCGCCTCCTCGTCCGTCGGCGCCCCGGGCCAGCTTGCGCACCATCTCGGCACGATGCAGAAGAGCACGACCGTCGTTCGCTTCTTCGAGCAGCACCGGTGGATGCTCCGGGACCCACGATTCCGCAAGGAGGCCAGACTCCGGCTGATTGCAGCGCGCCACGCGATCGCGGCAGCCCGCGCCGACATGGCGAAGGCACGCGCGCAGCACGAGCGCCGGCTTGCCGCCGCCAAGCAGCGCACGCTCGCGAAGCTGCGAAACTCGCCGGTGAAAGCGATCTGCCACGTCTTCCGCAACTACTGCGGCCAGGCGCTTCGCGTCGCACGGTGCGAGTCCGGGTACCGGACGACGGCGCAGAACGGCCAGTACCTCGGGATGTTCCAGATGGGCGACGACGAACGGCGCCTCTTCGGCCACGGCCAGAGCGCACTCGAGCAGGCCCGCGCGGCGTACCGCTACTTCGTCCGATCGGGCCGCGACTGGAGCCCGTGGTCGTGCAAGCCGTGGTACTGAAAGACAGGCATGATTCCTGCGCAAAGTGCGGGTTGGGCCGGAGACGCCGGGTTCCCAGGCCGCACCCTGGCTGATAGAGAGCGTTTGTGCCGTTCCGCCGGAAGATCGAGCGTCTCCGGCCCCTCGACGAGGCGGCGGCCTACGCGCGGTGCCACGGCGATCGCGACGACTCCGTCCGCGTCGTGAAGCTCCCTCCGCGGCGGGCCCGCTACGACCTCCTGGCGACCGGCGAGGAGATCCGTCGGCGCCTCGAGGAGCGGCTCGACGCGCGCGACGCCGACGCCGCCCTTGCGTCGAGCCCGTCCCCGACCGTCTGACCGCGCGCGCTCCGAGGCGCCTGGGGCGCTTCGCTACACTGCTTCGTCGCCACGGCCCATTCGTCTAGTGGCCTAGGACACCGCCCTCTCACGGCGGCGGCACGGGTTCGAATCCCGTATGGGCCTTCAAGCGGTGCAAACCGGAACTTCCGCAAAGCCGCTTGTAACCTCGTGATCCCGCATGGTTGAGCCGGAAACGGCAGATCAGCGTGTGTGCTCTTGCGTGCCAGGAATGCCCGCCCGTGCGCGTCCCGCGGCGCTACCGTCTTTCGCGCCCCGGCAGCGTCACATGGTCTCCCGGTCGTTCCGAAACGAAGCCAGGGCCGGCGGCGCCGGACGTTGACTCCTCAGCTCGCGAGGCGCCTGGACCACCGCCAGGCGTTCCCGAAACCTCGCGCGGCGAACCAAACGACCAAAAACGGAACCACGAACAGCATTGCGAAGAGGGCGATTGCCAGCGTGAGCGCAAGCCCCATCGCCCAAACGTCGTACAGCGGGAAGGAGAAGATGCCCATGTGTGGCCTCTCTGTGTCTGCTGAGGCTTCAACGTAGGCGGGACGTCGCTGCGCGTCGTCCGTACAAGGTGGTCAGCTCGATCCGGGATTTCCCCGATTCGTTCCTATCTCCGTGCGCTGAGGATGAGCTATTCGAGCAAGGAGGCCCAGCGATGCTCGCGGCTGATATCAGCACAGTCCTTGGGACTATCGCGGTGTTCGCGTTTGTCCTCTCCGTCCTCGGTGTTGTGGCGTACACACTGGTGCGACTGTTCACGCACTTCGATTACAAGCATGAGGAAAACCTATGGGTGCATCTGGATTGACGCTGAACGGGGTGGCCTAGAGGCGGGCGACGACGGTGGGGTAGTCGTCACCTTGAGGGAGGCCCGGCCAGGTTCGGCGGGATCTTCTGCCCCGCGTTCGATTACAGGCCCCTCGTACGCGTTTGTGACCTATGCCGGTCGCTGGCTAGCGGCTACTGAATGCGCAGAAGGAGGCCGCTCAAGGGCGGGCCTCCCCTTCCAAGCCACCAACCCGCGTGGTCTTACCCCGTTGCCATCCGCGTGACCGAAACTGGGGCAGTTGAGCTCCCACGGTGGCGCTATCGGTGGCGCCACCCCTCCGGAAGACATGCTTGTTTGCAGGCGGGTTCGAATCCCGTTATGGAAGTTTCGGCCAATCTCTCGCAGCACACTGGGAACCGCGCCACGATGGTCGGCGTGGCTGTCCTTGCTGCCCCAGGCGGCACCCCGGCGCAGAGGTCGGGGTGCCTACCGTCAGGGAAACCTTCCTCAGAAGAGAGGAAGATTCTGCTGTCCCGCCTTCACACGGGCAGCAACCGACGATCATGCCACGTCGACGCCCTTCCGTCCTCGGCGCCTCCTTGGCAAGCGGCCTCTTTAGCGGATGCCGGTATCGATCGAGAAGTCGACAGTGCTGAAGCGCCCGGAGACGACGCGTACGACGAAGGGCTCGAGCCCTCGGCCGATGCTCGCGGCCGTGGTGCGCGAGACGCGATAGCGCGCCGGAGCGAGCGCGATCCGGTATCTGCCGGAGAGATCGGTCGTCGTTCGAGCAACAACCCGGCCATCCCGCCAAAAGAGCAGCGTCTGATGGCTGGCTGGCGCAGTACACGGCTGCTCGGCGACGCACACCGGGCTCGTTGGGCCGCGCATGACGGTTCCCCGCAACCCGCTCCGATAACCGATGGCTTGCCCGCTCGCGGCCGCTACCAACGCCGCGATCGAGAGAATCGCGACCAGCCTCACATCTCGAGTCTAGCTCGATGGAGAGGGCCGGCTGACGGCCGGCCCTCTCCCGCTCGTTCGAGCTTCCCCGAGTGCTACGGGTTGAGCTTCGCGATGTGCGTCGACCAGTTGCCGAGCGCAGCTCGCGGGCCTGCTGCACCGGGCGAGGGGGCACAGGTGCCCAGCTTGTTGTCGCCGGTCGTGGCGCCGAAGAACCGTCCGCCCCACGTCTCGTAGTCGCACGCCTTCGCGATGTACTCGCTGGCGATCCAGATCGAGTTGCCGTCTACAGCAGCTGCGCCGTAGTCGCCCCAGCGGGTGCGCGGCGGACTGCCGACCTGGGACTTGTAGCTCGTGAAGCCGTCGTCCACGGCGGCGCCCTGGCCACCAGGCCCCGCGAACGACCATGGCCCCGCCCCGACCTTGGCGTCGATCGGCGCGTAGGCGGCGCTGGGGTTCGTGACGTCTCCCGTGAAGGTGAAGGCCATCACGCCTCGCCCGCTCGGTGTGACGCCGATCGCCGGATAGGTGAGGTCCGACCCGGCCACGCCCATCAGGCCTTGCAGGACGAGCTTGCCGGACGCGGGGTTGACCACGTAGTACCCAATGCCGGCGCGGTTCTGCCCGCCCACGGTCACGGCGCTGTCGAGGGCTCCCCACAGCTTGCCGTTCGCGAACGTCACCTGCTGCATCCGGGTGTCGTTCGAGTCCGGCGTGGAGACGACTTCGGTGTGGGAAGGCTCCGCCGCGAACACCAGCCGCCAGCACCCGACGCCCGCGATGGTCGCCGTGGCGATGTCGTTGATGCAGTGCCCCTGCGGCACCGCCACGCCCGGTGCCATGCCCGAGCCCGGCTGATGCTGCTTCGGCGGGATCGCGTAGTCGTCGACCGGCACGAGTCGGTTGGTGAGGCTCAGGCTCGGTGTCGCCGTGTTCAACGAAGACGTGTTTGCCAGTGTCCACACGACGATCTGGTCCGACACGTAGTCGCCACCCGTGCCTGCCACGGGGTGCGTGGCCTCGTCCGCGGCGTTCGAGCTCATGAAGTACTCGGTGCCGCCGTTCGCCGTCTCGAACGAGCCGGTTCCGGGCGACTGCGCGGGCCAGACCGTGAAGCCTGGCTGCGTCGCGCCCGCGTCACTGGGTGCGTCGACCAGGCCCGAGGTGTCGAGATGCACCACGTTCACGCTCGCTGCGCCCGCGGCCAACTGAGCCTTCGAGAGGGCGTAGATCTGCGAGCCGCTGAACCCGTTGCAGCACCACGGGTACGCGTTCGTCGTGACGTAGAAGCCGTTCGCGTCCGCACCGATGTGCGGGTAGTCCCCGAGATACGGACCGGGGTTCACCCCACCGGTGTTCGTCCCGTCGCTCGTCACGTCGATCTTGTAGATGTTCCAGGCGCCCGTCGGATCCGCGGTCTTGGAGACCGCGATATCGAGGTGGTTCACATGCGTGAACGCGCCGGTCGTCGGGACCACCTCGAGCGTGAGCTCGACCATGAAGAACCGCTGCGTCGCCGCGTCGTACAAGCACGACGGGTCGGTCAGGGACGGTCCGCGGATGCCAGTCGCCCGGTTGATCGCCGGGGGGTACCCGTAGAACGAGTTGAGGTCGACCGCGTGGTTCACGTCGGTCGGGAAGCCCGACACGACGTTCGTGGCCGTGTTGTCGGGAAGCAGCGACTTGCCCGACTGGTCGAACACGTTGACCACGTCGTTCACTGCCTCGACGACATAGCCGTTACCGACGCACAGCCCCTGGTCGGGGGGCTCGACCGTGAACTGGTTTCCGCCGCGCGCGTAGCGCTGCTGGAAGAGGTTCAGGCCCTCGAACTCCGTCTGCACCTCCGGGCTCGACTTCGCCTTCGCCGCGCTGCTCGTCGTGGCGCCCTGGCCAGTCCCGTGGGACAGGCTGATGCCACCCGGCAGCTGACCGTCGAACGGCTCCGGGCCCTCGTCGCCCTCGTTGTCCTCCGGCTCGCCCAGGAACTCCTCGTCCGTGACGTCGCCAGAACCCGAAGGCGTGAAGTCGCCGGTCGTCGGCCCGCCCGAGCTCGTGCGAGGCACGAGACTCGTCGACGCGAACCGCGCGGTCGCCTGTGTGCCCGCCGATGCCGCCACGGCACACACGGTGAACGCCGAGACGGTGGCGAGTGCGACCACGAATCTCCAGTTCGAACTCATCGGTTCTCCCCTTTGCGTGGTTCTCCCCTTCGCGAGACGCGATCAGGGCAGACCGCCTCTCGCCTGACGGGCGTATATGCAACCGCAACTACCCCAATGTCAAGCGAGAACCGCAGTTTCCCTCGGCCGAGGCATGCGCGATCCGCTCAACCGCGCCCGGCAGGTCGCGCTCGAGCCTGTGCGCGAGGTGCCGTCGGCAGTTTCGACCGCCCACAACCACTCGCGTCCGTAGCGGTCCGCCCAGGCAAGAAGCCCAGAGGTGGGCTGAGGGAGGAGCTCCGAGGAGATCCCCTCCCTCACGAGCGCGCTCCGGCACCGGGCGGTGGACGGGGTCTGGTTCCGCCGCCCGGGAGCGCGAGCCCACCGTCGGCAGTATGGGACTGCGTGGCCCCCGCTTCAACCCGTGTGCGGGCGCTCCGCGTCGGTTTGCTCGGCGAGGGCGACGAGGCGCCCGAGCCGCGCGGCCATCGCCGCCTTCGTGACGGGCGGATCCGACCGGGACGCGAGCTCGCGCGAGGAGAGCGACGGATGGCGCCGGCGCAGCGCAGCGGCCGCCTGCAGCGACGGAGCCAGCCCGTCGAGAACGCCCTCGCGCTCGAGTCGGTGAACGGCATCGAGCTGTGTCCGCGCCGAACGGCTCTGGCGCACGAGGTTGGCGTGATCCGCGTTCGCGAGGCGGTTCGCCTCGGCCCGCAGCTCGGCGACGAGGGCCCGCTCCTCGAGGGCGAGCACCGTGTCGGATGCTCCCGCTGCGGCCAGGTACGCCTCGATCGCCTCCCAGCTCTTCGCGTACGCGATCGAGTGTGAGCCCCTGTCGGCCACCCGAAGCCGGGCGCCGGTGGCGGATGCGACGCTCCGAACGAACGCGGCACCGCCGTGGAGCGGCGTCCTGATCTCGAGGTGAGGCGAGGCAGGGCCGCTCAGCGAGCCGGCGCCCAGGAACGCGCCGCGGAGATAGGCGGAGCGGCAACAGGGACGGGCGACGACCTTTCCCGGCGGACGGTCGAGCGGCAAACCCGCGTCGCCCAGCACGCCTGCCTGCGTGAGCACGTCGATCGCATGCGCGGAGCCCTCGACGAGGAGCTGCGTCCGGGCCGCATGGTCGAAAGCGGTGCGGTGGTACGTCCGGATCTCCGACGCGATCCGCAGCTCCTTGAGGATGGAGTAGGCGCGGCGCGCCACGGCGGACTCCGAGAGGTCGAGGTGGAACGACAGCCTCCCGCGGCCGAGCAGGTGAACGGTGCCCGCCGTGTGAAACAGGGCTGAGATCTCGGCAAGCCCGTCGCAGCGGCGCTCCGGGACGAGCGCGGCGAGCTCCGCTCTCGCGTCGGCGGCGAGCGAGCGCGTCAGAGGATCGTCCCCTCGAGCGCCAGGAGCCGGCGCTTCAGGCCGACGCCCGACGGCCCGTACGCGCCGATGCCGTACGGCTCGCCCTGCCCTGCGGCCACGACGCGGTGGCAGGGGACGACGAGTGAAAGCCGGTTCGCCGCACAGAAGCTCCCCGCAGCGCGGGCGGCGCGCGGACGGCCGGCGAGCGCGGCCAGCCCTCCGTAGGTGACGACGTCACCCCAGGCGACCGTTCGCACCGCCGCGAGCAGCTCACGCTGGAAGGCGCCCAGGCCGGCCTCGTCGACGGCGACGTCGTCGTACGCGACGGGCGACCCGGCCAAGTGCTCCTCGAACCGCCGGCACAGATCCGGCACGAATCCGTCACCCTCCCGTTCCGGACGGACGGCTAGCGTGACCTCAGGGGCGCTCGCACCCCCTAGGGGGCCCTCCCCCGGGAGGGAGAGTCGGCGGCGCTTCGAGGGGAGCGCATGGGCGAGAAGGACGCCGTCCCCGACGACAAGCTCGCCGACGCCCCAGCCGGCGACCGCGTAGCGGTGCCGCGTCACCTCCACGCCGCCGACTCTACAATCGGCCCGTGAGCGCCCCCGGGATCTTCAGACCGCCGACGGCGGAGAACGAGCCGATCCGGCCCTACGCGCCGGGGTCGCCCGAGCGGGCGGACCTCCAGCGCCGACTCGCGGAGATCGCCGGCGAGCGCATCTCCATTCCGCTGGTGATCGGCGGAGAGCGGGTCGAGACCTCCGAGACGTTCGAGGCCGTGATGCCGCACGACCGTGATCACGTGCTCGCCGACGTCGCGAAGGGCGACGCCTCGCACATGGGGCGCGCCATCGCCGCCGCGCGCGGTGCGCACGCCGAGTGGTCACAGACGCCGTGGCACGAGCGGGTCGCGGTGTTCCTCCGCGCGGCGGAGCTGCTGGCGGGGCCATGGCGCTCGACGCTCAATGCCTCGACGATGCTCAACCAGTCGAAGACCGCGCACCAGGCCGAGATCGACGCCGCATGCGAGACGATCGACTTCCTCCGGTTCAACGCCGAGTACCTCGTCCGCATCTACGAGGAGCAGCCGATCTCGTCGTCCGGCGTCTGGAACCGGCTCGAGTACCGCCCGCTCGAGGGCTTCGTGCTGGCGATCAGCCCATTCAACTTCACCGCCATCGGGGCGAACCTCAGCACGTCGCCTGCCCTGATGGGCAACACGGTGATCTGGAAGCCCGCGTCGACGCAGGCGCTGTCCGCGTGGTACACGCTACGTCTGTTCGAGGAGGCCGGTCTGCCGCCCGGCGTGATCAACCTCGTGTTCGGCCCAGGCGCGGCGCTTGGCGACGCTGCCCTACAGAGCCCTGAGCTGGCCGGTGTCCACTTCACCGGCTCTACGGGCGTCTTCCAGTCGATCTGGCGCACGGTCGGCGGAGGGATCGAGCGCTACCGAAACTACCCGCGGATCGTCGGTGAGACGGGCGGCAAGGACTTCATCCTCGCGCACCCTTCCGCAGATCCTGGAGCCGTGGCGACTGCGATCGTGCGCGGCTCGTTCGAGTACCAGGGGCAGAAGTGCTCCGCGTCGTCGCGGCTGTACATCCCTTCGAACCTCTGGCCCGAGGTGCGGGCGGGCCTCGAGCGCGACGTCGCCTCGATCGCCATGGGTGACGTTCGAGACTTCTCGAACTTCATGGGTGCGGTGATCGACGGCTCCTCGTTCGCGACGCAGAAGGCGGCGATCGACGAGGCGCGCGAGTCCGGCGCGGAGATCGTGACCGGCGGTACCGCGGACGACAGCGAGGGGTGGTTCGTGGAGCCCACCGTGATCAAGACCGAGGATCCCGACTTCCGGCTCATGCGCGACGAGCTGTTCGGGCCCGTCGTCACGGCTTACGTCTACGACGAGAAGCGGTGGGAGGACACACTCCGCCTCGTCGACGAGACGGGCACCTATGCGCTCACCGGCGCCGTCTTCGCCAACGATCGCCAGGCGATCGGCCAGGCGCACGAGGAGCTCCGGTACGCCGCCGGGAACTTCTACGTCAACGACAAGCCCACCGGCGCGGTCGTCGGCCAGCAGCCGTTCGGAGGGGCCCGCGCCTCCGGCACGAACGACAAGGCGGGCTCGATGTGGAACCTGATCCGCTGGGTCAGCCCGCGTACGGTCAAGGAAACGCTGATCCCGGCGACCGACTACCGCTACCCCTTCCTCGCGAAGGACGAGTAGCGTCTCGCACGCCTGTCTCGAACGGACAGGCTGATGAAAACGGCGTCGGACACCGTTGTCTGCCAAGGGGTGAACGTCCCGATTCGGTGCCGATTGCTCCACAGGGCTTGGCATTCGAAAGGGCGAACCACGCGGCTACGGTGAGTTCGTGATCGAGACGATCCGGGACGCCACCGAGCACTTCTGGGACTTCCTCTCGGAGATCGAGGTCGTGCCGCTCCTGATCGGGATCGGCTGCCAGCTGCTGAAGCTCCTGTGCACGAGCCGGGCGTGGCGGAACGTCCTCGCGGCCGCATATCCCGAACAGCCCGTCCCGTGGCGGCCGATCGGCGCCGCGTACGTGGCAGGAGTCGGAGTCAACGCCGTCCTGCCCGCGCGGGGCGGCGACGTCGTCCGCGTCTATCTCGCGCACCGCGCGATCCCCGGCAGCACGTACACGACGATCATCTCGTCGAACGCCGTCCTCGCGATCGTCGACATCACGCTTTCGCTTGCGGTCTTCGTCTGGGCGCTGACGCAAGGACTGCTGCCGTCCCTGGACGCGCTCTCCGCGCTTCCGTCGTTCGACTACTCCTGGGCGTTCCAGGACGGCGTGATCCATCCCGGGGTCGTGATCGCGCTCGTCGCGGTTGTCGGGGGCGCGGTCCTGCTGCTGAACCGCTACTGGGACCGCCTGCGCGCCCGGGTCGAGCAGGCGTTCGCGGTCTTCAACCCGCCCACGCGCTACCTCCGCACGGTGGTCACGTGGCAGCTCGCCGACTGGGCGTTCCGCTTCGCGACGATCTGGTTCTTCCTCGGCGCGTTCGGGATCCACCAGAGCATCACGCACGTGCTGCTCGTGCAGTCCGCGATGAGCCTCTCGACGCTCGTGCCCGCGACCCCGGGGGGAATCGGCACCGAGCAGGCGCTGCTCGTCTACGCGTTCCGGAACGCGTCGATCGGTGAGGCCACGCTGCTCGCCTTCAGCGTCGGGATGAAGCTCACGCTGACCGTGGTGAACGCCGTCGTCGGGTTCACCGCCATCTTCCTCACGCTCGGAACGGTGCGTTTTCGGGGCGTCGTCCAGCCGCCGCCCCCGGCGCAGGACGCGAAGCCCCCATCTCCCTAGACGTCAGCCCTTGCCGGCCTTGTGGAGCTGGGCGTAGACCGCCCGGGCCGTCTTCGCGGGGAGGCCGGGGACGCCTTCGAGCTCCTCGCGCGACGCGTCGAGGAACGTGTCGGCCGAGCCGAAGTGCCGGAGGATCGCCCGGCGGCGAGCCGGACCGATCCCCTCGAGCCCGTCGAAGATCGACTCGAACGCCCGCGTGTCGCGGCGGCGGCGGTGGAACCCGAGCGCGAACCGGTGGGCTTCGTCCCGAGCACGTTGGAGAAGCTGCAAACCAGGGTCGTGGCGGTCCAGGCGAATCGGATCCGACCGGCCGGGGACGAAGACCTCCTCCTCCCGCTTCGCGAGCGCCACGACGGCCGTGCGTGGGACGTCGAAGGTCGAGTGGATCGCCTCCAGCGCCGCGGCGAGCTGCCCCTTGCCGCCGTCGATCACGACGAGGTTCGGGATCTGGGCGAAGCTCTCGTCGTAGCGCTCCGGCGAAGCCGAGTCGCGGAGACGTGCGAACCGGCGCGAGACCACCTGCGCCATCGAGGCGAAGTCGTCCTGTCCGTCGAGCCCGCGCACCGCAAACGTCCGGTAGTGCGCCCTGCGCTCCTGGGCGTCGACGAACACCGACATCGAGGCGACGATCTCGCGTCCCTGGATGTTCGAGACGTCGAAGCACTCGATGCGCGTCGGCAGGCTCTCGAGGTTGAGCGACTCGCGCAGCTGCTCGAGCGCCTCGACCCGGCGCTGTCGCCGCTGCTCGGTGGCGGATGCGTCGTGCTCGAGCGCGAGCTGGGCGTTCTCCTCCGCGAGCCGCACGAGTCGCAGCTTCTCGCCGCGTTGCGGGGCGCGCACCTCGACACGGGCGCCGCGCAGGTCGCCGAGGTAGGCAGCGAGCGCGTCGGTGTCGCGGATGTCCGCCGGGACGACCACCTGCGGCGGCACCGCCGGCGCCCCGCCGTAGTGCTCGACGCAGAACGACTCGAGGATCGTGGCCCGATCCTGACCGTCGACGTTCTCGAGATGGAACGCGAACCGGTCGACCATCTTGCCGTCCCGCAACGGGAAGAGCTGCACGGCCGCCCGGTCGCCGTCGACCGCCAGGCCGATCACGTCGATCGTCCCGACGGCGCGCTTGTCGGCCGCCTGGCGCTCGGCGAGGCTCTCGATGGCGCGGAGCCGGTTGCGGTAGCGCGCGGCCTCCTCGTACCGCTCGTCCGCCGCGGCGTCGCGCATCCTCGTCTCGAGTGCCCGCCGGATCGGGCGGGTCTCCCCCGAGAGGAACTCGACGACGCCCTCGATGATCTCGCCGTATGCCTCCTGCGAGATGGCCCCGATGCACGGGGCCGTGCAACGCTCGATGTGGAAGTCGAGGCACGGGATGCCCGAGTGCCGCCCCGGCTTGGGGCCCTCGCAGGGCCGGAACTGGAAGACGCGATTGAGCACGTCGAGCGTCTCCCGCACCTTCTTCGCGTTCGCGTACGGCCCGAAGTAGACGGTGCCGCGCCGGTGTCGCTCGCGCGTGAACATCACGCGCGGATACGGGTCGGAGACGGTGACGGCGATGTACGGGAACGACTTGTCGTCGCGCAGTCGCACGTTGAACGGCGGCCGGTGCCGCTTCACGAGGTTCTGCTCGAGGTGGAGAGCCTCCGCCTCGCTCTGCGTGACGATCACCTCGATCCGGTGGATTCGCTGGACCATGCCGTCGATCCCGGCGCGCAGATCGGCGCCCCGGTTGAAGTAGCTGCGCACACGGGCCCGGAGCGACTTCGCCTTGCCGACGTAGAGGATCTCGTCGCGCACGTCGCGGAAGAGGTAGACGCCCGGGCCCCGTGGCAGCTGTCGCAGCTGCTCTCGGACGGCATCGTCCACGTCGTCTAGCGTATCCGGCCGCTTCGTCGTCTCACTGACAAATGAGCCTCCGCCGCATTCTTCTCGTCGCGCTGCTCGCGATCGCCTCCGGCGGTCTCGCAGGGCATGCGCACGCGGCCGGCCCGGCGATGACGCTCGGCGTCGCCGAGGACGCCGTTCGCGCTCCCGACCTGCCGACCGCCGAGGCGAAGATGGCGCAGCTCCGTCTCGCCGGGTTCACGGCCGTCCGGGTCACGACGAACTGGGAGCCGGGCCTCACCGCGCCGGACGCCGACGAGCTCCGCGAGCTGCGCAACGTCGAGACGGCGGCCGACCTGAACGGCGTCGAGGTCTACGTCTCGGTCTACAACGTCGGCCAGCGCACGACCCCGCTCGACGCGACCGCGCAGTCGCAGTTCGCGCAGTACGCAGCCTCGGTCGCGCGGCTCCTGCCGAGCTTCGACCAGATCATCGTGGGCAACGAGCCGAACCTGAACCGCTTCTGGCTGCCGCAGTTCGCGCCCGACGGCTCGAATGCGTCGGCCCCCGCCTATCTCTCGCTCCTCGCGCAGACCTACGACGCGCTCAAGGCCGTCGACCCGACGGTCACCGTGTGGGGCGGCGCGCTCGCTCCGCGCGGAAGCGACCGGCCCGACGGGATCCGGCCGACGTCGTCGCCCACGGCGTTCATCCAGGCGATGGGGACGGCGTACCGGGCCAGTGGACGGACACGGCCGGTGATGGACGGGCTCGCGTTCCATCCCTACCCGGACAACTCGTCGCAGAGCCCCGACTTCCCGCATCCGCGCTCGACGTCGATCGGGCTCGCGGACTACGGGAAGCTCGTCGCGCTGCTCGGCCAGGCGTTCGACGGCACCGCCCAGCCGGGCTCGTCGCTGCCGATCCTCTACGACGAGTTCGGGATCGAGTCCGCGATCCCGCCGGGCAAGCGAAGCCTGTACACGGGCACCGAGCCCTCGACCACGAAGCCCGTCGACGAGCGGCAGCAGGCGGCGGCGTACGACCTCGGGCTCCGGCTCGCGTTCTGCCAGCCGACCGTCGAGGGGATCCTGCTCTTCCATTCGCAGGACGAGACTGCGCTGCCGAGCTGGCAGTCGGGCGTCTACTACGCCGACGGGACCCCGAAGTCGAGCTTCTGGCCGGTCCGCGACTCGCTCGCCCGCACCCGCGGCGGGTCGATCGCCCGCTGCGACGGGATGGCGCTCGAGGTCTCGCCGCTCGGCGTGCGGTTCCCGACGCCGCGCGCGTTCCAGCGCGGGGTGCACAGCGTGCGCTTCCGCTGCTCGCTCGACTGCGCCTGGACCCTCGAAGCGTTGCGCGCGACGACCGGCGCGCTCGCTGCGCGCGTGAACGGCTACGGGCGCGCCGACACCACCCTCGTCGCCTCGTTCGGCAAGACGAAGCTGGGAAAGACGCCGGTCAGGCTCCGGCTCACGCTGGTCCAGCCTGTGAACCCAGGCGCGCCGGAGTCCGTCACGAGCGGCATCCTCCGCCCGGCCTGAGCCGCGTCCGCGTACGATTCGGGACGTGACAGAAAGCTACGAGCGCATCGAGGGCGTTGCCGTGGGGCAGTACGTCGGCTACCGCTTCTACGCCGTCGACCCGGCCTGGCGCCGGCTGCCCGTCGACGAGCGGGCCGCCGGCAAGGAGGCGTTCGCGGACGTCGTCGACGAGTTCGCCGGGCGCATGGAAGGGCTACGCGTCTACTCGACCGTCGGCGTCCGACCCGAGACCGACCTGTTTCTCTGGACGATCACGCAGCGCTACGACGATCTCCTCGAGCTCGGCGCGGCGCTCAACGGGACGCCACTCGGCGCCTGGCTGACCGTGCCCCACTCGTATCTCGGCACGACGAAGCCGTCCGTCTACACAGACAAGAAGCGCATCCGCCAGGGCCGCGTCGCGCCGCGAAACGCGCCGTACTTGATCGTCTACCCGTTCGTGAAGGTGCGTCCCTGGTACTTCCTCTCGTTCGAGGAGCGGGCGGCGGCGATGCGGGAGCACGCCGAGATCGGCGCCCGGTTCGTCACGATCACGAACCACACGACCTACTCGTTCGGGATCGATGACCAGGAGTTCATCCCCGCCTTCGAGGCCGAGGAGCCCGCGGACTTCATGCACCTGATGATGACGCTCCGCGAGAGCGAGGCCTCGCGCTGGACGGAGCGCGACACCCCGATCTTCGTCGGCAAGCTCGTCGACGTCCGCGACGCGCTCGACGCCCTCGACGGCGCTGCGACCGAGCTCTCGAGCGCCTCGTCGCTCTACACCGCGCCCGACGGCACGCGGTACCCCGCCCCGTTGCGCTAGCGCACGCCCACCGTTTCCTCGGGGCCGGACTGCCGTTCGCAAGCGCCCGGATGTGGTGAGCCGGCGTCCGCGTAAGATGTTCGCGCCACAGTGACGGGCGACGGACGAGGAGGGTCGACGATGGCCGAGGTGTCGCTTGATGGTGTCAGCAAGGTCTATCCGGACGGCACCCGCGCAGTCGACGGCATGGACCTCGAGATCGAAGACGGCGAGTTCATGGTCCTCGTCGGGCCGTCCGGCTGCGGCAAGACAACCGCGCTACGGATGGTCGCCGGCCTGGAGGAGATCTCGGACGGCACGGTCCGAATCGGCGACCGCATCGTCAACGACCTGACGCCGCGCGAGCGCGACATCGCCATGGTCTTCCAGAGCTACGCGCTCTATCCGCACCTCTCCGTTTACGACAACATCGCGTTCAGCCTCAGGCTGCACAAGGTGCCGAAGGCGGAGATCGACAAGCGGGTGCACGACGCGGCGCGCATCCTCGACCTCGAGCCGTACCTCAAGCGCAAGCCGAAGGCGCTCTCGGGCGGCCAGCGGCAGCGCGTGGCGATGGGCCGGGCGATCGTGCGCCAGCCCTCGGCGTTCCTCATGGACGAGCCACTCTCGAACCTCGACGCCAAGCTGCGCGTGCAGATGCGAGCCGAGATCTCGGAGCTCCAGCGCAACCTCGGCGTGACCACGATCTACGTGACGCACGACCAGGTCGAGGCGATGACGATGGGCGACCGCGTCGCCGTGATGCGGAAAGGCGAGCTGCAACAGGCCGCGGAGCCGCAGGAGCTCTACGATCGCCCGGTGAACCTCTTCGTCGCCGGCTTCATCGGCAGCCCGGCGATGAACCTCCTCGAGGCGACGCTGCAGCGCGACAACGGCACGATGAAGGTCGTGACGGGCTCGCAGGAGATCGCGCTCGGCGAGGAGACGTTGAGCCAGCGGCCGGCGCTGCGCGGCTACGAGGGTCGGGAGATCGTGCTCGGCATCCGGCCCGAGGACCTCGAGGACTCCCGGCTCGCCGGCGAGACTGCCCTCGGCGGGACGCTCGAGGGCACGGTTACCCTGCGCGAGGCGCTCGGCGCCGAGATCATGGTCCACTTCTCCGTTGCCGCGCCGCCCGCATTCACGGCGGATGTCAAGGAGCTCGCGGAGGACATCGACGCCGAGCGGGCCGAGGCCCGCGCCGGGGAGAGCTCCGCGGTCCTCGTCGGTCGCTTCGGTGCCCGTTCCCGCGTGAAGTCGGGCGATCAGATCGACGTCGCGGTCGACACGCGCCAACTCCACTTCTTCGACGTCGAGACCGGCCTCGGGATCTACGGCGACGGCGCCTGAGCCGTCGCGAGACCGATCAGCCCTTCACGGCGCCGGCGGTGAGGCCGGCCAGGATGTAGCGCTGGAAGACGAGCACGAGCGCGACCAGCGGCACCGTGATGATGATCGTCGCGGCCATGATCGTTCCCCAGGGTTGCTGGAAGGAGCTGCCCGACTCGCCGACGAACGACGTGATCGCGAGCGGGACGGTGTACTTGTCCGGGTCCTGGATGAACGAGAGCGCGAACAGGTACTCGTTCCAGGCGGCGATGAACGCGAGCAGCCCGGTCGTGACGAGGCCCGGGAGGAGCAGCGGCAGGAGCACCTTGTAGAAGACCTGGAACGGCGTCGCGCCGTCGACGTACGCCGCCTCCTCGAGATCGCCCGGCAGCGCCTCCATGAAGCTCGTCAGCACCCAGATCGTGAAGGGCAGCGTGAAGATCAGGTAGGTGAAGAGGAGCGACCACAGGGTGTCGTAGATGTTCGGGAGGTCGATCGGCCCGAGACTGAAGCCGCTGATCATCGTGTAGAGGGCGCCGAGGATCGCGATCGACGGGAACATCGTCATCGAGAGCATCAGGTACATGACGAGCGAGCGCCCGCGGAAGCGGAAGCGGCCGAGGGCGAACGCCGCCAGCGAGCCGATCGCGAGCGAGAGCAAGGTTACGGCGCCCGCCACGAGGGCTGAGTTGAGCAGCGCCTTGCGGAAGAACTCGGTCTCGAACGCCTGCCTGAAGTTGTCGAGCGTCGGATTCGCGGGGATGTACTGGAGTGGGCTCGAGAAGAGGTCGCCCTCCGGCGTGAACGCACACCGAAGCGCCCAGGCGAACGGGAACAGCGTGTAGACGAAGACGACGAGGACGAGCAGGTAGAACGGCACCCGCTTCAGGCTCCGCCCGAGCGGGCTGCGCCAGAAGACGCGGCTCCGGCTGACCGGCCGAACGACGGGGCGCCCCGCTGCCTCGGTCGCGGCGGTCACCGCAGCGTCACCCGCTGGAAGGTCAGGTAGATGACCACGAACAGCCCGATGATCAGGAAGATCGCCATGCTGATCGCGGCGCCGTAGCCGACGTACCCGTCGGAGACGATCGTGCTCTGCGCGTAGATCGCCATCGACTGGGTCCCGAGCCGGTTCCCGAAGAACACGTAGAACACGTCGAACACGCGCAGCGCATCGAGCGTCCGGAAGATGAGCGTGACGACGATCGCGGGCAGGAGCAGCGGCATCGTGATCTTCCAAAACTGCTGCAGAGGGTTGGCGCCGTCGACTTCCGAGGCCTCGTAGAGATCGCGGGGGATGACCTGGAGCCCGGCGAGCAGCAGCAGCGCGACGAACGGCGTCGTCTTCCAGATGTCCACCGCGCAGACGCTCGCGAGCGCGGTGCCCGGGTCGGCGATCCAGGCGTGCGGATGCGACAGGATGCCGAGCCGGGTTCCCGCGTCGCTGATCACGCCGTTCGACTGGAGCATCGACTTCCACATCTGCGCCGCGACAACGGTCGGGATCGCCCACGGCACGAGCATCACCGCCCGCATGACGCCGCGGCCCTTGAAGCTCGAGTTGACGATGAGCGCGATCGCGAGCCCGAGCGCGAACTCGAACGCGACGGTGATCAGCGTGAACTTGATCGTCGTCCAGATGGAGTCCCGGAAGATCGTGTCGTTCCAGAGGTCCTTGTAGTTCTCGAGCCCGACCCAGCTCACGGGGTTGAGCGCGAGGAACTGCTCGTCCGTGAAGCTCTGGAAGATCGTCTTGCCGAGCGGGTAGAGCGCGACGAACGCGACGACCAGGAGCGACGGGACGAGCAACATCCAGGCAAGCCGCGTCTGCCGCCGGTGGAGCTTCGTCGTCTTGTGCCGACGGCGCCGAGCGGGTGCGGGGGTGACGGTAGTCGACATCGAGTAGAGGGGGAGGATGGCAGACGCCATCCTCCCCCGCAACCGGTCGGCTCGCTAGCGGAGGATCCGGTTGAGCTGAGACTGGATCCCCGGCAGCACGCTATTCGCGGACTTGCCGTTGAGGATCTGGTTGATGCCCTGGTAGATGGCCTTGGAGCCCTCGTTGTAGTGCGTCTTGAGAGAGCTCGCCGGGCGCGTAACCCGCATGACGTTGGCGATCTCGGGCTTGAGGTACGGGTTCGCCTTCACGACGGCCTTGTCCCGCGCCACGGCGGGGATCGTCGGCACGTTGGTGTTCGTGATCGCGTTGAACTTCTGCACCGGCGCGCTCGTCATGTAACGGACGAACTCGATCGAGGCGTCGACGTGCTTCGAGTATTTGTTCACCGCGAGCTGCCAGCCGCCCACCGTGCCGACGGACGGGCTGGAGCCGGTGTGCGGCAGCACCGTGACGCTGAACTTGCCGACGATCTTCGACGTCTTCGGATCGGCTCCGATCGAATAGGCGTACGGCCAGTTGCGCATGAACGCGGCGTTGCCCTCGACGAACGCCGTGTGCGCCTCGCCCTCCTGATACGTCGTCACGTCGCGCGGCGTGGTCTTGCCGATCTGTGAGGCGAACAGGTTGAGGATCGCCGCGCCCTTCGGGTTGTTGATCGTCGCCTTGCCGTTATCGACGAACCCGCCGGCTCCGGAGGACTCGTACCACTCGAGCGCGTCGCAGGTCAGGCCCTCGTACGAGTTGCCTTGGAAGACGAAGCCCGAGAAGTTCGGATTGCTGGCTTGTTCGCCGTCCTGGATCTTCTTCGCCATGGCGAAGAGCTGCGTCCAGGTCTTCGGCGGGTTCTTGTAGCCGTACTTCTTCAGGAGGTCGGTGCGGTAGTACAGGATCCCGAAGTCACCGAACCACGGCATCGCGAC
Source organism: uncultured Actinomycetes bacterium (assembly GCA_963794115.1). Lineage (GTDB taxonomy): Bacteria > Actinomycetota > Thermoleophilia > Gaiellales > Gaiellaceae > Gaiella. Next base: position 21,856 of record CAWCCO010000010.1, on the reverse strand, counting down.
GAGCTTCCCGTCGATCGTGTCGTTCTGGACGATGCCTTGCGCGTGCTGCTTCGACGCTTTGCCGAGCTTCGGCTTCAGGTCGACGAGGTACGGCGCGAAGGCGCCCGGCCACACGACGTCGATCATCGCGACGTCGAAGGACGACGACTTGGACGAGAAGACACGGGCGAGCTGCGAGTACGACGCATCGGACGCCGCCGGGTGCGGCACGACCTTGACCTTGATCCCGGTGTCCTTCGTGAACTGCTTCGCGAGCGCCAGGTCGCGGTTGTGGCTGCCGCCGACGGAGTCGCCGATGAACGTGATCGACTGACCGCCGTACTTCTTCTTGAGCGCGGCGGCGCCCGGCACCTTCGGCGCCGGATAAGCCTTCGCCGCACTCGTCGCGGGCGCCGCCGTCGTAGACGGCCCGAGCCTCCCGGCGGACGCGACGTTCAACGAGAGCGCGACGGCTACGAGTGCCGCGGCCGTCGCGAGAAGAACGATACGGGCTTTCATTGGGTCTGTCCTTTCCCCGGGCGCAGCATGCGCGCCCGGCACCTGAGGGTGCGATGTGGGCGGTGCGGGCGCATCGAGCGGGGGAAGCCCCCAGCCCAGCCCGTCCAGAGACCCCGGCCCACGGCAGCAATCTAACCGACTTGCGGCGGCACGTGGCAACCCCGTGGGCCCGCGTCGCTCACACGTAGTGGTGCTCGCGGCGCCAGACGCGCACGAGCGCCCAGACGCAGCAGGCGACCACCGCGACGAACGCGATCAAATCGGCGCCGCGCGGCGAGAGCCCGATGTACGCGCCGACGGCGAGCACCGCGAGCACGATCGCCCCGTAGAATGTCCTGCGAGAGAGGTCCGACCACGCCTCGATGTCCGAGCGCCGCTCGCGCCAGAGGAGAAAGAGGAAGAAGGCGATCGCGAGGAAGAAGGCGATGCTCAGGAGCGCGCTCGCCGTGGCGAGCGAGTTCTCCAGCGAGAGCAGGACGATCGCGAGGGAGATGAGCGCGACGAGCGCGATGCCGCGCAGGAACCGGTTCTCGAAGAGGTTCTTCACGACGTGCCGGTCATGAACGCGCGGATCGCGAGTGCGCCCGCGACGCCCGTCGTCGCGGCGAACCACAAGAGCCTCCGTGGCCCAGCCTCGGGCGCGTAGAACCAGGGCGCGAGCGCGACGGCGAGCGCCAGCGTCCCGTAGAGGTAGTGGAGCTGCTCGGGCGCGCGGCGGTCGTCGGCCAGGAGCAGCAGTCCGACGCCGACCTGCGCGACGAGGAGCGTCTGCGCGAGCGAGAGCAGATGCGTCGTGATCGGCCCCGCGCCGCGGCCACGCCAGTAGAGGAAGCCGCCCACGAACGCCGCGGTCGCGCAGGCGACGATCGCCGCCCCGCCGAGCCAGGGATGGAGTCCCGCCACGGCGCGAGCGTACCCGAGCCGCGGACAGGCGACGGCACGGGGCGGTCTACTTCACGGAGCGAGGTCCCGACCGATCACGACGGGCGCCAGGAGGAGGAAAGGACGCCCATCGTGATCGGCACGCCGCTGCTGGCCCGCACCTCTCGCTAGGCCGGCAGGTGGGTGCGGAGCAGCTGGTCGATCTCCTGTCCGGTCGACCTGCCCTCGAGCCGCGCGACGACTCGTCTGCCGACGATGAGCACGAGCGACGGAAACTCCCGGATCCCGAAGCGCCGCACGACGTCGAGACGCCGGTCGCCGTCGACCTCGACGACGCGGAGCCGTGCCTTCTGGCTCACCTTCACCCAGGCGACGAGGCTCTCCATCCGGCGCGACGGGCCCGACTGGTGCTGACCAACGAAGACGAGGACCGGCAGGTCGCTCTGGATCCTCGTGGCGACGCTCGCCGTCATCTGCGCGTCATGCCCTCCCCAGGGAGATCCGAAACCGGTTGTCCGGACGACGCGGCCCGACGCCCGCCAGCAAGGGCCTGCTCGCGGGTCTCGTCGAGCGGGAACACGCGGTCGAGCGCCGTGATCTCGAAGAGCCGCCGGATCTGCGGGTCCGGGACGACGAGCCGAAAGCGCTCGGCGCCGCCACCCAGCCGCCGCGTCCCGCGCAGCAGGGCCCCGAGGCCCTGCGAGTCGAGGAACTCGACGCCCGTGAGGTCGACGACCACCGTCGAGGCACCGTGCGTCACCGCCTCGACGAGACGGTCGCCCAGCTCGTCGGCCGAGTGGAGATCGAGGTCGCCATGCACCGAGATGACGATCGTCCCCGGACGCGGCCGATCCTCCTCCACGCGGAATTCGGTCCAGCCGGTGACCGTGCCGCCGTCGCGCATCTTTGCGCGTCCTACCCGTTTCGCGGGCCCCTAAACCCTGGCTTGCGCGCGGTCCTCGGGAATCCCGGGGACGAGCTTCGTCATGCGGACGACGGTGCCGCCGTCGCTGCCTTGACCGATCGCGAGATCGTCCACGACGGCTCTGATGAGCGGGATGCCCATGCCGCCCCGCTCGGACGGGGACGGCGGCACCCCGAGCGGCAGACGGATGCCCGCGCCGTGATCCTCGACGACGAGCTCGAGACGGTCGTCACGTGCGACGAGCTCGAGGTCGATCTGACCCTCCCCCGCGACCGGATACGCGTGGCGGACGGCATTGCTGCACGCCTCGGTGACGGCGAGCTTCAGGTCGGCCATCTCTTTCCCCCCGAGTCCCATCCGCCGCGCAACACCAGTCACGGCGAGGCGGGCGAGGAGGAGGTACTCGGCCCTGGCGGGAAACCGCAGGTGCACAGCCTCCGCGCTCACGCTTCACCCGCCCTCGCCTCGATCGATCCCCGCATCACCTCGAACGCGTTGCGAAGGAGGCGCGAGACGTGCATCTGCGAGATCCCGAGCTCGGCCGCGATCTGCGCCTGGGTCTTCTCCTCGAAGAAGCGGAGCTCGACGATGCGGCGCGCCCGAGGGTCCAGTGCGTCGAGGCCCGCCGAGAGGAGCCAGCGGTCGTCCACCCCTTCGAAGCCGGGGTCGTCGCCCGCCAGGTGCTCGCCGAGCTGGTCGCTGCCGGCCGACACCGTGTCCAGCGACCGGGTCGAGTAGGCGCGCGCGGCGTCGAGCGCGTCGATCACGTCCTCTTCCTCGACCGCGGCCGCCTCCGCGAGCTCCGCAATCGTCGGCGACCGGCCGAGGCTCGTCGTCAGGTCGTCGAGGAGGCGGGAGAGCCTGACGCTGAGCTCCTTGATCCGTCGCGGAACGTGCATCGCCCAGGCCTTGTCGCGAAAGTGACGGCGGATCTCCCCGACGATCGTCGGCACGCCATAGCTCGTGAACTCCACGCCGCGCGACACGTCGAACCGGTCGACCGCCTTGATCAGCCCGAGGGCGCCGACCTGGACGAGATCGTCGAGCGGCTCACCGCGCCCTGCGTACCGCGCCGCCAACGAGCGGACGAGCGGCATCAGCTCGACGAGGGCTGCCTCCCGCGCGCCGCGATCGCCGTCACGGTGGTATGCGACCAGGAGCGCATCGACGCTCCGGGAGCGGCCGTGTCGGTGATTGGGCTCCCCGCCCGAGGCAGGCTGATCGCGCGCGGTACGCCGCGCTGTCGACTCTCGCTCGGCCATCGCCAGGGACATCTCCGTTTCTCCTCGGACGTCGTCCCCGGTCTGTACCCGACGCCGCCTCGGACAAACGTTTCGTCAGGCGGCTGAACGTGGAATCAACGGGCGACCCTCGACGACGAAGGGAGGTCGGCGATGTACATCGGCGGTGGCGTGATCGTCCTGATCCTGATCATCATCCTGCTCATCTATCTGCTGTGACCTCGGGCCCGAGAACCGGAAGCCGCTTTTCGAGCGTGACGCGCGTGCCGCTCGGGCCGGGTTCGACCTCGACCGATGACATCAACGAACGCATCAGTTGGAGGCCCCGGCCGCGATCGGGTCGTACCGCGGGCGTCATCCACGTGCCGTCGTCCTCGACGACGACGCGAACCGCCTCGTCCACGAGTTGCGCCTGCAGTCGGAACCCGGTCTCGGAGAGGCTGTGCTCGGTTGCGTTGGCGATCGCCTCCCAGGCAGCGAGGACGATGTCGTGCGCGTCCATCTCCGTGATCTCCGCGCCGACGAGCCAGAGGCGGAGCGCCTCGCGTGCGTTGCGGAGCGACGCGTCCCCCCCGTCGAGGCGGAGGTCCAGCGCCCTGGGCGCGACGGGCAGGAGCCGCGCGACCAGGAGCACGACGTCGTCCCTTCGCTCCTCGTCTCCGATCAAATGCTCGAGCACGTGCTCGGCGAGCAGGTCCGGGTCGCGCGGCGCGGTCGCGACCGCCGCCCGGAGGCGCTCGAAGCCCTCGTCGAGCGAACGCCCGCGGCGCTCGATCAGGCCGTCGGTATAGAACAGCAGCACCGCGCCGTGGGGCAGCTCGACGACCGCCTGGCGATACGGCGCAACCGCATTCGTGCCGAGCGGCAGCCCCCTGCCCCCGTCCAGGAACTCCACGCTGCCGTCCAGCTTCGCAAGCACGGGCGGCGGGTGCCCTGCGGAGGCGTATCGACAGACGCCCGTCTCGGGGTCGAGCTCCGCGTAGACCACGGTCGCGAACGACGTCTCGATCACTTCCTCGGCGAGCCTGCTGAGGCGGCCGAGCGTCGTCGTCGGCTTCAGCCGGTCGAGCGAGAAGGCCCGGATCGCGTTGCGGAGCTGACCCATCGTCGCTGCCGCACGAACGCCCTTCCCCACCACGTCGCCGACGACGAGCCCGAAGCGCCCGTTGGAGAGGGGAATCGCGTCGTACCAGTCGCCCCCGACCTCGAGCTCCGCCGTCCCGGGGAGATAGCGGCCGGCGAGCTGGAGGCCCGGGACCGACGGCAGCGACGCAGGGAGGACGCTCTGCTGCAGTGTCTCCGCGATCCGCCGCTCCGACTCGAAGCGCCGCGCACGGTCGAGCGCCTGCGCCGCCTGCCCGGCAAGTGCCGCGACGAAGCGGAGGTCGTCCGGGCCGAGGTCGAGCGGATGGTGCGCCGAGGCGATGAGGAGCGCCAGCGGCCGCCTGCCGAGCACGAGCGGCACGAAGAGGAACGACCGGTGCCCGGTGTGCGCAGGGTCGTGGGCGCGATCGCCGTCGACGTCCTCAGTCGCGTCGAAGTGGTATGGGGTCAGGCGGCGGATCGCCTGCCCCTGCGGCGTCCTCGCGTCCATCCGCGCCTCGAGCCAAGACTCTGCGACGTCTTCGTCGAAACCGTTCGAGTCGAGGATCTCCGTCGGTCCGAGCCCCTCGCCCAGCGAGACGAGGACAGCACACTCGGTGCCGACCGCCTCGTCGACGTGGGCCAGCAATACCTGGGCGACCTCCGCGCGCGTCAGCGCGTTCGAGAGCTCGGTCGTGATGCTCTGTAGACGCTCCGACGCTCGGCGCAGACGAAGCTCGGAGTCGAGCAGTAGGCTCCGCTCCAGCGCGAGACCGGACTGCGCGACGATGGCCTCGAGCCGGTCTCGCACGTCGGGCGTCGGCTTGAAGCCGCCGCGGAAGACGAGCTGCAGCGCGCCGAGGACTCGCCCTCCCGAGACAAGCGGCAGCGCGACGGACGACTGGGCACGGATGTCACCCGGACGCGAGCCGTCGTGCCCGGGCTCCCACATGGGCGCACCGGTGCGGATCGCGTGGGCGACGGGCTCGTCGGACTCGAGGGTCAGCGAGCCGAACTCGACGCCGCCGAGGTCGCCGTCGCTCGCGACGAGCGTGAGCGCATCGCCCTCGGCGGGAGCCCGTGCGACGAACCCGCCCTCTGCCCCGACGGCGGCGCGGCTGTGCTCGATACACACCGCCCCGACCTCGGCCGGTGTCGCGGCGTGCGCGAGCGCGGCGGTCATCTCGTAGAGCCTCCGCGCCTCGGCGGCGCGTCGGGCCGCCTCCGCCTCCGCCCGTCGGCGCTCCACCTGCTCGAGCGCGAGCCCCGCCTGGTCGGCGAAGCGACGAACGAGAACGAGCGTCGACGAGTCCGGCGGTGAGACCATCGTCTGCCAGGAGACGATCAGGACGAGCTCCGCCTCACCCGCAATCACGACCGGCACGCGGAGCGACGACCGGATACCCATCCTCCTCACGCGGGCCAATCCCTCGCCGAGCGCCTCCTCGCTGACGTCGTGGACGAACGAGATGTTCAGCGCACGCACGGCGTCCCGAAGCCGTGGGAAGTCGTCGAGGTCGGACGTGAGCCCCTCGCGGAGCGGGCCGACCTCGGGGTCGAACGCGGCGAGCGTCAACGATGCCCCCTCCACGCGCCACAGCATCGCGACGTCCGCGCCGAAGACGAGGCGCGCCTCACGGCAGATCGCGTCCGTGACGACGGACTCGCTGCCCGCGAAGAACCGCGGCGCCACGCGCAGGATCCGGTCGAGGCCGCGCCGCGACTCGAGCTCGCGCTCGTAGAGCCGTGCGCGCTCGAGGGCCTGCCCGCCGAGCCCCGCGACGACGATCGCGAGCGCGTCGGCCTCGTCGTGCGCGTCGTCTGCGTGATCGAACACGAACCCGAGAGAGCCGATCACCCGTCCTTCGACGCGAAGCGGCACTGCGATTGCCGCCTCGGCGTTCGGCGCGAGCGCCGCAGTCTGGGGGAACATCTCCTCGAGCTGCTTCCGCCCGGCCGCGCGGAGCGGTCGCCCTTCGCGCGCGGTCCGGTGGAGCATGCGGCCCTCGGTGAGACGCAGCACCTGCCAGTCGGCCAGCTGGAGCCCCTCGGGATGGGCGATCACGATGTCGCCCTCCTCGACGAACCCGAGCGCGACCGGCGCTCCGACCACGGCAGGCGCCTCCTCGACGAGGGTCGCGACGACGTCCGACACGCTCGCGGCGGCCGAGAGGGACGAGGAGAAGCGCTGGAGCGTCTCCAGCCCGGCGACCGACTCCTCGGCGACGTCGGCGACGCGGACGGCGTGTTGCCGCGCGCGGCGGAGCACGAGGCTCACCCAGATCACACCGAGCGCAACCCCGAGCCCGACCCCCCATTGCACCCAGGCCTCGCGCCGGCTCATCCCCAGCGACTCGCTGTCCGCGACGACGAAGACCGCCGCACCCATCCACGCGAGCGCGACGCCGAGGATCCCAGGGCCGACGCCTCCGTACCACACCGCCAGCGCGACGGCACCAACGAGGACCGAGTAGACCGAGACCTCCCATTCCTCGGTCAGCACGACCTGCGCGAGGACTGCGGCGAGCGCCGCGAGGACCGCGAACGCGTAGCGCGCGAGCATGTGGTCCCGCGGCAACCCCTGGTGCATGGAGCCGTTCGACATCAGCGTCGATCGTAGACCCGAGGGGACCGCGGCTCGATTCTCAGATCCAGTGCCGCGACCGCACCACGGCGAGGGTCGCCAGCGCGATCGCGCCCATCACCCCGAGCGCGACCCAGAACAGGTCCGGGTGCTGGAAGATCCCGACCTTGAAGTTCATCCCGAGCACACCCGCGATCAGCGTGCCGGGCAGGAGGAGGAGCGACAGGATCGTGAGCGTCTTCATGATCTCGTTCGTCCGCTGCGCGACCTGGGTCATCAGGACGTCGAACGACCCGACGACCGACTCCCTGCTGTGCTGCGCCGCTGCGGCGACCTCCGCGAGCCGGTCGAGCAGCGCCTGGAACCGCTCCGCCGACTCGGCGGTGGAGATGCCACCGAGCTCCGGGCGCGTGAGGGCGAGGAGGACACCGCGGTGCGCGACGAGCGTCCTGCGCAGATGCCCGATCTCTCCGCGAATCCCGACGAGCCGCGCGAGCGAATGCTCGTGCGACGCATGCCCCTGCATCGCGTCCCCGTCGAGATCCTCCAGCGCCACGTCGATCGCCTCGAAGGCTCGGAGGTAGCCCTCCAGAACCCAGGTCAGCAAGTCGGCCAGGAACTCGAGCCCGTTCAGTCGGCCGACGTCACCCGCGCCCTGGGCCCGCTCCCGGAGCTCGTCGACTACCTCGACGGGCCCGTCGCGCACCGTCACGACCCACGTCGGCGAGACGAGACACTCGAGGTCTTCGAGCTCGTGACGGTCGCCTCGTGGGGCAGTGCCGGTGACGTGGAGGTACGACCCGAAGTCGGTCAGGCCCGGTGCCCGCTCCGACCCCTGCAGACGCTCGACGCTGGCAGGGTCGAGCTCGAGCTCGCGGGCAAGGCGCTCGACGACGTCGTCGGACGGGCGCTCGAGGTCGATCCACAGGAGCGTCGAAGCACCGAGCCGGTCGAGTCGGCCCGCCCAGTCGTCCAGCTCCTCGACCTCGTGCTCCCGGAACAGGAGCGCCTCCGACACCCTCCCGCTCCTCTCAGGCGATGAGGTAGGCGGCGACCACCACGACCAGGGCGAGCACGACGACCGCCCCGATCACCAATGCGACCCAGTTGATCAGCGTGACCGGCGTCTGCTCGACCCTGCCGCGCACGAGCGCGACCTCGTCCGTCGGCGGACGCTCGGCGGGCGGCGTCGCGCCCGGTACCTGGTCGGTCCCGTGCCGAGAGCGTGTCATCCACGCGCGATACCCGCTGCGATGCGCGCAGAAACCTCCTGGCGCGGCGGTTTTCGTTCGCCACAGCCGGGTATCTGCCAGATGAGAGAGACGAAAGGAGAAGTCGTGTCCAACGACATGTGGACCTACCGTGACACGCTCGTCGTCGACTCCGGCGCCGACGTCACCGGATACGAGGTCGAGGCGAGCGACGGCTCGATCGGCAAGATCGACGAGGTGACGTACGAGACCGGCAGCAGCTACATCGTGGTCGACACCGGCCCGTGGATCTTCGGCAAGAAGGTGATGCTCCCTGCCGGTGTCGTGCGCGAGGTCGACCAGGAGAGCGAGACGGTCTTCGTCGACCGTACGAAGGACCAGATCAAGCATGCGCCGGAGTACGACTCGACGCGTGCCGACGACCAGTACCGCGGCCAGCTCGGCTCGTACTACGAGGCCGGCGACCCACGGAACCGCCCCTCTGACGAGAGCCTGATGTAGGCGACGCGGGCGGCGGGCCCGGGGCCTGCCGCCCGCTCTTGCCGTCGAGATTGGCGCCGACCACGACGGGGAATACACGACGCCACAACGGCAAAGGAGATCCTGCATGTTGCTCTGGCTACTCGTCCTGTTGCTCGTGATCATCGCCATCGGCGGCGGGGTCGCGCTCTCGAAGTTCCTGTTTCTCGTCCTCGTGATCGCGTTGATCCTCGCCCTCTTCGGCGTGTTCAACCGATCGACCGTCTGACGAGGGACGGGACGTTCCCTGGAGCTCCGGCAGTGGTGGCGCGCCGGAGCTCCTTCTTTCGTAGTCAGCGGCCAATGCAGCGACAGACGTCGCCGCGGCGGTAGAGCCGGCCGCAGACGGGGCAGCGTGCCTTCTCGCCCCTGAGCTCGATCATCCGCTTCCGGGTCGCGAGGTACAACATCACGACTCCGGCGGTGATCGTCGAGAACGTGCCGACGGTCTCCGAATTCACGAGCGACGGCTCCGCAGCGCGCGCATGACGGAGGGATACCCGTTGCGGGCCTGGCCCAACCGCACGACGAACGAGGGGGGCCGCCACGAGGCGGCCCCTCGACCCGACTCCGGTCGGACGCCCGCTACGCGGCCGTCCGCTCGCGTTCGACGACCTCCTCGAAGACCGCACGGAAGTCGAGCATCGCCTTGCGGAGGTTCTCCGTGGCTTCGGACCCCTCGAGCTCGCCGAGCATCGCGCGGCCGTGCCGGTAGCGCTCGACGACGTCGGGATGGTCGACCGCGAGGTGCGCGGTCCGGTCCTCCGCCTCGCCGTTCGTCGGGTAGCCACGCTCCTCGAGCGCGCGGAGCACGACGCGCTCGGCGGCGCGCGCCGAGTCTTCGGGATCGTTGACGAAACGTGCCTCGATGGCGCGCCATTCCTCCACGTAGCGCTCGCGCGCCGCTTCCGAGAGAGGCTTGATGTCGAGCTCCTGATGCTCGCTCTCGACAGCCGAGAGGCGGCGCTCTGCGTCGCGCCGCCCCGAGTCCGAGACCGCGCGGTCGTATTCGGGCCCGAACCGTTCGCGCAGGTGCGCGCTTCGTCGGCCCCTCGAGCCCCACGCCGCCGCGATCAGGACGATCGCCGCGACGATCACGGCTGCGATCAGAATCCATACCCAGGTCTCCATGTCCATCACCTCCGTCGCTGACGTCGGTTGAGGTTCCCGGCCCGGCGTTGCGAGAAACCCGTTTCGGCGATCCCCGCGTCGGGCAAACCGAGGTGACCAACCGAAGGAGGCTCCGTGGACGAGGATCGGGTCGAAGGCAAGAGCAAGCAGATGGAAGGCGAGGCCCAGGAGACGTGGGGCAAGGCCAAGGACAAGGCGCGCGACACCTGGGACGACGCGAAGGACAAGGTCGAGGACCTGAAGGACGAGGGCGACCGAGAGCCGGCGTCGAACGAGGCCGGACGCGACTAGCGACGAGAAGCGGCGCGCAGCAGACGGAGGAGCGCGGCCTCGTCGACCGACATCCGTGCGGGGCCGCGCTTGCGGCCCCCACGGTAGTCGTCGAGCGTCCGCCCCGCCCGGTACTCGTGAACGATCAGAGGGCTCACGTACGACGCGCGCGCGACCGTCGGCGTGTTCCCGAGCTCGTCGCCGACCTTCCGCATCACGCGCGCGAGCACGCGTGTCGCCTCGCCCTCGTCGCCGGCAGGGCCGAGGCGTGCCAGCTCGCTCGCGGCGGTCAGGGTCCCGCCCCACGTTCGGAAGTCCTTTGCCGTGAAGCCCTCGCCGAGCGTGGCCTCGATGTAGTCGTTGAGTCCACGCGCCGTAAGGGGAAAGAGCTCACCGCCCCGTTCGTAACGAAACAGGCGCGATCCCTCGAGCTCGACGAGGTGCGCGAGCTCTCGGGCAAGCCGGGCGCTCCGCAACGTGCGGCGAACGAGGGCGTGATTCTTCGTGCGGAAGACGAAGCGAATCTCGTCTCCCGCGATCTCGACGTGACGCTTCGTGAGCGTCGTGACGCCGTACGTGCGGGACGCGCGCGCATGGCGATCGGTGCCGACCCGGAACCACGCCTTGTTGACCACGTTGACCGCGATCGCGCACGCCCACTCCGGCTCGTACGGGCCTCGGCGGAGGTCGTTCTCGGCTCTCGCCCTGAGTGCCGGCAGACCGCGAGCGAACCCCAATAGCCGGTCGAACTTCACGCGTTCTCGCGCCGCGCGGCGACGCTCGCTGTAGAGGTACTGCTTCCGACCTGCAGAGTCGATCCCGGTGGCCTGCAGGTCGGCGCCTGCGCTGGGCGAGATCCACACGTCCCCCCACGCGGGCGGGATCGCGAGCGAGCGGATCCGCTCGAGGCTCTCGTCGTCGGCGATGGGCCTGCCGCGCGCATCGACGTAGCGGAACCGCCTGCGCCCGAGCCGGCGCCATCCACCGCGGCGTGCCATCGTCGGGCGGGGTTACCCGAGCGGCAGCCCTCGCCAAACGCGCAGTCCGGGTCGCGGCGGATAGCCTGGGTTGAGCATCAGCCCGACGAAAGGAGACCCTTGTTGCCGGTCGAGGAAGGTCAGCCCGCCCCGACATTCACGCTTCCGAGCGACACGGGTGAGCCCGTCTCCCTCGCCGAGCTCCGCGGGACGCCGGTCGTTCTCTACTTCTATCCAAAGGACGACACGCCGGGGTGCACGACGCAGGCATGTGGGATCCGCGATGTCTACGGCGAGCTCGAGCGGGCCGGGGCGGTCGTGCTCGGCGTCAGCCCGGACGACGAAGCGTCGCACGCGAAGTTCAAGGAGAAGTACCACCTGCCGTTCAGGCTGCTCGCGGACACCGACCACGAGGTCGCGGACGCCTACGGCGTCTGGGGCGAGAAGTCCTACGCCGGCAAGACGTATATGGGCATCAACCGCTCGACGTTCGTGATCGACGAGGACGGGAACGTGGCCCGGATCTTCCTGCAGGTCAAGCCCGACGAGCACGCCGACCAGGTGCTCGAGGCGCTCGGGTCGTAGCGTCCTGCCCTGGCTACACTGAGCCACCGCGCGGATGTGGCGGAATCGGTAGACGCGCACGGTTCAGGGCCGTGTGCCCGTAAGGGCGTGGAGGTTCAAGTCCTCTCATCCGCATGACGCAAGGCACGGCCGACGAGCGGCCGCGGGCGTCTCAATACCCAGTGAGGCGCCTTCTCCTTCCTCTCACCGTCCTCGTCGCGGCAGCCGTGCTGGGCGCCTCGGCCGACGGGCGCGAAACCGCCTCGGCCGCGCCACACGGCACGGAGGTCGTGGTGCAGCTGACGGCGCCGCCGCTCGCATACGCCCACTCGAGGAGCGCCCGTGCGCGCGTGGACGCCGAGCAACGGCGGTTCGTCGAGGCGCTGCACGTGGCGATGCCAGAGGCGACGGTCCGCTGGCGCTATCGCATCGTCGCGAATGGCGTCGCAGTCGTCCTCCCGCGCAGAGAGCTCGCGCGGCTCGACTGGCTCCCCGGTGTGAAGCGGGTCTACGTGGGCTCGACCTACCGGGTGCTCGCCGGGCCGGACGCGGACACGATCCACGCGCGCGACCTCGCGGCCGCAGCGCTTCCCGCCGACGGCGCCGGGATCAAGATCGGGATCATCGACGACGGCGTCGACCAGGCGCACCCGTTCTTCGACCCGACGGGGTATGCGATGCCTGCGGGCTTCCCGAAGGGTCAGATCGCGTTCACGACGGCGAAAGTGATCGTCGCGCGCGCGTTCCCGCCGCCCCGGGCGACGTGGCGCTACGCCGACCGTCCGTTCGACCCCGAGGAGTCCGGCCACGCCACGCACGTCGCCGGGATCGCGGCGGGGAACGCGAACACGCTCGCGCAGGGGACGCGGATCAGCGGGATCGCGCCGCGCGCCTACATCGGGAACTACAAGGCCCTAACCGTGCCGACGGACGCGAACGTCGGGCTCGACGGCAACGCGCCCGAGCTCGTCGCCGCGATCGACGCCGCCGTGGGCGACGGGATGGACGTGATCAACCTCTCGATCGGCGAGCCCGAGATCACGCCGCAGCGGGACATCGTCGCGCTGGCGCTCGACGCGGCCGCGGCCGCCGGCGTCGTGCCCGTCGTCGCCGCCGGCAACGACTTCCAGGAATTCGGAGCGGGCTCCCTGGCCTCGCCGGGGTCGGCGGCCGACGCGATCACGGTGGGCGCATCGACGTCGGGCGCGTCGCCGTCGATCGCCGACTTTTCCTCATCGGGCCCGACGACGCTCTCGCTGAGGCTGAAGCCTGACGTCGTCGCACCGGGCAACGCGATCCTCTCGGCCCAACCCGACGGCTGGGGCGTCCTCTCCGGCACCAGTATGGCCGCACCGCACGTGTCCGGGGCGGTCGCGCTGCTGCTCCAGCGGCATCCCGACTGGAGCCCTGCCGAGGTCAAGGCCGCGCTCACGGTCACCGCGCGCCCCGTTGGCCCCGCGAGCTCGCGTGTCGACCCGACACGGGCAGGCGCCGGCCTCGTGGACGTCGCCTCGGCCGACAGCCCGCTCGTCCGCCCCACGCCGACCTCCGTCTCGTTCGGCCTCGTCCCGCCGGGCTCGTCGGAGCACCGTGAGGTGCGTCTGGACGACGCGGGCGGCGGGTCGGGCGCGTGGGCCGCGACGTTCGAGGCGGATCGGGCCGCGCCCGGCTCGACGGTCGTCGTGACCGGACCGCCGAGCGTCCCCGGGACGCTTTCTCTCGACCTTCGCGCAGGGGCGCAGCAGGGCGAGATCGGCGGCATCGTCGTCCTTCGCCGGGACGAAGTGACCCGCAGGATCCCGGTCTGGGGCCGCGTCAGCGCCCCGCGGCTGCTCACCGCCAACGCGCCGCTGTTGCGGCGTCCCGGGGTCTACGCGGGCAACACGCGTGGGCGGCCGGCGCGCGTCGACACGTATCGCTACCCGGACGTGCCCGCCGGGAGCGTCGTCACGAGCCGCCTCCGCGGGCCCGAGCAGGTGTTCCGCGTCGTGGTGCGCCGCCCGGTCGCGAACATCGGCGTCGTGGTCACCTCGCGCGGCCCGGGCGTTCGCGTCGAGCCGCGCGTCGTCGCGGACGGCGACGAGAACCGTCTGACGGGCTACGCAGCCCTCCCATTCGACCTCAACCCGTACGTGGACGACTTCGAGAGCCCGGTCCTCGCCGCCGGGGCGATCGCACCGCCGCCCGGGACCTACGACGTCGTCTTCGACAGCGCGACCCGCGCGGGCGCCGGCCGGTTCAGGTTCCGGCTCTGGATCGACGACACGACTCCCCCGAGTGCGCGACTCGTCAACCGGACGGTCGGCGCGGGCCGTCCGATCCGGTTCCGGGTCGGCGACGCGGGCGCCGGCGTGAACGCCAGGTCGCTCGAGGCGTCGATCGACGGGCAAACGGTCACGGCGCGGCTCGACGCCAACGAGGTGCGCATCTCGACGAGCGGTCTCGCGCCCGGCCGCCATCGGGTTCGCCTCTCGGTCGCCGACTACCAGGAGACGCGCAACATGGAGAATGTCGCGCGGATTCTCCCGAACACGCGCGTGGTCACCGCGTCGGTGACGGTCAGACGCCCGGCGTCGTAGCGCGCGTCAGGGCCGCTTCGTCCGCGGCTCTTCGATCGTCGGGAGCGCGTCGAGGTCGCGCGTCACGCTCTCGACGAAGTCGTCGTCCTCGGGGCTGACGACCCTCAGCTTGGACTTCCGCCGCTCCCGCTCGCGCTTGCGGCGCGCATCGGCGCCGACGATGCCCGAAACCCTCGGCCACTCCGCGGCGGCGACCAGGAGGACGCCGAGGGCGAGCAGGACGATCCACGGCCAGCTCACGAATGACCATTCTAGAGGCTAGATGGGAGTCGCGGGAAGTCAGGCCGGCCGGACCAGCGCCGCCCTCGCCGCCTCCACCCGCGGCCGCGAGGCGCAGCCCTCGAGATGGTCGTCGACAAGCCCCATCGCCTGCATGAACGCGTACACGGTGGTCGGACCGACGAACGTCCAGCCGCGGCGCCGAAGCTCCTTCGCGAGCGCGCGGGACTCATCGGTCTGAGACAGCTCGCCGAGCGCCTCGCGCGTGAGTCGGCCAGGTCGCGCCGAGTCGGCCGGCTCGAACCGCCACACGAAGCCGGCGAGCGACCCCGCCTCGTCGACCAGCTCCTCGGCACGCCGTGCGTTGTTGATCGCGGACTCGATCTTGCCGCGATGCCGGACGATCGATGCGTCGCCGAGCAGCCGCTCGACGTCGCGCGGCCCGAAGCGGGCCACGCGCCGGTAGTCGAAGCCCGCGAACGCCTGGCGAAACGCCTCGCGCTTGCGCAGGATCGTCAGCCACGACAGGCCCGCCTGGAAGCCCTCGAGCGTCAGCTTCTCGAAGAGGCGCACGTCGTCCGTGACGGGCGTCCCCCACTCGTCGTCGTGGTACGCGCGGTAGGCCGGGTCGGCGCCCCCGCCCCACCAGCAGCGCGAGACGCCTTCGGCGTCTCGCACTAGACCCTCCACGACTGCCTGCTCCATTCCGAATCGGACTTGGTGCGTTCGGCGCAGCCGGACGCGCCCGGCGCGCTCATCGAACGAAAACCTCCATCGGCAGGTCCGCCAGGGGAACGCCGCCGGACGACGTGACGAGCCATGTGTCCTGCATGTAGAGGCAGTCCTCGCCGTTCTCGGCGATCGCGTGCGGGTGCATCGAGAGGACCATGCTCTCCGCCAGCTCCGTCTCGACGCCCTCCCCGATCTTCGGGAACTCGATCATCGTCATGCCGATCGAGTGGCCGGTGACGTGCCCGAGGTGGTAGCCACGGTCGTGGAAGCCCTTGGAGACGGCCATGTGGACGTCGTGGCAGGTCGCGCCGGCACGCATCGCGCTCCGCGCAGCCTCGTAGTACTCGGCGTACGCGTCCGCCATCGCGCTCGTGTCGGGCGAGAGGGTCGTGCCGTGGGCCGCGAGGGCGCGCGAGACCTCGACCCAGTGCATCCCCGGCCCCGCGACCTCGAGCGACGGCAGCACGAAGTCGCCGAGCACCTCGTCCTTGCGCGCGATCTTGAACTCCGGGAACGCGACCCCCGAGCGACCCGGCGCGGTCAGCACCATGTTCATCGTCAGCCGGCCGCAACCCTCGGCGACGAAGTACTCCTCCGCGGCGGCCATCACCTCGGCTGCCGAGCGGCCGGGCGCGTAGGCGTCCGCGAACAGCTCGAAGCCTCGAAGGTTGATCCGCACCGAGTCCCGTACGCTCTCGAGCTCCGCGTCGCTCTTCACCGCCCGCGCGAGATCGAACTCGACGTCGAACGGCACGACCTCGAACGCCTCGAGCTCGCGGTAGTCGCGCACGGTCATCACGTAGTCGAGCCCGTAGACCCCGATCCGCCGCCACCCCCGGTCGTTCGCGAAATCGGCGATCGCCCGACCCGGATGCGGGTCGAAGCGCTGCTCCATCTGCGCGGTGCCGTGCTCGCCGACGTAGCGTGCCTCCGCGGGAAAGACGACGAAAGGGTCGCCCTCCGCCGGCACCACGACGTAGGCGTACCGGTGGACGATCTGGAACCCGGAGAGGTACGTGACCGCCCCCTCGAACCCCGAGTACTCGCTCCCGGCGACGACGAGGCCGTCGAGCGCGTGCTCCGCCATCGCGCTGCGGACGTTGGCGAGGCGCCTGTCGAGCTCGCTGGCGATGTCTACGGCTGTTGCCATGAGGCCTCCACTCCCTTGATCAATGCTGCGACGGCTTCGTGCAGCGGGGTCGGCACACCGAGCTCGTGGCCGAAGCGCGCGATCCCGCCGTTCAGGTACTCGATCTCGGTCGGCCGGCGCGCCTCGACGTCCTGCAGCATCGACGCCTTGTGGCCGTACGCGACGTCGGGTCGCGCCGCGTGGTCGATCAGCTCCTCGGGGTCGGCGTCCAACACGATTCCCTGCGCGGTCGCGACCGCCTTTCCTTCATTCACGAGCCCCGACACGAGCGCGCGCAGGTCGGGCCGCTCGCAGACACGCCCGTGGGTCAACCCCGTCAGTGCGCCGATCGGGTTCGTCGAGGCGTTGAAGATGACCTTCCGCCACTGCGGTGGGCGAGCGTCTGCCACCGCCTTCGCAGGCATCCCGGCCCTGGTGCACGCCTCGGCGAGCGGCTCGATCGCGGAAAGGTCGAGCGGGGTCGGCTCGAACGGCCCGAACGTGGTGTCCCCTTTCACGTCCCACTGCACCACGCCGGGCTCGAGCACCTTGCCGGCCGGGAACGTCGTCCCGCGGATCACGCGCTCGACATGCTCGGCCAGGGTCTCCTCGTTGCCGACCCCGTTCATCACGGACGCGACCGCACCGCCGTCGCGGAAGACGTGTGCGATCGCGGCGATCGCCGGGCCCGCGTGCATCGCCTTCGTCGCGACGATGCCGAAGTTGCACGACGGGATCGCGCTCGCGTCATTGGTCGCGCGCAGCCGCCCCGTGACCTCGCCCGCGCCGACGAGCCGGAGGCCGTCCCGCGCGATCGCCGCCACGTGTGCCTCGTTCAGGTCGAACGCCCATACCTCGACGTCGTCCAGCGTCGCGAGATTGGCCGCGAACAACGACCCGACGGCACCGCACCCGACCACGCAGACTCTCATTGCGCTCCTCCTTCGGGCGCCGGCGCGGCCGCCGGCGCAGATCGTCGTCGTCGCGGCAGCGAGAACTCCCGTCCGCCTGTGATCCCGCTCGGGCGCAGCACGAGCACCGCCGCCATCAGCGTCCCGAGGATCACGAGCCGGGCGCCCTGCGGCAGGTCGATCGTGAAGCCGACCCCCACCCCCTGCTCGGCCTCGCTGAGGAACGAGTCCAGGCCGCTCACGGCGAGGGCTCCGACGACCGCGCCCCAGAGGCTCGAGACGCCGCCGATCACGAGCATCGCGAGCGTGATGAACGTGAGCTCGAGGTAGACCTGATCGGCGGTGATCGAGCCGAGCATGTGGACGTAGAGCCCGCCGGCGAGCCCGGCGAGCGTCCCCGAGAGCGTGAACGCCCAGAGCCGCTGACGGTGGACGTCGATCCCGACGGCCCGGGCGGCGGCCGGGTCCTCGCGGGTCGCCCGGAGCGAGCGCCCGAAGCGGCTCCGCTGGTAGGCAAACGCGATCACGATGACCACGACCGTCCCGATCGCGGCCTGGAAAAGGTCGGTCGTCTCGGGGACGAGCGCCAGCGTGGTCGCGCCCGGCCCGATCTTCGTCCACTCGCGCAGCAGGTTGTGCGTGATCTCGAGCACGGCGAACGTCGCGATCCCGGCGGCGAGCCCTGAGAGGCGCATCAGCGGTACCGCGACGAGGAAGGCGAACAACCCCCCGACGACCGCGGCGAGCACCAGCGACGAGAAGTTGCCGATCGTGTGGTCGCGGAGCAGCGGGTAGAGGTCGGGCAGGACACCGGTCTTCGACTCGAGCGGGATCGTCATCACGCCCGCGGCGAACGCGCCGACCGCGACGAAGCTGATCTGCCCGAACGAGAGCACGCCGGAGTTGCCGACGAAGACGTAGATGGCGACGACGATCGCGACGGAGAGCACCGCGGTCAGGAAGTAGATCTCGGTCGCCCGCGAGGTGAACGAGCCGACGATCGCCGTCGCCACGACGAGCAGCACCGGGGCGAGAAGCTGGACCGCGCCGTCGAGCCGCCGGGTCACAGGCGCTCCACGAGGCTCGTGCGGCCGCGGGCGAACAGCCCCTCAGGGCGGATCACCAGGACGAGGATGACGAGCAGGAACACGACCGACGGGAGGAAGACGGTCTTGTCCGTGGGGAGCGCGCCGTTGATCACACCCGTGACGAAGCCGATCGCGAAGCCGCCGAGCATCGCGGTCCAGAGACGGTCGATTCCTCCCACGACGACGCCGACGAGGACGATGATCGTGTCCTTCAGCGCGAAGTCGGGCGTGACCAGCGGGTTCTGCACGGTGAGGATCACGGCGACGGCGCCTGCGAGGAGCGCGGAGAGGAGCACCGCGACGCCGATCACGGTGTTCGCCCGCACGCCGAGCAGGCGGGCGGTGCCGAAGTCGGTCGCGGCGGCGCGCATCTGCAGCCCGATCCGCGTCCGCGTGAGGAGCAGCGCGAGAAGACTCAGGGCCACGATCGCGACGACGACGGCGACGATCGAGACCTTGCGGATCTCGACTCCCCACACCGTGACCGCGCGGTTGAGCGACGCAACCGATGCCGCCGGCTCCCCGATCGTGCCGTCCCGCACGTCGATCAGGAGCGCGACGTTCTGGAGCAGGAACGCAACGGCGAACGTCGTCACGAGCATCACGGCGGGCGACTGCGTCCGGAGGGGGCGAAAGACGAGGCGGTCCATCAGCGCCGAGAGCACCACGCAGACGAGGAAGCACGTTCCGATCCCCGCCCAGGTCGGCCAGTCGGCCTGCGAGGTGAACGCGAGCGTGTAGGCCCCGGCCATCACGATCTGGCCGTACGCGAAGTTGACGAGGCGCAGCACGCCGAAGACGAGGCCGATGCCGACGGCCATCAGCGCGTAGACCGCGCCGAGGCCGAGCGCATCGACGATCGTCTGCGCGTCGACCGAGGCGACGAGGGCGCCGCTCACGAGAGGTAGGCGTGCACCATCGCCTCCGTGTCGTCGGCGTCGGACGGGTCGAGCGTCAGCCGCACCTCGCCGTTCGCCATCAGGTACGTCCGGTCGGCGAACGCGACCGTCCGCTGTGCCCGCTGCTCGACGAGCAGTACCGTGATCCCGCGGCGGCGAATCTCCGCGAGCGCGTCGAAGACGACGTCGACGATCCGCGGCGCCAGCCCGAGCGAAGGCTCGTCCAGCAGCAGCAGATCAGGGCCGGCGACCAGCGCGCGGCCGATCGCGAGCTGCTGCTGCTGCCCGCCCGAGAGCGCCCCGGCCTGCCGACGGCCGAACTCCCGCACGACGGGAAAGAGGTCGTAGACCTCCTCGACTGCCTCCTCAGCCCCCTCGCGGCTGCGGCGTCCGGAGAGGCCGAGCCGCAGGTTCTCCTCGACGGTCAGCTCGGCGAAGATCCTGCGGCCCTCGGGCACGAGCGCGACGCCCGAGCGGGCGATCGCCTCCGGCGCGCGTCCTCGCACGGATCGGCCGGACAGGCGCACGTCCCCGTCGTCGACGGGCACCGCGCCCATGATCGCGTGGAGGGTCGTCGACTTCCCGGCCCCGTTCGGGCCGATCAGGCCGACGATCTCACCGCCCCGCACCTCGACGCTCAGCTCGCGCACCGCGGTGACCCCTCCGTACCGGACGGTGAGACGGTCGAGCTCGAGGACCGCTGGAGCCGTGGCCGGCTCGCTTGTTGCGCTCACTGGTCGTCCTCCGCAACGGCGGTCTCGCCGAGGTAGGCGGCGGCGACGTCGAGGTTGGCGCGGATGTCGGCGGGCGTGCCCTCTGCGAGCACGCGTCCCTGGTCGAGCACCTGGATCCGGTCGCAGACGTCCATGATCAGCGCCATGTTGTGGTCGATCAGGAGGACGCCCGCCTCGTGGTCGTCCCGCACCGCGCGCACGACGGCGGCGAAGGCCGGGACCTCCGCCTCGGTGAGACCCGCGGCCGGCTCGTCCATCAGGACGTAACGCGGCTCGGTCGCCAAAGCCCGCGCGACCCCGAGGCGGCGCTCGTCTCCGTGCGGAAGCGACGACGCGGAGTCGCCCGCGCGCCGGTCGAGGCCGAGCAGCTCGAGCAGCTCGTCCGCGCGGCGGCGGGCCTCGCGCGGCCCCGTCCCCGTGCCGATCGCCGCGATCTCGACGTTCTCGCGGATGGAGAGGTTCCGGAACGAGCGGCTGTGCTGGAACGTCCGGGCGAGGCCGGCCCGGCCGCGGCGGTGGGCCGGCCAGCGGGTCACGTCCTCGCCGTCGAGCTCGACCGTTCCCGACGTCGGCGCGTCGAAGCCCGAGAGGACGTTGACGAGGGTCGACTTGCCGGCGCCGTTCGGCCCGATCAGCCCGACGACCTCCGTGCGCCGAACCTCCGTCGTGACGTCGTCGAGCGCGCGCACCCCCTCGAACGATCGCGACACGGCGGTGGCCCGGAGTGCTGCTCCGGGCCACCGCTCGCCGTCTGACTGGCTCGTCTCGGTCAAGCGTCAGATCTTCGGGACGACCTTTGCCGTCACCGTGGCGACGATCTTCGGCTTGTTGTCCTGGATCCGCAGCACGCGGTACTGCCGTCCGAACACCGTGTGCAGCTGCGGCGAGAAGCTCACGCGGCCCGAGATCGTCGGCACCTTCTTGAACTTCTCCATCTGCGCGGCGAGCCGCGCGCCGTTCGTCGACCCCTTCGCCCGCTTGATCGCGGTCACGACGCCGTCGATCGCGGCGGCGCCCGTGACGAAGCCGCCCGTGCCCGCCTTGACCTTCTTCGCGAGCGCGTTCACCGCCTTGCTCGGATCGTCCCCGAACGCCGACGCGAACGTCACCGCGTAGTAGTTCGAGATCGAGGGAGACTTCGGCAGCCAGTAGGTGCCGTCGCCCGCCCACGAGTTGAGGATCGGGACGTCGTTCCCGAGCGTCCGCAGGCCCGCGACGAGCGCGGGCAGCTCTCCGAACGAGGTCGAGGTGACGACGACGTCGGCGTCGACGCCGTTCAGCCTGCTGACCGCGTTGTTCACGTTGTTCGCCCCGGTCGCGTACGTCTCACGGTCGACGATCTTGCCGCCGAGCTGCGTGAACCGGGCCTCGAACGCCTGCACGACGTTCTTGAAGTACACGAGCAGCGTGTTCGTGGCGGTTGCAGCCGTCTTCCAGCCGCGGCTCCACGCGTACTGCGCCATCGCCGACCCCTCGTCCTGGGCGACGTTGCCGAAACTGAACGCGAGCCTGCCCTTCGCGCCGAAGCGCTTGGGGCCCATCTGATCGGTACCGATGCACGGCGCCACCGCGAGGATGCCCTTGTTGATCGCCTCCTGCACGACTGGGGTCGCGTAGTCGACGTCGCACGTCACGAACATGATGTCGGCGCCGCCTCCGATGAGGCTCGCGGCGCACGAC
>CAWCCO010000009.1:0-21305 GCA_963794115.1 uncultured Actinomycetes bacterium | reverse complement strand
ACGGGGCCATGGTAGTCGGTCGCTCCGGCGCTGCTACCCTTCCGCGGCTTCCTGCCACGCCGCGCGACGCCGCTCCCGGGCGCCGCACCCACCGGCGAGGCCGACTCAGACCGAAGGAAGGAGACAGGGACGCGTGACCGAGTACGAAGTTCTGCTGCTGCTCGACCCCGAGCTCTCCGACGAGAAGCAGACCGAGATCGTCGAGCGTGTGAAGACGCTCGTCGAGCAGGGTGGGGGAACGTTCGGGCGCCACGACCCGTGGGGCCGGCGCAAGCTCGCGTACCCCATCGACAAGAAGGAAGACGGGATCTACCACCTGTTGACCCTCGCCGCGACACCGGAGACCCTCGACGAGCTCAACCGCGTGTTGAAGATCGACGACGACGTGCTCCGTCACATGGCGACACGTCGCCATGAGGGAGGTCCCGTCGAGCCAGTAGCGGCGGGCGTCGCGATCGGCGACGATGCCCCGGCACAGCCCGTGGACGCCCCGGAGGAGGAGTAAGCGATGGCCGCCATCAACCGTGTCGTCCTCGTCGGCAACCTGACGAGGGATCCCGAGCTCCGGCACACGCCGTCGGGGACTGCCGTCTGCAACCTGCGGCTCGCCGTCAACACGCGACGCAAGGACGAGACGGGGCAGTGGGTCGACAAGCCGAACTACTTCGATATCACCGTCTGGGGGAACCAGGGCGAGCGCTGCGCGCAATACCTCACCAAGGGCCGCCCGGTGGCGGTCGACGGGCGCCTCGAGTGGCGCGAGTGGGAGACGCCGGAGGGCAACAAGCGCCAGGCGGTCGACATCGTCGCAGACACGGTCCAGTTCCTGGGCGGTCGTGGCGACGGCGAAGGGGGCGGCGGCGGCTACATCCCGGCCGAGGCCACCGCGACGCCCGCCGGCGACTTCCCGACGTCCCCGACCGACGACGACATTCCCTTCTGACGATGGGTGGCCGGCACGTGGGGCACCCAAATCACCAACCAACCGTCTAGGAGGCCACATGGCTGCGAAGACCCAGACGCGCAAGCGCCCGGGCCCCGGTGCAACCGGTGGCCGGCGCAAGAGCTGCCACTTCTGCAAGGACAAGGTCCAGGAGGTGGACTACAAGGGCGCCAACCAGCTGCGGCGCTACATCTCGGAGAGGGGCAAGATCCGCAACCGCCGCATCACGGGCGCGTGCCGCCGCCACCAGCGGCAGGTCGCGGTCGCGGTGAAGCGGGCCCGAGAAATGGCGCTTCTCCCGTACGTCCAGGGGCAGTGATGGAGGTCATCCTGACCCACGACGTCGAGAAACTCGGCCTGAAGGGCGAGGTCGTCGACGTGAAACGCGGCTATGCACGCAACTACCTGCTGCCGCGGCACCTGGCCGAGGTCGCCACCGCGGGCCGTGTCGCCGAGCTCCGGCGTGTGGAGGCGGAGCGGGCGCGCCACGAGGCGCGCACCGCCGAGCACGCCGAGGAGATCGCGTCGACCTTGACGAAGACTGTCCTCCGCTTCGAGGTGAAGGCCGGCCCGACGGGGTCGCTGTTCGGCTCCGTCACCACTACCGACATCGCCGAGGAGCTCTGGCGCACGAGGAAGATCCGTGTCGACCGGCGGAAGATCGAGCTCGACGTGATCAAGCGGATCGGCCGCTACTCGATCCCGGTGCACGTGTTCGAGGGCGTCACCGCCGAGGTGAAGACCCTCGTCGTCCCCGAGGGCGGCGAGCTGCCGCCGGAGGAAGAGCTCGCGGCGCTCGAGGCCGCAGAGCGGGCGGAGGCCGAGGAGGCCGAGGCGGCGCACGAGGAAGGCATCCGGGAGACCGAGGCTGCCGTCGCCGCGGAGGACGAGCTTCGCTCGACAGCCCAGGAGGCAGACGACGAGGGCGCCGACGAGCGCCCCGCGGACCTGCCCGGGGCGGACGAGCCGCTCGACGCGCCCGAGCCCGAGTGAGCTCCGGGAGGGGCGGCGACGTCCCTCCCGGCTCCGCACAGTGTCCGGCCGAGTCGTCCACAGGCGACCGCGCGGCCTGTGGACAGCCGCACGAAAACATCGCTCCGTGCGACCGTTTTGTCGTCCGGCTTCCACGACGTGCTGTGGAAGGAGTGTCCTGCGCTGGGGATATGATGCGAACATGTGTTCCGTTGTCCCTGGTCTCGTGGGTGCGGCCCTATGAGCACGTCAGTTCTGGACGGGGCCCCGCGCGACGGGTTTGATCCCGCGTCGTGAGCACGGTGCAGGCCCCATCGGCGACTCCGGTCGTCCCGCCCCAGAACCTCGAGGCCGAGGAGTCGGTGCTGGGCGCGATGCTGCTCTCGGAGAACGCGATCGGCTCGGTTACGGAGATCCTCGACGCCTCGCACTTTTACCGCGCGTCGCACGCCACGATCTACCTGGCCTGCCTCGAGCTCTGGAAGAAGGGCGAGCCGGTCGACGCGATCACGCTCGTCAACGAGCTCGAGGAGCGAGGCGCGCTCGAGACGATCGGCGGCAGCTCCCGCGTCGCCGAGCTGGCTGCGCTCGTGCCGGCCACGGCGAACGTCGACCACTACGCCCGGATCGTCAAGGAGGCGGCGACGCTCCGCGCGCTGATCCAGGCGGGGCAGGAGATCGCGCGACTCGGCCGCGAGCGGCTCGGCGAGACGACGGAGCTCGTCGACCGCGCGGAGCAGATCGTCTTCGACCTCGCGCAGCAGCGGGTCACCGGCGACTTCGACCACATCGGGCCGCTCCTCACCGAGAGCTTCGAGCGGATCACGAAGCTGTACGAGGCCGGCGTCGACGTGACGGGTGTGCCGAGCGGGTTTCGTGATCTCGATCGGCTCACCTCCGGATTTCAGCCGGGGAACCTCATCATCCTCGCGGCGCGCCCGTCGATGGGGAAGTCGGCGCTCGGGCTGTGCATCGCCGCGAACCTCGGCGTCCGCGAGTCGAAGCCCGTCGCGCTGTTCACGCTCGAGATGTCGAAGGCCGAGGTCACGCAGCGCCTGATGTGCAGCGAGGCGAAGGTCGAGTCCAACCGCGTGCGCTCCGGCAAGCTCGCCCAGGAGGACTGGCCCCGCCTCACGGCAGCCTGCGACAAGTTGATGAAGGCGCCGATCTGGGTCGACGACACGGGCTCGATCACGATGATGGAGCTCCGCTCGAAGGCGCGGCGGCTCAAGAGCCGCAACCCGGACCTCGGGCTGATCGTCGTCGACTACCTCCAGCTGATGACTTCGGGCGGGACCGTCGAGAACCGCGTGCAGGAGGTGTCGCAGATCTCGCGCAACCTGAAGGTGCTGGCGCGCGACCTGGACGTCCCGATCCTCGCCCTCTCGCAGCTCTCGCGGGCGGTCGAGCAGCGCCACGACAAGCGCCCGATCCTCTCCGACCTGCGCGAGTCGGGATCGATCGAGCAGGACGCCGATCTCGTCCTGTTCGTCTACCGCGACGAGTACTACAACGGCGACGAGTCGGACTCGCAGGGCATCGCGGAGCTGATCCTCGCGAAGCACCGCAACGGCCCCACCGACGCGGTCAAGCTGAGCTTCCTCAAGCGGTACGCGAAGTTCGCCGATCTCGCGGGCGGCGGGCCGGCGTAGGACCCAGCGGACGGCGCCACCGCACCGTACGACCGCGATCCCGCGGTCATGCCGTCGGACGGCGTGCGAGAATGCGCCACGTGCCCGCGACCGTGATCGTCGGCGCGCAGTGGGGCGACGAGGGGAAGGGCAAGATCGTCGACCTGCTCGCCCAGGAGTCCGACCTCGTCTGCCGCTACCAGGGTGGGCCGAACGCGGGCCACACGATCGTCGTCGACGGCGAGACGTTCAAGATCCGCGCGATTCCGTCGGGGATCGTCGGAGGCGTCGCGAGTGCGATCGGCGCAGGCTGCGTCCTCGATCCGGACGTGCTCGTCGCGGAGCTCGACGAGCTCGAGGCTCGCGGGCGGCGCACCGACGGGCTCGTCTTCGTCTCCGGCAACGCGCACCTGATCATGCCGTGGCACGTCGCGCTCGACGGGGCGCGCGAGCGGCGGCTCGGCCGTCTGCAGATCGGGACGACCAAGCGGGGCATCGGGCCGGCCTACGCGGACAAGGCGACGCGGATCGGGATCCGCGTGCAGGACCTGCTCGACCCGAAGATCCTGCGCGAGAAGATCGAGCTGGCCACGAGTGAGAAGAACGTGTGGCTCGAGCGCGTCTACGGGATCGACCCGTTCGACGTGGAGGAGGTCGTCACGCGGACGCTCGCGCATGCCGAGCGGCTCGCGCCGTACGTCGCGGACACGTCGCTGCTCGTCGACCGCGCGCTGCGCGACGGTCGGCGCGTGCTGTTCGAGGGCGCGCAGGGGACGCTGCTCGACCTCGACCACGGCACGTACCCCTTCGTCACGTCGTCGAGCCCGATCGCGGCGGGCGCTGCCGTCAGCTTCGGGATCGGGCCGCAGCGCATCGACGAGGTCCTGGGGGTCTCGAAGGCCTACGTGACACGCGTCGGCGAGGGGCCGTTTCCGAGCGAGATCGCCGGGGAGGCACAGGATCGGGTTCGCGAGCTCGGCGCGGAGTTCGGCACCGTCACCGGCCGCGAGCGTCGCTGCGGGTGGCTCGACCTCGTCGCGCTCCGGTTCGCCGTTCGCGTCAACGGGATCACGTCGCTCGCGCTGACGAAGCTCGACGTGCTCTCGGACTTCGACGAGATTCCGGTGTGCGTCCGCTACCGGCTGCCGGATGGCACGCAGACCGAGGACTTCCCCGCCCACCAGTCCGACTTCCACCACTGCGCCCCGGTCTTCGAGCCGCTCGCCGGCTGGCGGGAGGAGCTCACCGGCCCCGCCCTGCCCACCGCCGCCGCCGGGTACGTCTCGTTCGTCGGGGACGCGCTCGGCGTGCCGGTGACGATCGTCGGCACCGGTGCGGCGCGCGACGCCGTGCTTTCCCTCTAGAGGCTTGATGCGGGTTATGGGCACGCACGGCTGGGGGCCTGCGCGCGGCGCATCGCGGCCGTCTCGCTGCTCGCCGATACCTTCGGGTATCGGCGAGCACTGATCCGGCCACGCTGCTTGGCGCATGCCCTCCCCGCACGCACCCGTAACCCACATCAAGCCTCTAGATGAAGCGCCCGCGTGCCGTGCCGCGGACGGACCACGCCCGCGCATCGACGGCGTGTACCTGCCGACGTGCCGGTCGGACGTCTCGGCGGACGCCTCGAACGTCCGGGCTCCCCCTGGCCACGTCCTGGATCGTCGGGCGCAGGCCGCTCAGGTCAAGCTCGTAGACTCGGGCGGTGCGTGTCCTCCTCGTCGGGTCCGGTGGTCGGGAGCACGCGCTCGCGTGGCGCGTCGCGGCGTCGCCCGAGCTGACCGAGCTCCATGCCGCGCCTGGAAACCCCGGGATCGCCGAGCTCGCCACGTGTCACCCCGTCGCGGCGGACGACGGCGACGGCCTGCTCGCGCTCGCACGGTCGCTCGCTGCCGACCTCGTGGTCGTCGGGCCAGAGGCTCCGCTCGTCGCCGGAGTGGCGGACGAGCTGCGGCATGCGGGGATCCCCGTGTTCGGGCCCTCGCGGGCGGCCGCGCGGATCGAGGGCTCCAAGCTGTTCGCCAAGGACGTGATGGCGGCGGCCAGCGTCCCAACCGCCGCCGTCCTCGACGCCCCACATGCGCCCTGCGTGCTCAAGGCCGACGGGCTCGCCGCCGGCAAGGGCGTCGTCGTCTGCCGAACTGAGGAGGAAGTCGTCGCCGGGCTCGCGGTCGCGCGGGGCTTCGACGGCCCCGTGCTCATGGAGGAGTTGCTCGAAGGGCGCGAGCTGTCGGTGCTCGTGCTCGCCGATGGGCTCGACGCCCTCGCGCTCGCTCCGGCCCGTGACTTCAAGCGGGCATCCGACGGAGACAGCGGGCCGAACACGGGCGGGATGGGCTCGTTCGCGCCGGTTCCCGATGTCGACGACGATCTCCTCGCGACGGTGCTCGAGACGTGCGTCCGACCGACCCTGGCCGAGCTCGCCCGTCGCGGGGCACCGTTCGTCGGCACGCTCTTCGCGGGCGTCATGCTCACCGCGGAGGGGCCGCGCGTGCTCGAGTTCAACTGCCGCTTCGGCGATCCGGAGACACAGTCGGTGCTGCCGCTCGTCGACGGAGACCTGCTCGTCGCGCTTGCCGCGGCCGCTAGTGGCTCCCTCGCTGGTGTGGCGCTGGGACGGCTCGATTCGAGCGCCGTGACCGTCGTGCTCGCCGCGGGCCGGTATCCGGCGTCGGGCGACGTCGGGACACCGATCCAGGGCATCGACGACGCGACCGCGGCGGGCGCGCTCGTCTTCCACGCAGGGACGGCGCTCAACGACGGGGACCTCGTCACGAACGGCGGCCGGCTGCTCGGCGTGACCGCGACGGGCGCCGACCTGGCCGACGCCCGCACGCGGGCGTACGCCGCGGCAGACCTGATCCGGATCCCCGGCGCGCGCCGCCGCGAGGACATCGCGCTCGCGGCGGCCGGCCCCGCGTAGGTCGCAACATGCGGATCGCGCCGGGGCACCCCAACCCACCACCCACTTTCATTCTATCGTCAGGAAAGGCAACTTTGGTGGAGCGGGTGGGTCAAAAGTGCGCCAACTTCGCAACGGGCAGCGGAGGACCTGCCCGAGGCCACATCTAGACTTGCTTCGTGATCGCTCGTTACTCCCGGCCCGTCATGACACGGGTCTGGTCGGACGAGGGGAGGCTCGAGCGGATGCTCGAGGTAGAGCTGGCGGCGCTCGAGGGCTGGGCCGCGCTCGACAGGGTCCCGCCTGAAGTCGTCGCGCGAATCCGTGACGTGGCCCGCGCGCCGTCGCCCGACGAGGTGACGTGGCGGGAACGCGAGACCGGGCACGATGTCGCGGCCTTCGTCGATCTCGTGGCGTCCGGGCTCGGCGACGACGGGCGCTGGTTCCACTACGGGCTTACCTCGTCGGACGTGCTCGACACCGCCCTCTCGCTGTCCATCCAGGAGGCGGGGGCGCTGATCCTCGAAGGTCTGGACCGCGCGTTCGGCGCCGTGTCGGTCCGGGCGGAGGAGCACCGAGAGACCGTGTGCATGGGACGCACGCACGGCGTGCACGCGGAGCCGACGACGTTCGGCCTCAAGCTCGCCGGCTGGGCGTTCGCTCTCGACCGCGATCGCGCCCGGGTCGGGCGCGCCGTCGAAGGGCTGCGGGTCGGCAAGCTCTCGGGCGCGGTCGGCCAGTACGCCGCCGTCGATCCCGAGGTCGAGCGCGTCGCGTGCGAGCGGCTCGGGCTCGACCCTGCGCCGAGCTCGACGCAGATTCTCCAACGCGATCGGCATGCTGAGCTCCTGTCCACGCTCGCGCTCGTCGCGTCGTCGCTCGAGCGGTTCGCGACGGAGATCCGACACCTCGCACGCACGGAGGTGCGCGAGGTCGAGGAGCCGTTCGCGAAGGGTCAGAAGGGCTCGTCCGCGATGCCGCACAAGCGGAACCCGATCGTGGCGGAGCGCATCTGCGGGCTCGCGCGCGTGGTGCGGGCCAACGCGGTCGTCGGCCTCGAGAACGTCACGCTCTGGCACGAGCGCGACATCTCGCACTCGTCGGCCGAGAGGGTCGTCCTGCCGGACTCGTTCCTCGCGGTCGATTACGCGCTCGACCGCTTCGCATGGTTGGTCGAGGGGCTCGTCGTCCGGTCCGAGCGCATGCGCGCGAATCTCGACGGGAGCCACGGTCTCTACGCGAGCCAGCGTTTGCTCCTGGCGCTCGTCGAGAGTGGGCTCGCGCGGGACGACGCGTACCGTCGCGTCCAACGACACGCGATGCGGGCTTGGGACGAGGATCGCGACTTCGCGACGCTCGTACGTGGCGACGACGCGGTGGCCTCCCGCGTCGACCTCGACGGCGTGTTCGCGCTCGATGCGTACGTCGCCCACGTCGACACGGTGTTCGAGCGGTTGCGCGCGCTCCGCGCGACGCGTGAGGCGGCCGTCCATGCCTGACGCGGTGCGCGTCGGCAGCGGCAAGGTCCGCGAGCTGTACGCGCTCGACGACGATCGGCTCCTACTCGTTGCCTCCGACCGTCTGTCGACGTACGACGTCGTCCTGCCGACCGAGATCCCGGACAAGGGCCGAGTGCTGAGCGGCCTCTCTGCGTACTGGTTCACGCGGTTGCGCGACCTCGTCCCGAACCACTTCGTCGCAATCAGGCCCGACGGCCGCTCGATCGAGTGCGTCAGGCTCACGATGCTTCCCGTCGAGCTCGTCGTGCGCGGCTTTCTGGCGGGCTCCGGCTGGGTCGACTACCAGGAGACGGGCAAGGTGTGCGGTCACGAGCTTCCGGGCGGGCTCCGGGAGTCGGAGCGGCTGCCGGCGCCGATCCTGACTCCGGCCACGAAGTCGGACGCCGGCCACGACCTCAACATCACGGAGGCGGAGGCAGCCGAGCTGTGCGGGGCCGGGCGCTACGAGGCGGCGCGCGCGGCAGCCATTGCGCTCTACGCGAGCGCGGCCGAGCACGCGGCCTCGTGCGGGATCATCGTCGCCGACACGAAGTTCGAGTTCGGCGTCGACCGAGAGGGGACCGTGACGCTCGGGGACGAGGCACTGACGCCGGACTCGTCGCGATTCTGGCCTCTGGACGGGTACGTGCCGGGTCGGCCGCAGCCCTCGTTCGACAAGCAGTACGCCCGTGACTGGTGCGCATCCACCGGCTGGAACCGCACGGAGCCGGGGCCGAAGCTCCCGCCCGACGTCGTGGCCGGCACACGTGCGCGGTACGTCCAGGCGTTCGAGCTGCTGACCGGCGTGCCGTTCGACCGTTACCTCGACGACCCGGGGGTGATCCTGTGCGACTGACCGTGCTGATCCGCCCGAAGAGCGGCATCCTCGACCCACAGGGCGAGGCGGTGCAGGCGTCGCTCTCGACGCTCGGCTTCTCTGTGTCCCGCGCGCGCATCGGGCGGCTGGTCGATCTCGACGTCGACTCGGACGACCCCGAGGCCGCGAAGGCCGAGGTCGAGCGCATGTGCGACGAGCTCTTGGCCAACCCGCTCATCGAGAGCTATGTCGTCGTGGTGGCGGAGGACTGATGGACCGGGTCCGTATCGCCGTGGTCACGTTCCCCGGCTCGAACGACGACGGCGACGCACGGCTCGCGCTCGAGGCGCTCGGTGCAGCCGCGCTACCGGTCTGGCACCTGGAGACCCGGCTGCCGGAAGCAATTGGTGGCGTCGTCCTTCCCGGCGGCTTCTCGTACGGCGACTACCTCCGCTGTGGGGCGATCGCTCGCACCGCGCCGGTGATGGACGCCGTCCGTGCGTTCGCCGAGGACGGAGGGCCGGTGCTCGGCATCTGCAACGGGTTCCAGATCCTCTGCGAGGCAGGACTGCTCCCGGGAGTCCTGCGGCCGAACCGCCAGCTCCAGTTCGTCTGCGCCGACGTCGTCGTGACCGTCGAGTCGACCCGCACGCCGTTCACGGGGCGCTGCACCGAGGGCGAGCGCCTCACGATCCCGGTCAAGCACGGCGAGGGCTGCTGGGTCGCCGACGACACACTCCTCGCGCAGGTCGTCGACCGTGGGCAGGTCGTGCTCCGCTACGTCGATGACGTCAACGGCTCGCGCGACAGGATCGCAGGCGTCGCCAACGAGCGGGGCAACGTGCTCGGGCTGATGCCACACCCCGAGCACGCGGTCGACCCCATGCTCGGGCCGACGGGCGGGATGCCGCTCCTCGAGGGGCTGATCGCGGGCGCCGCCGAGCGCGCGTCGCTCGTGCGCAGCTGAGACATCGCAGCCTGCGCGGAGGTCATCGGGTCAGGCCGCCATTGCGCCTCCCTTCAACGCACGCCGGAGCCCGGGTGCGCCCGCAAGCGCTGCACGGAGGCGCTCGAGGTCGCGGGCGCGGAGCGTGACCGGGCCGCGGCGGACTGTTCCGCCGGTCGAGTAGGAGAACCGGACGAGCGCCTCGCCGTCACCCGTCTCGAGCAGCTGCACGACGATCGAGAAGCGTCTGTCGCCGCTGCGCTGCGGGACCGAGACCTCCTCCACGGTCGTCGCCTTTCCCCACGGTGTCTGTGTCGCTGCCATGCGAACACCGTACGGCCGCAGGTGTCAGATGTCTGTGCCGGCTTCGTGTCGAGTGTGCGACGCTGCCGGTAATGCTCGAGCTGTGGCAGGCGGAGTGGTGCCCGTACTCGCATCGGGTCCGGATGCGGCTGACCGAGCTGCAGATCGACTGGGTCGCCAGGACGATCCCGCTCGAGCGGGCGGAGCGCGACGCGATGGAGTCGGCGACAGGGCTGCGCTCGATCCCCACCCTCGTGGACGGCGACAACGTGGTGCACGGCGCGGACGCGATCCTCACGTACCTGGACGAGCGTCATCCGGAGCCTCCCGACGCCGCGCGCCACCGAGCCCAGATGCGGGCCGAATGGCCGCACTGGGTCGAGCTCGAGGGCCGCTGAGCAGCACACATGGTGCCAGGGCCGACGCGCCGGTCCTCTGCTGCCCCGACAAGTTCCGTGGCAGCCTGACGGCGGACGAAGCGGCGGAGGCCCTCGCACGGGGCGTCGAGCGCGCGGGGCGCCAGGCACGGCGGCTTCCCCTCGCAGACGGTGGCGAGGGGACGCTCGCGGCGCTCTGCCCCGACCGCACGACGCTCCGCGTCGCGCGTGTGACCGGCCCGCTCGGCGAGCCGGCCGACGCGTCCTGGGGTCTCCACGACGGGTCGGCGGTGGTCGAGAGCGCCCGGGCGAGCGGTCTTGCGCTCGTCGAGGGCCGCAACGACCCGCTCCGGGCGACAACGCGCGGAACCGGAGAGCTGATCCGCATCGCGCTCGAGGCAGGGGCGCAGCGCATAATCGTCGGCGTCGGTGGCTCGGCCACGGTCGACGGCGGCCTCGGTGCGCTCGAAGCGCTGGACTTCGACCTCCATGGGACCGAGGTCGTGGTCGCGTGCGACGTCGGCACGGGGTTCGTCGACGCGGCGCGGGTGTTCGGGCCGCAAAAAGGCGCGGACGCCGCGGACGTCGCCCGCCTCGAGGAGCGGCTGTCGGCGCTCGCGGAGCGGTATCGGAGCGAGCTCGGCGTCGACGTGCGCGAGCTCACGATGGCCGGAGCGGCAGGCGGCCTCGCAGGCGGACTCGCGGCGCTCGGCGCGACGCTTCGCCCGGGCGCCGCGCTCGTCGCCGAGACGGTCGGCCTTTCGGCCGCGCTCGCGGGCGCGGCCCTGGCGCTGACCGGTGAGGGCCGGTACGACTCGACCTCCCTCGACGGGAAGGTCGTCGGGCACGTCCTCGGGGAGGCCCGGGCTGCCGGCGTCCCGGCGGCGATCGTCGCCGGCGATGCCGCGGCGGACGCACTCGAAGCGCTTCCTCCGGACGTCTCCTGCGTGACGCTTGCCTCAATCGCGGGCTCGGCCGAAAGCGCGGTGCACGACGCGGCCCGCCTCGCCGCCGACGCGGCCGAGCTCCTCGCGCGGGGCTGACCGGCCCACGAGAAGTCGGTTCCCACCCCGGCCCGGTGCGGAAAACCACACTGCCCGGCGCGTACCCCGCTGCGAGCCTCGGTGGAACGAGCACACGCACCGAGGAGAGGGACCATGTCGCAGCTGTCGCACACGAAGAACGCGCGCCGAACCGCAGCCTCTCCCGACCTGCTCGTCTTCCCGGGCCAGGCGGGTTGGGACGAGGCTCGTCGCGCCTGGAACCTCGCGGTCGATCAGCGACCCGCCGCGGTCGCGCTTCCCGAGACCGTCGACGACGTCGTCGCGGCGGTCGACCACGCCCGCGCTGCAGGGCTCCGCGTCGCGGTCCAGGGCACGGGCCACGGGGCGGGCAGCACGCCCCTCGACGGCGCCCTGCTGATCAACATGGCCCGCATGACCGGCGTCGAGGTCGACGCTCGTGCGCAGATCGCGCGCGTTGCCGGCGGGACGCTCTGGCGTGACGTTGTGGGCGCCGCCGTCGGGCATGGCCTGACCGCCCTCCACGGCTCGGCGGGAGACGTCGGCGTCGTCGGGTACTCCCTCGGCGGCGGGATCGGCTGGCTCGCGCGGAAGCACGGGCTCTCGGCCTCGAGCGTGCTCTCCGCCGAGGTGGTGACGGCCGACGGCGAGGTCGTCCTGGCCGACCCGGACACCAACGAAGACCTCTTCTGGGCGCTCCGCGGCGGCGGCGGGAGCTTCGGGGTCGTCACCGAGGTCGAGATCGCGCTCTACCCGGTCACCGAGGCGTTCGCGGGCTGGCTCGTCTGGCCGGCGGAGCGCGCCGTCGAGGTGCTCGATCGCTGGGCCGAGTGGACGACCGACGTGCCGGACGAGGTCACGTCGGTCGGGCGGCTTCTCCAGATGCCGCCGATCCCGGAGATCCCGGAGCCTCTCCGCGGCCGTCAGCTGGTCGTCGTCGAGGCCGTCTTCATGGGCGACGAGCGAGAGGGCCGCGAGCTCTTGCGCCCGCTTCTCGATCTCGAGCCCGAGCTCGACACGTTCGCGACCGTTCCGGCGCGGGATCTGACCGAGCTGCACCGCGACCCGCCTGGACCCGCGCCGGGGCGGGGCGAGGGCTGGATGCTGGACGCATTCGACGTGGAGGTCGCACGCGCCGTCGTGGACGCGGCAGGGATGGACGGCACCTCACCGCTTCTCTCGCTCGAGATCCGGCATCTCGAGGGCGCGCTCGGGCGACCGGATCCGAACGGGGGAGCGCTCTCACACCTCGACGGGTCCTACGCGGTCTACGCGCTCGGCATCGTGATCGGCGCGGACGCAGTCGCGGCGATCGACCAGCGCCTCGCCGACGTCAGAGGCGCGACCGAGCCACGGTTGTCACGGCGGAGGTACTTCAACTTCGCCGAGCGAGACGTCGACCCGGTGTCGTTCTACGAGCAGGGCGACTACGGCCGACTTGCCGCGATCCGCGAGGAGGTCGACCCCCACGGCCTCTTCCAGGCGAAGCACACGATCGTCTAGCCCGCCAGGACCGCGGAGACGGGGCCGGGGGCCGGTCGACGGCCCCCGGCCTGAGAGGCTCGATGCGAACTATCCGTGGCCGCGGGACGTCTATTTCACATCGAGCCTCTCGGTCACTCGCCCGCGGGGTCGTCTGCGTCCGGCGCGTCCTCCGCCAAGAGGCGATAGAGCGCGCGCCGGGCATCCCGGAGGATCGCCTGGGCGGACTCGAGCTGGGCGGCAGTGCCCGCGTGGGCGACCTGGCGTGTCGCCGCCATCACCTGATGGACGAGGTCGTGGAGCGTGATGAGCGCGTCGGCGCTCTCTCCGGTCACCTCGTTCCAGGGCGCGGTCGCGGTCGCGGCCTGCTCACGACCCGTGTCGGTCAGCTCGTACACGCGCTTGCCCGACTCGGACGGCGTCTCCCGGACGAGCTCCTCATCCTGGAGCTGCTGCAGCGTCGGGTAGACGGAGCCCGGGCTCGGTCGCCAGACGCCGCCGGTGCGCTCCGTGAGCTCCTGGATGATCTGGTAGCCGTGCATCGGCTCCTCCGCAAGGAGGACGAGGATCGCGGCGCGGATGTCACCGCGGCCGGCGCGGCGGCCGAAGGCGTGCGGGCCGCCGCGGCGCCGTCGGCGGCCGCGGTGCGGACCGCTCATGAAGTGGATCCGCACTTCCTCGGGGCCGCAGTGATGGGACTGTGCAAATGCAGTCAATGCTGCTCCTTTCGTGGTATCGCGATATATCGTAACACATCGCGCGGAACGTCACCGTGACGCCGTCCCGCGCGTCGCGACTACTCGATGGTCGGAAGGAATGTCGCCTCGCCCCGCTCGGGCGGCGCGCCATAGACGAACAGCCGAAGCTCGTCGTCGTGACGGTTCGAGAGCTGGAGTGCGGTCCCGGGCTGGACGACGAGCACGCTCCCGCGCTCGAGCACGTGCTGCTCGGGGTCGTCGCCCTCGCCCATGTGGATCGTCAGCGTCCCGTCGAGCACGACGAAGACCTCTTCCTGCACCGGATCGCTGTGGCGGCGGCCGATCGCGCCGCGTGGATAGCGGTAGAGGTTCGCGCGCGAGCGCGTCATCGACTCGGAGAGCTCCGCGACGAGGCGCGGGTCGCCCTCACGGCGTGGATGCCACTCGAGCTCGTGGTCGTGAAAGATGGCGTAGGGCATGCGCCGATTCTCTCACGACGGGGCAGGGCCCGCGAAACGCGTGGGTCAGCGCTCGGCTGCGCGCACGAGGATCTCGACGTAGAGGTCCCGCAACTCGTCGGGCGCGAGCGCGAGCGTGACCTCGCCGACCATCACCTCGTGTCGCTGCCGGCGAGGGGAGCCGGTCGAGCTCGGGTCGGCGAAGAGAAAGACCTTTCGCTCCTCGGCGACCGAGAGGGCGGAGTCCGCCAGCGCGTCGTGCTCGCCGTCCAGGTGGACGTGGAACAGCGGGGTCTGCGGCGGGTCGGGGACGATCTCGACGCCGTCGACGGTCGCAAGCGCGGCGGCGAGCGCGCGCGCATGGTCGAGGTACACCGGCATCCGCTCGAGGCGCTCCTCGAGCGCGCGCTCCGCCGCGATCACGTACGGGAACAGCGTCACGAGATTGCCGCCGTGCCGGCGCTGCCAGACGCGCGCCTCGGAGACGAGCTCGGCGTCGCCCGCGAGCACTGCGCCCGCCATCCCGCCGAGGCCCTTGTAGAACGACACGTACACGCTGTCGAACAGACCCGCGATCTCGGCGTGCGGGCGGTCGTAGTACGGCTGCGCCTCCCACAGGCGCGCGCCGTCGAGGTGCAACGCGAGCCCGCGCCCGCGCGCCCAGCCCGTCTGGGCGACGAGGTCGTCCCATTCCGGCAGGAGGCCACCGATCTCGCGCTGCGGCAGCTCGAGCAGCACCGCCGCGACGGGCTCCCGCAGCCCCTCGAGGTCGGCCAGGGTGATCAGCTCGTTGGGGTCCCCGACGAGCGTCGCGTGGAGGCCGTGCAGGCGCTCGTAGCCCTTTTCCTCATGGAGCTCCAGGTGGCACGTGGGATGACACGCGAGCGTCGGGCGGCCGCGGCGCTCGCACCAGATCCGCAGCGCGATCTGCTGCGCCATCGTCCCGCTCGGCATGAACACCGCGGCCTCCTTGCCGAGCAGGTCGGCCGTGCGCTGCTCGAGTCGCTCCAGCCGCTCGCCTTCGCCGTAGCGATCGCTGCGCTCTTCGTCCTCGACGGCGTCGGCGAGAGCTGCGAGCCACTCCCGGACGTCGCGACCGCCGTGCCAGGCGTTGAGGAAGCGGTCGGCGCCCTTGATCGCGGCGCGCATGCGCTCCTTGCCAGACGCGGCCCCGGTCAATAGTCCGAGCGCTCGATCAGCTCGATCCGGTACCCGTCCGGGTCGCGGACGAAGCAGAGGAGCGAGCCACCCTCGCGCACGGAGTAGGGCGGACGCTCCGGCTCGATGCCCTTCTCGGCGAGCGAGGCGAGCGTCGCCGCCATGTCTTCGATCGTCAGCGCGATGTGGCCGTACGCCGTCCCGAGCTCGTACGACTCGACGCCGAAGTTGTAGGTCAGCTCGAGCTCGGGCTGGGGCTTCCCCGGCACGCCGAGGAAGTAGTTGACGGCCTCGTCGCGGATCGGCAGCTCGCGCCGCTGCTCGAGGCCGAGCGCCTCGTAGAACGCGATCGACCGCTCGGGGTCGGTGATCCGGTAGCAGGTGTGGATGAGCTCCATGCTCACGAGTCTACGCGGGCAGGCGCCGAACTCGGCTCGCCCTCGGCTCCCTCGAACGCCGGGTGTTACGCTCCGGCGTGCGACCGCAAGGGGGATGGACAGGTGGGGCGCGGTTTCAGTACGCGGGTTCTCGGATTTTGCGCAGCCACGCTGGCGGTGTTCGGCCTCGTGGTCGCGTCCTACGCCCCGGGGACATCGTCCCTTCCCCAGGTGCGCCCGGGGCCGCCTCCAAGAGCATGCGCGAAGTTCGCTGCAGGGAACGGGTCCGATTCCAACCGGGGCACGTGGCGAGCACCCTTCAGGACTGCGCAGCGGCTCCTGAACTCGCTCCGCAGTGGCCAGACGGGGTGCCTGCGCTCGGGAAAGTACACCACGTCGAGACGCTTTGTCCTCGACTTCTCGAGATCCAACGTCGCGGTGATGGGGTCTCCGGGTGAGCGGGCGGTGTTGCAGGGGATCGTGGTCGTTCGCAACGGGGCCGATGGCGTGCGCCTCGCACGGGTCAGCGTGGAGGGCGTGGGCGGCGCCAACACGATCCAGGTGTACGGCGCCGACTTCGTGCTCGAAGACTCCAAGATCACGAACGGCTGGCGCGGTCGCAGCTGCCTGATACTGGGCGATTCGTCGGCAGGGACCGCGGTGCGTCCGCTGATTCGCCGCAACCGGTTCCACGAGTGCGGCAGCCTCGGCGAGGGCAACCAGGATCACGCGATCTATGCCAGCAAGGTGGTTGACGGTCGCATCATCGACAACATCATCTGGAACACGGCTGCGTATGCGATCCATCTGTACCCGAACGCGCAGCGCACGCTCGTCTACGGCAACACGATCGACGGCGGAGCACCGTCCGTGCGTGGCGGGATCATCGTCGGCGGCGACTCGGATGACGCCTCGAACAACAACGTCATCGAGCACAACGTCGTCGCGTACTCTGCGACGTACGACATCGATGCGACCTGGGAGGGCCCGGTCGGCACCGGCAATGTCGCACGCTCCAACTGCGTCTGGGGTGGGGCGGAGGGTGAGATCGACCCGGATGGTGGTCTGGTGTCCGACGGAAACGTCGTCGGCGATCCGCGGTTTGTCGACCGCGCGCACCACGATCTGCGTCTCGGAGCGCGCAGCGTGTGCAGAGCTGTTGTTTCCGCTCGGAGCACGACTCGGACGAGCGGCGGCCGGGCAGGGGGTCGATCCTGATAGCGGAACGGCCGAAGCGACGGTGGTTCGGCTAGCCGTACCGGACGCTGGCAACCGGCGTGTAGCGTGACCGCGTGGACATCCGCGGCCACTCCGTGAACCCGTGGCTGGTCCTGGTCCTCGTCTGCCTCGCGCAGTTCATGGTGATCCTCGACGCGACGATCGTGAACGTCGCGCTCCCGTCGATCCAGGCGGATCTCGGGCTCTCGGAGTCGAGCCTCCAGTGGATCGTCAACGCGTACGCGCTGCTCTTCGGCGGCTTCCTCCTGCTCGGCGGTCGCGCGGGCGACCTGATCGGCCGCAAGCGGGTCTTTCTCGCCGGCCTCGTCGTCTTCACCGCCGCGTCCCTCCTCTGCGGCCTCGCCAACGGCGAGACGTG
The DNA here is from genome assembly GCA_963794115.1 of uncultured Actinomycetes bacterium. Lineage (GTDB taxonomy): Bacteria > Actinomycetota > Thermoleophilia > Gaiellales > Gaiellaceae > Gaiella. The sequence goes on along the minus strand of CAWCCO010000009.1, from coordinate 4,123 downwards.
GCTGATCGTCTCGCGCGGAACCCAGGGCCTCGGCGCGGCGCTCGTGTCGCCGGCGGCGCTGTCGATCGTGACGACGACGTTCCGCGAGGGCCCCGAGCGGACGAAGGCGCTCGGCGTCTGGGCGGCGATCGCGGTCGGTGGCGGCGCGGTCGGGCTCGTGGTCGGCGGGATGCTCGTCGAGTGGCTCTCGTGGCCGTGGATCTTCTTCGTCAACGTGCCGGTCGGGATCGCGGCGTTCTTCTTCTCGCTGCGGTACGTCCCCGAGTCGAAGGACGAGCACGCGCACAAGAGCTTCGACGTCGCGGGCGCGACCGCGGTGACCGGTGGGCTCGTCGCGCTGGTCTACGGGATCGTCCGCTCGGCCGAGGCGGGCTGGGGCTCGGCGGAGGTGCTGGGCTTCCTCACGCTCGCCGTCGTCTTGCTGGTCGCGTTCGTCGTGATCGAGAGCCGCTCTGCGGAGCCGCTCGTGCGCCTCTCGATCTTCTCGGTCAGGACCGTGCGCGCCGGGAACGTCGCGATGTTCGTCGTCGCCGCCGGGCTGTTCGCGATGTTCTTCTTCAACACGCTCTACGTGCAACGCGTGCTCGGGTTCTCGCCCGTGCAGGCGGGCTTCGCGTTCGTGCCGTTCACGGCGGGCGTGATCATCGGCGCGGGCCTGTCACAGAGGCTCGTTCCCGCGCTCGGCGCGCGCGAGGTGCCGGTCATCGGCGCCGCGCTCGGCGCCGTAGGGCTCTTGACGTTCCTGCGCCTGACGCCCGACAGCTCGTACGTCACCGATCTGCTCCCCGGGATCATGCTCGTCTCGATCGGGATGGGGCTCGTCTTCGTCCCGATCACGCTGATCGCGACGAGCGGCGTGCCGGTCGACGACGCCGGGCTCGCCTCCGGGCTGTTCAACACATCGCAGCAGATCGGCGGCGCGCTCGGCCTCGCCGTGCTGTCGACGCTCGCGACGAACCGCACGAGCGATGTGCTGTCCTCGCTCCGCGGCGCGCCGAGCCCGGCCGAGCAGGGCGATGCGCTCGTCTCGGGCTTCCACGTGACCTGGGCGGCCAGCGCGATCCTGCTCGTCGCCGGTGGCGCGCTCCTGCTCCTTCTGCTCCGCCGTCGCGACGTCGCAGCCGTCTCACACGGCGAGGCAGCGACCGTTCCCGTCTGAGCTGGAGACTCAGCGCTCGAGGTCCTCGGCGACGAGGCCGAAGAGCACCCCGTCGACCCACTCATCGCCGCGGCGGTACGCCTTCCGGCGAACGCCTTCGCGCACCCACCCGGCGCGCTCGGCGTGCGCGAGCGCCCGTTCGTTGAACGCGTAGATCTCCAGCTGCAGCCGGTGGAGGCCGACCTCGCGGATCAGGTGTCGCTGCAGCACCCGTGCCGCCTCGTCCCCGAGCCGACGGCCGCGAAACGCCGGGTCGACGGCGAACGCACCGACGGAGGCGATCTCGGAGCGCCGGTTCACGCGCTCCCACGTCGCGGTGCCCGCGCGCTCGCCCTCGACCGCGAAGACCATCACGCCGTAGTCCTCCGGCTCCGCGAGGGAGCGAGCCACTTGTCCGGCGACCTCCTCCTCGGTCGTCGCCCTGGCGCCGGCGAGATACGGAGCGACATCCTCGTGCGTCACGAGACCCACGAGGAACGGGACGTCCTCGGGGATCGCCCGGCGAACGGTCACGCTCATGCAGCCACCGTAACCGCGGTGGCGAGCACCGCGGGGGCGACGAGCAACAGGGCCGCGTCTCCGTCGAGCACGGGGCCGGGCGCGTCGCTCACGCTCCGCTTCCCACCGCACGCTTGTTCACGCGAGGCTCCTCGCGGCGCGCAGCCGCGTCACCACCCCGGTAGCGAGGGTCGTCCCCGCGAGGACGAGCCCGAGGCCGATGAGCGCGCTGGCGCTGACGGCCTCGTCGAGGAACACCGCGCCGTAGACGAGCGCGAACGCCGGGACGAGGTACGTGACGAGAATCGCCCGGGAGGCTCCGGCCCTCGCGATCAAGGCGAAGTAGAGGACGTAGGCCACCGCGGAGCCGAGCGAGCCCAGTGCGACGATCGCGAGCACGGTCTTCAAGGGCGGCGCCTCGTTGGGCAGCTGGAGAAGGCCGAACGGCGCCATCAAGAGGGTCCCGACCGCGAGCTGCCCCGCGGCGAGGTGGAGCGGTGGGATCCCGCCGGCGCGCTTCCCGACGACAAGCGCCGAGGCCGCGTAGCAGAGCGCCGCCGCGAGCACGGCGAGCGCGCCGACGACCTGACCGCCGCTCTGCACCCCGACGAGCAGCGCGACGCCGAGGAACCCGACCCCGACCCCGACGAGGCGCGCGCCGGTGACCCGCTGTGTCGGGTCGAGCCGGATCGCGAGCAGCACCGTGAAGATCGGCGCAGCCGCCTGGATCACGGCCGCGAGGCCGGAGCTGATCCGCGTTTCCGCGAAGCCGAAGAGCCAGAACGGCAGCGCGTTGTTGAGCAGGCCGAGCGTCGCCACGACCGCGAGGTAGGGCCGGAGGAGGCCGAGCCCGCCGCGGCGTGCCGCGATCGGCAGCAGGATCGCGGCCCCGACGACGAGGCGCCCGAGCGCGACGACCGATGGCTCGAGCTCGTCCACGCCGAGTTTGATGAACAGAAACGACGAGCCCCAGATCCCCGAGAGAAGGAGTAGGAGCGCGGCGTTGCGGCGAGACATGTCACGACGCTAGTCACCGTCGCCGCTACCGGGCGGCATACGGTCGTGGCGACAGGTCGGGCGTCTAGACTGGCCGCCTGGGCTCCGTTGCGGCACACCCGCTCCATCGCCGGCTCGGCCTCACGGACGGGGAGCTCACACGAATCGTCACGCTGCTCGGGCGGGAGCCGAACGACTTCGAGCTCCAGGTCTTCTCGCTGCTCTGGTCGGAGCACTGCGGCTACAAGCATTCCGCGCTCCTCCTGCGGCGGCTGCCGAGCCACGGCCGGCGCGTGCTCCAGGGGCCGGGTGAGAACGCCGGCGTCCTCGATCTCGGCGACGGGCTCGCCGTCGCGTTCAAGGTCGAGAGCCACAACCACCCGTCTGCGGTCGAGCCGTTTCAGGGCGCGGCGACCGGCGTCGGCGGGATCCTCCGCGACATCTCGGCGATGGGCGCACGGCCGGTCGCGCTGCTCGACGGGCTTCGGTTCGGCGCGCCCGACGACCACTTCTCGCGCGCGGTCGGCGGCATCGGCAACTACGGGAACTGCGTCGGCGTGCCGACGGTCGGGGGCGAGGTCGTCTTCGACGAGGCGTACGCCTCGAACTGCCTCGTCAACGTGATGTGCGTGGGGCTGCTTCCCGCGGAGCGGGTCACGCGCGCGGCCGCGACGACCCCGGGCGCGCTCGTCGTCCTCTACGGGGCGACGACGGGACGCGACGGCATCGGGGGTGCCTCGGTCCTCGCCAGCGCGGAGCTCGGCGAGGCCGACGCGGACAAGCGGCCGACCGTCCAGGTCGGCGACCCGTTCACCGGCAAGCGCCTGATCGAGGTCTCGGCCGAGCTGGTCGAGCGCGGGCTCGTGCTCTCGCTGCAGGACTGCGGGGCTGCGGGCCTCGCGTCGTCGCTCTCCGAGATGGCGTCCGACTACGGGATCGACGTGCACCTCGACCGCGTCCCGCAGCGGGAGGAGGGCATGGAGCCGTGGGAGGTGATGATCTCCGAGTCGCAGGAGCGCATGGTCGCGGTCGTCGACCTGCCGCGACTCGCCGAGGTCGAGGACGTGATCGACCGCTGGAGGCTCCACCGCGCGGTCGTCGGCGAGGTGACCGAGAGCGGTCTCCTGCGCGCGTTCTGGGACGGGGACGAGGTGGGGGCGATCCCGGCGCGGCTCCTCACCGACGAGTGCCCGCGCTACGCCGTCGAGCGCGCGCCCCGCGTCCCGTCGACCGAGACGCCGACCGGGCTTCCGCCCCTCCGCGAGGCGCTCCTCGAGCTGATCGGCTCGCCGGCGCTCCGCTCGCGTGCTTTCGTCACTCGGCGCTACGACCAGCTCGTCCAGTCCCGCACGGTCAGGCGGCCGGGTCTCGACGCGGCGGTCCTCCGGCTGCGGCCGTCCTGGCGGGGGCTCGCGGCGACCCTCGACGGCCAGGGGCGGATCGGGCGTCTCGACCCCACGCTCGCAGGGC
>CAWCCO010000008.1:0-146825 GCA_963794115.1 uncultured Actinomycetes bacterium | reverse complement strand
CGGCGAGAAGATCGTCACGCGCTCGTTCGTCAACGTCGGCATCGCGGTCTCGCTTCGAGGAGGGGAAGGGGCTGATCGTCCCGGTGATCCGCAACGCCCAGGACCTCAACCTGCTCGGCATCGCGCGCGCGATCGCGGACGTCGCGGAGCGCGCCCCCACGAAGAAGCTCATGCCGGACGACGTGCAGGGCGGGACGTTCGCCGATCACCAACCCCGGTGGCTACGGCACGTTCCACGGCACGCCGGTGATCAGCCAGCCGCAGGCGGCGATCCTCGGGACGTACGCGCTCGTCAAGCGGCCCTGGGTCGTCCAGGACGCCCTCGGCGAGGACGTGATCGCGATCCGCCCGATGATGAACGTCACGCTGACGTACGACCACCGGCTGGTCGACGGCGCGTACAGCGGCGGCTTCCTCCGCGACCTGCGTGGCCGCCTGGAGGCGTGGGACGACCACGACGCGTAGCGCGGCGACGCTCGGAGCATGACCGGCGCGTATCTCCTCGATCTGCCCGGCCGGATTCCCTACGGCGAGGCGCTCGCGTTGCAGCGCTCGCTCGCAGGCGCCGTGTCGCAACGGGCGATCCCGGACACGGTGATCCTCCTCGAGCACGAGCCCGTCGTGACGCTCGGCCGCCGGACGGACGAGGCCGCCGAGCTGCATCTGCCCGACGGTGTGGACGTGGACGTCGTCGAGACCGACCGTGGCGGCAAGTCGACGTACCACGGGCCCGGCCAGCTGGTCTGTTACCCGATCTTCGATCTCAACCGGCATGGCCGCGACCTCAAGAAGTACGTCCGAGACCTGAGGATGCGATCATCCGCACCCTCGCCGCGTTCTCGCTGGAGGGCACGCGCTATGACGGGCTCACGGGCGTCTGGATGCCGCCCGCGGGTGGCGCAGGGCCGCGCAAGATCGCCTCGATCGGCGTGCGCGCGTCTCGCTGGGTGACGACGCACGGCTATGCCCTCAACGTGAACCTCGACCCGGCGCCCTTCACGCAGTGGATCACGGCCTGCGGGCTCGAGGACGCGCAGTTCACGTCGATGGAGGCAGAGCTGGGCCGGTCGATCAGCGTGCCGGAGGTGCGGCCGACCGCGGCGCAGGCGATCGCCGACGTGTTCGGTCTCGAGCTCGCGCCGCTGCCGGCGGAGGACGGAGCAGGACTCTGGCCGCAGCCCGTCCACGAGCAACTGGCGGCGCGCTGACAGCCGTTGGCCCGAGTAGTCGCAGGACGGTAGGGAGCCGTCCATAAGATGAAGCCGATGAGCGCATCACTCCCCGTCGCCGAGCGCCCGCGCCGCCCCGAGTGGATGAAGGTCCGCGCTCCAAGCCAGGACGGGCGCTACTACGACGTGCGCAAGCTCCTGCACGGCGCGAGCCTCGTGACCGTCTGCGAAGAGGCGCGGTGCCCCAATATCGGCGAGTGCTGGGGTCGCGGCACCGCGACGTTCCAGATCCTCGGCGACACGTGCACGCGCGCCTGCCGGTACTGCTACGTCAACTCGGGACGACCGGAGCATGCGCCCGACCCGCTCGAGCCGCTCCGGCTGGCGCAGGCCGCGTCGACGATGGCGCTCAAGCACGTGGTCGTCACGTCCGTCGACCGCGACGACCTGCCCGACCGCGGCGCCAACCACTTCGCGGCGACGATCCGGGCGCTCAAGGCAAAGCTTCCCGAGTCCTCGATCGAGGTGCTGACACCCGACTTCCTCGGCGTCGAGGAGGAGGCTCTCGCGACCGTCCTCGGCGCGCGGCCGGAGGTGTTCAACCACAACATCGAGACCGTGCGGCGCCTCCATCGGCGGATGCGCGGCGCGAAGGCGAGCTACGACACGGCGCTCTGGCTCCTCCGGCGTGCAAAGGAGGTCGCCGACTACCCCGTGCTGACGAAGTCGGGGATCATCGTCGGTCTCGGCGAGACGAACGACGAGGTCGTCGACACGATGCGCGACCTCCGCGCGAACGGCGTCGACGTCGTCACGATCGGCCAGTACCTCCAGCCCTCGTCTAAACACGCGACGATCGACCGTTGGGTGCATCCCGACGAGTTCCGCTGGCTGCGCGAGCAGGGCGAGGCCCTCGGCTTCGGCTCGGTGTTCGCCGGGCCGCTCGTCCGCTCGAGCTACCGCGCCGACGAGCAGAAGCACGCGGCCGACACGGGTCGCGGCGCGGTCGCGTACTGACCTCCGGACTTCACGGAATCCTCACGATGCGGGAATAGCGTCGCTCGCATGAAAGCGGTCTCGACCGGTGTCGCGGTCGCGGTCCTCGCGCTCGTCGCTGTCTCGCCGGGCGCGGCATCCACCGGCCCCGCGCTGAGAGTCGAGGGTATGCAGCCGCTCGTCGTCCGCGGCGTGGGGTTTCACCCCGGAGAGCGGATCGCGCTGACGGCGATGGCCTTGCGGGGACGAAGGCAGATGGTCGTGCGGGCGACGGGCGCCGGGCGGTTCGCCGCGAGCTTCCGGCTGCCGACGCAGCCCTGCGGGAACCCGTTCGCGTTCCGCGCCGTGGGAGCGCTCGGGAGCCGCGTGACACTCCGCTTGCCGAGCCGGCCCTGCGTGCCTCCTCCAATCCGCTGAGACGCGGAGGAACGGCGACGGACGGGGTCTCCCCCGCCCGTCGCGCGATGCTGCGGTGACGTCTGCCGACTACTTCGGCGGCGTCACCTCGACCTGCATGAAGCCGCCCGGTGTCAGGCTCTTGATGCGGATCGACGTCCCGGTGTGCGGGTTGTTCACGCTGACCCACGCAGCCTTGCCACACGCGGCCGGCCTCGGGTTCGTGGGACACTTCGCGTCGCCCGGGTCGGATGCGACGTAGTACGTGTTCATGTCGTCGAAGACCGGCACGCCCGGCTGCGACGGCACGTTGACCGCAACGCCCGCCCTGTACAGCGTGAACGGGTCGGTCGGTGCGAGCGTGAACGTCGAGTCGAACGACTGGATCCGCGGGCGCATGACCGAGCCGTCGACCCAGTGCAGCATCTGCGGATGGGCGTCGATCGGCAGGATCAGGCCGCTGCCCGGATGGTCGCCGACGTTGTTGTCCGACTGCGACGTGTCGTAGTACCAGACCAGCAGGCCGTCCTGGTACGGGAACCGCTCGGCCCAGTTCGGGCCGACGGAGCCACCGAAGTTGTACGGCCCGGTCTGGAGACCGGCGTCGTAGCCGAGGTACTGCCGGTTCTCCGCGAAGTAGGCGTTGAAGTACGCCTGCTCCTCGGTCCCGGTCGTCACCCGGAAGCCGCCCGTGGCCGGCTTGTACGTCCAGCCGCCGTCCGTCTCTGCGCCGTCGACTGCACCGCCGCCGATCGAGATCTCGTCGATCGAGATGCCGGGCTCCGTCGTCGCACCGTCGGTCCAGTAGCGGAAGCCGACGAGCACGTTGCCCGTGTAGGCCGACAGGTCGGCGTCGAGCCCGACCCAGCCACCCGAGTCACCGGTGATCCCGTTGCCGAAGTTCTGGCCGTTCGGGTTGGTGCTCGTCGAGCGGTTCGTCGGCACGCCGGTCCAGGTGGTGCCGCCGTTGGTCGAGACGACGACGTAGGCGTAGTCCCAGTCCGTCTCGATGTTGTACCGAACCTGCGCCGTCAGATGAGAGTTGGCGGCGAGGTTGATCGACTTGACCATCGTGTTGTCGAGATTGTCGCCCGACCCGGAGTAGTAGAACTTCGACCCCGCGTACGGGGATCCGAGGTTCACGGTCACGTGCTTGTCGGGGAGGACGACGACCGCGGCCTGCGCCTGCTTCGTGTTGGCCTCCGCCGGTCCGAGCTTGATCTCCTTCTTCTTCTGGCCCGCGCCGACGATCTCGTAGTTGAGCCAGCCGAGGAACGCCTTGTCCCACGCGCTCGCGTGGAACGGCCGGTCACCGATGCCCTCGGCCGGGTCGCCGTTGTTGCCGTACGAGCCGCTCGACCAGTTCGTCCAGAAGCCCGTCGAGTTCTCGGCGCCGCCGGTGTTCCCGGAGGTGTCGTACTCGTCCGGCAGCCCGAGGTCGTGGCCGAACTCGTGCGAGAACACGCCGACGCCGCCGTTCTCCGGCTCGATCGTGTAGTCGCCGATCCAGTAGTTCGAGCTCCCGATCTGGATGCCGCCGTACTTGTTGAACGCAGGGCCGGCGGAGCCGATCAGGTTGTAGAACGCGTACCAGCGATGCGACCAGATCGCGTCGGTGCCCTGGGCGCCGCCGCCGGTCTCCTCGCCGACACCGGCATGGATCGACTGGAAGTGGTCGATGTAGCCGTCCGGCTCGTTGAAGTTCCCGTCGCCGTCGTAGTCGTACCGATCCCAGATGTCGAACTTCGCCAGGTCGGCGTTGATCTGAGTTGCGGTCTTGCCAGCCGCGACCTGCGCGTTGTACCAGGCGTTGACGGAGTCGCGGACGAACAGCCACGTGCGTGCGCACACGATGTCGCCGCAGTAGTCCGACCCGTAGTTCGCCTCGTTGAACGGCACGTCGACCCAGTCGGTGACCTCGCCGTTGACGGCGTAACGACCGGACGACTGCTCGATGTACCAGTTCCGCATCGAGTTCGCGCCGGGGGCGTCGTCGAACAGCAGGTCGTGGTAGTACGGCTGGGAGAAGTCGCTGGTCCAGATCGTCGTGTTGTCGGTCGTGCGGTCAGGCTCGTCGATCTGGTTGCGCTGCGGGCCTGCAGTGCCGCCGTACGTCGGGTTGATCTGGTTCCCGAACTGGCCGAGGACGGTGAAGATCGAGTCCTCACCCTCGCGGGTCAGCTGAACGTACTGCCCCTTGGCGACCTTTCCAACCTTGGCGCCCTGCGGGATCTCGCCCTTGGCCTGCATCTCGAACGCCTTCAGCCGAAGCGCTTCCTGCTTGTCTGCAAGCGGGTTCGGCAGGCTGTCCGTCCCGCGTGCGGCGGGCTCATTTGCCGTGGGCGCCGAGCTGCCGGCCGTGGATGCCCCCACGCCGACGGTCAGGACGGCCACAAGCGCTCCCGTCAGGAGCGCGAGGAACGGCTTCCTCATTTCTCTCCCCTTGTGAAGGTTTCCCGTCTGGCCCGACCCCGAGGGTCGCGCCGAGGGCAACCTAACGACGCGTCGCGGAAAGGGCAAGCAGGTACCCCCATTCGAGGATTGGGGTGAAATGTCAGCCTTCGGCGCCCTCGCTCCGCCGAGCGTGTCGCCTCCCTCCCCCGCCGTCCAGGCTCGACGGGCCTGGCCCGGTCTCAGTCGTGGGGGCGGGCCATCTTGTGGAAGTCGAGCGCCTCGTCGAGCACACCCTCCTCCACGCCGGCCTCGCGCGCGACCTCGCGCAGCGAACGGCCGGAGGCGACGGCCTCCTTGACGATCTCCGAGGCCTTGTCGTAGCCGATGAACGGGTTGAGCGCGGTTGCGGCGCTCAGCGTCCCCTCCGCGTAGGACTCGTTCTGCTCGCGGTTCGGCTCGATCCCCGCGACGCACTTCTCGGCGAACAGCCGCGACGCGTTCGCGAGCAAGCCGATCGACTGGAGCAGGTTTCGCGCGATGAGCGGGACGTAGACGTTCAGCTCGAACTGGCCGTTCATTCCGCCGATGGTGACCGCCGCGTCGTTCCCGATCACCTGGGCAGCGACCTGCGTCACGACCTCGGGGATCACCGGGTTGACCTTGCCCGGCATGATCGACGAGCCCTTCTGGAGCTCCGGCAGGAACAGCTCCGAGAGCCCCGCGCGCGGGCCCGAGCCCATCAGCCGCAGGTCGCTTGCGATCTTCGTCAGCGACACCGCGACGACCTTCAGCGCGCCCGAGAGCTCGACCAGCCCGTCGCGGGCCGCCTGGGACTCGAACGGGTCGGCGGGGGGCGAGATCGGCAGGCCGGTCTCAGCGCGGAGCAGGTCGCGGACCTTCCCTGCGAACTCTGCATGCGTGTTCAGGCCGGTGCCGGTTGCGGTGCCGCCGAGCGGGATCTGGCCGAGCCGCGGCAGCGCGTCCGAGAGGCGCGCGATGCCTTGCCGGACCTGTGCCGCATAGCCCGAGAACTCCTGGCCGAGGGTCACCGGGACGGCGTCCATCATGTGCGTACGCCCCGACTTGACGATGTCGGCGAACGCCGCCGCCTTGTCCTCGAGTGCACCCGCGAGCAGCTCGAGCGCGGGCAGCAGCTCGTTGACCGTCCTGTCGAGCGCGGCGAGATGCACCGCCGACGGGAAGACGTCGTTCGACGACTGCCCCATGTTGACGTGGTCGTTCGGGTGGATGTCGTCGCCCGCGAGGCTCGCGATCACCTCGTTCGCGTTCATGTTCGAGCTCGTGCCCGAGCCGGTCTGGAAGACGTCGATCGGGAACTGGTCGTCGAGCTCGCCCGCGGCGATCCGGTCGCCTGCCTCGGCGATGCGCTGGGCGAGGTCCGCGTCGAGGAGCCCCAGATCGGCGTTGGCGCGGGCGGCGGCCGCCTTGATCCGGCCGAGCCAGTGCGCGACGGCGGGTGGGATCGGCTCGCCCGAGACGGGGAAATTCGCGACTGCCTTCGTGGTCTCACCTCCCCACAGCTCCCGGCGCTCCGTGGTGCCGCTCATGCCGCCGAGTGTATCGGCGGTCGCCCCGCGTACTACGGCGTCAGCTCGCGGCGCGGTCGAGGCCGGCCGCGGCGAGCAAGGCATCCCACTCGGCGAGCTTGATCCGGGGTCGATCGTGAGGCTCGCCGGCGGCCTTCTCCACCGTGTCGATCGCCTCCCACCCCTCCTGGGTGACGACCGGGATGCCGCGCTCGGAGAGCAGGTCGTCGAGCGCCCGCGGGCCCGCCCCGTGGTCGAGCGAGCCCGTCGCTGCGTCGGCGATCAGCCGCTCGACCGTCTCGGTCGCGTCCTTCTTGTTCGTGCCGATCACGCCGCTCGGGCCGCGCTTGATCCAGCCGGCGCAGTACACGCCGCGGAGCGGCCCGCCGTCGGCGCCGAGCACGCGGCCCCCGTCGTTCGGCACGGTGCACGAGCCTTCGTCGAACGGCAGCCCTGCGATCGGAATCCCTCGATAGCCGACACTGCGGAAGACGATGCCGCACGGGATGCTCTGGCGATCGTCCGTGGCGATCGCGCGCCCTTCGACGAGCTCGTTGCGCACGACCTCGATCGCCTCGACCCGCTCTTCGCCGAGAATTGCCGTCGGCGAGGTGTGGAAGCGGAGACGGATCGCGCGCGGCTTGCCCGCCGGCTCGCGGCTCGCGTACTCGCGCAGGTGGTCGATGTTCCGCTTCACGGTCGCCGGCGCCGCCTCGAGCTCCGCTTCGCTCGCAGGCTCGAGCTCGAGCTCTGCCGGATCGACGAGCACGTCGGCGCCGGCGAGGTCACCGAGCTCGCCGACCTCAACGGGAGTCCACGAGGCCTGCACGGGACCGCGACGGCCGAGCACGAGGATCTCCTTCACGCCCGCCGCGTTGATCGCGTCGATCGCAACGTCGGTCGTGTCGGTCGGCTGGAGCTCCTCGGGTGTCAACGCCAGCATTCGCGCGACATCGAGCGCGACGTTGCCGTTCCCGATCACGACCGCGCGCTCGTGGGAGAGGTCGAACTCGAGGTCCTGGTAGTCGGGGTGGCCGTTGTACCAGGCGACGAACGACGTCGCGGGCCACGAGCCGGCCAGGTCCTCGCCCGGGATCCCGAGCCGCCGGTCGGACTGCGCCCCGAACGCGTAGACGACCGCGGCGTAGGCGCCCACTAGCTCCTCGTGGCTGACGTCGCGTCCGACCTCCACGTTGCCGAGAAACCGGAACCCCTCGGTTGCGGCGATCTTCTCGAACGCGCGCGAGACGGCCTTGATGTTCGGGTGGTCGGGCGCGACGCCGAGCCGCACCAGCCCCCACGGCGTGGGCAGCCGCTCGATCAGGTCGACCTCGAAGCGTGGCTCGGCGCTCGCGAGCAGGGCACCTACGGCGTAGAAGCCCGCCGGGCCCGAGCCGACGACGGCAACACGAAACGGGCGCTCGCTCACGCGAGGATCCTAGGCAGGCGCTCGGCGCTGTTAGTGGCTGCAGCCGGAGCCGCAGCCGCCCATCTGCGTTCCCTCGGGGAGCTCTTCGCCCTCCTCGACCTGGAACGAGTGGCCGCAGCCGCACGAGGAGACCGCGTTCGGGTTGTCGATCTTGAACCCGGACTCCTGGAGGCCGTTCAGGTAGTCGATCTTCGCGCCCTGGAGATACGGGGCACTGAACGGGTCGACGACGACCCGCACGCCCTCGAGGACGAGCTCGTGGTCGCCCTCGGCGGCGCCCGAGTCGAACCCGAGCCCATACTGGAAACCGGAGCAGCCGCCGCCCTGGATCGCGACACGGAGGACGAGCGAGCCCGCATCCGGTTCGGACGCCATCAGCTCCCTGACCTTCTCCGCGGCGAGCGGCGTCAGATCGATGACGACGTCGGTCGGGCGTTCGGCGATCTCCATGGCACTGATCGTACCCGAGTCGCTGGAGGTCGCGAGGCCCCGGACTTTGTGACAGTGGAAACGTCCTGTCGGTGCGGGATCCGCTGGCAGCTCGTGCGCCCGGTGGAGAGTGGTAGCGTTCGCGCGAACCCGCCCCCCAGGGGATCGAGGACCGCGTGCTCTCCGACTGGCTCCCGTTTTTGATCTATGCGTTGCTCGCGGCGGCGATCCCGGCGACGATGCTTTTCTTCTCGTTCGCGTTCGCGACGCGGCCCCGCACGCGGACGAAGCAGCGGATGCTGCCCTTCGAATCGGGCGTCTCGCAGGACGCGCCGGGCATGGAGCGGCGCTTCACCGTCAGCTTCTACCTCACCGCGATGCTGTTCATCCTCTTCGACATCGAGATCGTGTTCCTGTACCCGCTCGCGGTGCAGCTCAACGCGCTTGGCTGGTTCGGATTGATCGAGTTCCTCACGTTCGTCACGATCCTCGGCGTCGCGTACGTCTACATCTGGCGCAAGGGAGCCCTGGAGTGGCGATAAAGCAACAGCTCCCCCTCGTGTCGCAGCGGCCCGCTGCGAGGGCCGGGCTCCGCTCCGAGCGGACGCTCTGGCCAGACCGCGGCCCGGGCGTCTTCGAGCAGGAGCTCGACTCGATCGAGGACGCGCTCCTGATCACGACGGTCGAGAAGGCGCTCGCCTGGGCTCAGTCGAGCTCGGTCTGGCCGGACACGTTCGGGCTCGCGTGCTGCGCGATCGAGATGATGTCGATCGTCTCGTCCCGCTACGACATCGCCCGCTTCGGGATGGAGCGCTTCAGCTCGTCGCCCCGCCAGGCCGACCTGCTGATCGTCTCCGGCCGCGTGACCCACAAGATGGCGCCGCCGCTCCGCCAGGTGTACGACCAGATGCTCGAGCCGAAGTGGGTGATCGCGATGGGCGCGTGCGCGAGCTCGGGAGGGATGTTCAACAACTACACGGTGCTGCAGGGCGTCGACAAGATCGTCCCGGTCGACATTCACGTGCCCGGCTGCCCGCCGCGGCCCGAGGCGCTGATGGAGGGGATCGTCAGGCTCCACGAGAAGATCCGCGCCGGCGTGCCGCCGGCCTACGACATCCGCGGAGTCGCAGAGTGACGACCGGGGTTCCCGGGGTCGTCGAGACGGTCGAGGCGCGCGGCGAGACGACGCTCGTCGTCGACCCCGCACGGATCGTCGAGGCCTGCACCCACCTCCGCGACGAGGAGGGGTACAACGTGCTCGTCGACCTCTCCGGCGTCGACTACCTCGGCTGGGAGCGGAAGGGCGTCGCCGGTTACATCGGCACACCGCAGGGACGCGACCTCCATGCGCCGGGCTCACAGGGTCGCGAGCGCGTGCCGGAACCGAAGCCGAAGCGCTTCGCCGTCGTCTACCAGCTGCTCCGCATCTCCGACGATCCGTCGCGGCTCCGGCTCGAGGCGTGGCTGGACGAAGGCGAGGAGCTCGACTCCGTCGTCCCGGTGTGGCCGGCGGCCGACTGGAACGAGCGCGAGGCGTACGACATGTACGGCATCGTCTTCCGAGGTCACCCGAACCTCGTCCGGATCCTGATGCCGGACGACTGGGAGGGCTATCCGCTGCGAAAGGACTACCCGCTCGGAGGCGAGCCCATCCGCTTCTCGGGGGAGCGCTAGGCGGTGGCGGTCGTCCCCGAGACCCGGATCTACGAGGGCACGCGGATCCCCTCCCCGTGCCCGACGATCCTCGAGGTCGACCCCTCGGAGCACGACCTCGAGGACATCCTCACGGTCAACTTCGGGCCGAACCACCCCTCGACCCACGGCGTGCTGCGCCTGATCGTCGACCTCGACGGCGAACGCGTGGCCGGGCTCGAGGCGGTGGTCGGCTACCTCCACACCGGCTTCGAGAAGAACATGGAGGCGAAGACGTACTGGAAGGGGATCACCTATCCCGAGCGGATCGACTACCTCTCCTTCCAGGCGAACGAGCTCGTCTTCGTGCTCGCGATCGAGAAACTCCTCGACCTCGAGACGCCGGAGAAGGCCGTCTGGATGCGGATGTGCCTGTCCGAGCTGAACCGGATCCACTCGCACCTCGTCTGGCTGGGGACCTCCGCGCTCGAGCTCGGCGCGATCTCGATGTTCTGGTACGCGTTCCGCGAGCGAGACATGGTGCTCGACCTGTTCGAGATGGTCACCGGCGCTCGAATGCACACCCGTTACTTCCAGGTGGGCGGCCTCGCGGAGGACATCCCCGAAGGCTTCTACGATGAGGCCCGCGCGTTCTCGCGGCGCATGCCGCACGCGGTCGACGACTACGAGGGTCTGCTCGACCGCAACCAGATCTGGCTCCGCCGGACGAAGGGAATCGGCCTCCTCTCGGCAGAGGACGCGCTCGCGCTCGCGCAGTCCGGCCCGATGCTGCGCGCGTCCGGCGTCGACTGGGACCTCCGCCGCAACGAGCCCTACCTCGCCTACGACGAGGTCGACTTCGACGTGCCCGTGTACCCGAACGGCGACGTCTACGACCGCTACAAGGTGCACATGGACGAGATGCGCCAGTCCGCGCGCATCGTCGGCCAGTGCGTGACCCGGCTCGAGGAGCTGCGCGGGACGCCGTGGATCGCGGACGACCGCAAGGTCGTCCTCCCGCCGCGCGAGGAGCTGCACACCTCGATGGAGTCCCTCATCCATCACTTCAAGATCGTCACCGAGGGCTACCTCGTCCCCGAGGGCGAGGTCTACGTCGCGACCGAGTCGGCGCGGGGCGAATGCGGGTGCTACCTCGTCTCCGACGGCGGCCCGAAGCCATGGCGCGTGAAGTTCCGCGCGCCGAGCTTCGCCGCGCTCCAGGCGACGGCGACCTGCGTGCGCGGCACCGCGGTCGCCGACCTCGTCGCGGTCGCCGGCTCGCTCGACCCCGTCATGGGAGACGTCGACCGGTGAGCGCGCAGGCGTCGCCCGACGCGATGTCCCCGGTCGAGTTCCGCACGGCCGTGGCGAAGCTGCGCGCGATCTACCCGGACGAGCGCTCTGCGATCCTTCCCGCGCTGCGGCTCGCCCAGGAGCGACACGGCGGCTGGCTGCCCGAGGAGGCGCTCCGCGAGGTCGCCGATGCGCTCGACCTGACCCCTGCCTTCTGCCTCTCCATCGCGACGTTCTACGACATGTTCCACACCGAGCCCGTCGGGGGCCGCCTCGTCGAGGTCTGTACCAACGTCTCGTGCGCGCTCTCGGGCGCGCAGGACGTCGTCGACGCGTTCGAGCGCGAGCTCGGTATCCACGTCGGCGGGACGGCTGACGACGGCGGCGTGACCCTCCGCACCGTGGAGTGTCTCGGCGGCTGCGGCTGGGCGACGGTCGTCGCCGTCGACAACCACCATCGCCTGCACGTCCGCGCGAGCGACGTGCCCGAGATCGCGAGGGAGCTTCGTGACAGCTGAGATCGTCTTCGCGGGCACCGACGGCGGCGCCGTCACCGACCTCGCCGACTACGAGGCGCACGGCGGCTTCACGGCGCTTCGGCGCGCGCTCGGGATGACACCCGACGAGATCGTCGCGGAGCTCAACGCCTCCAACCTGCGTGGACGTGGCGGCGCGTTCTTCCCGACCGGCCGGAAGTGGAGCTTCGTTCCCAAGCCGGATCAGAACCCGCGGCCGCACTACCTCGTCGTCAACGCGGACGAGTCGGAGCCAGGGACGTTCAAGGACCGCGAGATCATGTTGCGCGTTCCGTTCCGCTTCCTCGAAGGCTGCCTCATCGCCGCGCGCGCGATCGAGTCGCAGCACGTCTTCATCTACATCCGCGGCGAGTACCTGCGCGAGTTCGAGGTGCTCGTCTCCGCGCTCGACCAGATGCGCAAGAAGAAGCTCCTCGGCGACGTCACGATCGTGCTGCATCGCGGCGCCGGCGCGTACATCTGTGGGGAGGAGACCGCGCTGCTCGAGTCGCTCGAGGGCGAGCGCGGGCAACCCCGCACGAAGCCGCCGTTTCCGGCGATCGCCGGCCTCTACGCCTCGCCGACCGCGGTGAACAACGTCGAGTCGATCACGACCGTGACGCCGATCCTCGAGATGGGCGGCGCCGACTACGCGAAGCTCGGCGTCGAGGACTCGACCGGCACCCGGGTCTTCTCGCTGTCGGGCAACGTCGTGCACCCGGGCAACTACGAGCTGCCTCACGGGTTCCCGCTGAAGGACCTGATCTACGGCGTCGGCGGCGGCGTTCCCGATGGCCGGGAGCTCAAGGCCGTGATCCCCGGAGGCTCCTCGACGCCGGTGCTCACCGCCGCCGAGGCGGAGAACGTCGACCTCGACTACGACTCGCTCGCCCAGGCCGGGACGATGATCGGCTCGGCCGCGGTGATCGCGATCGACGACCGCTGCTGCATGGTGCAGCTCGGGATCCGGGTCTCGCAGTTCTACGAGCACGAGTCGTGCGGGAAGTGCACCCCCTGCCGCGTCGGAACGCGCTGGCTCACCCAGATCCTCAAGAAGATCGAGTCCGGCCGCGGGACACACGCAGACCTCGACCTCCTGCTCGACGTCGGCGAGCACGTCAACGGCACGTGCCTGTGTCCGCTCGGCGACTCCGACGCGATCGCGGTGGCGAGCTACGTCGCGAAGTTCCGCGACGAGTTCCTCGCCCACGTCGAGGAGGGCGGCTGCCCGTTCGAGGGCTCCTCTTCGCTCGAGGGAATCGTCGCGCCGACGGACGTCCACGAGGCACACGTCGGCCCGGCCGAGATCGAGCGGCCGCTCGAGGTGCTTGCATGAGCCGTAGGCTCGACGGAGGCGACCCAGCCGGCGTAGGCTCGACGGAGCCGGTCAGGGAGCGAAGGCGGCGGCTTGGCCGCCGCCGTAGCGGGGAAGCGGCGGAGGTGCCGGCTCTGCCGGCGCCGGAGCGGGTATGAGCGAGACCGTCAAGGTCACGATCGACGACCGCGAGGTCGAGGTCGAGCGCGGCATGGGGCTCATCGAGACGGCGGAGGCCGCGGGTATCGAGATTCCGGTGTTCTGCTACGAGCCCAGGCTGGGGCCCGCGGTCGGCGCGTGCCGCATGTGCCTCGTCGAGGTCGAGGGGCTGCCGAAGCTGCAGGCCGGCTGCACGCTCTCCGCGCAGGACGGGATGGTGGTGCACACGGCCGCGACGTCGACCCGCGCGGCGGAGGGCCAGAAGGGGACGCTCGAGTTCCTCCTCGTCAACCACCCCCTCGACTGCCCGGTCTGCGACAAGGGCGGCGAGTGCCCGCTGCAGGACCTCACCTTCCGCTACGGGCCCGGCTCGACCCGGATGACGTTTCCGAAGATGACGTTCGACAAGCCGACCCCGGTGTCGCCGCTGATCGCGCTCGACCGGGAGCGCTGCATCCTCTGCTATCGCTGCACGCGTTTCTCGAGCGACGTCGCGGAGGACGGCCAGTTGATCGCGCGGAACCGCGGCGCGTACTCGGTGATCGACACCTTCGGCGACGATCCGTACCGAGCCCCGTTCTCGGGCAACGTGATCGAGCTCTGCCCGGTCGGCGCGCTGACCTCGACGCAGTACCGCTTCCAGGCCCGGCCCTGGGAGATCCAGGACGTTCCGACCGTCTGCGGGCTCTGCCCGGCCGGCTGCAACGTCCGCGCGACGACCCGCGAGGGGCATGTGAAGCGCGTCCAGTCGCGGAACCACCCGGAGGTCGACGGGGGCTTCATCTGCGACAAGGGCCGGTTCACCTACCCGCACCTGACCGCGGACGACCGCGTGCTCGAGCCGCTCCTGCGCGGCGTCCACGGATTGGAGCCCGTTTCCTGGGACGACGCGCTCGACCGAGCCGAGCAGCTGCTCCGCGGCGCGGACGGGAGGGTGGTGACCGCGCTTTCGGGGTCGGAGACGACCGAGATCGCATACGGGTTGGCGACGCTGATGCGGCGCGGGGTGGGCGCACACTCCGCGGTGCTCCACGAGTCCACGTCGGCCGCGCTCGATGCGTTCCGAGCGCCGCTCTCGACGATCGGGTCCGCCGAGCTCGTCGTGGTCGTCGGCGACGACGACGTCGTCGACCGCGCGCCGGCCGTCGACCTCTGGATCCGGCGTGCCCGCCGGGACGGTGCGGAGATCGTCACGATCGGTGCGCGCGGCTCCATGCTCGCACCTCCGGGCCAGTCCGCCGAGGTGTTGGAGAGCCTGACCGAGGGACCGAGCGCGGTCGGCAAACGACTCCGGGCCTCCGATCGAGCCGTCCTGATCTGGTCGGGCCCCGGCGGCGGCGGAGGCGCCCGACTCGCCGAGGTCGCGCACGCGCTCGGCTTCGAGGGGAAGCCCGGCTGCGCGGCGTTCCACCTCCCCGCCACGCCGAACGCGCGCGGCGTCGCAGAGGCGTGGGCCGCCGCGGCGGACGAGGACGAGGCCGAGCCCGAAGGCATCGCGCTGCTCGTCGTGTCCGGCGACGAGGCGGCGTCCGACCCGGGCGTGCGGGCGCTTGCCGAACGCGCCGACCACGTGATCGTCATGTCGCTGTTCGCCTCGCTGGCCGCGGGCTGGGCCGACCTGATCCTCCCCGCGACCGGAACGCTCGAGCGCGAGGGGACCGCGATGAACCTGGAGGGACGGGTACAGCGCCTGCGGCGCGCGGTGATCGCGCCGGTCCCGGACGAGCTCGCGTGGCTCGCGAAGCTCGCCGAGCGCTTCGACGTTGCCCTCTCGCCGTACGCGGAGGCCGTCTTCGAGGAGCTCTCCGGCCGGATCTACGGCGGGCTCGAGCTCGCCGCCCTCGGCGAGCGGGCGCCACTCCCTGCGCGTGCGCCGTACGTGGCGCCGCCTGCCCGCGCCGGCGACGGGGTCGGCCAGCAGGCCGAGACGACCGGCGGGCATTTCGTCGGCACGCTGCGGCTGCTGCGCTATCGCCCGCTGTTCTCGGGCCCCGAGGTCGAGCGCATCCCGGAGCTCCAGTTCCAGCGGCCGGAGCGCGAGGTCGCGCTCTCGGCGGCCGATGCCGACAGGCGTGGGATCGCGACGGGGGATGCGGTGTCGCTCCGCTCCAACGGGACGTCGGTAGAGCTGCGCGCGCGGGTGGACGGACATCTACGCGAGGGCATCGCGCGCGTCGCAGAGGAGCACGCGTCCGACCTCCACCTCGACGTCGAGGTCGTCCGCGCATGAGCTGGGTCGTGGTGGCGAGCGGAGCCAACGGCGAGCCGTGGTGGATCGCACTGATCAAGTCCCTGATCGTGATCAACCTCGTGCTCTTCGGGTTCGCGTACCTGACCCTGGTCGAGCGCAAGGTGATGGGGCGGATGCAGCTCCGCTACGGCCCGAACCGCGCGGGCCCGTGGGGGATCATGCAGCCGATCGCCGATCTCGTGAAGCTCATCCGGAAGGAGAGCTTCTTCCCGGCCGAGGCGGTCGACGTGCTCTACATCTTCTCGCCGTTCATCGCCGCGTTCACGGCGCTGACGACGTTCTCCGTGATCCCGTGGGGCCCGGGCTGGGTGATCGACGGCTATCAGGTGAACGGCTACGTGGCCGACGTGCCCATCGCGCTGATCCTCGTCTTCGCGATCGGCTCGCTCGGGGTCTACGGGTTCATCGTCGGCGGCTGGGCGTCCGACTCGAAGTACTCGCTGCTCGGCTCGATGCGGACGTGCGCGCAGCTCGTGTCGTACGAGGTGTCGCTCGCGCTCTCCGTGCTCGGGGTCGTGATGATGGCCGGCTCACTGTCGCTCGTCGACATCGTGGGCGCCCAGGAGCAGCAGATCTGGTACGTGATCCCGCAGGTCGTCGGGTTTGTCGTCTTCATCCTCGCCGGCACCGCGGAGACCTCGCGCGCCCCGTTCGACCTCCCCGAGGCGGAGCAGGAGCTCGTTGCGGGGTACCACACCGAGTACGGCGGGATGCGGTTCGGGCTCTACTCGATGTCCGAGTACATCAACCTGATCACGCTCTCCGGGCTCGCGGTGACCCTGTTCCTAGGCGGCTGGCACGGCCCGTGGCTGCCCGGGCCGATCTGGTTCCTGCTCAAGGTGTTCGTCCTCCTTTTCCTTTTCATCTGGATGCGGACGACACTTCCGCGCCTGCGCTACGACCAGCTGATGCAGTTCGGCTGGAAGGTCCTCTTGCCGGTTGCGACCTTGAACGCCGTGATTACCGCGCTTCTGGTGGTGTGGATCTAAGGTGCAGCCGTTCGGGACACTCAAGGGCTTCGGCGTCACCTTCAAGCACCTCTTCAAGAAGCCGATCACGCAGGAGTACCCGGAGTACAAGCGGCCGGTCTACCCACGCTTCCGTGGCCGCCACCGCCTTCATCGCCATGCCAACGGGCTCGAGAAGTGCGTCGGCTGCTCGCTCTGCGCCGCCGCGTGCCCGTCGGACTGCATCCGCGTCGTCGCGGCCGAGAACACCGCCGAGCATCGTGTCTCCCCCGGCGAGCGCTACGCGCGCATCTACGAGATCAACCTCTCGCGATGCATCTTCTGCGGCTACTGCGAGCTCGCCTGCCCCTTCGACGCGATCACGCTTGGCAACGAGTTCGAGATCTCCGAGTACTCGCGCGACGACCTGATCTACACGAAGGACATGCTCCTCGCCGAGCCGATCAAGCGCGTCCCCGTTCAGGACGCCGACCTGTACGACACGCCGATCCCCGCGTACAAGAGCGACTCCTGATGGGCAACTTCCTCACCTGGGTCGTGTGGCTCGTGGCGGCGGCGGCC
Organism: uncultured Actinomycetes bacterium; assembly: GCA_963794115.1. Classification (GTDB taxonomy): domain Bacteria; phylum Actinomycetota; class Thermoleophilia; order Gaiellales; family Gaiellaceae; genus Gaiella. Next base: position 129,771 of record CAWCCO010000008.1, on the reverse strand, counting down.
TGCCTCGGAACCGGGCTCCGCGTCGTCACCGCCTCGAACCCGTTCGCGTCGGCGCTGTCGCTGATCGGCAATCTCGCCTCGCTCGCGGTGCTGTACCTCCTCGCCTCGGGCGAGTTCGTGGCTGCCGCGCAGGTGCTCGTCTACGCCGGCGCCGTGATGGTGATGTTCCTGTTCGTGATCGCGTACCTCGGCGGCCGCGCGGACGCGCCGTGGGCGGGTGGGACGCGGTTGATCCAGGTGTCCTCGGTCATCGCCGCCGTGGCGCTGCTCGCGGTGACGCTCGTCGCCGTCGGGCTCGAGGCCGGCGACCAGCTCTCGAGCGAGGCCGACGTGACGCGCTCGTTCGGCTCGCCCGCCGCGATCGGCCAGCTGTTCCTCACCGATCAGCTGCTCGCGTTCGAGATCACGTCGATCGTCCTGCTCGTCGCCGCGATCGGCGGTGTCGTCCTGGGCATGCGCTCCGAGGCGGAGGGGGATCGCGTCCCCGGAAAGGACGCCCAGTGAGCGGGCCCGGCATTCCCTGGTACCTCGCGGTCTCCGCGATCCTGTTCTCGACCGGAGTCGCCGGAGTCCTGCTCCGCCGCAGCCCGCTGATCGTTCTGCTCTCGCTCGAGATCATGCTGAACTCCGCGAACCTCGCGTTCGTCGGCTTCTCGCGTCTGCACGGGCAGATGGACGGGCAGATCTTCGCGCTCGCGGTGATGGCGGTCGCGGCCGCCGAGGTCTGCGTCGGCCTCGGGTTGATCGTCGCGATGGCGCGCCGACGACTGCCGCTCGACGTCGACGTGTTCTCGGAGCTCAAGGGGTAGAGGCTTGAGGTCGTTCGCGTGATCTTCGGCGCCTGGCTCTGTCTGCTCGCGCCGGCGGCGGGGTTCCTCTCGATCCTGCTCGCCGGGACGAAGCTCACCCGCCGCCAGGCGGGTCTCCTGTCGACCGCGTCGGTGTTCGTCGCGTTCGCGGGCGCGGTGATCGCGTTCGTCGACATGCTCGGCCGCGACACCGCCGACCGCAGCGAGGTGACGACGGCCTGGACGTGGCTCGAGGCGGGTGATTTCAAGGTCAGCCTCGACCTGCTCGTCGACCCGCTCTCGATCGTGATGATGCTCGTCGTCAGCGGGATCGGCGGGCTGATCATCCTCTACTCGAACGGCTACATGAAAGGGAACGACGAGGAGCGCCGCTACTTCGCCTACATGGCGTTCTTCGTGTTCTCGATGCTGCTCCTCGTCGAGAGCGCCAACCTGCTGCTCCTGCTGGTCGGCTGGGGGCTCGTCGGCCTGGCGTCCTACCTTCTGATCGCGTTCGACCACCACCGCCCGGCCGCCGTCACCGCCGGCAAGAAGGCGTTCCTGATGAACGCGATCGGGGACGCGACCATGGCGCTCGGGCTCTTCCTCGCGATCGCCAAGACCGGAAGCGTCGACTTCGGGCCCGTTTTCCAGGCAGCGTCCTCGGGTGCGCTATCGGACACGGTGGTCACGTTGATCGCGCTCGGGCTCCTCGGCGGAGCGCTCGCGAAGTCGGCGCAGATCCCACTCCACACCTGGCTGCCGGACGCGATGGAAGGCCCGACCCCGGTGTCCGCGCTGATCCATGCGGCGACGATGGTGACCGCGGGCGTGTACCTGATCTGCCGCGCGCACCCGATCTTCGAGGCGGCACCCACCGTCCAGCACCTCGCCGCGCTGCTCGGGCTCGCGACGCTGCTCCTCGCCGGCGTGGTGGCGCTCGTGCAGTGGGACATCAAGCGGGTGATCGCCTACTCGACGATGAGCCAGATCGGCTACATGTTCGTCGGCGCCGGGATCGGCGCCTACGGGTTCGCGATGTTCCACCTCGTGACCCATGCGTTCTTCAAGGGACTCTTGTTCCTCGCGGCCGGGCTCGTGATCCATCGGCTCTCGGGGGAGCAGGACATGCGGCAGATGGGGGGCCTCCGCCGCTCCATGCCGCTCACGCACTGGACGTTCCTGGTCGGCACGCTGGCGCTCGTCGCGATCATCCCGTTCGCCGGCTTCTGGTCGAAGGACGCGATCATCTCGTCCTCGCTCGCGCAGGGCGGCGCGCTTGGCTGGGTGCTCTACATCGGCTGCCTGATCGGCTCGCTGCTGACCGGTCTCTACTCGTTCCGCATGTACTTCTACGTCTTCCACGGCGCGCCGTCAGCGAAGGTGGAGGCTGCCGCCCACGGCGAGGAGGCCCACCACGGCGAGGGCGACCTCTCGATGACCGTGCCCGTCGTCGTGCTGGCGATCGGAGCGACCTTCATCGGTCTCCTCCAGATCCCGGGCGTCTGGGAGCCGTTCCAGAAGTTCCTGGAGGACGTGGTGCCGCCGCTCGTGAGCCCGTCCACGGGCCAGGAGTGGCTGTCGAGCATGATCTCGCTGGCCTTCGCGACGTTCGGCTCGTACCTCGCCTGGAAGGCCTTCCGCGCCGGGCGGGAGCTCGTGTCCGCGGGCGCGATCAGAACGCTCCTCGAGCACAAGTTCTGGTTCGACGAGCTCTACGACGCGGTCTTCTGCCGTCCCGCGCAGATGCTGGCCGCGCTGCTCCGGGAGCAGGTCGAGCAGCCCCTCGTGCAGGGTGGGCTCGACGAGGTCGCCGACGGCACGATCGAGGCGGCCTCCATCGCGGGTCGCGCGGAGAGCGGCCTCCTGCGCACCTACGCGCTCGCCTTCGCCGTTGCGGTGTCGATCCTGGCCCTCGTCTTCCTGGTCGTGCGATGACGCTGCCGCGCCGTCAGATCGCGCCTCTGGCGGCTCGTCGCGCCGAAGGCCGGACGAGATGCTGACCACGCTCCTCATCGCGGTCCCCCTCGTCGCCGCCGTGGTCGTGTGGATCCTGCCGCTCTCGAAGGAGTCCACCTCGGGTCTCGCCCTGCTCGCCGTGCTCGCCGAGGTCGGGCTGTGGGCGGGCGGCGCCCGCAACTTCGACTTCTCGAGCCAGACGCAGCAGTACTCGGCGAGCCGCGAATGGTTCTCGGACCTCGGGATCTCGTACTCGGTCGGCCTGTACGGGTTCCAGTACTGGCTTGTTGGCCTGACGATCGTCGTCGGCGCGGCGGCGATCGGGTATGCGCTGTGGGCCGGCCGCGAGCGGCCGCGGGCGTACTACGGCCTGATGCTCTTCCTGATCGGCTCGCTCGTCGGCCTGTTCTCCTCCCAGGATCTGCTGCTCTTCTACGTCTTCTTCGAGGCGATGCTGATCCCGATCTACGTGCTGATCGGGGTGTGGGGCGGACCGCGACGGGTGAAGGCGACGGTCACGTTCGTGCTCTACACGATGTTCGGCTCGATGCTGATGCTCGCGTCGGTGGTCGCATTCGGGATCACGCAGGGGACGTTCGAGCTGTCGGAGATCGGCACGAGCTCGAACGACTGGATCTTCCTCGGCTTCCTCGCGGCGTTCTTCGTCAAGTCGCCGATCCTGCCGTTCCACGGCTGGCTCCGGATCACGTACACGGAGGCGCCGCCCGAGCTGTCGGCAATCCTCTCGGGCGTCGTCCCAAAAGCAGCGGTCTTCGGGCTCGTGTGGATCGTGCTGCCGCACTTCCCCGGGCCGGTCGACGACTTTCGCGGGCTCGTGCTCGTGCTCTCCGCTGCGACGCTCGTGTACGGCTCCCTCGTCGCTTTCCGCCAGCCCGACATCCGCGGTGTCGTCGCCTACTCGTCGATGGCGCAGATGGGGCTGATCATGTTCGGCATCTTCGCGGTCAACGACCTCGGCCTCGACGGCGCGATCCTGCACTCGGTCAACCACGGGCTCGTCTCGGCCGGCTTCTTCCTGCTGGCAGGGATCATCGAGACGCGCGCGGGGACCGGTGAGTTCGCGCGGCTCGGCGGTCTCGCAAAGGGTCGCCCGGCGCTCGCGAGCATCGTGCTGATCCTCGGGATGTTCACGCTGGCCGTCCCCGGCTCGACGAACTTCGCGGGCGAGTTCGCGATTCTCGCCGGTGTGTTCGACCGCGGCTGGGGCTACGCGGCGGTCGGCGCGGCAGGGATGGTCCTCGCCGCGATGTACGCGCTCCGCCTGATCTCCGCGATCCTGCATGACCGGCGGGGCAGCGCCGGCACGGACACCGGCGATCTCGTCAGCGGCGAGCTCGTGCTCGTGATCCCGCTGGTCGCGATCCTCGCCGTGCTCTCGGCGTATCCCGCGTTGATCAGCGAGCGGTCGTTCCCGCTCGACCAGCCGGCCTCGTTCATCAGCTCGCAGGAGACCCCGTCGCGATGAGCCAGACGCCGCACGTCGACTGGTTCGCGCTCGCGCCGACGCTCTCGCTGCTCGGCGCGTCCGGTATCGCGCTGCTCGGCGCGGTGCTCGTTCCGCGCGCGGCGGTGCGCGCCTTCTCGGTCGCGGTCACGGGAACCGGATTCGTCGTCTCGGCGGTGTTCGCGGCATTCCTCTTCGATCGCTCCGCCGATCCCACGCCTCTCCTCTCCGAGTCGATGACGCGCGACCGGCTCGGCGCGTTCGCCGCGCTCCTGCTCGCGCTGGTCGGGCTCGCGATAGTGCTCGCCTCGTGGGGCGACCGCCGCCGCGACCACGTGGGCGAGTACTACGCCCTTCTCGCCGCGTCGGCCGCCGGCATGGTCTTCTTCGTCTCGAGCTCGAGCCTGATGACGATGTTCCTCGCGCTCGAATGGCTCTCGATCTCGCTCTACATCCTCTGCTCGCTCGACACGCACCGGCGCGAATCCCTCGAGGCGGGCCTCAAGTACCTGATCATCGGGAGCTTTAGCTCGGGCATCCTGCTGTTCGGTTGCGCGCTCGTCTACGGTGCGACGGGCGAGCTCGGGTTCGACGCGATCCGGGAGGCGACCGGCGCGGACAACCCGATGTTCGTCACCGGGATGGCGATGATCCTCGCGGGCCTTGCGTTCAAGGTCTCCGCGGCGCCGTTCCACATGTGGACGCCGGACGTCTACCAGGGCGCCCCGACCTCGGTGACCGCGTTCATGGCGACCGCGACGAAGCTCTCGGCGCTCGTCGTCACGTACCGGATCCTCGTCACGGCGTTTCCCGAGCAGGCGGAGATCTGGTCGGTCGCGGTCGCGGTGATCGCGGTCTGCTCGCTCGCGATCGGCAACCTCGCCGCGATCGCACAGAAGGACGTGAAACGGATGCTTGCCTACTCCTCCGTCTCGCACGCCGGGTTCCTGCTGATCGCCGTGGCCGCCAACTCCGAGGACGGCGCCACCTCGCTCCTCTTCTATCTGATCCCCTACGTTGCGGCGACCGCCGGCGCGTTCGTGGTCGTCGCCGCGCGCGAGCGCGAGCTCGGCCGGCCGGTATCGGTCGCCTCACTCGAGGGGCTCGGCTGGGAGCGCCCGTTCCTCGGCGTCGGGATGTGGGTGTTCATGCTCAGCCTCGCCGGCTTCCCGCTGACCGGCGGATTCCTCGGCAAGCTCTTCGTCTTCTCGGCGATCTACGAGGCGGGCTGGTGGTGGCTCGTCGTGATCGGCGTGCTCGCCACGGCGCTGTCGCTCGCCTACTACCTCAACATCGTCCGCGCGCTGTACATGCGTCCGGGCGAGATCGCTCCCGGCCCAATCGTCGCAGCGGGCGGCTCGCCGCCGCGCGATCTCCTGCTCGGCACGGCGGTCGCCGCGGGGATCGTCGTCACGATCGGCTCGTTCTTCTTCGTCCAACCGCTCGTCGATCTCGCCCGCGACGCCGCCGCCTCGCTGCCCCTCTAGCCCTTTCCTTTCCCGCTCCTGCCGTTGCCCTGCGGCTGGTCCGCTTGCGCGCCCCCAGCGGAGTCGCCGCTGCCGGTCGGCGCGGTGTCGTCCTTCTTCGCGAGCCCAGGGGGCCCGCAGTGCGCGTGATTCGCGTCGCCGTTGCCCCACCCGGGCCGGCAGGTGTCGTCCTGCGGCACGGCCGGCGGCTTCGCAGCAAGACCCGGCGGCCCGCAGTGGGTGTGGTTCCTGTCGCCGTAGCCCCAGCCGGGCCAGCACGCGTAGCTCACGGTGACCGTGAAGCTCCCGACGTTGTCGGACAGCAGGTCGTCGTTGACCGCGAACTCGAGCGCGCCCGTGCCGCTCAGCGTCGTCGGGCCCGACCCGATTTGAACCCACTGGCCGCTGCCGACGCGACCGACGAGCCCCCAGGCCGGCGCACCGGGAAGCGGGAAGCCGCCGAACGACGTGCTCGTCGTATCCTGGGCCGAGTTTCCATCGGGCCCGGGACAGTACGCTTCGCCGAACGGGCAGACGGCCCCGGTCGCCGTCACCGTCACGACCTGGCCCTGCCGGAGCACGAGACCGGTGGTCACGCCCGGCACGCTGAGCCCGTCCACTGTGTAGGCGGCCGAGACGGTGCCAGGACCGCCGGCGCCCGCCTGCGCCGCGGCCGCGAGCGCGATCGCCGCGACGGCGACCACGGCGCCCTTGAAGCTCTTCATTTGGCTTTCCCCCTCTGGAAGCACGTCACGAACGCTCGCGACGTGGTCGAAGGATCGGCGCTCTCTCGGGGGCGCGCCATCCCCCTTCAGAGGTTGCCGCGCGTCGCCTCTACAGGGGCTCGAACGTCCATGCAGTACCGTCCCGGCAGGGCGCGGCACCGGGTGTAGGCTCGACCCATGGCTACCACACTCACCTGGCTCGGTCACGCAGCCTTCCGCCTCGACACCGAGGCCGGGACTCGTGTCTATGTCGATCCCTTCCTCACCGGCAACCCCAGGTGCCCGGAGAGCGAGCAATCCCCCGAGCGGTGTGACCTCGTCGTCCTCACGCACGGCCACGGCGACCACCTGGGCGACGCCGTGGGGATCGCCAGGCGTTTCGAGTGCCCCGTCGTCGCCGCCGTGGAGCTACGCGACTGGCTGAGCGCGAGCCACGGGCTCCCGGAGGACGACTCGCAGAGCCCGAACAAGGGAGGCACCGTGTCGTTCGCCGGCGTCCGGCTGACGATGACGGACGCGAACCACTCGTCGAGCAACTGGGACGACGGGAAGATCGTCTACACGGGCGAGCCGGCGGGCATCGTGCTGCGCCAGGACGACGGCCCGACCATCTACTTCGCGGGCGACACGAACGTGTTCGGGGACATGGCGCTGATCCGCCGCCTTTACGCCCCGGACGTCGCGGTCCTGCCGATCGGCGACCACTACACGATGGGCCCCGAAGAGGCGGCGCTCGCCGCCGAGCTGCTCGGCGCACCGCGTGTCGTGCCGTGCCACTACGGCACGATGCCGCTTCTGAGCGGCACGCCCGACGCGCTGCGGCCGCTCCTGCCCTCGGGCGTAGAGCTGCTCGACATCGCGCCGGGCGAGAGCCTGACCCTGTAGCGATCAGCCGCTGGGCGCGACACCGGCGAGTACGCGCGCGTCTTGGAGAAGCCGTCCCGGATCTCGTAAAGCCACGTCCCCGCGGTTCTCGTCGGTTCCCTCGAGGCGCTCCGCTCCAGTAGCCTCCTCACCGTGAGGGAGCGCTGGTTCGGCGCAACGGGCCGGAAGGTCGCGGCCATCGCCCTTGAGGGGACGATCGATCTCGACGGCGCGCTCGTGGTCGACGCTGTCGACGACGACGAGGCGCTGCGTGCGGCGCACGCAGCGGGCCGACCGGTGGTCGCCCGCGCACGCGATGCGGCCGGCGTCACCCACGCGCTCGCCCGCCCCGAGGTCGCCTGCGTGCTCGTCACCGACCCAGCCCTGCTCGACCTCGACCTGCCGGAGCTGACCTATGGCTGACACCGCAGGTTGCGACTTGCGACTTGCGGTGTCGCCGCGTGTCGCGACGTACTCGATCTGCGCGTGCGACCTCGCGGCAGGGCAGTGGGGCGTCGCGACGCAGTCGAAGTTCCTCGCGGTCGGCTCGGTCGTGCCGTGGGCCGAGTCGTACGTCGGCGCGATCGCGACGCAGGCGTACGCGAACCCGCGTTACGGGCCGCAGGGGCTCGCGCTGCTCCGCGACGGCATGAGCGCCGAGGAGACCGTCGAGCGGCTCACCTCGGCGGACGACGGCCGCGCCCACCGCCAGCTAGGAATCGTCGACGGTGACGGTCGATCGGCCACCTACACCGGTGCGGAGTGCAACGCCTGGGCCGGCGGCCGCGCCGGTACCGGCTACGCGGCGCAGGGGAACATCCTCGTGTCGGGCGAGACGGTCGACGCGCTTGTGGACACCTTTGAGGCATCCGCCGGGACGCCCCTCGCAGAGCGCCTGCTCGACTGCCTCGACGCTGCCGAGGCCGCGGGCGGTGACAGCCGCGGGCGACAGTCCGCGGCGCTCCTCGTCGTCGAGCGCGACGGTGGATACGCGAGCCTCTCCGACGTGCTCGTCGATCTCCGGGTCGATGACCATCCGGATCCTCTCGTCGAGCTGCGCCGCATCTACCGCATGCACGACGCGCTGTTCGGGTCGACGCCGCGCGACCAGTGGCTCCCGGTCGACGACGAGCTGCGGGCAGAGCTGGACGACCTCCTCCGCCGAGTGGGCCATCCCGACCTCGCCTCGTGGGCCGGCGTCGAGAACCTCGAGGAGCGGGTGCGCGAAGCCGGCGATGATTCGATCGATCCTGTCGTGCTCGACCGGCTGAGGGAGTCCGCATGAGCGACCGCTATGCCGTTGTCACGCTCGACGAGATCGCGCTGGGCCAGATGGGAGCGCACTGGCATCCAGTCCGACGGACGCTCGACATCCAGTCGTTCGGGATGAACGCGTGGACGGCGACCGAGGACGCTCAACAGGTGATCGGCGAGCACGACGAGGTGGAGGGAGGGCAGCACGAGGAGGTGTACGTGGTCGTCTCGGGCCATGCGACGTTCACGCTCGAAGGGAAGGTCTTCGACGCCCCTGCCGGCACGATCGTCCACGTCGCCGACCCGGCGGTGAAGCGCGGCGCGGTCGGCGAGCGCGGGACGACGATCCTCGCGGTCGGCGCGAAGCCGGGCGCTGCGTTCACCCCGTCACCCTGGGAGCGGACGGCCGAGGCGCTCGCTTTCTGGCAGACCGAGGAGTGGGACAAGGCGATCGTGCTCCTCGAGGAACATCTCGCGGACACGCCCGACAACGGAGTGACCGTCTACAACCTCGCGTGCGCGTTCGCGCGGGCGGGCAGGCGGGACGAAGCGCTCGCGCGGATCCAACAGGCGGTGACGATGGAGGACCGCTTCCTCGAGATGGCGCAGACGGACGACGATCTCGCCTCGATCCGCGACGACCCGTCCTTCCCGCGACCGTAACCGGCGACACCTCATGCGCGTCGCTCGTCGCCCGGAAGGCGCAGGCCGGCGGCGAGCCCACGAAAGCCGGGGACCGGATCGTGAACTGGCCTGGCGACGACGACGAGCGCTCCGTGCTCCGGACCGGCCAGCGCAGAGACCAGCAGCTCGACCCCAGCGGCGAGCGCGAACGCCTTGTGTGCCTGCGGTCCGCCGAACGGGACGAGCTCGTCGGGTCGTGCCGCGCCCGTCAGCACGTCGCCGTGCGTGACCGCGCCCATCGAGACATCGGCGACCACCGGGCGTCCGTCCGAGGACGGGATCGCGATCGCGATCGGGTTCGTTCCCGTCAGCGCCGGGCCGCCCTCGGGATGAGGCAGCCGCCGCGGTGAGGTGGCGGTGACCACCGCGACGAGACCCGCGTCGGCGAGCCGCCGTCCCCAGACGCCGAGGACGCCCGTGGGGAAGCACGCCTCGGCGACCACCACGCGAGCGCCCGAAGGAGGGTCGTCGAGGATCCCATCGCAGATCGCCGCAAGCGTGAGGTACCCGAGCGCACCGCCGCCGTGCCAGCGCTCGAGCCCGTCCGAGCGCTCGATCCGGCGTGGCCGCCCGGAAGGGTCGACCCTCTCCGCGAGCAGCTCTTCGAGCCACGCGATCCGCGCCAGGCCGTGACTCGTCCGTCCGGCGCGATCGGCCGCGGCCAAGTGGTCGACGACCACCGCCGCGTCGCGCTCCGCGAGCCCCGCCTCGCACAGCCGGGCGATCGCGCGTGCCGACGTCACGACACGAGCGTAACGAGAGGGGGTAGGCTTACAGCATCCTCACATCAGCGTGTGAGGATGCGACTGGATGGCCGCGCCTCCCCCCGGCGCGGACGTGCAGCGACGGCACCGGCCCACCGCCGCTGGGCTCGCCGTCAGGGAACGCGGGGGAAACCCTGTTTCCCCCGCGAGCCCACTTCTTGGGCGCGCTGGTGTACAGCGCTTCGTTGGCCTCCCAGGCGACTGAATCGCCCTTCGGCCTCGACGGTTTACCGTTTCCGCGGCGGTCTAGAGAACGGTGAGGGCCTTGCGGATCCCGCCGGCCCTGCGGGCCTGAACCTTCTCGGCGAGGTCGCGGATCGCACCGCTCACCTCGGCGTCCGGCGACGCCTCGAGGACGGTGCGCCCCTCGTCCGCTGCCTCGCGCAGAGCCGGATCGAGCGGGATCTGCGCCACGAGCGGCGCGTCGATCTCGGCCGCGAGCGCCTCGCCGCCGCCTGCCCCGAACAGCTCCTGCCCGGTGCCGACGAGCCACGACATGTTCTCGACGACGCCCACGATGCGCATCCCCGTCTTCTGCGCCATCACCGCGGCCCGCACCGCGACCTGCTGCGCCGCCGGCTGCGGCGTCGTGACGACCAGTGCCTCGGCGCGAGGGAGGAGCTGGCCGATCGAGATCGCGACGTCGCCCGTGCCGGGCGGCATGTCCACGACGAGTGTGTCGAGCTCCCCCCAGTGCACGTCGGAGAGGAACTGCTCGAGCGCCTTGTGGAGCATCGGCCCGCGCCACATGATCGGCGCGTTGTCCTCGGCGAACAGCCCGATCGACATCACGTGCAGGTCGCCCCGGACGGGCGGGACGATCATCGAGTCGACCACGACCGGGCGCTGCGAGACGCCGAGCACGTGCGGAATCGAGTAGCCGTAGACGTCGGCGTCGAGGATTCCGACGCGCTCGCCGCGCTCGACGAGCGCCACGGCGAGGTTGGCCGCGAGCGTCGACTTGCCGACACCGCCCTTCCCGGAGACGACCGCGATGACGCGGGTCATCGGGTCGAGGCGGATCTCCTTCGCCGGGCGGCCGCCGCGGAGCCGCGTCGCGAGCGCCTCCTTCTCCTCGGGGCTCATCACGTCGAAGTGGAGCGTCACGCCGCTCACGCCTGGAACCGCACCGACGTGACGCGCGACCTGGTCCTGGAAGCTCGATCGCAACGGGCAGCCGGCGACGGTCAACGCGATCGTCACGGCGACCGCTCCGTCCTCGGCGACGACGACGTCGCGCACCATGTCGAGGTCGGTGACGGGGCGCTTGAGCTCGGGATCGATCACGCGCTCGAGCGCTACGAGGATCTCATCGCGGTCGGGCACCATCGAGCCCAGCGTAGCCATTGCCTGTAGCGCCCGGCCGGCTCAGCGTGCGGGCGCCGATGCGCGCAGCGCCGAGGCGATCGCACGGCACTGTTCGGCTGCGCCGGCAGCGACGATCCGCGACCGCTGCCCGAGGTCGAGCGGCGCGTCGCCGAACGGCGGATCCTCGAAGAGCTCGATCGCGAGGCCCCGCTCGCGGACGAGGAGCTGGGCCGCGGCGATGTCGATCGAGCGAGCCGGCTTCAGACAGCAGACGGCGTCGACCCGTCCGGCCGCGAGATGGCAAAGCGAGAGCGCGAGCGAGCCCATCACGCGGACCCTGTGCGCGACGCCGCGGAGGCCGTCCACGACGTCCGCGATCGCCTCCGTCGTCGTCCCCTCGAGCGCGAGGATCTCGACGGTCTCCTTCGGCCCGGGCGTGTCGAGCGGCTCGCCGCCGAGGCGCGCCCCGCGACCGCGTTCCGCGACCCACTCCTCGCCCGCTCCGAAGTCGTGCACGAAGCCGAAGCTCACGTCGTCCATCCTCGGGCCGGTCGCGACGGCGACAGAGAGCGAGAAGTACGGGATGCCACGCTTCGCGTTGACGGAGCCGTCGATCGGGTCGACGACGACCCTGAGGTCGCCGCCCGCGCCGAACGTGCGAATCCCGAGCTCCTCGGAGACGAGGGTGAGGTCGCAGCCGAGCTCCTCGAGCCGCCGCACCACGACGTCCTCCGCCGCCGCGTCGATCGCCGTCGTGTCGTCTCCTCCCTCGCCGGCTCTGAGCACGGGCTCGCGCTCGACCCGCGTCGGCAGGTCGACGAGGATCTGCTCGAGCTCGCCGACGCACGCGCGTGAGAACGCGAGCCAGTCCGTCACGGCTCGAGCGGATGGAACAGCAGGCCCGAGACCAGCTTCGGGAAGAAATACGTGCTCTTCGGGGGCATCGTGAGACCCCGGCGGGAGTGGTCGAAGACGTCCTCGATCCGGGTCGCGCGGAGGAGGAACGCGCAGTCCGCCTCACCCACCCGGACCCGGGCGACCGCGGCGTCCGCGTCCGCGGTGTACGCGATCCCCTCCCGGCCGACGCGCTCGACGAGCTCGGGATCGAGCTCGCCGGCCCCACCCCGGACGAGCTGCGTGGCGTCGGGCCGCACGAGCACCGCCGCCGAGTGGTCGAAGGACTCGGCCGCGAGCGCCTCGAGGGCGGCTTCGGGCGAGTCGAACGCCTCACCGTCGAGCGCGATCTCCCGCCGCCCGGAGAAGACGCGATGGGTCGGCAGGATCCTCAGACCCGGGTCGCCGGTGGAGACCAGCACCGCGAGGAGGCGATCCCCGCCGCCCTCCTCCGCGTACGCGACGGCCGTCTCGTAGCGATGGTGGCCGTCGGCGATCAGAAGCTGGAGATCGGCGAACGCGTCGCTGACCCCCTCGTCCCCGTCGATCCGCCAGAGGCGCGAGTCGCCGACGTCGATGTCTGCCGCGCGTTCGGGCACCGCCAGCGGAGCGACTCCGTCGTACAGGAAGAACAGCGGCTCGAGCTGGGCCTGCGCCGCGCGCAGGAGCCGCAGGCGGCGGCGGCGGGTGCCCGCGTGTGTCTGCTCGTGCGGTAGCACGACGCGGGCGGCATACGGCTCGGCGCGAAGCGACGCGACGATCCCCGTCCGCGTCGCGACACCCCCGGCGCTTTCGGGAACGTCCTGCTCGAGCACCCAGACCGCGGGCGTCTCGTCGCGGACGAGCACGCCGTCGGCCAGCCATTCGCGGAAGCGTCGTCCGCCCTCCGCCTCGTCGGGGTCGCAGGTGAGATGCACGACGTTGTGCGGGTCGCGCGCGCGGAGCTCTGCGCGCTGCGTCTCGTCCAGCACGTCGTACGGGGGGGCGGTGAGGTTGGTGCTCGGGCTGACGTACCTGGCCGCGCGGAACGGACGGACGTCGGCCACGCGTCGAGCCTACACTCACCCAGATGACTGGCCGGCGATCAGCGCGAACCGGATGCCGCCCCAGACACGGCGCCGGATCGCCCCGTCCGGCCACGGCCCGTGGTGACCGCTACGAGCCGCGTCCGGCGGGCGTGCCCGGCTTGGTCTGGGACGCCCACGGACGTCACGCCGATCACCGATCAGCCGTCTGATGACGACCATCGCAGAGCTCTCCGAAGACCGCACGGTCGACGGGGTGTTCGCGGTCGCGCGGAAGCGGCGGCTGACGACGCGCAAGGGCAAGCCGTACCTCGCGCTCGAGCTCGTCGACCCCAGCGGACGGATCGAAGGGCGCGTCTGGGAGGACGTCGAGCTGCTCGACCGCCGTTTCGCCGAGGGCGATGCCGTGCGCGTGCTCGGCCGCGTCGAGCGTTTCGACGGCCGTCTCCAGTTGCAGGTGCGCGCGCTGGAGGCGACCGAGGACGATGCCGCCGCGCTCGCGCCAGCGCTCCGTCGCGACGCGGACGAGCTCGAAGGCTTCCTCGAGTTCCTCGCCGGCGAGCTGTCCCATCCTGGCCTCACCGCGACGGTCGGCACGATCCTCGGCGCTTCCGAGGTGCGTGACGGGATGCGCGCCCTGCCCGCCGCCGGTGCGGACGGCCACCACGGCTACGCCGGCGGGCTGCTCGAGCACACCGTCGGCGTCGCGACGCTCTGCCGCGAGACGGCGCAGCTCCATCCGCGACTGCGAGCCGACCTCCTGCTCGCCGCGGCCCTCCTGCACGACGTCGGACGGGTGCGCGAGCTCGGGCGCGGCCCGGCGTTCCGCCCCACGCGGGAAGGTGCCCTGCTCGGTCACGTCCAGCTCGGTGTGCGGCTCGTCGACGAGCACGCCCGAGCGCTGGACACCGAGATCCGCGCGGAGCTGCTCCACGCGATCGCGGCACATCACGAGCGTCCTGCGGCCCGCACGGCCGAGGCCGCGGTGCTCTACCACGCGAACCAGCTCGACGCGCAGGCCGCGACCCGACCCGTCGGCGCGGACTGAGCTCGATCATCTAGATGGAGGCGGCCGTGCTTGCGCTCCTCGGAGCGGCCTCCTGGGGTACCGGCGACTTCTTCGGCGGCCTCGCCTCCCGCCGGGCGCACGTGCTTACCGTCCTCGTGGTCTCGCAGGCCGTCGGCCTCGTCGGAGTCGCAGCATGGGCCATCGCCAGCGGCGACTCGCCTCCGGGGCTCGAGGACATCCTTCCGGCCGCAGGTGCGGGGGTGGCGGGAGCAGCGGGCCTCGCGGCGCTCTACCGCGGCATGGCGATCGGAGCGATGGGAATCGTCGCGCCGATCTCGGCCGTCAGCCCGGTCGTCCCGCTCGGCGTCGACCTGGTCCGCGGGGACGCGCCCGCGGCGCTCCAATGGGGCGGCATCGTCGTCGCCCTCGCGGGTGTCGTGCTGCTCGCGCGCGAGCCGGGCATCCGCGTGGGGCGCACCGGCCTGGCCGCCGGGGTGTCGCTCGCGCTCGTCGCCGCGCTCGGCTTCGGCCTGTTCATCGTCGGCCTCGACGCCGCCTCGGACGGCGGCGCGACCTGGGCGGTCGTCGTCGCGCGCACGTCGTCCACCCTCGTCGCGCTCTGCGCGGTCCTCGCCGTCTCGGTTCCCCTCCGGCCGCCGGCCCGGCTGCTGCCGGCGATCGTCGCCGTCGGGCTCTTCGACACGACGGCGAACGTCCTGGTCGCATTCGCGACCACCCACGGGTCGGCCGGCATCGTCGCCGTCCTGAGCGCGCTCTACCCGTTGACGACGATCCTGCTCGCGCGTGTGTTCCTCTCCGAGCGGCTCGACCGCACGCGGCGGGTCGGAGGCGCGCTCGCTCTCGCCGGTGCCGCGCTCGTCGCGGTCGGTTAGATGATCAGACGTTGAAGCGGATGTTGAGCACGTCGCCGTCCGCGACGACGTAGGTCTTGCCCTCGAGCCGCTGCGTTCCCCTGCGCGCCGCCTCGGCGTGCGAGCCGGCGGCGAGCAGGTCCTCCGTCGAGATCACCTCACAGCGAATGAACCCCCGCGCGATGTCCGAGTGGATCGTCGCCGCCGCCTCGAGCGCGGTCTGGCCGCGACGGAGCGTCCACGCACGCGTCTCCTTCTCGCCGGCGGTGAAGAACGTGATCAGTCCAAGCGCCTGCTCGAGCTCGCGGACGACCTCATCGAGCGCCGAGGGCCCGTCGCGAAACTCCGCAGCCTCCTCCTCCGACAGCTCCGCGAGCTCCGCCTCGAGCTTGCAGTCGATCCCGCCCGACCCGTTCTCGACCGCGAGCAGCGGCTTCGTCGTCAGCGGGTCGAGTGCCTCGGGGAGCTCGCCCGGCCAGGTCGCGAGCGTCAGACCGCCGTCCAGATGAGCGAGGAGGTCGGCGAGCACGTCGAGCTCCGCGCGCGAGGCGGGGTCACCGGACTTCGCCTCCTTCGCCACGCGCTCGTGTCGGCGTTCCACGTGATCGCGATCCGCCACGATGAGCTCGAGCTTGAGCGTCTCGAGGTCGTCGGCGGGCGTGGCGTCGTCCGAGAAGCCGTCGAGCACCGCAAGGATCGCGTCGACCTGCCTGAGGTTGCCGAGGAGCTGGGGGCCGGTGCCGGGCACGTCGACGACGCGGATCGCGGCCGGCGTCACCTTGCGCGCGTCCACCAGCTCGGCGAGCCGGCCGAGCCGCTCGTCTGCGATCGTCGCCATCCCGACGTTCGGCTTCTCGCTGACCGACGCGTATGCCGTGATCTCCGCGCCTGCGCGCGTGAGAGCGTTGAACAACGTCGTCTTGCCGCTGTTCGGAAGCCCGACGATCCCGACCTCGAGCGCCATCGCGCGCTCAGGCTACTCGTCGTCGTCAGGCGCCGAAGCCGACCTGCGAGCCGGGCGGATACCGCTTCAGGTAGACGACACGCGGGACGACGACCGTGAGCCGGCCGTCCTCGGTGTCGAGCTGGACCGTGCCGCCGGAGGCGGCGCTCACCGCCCGCTCGACGGCGTCCGCCGAGTCGGGCTGGACCATCGCGCCGATGATCTGCCCGCCCTCGAAGGCGAGCTCGATGCGGATGGACTCGTCAGGCAGGGCACACCACCTCCGTGAGGACGCCGTGGACGGCGTCAGGATGGACGAACGCGACCTCGAGGCCGAAGAGCCCCGCGCGCGGAACCTCGTCGATCAGCTCTGCCCCGGCCTCGGAAAGCTCTGCAAGAGCGGCGCCCACGTCGGCGACCTCGTACGCGACATGGTGCATTCCCGGCCCGTGGCTCGCGAGGAACCGGCCGACCGGCGTGTCGGCGTCCGTTGGGGAGACGAGCTCGATCCGGTCCGCGCCGACCAGGAGCGACATCGCGTCGACTCCCTGATCGGGCACGGTCGAGCGGTGCTCGACCGTCGCGCCGAAGAGCGCGCTGTAGGTCGCGAGCGCCTCGTCGAGATCGGCCACGGCGATCCCGAGGTGATGGATGCCGCGGACGGTCACCGGGCCGATGCTACTTCGGCGACGTGTGCGCGCGGCTCGAGAATGCGGTCGACGAGGCCGTATTCGACCGCCTCCGCAGGCGTCATGAACCGGTCGCGGTCGATGTCCTCCATCACCTGCTCGAAGGAGCGTCCGGTGTGCCGCGACAGCACCTCGGCCATCTGACGGGTCGACGCCTCGATCTCGCGCGCCGCGATCACGACGTCCGACGGGGCGCCGCGCGCGCCGGCGGAGCCTTGGTGGATCATCAGCTTCGCGTGCGGCAGAGCGAGGCGCTTCCCCGGCGCGCCGCCGGCGACGATCACGGCTGCCGCCGACATCCCGATTCCGAAGCAGATCGTCCTGACCTCGCACTTGACGTGCTGCATCGCGTCGTAGATCGCCATGCCCGCATACGCGTCGCCGCCCGGCGAGTTGACATAGAGGTCGATGTCCTTGTCGGGCCCCTCGGCCTCGAGAAAGAGCAGCTGCGCGACGATGACGTTCGCCAGCTCCTGCTCGACTGGCCGCCCGAGGAAGACGATGCGCTCGCGCAACAGCCGCGAGTAGATGTCGAACGCCCGCTCCGCGCGGCCGTCGCCCTCGACGACGGTGGGGATCACCACGACGGCCCTCCTTCGCTAATCTGCAACCAGACGGTTGCACTATACATGCAACTCGGAGGTTGCCAATGGACGTTCGCAGGGAGATCGTGCTGCCGACGACGCGGGAGGACGCGTGGGAGGCGCTGACCGAGCCGAGCAGGCTCGAGGAATGGTTCGCGACCGAGGTCGAGCTCGACTTGCGAGAAGGCGGCGCCGCGGTCTTCCGCTGGGGGGACGGCGACACGCGACGCGCGGAGGTCGTCACGGTGGAGGACGAGGAGCGACTCGTCCTGCGCTTCGAGGACGACGGGGTCGTCGACCTTCGCCTGACCGACGACGAGGAGGGCACGCGGGTGCTCGTCCGCGAGTCGAGCCCGCAGTGGGGCACGGCGCTCGAGCTGAGCGCGCTCGCATCGTGGGCGCTCACGTAGACAGCGTCTTCGGCGCGCTGGCAGATCCGACGCGCCGCTTCGTGCTCGAGATGCTGGCGGGGCGCGAGAGCGCCAGCCAGTCCGAGCTCGCGGCACAGCTCCCCGTGACCCGCCAGGCCGTCGCGAAGCACCTCTCGAGGCTGCACGCAGCCGGGCTCGTGCGCAGCGAGCGCACCGGCCGCGAGACGCGCTACGCGCTCGACACCGGGCCGCTCGACGAGGCCGCCGCCTGGCTCGAGCGGGTTGGTGCCGAATGGGACACCCGGCTCGCCGCGCTCGCGCGTCACGTCGAGGAGCGCGGCGCCACGCGCGTCTAGCGGCCGACGACCTCGTCGCTCGTCGTGAAGCGGACGCCTCCGGCGCGCCACTGCTCGAGCGCCGCGGCGACCCGGCCGTCGTCGAGACCTCGCGACGCGTCCTCGATGAATGCGACCCGTTGTCCGCGCGCGAGGAGCCCCATGATCGCCGCGTGGTTGCAGACATCCGTCGCGAGCCCGAAGACCAGCACCTCGTCCGGGTCGAGCGCGGCGAGCAGCGGCTCGAGGTTCGGGTTCGAGAAGGCGTTGTAGGTCTTCTTGAGGATCAGAAGCTCACGATGGTCGCGGACGAGCTCGGGGATGAGCGCCGGTGGGTACGGCGTGAGCGACAGCGGCAAAGGGTCGCGCTGCGCCGTCTCGGGGATCCTCGCGCTCCCGGGCGTGCCGCGGAGGCAGTGCGGCGGAAACGTCGTCTCGTAGTCAGGCTCGTCCGACAGCTCGGGGTCGGTCAGCTCGTGGTCGTCCGCCGTTGCGAGGTGCGTGATGCCTCGCTCCTCGGCCCACCGGACGAGCTGCGCCATCGCAGGCACTGCAGCCTCCGCGTCCGGCACCGGGAGCCTGCCTGCGGCGTCGACGAAGTCGACCTGCGTGTCGACGTCCCAGAGAAGCAGACCGCTCACCGTACCTCCGCGGCCGAGGGGCGGCCGACGACGACACCGTGCGCGTAACCACCCCCAGGGGCACCCCCGGTGCCCTGAAGACACGGTATCGACAGATTCGTCACGTCTCTGTGTCGAGAGCGTGCCGGCTCGGTGACGGGCCCGGCCCGGGTGCCGCCCGGCGAATCACGACACGAGCTCGAGACGCTCGTTCGGCCGGAAGCTGCGGCCCACCTTCCCGGTGGGACGCCCGTCGGTCAGGACGATGTCGGCCGTGAAGTCGTTCTCGCCGCGGATCAACGACGACCCGACGCCGTAGGCGTCGACGGGGACGCCGTTCCGCTCGAACTGCTCGATCTTCGCGACCGTGAAGCCGCCAGAGGCGACGATCCTGACACGCTCGAACCCGTCTTCGTCCAGCGCCGTCCGCACCTTGCGGACAAGGCGCTCGTTCACACCGCGTGGGTCGAAGTCGCCGAGCTCGCCCCAGAGCGACCGGTCGACGAGCTGGCTGGACGTGTCGAGCCGGACGCCCCAGAGTCTCGGGCCGAGCGCGCGCGCGACCTCGAGCGCAGTGCCGACCGAGTCGTTCTCGAAGTCGACGAGAACGGTGATGTGGAAGTCCTCCGGCGCCCACTCCGCGAACTTCGTCGCCGCGAGCACGGTGTTCCCACCGTAGGCGGCGATCAGGGAGTGCGGGACGGTGCCCACTCCGCGGCCGCCCCACCACGACGCCTGTGCATCCGACGTCACGCCGACCTCCGCACCGAGCACCGCGCCGGCGACGTGCGCGGCGTAGCCGTCGCCCGTCTGGACGCGGTGATGGTCGTGCCGCGCGGGCATGAAGATGATCGGCTTGCCATTCGCCGCCTCGAGCACGCTGGCGGTGTTCGTCGCGATCAACGTCCGCCGCGCGAGCGTTCCGAGCACGACGGTCTCGAGGTGACCGAAGGACGTGTAGTCGCCCTCGATCGTCATCACGGTGTCCCACGGCTCCACCCGGTCGCCGTCGCGCAGCGCGTGCACGGTGAGGCCAGGCCAGTCGTGCGAGCAGAGCTCGAGGATCGCGATCGACTCGTCCATGCCGCCGAGCATCGCGTGGTGGCGCTGGAACAGCTGCATCACGACGCGGGGGCGACGTCCGTCGTGGAGCAGGGCGGCGCGAGTGTGGTTGAAGTACGCGTCGCTGTAGTAGCCGTCGCGCATCTTCTCGAACGGCAGATCGAAGACGTGCGGGTCGAGCCGCTCCCGGCGGTCGCGGGAGGGCGCGACGGTCATGCCACGTGCGCCGTCTCGGCGTCGAGGCACGCGCGGATCGCGGCCTCGGCGACCTCGAGCTGCTCGGGCGAGGGCTCGCGCGTCGAGATGCGGCGCTGGAGCTCTGTGCCCGGGCGCGCGAGCGCGCGCGAGAGGCGGTTCTCGGGATGGCGGTTCATCCAGCCGAACACCTCGACGGCCGCTCCCATCGCGCCGATCGCGCCCGCGACGCGCACCTTCGTCCGGTGGCGCGCCGGTGCGAGCTCGGAGGCGGCTCCCGCGAGCGCGGTCGCGAGCGTGAGAGGGCCGATGAGATGCGAGCCACAGCGCTCGTGCTCCTTCGCGGCGGGCTCGCCTGTCTCGTACGTGCCGATCGAGATGTGCTCGGCGCCGTGGTAGCGCGTCAGCTCCTCACCCCGCAGCGCGACGAGCGCGGGCACCAGCGAGGCCATCACGACCGCGGCCTCGCGGGGGATCGTGGGGAGGGACGAGCGCCGGACGACGCTGGCGCCGGCGGACGCAGCGACGAGCGCGGCGGCGACCGCGGGACGCTCGAACGGCAGCTTTGCCTCGGGCAGGCCGCGCTTGAGCGCGGGCAGCACGGCGAACGCCTCCGCTAGCCGCAGCGGGCCTCGGACGAAAGGCACGGTTACCCCGGGGGCGAAGGTCGGCTTGCGGCCGGACGCGCTCTTCACGGTCCCGTCCTCGAGCCGAACCGCGGCGCCCCACACGTTCGGGCCGTGCACGAGGACGCCGTTCTGGAGGGCCATGCCGCCGAGCCGCAGCTTCTCCATGGGCGCAGGGTAGCCGTCCGCGCACGCCTACCGGCCCTGCGCAGACCTCCCGATGGACGGCGCCCGCGGCTCAGGTCGCCGCGGCCAGCCGGCGGAGCGACGCCTGCAGCTCGTCTGCCGCGGGGCCGCGATCGATCGGTGCGCCGTCGAGCACGACGACCGGCACCACCTCGCGCACGGAGGAGGACGTGAAGATCTCGTCCGCGCCTGCCAGCCGCGTGACGGGATATACGCCCTCCTCGGTCGAGTACCCGGCGGACGGAGCCAGCTCGAGCAGTGCTGCCCGCGTCTCCCCGGCAAGGATCCCGAGCTCGAGCGACGGCGTGAGAAGCGTCGCCCCCTCGCGCCACCAGATGTTCGTCACGGTCCCTTCGAGCACGACGCCGTCGTCGTCGACGAGCACCGCGTCGTCCGCGCCCCTGCGCCTCGCCTCCGCTTCGGCGGCGACGTGCGTCGCGTAGCTGACCGACTTCGTCCCCGGGAGCAGCCACGGCGCCGTTCGCCGTGGGAAGGCGAGGGTCACGAGGCGCTGCCCGCGTGCGCGGAGCTCCTCGAGCGTGCCCGGGAGCGGTGCGACGAGCGCGACCGAGACCGGTGAGGCTGCTCCGTCGGGCCCCGGCGTGTGATAGAGGCGGAGCACGCCATCCGAGAGCCCCGAGTCGTCGAGCACGAGCCCCGCCAGCACCTTCAGCTCGGCAGCGTCGGGTGGGGCATAGCCCAGCCGCTCGACCGACTCGCCGAGACGCGCGAGGTGCTCGTCCAGACGGAACGGCCGGCCGTCATAGAGGCGCAGCGTCTCGAACGCCGCGCGCCCACGGGAGAAGCCTTCGTCGTCGACCGCGATGACACCTGCGCCCGGATCGACGAGGCCGCGTCCCGAGACCGCGACCGAGATGGGCCGCACGCTCACGTCCGCCCGCGCGTGAGCGAGCGGCGCTGATTGCTCGCCTCGAGGCCCACCTCGAGCGGCGCGCCGATCGCGGCGAGAAGCGGCGCCGCCTTCGCGAGGGATTCTTCGACCTCCTGGAGCGGGCTCGAGTCCCAGACGATCCCGCCGCCGACCCAGAGATGGAGCGTCCGCTCCGCGATGGCGAAGGTCCGGATCGCCAGCGCGAGCTCGAGGTCGCCGTTGCCATGCACCCGTCCCAACGCCCCCATCGACGCGCCGCGACCAACAGGCTCGAGCTCCGCGATGAGGTCGACGGCCGCGATCTTCGGCGCACCGGTGATCGAGCCGCCGGGAAACGTCGCGTGAAGCAGGTCGGCGAGGCCGATGCCGTGCCGCAGCCGCCCCTCGACCCTCGACACGAGGTGCTCGACGCCCGCGAGCGGACGAGGTGTCATCAGCTCCGGCCAGCGCACGCTGCCGGGCTCGCAGACCCGCGAGAGGTCGTTGCGCTCGAGGTCGACGATCATCACGTGCTCGGCCGCGTCCTTCGCCGAGGCAACGAGCTCGCCGCGCCGGCCGAGCGGTCGCGTGCCCTTGATCGGCATCGTCCAGGCTGTGTCTCCGCGTCGCGCGAGAAACAGCTCCGGCGTCGCCGACACGATCGCCCACCCGTTGCCCTCGAAGAGTCGCCACCGCGTGTCGGCGAACGGGAGGTCGCTCAATTGTGTGAGAGGGGCAAGCCGGGCGGCGAGCGCGCCCGGCGTGCCGGCGAACGGCGCGCTGAGGTGCTGGACGAGGTTGACCTGGTAGACGTCGCCACGGGCGATCGCGTCCCGGACGGCTTCCACGGCGGCGACGTGGTCCTCGGGCGCCCAGCTTCGCCGCCAGTCGCCGACCTCGACGTGGGCGCTGCCGCCGTCCGGCCGCATGTCATGCTCGCGATTGTTGTCATCGTTGACATCAGGTTGCCGAACGCGTCGGACGGCACAGGCCGCGAGCGGGATCGGGCACGGCTCGGGCGGCGCGGGAGACGTGTGGCGGCGGATGACGTCCGACAACCCGTAGCCGAGGAACAGATCAGCGACGAGCGCCTCGCCGCCCGAGGCGAAGAAACCCTGGTCGCGCAGCCAGGACTCGATGCGCTCGAAAGCGCCGTCGGCCTCGTGGAGCTCGAGCACGTCAGCCCTCGTCGTGCAGGCGGCGGATCCGCTCCACGAGCGCGGCGGTCGAGCCGTCCAGGGGCCGCTCGGATGGCTCGCCGGCGAGCACGGGCGCCAACCTGCCCGCAAGCTCCTTCCCGAGCTCGACGCCCCACTGGTCGAACGAGTCGATGCCCCAGATCGCGCCCGCGACGAACACCGAGTGCTCGTAGAGCGCGACCAGGGAGCCGAGCGCGAACGGCGAGAGTCGCTCGAGGAGGAGGATCGTCGAGGGCCGGTTGCCCGGCATCTCCTTGTGCGGGGCGAGCTCGTCGGGGACGCCGGCTTTTCGGAGCTCCTGGACGGTGCGCCCGAACGCGAGCGCCTGGGCCTGCGCGAGCACGTTCGCCAGCAAGAGCCGATGGTGGTCTCCGAGCGGGTTCAGCGGTGTCGCGAACGCGATCAGATCGCATGGGACGAGTGCCGTCCCCTGGTGGAGGAGCTGGTGGAAGCTGTGCTGGCCGTTCGTCCCCGGCTCACCCCAGACGATCGGCGCAGTGTCGACGTCGACCGGCTCGCCGTCGAGCGTGACGTGCTTGCCGTTCGACTCCATCACCAGTTGCTGGAGGTACGCGGGGAACCGCGACAGGTACTGCTCGTACGGGAGCACGGCGTGGGTCTGAGCACCGAAGAGGTCGCGGTACCAGACCCGCAGGAGGCCCATCAGGAGCGGGAGGTTGGTGTCCGGCGGCGCCTCGGCGAAATGCCGATCGACCGCGTGGAAGCCGGCGAGCAGGTCCGCGAACGCCTCGGGGCCGATCGCGAGCATCGTGGAGAGCCCGATCGCCGAGTCCATCGAGTACCGGCCGCCCACCCAGTCCCAGAAGCCGAACGCGTTCACGGGATCGATCCCGAACTGCTCGACGGCCTCGAGGTTGGTCGACACGGCGACCATGTGTCGCGCGATCGCGCTCTCGTCTCCGCCAAGGCCGTCGAGCAGCCACTGGCGCGCGCTGCGGGCGTTCGTCATCGTCTCGACCGTCGTGAAGGTCTTCGACGAGACGATCACGAGCGTCTCCTGCGGGTCGAGGTCATGGAGCGCCTCGACGAGCTGCGTCGCGTCCACGTTGGAGACGAACCGGAACGCCATCCCGCGGTCGCTGTAGGCCTTGAGGGCCTCGTACGCCATCGCGGGCCCGAGGTCCGAGCCGCCGATGCCGATGTTGACCACCGCCCGGATCGGCTTCCCCGTCTGCCCTCGCCACTCACCCGAGCGGACCGCATTCGAGAACATGGCCATCCGGTCGAGCACGTCGTGGACGTCGCGCACGACGTCGCGGCCGTCGACGACGAGCGAGGCCTCGCGCGGCATCCGCAGGGCGACGTGGAGAGCGGGTCGGTTCTCCGACCGGTTGACGTGCTTGCCGCGGAACATCGCGTCACGCCGCGCCGCGACGCCCCGCTCCTCGGCGAGCGCCAGGAGGAGCGCGATCGTCTCCTCGGTGACCCGGTGCTTCGAGAGGTCGGCGTGGATCCCCGCCGCCTCGAAGGAAAGCCGCTCGACGCGGTCGGGGTCGTCGGCGAAGAGCTCCCGGAGGTGCACGTCACGCACCGCCTCGTGGTGCCGGACGAGCGCCTGCCAGGCGGTGGTGTCGGTGAGTGTCCCGGTCACGTCGTCGGTGCGGCCGGCGGCCGCGTCAGGTCTCGTAGACTCGAGACGACTCTAGACGGTCGAACCCGGGAGGGGCGATGGCGACGGACACGCCGATGCAGCTCGGAATGGTTGGCCTCGGTCGGATGGGCGCGAACCTCGTCCGGCGGCTCCAGCGCGACGGGCACCACTGCGTGGGCACGGACGTCGGCGCCGAGACGGTCGCCGCGCTGGCGAAGGAAGGGATGACCGGCGCCGCGAACGCCAAGGAGCTCGTCGAGGCGCTCGACGCGCCGAGGGCGGTGTGGGTGATGGTGCCCGCGGGGGACATCACCGAGCGGGCCATCGCCGAGCTGGCCGAACTGCTCTCTCCGGGCGACACCATCATCGACGGCGGCAACACGCGATACCACGACGACATCCGCCGCGCCCACGAGCTCTCCGGGCGAGGCATTCACTACGTCGACTGCGGCACGAGCGGCGGCGTCTTCGGGCTGGAGCGCGGCTTCTGCCTGATGATCGGCGGCGAGGACGAGACGGTCTCGCGGCTCGCGCCGATCTTCACCTCACTTGCCCCGGGACTCGGGACGATCGAGCGGACGCCTGGACGGTCGGGCGACCCGACACCCGAGGAGCTCGGTTGGCTCCACTGCGGCCCAGCCGGTTCGGGGCACTTCGTGAAGATGGTCCACAACGGGATCGAGTACGGGCTGATGGCGGCCTACGCCGAGGGTCTCAACGTGCTCCACCATGCGAACGCCGGCGCCGGCGCTCGTGACGCGGACGCCGAGACCACGCCGCTCGAGAACCCCGAGCTCTACCGCTACGACCTCGACCTCGCCGCGGTCGCAGAGGTCTGGCGCCGCGGGTCGGTCGTGGCCTCGTGGCTGCTCGACCTGACCGCGGCTGCGCTCCACGACTCTCCCGGGCTCGACGACTACGCCGGACGGGTCTCCGACTCCGGCGAAGGCCGCTGGACGTCGATCGCGGCGATCGACACGGGCACGCCGGCGCCGGTCCTCACCGCCGCGCTCTACGACCGCTTCTCGTCCCGCGGCGAGGGCGAGTTCGCGCACCGGTTGCTGTCGGCGATGCGGCACCAGTTCGGCGGGCATCTCGAGAAGCCGGCGGGCTGATCGGCGGCGCTACTCGAGCGAGATCGTGGCGAGGCGCCGGTAGAGGTCGACCGCGAGCTCGAGGTCGTCGACCGCAATCCGCTCGTCGGCCCCGTGCACGAGGCGCGCGACCAGCTCCGGAGCCATCGCCCTGATCGGGAAGAACCCGTACGCGGTCGTCCCGGGCCCGCTCCGGACGTAGTGGCTGTCGGTGAAGCCGCCGCAGACGATCGGCGCAAGCTGCGCGCCGGGCTCGGTCTCGGCGACCCATGCCTCGAGCGCGCGCCAGAGCGGGGTGTCGATCGGCGAGCGCGTCCCGCCGACGCACTCCTTCTCGATCCACTCGAGGTCCCACGCGCCGGGAATCCCGCTGCGAAGGAGCGTCTCGACCTCGTCCCGCGTCTGCCCGGGAAGGAGCCGGCAGTCGACCGTGACGGTGCATGCCCCGGGGATCACGTTCCGTTTGCGCGACGCCTCGATCATCGTCGGCGAGAGCGTCGCCGAGAGGAGCGGCGCGAGCAGCTGAGCGGCCAGCGGGTCTAAGGCCCGTGCCCTGTCGAGCGCGACGTCGACCGGCGGGAGCTCCCCGAGCAGCTTCTCGAGGAAGGCCGCGACCTCGGGGATCAGGGTGGGCTCGAACCCGAAGCGGCCGAGCGCCTCGAGCACCGGCGCGGCGTGCAGGAGCGCGTTGTCGGCCGTGTGCGGGTCGGACGCGTGGCCCGCACGGCCGTGCAGTCGAACGAGGAACGGCGCGGTCGCCTTTTCGGCCACGGCGCAGATGTAGAACACGCGGCCTCCGAGCTCGTACCGCTCGCCCCCGCCCTCGTTGACCGCGAAGTCCGCGCGCACCGCGCCGGGATGGTTCGCAACGAGCCAGGACATCCCGATCGGCTCTGCGCCGACTTCCTCGTCGGCGGTCAGCGCCAGCACGACGTCGCCGGACGGCCGAGCGCCCTCTCGGGCGAGCGAGGCGAATGCGACCGTGACCGCAGCGACGTGGCCCTTCATGTCGAGTGCGCCGCGGCCCCAGACCTCACCGTCGACGAGGTCGCCCGACCACGGTTCGTGCTGCCACTCCTCCGCGTCGGCGAGCACCGTGTCCGTGTGCGCCATCAGCAGCAGGCTCGGGCCATCACCGCCCGGGAGTCGCGCGACGAGGTTGGCGCGTTCCGGCGTCTGGGCCAGAAGCTCGCTCTCGATCCCGTTGCCGCCGAGGTAGTCCTGAAGTGCCCTGGCGGCGACCGTTTCGTTGCCGGGCGGATTGACGGTGTCGATGCGGATGAGCGCCTGGAGAAGCTCGGTGGCCTCCTCGCGGAGGCTCAACCTGATTCGGCCTTCGACCGCGCCGTGAGCTCGTTCCGGACCTCCCAGAGCTCCGGGAAGACGACGGTCTGGACGAGGCGGCCCAGCACCTCGACCGGCGTGCCCTGAGTCCCGACGACGCTGTCGCCGATCACGCGCGCAACGACGCGGTAGTGGCGGATCCTCCATTGCTGACACCACTCGTCGAGCTCGATCAGCGACTCGGCGAGGCGATAGAGGGCATCGTTGTCGCGGCGCTGCACGTACAGCTCGGCGACTGTGAGCCCGGCTTCGCGGCGGCGTGCATGGAATGCCTGACCGAGCCGCGGCAGCTCCGCGCGAAGGCTGCGCCAGCCGGGCGAGTCGAACCCGCTCCCGTGGCCGAGCACCTTGCGGATCTCCTGGTACTCCCACGGCGAGAGCTCCTCGAGCATGTCGAGCTGATCGGTGACGAAACGCATGCAGCGGAGCGGGCGGCGGAGCACCCGCGCCGCCTCGGCGACCTCGTCGGCCTCGGTGAGCCGCGCGGCCTCCTTGACCTCGCTCGTCGCGAGCTTCAGCCAGAGCTCCGAGGACTGATGGACGACCTGGAAGAGGAGCTCGTCGCGATGGACGCGCTCGTCGGGCGCCTTCTGGAGCTCGAGCAGCGCGACCGTGTTCAGGTACCGCTCGTAGTCGGACGGTGCATCGCCCGGGAGGATCTGGGAGTCATAGTCCTCACTCGCCTCTGACATGACTCGGAGCATACTGCCGCTCATGGGAGACCTGTTCGGCGACGCCGCGGCCGAGCGGGCTGCACGGACGGGCCCGCTTGCGCACCGCGTCCGGCCGCGCACGCTCGACGACCTCGTGGGCCAGCAGGGCGTCGTCGGCCCGGAGACCGCGCTCGGCCGGGCCATCGCGGAAGGCCGAGCGCCGTCTATGATCCTCCACGGCCCGCCGGGCGTCGGCAAGACGACGATCGCGCGCATCGTCGCGGAGAGCTCGGCTGCCGCGTTCGAAGAGCTGTCCGCCGTGTCGGCCCGGATCGACGACGTGCGCGCCGTGATCGCACGGGCACGTGACCGGCTCGGCGGAAACGGCGTGCGGACGCTCCTGTTCATCGACGAGATCCACCGCTTCGACAAGCGCCAGCAGGACTCGGTGCTCCACGCCGTCGAGGACGGGCTGGTCACCCTGATCGGGGCGACCACGGAGAACCCTTACTTCGAGGTCAACCAGGCGCTCCTCTCCCGCTGCACCGTGATCGAGCTCGAGCCGCTGTCGCTCGAAGACCTCGAGCGCGTGATCGCGCGCGGCGCAGAAGCGCTCGGCGCCGACGCCTCGGGGGAGGTCTCGGTGGAGATCGCGCGCAGGGCAGGCGGCGACGCGCGGACGGCGCTCCAGACGCTGGAGCTCGCATGGGACACCGCGTCGACCGCCGGTCAACCGCTTGCGGTCGGCCACGTCGAGGACGCAGCGCGCAAGCGACCGCTCCGGTACGACCGCGACGGCGACCGCCACTACGACCTCACCTCCGCGTTCATCAAGTCGATGCGAGGGAGCGACCCGGACGCGGCGGTCTACTACCTTGCGGCGATGCTGGAAGGTGGGGAGGATCCGCGGTTTCTCGCTCGTCGGATCGTGATCGCCGCCAGTGAGGAGGTCGGCGAAGCCGACCCGACCGCACTCGTCGTCGCCGTCGCCGCCGCGCAAGCGCTGGAGCACGTCGGTCTGCCCGAAGCACAGCTCAGCCTCGCCCAGGCGGCGATCCACGTCGCACTCGCCCCGAAGTCGAATGCCGTTGCGCAGGCGATCTGGCAGGCGCGGGAGGACGTGCGGCGCGAGGGGATCGAAGCACCGCCCGCGATGCTGCGGGACGCCCACTACCGTGCGGCGGCACAGCGCGGTCACGGCGCCGGGTACGTCTCCCCGCACGAGGATGCGGCGGCGGCGCCGGCGGACTACCTACCGGCGGGGCTTCGCGGGCGGACCTACTATCGTCCGTCGTCCACGAGCGAGGCAGCGGAGGAGGGCAAGGCGTGACGATCGCAACGGGTGACAGGGCACCCGAGTTCGACCTCGACGAGGCTCACGACCGCCCACGCGTCCGTCTCTCCGACTACCTCGGTCGAACGAACGTCCTGCTCGTGTTCCACCCCTTCGCGTTCACCGAGGTGTGCACCGAGGAGGCGCAGGACCTCCAGGCGAATCTCGAGTCCTTTCGGAACGCGAACACCGAGATCGTGTTCGTCTCCTGCGACGCGGCCGCGGCGCGCCAGGCGTGGAAACGCGAGCTCGGCGCCGAGTACACGTTCGCCTCGGACTTCTGGGGACACGGCATCGCGGCGAAGAGCTACGGCGTGTTCAACGAGGAGACCGGCGCCCCGATCCGTGGAACCTTCCTGATCGACCGCGACGGGGTCGTGATCTGGTCGCTCGTGAAGGACGCGAGCACCCGGCGTACGGAGATGGTGCCGGAGTCGCTCGAGTCGCTCGACGAGCAGGCGTGAGCGGCGTCGCGACGAGCCTGACGGTCACGCGAGAGCCGACACGTAGTGGACACACACCGGCACAGGTTCTGGGCTACGGTGACTCCAGGGGGCCCGGCGCCCCCATCGGGGGGCCTGGACCGGCGAACTCGCGGCTCGCGCGCACCGGGGACGGGTGATGAGCGGGATCCACGTCCGTCGCTTCGGCGACGAGAGCGGCTCCGCGATCGTGTGCCTGCACGGCGTGACCTCGTGGGGTGGGCATTTCGAGGCGCTCGCGGACCGGCTCGCGCCGCGCTACCGCGTGGTCGCGCCCGACCTTCACGGACACGGCGACTCAGGCCGCGAGCCTCCCTGGCGGATCGGCGACCACCTGGCGCGCCTCGAGGCGGCGATCGACGATGACGCGCGCACCTGGCTCGGGCACTCGTTCGGCGGCAGGCTCGCGTTCGAGTGGGCTGCGTCGCGGCCCGGCGCCGTCGACCGGCTGATCCTGCTCGACCCGGCGATCCTCGTCCCGCCACCGGCCGCGCTCTGGGCGGCCGAGAACGCCCGCAAGGAGCGCCTCTACCCGAGTTTTGCCGAGGCGCTCGACCGACGCTTCGAGGAGAGCCAGCTCCACCGCGCGCCGCGAGCGCTCGTCGAGGACGAGTTGCGCCGACACCTCGTCGAGGAGCCCGACGGGTGGCGCTACCGCTACTGCCAGGCGGCCGTCGTTGCGGCGCACGGCGAGATGGCGAGCCCGCCACCGGCGTTCGAGTCGGTCCGCGTGCCAACCCTGCTCGTCCTCGGCGAGCAGTCGTATCTCCCGTACGACCACCTCCTCGACGCACACCGCGAGGCGCTCGGCGACCTCCTCGAGGTCGCCACGGTCCCCGGCGGGCACAGCGTGCTCTGGGACGCGCTCGACGAGACGGCTGCCGCGGTCGCGGGATTCCTCGAGCGCAGCGCCTGACTAACCCTCGTAGTGCTCGTCGGCGAGGGCGAGCACGTCGTCGAGGATCGCGATGCCCTCGTCCGCCTCCTCGGGCGTGATCGTCAACGGCGGCACGACCATGACAACGTTCCAATGCGTCATCAGATAGAGCCCGCGCTCGAGCGCCGCCTTCGCGAGGCGCGCCACCGGCGCTGCCGCCTCGCCGGAGGCGTTGTACGGGACGAGCATCTCGCGCGTCTCGCGGTTCTTCACGAGCTCGATGCCCCAGAAGCAGCCGAGACCACGCACGTCGCCGATCGAGGGGTGCCGGTCGGCGAGGCCGTTCAGCGCGTCGCCGAACCACTGGCCCATCGCGGCCGCGTTTTCGACGACACCCTCCTCGCGGAACGCCTCGATCGAGGCGACAGCCGACGCGCACGCCAGCGGGTGCCCCGCGTAGGTCAGCCCACCAGGGAAGAACTGGTCGCGAATCCCGTCGATCAACCCACTGCGCGCGATCATCGCTCCGAGCGGGACGTAACCGGAGTTGATCCCCTTCGCGACCGTGAGGATGTCCGGCACGACGTCCCAGTGGTCGCAGGCGAACCAGCGTCCAGTGCGCCCGAAGCCGGCCATCACCTCGTCGAGGATCAGCAGGATCCCGTGTCGGTCACAGACCTCGCGGATCGCCCGCAGATAGCCGTCGGGCGGCGGGATCACGCCGTTCGTGCCCGTGACGGTCTCGAGGATCACGGCGGCCACGGTGTGCGCGCCCTCGTACTCGAGGATCTCCTCGAGGTGCGGCGCGCCCGTGCAGACCGGGCACGGGTCGGGATGACCAGCCGGGCACCGGTACGTGTACGGATCGAACATGCGCACCACACCGGGCATGCCAGGCTCGACGGCCCAGCGGCGCGGGTCGCCCGTCAGCGTCACGGCGCCGTTGGTCGCGCCGTGGTACGAGCGGTAGCGCGCGATGACCTTGTTGCGCCCGGTGACGAGGCGCGCGAGCTTCACGGCGTTCTCGTTCGCCTCCGCGCCGCCGTTGGTGAAGAACGAGACCGACAGGTCGCCGGGTGTCACCTCCGCGAGCATGCGTCCGAGCGTCGAGCGTGACTCGTTCGCCAGCGGCGGGCCGATCGTGCAGAGCTGGTCGGCCTGGTCCTTGATCGCCTGGATGATCTTCGGGTGCTGGTGGCCGATCGAGACGTTGACGAGTTGCGAGGCGAAGTCGAGATAGCGCTTGCCGTCGTAATCCCAGAAGTGCCGACCCTGTGCGCCCGCGACCGGGATCGGGTCGATCTGGCTCTGCACCGACCACGAGTAGAGGACGTGCTCCTTCGCGTCCGCAACGATCTGCACACCGAGGTTCGGGTTCGCCTCGACGAGGGCCATCTCCACGCTCCTTCTTCGCTCGAGATCCGATCGTAGCGCTGCCCCGGCGGCCGGCATTGCGGGACCGCCTGCCATTCGTCACGATGCGGCGATGGCGGTTGCGACGACCGACGCGGGCGTCCTCGTCGAGCGCGACGCCGAGCTCGCGCGGCTCCACGAGGCGTTTGCCGCCGCCGAGGACGGCCAGGGACAGCTCGTCCTCGTCGCCGGCGAGGCGGGCATCGGCAAGACGTCGCTCGTGCGCCGCTTTTGCGGCGAGCTCCCATCACACGCGCCGGTCCTGTGGGGCTCCTGCGATCCGCTCGCGACTCCGCGTCCGCTCGGGCCGTTCCTGGAGATCGCAGAGGCCGACCCACGGCTCGGCCTTCGCCCCGACAGCCCGCCGCACGAGGTCGCCTCTGTGCTGCTCGAATTGAGCCGCGAGCCGCTCGTCGTCGTCGTCGAGGACGTCCACTGGGCGGACGAGGCGACGCTCGACGCCGTCCGGCTGCTCGGGCGCCGCCTGGAGCGAACGCGCGGATTGGTGCTCGCCACCTACCGCGACGACGCGCTCGAGCGCGACCACGCCCTGCGGATGGTTCTCGGCGACCTGGCGACGGCCGCAGCCGTCGGTCGGCTCCAGATGACGCCGCTATCCCCGGCCGGCGTTCGCACGGCTGGCGGACGGCCGTGCCCTCGACCCGCAGGCGCTCCACGCGCTGACGTCCGGCAACCCGTTCTACGTCACCGAGCTGCTTGCCGCGGGCGGAGACGAGATCCCCGAGTCGGTTCGTGACATCGTTCTGGCCCGGGTCGCCGGTCTCACGCCACACGCCCGTCGGGTCGTCGAAGCCGCCTCGATCGCTCCCCCCTCACTGGATGGAGGGCTGTTGCTCGCCGTGTGCGGGGAAGCGTCCGAATCCGTCGACGAGTGCCTCGCGGCAGGAGTGCTCCGGTCGTCGAACGGGACCGTCGCGTTCCGGCACGAGCTCGCGCGCGCGACCGTCGAGGAGGCTGTGTCGCCCGCGCGGCGTCTTGCACTTCACCGGTCCGTCTTGCTGGCGCTCGCCGACGCGGAGGACAACGCCACGGACCCGGCGCGCCTCGCCCACCACGCCGAGGAGGCCGCCGACCGGGACGAGGTGCTCCGGTACGCGCCGATGGCGGCCGAGCGAGCGGCGAGCGTGGGTGCGTACCGGGAGGCCGCCGCACAGTACGCGCGCGCGCTTCGCTTCGGCGCCGACCTGCCGCCGGGCCGGCGCGCGGAGCTCCTCGAAGGCCGTTCGCGAGCCTGTTATCTCGCCGACGACCAGGTCGAGGCGATCGCGGTAATCCGCGAGGCGATCCGCTGCCGGCAGGAGCAGCAGGCACCTCTGCAAGAGGCACGAGCGCGATCCGAGCTCGCGGACTACCTCAGGTGCCGAGGCATCCTGTCCGAGTCGAAGGCGACCCTGGAGCGGGCCGCCGCGCTCGCCGCCAGCGAGCCAGAGCAGCCCGAGCACGCATACATCCTCTACGCCGCGGGGCGATTTGGGCTCCTCGACGGCGTGGACGCATCGATCGAGCTCAGCAAACAGGCGATCGAGATCGGCGAGCGCTACGACGACGTGTACACGGTCGCGCATGCGCGAGTCACGGTGGCGACCGCGACCGGCTACCGCGATCTCGAGGCGGGTCTCGCGTTACTCGAAGACGCGGCCCGGTTCGCAGAACGACACGGGCAGATCGAGGTCGGCCGTCCGCGCAATGCACAACATGGCCGGTGTCTGCCTCGACTGGCATCGGCACGATCTGGTGGAGACGTATCTCGAAGCGGGGCTGGAGCGCTGCGCCGAGCACACGAGCGATCTCTGGCGGATCAGCATGCTCCACATCTCTGCGCTCTCGCTCCTGGCGCAAGCGCGTTTCGACGACGCGACGCGAAGGGCGAACGAGATCCTCGACGACCCCCGGGAGTCCCCGTCGCCACATGCCGCAGCGCTCCTCGTGCTCGCTCTCGCGCGTGCGCGGCGCGGAGATCCGGGCGCCCGAGACGCGCTCGCCGCCGTCGCGGACGTCGACATCTCTCCCGACGACCACGAGACCCTCTCCGAGATCTCCGAGGCAACCGCGGAGATCGCCTGGCTGGAAGAACAGCCCGACGAGGTGGACGCAGCGACCGAAAGCGCCCTGCAGGCCGCGCTCGGCGACGGTCGAACGGACACCGCCTGCCGATTGTCCTTCTGGCGTCACCTGGCGGGCCTCGAGAAGGAGCTTCCGGACGGTGCCTCCAGCCCCCACGCGCTCGCGCTGGCCGGCGAGTGGGCGCAGGCCGCCGGCGAGTGGACGAGACGCGGCCAGCCGTACGAGGCTGCGCTCGCGCTCTCGCAGACGGGTGACGTCGGCGCGTTGCGCCAGGCGCACGCGGAGCTGCAGCGACTCGGTGCGCGCCCCGTCGCGACGATGGTCGCACGGCGGCTCCGGGAGGGCGGAGAGAGCGTCCCGCGAGGCCCCCGGGCGACCACCCGCACGAACGAGGCGCAGCTCACCGCCCGGGAGGTCGAGGTGCTCGGCCTGGTCGCCGAAGGGTTCCGCAACACCGAGATCGCCGACCGACTTGTCGTCTCGCGGCGCACCGTCGACCATCACGTCTCGTCGATCCTGCGCAAGCTCGGCGCGCGGTCGCGGGGCGAGGCTGTCGCGAACGCCACCCGTCTCGGCGTGCTCCAAGACCGGTAACTGCGGCGGCGCAACCTAGGTAATTCCGCCGATTCGGGCGCTCACGGCCCCGCCTAGCCTGCCTCCGGTCATCGAGAGGAGGAGAGCCGATGGAGACGTACGTGATCCTGCGCCGGGGCGGCTGGCGGACAGCGGACGACCTGCGCGAGGCCGCCGAGCGCTCGACGGTCGAGGGCGACCGGATGCCGCGACGACGTCCGCTGGATCCGCAGCTACGTCACGGCCGAGACCGACGGGCGCGTCGGGCACCGTCTGCGTCTACCAGGCAACGAGCCCCGAGGCGATCAGGCGTCACGCCTCGGCCGCCGAGCTTCCCGTCGACGAGATCGTCAAGGTCGGCGACACCGTGATCGTGCGGCCCGACCCGACCACGGTCGCGGCCTAGGGCCGTCCGGACAAGAGAGGAGTCGAAATGCGCCGAGTCAGCATTCTCGTGCTCACCGTGGCGGCCGCGGCGGTCTTCGCCGCCCTCGCCTCGGCCGGGCCCGCCGTCCACCGCCACGACATGGCGACGATGGGCGGATCGAGCTCCCAGGCGCTCGCCGCGCAGCTCGCGGACGCGCGCGTGGCGACCGCGAAGTACGCCAATAACCTCACGCTCGCGAAGAAGCAGGGCTACGGGGTCATCACCCAGATGATCCCGGACATGGGGTGGCACTTCATGAACCCGAAGATCACGACGTTCGACATCACGAAGCCACCGATCCTCGTCTACGGCAAGCGTGGCTCGAGCTGGCAGCTCGTGGCGTTCGAGTGGGTCTTCCCGAAGAAGCCGGCGAAGCCACCGCTGCCGGGTGCCACCTACGGCTCGTTCGGTGCCGCGTGCCACTACAAGGACGGGACGTTCGTGTTCCAGGCGGACCAGAGCGCGTGCGCCCCGAAGAGCCCGCAGAGCGGCGCGGCGTTCGGGTTCTGGCACCCGGATCTCGTCACGCTCCACGTGTGGGCGTGGTACCCGAATCCCGCCGGCGTGTACTCCGGCATGAACCCGCTGATGCACCCTTTCAACAAGGGTTAGGCGGCACGCGAGCGCTGTGCCCGCTCGGCCGACGGGGGATGGCGGACGGCCCGAGAGGGCCGTCCGCCGTCTTCCGTGCCGAGCCGGCTGACGAGTAGGCTCGGTCGCGTGAGAGCCGCGGTCGTCAGGGAGCTTGGGGCGACTGCGGAGCTGGGCGAGGTCGCGGACCCGCTCGGAGAGACCGTCGAGGTGCTCGCCGCGCCGCTCAACCCCGTCGACCTCGGCGTCGCTTCCGGCAGCTACCACGCCGGAAATCCGCCGGTGCCGTACGTGCCGGGATGCGAGGCGGTCGGACGCACCGCGGACGGACGGACGGTGTGGCTCTTCGGCGGCGGTTTGGGTCTTCGCCGGAGCGGCGGGATGGCCGAGCGCGCCGAGATCGGGGACGCCGCCACCGTCGAGGTCCCGGACGGCGCCGACCCCGCGCTCGCCGCAGGCCTCGGGATCGCAGGGCTGGCGGGCTGGCTCCCCTTCGCGTGGCGGGCGCCGCTTCACGGCGGCGAAACCGTGCTCGTGCTCGGCGCGACCGGCTCGGTCGGGCTCGTCGCGGTGCAGGCGGCGAAGCTCCTCGGCGCCGCACGCGTGGTTGCCGTCGGTCGGGACGCCGAGCGGCTCGCGCTGGCGGCCGCACTCGGGGCCGACGCGACCGTCCAGCTGGGGGTCGTGGACGATCTCGTCGGCGCGTTCCGCGAGGCCGCCGGGGGCGACGGCCCCGACTACGTCTTCGACGCGTTGTGGGGCGAGCCGGCGGCGGCCGCAGTGCAGGCGGCCGCGCCGTGGGGCCGGTTCGTCAACCTCGGCCAGTCGGCGGGGCCGACCGCCGAGCTCGCCTCGGGCGCCGTACGCGGGAAGAACCTCACGATCCTCGGCCATGTCGCGTTCGGCGTGCCGCACAAGGTGCTCGCGGAGCAGTACCCGCGGCTCGTGGGGCATGCGGTCGCAGGCGAGATCCGGCTCGAGGTGGAGCAGCTGCCGCTCGACGCGGTCGCCGACGCGTGGCGCCGCCAGGCCGCCGGTGAGGCGACGAAGCTCGTGCTCGTGCCGTAACGGTCAGGGCGCCAGCAGCCGCTGCTGGTCGGGATCCCAGCGCCAGACGCGGTCGTCGACCACATGCGTGCCACCGACCCAGCGGTCGATGCCGAGCAGCTCGACCCGGTCGGCATCGCCCGCGAGGACGCCCTCACCGTTCGCCGTCAGACGGATCGGCATCCCCGCGAAGAGCCTCCGGTCGCCGAGCGGCGGCGGCACAGGCAGGTCGGCGCCCTCGGTCTCGACGAGGCGGGCGGGGCCGCGGCCGAGCTCGGCCAGCGAACGGAACAACCAGGCGTCGCCGAGGAATGGCGCCTCCTCGAGCTCCTGCGCCGCGAGGAATGCGGCGACGGGGGTGGAGGCGCCCTCCGCCACCGCGCGGAGCGCGATCCGCTCGGTAGTCGCGAGCCCATCGCCGGGAGCCGGCAGCTCCTCCAGCAGGCGGCCGAGCGCCGGGCCGAGGAGCGGGAGCGCGGGAGTGCCGCGCACGACCCAGCCCGCGAGCGCCTCCGGCTCGGGCGCGCGGAAGGCATCCCACACGGCCGCCGCGGTCTCGAGCGCGTCGACGGCGACCTCGCGGCGCGCGGGCCAGAGGGTCTCGAGCTCCTCCGCGGTCAGCTCGCCGAGACCCCGGAACCCCGGCTTCCCAGGGAAGGAGTCCACGACGATCGCGCTCGGTCTCGCCCCCTCCTCGCGCGCGAGCGCGAGCACATCGACGAGCTGCAGCTGGTCGTACAGGTCGTGCTCGAACCACATGACGACCTCCGCCCCGTCGGCGAACGCGGCACGGAGCTGGTCGTCCCGGTCCTGGAGAGAGGCGAGGATCGCCGGCGCACTCCCCCAGCCGCACTCGGAGAAAAACGCGGCACGGCGTCGCAGGAACTGCGCTCGAGGCTCCGCGGGCACGGGCCCCGCGTGAAGGACGTCCTGCCAAGGGAGGACCACACCGCCGAGCGTCGTGCGCCGCAGCGTCGCGGCTGTGCTCTCACCGTTCGTGACGTGGAGGACCGCGTCCGCCTCCCTGCGTCGCGTCTCTAGGCCCGAGCGACCGCCGGCCGGAGCTCCTCGCCGAACTTCGCGCGCGCGACGAACTGGCCGAAGCCGGGCTCCACCCGGAGCTCGCCGTCGTCGACGACGACTGTCCCGCGAACGAGGACGGTCTCGACGTCGCCCGTGACCTCCGTGCCCTCGTAGAGGTTGTAGTCGGTCTTCGAGTGCTGGTCGGCCGCGGTGATCGTCTTGTGCTTCGCCGGGTCGAAGATCACGAGGTCCGCATCGGAGCCGGGCGCGATCGTCCCCTTGCGTGGATAGAGGCCGAAGAGCTTCGCGGGGTTCGTCGAGAGGAGCTCGACCATCCGGTTCAGCGTGATCCGTCCCTCGCGGACGCCGAAGTGGTGGATCATGTGCAGCCGGTTCTCGAGCCCCGGCCCGCCGTTCGGGATCAACGAGAAGTCGTCGCGACCGAGCGTCTTCTGGCCGTCCCAGAGGAACGAGCAGTGGTCGGTCGAGATCGCAGAGAGGACGTCGGTGCGCACCGCGTTCCAGAGGACGTCCTGGTTCGCCTTCGCGCGCGGCGGTGGCGTGTAGACGTACTTCGCGCCCTCGAAGTTCGGCCGCTCGAGGAACGTCTGGTCGATGAAGAAGTACTGCGTGCAGGTCTCGCCCCAGACGTCCCAGCCCTTCTCGCGGGCGAGCGCGATCGGCTCGACCGACTCCTTGCACGAGACGTGGACGACGTACAGCGGGCAGCCGGCGACGCGAGCAAGCTGGATCGCCCGGTTCGTCGCTTCGCCCTCGGTCTCGGGCGGGCGCGTCAGCGCATGGAAGTGCGGGGCCGTGTTCCCCGCCGCGAGGGCCTCCTTGACGAGCACGTCGATCGCGTCGCCGTTCTCGGCGTGCACCATCACGAGAGCCCCGGTCCTGGCGGCGACCTCCATCGTGCGGAAGAGCGTCTCGTCGTCGACCTGGAGGGCGCCCTTGTACGCCATGAAGAGCTTGTAGGAGGTGACGCCCTGGTCGGGCAGCGTCGCGAGCTCCTCGAGCCGCCCCGGCTCTGAGAGGTCGGTGACGGCGATGTGGTAGCCCATGTCGATCAGCGCCTTGCCCTCGCGCTTCGCGTGCCAGTCGGAGAGCGCGTCGGCGAAGCTCTGACCCTTTGCCTGGATGCAGAAGTCGACGTGGCTCGTCGTCCCGCCGAACGCAGCCGCCTCGTGGCCCGAGCGGACGTCGTCGATCGTCGTGGTGCCGCCGAACGGCATGTCGAGGTGCGTGTGCGGATCGACGAGCCCGGGCAGGACGAGCTTCCCGCTCGCGTCGATCGTCGTGTCCGCGGTCACGTCCAGGTCCTCGCCGAGGAGGGAGATCCGCTCGCCGTCCACGAAGACGTCGCCGACGTAGTCGTCGGTCGCCGTCACGACACGGCCGCCCTTGATCAACACGGACATCGCGGATCTCCCTTCTCGTCGTCTCTGCGTCGTTACTTCCCGCCGACCGTCACCTTCACGGTGGCCTTCTTCCACTTCGCACCGGTCACGTTGACGTGCGCGGCCTTGAGCTGCGCGACCGCCTTCGCGGCGTACGCGTAGTTCGTCGCGCCCTGCGGCACCTTCTTGATCACGCCGTAGGTCTTCGCGATGTTGGTCGTCTGCGCGACCGAGCCGGGTGGCGGCAAGCCGATGCCGCGCGGGTTCGGCCAGATGAGCGCGTTGATCTCGTTCATCTCCCACGTCTGGTGGCCGCGGCCGAGGAGCGACCCGTTCTTGAGCACGAAGCTCACGCACTCCTGCTGGTGGTCACGGCAGTAGATCCAACCCTCGAACGAGGCCTTCAGGAACTTCACCGCCGTCGACTGGTTCGTCTTGTCCGCGATCCAGTCCGAGCGCACGAAGACGTTGTCCTCGAGCATCCCCGTCCCCACCGCCGGGCTCGCCATCTTGAAGATGTTCAGGTCCTTGATCGTGTAGAGCTTCCCGGTCTTCGGGTTCTTTGTCTCCAGCACCTGGGCGAGCTCGTTGTAGGTCATCGCCGCCGCAGCGTCGACCTGGTTCTTCAGGAAGAGCTGCATGTCGAACGGCTGGTTGACGATCGTCACGTCGCTCGAGTTGGAGTGGTCGATGCCGTTCTTCTGCAGCGCCGCGAAGAGCTCGGGCTCGTTCCCGCAGCACCAGACCCCGACCTTCTTGCCGCGCATCTTCTTGATCGTGTTGATCCCGCTCGACTTCCACGTCAGCTCGGTCATCCCGGAGCGGGCGAAGACCTGCGCGATCGACACGAGGTTCGACCCCTTCTCGCGTGTCGCGAAGAGGTTCGGGAGCCAGTCGATGCCGAACTCGGCCCGCTTGCCCGCCACGACGGTCTCCGGCGTGATGCTCGGCCCGCCGACCTTGATCGTGACGTCGAGACCCTCCTTGTCGTAGTAGCCCTTTTCCAGCGCCGCGTAGTAGCCAGCGAACTGGGCCTGCGTCACCCACTTCAGCTGCAGGGTCACCTTCGTCGCCGCCGGCTTGGCCGGTGCGGCCGTCGCCACTGCGACCCACGCCGCGAGCGCGACGCATGCGACCGCCACCGCGGCGAACCCGATTCGCTTCCGCCTCAACGTCGTCCTCCTCCGGTTCGACATCTCGTCCGTCACTCCCCGCGGAGCCCGCGTGACGACGGGTGCCAGCTCGTCGTCAGCCGCTCCACGAGCGCGACGGCCCCATAGAACACGATTCCGAAGACACTTGCCAGCGCGATTCCGGCCCAGGCGCGCGGGAAGTTGAAGAGCTGCGTGTCGTTGAGGATGCTCACCCCGAGCGCGTTCGTCGGGCCGCCGAAGTACTCGCCGACGATCGCCCCGATCATCGAGAGCACCGCGGCCACCTTGAGCCCGGTGAACATGAAGGGCAGCGAGTTGGGGATCCGCACGACGCGGAACGTCGCGATCTCGCCCGCCCCGTACGAGCGCATCAGCTCGATCGAGCGCACGTCGACGCTCGTCAACCCACGCAGGGTGTTCACCATCACCGGAAAGAAGCAAAGGACGGCGGCGATCGCCATCTTCGAGAACGGGTTGAGGAGCCCGAACCAGTTGTTCGTGATCGGCGCGAACGCGATGATCGGGATCGCGTTCGCCGCGATCGCGAACGGCAGGAGCGCGCTGCCGAGGGCCCGGAATCGCGCGAGGAAGAGGGCCATCAGGATCCCGAAAGCCGAGCCGAGCGCGAAGCCCCCCGCCGCCTCCTTGAACGTGTAGAGGCCGTAGTCCCACAGCGTGCCCTTGTCCTCCCAGAACGCCTGGGCGATGTCGGTCGGCTTCGGCAGGAGGAACGTCTCGACGTTGAAGACGGTCGTGAGGCCCTGCCAGAGGGCGAGCCCGACGAGGAAGACGACGATCGCCGGCACCCAATCGCGCAGCCGGCCGCCGATCTCGCGACCGAACCCGCGCGGGATCGGCTCGACGACGGTGCTCGTCACCGCTCCTCCGTCGTCCCGGCCGCGTCGCGGGTGCCGTGCCTGCCGTGCCCGGCGGCGAGCGCCTCGCGCACCGCGGTGACGAGCTCGAAGAAGCGCGGCTCCTCGTGCGTCATCGCGTTCCGCGGGTACGGGAGGTCGACCTCGATCGTCTCGGAGATCCGCCCGGGGCGCGGGGACATCACGACGACCCGCGTCGAGAGGAAGACGGCCTCGGGGATCGAGTGCGTGACGAACACGATCGTGCTCGCGGACTTCGCCCAGATCCCGAGCAGCTCGAGGTTGAGGCGCTCGCGGGTCATCTCGTCGAGCGCGCCGAACGGCTCGTCCATCAGGAGCAGCGCAGGATCGAAGGAGAGGGCCCGCGCGATCGAGACGCGCTGCTGCATCCCGCCCGAGAGCTGCCAGGGGCGGCTCGACTCGAACCCGGTCAGCTCGACGAGGTGGAGCAGCTCCGCGACCCGCTCCCTGCGCCGCGCCCGGTCCCAGCCCAGGAGCTCGAGCGGCAGCGAGACGTTCTTCGAGACCGTGCGCCAGTCGAACAGCACCGCGTCCTGGAACACGATCCCGTAGTCGTGGTCGACCCGCGCCCGGTGCGCGGTCTTCCCGTTCACGCGGACCGTGCCGGAGCTCGGCGTGACGAGGTCGCCGATGATCCGGAGCAGCGTCGACTTCCCACAGCCGGACGGGCCGATCAGCGACACGAACTCGCGCGGCGCGACCTCGAGGTCGATGTCCTCGAGCGCGGTCACGCCCGTGCGGAACGACTTCGTGAGGCCCTGGATCGAGACGACGTTCGCGCCCGCCTCGGTCATGCGACGTGCTCCGGCGCGCGGTGCAGCAGCAGCCGCTCGGCGAGCGCGACGAGCCCGAACAGGACGAGCCCGAGCGCGGCGCAGACGATGTTGGTCGCCCAGAGCGCCGTCGGCTGGAGCGAGTAGTACTGGTTGAAGTTCACGATCGCGCCGCCGAGCCCCTCCTGGATCGAGGCGGGCGTTTCGCCGATGATCGCGCCGATCACGGCCGCGGTCGCCGAGATCTTCAGCGCGGTGAACAGGTAGGGCATCGAGGCGGGGACCCGGAGGCGCCAGAGGATGCTCCAGCGGCTCGCGGCGTAGGAGTCCATCAGCTCGAAGGCGCGCGGGTCGGCCGACTTCAGCCCGCGGATCGAGTTGATCGCGACCGGGAAGAAGGTGAGGTAGGCGGCGAGCACCGACACCGCCTTCCAGCCCTCGACGCCCTTGGAGCCGAGGCCGATCACGACCATCGGGGCGATCGCCAGGATCGGCACCGTCTGCGATGCGACGACGTACGGCAGGAGGCCTCGCTCGAGCAGACGCGAGTGGACGAGCAGGACCGCGAGACCGAAGCCGAAGATCGCGCCGAGGACGAAGCCGGCAAGCGCCTCCTTGGCGGTGAACCACGCCGCGTCGAGCAGTGGGTGGATCAGTGCCGGGCCGCCGGCCGTGATCGGCTCCCTGAACGCGTTGAGAATGTCGTGGATGTGCGGCATCGTCGTGTCGTCGACCACGAAGGGCCACGTCCAGCCCGTGGTCTCCCACAGCCACTTGTAGCCCTCCCAGCCGCCCCAGAGCACGGCGATCACGAGGACGAACGTCGCCAGCCGTCCGAGGGCGGGCACGATTCGCGCCTGACGCGTCTCGACTGCGACGGCCGACATCTGGGCGCATTCCTTACCACACCCGTGGCCGCGGGAGGACGTTAAGCTCGGAACCCGTGGCGCTCGATCCATCCCGTGTCGTCTCGCGTCTCGAGGAGCTCCGCTCGCTCACGGGGAACGAGGACGGCGCACAGCGCGTCGCGTGGACGGAGACCTGGGCGAAGGGCCGTGCGTGGCTCGCGGAGAGCCTCTCCGACCTCCCGCTCGAGGTCGAGCGAGATGCCGCCGGCAACGACTGGTACACGCTCCGCGGCGACTCGGAGCGCGCCGTCCTGCTGGGCGGCCACATGGACTCCGTCCCGAACGGCGGCTGGCTCGACGGCTGCCTGAACGTCCTCGGCGCGGCTGAGGTTCTTCGCCGGATCGCGGACGAGGGCACGCCGCCGGTCACCGTCCGGCTCGTCGACTGGGCGGACGAGGAGGGTGCCCGGTTCGGCCGATCGCTCTTCGGCTCGTCCGCCGCCGGCGGGTCGATGGCCGACCAGGACGAGCTGCGCGCGCTCGTCGACCGCGACGGGGTCTCGCTTCCCGATGCGATCGGCGCGTTCGGCGTCGACCTCGACCGTGCGCTCGACGCGCATGCGCAGCTCGAGAACGCAGCCGCCTACCTCGAGCTCCACATCGAGCAGGGGCCGGTGCTCGAGTCGCTCGACCTCCCGCTCGGCGCGGTCCTCGGCACCTTCGGCGTCGAGCGCTGGCGGATCATCTGGACGGGCCAGGCTGCGCATGCCGGGTCGACTCCGATGGACCAGCGTCGCGACGCCCTCGCCGGCGCCGCGAAGCTCGCGCTGGCGATCCGCAACGTGGCGCGCGAGACGGGCGACGGCGCGGTGTGCACGTCCGGCGGCGTGGTCTGCCGTCCGGGGATCGTGACCTCGGTCGTCGAGACCGCAGAGCAGCTGCTCGACCAGCGCCACCTCGATGCCGACAAGCTCGCCACCATGCTCGCGCACGCGCAGGAGCTCTCGCGGACGTTCGCGCAGGAGGAGCAGATCGACGTCGCCTGGGAGCGGATCTGGAACATCGAGCCGATCCTGTTCGACGAGACCCTGATCGGCTTCGCCGACGAGGCGATCCGCGAGGTCGCGGGCCCGTCGCACCGCCTGCCCTCCGGGCCCCTGCACGACGCGGCGGAGGTCGCGCGCGCAGGCGTGTCGACCGTGATGCTCTTCGTCCAGAGCCTGCGCGGCCTCTCGCACACGAAGCTCGAGGACACGAAGCCCGAGCACCTCGAGCTGTCTGTCGCGGCCCTCGACCGCCTCGCCTCGAAGACGATCGCGCACGTCGCGGGCTGACGAGCCCGTGAGCCGTCCCCGCGAGACCGTCAGCGCGGTCATCGTCGACGCTCAGGGACGTGCATTCGTTCACCGAAGAGGCTACGACCGTGCGCTCTTTCCGGGCGTTGGGACATCCCGGGCGGGCACGTGGAGGACGGCGAAACTTCCCTCGAAGCACTGAGCCGGGAGGTGTCCCGATCAGCTCGACCAAGTGATAGAGCACCGTAGACCAGAGCAGACGCTCGTCCGCGAGATCGTTGGACGAGGGATCGAAGCAGCGACCAGACCGAGGCGCTGAACGACGACGGCCCGCCGAAGGGCGGGCCGAGGTCTGGGTGAAGCGGGGAACCACCCCGCGCACGGTTCACAACCGCCACTCAGTGTAGCGCCGCGCGACGCCGACCTCGGCTGCGCCCCTCGACATTACGGCGCGGAGGGTGCCGGACTCGAACCGGAACCGGTGGTTGGCCGATCGCATCGGTTGTGAACCGTGCATCTCGCCTCGAGATTTCACCCTCCACACCGCGAGAGTAGGCTGCGGCGGCCGTGCGAACCCCGGTTGTGGACGAACTGGCACGCAACCGGCACACCTCGGCGGTCGTCGCGGGGCTCGTCGTCGGCTGCTTTCTCACGTGGAACGTCTCGAACGTCGGCGCGGCCGCGGATCCGCTCGCCGAGGCGTACGGCGTGTCGCTCGCGGTGGTCGGCCTGCTCACCACGGCGCTGTTCGTCACGCACCTCCTGGCCCAGCTCCCCGCCGGCATCTGGTCGGACCGGATCGGCCCACACCGCGTGGCGCTCGCGGCGTGCGCATTCGGAGCCGCCGGAAACGCGCTCCTGCTGATCGACGACGAGATCGCCCTCGGCGTCGTCGGTCGGCTCGTGGTCGGGATCGGCTCGGGGGCTGGGTTCGTGGCGGGCCTCGACCTCGTCCGCGTGGGTGGCGGCGGGCCAGTCCTCCACGGCGTC
Organism: uncultured Actinomycetes bacterium; assembly: GCA_963794115.1. Lineage (GTDB taxonomy): Bacteria > Actinomycetota > Thermoleophilia > Gaiellales > Gaiellaceae > Gaiella. The sequence goes on along the minus strand of CAWCCO010000008.1, from coordinate 85,100 downwards.
TACGGCGGAGCGACGATGGCGGGAGGCGGGCTTGCGCTCGTGATCGTGCCGCCGCTCACCGATGCGACCGGCTGGCGGGCGACCTACGCGGCGGCGCTCGTCCTCGCGGTCGCCGCCGCGGTGCCGACCGTGCTCGTGCGGGGCCTTTGCCGGGTCGGACACTCCACACGAGGCGTCCTCGGCGACCGGAGGCTGCTCCCGCTCGGCGTCCTCCAGGCGGCGACCTTCGGGCTCGCCGTCGTCGCAGGCAACTGGGTCGTCCCGCTCCTCGAGCGGCAGGACGTGAGCTCGGCCGTCGCGGGCGCGGTGGGCGGACTGATCCTGCTCGCCGGGATCGTGACGCGGCCGCTCGGCGGAGGCGCCGTGCACCGCCGCCCCGCGGGTCGGCACGGACTGGTGGTGGGCTCACTCGCCGCGGTAGCGGCCGGATCTCTGCTCCTGGCCGTGGGCGGGCCGACCTGGGTCTCGGGACTCGGCGCGCTCTGCCTCGGCCTCGCGGCCGGCCTGCCGTTCGCTCCGATCTTCGAGGCGACGCAACGGCTTCGCCCCGACGCGCCCGGCGCGGCCGTCGGTCTCGTCAACGCGTGCGCGATCTCCGCTGTGCTGGTCGGGACCCCGCTCGCGGGCGCCGCCTTCGCGCTCCCCGGCGACGGACGGATCGCGTTCGCGGCGATTGCGGGCCTCGCGGCCGCCGCGCTGCCGTTCGCCCGGCGCCTCCCACCGACCGACCCGGTTGGCGACGACGACGGCGACCGCGGATACTGAACGTCTCGCACTCGACGGAGGTCTTTCACATGCCACTTTCGTTCGGCGTCACCGTCCTGCCCGACCCGCCCGCGTCCCGGCTCGTCGAGCTGATGAAGCTCGGCGAGGACAACGGCTTCGAGATCGGCTGGACCTACGACTCCCACGTGCTCTGGCAGGAGTCGTTCATCCAGCTGACGTTGGCCATCGAGGCCACGTCCCGGATGAAGTTCGGGCATCAAGTCACGAACCCGGGAACCCGGGAGCCGACGGTGCTCGCGAGCCTCTACGCAACGATGCACGACATCTCCGACGGCCGGATGGTGATGGGGATCGGCCGTGGCGACTCCGCGCGGCGCTACATCGGTCAGCAGCCGGTCAAGGTCGCCGAGTTCGAGCGGCGCCTGAGGATGATCAAGCCGTTCATGAACGGCGAGGAGGTGCACTGGAACGACAAGGACCTCCACCTGAAGTGGGTCCGCCCGGAGCTGCCGCGGATCCCGATGTGGGTCGCCGGCTACGGCCCGAAGGCACTCGGCGTCGCCGGTCGCGTCGGCGACGGCGTGATCATCCAGCTCGCCGACCCGGAGATCATCCAGTGGATCATGGGCACCGCCCGCGCCGCCGCCGAGGAGGCGGGCCGGGATCCGGCGGAGCTCAAGTGCATCGTCTGCGCACCGAGCCATGTCGGCCCGATCGAGGACGGACGCGAGCAGACCCGCTGGTTCCCTGCGATGGTCTCGAACCACGTGAAGGACCTGATCGAGCGGTACGGCACCGACGGCTCCGTCGTCCCGCACGCGTTGACCGACTACGTCGAGAAGCGGAAGTTCTACGACTACGACGAGCACTCGCGCGTGGGCGCGAAGCACGGCGAGTTCGTCACGGACGAGATCTGCGACCGGTTCTCGGTGCTCGGCGACGTCGGCCAGATCTCCGAGAAGCTGCGGGAGCTCGAGTCGATCGGCGTCGACCACTACTCGATCTACCTGATGACGCACAACCAGGAGGCCACGCTCGAGGCGTACGGACGCGAGATCATCCCCCAGTTCGCCGGTACCCCCGCGTAGGGTGCCGCGATGGGCGAGGCCGAGCGGCAGATCGAGGCATGGCGGTCGGTGGCCGCCGGTTGGGAGCGCCAGCGACCCCTGGTCTGGGAGGCAACCCGACCGGTTGCCGAACGGTTGGTCGAGCTGCTCGACCCCCGGGCGGGAGAGGCGATCCTCGAGGTCGCGGCAGGGCCGGGAGACACGGGCTTCCTCGCCGCACAGTCGCTCGGGCCTGCGGGCAGGCTCGTCTCGACCGACGCCGCGCCGGAGATGGTCGAGGCCGCGCGGCGCCGGGCGGCCGAGCTCGGGCTCGGCGAGCCGGCGGTGTCGTTCGCCGTCGAGGACATGGCGTCGCTGTCCTTCGACACGGCGTCGTTCGACGGGGTCCTCTCCCGCTGGGGGCTGATGCTCGTCCCGGACATCGACGGCGCGGCAGGCGAGGTCGCGCGTGTGACGAAGCCCGGCGGACGCGTCGCGGTCGCGGTGTGGGCACATCCCGACGAGAACGACTGGATGACTGCTCCCGGCCGGGCGGCGGTGGAGCTCGGCCTCGCGGAACGGCCTCCTCCCGACGCGCCTGGCCCGTTCCGGCTCTCCGAGGAGGGGCGCCTGGCCGGGGTTCTCGAGCCCGTGGGTCTCGCCGTCGAGACCGTGGAGGACGTGTCGATCGCCTGGCGCGTCGAGTCGCTTGACGCATGGTGGGACGTCGCCCGCGACACCTCGCGTGCGCTCACGCTCATCCTCGAGGAGGCGACGCCGGAGGAGGCCGAGGCAGTACGGCACGGGGCGGAGCGCAGGCTTCAGAGCTATGTGCAACCGGATGGGTCGCTCGCGGTGACCGGGGTCGCACGCGTCGCGCTCGCGCACAGGCGGGCCTAGGATCTCTCGCGTGCCGGACCAATGGTTCGTGGTGAACCTCGCCGACGAGGCGGCACGCTGGGTCAAGCGCCCCGGCTTCGGCAAGCGCGCGCTGCTCGAGCCCGAGGACGGCCGCTTCCCGCAGATCGGGATCCATCTCTCGGCGATCGGGCCGGGCGAGCACTCGACGCTGTACCACGCCGAGGAGTCGCAGGAGGACTTCCTCGTCCTGCGCGGCTCGTGCACGGCAATCGTGGAGGACGAGGAGCGGCCGGTGAGGCAGTGGGACCTGATCCATTGCCCGCCCGGGACGCCGCACACCTTCGTGAACGACGGGTCGGAGCCGTGCGTGCTGCTGATGATCGGTGCGCGGACGGGCGGAGGAATCCGCTACCCGGTCTCGGAGGTCGCGCTCCGCCATGACGCGGGCGTCCGGGTCGAGGCTCGCACCGCGGAGGACGCGTACGCCGGGCTCGAGCCATGGCGTCCGGCCGATCCGACGTCGCTCTGACCGGGTCGCCTCCCGGGTCAGACGAAAGTGGCGAGGGCCGGACTTGAACCGGCGACACCACGGTTTTCAGCCGTGTGCTCTACCAACTGAGCTACCTCGCCCCGCGGCCGGGAGTCTAGCCGCCGTCGCGCCGTGTAGCCTCACGCGGCCGTGGTTGCGACCCGAAGGACCGTGACGATCGTCGGCGCGCCGCTCGACCTCGGCCAGGGGCGACGCGGGGTCGACATGGGCCCGTCGGCGATCCGCTACGCCGGGCTGGAGGAACGCCTTTCGTCCTTCGGCTGCACGGTCGTCGACCGCGGGAACCTCACGACCGCCGAACCCGAGGCACTCGCGATCGGGGACGAGCGCGCCCGCTTCCTGACGGAGATCCTCGAGACGTGCGCGAGGCTTGCCGGGCTCGTCGCCGACGTCGTCGCAAAGGGCGGTTTTCCGCTCGTGCTCGGAGGCGACCACTCGATCGCGCTCGGTACGCTCGCCGGGCTACGGCGAGCTGCCGGCGAGCCGGGCGGCGTGATCTGGATCGACGCGCACGGCGACCTGAACACGCCGGCGACGAGCCCGTCCGGGAACGTCCACGGGATGCCGCTCGCAGCCGCACTCGGCCTGGCGGGCGACGAGTTCGCCCATGACGGCCTCGAGCTGCCGGCCGTCGATCCGAGACGTGTCGTTCTGCTCGGCGTCCGTTCCCTCGACACGGCGGAGCGAGCGCTCATCCGCGACACGGGGATCCGCGCGATCACGATGACCGAGATCGATCGCATCGGGATCGAGCGTGCGGTGCTCGAGGCGATCGACCGAGCCTCGGGCCCCGGCTTCGTCCACGTCTCGCTCGACCTCGACGCACTCGACCCCGAGGTCGCGCCCGGGGTGGGGACGCCCGTGAAGGGCGGTCTCACGTACCGCGAGGCACACCTCGCCTGCGAGGACCTCGCCGAGTCGGGGCTCGTCGGCTCTCTCGAGCTGGTCGAGGTCAACCCGATCCTCGACCGCGAGAACGGGAGCGCGGCGATCGCCGTCGAGCTCGCCGCGAGCGCCCTAGGCCAGTCGATCCTGTAGGCGGCTCCGCCGCGGCGCCGATCCCCGCGCCAAAAGAAGAGCGTTCGAGCCGGCTGACCGCGCCACGAACGCTCTTCAGTGGCGCAGAGCGTATCGCAGCGGAGCGCCCGGGCCAAGGATGTGGATCTCGAGCGGCTGACCCGGGCTCGCATGGAGCATCGCAGCGGCGCTTCCACGGTTGATCGCCACGGACATGTTCCGGTAGCTGTCCTCGTAGAGGATCACGTCGCCGGCCCGCGCGTCGGCGAAGGTTCTCGCCGTCACGGCGAAGTACCGCTCGCCCGCGAGCTCGAGCTCGACGCGCGAGCCCGGAATGACCCCGACCTGCTCGACGTCCTCACGGGTCAGGTTCAGCGCGATGTTGCCGAAGCTGTCGACGTAGAGCATCGTCGCGTCGATCCGGTCGGCCGAGAACACGGGCTGAGGGAGGTCGAGGCGCACGAGGGCATCTGGGTCGAGGGGAGGGCCGAGCTCCGAGAGCGGCACGCCGTTTGCGAGATGGGCAGCTGCGGGCGCAAAGAGGTCGCGGCCGTGGAAGGTCCGGGAGATCGACTCGAGGGCGTAGTCGGGGTTCGCGAGCTCCCGGGCTTCGACGATCCCTGCCCGCTCGGCGGCCGGCAGCAGGAGGCCGTTGTCGGGTCCGACGAATTGATGGCCGGCGGCGTCGGCCAGCGCGAGTGGCCGCCGGATCCCTCCGACCCCGGGATCGACGACCGCCAGGTGGACACCGACCGGCATGTACGGCAGCGTGCTCGCCAGGACGTGCGCCCCTTGCAGGACCGCCGTCGCGGGGATCCCGTGCGTCACGTCGATCAGGCGAGCGGTCGGGGCGATTCGCGCGATGACGCCGTGGCACGTCCCGACGAAGTCGTCCTGAAGACCGAAGTCGCTCAGGAAGCAGATGACCATCCCAGGCGAGTCTACGACGCAGCGACCGCCCGCTCGACAGCGTCAGCGAGGCCTGCGACGTCGCTCGTCCGCGCTTCCGCGGCGACGGTGAGGCCCGCCTCCCGGGCGGCCCGGGTCGTCTCGGGCCCGATCGACACGACGGGGCTGGAGGCGTCGACCCGTCCAAGCGCACGGGCGGCCGAGGGCGACGCAAGCACCACGAGATCGCGGTCGGGCCATGCCGGCGGCGTCAGCTCGACCGTCCTGTAGAGCACGACGACGTCCGCGCCGAGCGTCTCGGGGAGGAGCCGGCGGGCACTCTCCGCCCCCGCGAAGAGGACGCGGCCGGGAGGCGTGGGGAGCGCCTCGAGCAGGCCCTCCTGCGTCGAGGTCTCCGCAACGAGATCTACGTCCCCGAAGGCGTCCGCGGTCCCGTCACCGATCGCAGCGACGCGTTTGGGGGTGCCGCGCATGCGTCGCCGAAGCTCGCGCGCCCCGGTCACGCTCGTGAGGATCACCCAGTCGTAGCCCGCGACGTCGACAGGATCGTCGCCGAGCGGCTCGAGCGCGATGAGCGGCACGTGGCTGACCTCGTGGCCGGCAACGCGGAGGCGCTCCACGAGGGCGCCCTCGCGTCCCGCGGGGCGGGTCACGACGATCCGCGCCATAGGCTCGCGCACGCCGGTCGCGCCGCCACCATCCCTAACCCCCACCCGCCCGCGGGGACCGAACGGTACGCGGCGGAGTGCAACGTGTTCGTGTCATCTTCGTGCCGATTGTGCGATGCGCCGCGCCGGGGTGCGGCTCGGGCCCGGCGGCCGCTCACGGCAGGCGGTCATTGGGCGAGGGCGGCGAGCTCGCGCCCGAGTGCATCCGGGTCGGCGCCCGTGCGCCGCTCGAGCCAGCTCCCGTCCTCCGCCGCCACGAGCCCCGTCAGAATCGCCCCGTCGTGGTGCGCGGCGACCGGGGCGAGGCAACCGCCCCCGACGATCGCAACGCATCGGCGCTCCGCCTCGACCCTTCGCCGCGTCTCGGAGTCGTCCACATTGGCAACGAGGTGCTCCTCACCCTCGCGCACCTGGAGGGCGAGGGCCCCCTGGGCCGCCTCGGGCAGCATCACCTCGACATCGAGCCGCAGCCCGATCTCGGCGCCGAGGCCGAGACGATCGAGGCCGCACGCAGCCAGCACGACCGCGTCGAGGCCGCGCTCGGCGCGCTTCCGCAGGCGCGTGTCGATGTTCCCGCGGAGCGGCTCGACGGAAAGCGTGGGCTCGAGCGCGAGCAGTTGCGCCCGTCTGCGAACCGAGGCCGTGCCGATCCGCATCCCGGGTCGGATCTCGCCTGCGCCGCACAGCGCGTCGCGCGGATCCTCGCGGGCGGGATAGGCGCCGACAGCGAGGCCGCCCACATCGGTCGACGTCATGTCCTTCGCCGAATGCACGGCAACGTCGATGCGCCCGGCGAGAAGAGCCTCCTCGAGCTCCTTGACGAAGACGCCGCGGCTGCCGATCTCGCCGAAGGGCTTGGTGCGGTCTCTGTCGCCCGCGGTCGTGATCGGGACGAGCGCGATCTCCACCCCGGGCCTGCGCAGCGACTCTGCCGCCCGCTCGGCCTGGGTGAGCGCGAGCCTACTGCCGCGCGAGCCGACGCGAAGCAGCACGGCAGCATCCTCGAGCCTGCGTGGCCGGCACCCCGCACCTGCGTCGGCCGGCGGGCCGGATGCGGACGAAGGCCGTCGGAACGAGGAGTGGAAGCGGCCGCCCGGGTCGCACCTCGACGGCGCGCGTCACGCCTCGTCCTCCTCGCTCAGTCCAAACAGGTGGCGCACGACGTCAGCATAGAGCAGCCCGTCCGCACTGATCGCAGCCTCCTTGAGCCGCACCGTGGGCAGGTGCAGGAGCTTGTTCACGATCTGGGCGGTGAGCGTGTCGACGACATCTCTGTCGCCCTCGGGCAGCCGACCTTGCACCCGCGCGAGCTCTGCTGCGCGGATCTCCTCAGCGTGCGCCCGAAGGGAGGCGATGGCCGGGACGACCGCAAGCGACGCCCGCCAGGCGTGGAAGCGGGCCGCCTCCTCGGAGACGATTCGTTCGGCGTGGACGGCCTCGGTGCGGCGACCCTCGAGCGTGGCGGAGACCACGCCCTCGAGCGCGTCGACGTCGTAGAGGAAGCACCCGTCGATCGCTCCGAGCGAGGGGTCGACGTCGCGCGGCACGGCGAGGTCGACGATCAGCAGCGGCCGCCCGCGTCGTCCTCGCAGCACGGATGTCACGGCCTCCCCGCCGAGGACGAAGCCGGGCGCGCTCGTCGACGACACGACGATGTCGGCGGCTCCCAACGCGCCCGCCAGGTCGTCGACGGTGACGGGCCGGGCATCGAACGACACCGCGAGCCGCTCTGCGTGCTCGAGCGTCCGGTTGGCGACCACCGAGATCGCGGCCCCGCGCGAGCGAAGGTTTCGGGCGGTCAGGTCGCTCATGCGGCCCGCGCCGACGAGCACGACGCTCCGTCCGACCAGCCCTTCGAACACCTGCTCCGCGAGCGCCGCGGCCGCGGCCGGGATCGACGCGGGGCTCTCGCCGATCGCGGTCTCGACCCGCGCGCGGCGGCCGGCGCGGAGCGCCATGCGGAACGTGCGGCCGAGGAGCGGGCCCGGCGATCCCGCCTCGAACGCGTCTCTGACCTGGCCGAGGATTTCCCCCTCGCCGGGCACCATCGAGTCCAGGCCGGCAGCAACCCGGAACAGGTGGAGCGCTGCAGACTCGTCTGCGAGGCGGTAGGCGGCGGGCGCGAGCTCCGTCGCGCCCGGGCCGGCGAGATCGAGGAGCGCCCTGTCGGCATGGTCGACGACTCCCTCGTCGCCGGCGACGTAGAGCTCGGTGCGATTGCACGTCGACAGGACGACCGCCTCATGCGCGGGACCGTCTGGCGTCGCGAGGGAGCGCGACAGCCGGGCAGCGGCCTCGAGGTCGACCGCCACGCGTTCGCGCACCGCCAGGGGCGCGCGGTGGTGAGAGACGCCGGCGAGCGCGAGCCTCATGCCGCGAAATGGGTCAGCGGAAGGACGACGACGACGAGCGCAAGCCCTGCGATCAGGAGTCGTGCGAACCGTCGCCCACGCACGCCCGCCTCCCACCGCACGGCCAGGGCGAGTGCGTAGACGACCCAGATGAGCACGGCGACGGTCATCGCGGCATCGACTCCTCCGATGTCGAGCCAGCCGAGACCGACGGCGATGCCCGCCGTGAGCAGGGACAGACCGACGAGCGTCGCTCTGGCGGCGAGCCGATCGAGCGCCTCGAGCGATGGCAAGCGGAGCCGTAGGACCGCCACATCCCGCCGCTTCAGGCGTCTCTCCTCGAAGACGTAGAGCGCAGCCATCGCCGCGGCGACCGTGAAGCTGGCGAGCCCGGCGAGCATCAGCGCGGCATGGATCGCGAGCGCCCATCCGTCGCCGCGCGAGCTGAGCGCCGTCCCGCCGCCGACCCACGCGAGGACGACCAGCGCGGCCGCGACGGGCATCACCGCAAGGCCGACGAGGCGGTATCGCGGGCTACAGCCCCACACGAGATAGCCCGTCACGAGCAGCCACGAGAGGAGATTCAGCGCACCGGCCCGCGTTCCCCACGGGAATCCGTCGGCGGAGCGGGCCTGCGCGACGAGCAGCATGGTCTGGGCGAGCCAGCCGATTCGCACTCCCCAGATTCCCAGCGTGCTGTAGCGCCGGTGGCCGCGCAGCTCGCCGGCATAGACGAACGCCGCCTCGCCGTAGGCGATCACCGTCGGCCAGACAAGGAGCTCAGCCATCGCTCGGCTCGTTTGCGACCCGCGCACGGGCGAGCCGGGCGAGCTCACCGGTCTCGCGCTCGAGGCGCGACAGCTTGGCCGCGATGATGACCACCCAAAACAGGACGAACACGAGGAACACCCCGTAGGCCGCGGCGACGTACTTCTCGGACGTGCTCACGAGACGAGCGCCTCGCGAAGCTCCCGGAGATTCGCATCGGTGCGCTTCCCCGCGAGCTCGACGCGGTACATCACGTACGCGAGCAGGGTGATCGCGGCCCACGAGACACAGAACGCGGTGAACATCTTCCCGGTCATCTGCGGCCCGTCGCGCGTGAACACTGTCGGGTGGATGAAGTCGCTGGCGAGCCGAATCGCGAGGAAGCTCACGGGGACCAGCGCGACGCCGAACAGCGCGTAGACCGCCGAGATGCGCTCTCGCCTCGGGCCCGGCTCGATCGAGTACCGCAGCATGAAGTAGGCGCAGTAGAAGAGGAACAGGACGAGGAACAGCACCAGCTGGTTCGAGCTCCATGTCCACCACACGCCCCACGACGCCTTCGCCCAGATGGAGCCGGTCACGAGGGTGAGCGCGCCGAAGATCGTCCCCTGGTGCACGCCGCTGTAGCTCTCCAGGTCGTACCGCTCGCCACGGGTGGTCAGCAGGCGAAAGGCCTTCCACGCGGCGAGGCCGAAGCACGCGTACGCGGTCAGGGCGATCGGGACGTGCACGTAGAAGATCTTTTGTGAAAGCCCCTGGTCGGCATCCTCCGGCGCGACGAAGAAGATCAGCGCGACTGCGAGCGCCGCGAGCGCCGCAGCGGTGGACGCGAGGAGGGTGAGAGAGGGCTTCGTCATGCTCGTCGGGCGTCGCTCACTCCGTGACGACGTACTCGAACGCCGCCCACGAAAGTATCGCGAAGACCGCGTCGTAGAGGCCCAGGAAGGCGAGGAACTTGCCGGGCTCCTCGGAAATGGTCGCGCCCACGCCGCCGACCACGATCGGAATCACGAGCGGGAGGAAGATCAGCGGGAGCAGAACCTCGCGGCCACGGGACGCCGCAGCCATTGCGGAGACGAGCGACCCGACCGCACAGATGCCGACGGAGGCGAGGACGACGCCCGCCAGGGCGTGCGCGTCGAGGGGCGCGAAGAACAGGACGAACGCGGGGATCGCGACGACCTCGGCGGCGCCGAGAAACGCGAGCGAGGCAATTGTCTTCCCGAGCCAGATCGCGCTCCGGTCGGTCGGCGCGAGGACGAGTCCGTCCAGGGCGCCCGCCTCGCGCTCCGGCACCCAGGCCCTCGCGAGGCCGAGGAGCGACGTGAAGACCAGGGCGACCCACAGGAGCCCGTACGCCGGGTCGTCGCCCGCGTCGGCAGGCATGGCGAAATGGAACACCACGAGGGTCGCCAGCACGAAGAGCAGCATCGCCGGGAGGGTGTCGCGTGCCCGGAGCTCCAGTCGGAGGTCCTTCCGCGCGAGCGCGGCGACGTCGCCGAGATAGCCGCTCACGTCGCTCCCAGCGACAGGCTGGCGGTGGCCACGCGCTCGAGTCGCTTCGGCTCGTGTGTCGCGACGACGAGCGTGCTTTGCCCTGCGAGCGACTCGAGCTCCTGGTCGAGCAGCCCGGCCCCCTGCGTGTCGAGCGCGGAGTGCGGCTCGTCCAGCACGAGGAGCTCGGGCTCATGCAGGAGCGCCCGGCACAGCCCGAGCCGTTGGGTCATCCCCCGCGAAAAGGCAGAGACGCGCTCGCCACGCGCGTCCCACAGCCCGAACCGCTCGAGGAGCATGCCGATCCGCTCCCGCCGCTCCGGCACGCGGTACAGCCGTCCGTACAGATCGAGGTTCTCGAGCGCGGTGAGCTCGCGGTAGACGAGCGGCTCGTGGCCAACGAACCCGAGACGTGACCGGTGGAGCGCGACGTCGATCGTCCCACGCGACGGGACGGCGAGACCGACGAGCAGTCGGAGAAGCGTCGTCTTGCCGGACCCGTTCGGGCCCGTGACCAGCAGCAAATCGCCGCGAGCGAGTTCGAACGAGACCCCTCGGAGGACCCGGCGCGCGCCGTAGCTCCGCTCGACAGCCCGGGCTGTGACGATCGGCGCCTCAGCCATGCGCCCCTCGCTCAGCCAGCTCGAGATCGCGCATCCCCGCCGCACGCGCCCGTTCGCACAACCACCCCCAGGGGCACCCCCGGTGCCCTGACGTCACGCTATCGCCAAGGGTGTGTCGCATGGGTGCCGGGATCGTGCCCAAAGCGCCCCGGCTCAGACGAGCGTGTCGAGCGCGACGAACACGAGGAACGCGATCGAGAGCACACCGTTGACGGTGAAGAACGCAGCGTCGAGCCGGCGGAGGTCGTCCGGTCGGACGAGCAGGTGCTCGTAGAGCAGCAGCGCGGCGACCACGGCGACGCCCAGCCAGTACCACAGCCCGGCGTCGAGCCCGGCGCCGGCGGCCGTGAGCAGGACTACGACTCCCGCGTGCATCACCCGCGCGCCGGCGAAGACGCCGTGGACGCCGAAGCGCGTCGCCCAGGAATGCAAACCGGCCTCGAGGTCGTGCTCGCGGTCGAACAGCGCGTAGAAGAGGTCGAAGCCGGCGACCCAGAGGCAGACGGCGGCGCCGAGCGCCCACGCCTGCCACGGCAGCTCGCCCGTGATCGCGACCCACGCGCCGACCGGGGCAAGGCCGAGACACGCGCCGAGCCACAGATGGCATGCCCACGTGTAGCGCTTCAGGTACGGGTAGGCGACGAACATCGCGACAGGAATCGGCCACAGCCACCGGACGATCGGCGCGAGCTGCAACACCGCGACGAGGTACACCGCCAGAGCCAGTGCGCACAGCCCGAGGACCTGTTGTCGCGTCAACGTCCCGGCGGGCAGCTCACGGCCGGCCGTCCGCGGGTTCTTCGCGTCGAGCTCGGCGTCGATGAGTCGGTTCAGGCTCATCGCGAGCGTCCGCGCGCCAACCATCGCGAGCGTGATCCATCCCATCGTGGCGAGACCCGGCCACCCGTCGATCGAGAGCAGCGCGCCGACGTACGCGAACGGCAGCGCGAACACCGTGTGCTCGATGCGGACGAGGCGGGCGAGCTTGACGGGAAGGGGAGCGGCGACCGCCGTCATGCACGCTCCCTCGCCTTCGAGACGAGCACGACGTCGCCGATGCGCATCTCCTTGTCGACCGCCTTGGCCATGTCGTAGACGGTGAGCGCCGCCACCGCCACCGCGGTCAGCGCCTCCATCTCGACGCCGGTCTGTGCGGTCGTCTCGGCGGCTGCCTCGATGACGACACCGTCGTCGTCGACCACGAGGTCGACCTCCACGAGCGTCAACGGCAGTGGATGGCAGAGAGGCACGAGCTCGCTCGTCCGCTTCGCGCCCTGGATCCCCGCGATGCGGGCGACCGTCAGGGCATCTCCCTTCGGCAGCGTGCGAATGCGCGACGCCGTGGCCGCGGCCATGTGAACCCTGCCCCGCGCGACCGCGCGGCGTCGAGAGACCGGCTTCGCCCCCACGTCGACCATGTGCACCTCACCGGTCGACTCGTCGACGTGCGAGAGCTCGTTCACGCTCCGTTGTCCGATCTGGAGACAGAGGGCCGAATCACGCGCGCATCGTAGCCCTGTGCGCGACGTCGGGCGACCGGCGCAGGAGCGCGCTCGGCGAGCTCCGCGAGCTCTCGCTCGACCCAGTCGTCGAGGGTCCGGGAGCGAACGACCTCGCGGATCCCGTCGAGCGAGCGGCGGCGCTCGTCCGCGGGAAGCGTGATCGCCCGCGCGAGGGCATCGGCCTGATCGGGAACGTCGAGGGGATCGACGCCCACGGCGAACGAGCCGATCTCGTCGAAGGCCCCGGCCTGGCGGGAGAGGACGAGCGCGCCGCTCCGGTCGTTGACGAGGGGTGCCTCCTTCGCGACGAGGTTGAGGCCGTCCATGACGGGGTTCACGAGCAGCACGTCGTAGTCCGTGTACGCGGCGACCGATGCGAGGAAATCGTCGCGCACGTCGAGCCGGATCGGCTCCCAGCGCGGGGTCGCGAACCGCCTGTTCACAGCGGCGGCCGCAGCCTCGGTCGCGGCTCGGTACTCGACGTACTCCGGGATCTCCTGACGCGAGGGATCGAGCAGCGCGACGAGGCCGATGCGTCCGTGGAGCGAGGGGTCGCGCTCGAGCAGGAGGCCGAAGGAGTCGAAGCCGCGCACCGCGTTCTTCGACGGATCGGTTCGGTCGACCCGGAGGACGAGGATCTCGGGACGCTCGGCCGCGAGGGCCGCCGCTCGCTCGCGGACGCCCTCGGTGCCGGCGAGCCGGGAGAACGACTCGGCGTCGATGGAGAGCGGATTCGCGTGCGACCGCAGCTCGGCCTCGGCGCCGCGGCCGAGCAGCGCCTCGCAGGACTCCACGAACGCGGAGCGCCAGCGCTCGGTGTGGAAGCCGATGCTGTCGCAGGCAAGGACGCCCTCGTGGACGGCCGCGGAGATGTCGGACGGAAGCACGCTCCACGCGTCCGGGCCCACCCACGGAATGTGGATGAACGTGGCGATCCGGGCGTGCGGCCGAACGGCGCGGACGAGCGCGGGCGCGACGTAGAGGTGGTAGTCCTGCATCAGCAGGGGAGCGCCCGGGAGCCGGTCGAGCTCCGCCACGGCTGCGGCTGCGAGGCCGCGGTTGACGGCCACGTAGCCCTCCGCCCAGGGGTGAGCGAGGTCGGCCGTCGGGTCGTGCTTCAGGTCCCAGAGCCCGTGCTGCACGAACCACAGCACCGGGTTCGCGACGACCGTGTAGAAGAGCCGGTAGGCCTCCGGCTCGTGGGCGACCAGATGGAGACGGAGCGGCGCTCCCGACTCGGAGCGCAGGTCGCCCGGCCCGCCGACCGCGACCTCCCGGTCGGCGTCGCTCATCGCGCTCGCCACCCACGCGACGGGCCGGCGGTCGGCGAGCGGCGCGAGCGCAGCGACGAGCCCGCCCGCCCCGCGGACGGCAGCGACCGACCCATCGACCTCCCGTCGAAAGGTCACCGGCCCGCGGTTCGAGACGACGACGAGCGGCTCTGGCACGCGGCTACCGCGTTCCAGCCGGGCGCTCGCCGAGCGTCACGTCGACTTTCGTGCGCTTCGTGCCGCCCCGGAGGACGGTGAACGTCACGGTCTGGCCGGGGAGCAGCTCCGTCGAGACGATCCGGGAGACGTCGTCCGTGCTCAGGACGGGTGCGGCGCCGATGGCGACGATCACGTCGCCGCCCAGCGTGACGTCGAGGCCGTTGTACACCTCGGTGCGCGTGCCGCCTCGCAGTCCTGCGCGAGCAGCGGGCGTGCCGTCGTCGACGCGCGTGACGAGCGCGCCGCGGCGCGCCCCGAGCTTGAACGCCCGGGAAATCCCGGGAGTCACGTCCTGCGTGCGGATCCCGATGTACGCGTAGCGAACCTTCCCGGTCCGCACGAGCTGGTCGAGCGAACGGCGGGCGACGTTGATCGGGATCGCGAAGCCCACGCCCTCGTTGGTCCCGGACGTGCTCTCGATCTGGGCGTTGATGCCGATCACCCGGCCCGCGGCGTCGAAGAGCGGGCCGCCCGAGTTGCCCCGGTTGATCGGCGCATCCACCTGGATCGCATTGGCGACGGCGAACCCGGACGTCAGCGAGTCGATCGAGCGTCCGGTCGCGGAGACGACGCCGACGGAGAGGGAGGTTTGCTGGCCGAACGGGCTCCCGATCGCGGCGACCGGCTCGCCCACGACGACCTGCGCGGAGTTCCCGAGGGGCACCGGCGCGAGCCCGTGGTCGGTGCGGGAGACGCGGACGACGCCGACGTCGCTGAACAGGTCCCAGCCGACGATGTCGGCACGCACGCGGTCCCCGTCCGAGAACTCGACGTACACGGCGCTCGCCCCTCGCACGGTGCGGGACTCCGCGACGTTGGTGATCACGTGCGCGTTGGTGAGGATCAGGCCGTCGCCGTCGACGACGAACCCCGACCCCTGCGCGCTCCCGTCCGCGCCGAGGTTGGCGTAGATCGTCACCACCCCGCTCGAGCGAGCCGCGTACAGCGCCGCCGGGTCGAAGGCGGAAGGCGGCACGCTGCGGGTCGGGACGGTCGAAGGCGCCGGAAGGGCGTCCTGCGTGACGGTCGTCGTCACCGCGTCCTCGCCGGTCTCGCGTCCGACGAGGAGTGCGATGCTCGCCCCGAGCACCGCGGCGACCAGTGCGACGCCTGCGGCGGCCCAGAGACGCATGCGCGCCACGGTACCAGCGGCCATGTCGCATCCCGCGTCCGCCCGTTTTCACGTGAAAACGGGCGCGGAAGGGCGTCAGGACGGGACGGGCACCGCCTCCGGCGCCGCAGCGACCGCGGGCAGCGCCAGCGTGAACGTCGTCCTGCGCGCTGCCGCCGAGAGCTCGACCGTGCCGCCCATCCGCTCTGCCAGCTCCCGCGCGATCGCGAGGCCGAGGCCGCTGCCCGAGGCCTGTGGGCCCTCGACGCGGTAAAAGCGGTCGAAGATCCGTTCCGCGTACTCCTCGGGAATGCCCGGACCGTCATCGCTGACGACGAGAACCGCGGTGCCGCCCTCCCGTCCCGTTCGGAGGACGACCTCGGTGCCCGCAGGCGTGTGCGCGATCGCGTTCGCGAGCAGTGCGCGTCCGATCTGGAGCACGCGCTCCTCGTCCGCCAAGGCCCACGCGTCCGGCTCGGTGTCGAGCGTCAGGACATGCCCTGCCCCCTCCGCGATCGGTTGCAGCTCCTCGGCGAGCGCCCGGGCGACGTCCGCGAGCACGACCTCCTCGCTCTCGACGTGGAGGCGCCCCGCGTCGATGCGCGAGAGGTCGAGCAAGTCGGCGGAGAGGCGCGTGAGCCGGTCGACCTGCTCGCGCGTCGTCACGAGGAACCCCGCGCGGGTCTCCTCGTCGAGATCCTCGTCCGTCATCAGCTCGAGGAAGCCGGCGAGCGAGAACAGCGGCGTCCGCAGCTCGTGCGACGCGTTCGCGACGAACTCCTTGCGCGCCGTGTCGAGCTGCGCGAGCTGGATCCGCATCCGGTCGAAGGCGGCGGCGAGCTCCCCGAGCTCATCCTGTCCGTCGTCGACGACGGGGGTGTCGAACTTGCCCTGCGCGATGCGGTTCGCCGCCCGCTCGAGCCGGCGGATCCGGCGCGCGTGCATCGCGGCGGCTGCGCTGCCCAGGATCGCAGTGATCAACAGCGCGAGCCCGGTTGCGTAGAGGAGCCGGCGTTTCACCACGCGGACCGTCGCAAGCTGGTCCTCGATCGACGACGAGAGCAGCAGGACGTTCCCCGACGGAAGGAGCGGCACCGCAACCTCGCCGTACGGCCGACCAGAGCGCTCCACCCGCCCACGGGCGATCTGCGTCGTGCGGGCGGTCCGAAGCGCGACGGGATCGTCCGTCAGCGGCAGGCCCGACTGGGCCGAGTCCGCGAGCGGCCTGAGCGAGATCGGCGAGAACACCTGGTAGACCACGGTCCTCGCGTCGTAGAGGATCGAGACCGTGGCTACGAACTGGTCGATCGAGAGGGGCTGGCTGAAGTCCTGGCGGGCATAGGTGGCGCCCACCTCGATCCCGTCCCGCTGGAGCTCGTCGAGCCGGTCGTCGACGAGTCGCCGCTCGAGCGAGGGGACGACCATCAGATAGGCGGCGCCCAGTGCACCGCCGACGATCAGCAGCAACGCGACCGCCAGGGTCGTGCGAATCCCGCCCGGCAGGCGAACCCTCATGCGCCGTCTCGAAAGCGGTACCCCGCGCCGCGCACGGTGAGGATCAGCTCCGGGTCGCGCGAGTCGAGCTCGATCTTCTCGCGGAGGTGTCGGACGTGGACGTCGATCGTGCGCGGCTCCCGATAGTCGGCGCTGCCGCGGATCCGTTCGAGGAGCTGTCGGCGGCTGAACACGACGCCGGGCTCCGAGGCGAGCAGCGCCAGCAGCTCGAACTCGACGAAGGTCAACGCGACCGACTTCCCGCGAACCTCGACCATGCGTCGCGGCAGATCCACGACCAGCTCGCCACGGTTGATCACATCCTCACGCCGTCCCGCGAAATGCGGGTTCGCCGCGCGACGGAGCAGCGCGCGGACGCGGCTCCGGAACTCGCGGATCGAGAACGGCTTCGTGATGTAGTCGTCCGCGCCGAGCTCGAGGCCGAGCACCTTGTCGAGCTCGTCGTCGCGGGCCGTGAGCATGATGATCGGCACCGTGCTCTCGCTCCGCAGGCGGCGGCAGACCTCGAGCCCGTCGACCTTGGGCAGCATGATGTCGAGCACAACGAGGTCGACCGGCTCCTCCGCGAAACGGCGCAGCGCCTCGTCGCCGTCGCGCGCCTGGACGACGCGATAGCCGTCCCGCTCGAGTGGGTACGTGAGGAGTGCCTGGATCGAGTCCTCGTCGTCGACGAGGAGAATGGTCGAGGAAGAGTCCGGCATCTCGTGGTGGGTCACGCCCGGGCGTGCACGCCTGCCCGCGCCTACTATAGCCCCCTGCATGGAGCCCGTCCGCCTCGGCACGAGCAAGCGGAGGCCGCGGCGCGGCTCGGTCGAGCGCCCGGTGGACGGGCGCCTCGTGCGCAAGACGAGCGTCATCCTCCTTCCGCCGCTGATCCTGCTGATCCTCACGTTGGGCCGCTCGGGCCCGCTGCCCGCGCCGGCGCTGCCGCCGGGGTTCGACCGGTCGACCGCGACCGCGCTCACAGCCAACCTCGCACGCGAGAATCCGAGCCGTGTGCCCGGCTCGCTCGGCGCGGCCGACGCGGCGACCTGGTTTCGGAACAAGCTGTCGCTGTACGGGATCCCCGTCCGCGAGGACCGCTGGCGCGAGGAGGTGCCGGGTGTCGGCCGGGTCGAGCTCCGCAACCTCGCGGCCGTGGTTCCGGGCACGGTGCCGGAGACGATCGTGATCGTTGCTCATCGAGACAACAAAGGGACGACGGCCGGCGCGAACGACGACGCGAGCGGGACCGCAGCCCTCGTGGAGCTCGCGCGAGCGTACGCGACAGCGGGGGCGACCGAGTCGTCGCGGACGCCGCTCCACACCCTCGTCTTCCTCTCCACCGACGCGGGCGCCTACGGGGCGCTCGGCGCCGCACGCTTCGCGGCGCACTCGCCCCTCGCCGCCCGTGCTGTTGCCGTCGTCTCGCTCGACGGGATCGCCGGCAGCGTCCGGCCGCGCATCGAGCTGTCCGGGCTCGACGGCCGCTCGCCGCCGCAGGCGCTCGTCCGAACGGCGGCGGCGCGCATCTCCGCCGAGACCGGCGAGCCGCCGGCGCTGCCGGGTGCGTTGACGCAACTCGTCTCCCTCGGGCTCCCGTTCGGCTACGGCGAGCAGGCGCCGCTTCTCGCACGCCGTGTGCCCGCGATTCGCATCTCCACCGCACCGGACGGAGCGGTTGTCCCCGGAGGCGACGAGCTCACGGACCTCGACTCCACGCGGCTCGGCCAGCTGGGCCGTGCCTCGGAGACGCTGCTCACCTCGCTCGACCAGACCGTCGAGCTGCCCACGTCGACGAACGGCGCGATCTACCTCGCGCACCGCACCGTTCGCGGCTGGGCGGTGCAGCTGCTCCTCCTGGCCGCGGTGATCCCGTTCGCTGCGGCGTCGTTGGACCTGCTGTCGCGCGCACGGCGTCGGCGGCTGCCTCTGCGCGCTGCCTGGCGCTCGCTCCGCCGGCGCGTGGGCCTCTGGCTGCTCCTCCTTGCGATCGTCGGTGTCGCGTCCCTCGCCGACGCGCTGCCGTCCGAGCCGGGTCTGCCGCCCCCGCCGGACGAGCCGCCGGTCGACTCGTGGCCGCTCGGGCTCCTTGCGGCGCTCGCGCTCGTCGCGTTCCTCGTCTGGCTCCGCTCACGGGCGCGGGCGCTCGCGCATAGGCCTGCCCGTGCAGAGGACGAGCTCGCCGCGTACACCGTCGCGTTCGTCGCGCTGCTGCTCGTCGCCGCGGGAACGGCGCTGGTCTCGCCCTACAGCCTGATCTTCGTGATCCCCTCGCTCTACACCTGGCTCTGGCTCCCGCAGCTGGGGCGGACGCCCGACTGGGTCACCGACGTCCTCTTCGGGGCCGGTCTCGTCGGCCCCGTGCTGGGGCTCGTGGTGCTCGCGGAGCAGCTCGATCTCGGTGTCCGAGCGCCGCTCTACGCGGCGTCGCTCATCACGACGGGCGTGATTCCGTGGGGCGCCACCCTCGCGTTGACCGTGTGGGCCGCGATCGCCGGTCTCGTAGGCGCCGTCGCGTCGGGCAACTACGCCCCGGCGGAGCCGTCGAGAGGCAGGTAGCGGACTCGCGAGCCGGCGGAGAGCTCGCCGTCGCCGCGAGGAACGTGGACCAGGGCGTCCGCAGCGGCCGCCCGGGCGATCATGTGCGACTCCTGACCCGCAAGCGGTGTCAGGACGACGTCGTCTCCCACCCGCTCGACCGCCGCGCGCTGGTAGTCGTCGCGTGAGGCGCGGCGTGCCGCGGGCGCCGCGAGCGTCCCGAGGCCGAAGCTGGGCTCCGGGTGTCGCCGGCCCTGGAGGGCACGGATCGCGGGCAGCAGGAAGAGCAGCGCCCCGACCAGCGAGGAGACGGGATTGCCGGGGAGCCCGAACACGAGCACGCCCTCACGCGTGCCGAACGAGAGGGGCTTGCCCGGGCGCATGGCGACGCCCCAGAACGCCTCCTCGACACCGAGGCGGGTGAGCGTCTCGCGGACGAGGTCGTGCGGGCCGACCGACACGCCGCCGGACGTGACGAGGACGTCGCACTCGAGCCCGCGGGCGAGTGCCGCCTCGTGCGCGGCCGGGTCGTCCTCGACGTGCTCCGGCGGGCGCACGTCTGCGCCGGAGCCGGCCAGGAGCGCGGCGAGCATCAGCCCGTTCGACTCGTAGATCTCACCCTCCCGCAAGGGCTCGCCCGGCCGACGCAGCTCCGTGCCCGTCGAGACGATCGAGACCTTCGGGCGCCGCGAGCACAGGAGGGCCGTGACGCCGGTCGAGGCAAGCGCGGCGAGGCGCGGGGGCGTGAGCGGTGTGCCGGCCGGAACGACCACGTCACCCGCGACGACGTCCCCGCCACGCGGCCGCACGTTTGCCCCGTGCGGCGCTGCCTGCGCGATTACGACGGCATCCCCTTCCTGCGTGACGAGCTCGATCGGCACGACCGCGTCTGCGCCCTCGGGGACAACGCCGCCGGTCGAGATGGTCATCGCCTCGCCCGCCGCCAGCGCGCGTTCTGCCGGGCGACCGGCGGCGACCTGGCCGACGACCGGCAGCGTGCCCGGGGTGTCGGCCACGCGCACTGCGAATCCGTCCATCGCGGAGCTCGCGAATCGCGGGAGGTCGACAGCCGCCCGCGCGTCCTCTGAGAGCACGCGTCCGGACGCTGCCGAGAGCGTCACCGCCTCGGATTCGAGCGGGCGAACGGCGGCGAGGACGCGGGCGAGCGCATCCTCGACGGTGAGGAGCTCGGCCACGGCGAGCACGCTACACACGGGGTACGCTCCTCCGCGTGATCTCGGTCGTCGTCCCCGTGCGCGACGAGGAACGAACCGTCGAGCCGCTCTACGACGAGCTGGCGAGCGCGCTCGGGGGCCTCGACGAGCCGTGGGAGGTCGTCTACGTCGACGACGGATCGCGCGACGGAACCCATGCCGCGCTGGCCCACCTGCACGAGTCGACCACGAACGTCCGCGTCGTCCGGATGCGCCGCAATGCCGGCAAGGCCGCGGCACTCGACGCCGGCTTCGGGCTCGTCGAGGGCGATGTCGTCGTGACGATCGACGGCGACCTCCAGGACGATCCCGCGGAGATCCCTCGGCTGCTCGCAAAGCTCGACGAGGGGTACGACCTCGTCACGGGGTGGAAGACCGAGCGGAGCGACCCCCTTGTGCGGCGCGCGCTTTCCCGTGTGTTCAACACGGTGACGGGCTGGCTCTCGGGCGTCCACCTCCACGACATGAACTGCGGCCTGAAGGCGTTCCGCGTCGACGTCGCGCGGAACCTCGACCTGTACGGCGAGCTACACCGGTTCGTCCCGGTCCTCGCACACGACCTCGGCTTCCGGGTGACCGAGCTCGGCGTGAACCATCGTCCGCGCGAGCACGGGCACAGCCGGTACGGGATGGAGCGGTACGCCCGCGGATTCCTCGACCTCATGACCGTGACGTTCATGAGCCGCTATCGGCATCGGCCCCTCCATCTGTTCGGCGGGCTCGGCCTCGTGCTCGGCACGATCGGAACCGGGATCCTGGTCTACCTCACGGTCGAGAAGATCGGCGGCGAGGCGATCGGGCGGCGGCCGCTCCTCCTGCTGGGAGTCCTGCTCGTCGTGGTCGGCATCCAGTTCCTCTCGCTCGGGCTCCTCTCCGAGCTCGTCACGAGCCAGCACCGCGAGCGCGTTCGCGCGCTCGAGGACCGCCCGTCGCGCCTCGTCGCCGAGATCCTCCGCTGACGCCGGAGTGAAGGCCCTCTACCTCGGGACGTACGACCGTGCGTCCCCCCGTAACACCCAGGTGGTGTCGTGCCTGCGTCGCGCGGGGGTCGACGTCGTGGAGCGGCACAGGCAGGTCTGGGGGCGGCACAACTGGTCTCCGGGCCTCGGATCGCTCGCGCGACTCGCACGCGCCGAGCTCGCACTGGCACGCGTCGATCCGGGCGACGCGGACGTGCTCGTCGTCGGATACCCCGGTCATGCCGACATGGTCGCCGCGACACGCGTCGCCGCCGGCCGGCCCGTCGTCTTCAACCCGCTCGTCTCACTTCGGGACACGCTGATCGACGACCGCGGCGTCGTCTCGCGTCGCTCGCTGCGTGCGGCCGCCCTGCGCGCGCTCGACCGCCGCGCGTTTCGTTCGGCGGACCTCGTGGTCGCGGACACGAGGGCGCACGCCGCGTACTTCCAGGACGCCTTCGAGCTGGCCTCCGAGCGCGTCGCCGTGGCGCTCGTCGGTGCGGAGGACTCGCTGTTCCACCCGACGGACACCGAGCCGGCGGGACGTCCACGTCCTCTTCGTCGGGAAGCTGATCCCGCTTGCACGGGCTCGAGACGATCCTCGCGGCGGCCCGGCTCGTCCCCGAGGTGCGGTTCGTCGTGGTCGGGGAAGGCCAGCTCGCGTCGCTGCTGGCGCACCGGCCTCCGAACGTCGAGCACGTCCCGTGGATCGACTATCGAGCCCTCCCCGACGCCTATCGGCGCGCGGGCTGCGCTCTGGGCATCTTCGGCACGGGCGCGAAGGCGGCGCGGGTGATCCCGAACAAGGTCTTCCAGGCCCTCGCGTGCGCCCGGCCCGTGATCACCGCCGACACCCCGGCAGCCCGCGAGCTCCTGGCCGACGGCGAGAATGCGCTGCTCGTTCCCGCCGGTGACCCGACCGCGCTTGCGTCCGCGATCCGGCGCACGGTCGAGGACAGCGGCCTCGCCGCCCGCATCGCCGCCGCCGGACGTCGCACGTACGAGACGCAGGCGTCCGAGAGCGTGCTCGGCGCTCGCTGGCGGTCGCTGCTCGAGGGGACTCTGCGCGCGTGAGGCTTCGGCCGGGCGGGATCGTCGCCGCGGGTGTCGCGGCGTACGCGTCGGGGCTGGGCGCGCTCGCAGTGCTCCAGCACCGCGCCTTCTGGAGCGGGCGCTTCGACCTCGGCAACAGCGTCCAGGCGGTGTGGTCGACGGCCCACGGCGACTTCCTCTCGATGACGGCACTGACGGGCACGCAGATCTCTCGGCTCGGAGCGCATTTCGAGCCGGCGCTCGCCGTCTTTGCGCCGCTCTGGTGGGCCTGGCCGGATGCGTCCCTGCTGCTCGTCTGCCAGGCGGCCGCCATCGCGACGGGCGCCGTGCCCGTGTACCTCCTCGGCCGCAAGCACCTGGCGTCGGACTGGGCCGCCGCGGGGTTCGCGCTCGCCTACCTGCTGCACCCGGCGACCCAGTGGCTCGCGCTCGACGACTTCCATGTCGTCGCGCTCGCGGCGCCGCTGCTCCTGTGGGGCTTCTGGTTTCTGGACGAGGATCGACTGCTCCCGTTCGCGCTGGTCGCGCTCGCCGCGTGCCTGACGAAGGAGGAGATCGGCCTCGTCGTCGCCGCGATGGGGCTCTGGTACGCGCTCCGTCCCGGGCGCCGCCGGGCCGGGGCGCTGATCGCCGGAGCCGGCCTGCTCGTGACGGTGATCGCGTTCGCCGTCGTGATCCCGCACTACTCGATCTCGGGCAGCTCGCGCTTCGAAGGCCGCTACAGCGCGGTGGGCGGGTCTCCCACGGGGATCCTCGAGACCGCCGTCACCGACCCCGGCGCGATCGTCTCCGCGGTGACCCATCACCGCGACGTCGCGTACCTCGCCGACCTTCTGCTTCCGCTCCTCGCGCTCCCGCTCCTCGCCCCGCTGGCCGCGCTGACCGCTGCGCCGGAGCTCGCCCTGAGCCTCCTCTCCGACACCCGCACGCAGACGTCGATCCACTTCCACTACACCGCCGGCGCCCTCCCGGGGCTGATCTTCGCGGCCGTGCTCGGCGCCGCGCGGTTGCGGAGGAGATACGCATGGGCGCGCCGGCCCGAGGGTCGCGCGATCGTCGTCGCGACCCTGATCGCGGGAGTCCTGCTCGGGCCGCTCCCGGTCTGGAGCCGAGTGCCGCTCGGCTCCGACCTCGGCGTACGCGAGCACGTCGTCGGTGGCCACGCCCGGACGGCGGAGCGCGCCGTTCGCGTGATCCCCGCCGACGAGCCGGTGAGCGCCACGAACAACCTCGGCGCCCACCTCTCGGAGCGTCGCCGCGTCTTCAGCTTCCCGGTCCTCGGCGAGGCGCGCTGGGTCGCCGTCGACCTCGAGCGGCCGAGCTACCGCGACCAGCTCGGCCACGAGACCCAGGTGCGCCGTGCTCTCGCGGCCCTCCGCGCCGACGGCCGCTACACGGTGGTCTTCGACGAGGACGGGATCCTCGTCCTCCATCGCGAGCGCTAGATGGTCAGCTAGAGCGGGATCGTCTGCGGAAGGAGGTACGCGGTGAGCGCGAGGGCGGCAAGCCGCGACGCGCGCTCCTCTTCGGGCGCGGCGAGCGGGACGGCCCAGGCGAGGTACCAGACGGCGAGATAGGGCGTCGTCAGAAGCACGAGGCAGGCGGCAAGGCCGAGCCGCGCCTCACCGTGCCCGGCCTCGCGGGCGAGGAGCGCCAGGCCGACGGCAAGGCCCGCGAGCGCGGCGCTGAGGGCGAGGCCGTGCGGCACGCCGAGCGACTCGAGGCGCGACGGGATCGCGTAGCTCGTCTCGCGGGCGGCGTTCCCGGCCAGGGGCTTCCCTGCGCGGAGCCAGTCGAGCCCGTAGAGCCACGTCGAAAGCGCGCCGAGAGCCACGGCCGCGGCGGCGATGCCGCGCCAGCCGAGTGGGCGGGAGTGGGCGCGCGCGGCGAGCGACGAGAGCGCGAGGAAGACGAGCGGCACCCACTTCACGAGCACGGCGGCCACCCAGAGGGCGCCCGAGAGCTCGTGCCGCCGGCGGAGGGCGAGGGCGACGGCGAGCGCGGCGAGCCCGCCGACGAGCGCGTCGTTGTGCCCTCCGCCCGCCGCGTGGACGGCGAGCACGGGGTTCCAGCCGACGAACGCCGCCGCAAGCGCGGGTCGTCTCGCCACGCGTGCTACCGCGACACACGCCGCGAGCACGGCGACCGCTGCGAGGCTCTTGTAGAGCCACGCGGCCGCGTCGGACGAGGTGCCCGCCAGCTCGGCGACCGGCTCGGAGAGCCCGGTGAACGCAGGGCCGTAGACCGTCGTCGTGTCGCGCCAATCGGCGCCCATGTACGGCGCGGCGGGGTTGTGCGGGAACTCGGACGGGGGGTCGACGTACGGGTTTCCCCCGCCCTCGGCCGCGATCCAGCCGTAGCTCCAGTAGGTCCAGGCATCGGTCGAGAGAAGGAGCGGCGCGCCGAGTGGGACGAGCTGGACGAGCGCCGCGACGACGACCGCGGCTCGAACCGACACCGGGGCTCGCCTGAGGAGCTGCAGCCCGACGAGGTAGCAGCCGAAAGCGGCGACGAGCAGGGCGAAGAAGGGCCACGCCGTGCCCTGGTCGAGCGTCCCGCCGTCGCGCGGAACGAGCGGGGAGCCCGACCGCCAGGCCAGGAGCGAGCCCGCGCCGACGAGGCACGCCGTCGCGACCCCGGCGGCGAGCGCCGGCCGGGGCCTCACCGGCCGGTCGCTCGGCCCGCGCCCGCGGGCGTCGCGTCCGCCTCGGCCTTGCCGCTCTGCTTCGGACCGCTGTCGGAGGCCGTCGTGTCGGTCGTCGTCGTCTCCGGCGCGACGTAGTACGGGTCGTACGAGAGGGCGTTCGGCCCACGCTGCCAGGTCGTGAACACAGCGGGCTGCCGCGGCTCCGGGAAGTCGACGACGGGCGTGCGCTCGAGCGCGGGCGCCATGAACCGGCGCCAGATCTCGGCCGGGAAGCTTCCGCCCGAGACGGCGATCCCGTGCACGTCGAGCATCGGCACCTCCCCGCGTGTGTAGCCCATCCAGACGGCGGTCGCGAGGCTCGGCGTGTAGCCGACGAACCACGCGTCGGCGTGCTCGTCCGTCGTGCCGGTCTTGCCCGCCGCGGGCCGGTCGAGCGCGGCCCTCGTACCCGTGCCGTAGCGGATGTTGTCCTCGAGGATGCTCGTCACGACCGACGCGACTCCGTCGGGGATCACGCGCTTGCGGTGGCGATCCCGCGCCCACCGAGTGTCGAGCTTGCCGCTCGGCAAGAGCACCTTCCGGATCGCCGTCGGCTCCGAGTAGACCCCGCCCGCGGCGAGCGTCGCGTAGGCGGAGGCCATGTCGAGCGGAGACACGGCGATCGAGCCGAGGCCCATCGCCGGGACGTACTGGCCCTTCACCGCGAGCGGCGTCCGCACGCCGAGCCGCCTCGCCATCGCGGCGACGCCGGCCGGCCCGACGTCCAGGGTCAGCTGGGCGTACACGGTGTTGTCGGAGCGGAGCGTCGCGTTCGTGACCGACGTCCAGCCGGTGTAGCTCGAGTCGTACGTCTTCACGCACCACCACGTCTCGTCCTCGCAGCTGCCCGCCTCGCCGGGCCGATACGTGAACGGCGCGGAGACGTAGTACGTCGAGTCCGGGTCCATGCCGCGATCGACAGCAGCGGTCAGCACGAACGTCTTGAAGGTCGAGCCAGGCTGCCTGCGCGCCTGCGAGAGCAGGTTGAACTGGTTGTTCGCGCGGCCCGGGACGATCGCGGTCATCGCGCGGATCGCGCCCGAGCCCGGGTCGATCGAGATGACCGCCGCGGCCGGGTCGTCGCGGCGTGTCAGGGTGCCCGAGATCGCCACGTGCGCAAGACGCTGCAGACGCGGCTGGATCGTCGTGTACACCCGCAGCCCGCCCGAACGGACCGTTTCCGCGCCATAGGCGTCTACGAGCTCGTTCCGCACGAACCCGAAGAAGTACGGCTCGCGGATCTCCTCGTAGAGGTTCCCGGGATGGAGCCCGGCGGAGCGGCTTCGGCTGGCGCTCGCGTACTGCTTGGGGGTGATCACCCCCTGTCGCAGCATCGCGGCGAGGACCACGTTGCGTCGCGCCACGGCGTCGGCCTGGTCGACGAACGGGTCGTACGCCGACGGTGCCTTCGTCAGCCCGGCGAGCAGCGCCGCCTGCGACAGGGTCAGCCGGCTCGCGGCGCGCGAGAAGTAGGTATGTGACGCCGCCTCTGCGCCGTAGGCGAGGTTGCCGTAGAAGACGGAGTTCAGGTAGGTCGCGAGGATCCGCTGCTTCGACCACTTGCGGTCGAGCTTCACGGCGAGACACGCCTCGGTGACCTTCCGCTCGACCGTGCGCTCGCTCGAGATGTACAGCGTGCGGACGAGCTGCTGGGTGATCGTCGAGCCGCCCTCGACGACCCGGCCCGCGTTGACGTCGCGCCACAGCGCGCGCGCGATGCCCTCGGCGTCGATCCCCCCGTGCGAGTAGAAGCGCCGGTCCTCGATCGCGACCGTCGCCAGCGGCAGCCAGCGCGACATCCGCGCGAGCGGCACGACCTGGCGGTTCCGCTCCGCCGGGATCGAGCCGAGCAGCGAGCCGTCGGCGGCGTAGACGAACGTGTTCTGCCCGATCTTCACGGGATGGAGCGCCGAGAGGTCGCAGCGCGGGGCGAAGGTGATCACCGCGGTCGCGCCGGCGATGCCCGCGGCGACGAGCACCGCGGCGGCGAGCAGCAGCACGACGAAGCGGCCGCGGTGGCTGGACCGCTGCCTGCGGCGCCGGGGACGGATCGGCGTCGGCGCTGGCCTGCGCCTCGGGCGCGGTCGCCGCGAGGGGCTCATTGCGCGATGGTAGCCATGGTCTCCAAAGGTTCTCCACGGCCGGTCCCGCACCTCGCCCTCCCCTCGTGGACGCGGTATCGTCGGCCGGGTGCGGGGCGACGTTCGCAGGGTCGTGGCCGCCACGCAGAGCGGGCTTCGGTGACGCCTCGCCGCCGTCGATGAGAGGCGCTTTGGCGATCTTCGCCTGGAGCCGGCTCGCGATCTGGGGGCTCGCGGCGGCGACGGTGCTCCTGTTCGACGATCACCTCAACCCGTCACGCGGACGTTGGGACACGCCGCGGTTGCACGAGCTCGGCAACTGGTTCGACGTCCTCGCGCGCTGGGACAGCGACTGGTACCTCCGCATCGCCGAGTCCGGGTACCGCTGGCCCTCCAGCACGCCTGCCTTCTTCCCGCTCTATCCCGCTGCGATCGCCGTCGTCGGGCGCGTGCTCGGCGACCGCTTCCTCCTCGGCGGCGTCCTCGTCTCGCTGGCCGCGTCGGCGGCCGCGTTCGCCCTGCTGTTCGAGGTCGTCCGGCTGCGGCTCGGCCCGCGGGACGCGCGCCGCACGGTGCTCTACCTCGCCGTGTTCCCGACGTCGCTCTTCCTCGGGGTGGTCTACGGCGAGGGGTTGTTCCTCGCGCTCGCGATCGGGACGTTCCTCCTCGCAGAGCGCGGTCGGCTCGGCTGGGCTGCGGTCGCCGCGGGGCTCGCGATGCTGACCCGCGCCCAGGGCCTCGCGCTGCTTCCCGCCCTCGCGCTGTTCGCGTGGCGATCGGAGCGTCGTGCTCGCTCGCTCGCGCTGCTCGCGGTTCCGGTCGCGTTGTTCCTCGTCTACCCGATCCTCCTCGAGGTCTGGATCGGGCACGGCCTCGCGTTTCTCGACGCGCAGGGCATCTGGGACCGTTCGCTCGCGCCGCTCGGCCCGCTGGGCGGCCTCGTGCAGGCGATCGGGGAAGGCGACGTGCTCGGGCCGCTCCTCGCGGTCGCGCTCGTGGCCCTCGCGGTGCTGGCCTGGCGCGTGCTCGGCGCACCGTACGGCGTGTACGCCCTCGTCGCCCTCGCGATCCCGATGGCGTTCCCGTCCGAGCGGCTCGGCGGCCTGTACTCGTTCCCGCGGCTCGCGCTGGCGGCGTTCCCGTGTCTCGCCGCTCTCGCGGTCCTCGGCCGCGACCGTCGCGTGAACGTCGCCGTCGTCATGGTTCTGGGCGCCGCCCTCGCGGTGGACGTGGTTCGATGGTCGCTGTGGTACTGGGTGTCATGACCGAGGTTCCGCGGCCGCGTCTCGTCGGGTGGGCGATCCTCGTCACGGCGCTCGCCGCGCTCTCGTACGCCGCCAACCTGGCCGATACGGCCGACACGCCCGATGACCTGCTCTTCCGCTGGTCGTCGGCGATCGGCGGGCTGGTCCAGTACGCGATCATCCTCGCGATCGTCCTCCTCATCGCCCGGGGGATCGCTCCGGCGACCCTCGGGCTCACGCGTCCGGCCGCATGGACGTCGGCGGTCGGCCGCATCGCGGTGGCGCTCGTCGCGATCTGGGTGATCGGCGCCGCCCTGAACCCGATCCTTCCCGCCGGGAAGGAGCAGGGCCTCGTCCCCGACAAGTGGGATCCCGGTCACGCGGCGCCGTTCGTCGCGAACTTCATCGTCGTCGCCGCGGTCGCGCCGGTGGTCGAGGAGCTCACCTACCGCGGTCTCGGCTTCGCGGCGGTGCGCGACGCGTTCGGGAACGGCCCGGCGGTCGTCGTGACGGCGATCGCATTCGGCCTCGCGCACGGCCTCTTCATCGCGCTGCCGGTGCTGACGATCTTCGGCCTGATCCTCGCCTGGGTCCGGCTGAGGACGGGGAGCATCTACCCGACGATCGCGCTGCACGCCCTCTTCAACGGGATCGCCCTGATCGCGGCGGTGACGGTGTGACGGGGACGGACGAGCGGTTCGCCGAGCTCCGCCGCCTGATCGAGGAGAGCGATCGGGCGGTCGTCGAGGCCGTGAACGTGCGTCTGAGGCTCGTCGAGGAGCTGTGGCGGCTGAAGGCAGAGCAGGGAGCCGCCCGCCTCGACCCGGAGCGCGAGCGTCGCCTGCGTGAGGAGCTCCGCGCATCGAACCCGGGCCCGCTCTCCAACGAGGGCCTCGATCGGCTCGTCGGGGAGCTGCTCGAGCTCACGAAGCGCGAGCTCGGCGGAGACGTCTAGTCCGGCTCGTCCTCGCCGGTGGCGAACTCATCCGGTGTGACCCGATCGAGGAACTGTCGGAACTCGTTCATGTCGACGTCGCCCAGGCTCATCACGCTGCCCGAGTGCGCGAAGTCCGGCTCGTCGCCCTCGAACTGGACGCCGGACTCGTCGATCACCTCGTCGGCCGCGTAGATCTTCGCGTCCGTCCGGAGCGCGATCGCGATCGCGTCGGAGGTGCGGGAGTCGATCTCGATCTCCGTCCCGTTCAGCACGAGCGTGATCTGCGCGAAGAACGTGCTGTCCCGCAGCTCGGTGACCGTGACACGTTCCACCGCTGCGTCGAGCGAGTCGATGATCGAGCACGTGAGGTCGTGGGTGAGCGGCCTCGGCGGGTCCTGGCCCTGGAGGCGCATGAGGATCGCGGCCGCCTCGGGGTGGCCGATCCAGATGGGGAGGAAGGTGCGCCCTTCGGTCGTTCGGAGGAGGACGATCGGCTGCTTGCCGACGAGGTCGAAGCTCACGCCGTAGACCGTCATCTCCTGCATGACCCGCTTCTCAGTGTAGACACGCCCTGCGGGGGTCAAGCCGGTCCGGCTCGGGCGCGGCAAGGCGTCCGCGGCGTGGCATGCGGGTGCCATCGCTCGCAGCGGCACGCAAGGCAGCGGCGGAGCAGTTGCGGCCGCGACAGCTGACGCCTTCAGGGCCTTTCGCGCGACGGCAATCTGCTCGGCAGATTGGCGTCTCGGCGCAGAGGAGGTGGGCGATCCTGGATTCGAACCAGGGACCTCCGCCTTATCAGAGCGGCGCTCTAACCGACTGAGCTAATCGCCCGGCGGTCGCCGAGTGTACCGCACGCCCGGAGCGGCTCACGCCGCGGACGCTTACAGAGACTCGAGGGTCTCGACGAGCTCGGCTAGGCGGGTCTCGTCGCCGAAGTGGAGCTCGAGCTTGCCGGCCGAGACTCGCGCCGGCAGCCCGGTCAGCCGCTCGGCGGCGTGACGTGCTCGCTCCGCGAGGGCAGGGTCGACAGGTGACGAGCGCGGCCTGCGCCGAGCGCCGCTCTCCTGGGCGGCGCGCTCCGTCGCGCGCACCGTGAGGCCGTCGCGGGCGGCCCGCCGTGCGAGCCGGAGCCGGGCGTCGTCGTCGGGCACGGCGAGCACCGCCCGCGCATGTCCCTCGGTCAGCTCGCCCCGCGCCAGCATCCAGAGGACCTCCTCGGGCAGCTCGAGCAGGCGCAGCCGGTTCGAGACGCCGGCCTTCGACCGACCCACGCGCGCCGCGAGGTCTCCGAGGGACAGCTCGAGCTCGTCCACGAGCACGGCGTACGCGCGGGCTTCCTCGACGGGCGAGAGATCCTCGCGTGCGACGTTCTCGACCAGCGAGAGCAGGAGCGTCTCACGGTCGTCGGTCTGCCGCACGAGCGCGGGCAGCGTGTCGAGACCGGCCTCGCGCGCGGCTCGCCAGCGACGCTCGCCTGCGATCAGCTCGTAGCCGCCTGTCGCACGCGGCCGCACGACGACCGGCTGGAGGACGCCCTGGTGCTTGAGCGACGACGCGAGCCCCGCGGTGGCGTCCGGCTCGAAGCGCCGGCGGGGCTGCTTCGGGTTCGGATGGATCACGTCGAGCGGGAGCCGGATGAGCTCGGCCTCCGCGGCTTCCCCGCCGCCGACGAGGACTTCGAGGCCGCGGCCCAGCCCTCGCCGCGGAGTCGGTGTCTCAGGCGCGCTCGACAAGCTCCATCGCCACCTTCCAGTAGGCCTCGGCGCCGGCGGAGCGGCGGTCGTAGGCGATCGCGGGCACGCCGTGGCTCGGCGCCTCGGCCAGGCGGACCGAGCGGGGCACCGTGGTCGTGAAGACGAGGCGGCCGAAGTGGCTGCGGAGCTCCTCCTCGACCTCGGCGGCGAGGCGAGTGCGAGCGTCGACCATCGTCAGGAGGATCCCGGCGACGCCGAGCCCGGGGTTGAGCCGGCGCTTGACGAGATCGATCGACCCGAGCAGCTGCGAGAGGCCCTCGAGCGCGTAGTACTCCGCCTGCACGGGCACGAGCACGCGGTCGGCAGCCGCGAGCGCGTTGACCGTGAGGGGACCGAAAGCCGGCGGGCAGTCGAGGAACACGAACCCGTAGGCAGCCGTTGCCTCGTCCGTCAGCGCATCCGAGAGGTACCGCTCGCCGCCCGCGAGCGCGGAGAGCTGGACGCTCGTCGCCGCGAGCTCCGCCTTCGCAGGCACGAGGTCGAGGTTCGCAAACGAGCTCGGTCGCGTCAGCTCGCCGAGTGGCACGCCGTCCAGCAGATCGAGGGTCGACACGCCGTTCGCGCGGCGTCCGAGGCCCGACGTCGCATTGGCCTGCGGGTCGAGGTCGACGAGCAGGCAGCGCTCACCGGCCTCCGCCAGGCACGCAGCAAGGTTGATCGCGGTCGTCGTCTTGCCGACGCCGCCCTTCTGGTTCGCAACCGCGACGATCCGGGCCGACACGAGGTCAGGCTACTCGCCGCCCCGGACGCCCGGCCTGTGTCACGGTGCTGCTGCGGAAGGGGGTTGCCGATGCTCTCGCGCCTGCACGACGAGCCGGTCCTCACCCGTCTTCAGGTGCCCGAGCGCCGCCCACGCATGGGACATGGCGCGGGGGATGTCGCCCTCGCGGAACTGCTCGGCTGCCCTACGGGCGTGCGCACCGGCGAGGTCGAGCTCGTCCGCGGCCGAGTCGAACAGCGAGGCGGAGGCCTCGAGCTTGACCTCACGATCGTCGTCGTCGTTCACACAACCGGTTTCGCGGCGCCTCTTGTCACTCCTCGCCGCCGCCGCGTCATGCGAGCGGACGCTTGCGCGCCATCCCGGGCCGGCGCGGGAAGCCCGCGGGCGTCGACCCGAGCTTGCGCAGGACGACCAGCCCTGCGTCGGCGCTCTCGACCCCCGCCGCCAGCCGCTCCGCGACGAGGCCGACGCGCACGAGGTCGGCGGACGACCCGACCCAGAGAATCGCCGCACCACCCTCGCGGACGAGTGGCAGGCACCACTCCGCGGCGGTCGGCGGGTGCGCAAGCGCCTTCGCGACCGCAACGCCGAACGTGTCCGGCGGCTGCTCCTCGGCCCGGCCCCACACGACACGGAGGTTCGGGAGCTCCCGCGTCCAACGCTCGAGGAAGTCGCACTTCCGCCGCTCGGCCTCGAGAAGCGTCACCTCGAATGGAGGCAGCGACGCCGCGAGCGGGATCCCCGGCGTCCCGCCGCCGGAGCCGACGTCGACGAGCGGCCCGCTCTCCGCCTCGACCAACGGGACGGCGCGCAGGGCGTCGTCGAGCAGCACGCGGCGTGCCTCGGTCAGGTCCTCGATCGCCGTCAGCCCAGGCGTGGCGAGCACGGCGTCGAGCCATCGGTCGAGAACGGTGGAACGACGAACCAACGCTATGCGGCCGGAGCCCGGCTTTGCCGGGTGGGAGGCCAACAAGCGGGCGACCCGCGAGGTACGCGGAAGGAGGGGGCTCGTGGGGGAACCATGTGGTTCCCCCACGTTAGGTCAGTCCGCCGAGCGGCGGGGAACGACGACGACGAACCGGTTCGGCTCCGTGCCCTCGCTCGCGGTCGTGACCTCCGGGTCGTCCTTCAGCGCCTCGTGGACGACCCGCCGCTCGACGGCGCTCATCGGCTCCAGCTCGACCCGGTGGCCGGTCGCGGAGGCCCGCTCGGCCGTCCGGCGTGCGAGCGCCTCGAGCGTCGTGGCGCGGCGAGCCCGGTAGCCGGCGGCGTCGACCACGATCCGCCGGCGCTCCTCGCCGACGGCCCGATGAGCGATCGCGTTCGCGAGGTACTGGAGCGAGTCGATCATCTGACCGTGACGGCCGATGAGAACCCCGAGGTCGGCGCCCGTCACCGTCGCGAGCACCTCGTCCCGGTCGTCCTCGACCCGCACGGTGGCGTCGAGCCCGAGCGTCGAGACGACGCGCTCGAGGAGCTCGCGGGCGACCGCGTGCTCGCCCTCGTCGGCGGTCTCGGGGCGCGCCGGCGCGGGGGGTGGTAGCTCTGCGCTCGCGAGGACCCGGGCTGGCGCATAGCCGACGCCGAGCAGGCCGCGCTCGCCCTCGCTGACGACCTGGAAGCGGACCCCGTCGCGGTCGATGCCCGGCGCCAGGCGCTCGAGCTCCCGGAGCGCCGCCCACTTCGCCTCGCCGACGGTCTCCCCCGTAGCCTCGACGGAGACCTCGTCGCTCACCGTCGCCGGCCCCCTCCGCTGCGCTTGCGCTTCACGCGCCGCGGCGGTCCCGCGACGGTACGCGTGGTGCCGTCCGCGGACTGGGGGGCCGCCGGCTTCGGCCCGGCGTCCCTGCTTCGCCTTCTGGGCGGACGGCTTCGGCTCGTCCTTCGCGGGCGTGCGCGAGCTTCGCTTCTCCGCGGCGTTCGGCCGCGGCATCAGCCTGCGGGTGACAAAGCCCTGGCCGGTCGTCCAGAGGTTCGTCGTCATCCAGTAGATCATCAGGCCCGCCGGGAACCGCAGGACGAACGGGATGAAGACGATCGGCAGGACCATCATCAGGATCCGCTGCGCCTTCTGCATCGAGATCGACATGTAGTACGACGAGGTCAGCTGGCTTCCGACGTACACGGCGAGCAGAAGCGGGCCCCAGCTTTCGATCGTCGGTTGCGTGATGTCGACGAGCCCCAGGAACTCGAGGCTCGACCCCGGGTAGCTCGGGAAGATCTCCCGCTCGAAGTCCTTGAGGACGTAGAAGAGCGAGATGAAGATCGGGATCTGGAGGACGATCGGCAGGCACGAGGACGCGGGATTGATCTTGTTCTCGCGGTAGAACTTCATCAGCTCCTCGTTCTGCCGCTGCCGGTCGTGCTTCCAGCGCTGCTGGATCTCCTTCATCTCCGGCGCATGCGCCTGGAGGTTCTGCATGGAGTGGATCTGCCGGACCATCACCGGCACGAGGATGATCCGGACGAGGACGACGAGGGCGACGATCGACCACGCCCACGAGAGCCCGGCCGTGCCGTGGAGCCACTCGAGGATCGAGGTGAGGAGGTCCTCGAGCGGCTTCAGCGGGTTCGTGAACCCGAGGATCACACGCGGCTCCGCTCTTCACGCCCGCGAAACAGCGTGCGGTCGCCGACACGGTCGACGCCACCGTGGCTCCACGGGTTGCACCGAAGCAGGCGCCAGCCGGCGACGATCCCGCCACGGACGAGCCCGAGCTCCCTGAACGCGTCGATCGCGTACTGCGAGCAGCTCGGGTGGTACTTGCAGGTGCCCGGGGGCGTCAGCAGCCCGAACGTGTGGCGCCAGGCCTGCACCGCGCCGATCCCGAGCCACCTCATTCCTTCACCTTGCCGAGCACCTCACGGACCTGCTCGACGAGCCACTCGTGACCACGGGTCGTCGCCGGCTCCGCGAGACCAGGTCGCGCGACGAGCACGTAGTCGCAGCCGTGCGGCGCGTCCACGGCGACCTCCGCCCAGACGGCCCGCAGCTGGCGCTTGAGCCGGTTCCGGACGACGGCCGAGCCGACCGCGCGCGGGATCGCGAGACCGACACGCGCCGCGCCGCCCGCATCCTCTTCCCGGGCAAACCAATGCAATGTCAGCGAGCGGGTCGACACGGATCGTCCCTGCCGGTAGACCGCATCGAAATCACGCGACCGGGACAGGCGGTGGCGGCGCTCCACGGCCTGCGGCTACGCGGAGAGCCGCTTCCGGCCCTTGGCGCGGCGACGCTTCAGGATCGCGCGGCCACCGCGGGTGGACATGCGCGCGCGGAAGCCGTGCTTGCGCTTGCGGCGGCGGACGTTCGGCTGATACGTGCGTTTCACGGTTCGAGGAGGCCTTCGCGACGAATGGTGCCCGTACCCCGCGGGCACGGCGAAGCGCGGAGTATAGACGAGGCCCGGAGCGGCAGGTTATCCACACCCGGGCCGTTCGCGGCCTCGCGGGAAAAGGCTGCTCACGGGGACGAATGTCGCCCTCCAAGACGCGCCTGATGCGGTTGTCCACAGCTGTGGAGATTCGTGTGGAGACCGGAGAAATCCCTGCAAATTACCTCCTATTTCTCAGGTTCGGCGGGCCCTACGCGTCTCGGACGGCGCCTCGGGAGGGTGGTATGCTCGCGCTCCCGCGACCCCGAGAGGAGCGTCGAACACCGCGTTGGAGCCCGCCGGCGATCGCACTGCCGACCATCTTTGGGACGACGTCTCCCGACGCCTCCGGGAAACGCTCAACGAGACCACCCACGCGACGTGGTTCGGCGCCGCCGGCGGCGCGCAGTTGAGCGACGACGCGTTCGTCGTGGTCGTCCCGAACGACTTCACGCGCGAGTGGATCGAGAGTCACTTCCTCGGGTTGGTGCGCGCCGCGACCCGCGACGCTGTCGGCCGCGAGATGCGCGTCTCCCTGACCGTCGCCGAGCAGGCCGAGCCCGCCGAGTCGCCCGGTGCCGCCCCCCGCGCGACACCCGCCGCGGAGCCGCAACCCGGCGCCAATCCCAAGTACACGTTCGACAACTTCGTGATCGGCTCGTCCAACCGGTTCGCTCACGCGGCCGCGCTCGCCGTCGCGGAGGCGCCGGCGCAGGCGTACAACCCGCTCTTCATCTACGGCGGCACGGGGCTCGGCAAGACCCATCTCCTGCAGGCGATCGGCGCGTACGTGAGCGACCACTCGAAGGGGCTCACGCGCCGCTACGTCACGAGCGAGACGTTCACGAACGACTTCATCAACTCACTGCGGGACAAGCGGATCGAGGGGTTCAAGCACCGCTACCGCGCGTACGACGTGCTGCTCGTGGACGACATCCAGTTCCTCGAGGGCAAGGAGCGGTTCCAGGAGGAGTTCTTCCACACCTTCAACTCGCTCTACGAGGCCGGGCGGCAGATCGTCATCTCGTCCGACCGCCCGCCCAAGGAGATCGCGACGCTCGAGGAGCGCCTGCGCTCGCGGTTCGAGTGGGGGCTGATCACGGACATCCAGCCGCCCGACCTGGAGACGCGCATCGCGATCCTTCGCAAGAAGGTCACGACCGACGGGATCGCGATCCACGATCCCGAGGTGCTGACGTTCATCGCGGGCCGGGTCTCCACGAACATCCGGGAGCTCGAGGGCGCGCTGACACGCGTGGTCGCGTTCTCCTCCCTCACCGGGCTGCCGCTCGACGTCGACCTCGCCGAGCAGGTCCTGCGCGACCTCTTCCCGTCCAACGGCGGCGTCCCCGAGGTGACGATCGGCGCGATCCAGGACGCCGTCTGCGACCGTTTCTCGCTCAGCGTCGAGGAGCTCTGCAGCCAGCGACGCTCACAGGCGGTCGCCTACCCGCGACAGGTGGCGATGTACCTCTCCCGCGAGCTGACCGACGCGTCGCTCCCGAAGATCGGCAAGGAGTTCGGCGGCCGCGACCACTCGACCGTCCTCCATGCGAACGCGAAGATCACGCGCATGATCTCCGAGGACAGGGCTGTGTACAACCTCGTGCAAGACCTCACGGCGCGGATCAAGCATCGTGGATGAATCTCGCCAGATCGCAGCCGGAGAGCGCGCGGCTGTCGGACCCGTGGACAACTCGCGCTCTGGACCCACACCCCTCGAGCCGCATGACCACAGGGATCCAGTCCGTCATCCCCGATGTCCACACTCCCTAAGCACTACGACGAAAGGTTTTAAAAAGACATGATGGAAACCGACACTGTGGTCGGCTCCAGCATCCGCGTCACCGTCGATCGCGACGAACTCGCCGCCGGGCTGCAGCTCGTGGCACGCGCGGCGTCGTCGCGTGGCACCGTTCAGGTGCTCGGCGGCGTTGGCATCCGTGCCGCGGACGGGTTGCTGGAGCTCGAGGCGACAGACATGGAGCTCTCGCTCCGGACGACCGTCCCGGCGACCGTCGCGGGAGAGGGCGCGCTGGTCGTGCCGGCGAAGCTCCTGGGCGACATCGTCCGGCTTCTGCCGCCGGGCGAGGTGACGCTCGCGCACGCGCCGGAGCAGGGCGCAGCGTCGATCGAGGCCGGGTCGTACTCGTCACGGCTCAACGTCTTCGCAGCGGAGGACTTCCCGCGCCTGCCCTCGGTCGACGTGCCGCTGCAGGAGATCGACGCGACCGCGCTGCTCGACACCATCCAGCGGGTCTCACGGGCCGCGTCGCGGGACGAGTCCCGCCCGGTGCTGACCGGGATCCTCGTGCAGTTCGAGGGCTCGAAGCTGACGATGGCGGCGACCGACTCGTA
The DNA here is from genome assembly GCA_963794115.1 of uncultured Actinomycetes bacterium. Lineage (GTDB taxonomy): Bacteria > Actinomycetota > Thermoleophilia > Gaiellales > Gaiellaceae > Gaiella. Next base: position 47,568 of record CAWCCO010000008.1, on the reverse strand, counting down.
CCGGATGTCCGTCAAGGAGACCAAGCTCGAGAACGGCGGGCCGGAGCTCGAGGCGATCATCCCCGCCCGCGCGCTCGACGAACTCGGTCGCATCGCCGCCGGCGCCGAGCGGATCCAGCTGGGGGTCAACGAGAACCACGTGATCTTCGGCACCGGCCGGGCGTGGCTGACGACGCGCCGGATCGACGGTCAGTTCCCGAACGTGCAGCAGCTCAGGCCCGAGTCCTTCGAGGTCGAGCTCGAGTTGAACCGCGCCGAGCTGCTCGACGTGGTGCGTCGCGCTGCGGTGATGGCGCAGCGGAACACGCCGCTTCGGCTCCGGTTCGAGGAGGGCGAGCTGACGGTCTCTGCGCAGAGCCAGGACGTCGGCGAGACGCGCGAGTCGCTCGCGGTGCGCTACTCCGGCGAGCCGCTCGAGATCGGGTTCAACGCGGAGTTCCTGCGCGAGGGCCTCGAGTCGGTCACGGCCGACGAGGTGAAGCTCGAGCTCATCAACCCACTCAGGCCGGGCCTGATCAGCACCGACGGCGACAGCTTCTGGTACCTGATCATGCCCATCCGGCTCGCCGGATGACCGGCGCGAAAGGTGCGGCGCGCTCAGGCGACGCACTTTTCGCTTCGGTCCTGAAATGTCGACTCGCCGCAGGGTGATAGCCGATGCCGTCTCGATTCGTGACGTGCGTTCGTACCGGCAGCTCGAGCTCGCGCTCGAGCCCGGCCTCGTTCTCGTGACGGGGCCGAACGGAGCGGGCAAGACAAACCTCCTGGAGGCCGTCCATCTCGCGACGCAGGGGCTCTCGTTCCGCACCCGTCACGACGCGCAGATCGTCCGGAACGGCGCGACAGCCGCTCGCGTCGCCGCACGTGGGCTGCGAGGACAGGTCGGCGTTCGGGTGGAGGTGACGCTCTCGCGCGAGGCGCCGAAGCGGATCCGTCTGGACGGGGCGCCGGTCGCGTCGGCGGAGGAGCTCCGGCGGAAGGTGCACACCCTCGTCTTCACGCCCGACCGCCTGGCCGTCGTCAAGGGCGGTCCCGCGACGCGCAGGGCCTACTTCGACCGGGTCCTCGCACGCGTGCTCCCCGCACGCGCAGACCTCCCGGTCGCATACGCGTCCGCGCTGGCGCAGCGGAACGCCGCCCTGCGCCGCGTCGGCGCCGGTCTCTCGGGCCCCGACGTCCTCGAGCCCTGGACGGAGCGGGTCGTCGAGCTCGCGGGGGCTCTGGTCGACGCCCGCCGACAGCTCGTGTCGCTGCTCGCGCCCGCGTTCGCCGACCGCTCTGCCGAGCTCGGGCTCGCCGGAGGGCTGCTCGCCTACGACGGGGAGCCTCCGACCCGCATCGCCCTCGACGAGCGCCTGTCGCGCGACCTCGAGCGGGGGACGACCGGTCTCGGGCCGCACCTCGACGACGTCCGCCTGCTCGCCGGTGACCGCGACCTGCGGACGTTCGGCTCCCAGGGCGAGCAGCGGATGGCAGTCCTCTCGCTGCTTCTCGCCGAGGCCGGCGTCCTGACCGATCAGGTCGGGATCCCCCCGCTCCTGCTGCTCGACGACGCCCTGTCGGAGCTTGACGCCGATCGGCGAAAGCTCCTCTCGACGCGACTCGGCAGCGTTGGTCAGACGCTCGTCACCGCGACGGGTGCGGAGGCGCTTCCGCTGGCGCCGGCCCAGCTCCTGGTCGTGACCTCCGGTCATGTGGAGGCGGCCGCCTGATGGAGCGACTCGACGGCTCGGTGCGCCGCGCGCTTCGCTCGTCGGGCGTCCCGGACGCCGGCGTCCTCGCACAGGTGACCCGCGCCTGGCCGGACGCGGTGGGCGTTGCGATCGCCCGCTCTGCGTGGCCGCAGCGCCTCGCGCGGGACGGGACGCTCCACGTGACGACGGTCTCGTCGACCTGGGCGTTCGAGCTCGGCCGGATGGAGGCCGAGATCCGGGCGAAGCTCGCCGCGTCGCTGGGGGACGCGACGCCGCCCGCGCTGCGGTTCGCGCCCGGCCCGGTGCCGTCGCCGCCGGCCGAGGAGGAGGCCGAAGCGGAGGCGCCTGTGCCGACCGCTGACGAGGCCCTCGCCGCCGCTGCGCTCGCCGCTGGGATCGAGGACCCGGGCCTCCGCGAGGCGGTGCGCCAGGCGGCTGCCGCAAGCCTCGCCAGAGGCCGCGGCGACCGTTCTGTCTGATATACTTCGACCAGGCCTGCAAAGTGCTTGTTTTGCAGGCGTTTTTGTGTCCAGGAGGGGCATGACAGAAACCGCGTATACCGCAAAGGACATCACCGTTCTCGAGGGCCTCGAGCCGGTCCGTCTGCGGCCCGGGATGTACATCGGGTCGACGGGCGCTCGAGGGCTTCACCACCTCGTGTACGAGGTCGTCGACAACGCCGTCGACGAGGCGCTCGCGGGCCGCAACGACCTGATCGAGGTCACCATTCACCCGAACAACTCCGTCACCGTGCGCGACGCCGGGGCGGGCATCCCGGTCGACGTGATGCCCGACGGGATGTCGGCGCTCACGACGGTCCTGACGAAGCTCCACGCCGGCGGGAAGTTCGGCGGCGACGGCTACAAGGTTTCCGGCGGCCTGCACGGCGTCGGTGTCTCGGTCGTCAACGCGCTCTCCGAATGGCTCGTCGCGGAGGTCCACCGCGACGGGAAGATCTACCGGCAGGAGTTCGTCCGCGGCGAGCCGCAGGGCGACGTCGAGACGGTGGGGATCGCGAAGGCGACCGGCACGACGATCTCCTTCCTACCGGACACGGAGGTGTTCGAGGAGACCGAGTTCTCGGCGGACACGCTCACGCAGCGCCTGCGCGAGACGGCGTTCCTCACCCGAGCGCTCCGCATCAGGCTGACGGACGAGCGTGCCGAAGGCAAGGCGGTCGAGTTCCACTACGAGGGCGGTATCCGGGACTTCGTCGCCTACACGAACGAGTCCAAGGACCCGATCCACCGCCGGATCGTCTACTTCGACGGCGAGAACGACGCGGGCTACGTCGAGGTCGCGATGCAGTGGAACTCGTCGTACCAGGAATCGGTCTTCTCCTTCGCGAACAACATCAACACCCACGAGGGCGGCACCCACATGCAGGGGTTCCGCTCGGCGCTGACCCGCACGATCAACAAGTACGCGCGCGACAAGGGCCTCCTCAAGGAGAAGGAGGACAACCTCGAGGGCGAGGACATCCGGGAGGGCCTCGCTGCCGTCGTCTCGGTCAAGCTCCTGAACCCGCAGTTCGAGGGGCAGACCAAGACGAAGCTCGGGAACCCGCCGGTCGCAGGCCTCGTCGAATCGACCGTGAACGCGAAGCTCGCGGAGTTCCTCGAGGAGAACCCGCGCGAGGCGAAGCAGATCGTGCTGAAGGCCGTGTCCGCCTCTCGCGCCCGGCAGGCGGCACGCAAGGCGCGCGACCTGACCCGCAAGAGCGCGCTGTCCGGCTCGTCGCTCCCCGGCAAGCTGGCCGACTGCCAGCTCAAGGACCCCGACTCCTGCGAGCTCTTCATCGTCGAGGGCGACTCCGCCGGCGGCTCCGCGAAGTCGGGCCGCGACCGCAGCTACCAGGCGATCCTCCCCCTGCGCGGGAAGATCATCAACAGCGAGAAGAACCGCATCAACAAGGTGCTCTCGAACAACGAGATCCAGGCGATGATCACCGCGATCGGCACGGGGATCGCCGACGAGTTCGACCTCGAGAAGCTCCGCTACAACCGGATCATCGTGATGACCGACGCCGACGTCGACGGCTCGCACATCCGCACGCTGATCCTCACGTTCTTCTTCCGGCAGATGTCGGAGCTGATCGACTCCGGGCACGTCTACATCGCGGTGCCGCCGCTCTACAAGGTGAAGCTCGGCAACCAGGAGTTCTACTTCGAGAAGGACGCGCAGCTCGAGGAGCTGCTCGTGCGCGAAAGGGTCCACGAGATCGCCGTCAGCGACCGGGACGGCGCCGACGTGAGGCTGACCGAGGCGAAGTGGCAGAAGCTGACCGCCGCGCTCCACGACCTCGAGGGCTGGTCGTCGCGGCTCCGGTCGGACTTCGGTGCTGCGGTGGCGGACTTCACGATTCAGCACAGGCTCGTCGAGTCCGACGCAGACGAGCCTTCCGCTGCCGCGCTCGCAATCGCTGCCCTGCCGCCGAACGGCTACAGCTTCGACGTCCTCTCCACCTCGGACGAAGGAGTCACGGTCCGCTTCGTCGAGACCGAGACGAGCGCTGCGCAGACCCTGACGGTGCCCGCAGAGCTGCTCGCGTCGCCGATCTACGCGAACGTCCGGCGTGCCCACGCGAAGCTCTCCGACCTCGCCGGACGGCCGCCGTTCGAGCTGCGGTACGGCAAGCACGTCGAGGTCGCCCAGACGTTCGAGCAGGTGCGCGAGCTCGCGCTCGATGTCGCGAAGCGAGACGGCATCCAGCTATCCCGCTTCAAGGGCCTCGGCGAGATGAACGCCGACCAGCTCTGGGAGACGACGATGGATCCGGCCCGGCGGCTGCTCGTCCGCGTCGACGTCGAGGACGCCTCGGCCGCCGACAAGATCTTCTCGGTGCTGATGGGCGACCAGGTCGAGCCCCGCCGGGCGTTCATCGAGGAGAACGCCCGCGACGTGACCTTCCTGGACGTGTGACGTGTCCGAGGTAGAGACAGGGGCGCTCGGACCGGGGCGGGTGGAGTCGCGCGAGCTCGAGCAGGAGATGCGCTCGAGCTACCTCGACTACGCGATGTCGGTCATCGTCGGGCGGGCGCTGCCCGACGTCCGCGACGGCCTCAAGCCGGTCCATCGCCGCGTCCTGTGGTCGATGTGGGACGGCGGATTCCGCCCCGGCCGCCCGTACGTGAAGAGCTCGAAGGTCGTCGGCGACGTGATGGGCAACCACCACCCGCACGGCGACGCGTCGATCTACGACACGCTCGTGCGGATGGCGCAGCCCTTCTCGCTGCGCTACCCGCTCATCGACGGGCAGGGCAACTTCGGCTCGATCGACGACGATCCGCCCGCCGCGATGCGGTATACGGAAGCTCGCCTCGCCCGCATCGCCGCCGAGATGCTGCGGGACATCGACGCCGACACGGTCGACTTCGGCCCGAACTACGACGAGTCGCGGCGCGAGCCGCTCACGCTGCCGTCGCGGTTCCCGAATCTCCTCGTGAACGGCTCGGCGGGGATCGCGGTCGGGATGGCCACGAACATGCCGCCGCACCGGCTCGCGGAGATCGTCGACGCGATCGTCGGGATGATCGACGACCCGGAGACGGACGTCGAGAAGCTGATGAAGCACGTCAAGGGGCCCGACTTCCCGACCGGCGGGTACATCGTTGGCCGCTCGGGAATCCGCGACGCGTACCGCTCCGGCCGCGGCCGGGTCGTGATGCGCGCGCGTGCCCATATCGAGGAGTTGCGCGGCGGCAAGTCCGCGATCGTCGTCACCGAGCTGCCCTACGGCGTCAAGAAGGGCGGGGACACCGGCGTGATCGCAAAGATCGCCGAGCTCGTCAACGACAAGGTGCTGACGGAGGTGAGCGACCTCGCCGACCATTCCGACCGCACAGGGATGCGCATCCAGGTCGAGCTGAAACGCGACGCCGTGCCACAGGTGGCGCTCAACAAGCTGTTCAAGCACACCCCGCTGCAGACGACGTTCGGCTACAACGCGGTGGCGCTCGTCGACGGTGTGCCGAGGACGCTCTCGCTGCTCGAGCTCGTCCGGCATTACCTGGACTTCCAGCGCGAGGTCGTCGTCCGCCGCTCGAAGTACGAGCTGCGCCAGGCGGAGAAGCGCGCGCACGTCCTCCGGGGCTACCTGATCGCGCTCGACAACCTCGACGCGGTGATCGCCCTGATCCGTGCGGCCAACGACACCGACGAGGCGCGCACGGGCCTCCAGGAGCAGTTCTCGCTGTCCGAGATCCAGGCGCAGGCGATCCTCGACATGCGCCTCGCGCGGTTGACGGGCCTCGCGCGCAAGGAGGTCGAAGACGAGCATGCCGATCTCCAGGAGCGGATCGGCGAGCTCCGCGCGATCCTCGGCGATCCGGCCCGGATCGACGGCGTCGTCCGCGAGGAGCTCATCGAGATCAAGCAGCTGTACGGCCGCAACGACGATCGGCGCACCGAGATCGTCGCCGCCGAAGACGAGCTCGAGCTCGAGGACCTGATCGCGGAAGAGGACATGGTCATCGCGATCACGCGGTCGGGCTACATCAAGCGGCTCCCCGTGACCACGTACCGAGAGCAGCGACGCGGCGGGATCGGCGTGATGGGAATGGAGCTCAAGGACGAGGACTTCATCGAGCACCTGTTCGTCGCCTCGACGCACGATTTCATCCTCTTCTTCACGAACGTCGGGAAGGTCTACCGGCTGAAGGTGCACGAGCTGCCGCTCGGGTCACGCCAGTCGCGCGGTCGCGCCCTCGTCAACCTCCTGCCGTTCCGGCAGGACGAGCAGGTCCGTGCGGTGATCCAGACGCGGGACTTCGCCGAGGCGAAGCACCTCGTGTTCGCGACGAAGAACGGGGTCGTCAAGAAGACGGAGCTCGGCTCGTACAACACGCCGCTCAAGGCGGACGGGATCATCGCGATCAAGATGCGCGACGGCGACGAGCTGGTCGGCGTCCGCCACTCCACGGGGTCGAACGACATCCTGATGGTCTCGCGGAAGGGCCAGGCGATCCGGTTCCACGAGACCGACGTCCGCGCGATGGGACGCGACACCTCGGGCGTCGCGGGGATGAAGCTCCGCGCCGGCGACGAGGTGATCTCGGTCAACATCGCCGAGGACGACACCGACCTGCTCGTGGTGACCGAGAACGGCTACGGCAAGCGGACTCGGGTTTCGGAGTACCCCGCGAAGGGTCGCGGCGGCATGGGCGTCAAGACGGCGCAGCTCGTCGAGGGGAAGGGCCAGCTGGCGGGCGCGCGCATCGTCCGCGAGGGCTACCAGGTGATGCTGATCTCGGATGGCGGCACCGTGATCCGGATGGCGGTCGACGAGATCAAGCGTCTCGGCCGGGCGACTCAGGGCGTGATCGTCATGCGGCTCCGCGAGGGAGAGAAGGTCTCGAGCCTCGCTCCGGTGATCGGCTCGGACGACGACACCGAGCTCCCCGTCGACGAGACCGAGCCTCTGGCCGAGCCCACGCCCGACGTGGCCACCGAGTAGCGCCTAGTCCAAGAAGGCGACGACGATCACCACGCCGAGGATCACCACGGCGAGCACGATCAGGCCCTCGACGACCGACCGCGTGACGCTGCGCTCCGCGCCCTCGACGTCATGCGGCCACGCTGCACGCCGAACGCCGCGCACGGCTGCCGCGGCGAGCAGCGCGAGGACGAGGGCGACGAGGGCGACGCCGACGACGCGCATCCGCGGGACTCAGCCCGCGTGCTTGGGTCCGCGGCCGAGCGTCTCCAGGAACTCGATCGGGATCGGGAACACGATCGTCGAGTTGTTCGTCGCGCCGATCTCCAGCAGCGTCTGCAGGTAGCGGAGCTGGACGGTGATCGGCTCCTTCGCCATCACCGCGGCCGCGTCCTTGAGGCGCTCGGACGCCTGGAACTCGCCCTCGGCCGAGATGACCTTTGCGCGACGCTCTCGCTCGGCCTCGGCCTGACGGGCCATCGCCCGCTGCATGTCGCCGGGGATCTCGACGTCCTTCACCTCGACGATCGAGACCTTGATCCCCCACGGCGAGGTCGCCTCGTCGATGATCGACTGGAGGATCTGGTTGATCTTGTCGCGCTCGGAGAGCAGCTCGTCGAGCACGTGCTGGCCGAGCACCGACCGAAGGGTCGTCTGCGCGATCTGCGACGTCGCGACCATGTAGTTCTCGATCTGCACGATCGCCGCCTTCGGCTCGACGATCCGGAAGTACGCGACCGCGTTGACCCGCACCGGGACGTTGTCCTTCGTGATCACCTCCTGCGGCGGCACGTTGAGCGTCACCGTTCGCAGGTCGACCTTCACCATCCGGTCGATCACCGGGATCAGGATGAACAGCCCCGGGCCCTTCGGCTGTGGCAGCAGGCGGCCGAGACGGAAGATCACGCCCCGCTCGTACTCCCGCGCGACCTTGACGGCGGCGAAGAGGATGACGAGGAGGACGACGAGGATCGCGACGATGACGATCAGCGCAGCGGACATCAGGCCCTTTCGGTGGGGTGCGGGGATCCTACGACGAGCTCGAGGCCATCCTCGACGGACCGCACGGTGACGTGCTCGCCGGGGACGAGGGGACTGCCGTCGGGCGTCTTGGCGCGCCACAGCTCTCCGCCGACGGCCACCCAGCCGTCACGCCGCACGACGGCGTCGTCGCCCACGAGCTGCCCGATGCCGACCTCGACCGGGTTGCGCCGAGCCTTGACGACGCGTGACAGCGCGAGGCCCATCAGCAGCGCGAGGCCCGCCGCGATGCCGAGCGCGGTCCAGATCGAGACCTGGTAGGCGTCGCCCGCGGGGTCGAACAGGAGGAGCGCGCCGAGGACGAACGTGATCCCGCCGGCCACGGTCAGCGCGCCGTGGCTCGGGACGAACGCCTCCGCGACGAAGAATGCGGCCGAGAGGAGCATCAGCAGGAGCCCCGCGATCGAGACGGGCAGTACCTGGAGGCCGTAGAGGCCGATGATCAGCGAGATCGCGCCGACCGTCCCCGGGAAGATCATCCCCGGGTTCCACAGCTCGACGACGATGCCGAGCAGGCCGATCGAGAGCATCAGCGCGATGATGTTCGGGTCGATCAGCAGGTCGAGCGCGCGCTTCCAGAACGGCATCTCGACCCGCTCGATCTCCGCGCCGGCGGTGTGGAGGACGAGACCCTTCGGCACGGTCGTGCGGCCGTCGATCTCCTCGAGCAGCGCCGGCACACTCGGCGCCACGACGTCGACGATCCCGAGCCGGAGCGCCTCGCGTGCGCCGTAGTTCGCGGCGTCACGCACCATCGCCTCGGACTTCACGGCGTTCCGGTCGTGCTCCCGCGCCAGCTCCGCGATGTACGCGGCGGCGTCGTTGACGACCTTCTTCCGCAGGTCGGAGCCGAAGTTCGCTCCCGTCGAGGTAATCGGCGTCGACGAGCCGATGTTCGTCTGCGGGGCCATCGCGAGGATGTCCGAGGCCTGGCCGATCACCGCGCCGGCGGAGTCCGCGCTCGATCCGGACGGCGCGACGTAGACGACGACCGGCACCTTCACCGCGAGCATCTCCTTGACGATCGCGCGCATCGACGACCCGAGCCCGCCGGGCGTGTCCATCTCGATCACCACGGCGGCGTAGCCGTCCTTCGCGCCGCGGCGCAGCTCGTCGGTCAGGTAGTCCTGGGTGACCGGGTTCACGTCGTTGTCGAACTCCACGACGAGCACCCTGGAGCCGGAAGGGGCGCCCGCAGCGGCCCCGCTGAGCACGAGCGCGGCGGCGACCCCCACCAGGAAGGTTCCGAGCGCTCGCCCGAGGCCCGCGTTCACGACGCTTCGAATGTACCAGCGTCGGCGTGCCCCACTGCCCCGGCAGCGCCGTAAGCATTCCGTGAGGGAAGGGGCGTGGCGCTTGCCGCAGAAGGCGTCCTCCGTCACCCTGTTTTCCCTGCATGCTCCGTCGATTCGCTCTCCCAATCTTGCTCGCGCTTCTCTGGCCGGGGCATGCCGCAGCCGGCCTCGCCACGCTCGAGGTGCACGAGCTCGCGTTGCACGGTGAGCGAACGCTGAGCGCCAGCGGGCGCGTGACGTCGTTCCAGCTGGTCGGAATCCACTGGCGGGGCCCGGGGACGCTCGACTTCCGGACGCTGGGCGCGAACGGGCGGTGGTCGGCCTGGCAGCCAGTCGTCGAGGATGACGGCGACGCGCCGGACCCGGGCAGCCCGGAGGCCGGTGCGACGCGAGGCTGGCGGCTCGGCGCGCCGGTCTGGGTGGGAAAGGCCGACCGGGTCGAGGTGCGGACGCACGGCCGTGTCGGCCGTGCCCAGGCGTTGACCGTGCGGAGCCCGGTCTCGAAGGTGCCGCTCCGGCTCACCGCCACGGTGGGGGCACCGCAGATCGTGCCGCGGAGCGGGTGGCAGGCTGACGAGTCGATCCGGCGGGCCGCGCCGATCTACGCCGACACGCTGCGGATGGCGTTCGTGCACCACACGGCCGGGACGAACGACTACACGAAGCTCCAGGCGCCGGCGATCGTGCGGGGCATCGAGGTCTACCACGTGCAGGGAAACGGCTGGAACGACATCGGCTACAACGCTCTTGTCGACCGGTTCGGCACCGTCTACGAGGGACGCTACGGCGGGATCGACCGGAACGTGGTCGGCGCGCACGCGAAAGGGTTCAACACCGGGTCGTTCGGCATCGCGGTGATGGGGAACTACCAGTCGGTCGACCCGCCACAGGCCGCGGTCGACGCGCTCGTGCGCACGCTCGCGTGGCGCCTCGACCTCGCGCACGTCGACCCGTTGTCGACGGTGAACGCGATCTCGTCCGGCAACGAGCGCTTCAACCCGGGGATCCCGGTGCTGCTTCGGGCGATCTCCGGCCACCGCGACACGGGTCTGACGGAGTGCCCCGGCCAACGCTTGTACGCGCTCTTGCCCTCGATCGCGAAGCGGGTGGCCGCGCTCGGGCTGCCCAAGCTCTACGCGCCGCTCGCCGCACCCGACGAGGGTGGTGGCATCCGCTTCACCGCGCGGCTTTCGTCCGCGCTCGGCTGGCGCGTGAGCGTGACGGACCCAGCCGGAGCCGAGCTCGGCTCCGGAACCGGGATGAGCACCGCTGTCGACTGGACGTGGCGGCCAATCGGCCCGATTCCCTCGGGCGCTCGCTGGCGGATCGAGGCGCCGGGTGCCACGCCGGCGCTCGGCACGCTCGGCACGCAGACCACGACGGCCCTCCAGATCGCCGTGACGAACGCGGCGCCCGTGACGCTGACGCCGAACGGCGACGGCCAGGGCGACACGGCCGAGGTGGGATTCACGCTGAGCGCGGACGCGAACGTCGGCGGCGCCGTCGTCGATGGGACGGGCACGGTCGTGGCGCAGTCGGCGCCGCTTCGCTGGCGGCGTGCGGGCGAGCGCACGGTCACGGTCGCAGGGCAGTCGCTCGCCGACGGCGCGTACACGCTCAGGCTGACCGCGAGGTCGACGGGCGGCAGGGTGGCGACGGTCGACGTTCCTCTCCTCGTCACCCGCACCCTCGGCCGTGTCTCTCTCGACGCGACGTCGTTCACGCCGAACGGTGACGGCAGCGGCGACACGCTGACGATCTCCGTCCCCCTGGCCGGGCCCGCGGACCTCACGGTCAGGATCCTCCGCGACGGGAACTGGATCGCCACTCCGCTCGCCGGGTCCTTCGACGCGGGGATCCAGACGGCCACCTGGGACGGGTCGAAGCGCATCGGGCGTGCTCGCGACGGTGACTACGTGGTCTCGGTCGAGTCCGTCGACGCGGTCGGCACGGTGCGGGTCGAGCTGCCGGTCCTCCTCGATCGCACCGCGCCTGTCGTGCAGGTCGTCTCGACCTCACCGGCGGCTCTGCGCGTCTCCGAGCCGGCCGCCCTGGTCGTCCGCGTGAACGGCGCACTCCGTCGGGTCACCGTGACGAAGGCGGGGATCGTGCGGCTGCGCGGGATCTCGCGCCTCCGGACAGTGGTCGTCGTCGCACGCGACGCGGCCGGAAACCGGGCAGTCCTGCGCCGCCGCTGAGGGCCACCGGCCCGAGTACACTCGCCGCGTGTCCATTCCGACCCCGCCCTTCGGTCGGGACACGATCGCGTCGATCCTTCCGCATCGTGACCCCTTCCTGCTGCTCGACGAGGTGAACGAGCTCGAGCCGGGTACGCGGGTCTCGGCGTCGTATCGCGTGCCGGAGGACGGCTGGTGGTTCGCGGGCCACTTCCCGGAGCGTCCCGTGATGCCGGGCGTGCTGATCGTCGAGGCGATGGCGCAGACCGGTGCGGTCGCGGTGCTCGCGGAGGAGGAGAACCGCGGTCGGATCGCGTTCTTCGCGGGGATCGACGACTGTCGGTTCAAGCGGATCGTCTCCCCCGGCGACACGCTGACGCTTGCCTGCGAGATCGACCAGGTGCGCGGCCCGATCGGCCGCGGGAAGGCGACGGCGCACGTCGGCGGCGAGCTCGCCGCGCGCGGAACGCTGACGTTTGCGGTCGAGCGCTGATGATCGGCTCGGCGAACGGAGTGCGGATCGGGATCACTGGGCTCGGCGTGCACGTGCCCGACCGCGTGGTCACGAACGACGAGCTCGCGCAGTACGTCGACACCACGGACGAGTGGATCCAGGAGCGCACCGGGATCCGCGAGCGGCGAATGGCGAACAAGGGCGAGGCGCTGACCGACATCGCGCTTCCTGCGGCGCGCGCTGCGCTGGCCGACGCCGGCGTCGCTGCGTCGGAGATCGACCTGCTGATCTGCGCCACCGTGACGCCGGACATGATGTTCCCGACCTCCTCCGCGCTGATGGCGGACGCGTTGGAGGCACCCGACGCGGCGGCCTACGACCTGCTGGCCGGCTGCACCGGGTTCATGTACGCCATCGCGCAGGCGTACGCGATGCTCGCCTCGGGCCTCTCCCGGCGCGCGCTCGTGATCGGCGGAGACGTGCTCTCGACCATCCTCGACTGGCACGACCGGTCGACCCTCGTGCTGTTCGGGGACGGCGCCGGCGCGGTCGTGATGGAGCCGGTCGCCAGGGGCGGTTTCCTCGGCTTCGAGCTCGGCGCGGATGGCGGCGGCGGCGTCCACCTGCAGCTGCCCGGAAGCGGCTCGCGCGTGTTCGAGCAGCCTGAGGCGCTGCTGAAGATGAACGGTCGCGAGGTGTACAAGTTCGCGACGCGCGTGATGGTCTCGTCCGCGACCGCCGTCCTCAACGAGTGTGGGAAGACGATCGACGAGGTCGACGTCTACGTCCCGCATCAGGCAAACAAGCGGATCATCGACCACGCTGTCGGTAAGCTCGGCGTCCCGCATGGACGCACGGTCGTGAACGTGGACAGGTACGGCAACACCTCGTCGGGCTCGATTCCTCTCGCCCTGGCGGACGCACGCGCGGACGGTCGCCTGCGCGACGGCGCGCTCGTCCTCATGACGGGGATGGGCGCGGGCCTCACCTGGGGGTCGGCGCTCCTCGAATGGGGCTCTTCCACCTCCGGTGAAAGAGCCTAGGCCTTGGCAACGGTAGGAGAGAACATGGACGTTGAAGGTCTCCTAGCCTTTCCCCGGAAAGGGGAAAGACGATGAAGGTGGCGTTCTGCTTCCCCGGGCAGGGCTCGCTCGAGGTCGGCATGGGACGCGAGATCGCAGAAGCCGTGCCCGAGGCGATGGAGGTCTACCGGGTCGGCTCGGAGGCGACGGGCATGGATCTCGCGCACCTCTGCTTCGAAGCTCCGCTCGACGAGCTCGTCGAGACGGAGGTCCAGCAGCCGACGCTCGTCGCGACGAGCCTCGCGATCCTCGCGGCGGTCCGTCGGGAAGGCATCGAGCCGGACGTCGTGGTCGGCCATTCGGTCGGCGAGTTCGCGGCGCTCGCGTCCGTCGGCGCGCTCGGCACCGGCGAGGCGATCGGCCTCGTCCGCGAGCGCGGCCTCGCGATGGCCGAGGCGGCCCGGCAGCGCCCTGGCGCAATGGCGGCGATCCTCGGGCTCGAGGACCACTACGTCGAGACGCTCTGCCGCAAGATCCTCGGCGTCTGGCCGGCGAACTACAACTGCCCCGGGCAGATCGTCGTCTCGGGAGAGAGCGAGGCGGTCGAGGAGTGCTGCGCCGAGGCCGAGAGCCTCGGCGCTCGACGAGCGATCAGGCTGAAGGTCTCCGGCGCCTTCCACAGCCCCCTCGTCGGTCAGGCCGGGCGGGCGCTCAAGCCTGCGATCGACCGCATCCGCTTCGCAGACCCGGTCAAGCCGTTCATGTCGACCGTCACCGCGAAGATCGAGCCGGCGCAACGGCTCGGCTCGCTCCTCGTCGACCAGCTCACCGCGCCCGTCAGGTTCACGCAGGCTGCGGGCGAGCTCGTGCGCGGCGGCGTCACCACCTTCGTCGAGATCGGGCCGGGGAACGTGCTCGCGGGTCTCGTCAAGCGCATCGACCGCAACGTCCGGACGATCTCGGTCAACGACCTGGCAAGCCTCGAGAAGGCGAAGGAAGCCCTCGCCTCCCGATGAGCGCGGGCTTCGCCTCGCTCGACGGCAAGATCGCGCTCGTCACCGGTGGGTCCCGTGGGATCGGGAAGGCCATCGCACTCGAGCTGGGCCGGGCCGGCGCGAACGTGGTCCTCTCGTACCGCACCGGCCGAGACGAGGCGCAGCAGGTCGCGGCGGAGATCGCCGGCCGCGCCGTCGAGGCGGACGTCTCGGACGCCGCATCGGCAAAGGCACTCGTCGAGGAGGCCGGCGACCTCGACATCCTCGTCAACAACGCCGGGCTGACCCGGGACGGCGTGCTCGCCCGGATGAGCGACGACGACTGGCGCGCCGTGATCGACACCAACCTCTCGTCGGTCTTCTACACGTGCCGGGCCGCCGCCAGGCCGATGATGAAGCGCCGCGCCGGCGCGATCGTAAACATCTCGTCGATCGTCGGCGTGCACGGCAACTGGGGGCAGACGAACTACGCGGCGTCGAAGGCGGGGATCATCGGGTTCACGAAGTCGCTCGCCCGCGAGCTCGGGAGCCGGAACGTGCGGGCGAACGTCGTCGCACCGGGCTACGTCCGCACGCGCCTCACGAACGTCCTCCCGGAAGAGGCGACGAAGACGATGCTCGACGCGACGCCGCTCGGCCGGCTCGGCGACCCCGAGGACGTCGCCGGCGCGGTGCGGTTCCTCTGTTCCGACGAAGCACGCTTCGTGACCGGGGCCGTGCTCCTCGTCGACGGTGGCCTCGGGATGTAGCGTGGCCGGCATGGGCGAGAACGGAGCGGGGCCGGACGGCCGACGGCGTGTCGTGGTGACGGGGCTTGGCATGGTCAGCCCCCTCGGAACGACCGTCGAGGACTCCTGGTCGGCGCTGATCGCGGGGGAGTCGGGCGCCGGTCCGATCACGCAGTTCGACACGACGGGCTTCCCCGTGGACTTCGCCTGCGAGGTCAAGGACCTCGAGATCACCGACTACATCGACTACAAGGCCTCGCGCCGGATGGATCGCTTCACGCACCTGGCGCTCGCGGCGGCCCGGCAGGCGGAGACCGACTCGGGCATCGAGATCGCGAGCGAGCCCGACCGGGTCGGCGCGGCCGTCGCGACCGGGATCGGCGGGCTCAAGTCGTTCGAGGCGTGCATCCAGGTGCTCGACGAGCGGGGCCCCGACCGCGTCAATCCGTTCTCGATCGTCCAGATCATCCCGAACCTCGCCGCCGGCTGGGTCTCGATGGAGCTGGGCACGAAGGGCCCCCTGCTCTCCGAGTGCACGGCGTGCGCCGCGTCCAACATGGCGATCGGCGACGGCCTCGACGCGATTCGCCTCGGCCGGGCCGACGTGATGATCTGCGGCGGCACCGAGGCGCCCGTCTCGCGGGTCGGGATCGCAGGATTCGGTGCGATGCGAGCGATCTCGCGTCGCAACGACGATCCCAAGGCCGCGTCCCGTCCCTTCGATGCCGAGCGTGACGGCTTCGTGATGGGCGAGGCCGCCGCGATGGTCGTCCTCGAGGATCTCGAGCACGCCCGGGCGCGAGGCGCGAAGGTCTATGCAGAGCTGCTCGGGTATGGCCTCTCCTCCGATGCAACGCACGTCTCCGACCCGGATCCGACCGGCGAGAGCCCTGCGCGTGCGATTGCCATGGCGTTCGCCGATGCCGGGATCTCGCCCGACGAGGTCGGCTACGTCAATGCGCACGGCACCTCGACGCCTGTCGGCGACAGTGCGGAGACCCGCGTGATCAAGCTCGCGCTGGGCGAGGAGAAGGCGTACCGCACGCCGATCTCGTCGACGAAGGGGGCGACGGGTCACTGCCTCGGCGCGGCCGGCGCGGTCGAGGCGTCGTTCACGATCCTCGCGCTCGAGCGCGGGATCCTCCCGCCGACGATCAACCAGGAGGTCGCCGACCCCGAGTGCGACCTCGACTACATCCCGAACGACGCTCGCGAGGCGCAGATCGAGATCGGTGTCTCGAACTCGTTCGGCTTCGGCGGGCACAACGCAGTCGTCGTCTTTCGACGGTGGCACGACTGACGTGGGGGAACCCCATGGTTCCCCCATGAGTGCTCTCCTTCAGGCTTCAGACCCGGCCGAGCGCGACTGACCTCCCGGCCGGCGAAGCCGGCCTCCGGTCGCAACGGCCCATCCCGCCGCCGAAGCGCTAACTGCGCTCAGGCAGGCGCAGCTCGAGGAGGAGCGTGTCGCGCCAGGCGCCGTCGAGCTGCGCGATGCGCTCACGGCGACCGACCACGCGATACCCCGCCGCCTCGTGCAGTCGCAGGCTCGGCTCGTTCGCGTCGATGATCGAGGTCTGGATCGTCCAGATTCCGTGCCGGGGCGCCTCGGCGGCGAGCGCATCGAGGAGTGCTCGCCCGACGCCGCTCCGCCGAGCGCTGTCGTCCACGTAGACGGAGTGCTCCACGACGCCGCTGTACGCGGGCCGCCGTGAGACACGGGAGACCGCGACCCAGCCGACGACCGCGCCGTCCCGCTCGGCCACGAGTCTCGGCGCCGGGAGGTGCGTCGTGTCCCAGGTCTCCCAGGAAGGCACCCGTGTCTCGAACGTCGCCACGCCCGACGCGAGCCCACCGCCGTAGATCCGCGCGACGTCCGGCCAATCGGACCGGGCGAGCGGGCGAACGAGCATCCGGCCAGAGTACGGACGGCCGCACCTTTCCGCGGTCGGAGGCCGCCTAGCCTGCGCGGCATGCTCGTCAGTCGGCCCACGCCCGATCGCCTCCTCGACGCGCTCGCGCTGCTCCAGGCCTCCGACGAGGCGATCTGGGGCGCGTCCGACTGGACCGAGAGCGACCTGCGCGAGGACTGGGAGCGGATCGACCTCGACCACGACGCCTGGCTCGTTGAGGTGGACGGGCGGCTCGCGGGGGTGGCGCAGCTGCTCGACCGCAAAGGCGGGCGCTTCATCGGCGACGCGTATGTCCATCCCGAGCAGACGGGACGCGGGGTCGGGACGCGGCTGCTCGCGCTGCTCGAGGCACGCGCCCGCGAACGCGAGGACGAATGGCCCGACGAGGAGCGCATCGTCGTGGACGCTGCTCATCTCGTCGGCGACGAGCTCGCGCCCGATCTCTTCCGCAGCCGGGGCTTCGTGCGCGTGCGGAGCTTCTTCCGAATGGTCACCGATGTGACGACCGAGCCTCCCGCGCCGGAATGGCCGGACGGAGCCGAGCTGCGGCCCTTCGACGTCGAGCGCGATGGCCGCGCGCTTCATGCCGCCCTCGAGGAGGCGTTTGCGCACGAGTGGGGTCACGTCCCGCAGTCCTACGAGGCGTGGCGCGAGCGCGGCCTGGTCGTGCCGAAGGTCGATCCCTCGCTCGTCCCCGTCGTCTGGGCCGGCGACGAGGTCGTCGCGTTCTCGCTCAACTACGCGAAGCGCAACGGCGACTGGGGCTGGATCGGGACGCTCGGGGTCCGCGAAGGATGGCGCCGCCGCGGGCTCGGGCTCGCACTGCTGCGCGAGTCGTTCCGCCGGTTCCACTCGAGGGGCGAGCCGACCGTCGCGCTCGGCGTCGACGTCGAGAACCCGACCGGCGCGACCCGTCTCTACGAGCGGGCGGGGATGCACGTTCTGTGGCAGGCCGACGTGTGGGAGAAGGAGCTTCGCGCGCCGACGCCGGGAAACGAGGCGCGGTCCGCGACAATCGCCGGGTGAGCGTTCTTCGAGCCCGCTGTCCGAGTTGCCGGACGCTGACCGCCGTCGCGCTCGACGACGGCTACGAGTGCCACAGCTGCGGCGCGACCTACGCCGCGGGCCTGGTCCGCGTCCCGCGCGCGTGGGGCGCGGGAGGCGAGGCGATGGCCGAAGCGGCCTCCATGGGGCTGCCGTACCCCGAGGCGCTCGTCGTGGCCGAGGACTCGCTCGACGCGCAGAGCGCGGCTCTGGCGACCGGCATTCCGGCACGGCCGCTCGTCGTCGGAGGCTGCTGCTGCGCGCACGTCGGCACGATCCGCGGCCTCGCCGCGCGCCATGGGCGGCTCGCCGTGATCTGGCTGGACGCGCACGGCGACCTGAACACGCCGGAAACGTCGCCGAGCGGAAACCTCTGGGGCATGCCCCTCCGGCTGGCGATCGAGGAGGGCAGCGTGCGCGCGGCCGACGTCGCGCTCGTCGGCGCCCGCGACCTCGACCCACCGGAAGTCGACTACGTCGCTGCACAGGGGATCGACGACGACCTCGGCCGTGCGCTGGACGGTGTCCCGGCCGCGTATGTCGCGCTCGACGTCGACGTGCTCGAGCCCGGGACCACGCCGAGCTTCATGCCCGTCCCGGGCGGGCCGGCCGCGGCCGATGTCGAGACGCTGCTCCGCGAGGTCGCCGCCCACGTGCGGGTCGCTGGGCTCGGGATCACGGGACTGGGAGCGGGCGCGGAACCGAGGCACGTCGCCTCCTACGTCGCCGCCGCCGGCCTCTGAGCCGCCAGGTTCTAAGATGCCGTCGATGTCGTCCCGGCAGATCGACGTCTCCATTGAGCACAAGCACGCAGATCCCGAGCGCCGCGACGGCACCGGGCATCCGAACACGTGCCCGGCCTGCGGGTCCCATTACCGGGACGACGAGCTCGGGGAGCACCTCCGCGTGTGCCCGCAGTGCGGCCACCACTTCCCGGTCCGCGCGCGCGACCGCGTGGCACAGCTGGCGGACGCGGGGTCGTTCGACGAAGAGGACGGCGACCTCCGCTCGGCGGATCCGCTCGAGTTCTTCGACCTGAAGCCGTACACCGAGCGTCTCGCCGAGGCCGAGCTCGGGACGGGCATGGGCGACGCGATCCTCACAGGACGAGCCGCGATCGACGGGCATGCCTGCCGGATCGCCGCGATGGACTTCTCGTTCATGGGCGGCTCGATGGGCAGCGTCGTCGGCGAGCGCTTCGCCCGTGCCTGCGAGCGCGCGGCCGAGGATCGGGGCATCGTCGTCTCCGTCTCCGCCTCGGGCGGCGCACGGATGCAGGAAGGGATCCTCGCGCTAATGCAGCTGCCCAAGACCGTTGCCGCGGTTGAGGAGCTCCACGAGACCGGCGGGGCGCTGTTCTCGGTCCTCGCGCACCCGACGACGGGGGGCGTGACCGCGAGCTTCGCGAGCCTCGGCGACGTGATCCTCGCCGAGCCGGGGGCGTTGACGTCGTTCGCAGGCCCGCGGGTGGTGGCCCAGACGACGCGCGAGAAGCTCCCCGACGACTTCGGCCTCGCCGAGTCCAATCTTCGGTTCGGCCACGTCGACGGCGTCGTCCCGCGCGCCGAGCTGCGACCGACGCTGGCGCGCCTGCTCCGGCTCTTCGAGGCGAGAGCGTGAGCCAGGAAGCCGAGCTCGGGCTGCGCGACCGACTCGCCCAGCTGTCCGGCGTCAAGCTGCTCCGCGGCACGAAGCTGTCGGCTGAGCTCGAGCGCCTCCAACGCCAGCTCGAGCGGCTGCGCGAGGACACGACGGACGAGGAGATCTGGCGCTCGGTCGAGCTCGCGCGCCACGACAAGCGTCCCTACACGCTGGACTACGTCGAGCGGATCCTCGACGACTGGTTCGAGCTCCACGGCGACCGCGGCCGGATGGACGACCACGCGATCGTCGCCGGGCTCGGCTCGCTCGACGGTCGCACGATCGCGCTCGTCGGGCACCAGAAGGGGCGCGACCTCAAGGAGCGGGCCGCCCGGAACTTCGGCATGGCGTACCCGGAGGGCTACCGCAAGGCGATGCGGACGATGCAGCTGGCCGACCGGCACGGGTTCCCACTCGTCACGCTCGTCGACACTCCGGGCGCGTATCCCGGGATCCTCGCCGAGCAGCACGGCCAGGGCGGCGCGATCGCCCGCTCGCAGGCGTTGATGCTGCGCCTCTCGATCCCGACCGTGGCGGTCGTGATCGGCGAGGGCGGCTCGGGCGGCGCGGTCGCGATTGCGGTCGCCGACCGGGTGCTGATGCAGGAGAACGCGATCTACTCGGTCATCTCGCCGGAGGGCTGCGCATCGATCCTCTGGCGCGACGCCGCCCAGGCGCCGAAGGCCGCGTCGGCGTTCAAGCCGGACGCGGCCCACTGCCTCGAGCTTCGGGTGATCGACGGGATCGTCCCCGAGCCCGAGGGCGGGGCCCAGCTCGACCACGACGGAGCAGCGGCCCTGCTCCGCGAAGCGCTCGTGGCCCACCTCGACGAGCTGGTGGAAACGCCCCCGGACGAGCTGCGGCGGAGTCGCCGCGCGAAGTTCCGCTCGATGGGCGTCCTCGCGCACGTCTGAGCGGCTCTCCACACTTTCCACAGGCTTATCCCCGGCCCCAAGTTCCGCGCTTTGCAGGGATTTCGCCTGATTGGCGCAGATCGTGTTAAGGGACGGTGAGCGGAACCGGCGTTCGTGCGGCGGCCGAACGGGGATCATGAAGCGATGCCGAGCCTGGAGGGCTACCGCCGCAAGCGTGATCCGTCGCGAACCCCGGAGCCGTTCGGAGGCCGACGGCGCGCCGCAAAGCCGGTCTTCGTGATCCAGCGGCACGATGCGCGCCGCCTCCACTACGACCTGCGGCTCGAGCGCGACGGGGCGCTCGCGAGCTGGGCCGTGCCCAGGGGGCTGCCATTTCGCGCAGGCGAGCGGCATCTCGCGGTGCATGTCGAGGATCACCCGCTCGACTACGGCTCGTTCGAAGGCGAGATCCCGAAGGGCCAGTACGGCGCCGGCACCGTCGAGATCTGGGATCGCGGGACGTACGAGCTCCTTGAGGAGAAGCCCGACGGCGGTCTCACGTTCAGGCTCGACGGGGAGCGTGCGCAGGGCGTGTGGACGCTCGTCCCGGCGCACCTCGACGGCAAAGAGCAGAACTGGCTGCTGCTCCGCAAGGAGGCGCCGCGCGCGGATGGGCAGCCGATCAGGCCCCAGCTCGCGTCGCTCACGGACCGACTTCCCCGGGGTCCCGAGTGGCTCTTCGAGCCCAAGTGGGACGGCTACCGCGCGATCGTGACCGTCGAGGGCGGTGAGGCGCGGCTCACGAGCCGGAACGGCAAGGACCTGACCGAGCGGTTCCGGGAGGTCGCGCGGAACGTGTCGAAGGCGGTGCGAACGCCGTCGGCGGTGCTCGACGGTGAGGTGTGTGCTCTCGACGAGGACGGCACGGCGCGCTTCGAGGCGCTGCAGAGCGGCTCGGGCCCACTCGTCCTCCTGGCGTTCGACCTGCTCGAGCTCGACGGCGAGCCGGTGCGCGATCGGCCGCTGCGTGAAAGGCGAGAGCTGCTCGAGGAGGTCCTCGACCCGACGGTCCGGGGCGTCCGGCTCTCCCCGGCGTTCGAGGATGGCGACGCGCTCCTCCAGGCCGCGCGCGAGCAGGGGCTCGAGGGCGTCGTCGCGAAGCGGGCCGATCTGCCGTACCGGTCGGGCCGGCGCACGCCCGAGTGGCAGAAGCTCAAGCTCCGGGCGCAGGAGGACTTCCCGATCGTCGGCTACACCCGGGGCGAGGGGAAGCGGGCGAAGCTCGGCGCTCTCGTGCTCGCGCGCCGCGAGGCGGACGGCCTCTACTGGGCGGGAAACGTCGGGTCGGGGCTCGGAGACGACGAGGTCGATCGGCTTCGGGCGCTGCTCCGGCCGCACGAGCGGGCGACATCGCCGCTGGCCGAGACCCCACGCATGCCGCGCGTCCGCGCGAAGGACGTGACCTGGGTCGAGCCCCTGCTAGCGGCGGAGGTCACGTTCGCGGAGAAGACCCGAGAGGGCCGACTCCGTGCGCCGGTCTACCTCGGCGTCCGCGACGATGTCCCCGTGGAGCGACCTCCGATCGACCCCGTGCTGCGCCGCGGACGCCGCGTGCTCAAGCTGTCCAATCTCGACAAGCCGTTCTGGCCCGAGGAGGGGATCACGAAAGGCGACCTCCTCGCGTACTACCGGGACGTCGCCGGGGCGCTCGTCCCGCACCTGCGGCAGCGGCCGTTCACGATGAAGCGCTATCCCGACGGCTGGGAGGGGAAGAGCTTCTTCCAGAAGCAGGCGCCGTCGCACATGCCCGAGTGGATCGATCGGGCGCCGTTTCCGGCCTCGACGCGAGAGGGCGAGAAGAAGGTGATCGACTACGCGTTGCTCGACGACGAGCTCGCGCTGCTCTGGGCGGTGAACATGGGCTGCATCGACATGCACGCCTGGGCCTCCCGCGCGGATCGGCCGGAGCGGCCCGACTGGGTGATGTTCGACCTCGACCCGTCCGAGGGCTCGGGCTTCGACGAGGTGATCGAGGTCGCGAAGCTCGTCCGCCAGGCGCTCGACGCGCTCGACCTCGAGTCGGTACCGAAGACGAGCGGATCGCGGGGGATCCACGTCCTCGTCCCCATTGCGCGCCGTCACGACTTCGCGAAGGTGCGCGAGTTCGCCGGAATCGTCGCGGGCGCCCTGGCGCGGGCGCATCCCGGCCTGGTCACGACCGAGTGGACGAAGGCGAAGCGCAAGGGCGTTCTCGTCGACGCGAACCAGAACGGTCCCGGCAAGACGACTGCGTCGGTCTACTCGGTGCGTCCGCGTGCAGGCGCACCGGTGTCGACGCCGCTCCGCTGGGACGAGGTGGAGAAGGGCCTCGACCCGGCGGCGTTCACGATGGATGTCGTGCTCGAGCGGGTTGGCCGCGACGGCGACCTCTTCGCCCGGGTGCTCGACGGTGGCCAGTCCCTCGGCGCGGCGCTCCGTCGCCTGCGCTGACCCGGCGGACGAGGGTCAGGCCTCCGTGCCGAACAGAGGGAGACATGGCCCGGCGCCCTCGATCTCCACGGCGACGGGAGAGTGCCAGCGGGCGCGCTCGAGGAGCAGGTCGTGGTGCACGAAGGGCTCGTCCCGCGGCCGCAGGACGTGCGTCCCGGTCTCGCGGTAGCCGAGCCGTGCCGATACGCGCGCGGACTGCCCGGCGCCGCCCTCGCTCCAGCCGGAACGGGCTGCGACCGCGCCGAGCGCACCGAAGGCGAGCTCGAGGATCGCCGCGCGCATCTCGGTGCCGAGTCCGCGACCCTGGCTCGAGACGCCGAGCCATGACCCGGTCTCGACGGTGCGCTCTGCCGCGAAGCCTGTCGCCCCGACGCCCTGCGTGCCGACGGGCTCGCCGTCGGCGAACGCGATCAGGTTCAGCATCCAGCGCTCGGGCGCCCAGGTCGCGAGCGCCTCCTCGTGGAAGGCGACGAAGCCGTCGACGAACCCCGGCTCGGAGCTTGCGTCGGTCCACGCGACGGCGAAGGGCATCTCGTCGGGCGGATGGATCCCGGCAGCAGCGACGCGGCCGAGCGCCTCCAGCTCCTGACGGTCGCCGAGCCGCAGCACGAGGCGTGGCGTCCGCAGGCGGAGGGCGTAGAGCGCGGAGACGTCCGTCACGGGTCGAGCCGGTGCGGATGGCTGAGCGCAGACAGCTCGACGACGTCGCGGCGGAAGAACAGCGAGACGGTCCAGTCCGCGACGACGCGCACCTTCCGGCGGAACGTCGGCAGCGCGTAGAGGTGGTACGTGCGCGCGACGAACCAGCCGAGGAACCCGCGGAGGCGAAGCCCCGGAAGCTCAGCGATGCCCTTGTAGCGGCCGAGCGTCGCGACCTGGCCGAGCATGCGGTAGCCGTACGGCTTCGGAGGACCGGTGAGGTTCTTTGCGAGCCTCCGGGCCTGCCGGAGCGCGTGCTGGCAGGTCGGCGGATCGACGGCGCCGGGCGTGCGGTTGTTCGGTACCGCCGCGCCATCGCCGAGCGCCCACACGTCGCTTGCCCCCTCGACCTGGAGGGTCGGCCCGACCACGACGCGGCCCTTGTCGTCCAGCGGGAGATCGAGCAGCGGAAGGTCGGGGCTCGGCCGCACGCCCGCCGACCAGACGAGCGTCCGCGCCGGTACGACCGTGCCGTCGGAGAGCACCGCGTCCTGCTCGTCGAACGACCTGAGCGTCGTCCCCACGCGGATCTCCACGCCCTGGCGCTCGAGGTAGTGGTGCGTGTACTCGCCGAGCTTGCGCGGGATCTCGGAGAGGATCCGCGGCGCCAGGTCGACGAGCACCCATCGTTGGCGGACGTCGCGGAGCGTCGGATACCACCGGCGGACGGCGTCTCGTGAGAGGTCGTGCAGCTCCGCGAGCGCCTCGACCCCTGCGTAGCCGGCTCCGACGAAGACGAACCCGAGGTCGCGCTCGGCCTCGGCCGTGTTCAGACGGGCGGCGGCGGACTCGAGCTGGCGGAGCAGCCGGTTGCGGAGCGCGATCGCGTCGGCGACGTCCTTGAAGCCCCGGCCGTGCTCCGCGAGCCCCGGGATCGGGAACGTCCGCGGAACCGCGCCGAGGGCGACGACGAGCCGCTCGTACTCGATCTCGAACGTGCCACCGAGCGTCTCGGCGACGACGGTGCGTGACGCGCCGTCGCGGCTCACCGCCCGCCCGAGCAGCAGCTCGGCGTGCTTGCACATCTGGCGCAGCGGGACGACGACGTGACGTGGCTCGAGCGTCGCGGCGGCAGCTTCCGGCAGGAGCGGCGTGTACAGCATGAAGTTGTCGGGGTTCACGATCGTCGCGCCCCGCTTGCCGAGCAGACGGGCGACATACGCGCCGGCGAACCCACCGCCCACGACCAGGGTGCCGCCACGCGCCTGCCGTCGCTCCATCATCCACATGCTGCTGCAAACCGGTCGGACGGTGTCGACGTACTGATCCGAAAGCAACCAGAGGAGGGGCTCCTTGCGCAAGAAGCTGGTGTTGATCACGGTGGTCGCGGCGCTCGCCGCGGTGCCGGGGGCGTCGGCCTTCCACCACACCGGGCTTCCGGCCACGTTCTGCGCGGCCGAGGCCGCCGGCAGCCCGTCGAACGACAACGGGCAGGCGAAGGAAGCGATCATCGCGCACAACCCGGCCCAGGAGCTGCCGCTGCCGCCTGTCGGCACGCCCGGCAACGCCCAAGGCGACGGCGGCGAGCACTGCGCGAACGCTTAGCGCCTCCCTCGAGGTGCTACGGCTGCGCCGGGGCCGACCCGTCCGGCCCCGGCGCTTTCCTTCACCCCATGGCCCGGCGCGCGCAGGTGTCGGTGATCGGGAGCGGCGCCGAGCACGAGGCGGCCGCGGTCGAGGTGGGACGGCTCCTCGCGGAGCGCGGCTGCGTGGTGATCACGGGCGGTCTCGACGAGGTGATGGCCTGGGCGCTCGAGGGCGCTCGCCACGCGGGCGGGTCGACGATCGCGATCCTCCCAGGGGAGTCGCACGCGGCCGCGACCGTATGGGCCGACCACGTCGTCGTGACGGGAATCGGGCACGCGCGCAACCTCGCCGTCGCGGCCTCCGGCGACGCGGTGATCGCGGTCGGCGGCAGCTGGGGGACGGTCGCGGAGATCGCGTTCGCGATGCGGCTCGGCCGGCCGGTCGTCGTGCTCGAGGGCGGGCCGGAGCTTCCGGGCGTGCCCCGTGCGGCGACGCCCGCCGAGGCGGTCGATCTCGCGCTCGGGCGGCTCGCCCGGTAGCCCGGTCCAGCGCCCCCCAAGGGGGAACGAGGCCCCCTGGAGACACCATCCCACGAGACGGCGCACGTGTCTGTGGCGACTCTGTGCCGACGCCGTGACCGCGTCTTCGGTGGACGCGCTACGTGGTCATCCGCGTGAGCAGGGTCAGGGCGGCGGCCTTGTCGAGGAACTCGTTCAGGTTGCCGCACTTGGGGCTCTGGACGCAGGAGGGGCAGCCCGCGCGGCACGGGCAGCGCTCCAGCAGCCGGGCGGTGTCGGCGGCCCACTCACCGAAGCAGGCAAAGCCGCGCTCGGTGATCCCGACGCCGCCCGCATGGCCCTCGTAGACGAAGATCGTCGGCAGGCCCGTCTGCTCGTGGACGTTGGTCGAGAGCCCGCCGATGTCCCACCGGTCGCACATCGCGTAAAGCGGGAGGAGCGAGATGAGCGAGTGCTCGGCCGCGTGCAGCGCCGAGACGAGCGTCGGCATCGTGTCGATGCCTTCGAGCAGCCATTCCGCCGGACAGAACCAGACGCCTTCGGTCTCGAACGTCGTCTCCGGCAGGTCGAGTGGCGTCGTGTCGATCACGCTCCCGTCGGCGATCGCCTTGCGCTGGAACCCGATCACCTGCTCGGAGACGACGATCCGCCCATGGTGGAGCTGGACGCCGGCGACATGACGCGCGCGAAGCGACTCGGCGATCTCCGTCGCCGTCTCCTTGCGGGCCTGGGTGTACCAGTCCACGGTCACCGGACGCACGAGCGCCGCGCGTGTCTCGAGGTCGAGCGCCGACACCGCGTACTGGTCGCCGAGGTGGAGGTAGACGGCCCCCTCGTGCACCGTCGAGTAGGCGCGCTCCTGCTCGGCGGTGCCGAGCACCGAGCCGGTCTCCTCGTCGACGATCACGAAGGCGGTCGGGTCTCCCGAGCGGAGCGAGATGCGTGCGGCGGGCGTGTCCCGTCCCCGCCACACGTACCCGGCCGGCGTCTCCTTCAGCTCGGGGAGAAGGGCCGCCCGCTCGAGCGCCTCCGGCCCGAGAATCCCGGCGTCGGCGGCCGTGAGCGGTCCCTCGTAGGCCGCCGCGAGCACGTGCCCGTCGAGGATCCTCGGCGTGGCGTGGTCGATCAGCGCCGCCTCGGCATTCCGCTCGAGGAGAGCCGGTGGGTCGTCGACGAAGAACTGGTCGAGCGCGTCCTCGCTCGCGACGAGCACCGCGAGCCCGCGCGTGCGCCGGCCCGCGCGTCCCCACTGCTGCCTCAGCGAGGCGACGGTGCCCGGGAAGCCGACGGAGATCGCGCAGTCGAGCGAGCCGATGTCGATGCCGAGCTCGAGCGCGTCGGTCGCCGTCACGCCGAGCAGCTCGCCGTCGACGAGCCGGCGCTCGATGTCGCGGCGCTGCTCGGGCGTGTATCCCGCGCGGTACGGGGCCAGGCGCCGCGCGGTCTCGGCGTCGAGCCGGTCGCTCGCGAACCGGTGGACCAGCTCGGCCGCCTTGCGGCTCTTCGTGAAGCAGATCACCCTGTGCCCGCGGCCGACGAGCCCGGCCAGGAGCTTGCTCGCGTCGCCGAGCGGGCTCGCCCGCGTGCCGAGCTCCGCGTCGAGGAGCTCCGGGTTCCAGAGGACGACGTCGCGGTCGGCGCGCGGGGACGTGTCGGTCGCGACGACCCGGACGTCGAGCCCGGTCAGCGCCGAGGCGAGCTCGCCGGCGTTCGCGATGGTCGCGGTCGCGAGGACGAAGACCGGCTCGGCGCCGTACGCGAACGCCAGCCGCCTGAGCCGCCGGAGGACGTTTCCGACATGCGAGCCGAACACGCCGCGGTACACGTGCGCCTCGTCGACGACGACGACGCGGAGGTTGTGAAGGACGTCGCCCCAGCGGTCGTGGTGGGGGAGGACGCCGACGTGGAGCATGTCCGGGTTCGTCAGGATCGCGTTCGCCGTGCGCCGGACATGGGCCCGCTGCCCGACGGGCGTGTCGCCGTCGTAGATCGCGGGCCGCAGGGTGCGCAGGCCGAGCCGGGCGAGCCAGCGCGCCTGATCCTGCGCGAGGGCCTTCGTCGGGTAGAGGAAGAGCGCGCGCGCAGTGGGCTCACGCGCGATCGCGTCGAGCACGGGCAGCGAGAACGCGAGGGACTTTCCCGAGGCGGTTCCCGTCGTCACGACGACGCTCTCGCCCCGCGCCACCGCCTCCCACGTCTCCGCCTGGTGGACGTAGAGCGCGTCGACGCCGCCGGCGGCGAGCGCCGCGACGACGTCCGGGTGCAGACCGGAGGGGAGCGGCTCCGTCCGGCCCGCTCGTCCCGGAA
This sequence comes from uncultured Actinomycetes bacterium, assembly GCA_963794115.1. Classification (GTDB taxonomy): domain Bacteria; phylum Actinomycetota; class Thermoleophilia; order Gaiellales; family Gaiellaceae; genus Gaiella. Next base: position 19,735 of record CAWCCO010000008.1, on the reverse strand, counting down.
CCGTCCCGCGGTAGGCGACCTCCGGCGCGTCGAGGAGGACGTCCCAGGCGGCAGGCTCGCTCAGGACGCGGCGCCGGCCAGCGCCCGCTCGGCCGCCTCGTCGTAGCGGCGGCGGGGCTGCGCACCGTGGATCGCCTCGCCCGGCTCGCCGTCCGAGAACACCATCACGGTCGGCAGCGACAGCACGCCGTACCGACCGGGCACGCCGAGGTTCGCGTCGATGTCGAGCCGCGCGACGAGCAGGCGGCCCTCGTGCCGCTCCTCCAGCGACTCGAGCCAGGGCTCGATCGCGCGGCAGGGCTTGCACCACGGCGCCGTGAACTCGACGACCACGGGCACCGTCGCGTGCAGGACGTCCCGCTCGAAGGTGGCGTCGGTCGTGTCGATCACAGGCGCCCCCGGAGCGCCTTCCAGCGGAGGACCGGGACCTGGCGCATCGCCTCGAGGACGATGCCGCCGCTCATCTTCGACTCCCCGACCCGGCGGTCGACGAAGGTGATCGGCACCTCGACCACGCGAAACCCCGCGCGGAGAGCGCGATACGTCCCCTCGATCTGGAAGCCGTACCCGCGCGCGGCGATCGCGTCGCGGTCGATCGTCTCGAGAACTACGCGTCGAAAGCACTTGAAGCCGCCCGTCAGGTCGCGCACCGAGACCGCGAGGACGACCCGGGCATAGAGCGAGCCGCCGCGCGAGATTGCGCGTCGCAGCAGACCCCAGTTTGCCGTGCCGCCCCCGTCGACCCAGCGCGACCCGAGCACGACGTCGGCGCCGTTCTCGCAGGCCGCGATCAACCGCGGGACGTCCGCCGGGTCGTGCGAGAAGTCGCAGTCCATCTCGAGCACGAGCTGCGCGTCGGTCGTCTCCAGCACGCGGTCGAACCCGGCGAGGTACGCCCGCCCGATCCCCTCTTTGCGCGGGCGGTGGAGGACGCCGAGCCAGGGCAGCTCCTCGGCGAGCCGGTCGGCGATCTCGCCCGTGCCGTCCGGCGAGCCGTCGTCGATCACGAGCACCCGGTCGCGTGAGACGTCGAGGACGTCGCCGAGGGCGCGCACGAGCGGCTCGACGTTCTCCCGCTCGTCGTAGGTCGGCACGCAGACGACAGCCCTCACCGCCACGCCCGGAGTCTGCCCGCTGGACGCGACGGGCAGTGGTGTGACGAGCGGTAGAAGGCAGTTGCGGCCGCGAAGCGGCCGCCTTCAGGGGTGTGCCCCGCCGCAGGCGGGGATCGAGCCGTGGGATTCCGCTTCTGCGGAATCCCACCTGGCGGACAAACCGACAGCGCTGTGGCGTGCGGCGGGAGAGCGACCAGGAGGCGTTTGCGGCGGCGCAGCCGGCGCCTTCAGGGGTGTGCCCCGCCGCAGGCGGGGATCGAGCCGTGGGATTCCGCTTCTGCGGAATCCCACCTGGCGGACAAACCTAGAATCGGCGGATGCCGCCCCTCCCGCGCAACAACGACGTCGCAGATGCGCTCGACGAGCTCGCGGACGTCTCGGAGGTCCTCGGCGAGCAAGGCTTTCGCATCCTCGCCTACCGCCGCGCCGCAACGCGGGTGCGCGAGACGGCAGCATCGATCGCGGAGCTTGCTCTCGCCGGTCGGGCGAAGGAGCTGCCCGGGATCGGAGGGACGATCGAGGCGAAGATCGTGGAGCTGACGGAGACCGGCCACATGGCAGCGCTCGAGAAGCGGCGGGCCGAGGTGCCGGGCGAGGTCACGCAGTTCCTCCGCCTGCCGGGGCTCGGCCCCAAGACCGCGGCCCGGATCTGGCGCGAGCTCGACGTGACGACCCTGGACGAGCTGCGGGAGGCGGCCGAGCAGCAACGGGTGCGGACGCTGCAGGGTCTCGGGGCGAAGAGCGAGGACAAGATCATCGCCGCCCTCGACAAGGGATTCGGCGCGGAGCCCGAGCGCCGTGGCCTGCTCGGCGTCGGCCTTCCGGTCGTCCGCGAGGTGGTGGCCGCGCTCCGCGAGCATCCCGCCGCGGTCGAGGTCTCGGGCGCCGGGAGCGTGCGTCGGGGCCGCGAGACGTTCCGCGACCTCGACGTGATCGCGACGGCCACCGACCCTGCCGCGCTGATCGGCCACTTCGTGACGCTGCCGTGGGTGCTCGAGATCGCGGCACAGGGCGACACGAAGGCGACCGTGGTCACGAAGCAGGGCCTTCGCCTCGATCTTCGTGTCGTTCCGCCCGAGGACTACGGCAGCCTCCTCCAGCACTTCACGGGCTCGAAGGACCACAACGTGGCGCTCCGCGAGGACGCGCAGCGGCGAGGGCTCTCGATCTCCGAGTACGGCGTCACGGTGGTCGAGGACGGCGAGGTGCATCGCTTCCGCACCGAGGAGGAGCTCTATCGCTTCCTCGGCTACGCCTGGATCCCACCCGAGCTCCGGGAGAACGGAGGCGAGCTGGCGGCCGCGCGCGACGGCGAGCTACCGAGGCTCGTCGACGTCTCCGATCTCAGGGGGAGCTGCACTGCCATTCGACGTGGTCCTCGGACGGTCGCGCGTCGATCGAGGAGATGGCGCGTGCCGCGAAGGCCTCCGGCTACCGGTATCTCGCGCTGACCGACCACTCGCACTACCTTCGCGAGGGCGCATGGAGGCCCAGTGGCGGGAGATCGACGAGGTCAACGAGCGCGTGAAGCCCTTCCGCGTGCTCAAGGGCGTCGAGGCGAACATCCGCTCCGACGGCACGATCGACGTCGCCGACGAGACCCTCGCGGAGCTCGACTGGGTCGTCGCGTCGCTCCACACGGCCTTCGACCGGAGCCCGACCGAGCGGATCCTCGCAGCGATCGACAACCCGCACGTCGACAGCATCGGCCACCTCACCGGGCGGAAGCTCAACAAGCGGGCGGGCGCGGACGTCGACGTGGAGCGCGTGATCGGGCGGGCGGTGGAGACCGGTACCGCGCTCGAGATCAACAGCCAGCCCGACCGTCTCGACATGCGCGACGTGCACGCGCGGCTCGCGGGCGAGGCCGGCGTCCTCGTCCCGATCACCACCGACGCGCACTCGGTCGCGGCGCTCGGCTACCGGGAGCTCGGCGTGGCCCAGGCGCGCCGCGCGTGGCTGACGAAGGAGCAGGTCCTCAACACGCGCTCGTGGCGAGAGATCGCCGCCAGTCGGCCGGGCCGCTAGAGCTCGCGCAGCAGGGCGACCATCCCGTCGGTGCCCTCGACCCGAACGTCGGCCGCCGCGAGCAGGGCCGGCGGTGCCTCCGGGGAGTCGACGGCGACCCTCACGCCGAGCTCGAGCCCGTCGAGGGCGCCGAAGGCGTCGAGATCCGTCGTGTCGTCGCCGGCGTAGAGCGCACGCGAGACGCCCGCGCGCCGCACGAGCGCCGACACGGCCGTGCCCTTGTGCGCCTCGACCGGCGGGCGCACCTCGAGCACCATTCGCCCCCAGCGCGGGACGAGGCCCTCGGCACGCGCCTCCTCCTCCACCCGTGAGAGGTAGGCGCGAGCCGCAGCCTCGTCCTCCGCCCGCCGGAAGTGGAACGAGACGCTGAGCGGCTTCCGCTCCGCGGGCCAGTCGACGCCCGCCGCGAACGCCGCGACGCGATCGCCCCACTCGGCCGCCTCCGGTGCGAGCTCCAGGCCGTGCTCGCCGACCACGGCGACGCCGGAGACGCCGACGAGGCGCTCCACGTCGCTGCCGGTGCGGCCGCTCACGCATGCGACGAGCGCGTAGCGGGAGGCGAGTCGTGCGAGCTCCTGCCGGGTCTCGTCGGGGACACGTGCGTCTTCTGGCCGCTCGACGATGGGGGCGAGCGTGCCGTCGACGTCGAGAAGGATCGCGGCGAACCGCGGCTCCGCCGCGAGCCGTGCGAGGAGGTCGCGGGGCATCGGCGACCTAGGATACGGCGGCCGCGCCGCGAACCCGGCCCCAGTGCGCCGTCCAGCAATGCCATCCAGGTCCCTGGTGCGCGCTGAGCGGCGCCACGCGCCGTCCTCGGCCGCCCCGATACCTGAAGAGAAGGGTTTGGGGGACAGACTCAAGTCTGTCCCCCACACAGTTTCCAAGGCTCCCCGCGTCCTAGTCTGGCTTGCTCCTCGCGTACCAGGAACGAGGCAGCATCGCTGGACGGTGCACTAGATGGTCGCACGCCTTGCGCTCATCGGTCTCGTCGCAGGCGTCTTCTCCACGGTGTTCGGCGTCGGCGGCGGGATCGTCGTTGTCCCGCTCCTCATCTCGTTCGTGGGGCTGCCGACCCACGCCGCGGCGGCGACGTCGCTTGGTGCGATCCTCGTCACCGCGACGGCCGGAGCGCTGCTCTACGCCTTCCGCGGCGACGTCCGCGTCGGCTACGCGCTCCTCATCGGCATCCCCGCCGTCGCCGGCGCGCTCGTCGGCACGCAGCTTCAGCAGCGGCTCTCGGGGCGCGCGCTGACGCTCGCCTTCTCGGCGTTCGTGGCAGTGATCGGCGTCCGCCTGATCCTGTGAGCGGCTGGGCGATCCCCGCGGCGATCTGCCTCGGCCTCGTGGCCGGCGTCCTCTCGGGCGTGTTCGGCGTCGGTGGGGGCATCCTCTTCGTCCCGACGCTCCTGCTGCTCGGGCTGGGTCAGGTCGAGGCCGCCGCGACCTCGCTCCTCGCGGTCGTCCCGACCGCGGCGACCGGCGCGCTCCGCCAGCGGGCGTACGGCAATCTCCGCCACCGCGCCGCGCTCGTGATCGGCGCCGTCTCGGTCGTCGGCGCCGAGCTCGGGGTGCAGATCGCGACGCGCCTCGACGAGGACGTCATCCGACGCGCCTTCGGCGTGCTGCTCGTCGTCGTGGCCGCGCGGCTCGCCCTCTCGGCCAGGCGGGAGCCGCGACGGTACCCTGACGTGTCGTGACGAGCGCCCGCGCATCGCTCGTGCTCGCTCTCGCGCTCGGCGTCGTCGTCGCCGGGGTGGCGGGTGCCGCGCCATCGGATCCCGCGGCCACGGTGACGCGAGCGACCGCCCTCGTCGCCTCGGTCACGTTGCCGAGCGTTCCGGCCAGCGCGACGAGCCAGCTGGAGGCGCCCCCCACGGCGAGCGCCGGTGGCCCGTTCTCGTACCCGGAGGACGGCTCGGCGTTGCGCATCGGCGCGTCGACGGCGAGCGTAACCGCCCAGTCGGGGACGTCCTCGTCGGCCGAGGGCAGCGTTCGCGCGCTCGCCGTCTCGGTGCTCGGCGGCGAAATCACCGCGGAGTCGGTCTCGATCCGCGCGAGCGCCGCCGCCGGGAGCGCGGGCGCGTCGGGCGACGTCGGCTCCTCGGAGATCACGGGCCTCGTCGTGCTGGGCCAACCGGTCGCCGCCACCGCGAATCTCCAGATGCCGCTCGCCGACTGGGGCACGCTCGAGGCGCTCGGCGGGACGACCTCGACGTCCGCGGTTAGGCCGCGCTCGGCCGCGAGCTCGGTCACGGGTCTAAGGGTGCGCCTGATCGCCGACCACAATGGGCTACCGGCGGGCTCCGAGCTCGTGGTCGGCGTCGCGACCGCGAACGCGCTCGCCGTTCCCGCCCCGACGACACCCGCGACTCCGACGCCGACCGGGCCCTCGAAGCCGGCCGGGCTCGGCGCCGGCGACTCCGGCCGTCCAGCTGTCGCACCCGCAGTCCCTGCGCGTCCCGCGCCCTCCGCTCCACGCGAGCCTGGCCGCTCGATTCCGGGCGCGCCGCCGGAGCTCGTCCAACCCGCGCCCGAGGTGACGGCGCGCCTCAGCCAGGGCGGCTACGTGTTCCCGCTCTTCGGGCCCGCGGCGTTCGGCGACACGTTCGGCGCGTACCGCGGCGACGTCGCCGGCAAGTGGCACCACGGCGAGGACCTCGTAGCACCGGTCGGCACGCCGATCCTCGCCGTCGCCGACGGGACGCTGTTCTCGGTCGGCTGGAACGACATTGGCGGGTGGCGGCTATGGCTCCGCGACACCGCCGGCAACGAGTTCTACTACGCCCACTTGAGCGCGTACTCGCCGCTCGCCGTCAACGGCAAGACGGTGAAGGCCGGTGACGTGGTCGGGTTCGTCGGGTCGTCCGGCGACGCGGACGGGGGTGTCTCGCACCTCCACTTCGAGATCCACCCCGTCGACCTGATCCACCTCGGCTACGACGGGGTCGTCGCGCCGTACCCGTTCCTGGTCGCCTGGCGTCGCGCAGACGACGTCTCGTTCGCGTCCGGCCGCCGCTACGTCCCCACGGCCGGCGGGACCCCCGTCGCGCTCGCGCGCGCGGGCGCGGTGCTGCTGCAGGCCGACGACATCTCGACGAGCAGCGGGCTCGTCCCCGGGGCGTTGAAGCGGGCGCTCGCCGGTCGCGAGACCCGCTCCAATCGCACGCCGTAGGGAGTGCCCGCCCAGCAATGCCCTCCAGGTCCCTGGCGTGCGATGAGCGGCGCCAGGCGTTGTCCTCGGGAGTCCCGATACGTCAGGTATCGGGACTCCCTGCGTCCTAGCCTGGCTTGCTCCTCGCACGCCAGGGACGTGGCCGCATCACTGGACGGGCACTAGCTCTTCGCGGCCTTCGCGCCCTTACCCGCGCTGGCCGAAGCGTCCTCGACCGCGTCCGCCGGCCCGCCGTTCACGGGCACGTCGGGGGCGGCGTACGTCTCGAGCGGCTCGAGGTCGTCGCTGCCGGCGATCATGTCCATGAGCTTCTCGCGGGTCTGCGGGCCGGTCCACGGGTTGTAGAGCGCACCGGCGATGACGCCGGCCAGGATCAGCATCTTGCGGCCCTTGTGGCTTTTCTTCTTCGAGCCCTGCAACGTGTTGGCGGCGCTCGAGAGGTCGTCGAGCGCGCGGCGCAGGTGCTCCTGCGCCTTCTTGTCGGTCGCGAGCGTCTTCGCGCCCGCGGCCACGCCGTTGCTCTTCGTCAGCGGCCCGTAGAGCTCCCGGGCTGCGGACAGGGCGTCCTTCAGGTCCTGTCGGAACTCGTCGTCCTTCAGGGCACGCTCGAGATAGGGCTTGATCGTCTCGAACGTGTCGGTCATCTTCGCCGCTTGCTTCTTCGCCATCGCGGCCGTCCTTTCGTCTCGGGAGGATTCAGGGAAGTATTACCCGGCCTGCAACTCTCTAGGCTTCGGGGCGTGAAGAGCCTCAAGCGGATCGCGCTCGCGGTGGCCGCGGCGCTCGCGGCGATCGTGTACGTCTGGATCGCGGCGGTTCGCGCCGTGCCGCGTGTCCGTCGCCGGAAGGTCGAGGCGCGCGCCCGTCGAGCCGCGCGCTGACACCGCTCGGCGACGCCGCGAGTACGATCGCGCGTCATGAAGGGACTCGTCTGCGCGGGCGGAGAGGCGACCCGGCTCGGGGAGCTGACCCGGGTCGCGAACAAGCACCTGCTGCCGGTCGGCAGCTGGCCGATGATCTACTACCCGCTCCAGCTGCTCGAGCGGGCGGGTGTCGAGAGCGTGCTCGTCGTGACCGGCAAGGGGCACGCCGGGCAGATGATCGACCTCCTCGGCGACGGTCACCTCGCCGCGCGCGGGACGGACAGCCCGCTCATCTCTCTCGACCTCACCTACAAGGTGCAGACGCAGCCCGGCGGGATCGCCCAGGTGGTCGGCATGGCCCGAGACTTCGTCCAGGGCGAGAGCCTGGTCGTCGTGCTGGGCGACAACGTCTTCGAACGTGCGCAGTCCAAGGCGATCGCGGACTGGGCCACGCGCTCGGGGCGGGCGCAGATCTTCGTCAAAGAGGTGCCCGACCCCGAGAACTTCGGCGTCGTCGTCTACGACGGCGATGGACACGTCACGGACATCGTCGAGAAGGCCGGCGTCGTCGACACGCGCTACGCCGAGCCGCCGACGCGGCATGCCGTGGTCGGGCTCTACTGCTTCCCACCCGATGTCTTCGACGTGATCGAGGCGCTGGAGCCGTCCAGTCGAGGCGAGCTCGAGATCACCGACGTCAACCGGCACTACGCCGTCGAGGGTCGCCTCGACGTGGTCGAGGTCGAGGGCTGGTGGGAGGACGCGGGAAAGCACTGGCAGCACCTCGCGGAGATCGGCCGGCGCGTCGAGGAGACGGGAGCCAACCGGTGAGCGTCGATGGCGTGCTTCGCATCCCGTTGCGGCGACTCGAGGACGAGCGCGGCTGGTTCTGCGAGCTGCGCCGCGACAGCGCGCTCCCGCGCCGGATGGTGCAGACGAACCTCAGCTTCTCGCGCGCGGGCGTGATCCGGGGGCTGCACTTCCACGAGCGGGGCCAGGACGACCTCTTCGTCTGCCTCTCCGGCATGGCCCGGGTGGTCGTCTTCGACCGCGAGACCGGCGAGGCGTTCACGGAGGACATCGGGGACGAGAACCCTGTCGCCGTCTACGTACCCGGTCGACACGCGCACGGTTTCGAGGCGCTGACGGACATCCTGTTCTGCTACCACGTGACCGAGGAGTACGACCCCGCCGACCCTGACGAGCACGGGATCGCGTGGGACGACCCTCGGGTCGCACACCTGTGGAGCACCACGACACCGACTCTCTCCGAGCGCGACGCCGCACCCTGATCACCGGTGCCGGGGGCCAGCTCGGGACCGCCCTCGCCCGCGTGTTCGCCGCCGACGAGGTCCTCGCCCTCGACCGGCGCGGCTGGGACGTCTGCGACGAGCCGCCCGCGCTTCCCTGGGCGCCCGACCTCGTGCTCCACGCCGCCGCATGGACGAACGTGGACGGCGCCGAGGACGATCCGCAGCAGGCGGCCGCCACAAACGTCGGCGGAACGGCGCACGCCGCCGCGCTGGGGGCGCCTCTCGTCGCGTACTCGTCGGACTACGTCTTCGACGGGAGGAAGGCAGCTCCGTACGTCGAGTCGGACTCGCCGAGCCCGCTGTCGGCCTACGGGCGGACGAAGCTCCACGGTGAGGCGGCGGCCGGCGACCGTGCCTGGGTCGTCCGCTCGTCGTGGCTCTTCTCCGAGACGGGGCACAACTTCGTGCGGACGATGCTCGGCCTCGGCGCGGAGCACGACGAGGTCGCGGTCGTCGCCGACCAGCGGGGGTGCCCGACCTACGCCGGGCATCTCGCGGAGGCCACGCACGAGCTGCTCGCGCGCGGCGAGCCGTTCGGCGTGTGGCATCTCGCTGCCGACGGCGACTGCACGTGGGCGGAGCTCGCGGAGGCTGTGTTCGCGGACGCCGGGCTCGACTGTCGCGTAAGGCGCATCACGACTGCGGAGTTCGCCGCCAGGGCGCCGAGGCCGGCCTATTCCGTGCTCAGGAGCGAGAAGGGCGCGCCGACGCTTCCGCACTGGCGCGACGGCCTCCGCGCCTGCCTCGCCAACCTCCTCTGACGCCACACGGGGGAACCAGGGGCTCCCCGACGTCGACTACCCTTCCGCGGATGCGCGTGCTCGTCACCGGCGGCGCCGGCTTCATCGGCTCGCATTTCGTGAAGCGGCTGGTCGCGGGCGGTGACGACGTGGTCGTCCTCGACAAGCTGACCTACGCCGGGAACCCGGCGAATCTCGACGGCGTCGGCGTGGAGCTCGTCGTGGGCGACATCGCCGACCCGGATGCCGTCGGGCGAGCTGCGCTCGGCTGTGACGCAATCGTCAACTTCGCCGCGGAGACGCACGTCGACCGGTCGATTCTCGGCCCGAAGGAGTTCGTCTCGACGGACGTCCTCGGCACGATGACGCTGCTCGACTGGGCGCGCGCGAACGACGCACGATTCGTCCAGGTGTCGACGGACGAGGTCTACGGCGACCTCGAAGCGGGTGGCCGTGCCTCCGAGACGGACCCGCTGCGGCCGTCGAGCCCGTACAGCGCCGCGAAGGCCGGCGGCGACCTGCAGGTGCTCGCCTACGTCCGCACGTACGGCGTCAACGCGTCGATCACGCGCGGCGCCAACACGTTCGGGCCGAACCAGTACCCGGAGAAGCTCGTTCCCCTGTTCGTCACGAATGCGCTCGACGGCGAGCCGCTTCCAATCTACGGCGACGGGCAGCAGGTCCGCGAATGGCTGCACGCCGAGGACCACTGCTCGGCGGTGGATCTCGTCCTCCGCGAGGGGTCGCCGGGGGAGGTCTACAACGTCGGCGGGGAGGAGCACGTGAACCTCGAGGTCACGCACCGCATCCTCGAGCTCACGGGCGCCGATCCTGCGCTCGTCCGCCATGTCGAGGATCGCGCGGGGCACGATCGCCGCTACGCGCTCGACGACGCGAAGCTGCGGGCGCTCGGCTGGGGACCCGAGCACTCGTTCGGCGAGGCCGGGCTACCGGAGACCGTCACCTGGTATCGCGACCACCGGGCGTGGTGGGAGCCGATCAAGTCGGGCGAGTACCGCCGCTTCTACGAGGAGCAGTACGCGGATCGGCTCCGGGCGTAGCGCCCGCAGCCCGGGGAAGAGGTCATGCGTCGGCTCGCCCTCACCGTCGTCGCCGCGGTCGCGAGCATCGCGGCCGCCGGACAGGCGACTGCGGCCCCGCCGTCGCCGACGGCGTTCGTCCTCGCCGGCGGCGGCTGGGGGCACGGCGTCGGGATGAGCCAGTGGGGCGCGTTCGGCCAGGCCAAGGCCGGACGCGACTACCGCGCGATTCTCGCCCACTACTACCCGGGGACGACGCTCGGTGCCGCGCCGGTCGCCGTCCCGCCAAAGCTCCGGGTGCTCGTCGCGGACGGGGTCGGGTCGGTCTCCGTGACGGCGCAAGGCCCGATCACCGTCGTCGACGCCGCGGGGACGAAGGCGCAGCTCGACGGGCAGCTGACGCTCGGGCCCAAGCTCACGCTCCCCACGCCGGCCGCCGCCGGGACGCCACCGCCGGCCCCGCTCAGCGATCCGGTCACGCTGCGCGCCACGGGCGGAGGACGTCTCGTGGTCGGCGGGAAGGCGTACCGCGGCGCCCTCCGCGTGGTCCGGGCCGGGAAGAAGCTCCAGCTCGTCAACGTCGTCGCGCTCGAGTCGTATCTCCTCGGCGTCGTGCCCGGCGAGATGCCCAAGGACTGGCCGCTGGACGCGCTCAAGGCCCAGGCCGTCGCTGCGCGCACGTACGCGATCGCGAACCTCGTCGAGGGCCGCAGCTTCGACCTCTACTCGGACGCGCGAAGCCAGCTCTACTACGGCGCGAACGCCGAATCGCCAGGCACCACCCGCGCCGTCACCGAGACCCGGGGACAGGTGCTCAGCTACGACGGCGCGCCGGCCGACACGTTCTACTTCTCCTCGAGCGGAGGCAAGACGCTGAGCGCGCTCGACGCGTTCGGCCAGGATCTTCCCTATCTCGTCTCCGTGGACGACCCGTGGGACGAGACCTCCCCGAACCACCGCTGGGAGACCCGCGTGCTCGGCGGCCAACAGCTCGCGCGGAAGCTCGGCCTCCAGAGCGCGGTGACCGACGTCTCGTACGAGCCGGGCACCCCGGGTGCGCCCGCCGCGCTGCGGTTCAGCACCTCGCAGGGAACGACGAGCGAGCAGCGCCTCTCGGACATCCGCAACCGGCTCGGCCTCAGGTCGCTCGAGTTCACGCTCGGCGTGCTGAGGATCGACCGTCCGGCCGAAGTGACGCTCAAGGCGGGCGTCGTCCGGCTGACCGGACTTGCGCGAGACGTCGCGGACGTCGTGTTGCAGCGCCGGTCGGAGACAGGAGGTTGGGCGCAGGTCGCGCGCATCGCGCCGACGACGGACGGCACGTTCGCGCTCCGGCTGCGGGTCGCGACGACGACGTCGTTCCGTCTCACCGCCGGCGGCGTCGCCGGACCGGCGTTGACGCTCCGGATCGCGGCGTGACCCTGTGGGCCCGCCTCGGGCTGCTCGGGGCGGTCGCCGCGCTCGCGGCGCCCGTGCCGGCGGTCGCCGGACGCGCTCACGTCGGCGTCGCCCCCGACGCGGATCCACGTGCCGTCGCCGCTGCGGTTGAGCGGGTCACCGGCCATCGCGTCGAGGTGCTGGACGGCCTGCGTGCGTTGTCGGTCGACGGCGCGCGGGAGCGGCTGCGCAGGCTGGACGGCGTCGCCTGGGTCGAGCCGGCCGTCGTCCGTCGCCTCGCCTTCGTGCCGACCGATCCACTTGCCTCGCGCCAGTGGTACCTCGGGGCCACGCATGCGTTCGACGCCTGGGACCAGCTTCCGCCCCTCGCCCCGGTGCGGATCGCGGTGATCGACTCCGGCATCGACCTCACCCACCCGGATCTCGTGCCGAAGATCGCGGCGGCCAAGAGCTTCGTCGGCGGCAGCGCGCAGGACACGCGGGGGCACGGCACGATCGTCGCCGGAATCATCGGCGCGGAGCCGGAGAACGACATCGGAATCGCCGGCCTCGCGCCCGGCGCCGAGCTCCTCATCGCGAAGGTCGTCGCCGACAACGGGACCATCTCGGTGGAAGCGGAGGCGAAGGCCATCCACTGGGCCGTCGACCGGGGCGCGCGGGTGATCAACATCTCCCTCGGGGGGCTCCGCGACCCAAACGACCCGAGCCGGGACACGTACTCGCGGCTCGAGCAGCAGGCGATCGCGTTCGCGGTGCGCCACGGCGTCGTCGTGGTCGCGGCCGTCGGCAACGCCGACCAGGCGCCGAGCACGCCGTGGCGCTTCGCGAGCTACCCGGCTGCGCTTCCGCACGTCCTCGGCGTGAGCGCGCTCGCCAGGAGCGGCGCGTCGCCGGCATTCTCCAACCGCGACGCGGTGTACAACGACGTGGCGGCTCCCGGCGAGGACGTCTTCTCGACGTTCCCGCGCAAGCTCACCGCCGACCGGCCCGAGTGCCAGGAGCAGGGCTACACGCCGTGCGCGACCGACCAGTTCCGGCCGCCCGAGGGCACATCCTTCGCTGCGCCGCAGGTCGCAGCTGCGGCGGCGGACCTCCTCGGCGTTCGGCCGTCGCTCAGGCCGGAGCAGGTGATCGCGCTGATCGAACGGAACGCGGACGACTCGTCCGCCTCGTCGGGCTGCGGTCGCTGCGAGCCAGGGCGCGACTCGCTCACGGGCTGGGGCGAGCTCGACATCGCCTCCGCGATTCTCGCCCTCGACCGGCCACTGCCGCCGCGCGACGCCTACGAGCCGAACGACGACGCCGGCCCGGATGCGTACCGGCTGTACTTCTCGGCCGGTGCGAAGGCACGATTCGTCCGGGCCTCCACGGACTTCTGGGACGACCAGGACGACGTCTACTCCGTCCGGCTCCGTCCCGGGGACAAGCTCTTCGTCTCGCTCGTCCCGTCGAGCTCGGACGGCGTCGTCCTCGCCCTCTGGCGCCCGGCAACCGTCTCGGTGACCGACCTCGCCCACCAGGACCTCCGCATCCGACTGTCCAACCGTCCCGGCAGACGCGAGCGCCTGGCCTACACGGCGTCCGAGGCCGGCTGGTACCACCTCCAGGTGCGGGCCACGATGCCGACCCCCGACCCCATCGCCTACCGGCTCTCGATCGTCCGCGTTCGCTAGCTGGAGTCGGCGCCGAGGAGCTCATCCTCGGCCACGTCGCGGATGACGCGGGCGGGGCTGCCGACGACGACCTTTCGCGCGGGCACGTCCTTCGTCACCACGGCGCCCGCTCCGACGAACGCCTCCTCGCCGACCTCGACCCCGGGGCAGAGGATCGCGCCGCCACCGACCCGCGCGCCGCGGCGGATGGTCGGCCCCTTCATCGCGGCGAGCCGCCGTTCGGTGCGGCCCATGAAGTTGTCGTTCGTCGTCACGACGCACGGCGCGACGAACACGTCCTCCTCGAGCGTCGAGTAGGCGGTGACGTACGCGTCCGCCTGGATGCGGGTGCGGGCGCCGATCGAGGTGTCGTTCTCGACCAGGGCGCCGCGACCGATCACGACGTCGTCGTCGACCTCGACGCGCTCGCGAACGCACGCCTGGTCGCCGACGATCACGCGCGCGCCCAGCGTCGAGCCGGCGAACACGATCGCGGCGGTGGAGATCACCGTGCCGTCACCGACGACCGTGGGCGGGAGAGGCTCCCGCTTCGCGGTGGAGCGGGGCGAGAGCGTCGGCTGCTTGCCGACGACTGCGTGCTCGAGAACCTTGACACCCTCGCCGAGCACCGTGCCCGGATGGACGACCGCGGTCGGGTGGATCTCAGCGGCCATGGTGGAGGCTCTCGGTCAGCCGGTCGAGCGCGCGGACGACCGCGAGCCCGTCGCGAGCCTCGCGATGGTCGCCAGGCCCCTCCTCCACGAGCGTGAGGTAGTGCTGGAGCTCGAGCCGGAGCGGCTCGTCGTTCGCGATCTTCGGGCTGTAGATGTCACCTGTCCGCGTGCGCCACTCGCCGTAGCTCTCCGCGGGCTCCCACGGCGCCTTCTCGTACACGGTGACCTTCCGCTCGAGCTCCATGTCGTCGAAGACGACCATCTTCTCGCGCCCGACGACGGTCATCTTCCGCATCTTGTGGGGGTCGAGCCACGACAGGTGCATGTGGGCGACCTTCCCGGACGGGAAACGGAGGAAGCAGAAAACGACGTCTTCGATGCCCTCTTGCAGATAGTCCATCCCGTACGCGACCGCCTCGCTCGGCTCCTCGCCGAGGAGCCAGAGGATCACGGAGAGATCGTGGACGCCGAGCGACCAGAGCGCGTTCTCGTTCGAGCGGATCACGCCGAGGTTCTGACGGTTCCCGTAGACGCAGGCGACCTCGCCCAGCTCGCCGGCTTCGACGAGCTCCTTCACCTGCCGGAGACCCGGGTGGTAGAGGAGCAGATGACCGGGCATCAGCACGAGATCCCGCTGCTCCGCGAGGGCGACGAGCTCCTCCATCTCCTCCGTGCGCATCGCGGGAGGCTTCTCGACGAAAACGTGCTTGCCAGCCTCGAGCGCCTGCTTCGCGAGCGCGTAGTGGGTCGGCACCGGCGTCGCGATCGTGACCGCCGCGACGGAGTCGTCGGCGAGCGCGTCGTCGAACGAGGCCGTGACCCGCGCGTCGGGATAACGCTTGGCGTACTCGTCGCGCCTTGCGTCGTCGAGGTCGCAGACCCACGCCAGCTCGGCGAGCTCGCCGACGACGCGAGCGACGTTCCTTCCCCAGCCCCCGACGCCCGCGTGGGCGACGCGGATCAAAGCTTCCAGACCTTCTCGCTCGAGATCCCGGCGCGGCCGGTGGCGTTGCGAAGATCGACGACGAGGCTCGCCTCGTCGACCAGCCATCGGTAGTCGACGCCGGAGTGCGCCGTCGCGATCACGACGGCGTCGTAGGCCCCCGGCTCGAGCGCCACCGATTCGAGCGCGATTCCGTTCGCCGCGAACGAGGGAACGTGGGGATCGTGGTACGAGACGTTCGCGCCCGCGTTCTGGAGGAGCCCGATCACCTTCACGGCCGGCGACTCCCGCCAGTCGGAGATGTCCGACTTGTACGCGACCCCGAGCACGAGGATCCGAGCGCCGGCGACCGACTTCCTCGCGCCGTGGTTGAGCGCCTGCGAGACGCGCGAGCGGCAGTAGTACGGCATGTTCTGGTTGACCTCGCCGGCGAGCTCGATGAACCGCGTGGAGAAGTCGAACTCCCGCGCCTTCCACGTCAGGTAGAAGGGGTCGATCGGGATGCAATGCCCGCCGAGGCCCGGGCCCGGCTGGAACGGCATGAAGCCGAACGGCTTCGTCGCCGCCGCATCGACGACCTCCCAGATGTCGATCCCCATCCGGTCGCAGAGCTGCGCGAGCTCGTTGACGAGCGCGA
Source organism: uncultured Actinomycetes bacterium (assembly GCA_963794115.1). GTDB lineage: Bacteria > Actinomycetota > Thermoleophilia > Gaiellales > Gaiellaceae > Gaiella. The sequence continues at coordinate 4,160 of CAWCCO010000008.1, read as the reverse complement.
TGTTGACCGAGCGGAAGATGTTCTCGAGGAGCTTCGTCAGCTCGGCCGCGTCGGGGGACGAGACGCGGTGCACGACGTCGACCGCCGAGAGGTAGAACGCGGCGGCCGCCTCGGTCGACGCGTCGTCGATCCCGCCGACGACCTTGGGGACGGACTTCGTCGTCCAGTCGACCCGACCGGGATCGACCCGCTCGGGCGAGAACGCGAGGTGGAAGTCGCGGCCGGCGACGAGCCCCGATTCCCGCTCGAGGATCGGGAGGAGCTCCTCCCGCGTCGTCCCGGGGTACGTGGTCGACTCGAGGACGACGAGCTGGCCCCGCCGCAGCCGCTTCCCGATCTCGGCGCCGGCGCCGAGCACGATCGACAGGTCGGGCTCGCGCTGCCGGGTCAGCGGCGTCGGGAGCGCGATCAGGATCGCCTCGACGTCGCAGAGGACGTCGTAGTCCGTCGTCGCGCCGAGGCCGTGCTCCTCGACCAGGCGCGCGAGCGTCCCGGACGGGACGTCTTCGATGTAGCTCTCGCCGCGCCGGAGCCGCGCGACGCGCGCGGCGTCGACGTCGACGAGCACGACCTTGCGGCCCGCCTCGGCGAACACCTGCGCGAGCGGCACGCCGACGTAGCCCGCACCGACGATCGCGACCTCGTACTGAGCGGTCGCGGACGCGTCGGCCGTCCGGGCGCCCGGCTCCTCGGCGGATGTCGTCTCCGGGCCGCTCACAGTCCGGGATCGTAGCGGCGTGCGGGGCCGTTACCCGGTGACGGACTCGTCGCTCTGGAAGAGGCTGAAGTCGTTGCCCTCCGTGTCGCTGCAACGCGCGAACCAGCCGACGTGCGGGATCGGCATCTTGTCCTCCGCCTTGCCGCCGTGCTCACGCACCTTCGCGATCGACGCGTCGATGTCGTCGGTGTCGAAGTACACGACGATCCCGAACGGTCCCTCGGACGACATGACGGCGCCGCCCTGATCGTCGCCCGTCCTCACCATGGAGTACTCCATGTCGGGCATCGCGGAGTCGCCGAACTCCCACCCGAACACACCGCTCCAGAACCCCTTTGCCCGTGTTGCGTCGCCTGCGGGGATCTCGAAGTGCACCAGCTTCCCGGCCATCGTCGCCTCCTCGTCGAGAGTGGTCACATCATGCAACCAGAAGCGCGGCCGCGATCCGCGCTGCCGCCCGGCCGTCGCCGTAGAGCTGGGGGGCGTCGGCCGGGAAGGCCGCCGCCCGAACCGCGCGAGCGATCGCGTCCGGGTCGTCGTCGACGAGCGTGTTCGCACCCGCCTCGACGGTGTCCACCCATTCCGTCGAGGGGCGCATCGTGACGCAGGGCACGCGGTACCAGTAGGCCTCCTTCTGGAGCCCACCCGAGTCGGTCGCGATCACCCGTGCCTGCGAGGCGGCGGAGGCGAATGCGAGGTACCCGAGTGGCTCGCTGAGCTCGACGTTCGGCCCGAGTGGAATGCCCTCGGCGCGCAACGTCGCCACCGTGCGCGGATGCCCAGGGAACAACACCGGCTCGTCGAGACGGGACAGCCCCTCCGCGATCCGGCGCAGCCGCTCGGGCCGGACGTTGGCCTCGCGGTGCGCCGTCGCGACGACGTACGTGCCGGGCTCGTGCGGCGGCGGGACGCGCGACCGGGCGACCGGTGCGAAGCGCAGCGTCGCGTCGGCCATCACGTCTCCGGCGACCTCGATCCTCCCGGCGGCTCCCTCGCGACGCAGCGTCTCGGCCGAGCGCTCGTCCGGGCAGAGGAGCAGGGAGGCGAGCCCGTCGACCTCGATCCGTGCGCGCTCCTCGGGCATCGAGAGGTCGCCGCTCCGGAGCCCCGCCTCGACGTGCGCGATGCCGAGACCCACGTCCGTCGCTGCACGGGCGCCCGCCAGGGTGGAGTTCGTGTCTCCGAGCACGACGACGAGGTCCGGCTTCTCGGCGATGAGCACCTCGCGGATCGCGGGGGTCAACGTCGCGACGTCCGCGGTGCGGAGGTCGAGCCGGTACGCGGGCTCGGGGAGGTCGAGCTCGTCGATGAACACCTGGGAGAGCTCGTCGTCCCAGTGTTGTCCCGTGTGGACGACCACCTCGTCGAGCCCCGCGTCGCGGAAGGCCACGGAGAGCGGCGCGGCCTTGACGAGTTGAGGACGGTTCCCGACGACCGTGACGAGCTTCATCCGCGCCAGAGTACTCGCGCGATCGAGCCCGTTTCCGACCCCACCGGCCCGATGCCCACGAGTGTCCCCGAGGCACTCGCGGATCTCATGCAGAGGTCAGTGCCTCGCGGCCTTCCGGCGACCGCACCAGCCGTCCTATCCTGGTTTCTTGGCACGAGCGCGCTTCGACCGCCTCGCGACGCCTGCAGGCCGGCCCCACCCCATCGCCCGGCTGGGTGTGGTCGTCTGCCTGGTCGTCGCGGCAGCGGTCGGGCTCGTCTACTTCGTCAAGGCCGTCGACGCGCTCGGCGACGCCGCCGCCGCGAACGCCGTGGCGAACTACGACGACCGCGAGCTCGCCGGCGGCACGGCGCTCGGGGTCGACCAGGAGGCACTGGTGGCGGCACGCGGCCTGATCCCCGAGGGCGAGACCTACCGCCTCGTCGTCGGACCGCAGGCGACCAACATCGGGCAGTTCACGCGGTACTTCCTGATGCCACGGCGCCCGGCTGCGGACGCGCGCTGGGTGGTCTGCTACGAGTGCGACCTCTCGCGCTTCGGCGACGAGCTCCACGTCCTCTGGCAGAGCGACGAGGGCGTCGCCGTCGGCCGGCTGTCCGGATGACCGGTCACGCGCTGGCCGGCCTCGCGGTCGCGAACGCCGTCGTCGTCGTCGTGGGGAGTTGTCTGCTCTGGGGCGTTCGCGGCCTGCGCTCGTGGGCGGAGGTGGCGCGGCTCTCCGGGCTCGGGTACATGGTCGGCGTGGCGGCCCTCGGCGTCGCGTTCACGCTCGAGCTCGTCCTCGGCGTGCCGTTCGGGCTCGCGACCATGGGGATCACGTGTGTCGTCCTGGCAGCGGGCGGGCTCGTGCTCGGACGGGCTCTCCGGCGGCCACGCCCGCGGGGCTTCGGCGTCGAGCGGCGGGGTCTCGCCCTCGTGGCCGTCTCGTACGTCGCGCTCGTGGGCGTCTATCTCGAGGCGGTCTTCCGTGCCGGCCGCCTCGCCCCGCTCTCGAACTTCGACGGCTGGGCGTTCTGGGTTCCGAAGGCGAAGGCGATCTACTTCTTCGGCGGGCTCGACGAGCAGTTCTTCCGGGAGCTCGCCAACCCGACCTATCCGCCGCTCGTGCCGGCGCTCGAGGCGGCGGCGTTCCACGCGATGGGCTCACCCGACGTCGTGACGCTGCACGTGCAGCTCTGGTTCTTCCTGACGGGGTTCGTCGCGGCCGTCGCCGGGCTGCTCGCCCCGCGCGTCCGCGCGCCGGTGCTCTGGCCGGTCCTGCTCCTCGTCCTGGTGGCGCCGCGCGTCGTCAATCGCTCGCTCGAGCCGCAGGCGGACTTCGTGCTCGACTACCTGCTCGCGCTCGCCGCGCTGCTCGTCGCCCTCTGGCTCGTCGACCGGCGCGCGTGGCAGCTGTGCTGCGCGTCGCTCTTCCTCGCAGGCGCGATGCTGACGAAGCGGGAAGGGCAGCTGCTCGCAGCCTGCATCGTCGTCGCGGCCCTCGCGGCCTCGTGGCGCACCCGTCGGCTCGCGTGGCCGCGGCTCGCCCTCGCGGGCGCCGCCGCGTTCGTCCTGGCGCTCCCGTGGCGCATCTGGTTTCAGTCGCGGGACCTGACAGGCGAGCTTCCGAGTAGCGGCTTCCTCGGTCTCTTCGACCACCTCGACCGTCCGTGGCCCGCGCTCCGCTCGGTCGTGGGCGCTCTGCTCGACACGGGGCTCTGGCTCTTCGCGGTCCCGCTGGCCGTGGTCGCGATCGTGCTTGCGTTCGCCGGGGGCGCGCGCATCCTGCCCGCGTACGCGGCCCTCGTCTACGGCCTCTCCGCCGCCGGGTTCGTCTGGGTGCTCTGGTCGTTCACCGAGCTGGAGCTACCGTACGACCAGGACGAGGGCGTCAATCTGCTCGCCCGCCTGTGCGGCTCGCTGGTCGTCCTCTCGGCCGGTCTCGTGCCCCTGCTGCTCGACGCCGCCTGGCGCGGTTCGGATGGCCCCGAGGACGGCCCGAGAACCGAGACG
>CAWCCO010000007.1:0-19600 GCA_963794115.1 uncultured Actinomycetes bacterium | reverse complement strand
GCGCCTCGGGGTCGGCGCGTGACAACGCTTGTGTCGAATCGACACAAGGTCGGTGAGCGACGTGCGGCGTGAGCGCCTCCGCGTCGTGGGGACGCAAGCCGTGGGGCCGTACACCCTCGTTCGTCTGGGGCGTGGCCGGCTTCAGCCCGGAGCGCCGGGGCAGTTCTTCATGCTCGAGGCGCCGGGCAGGCCGCTGCCGCGGCCGTTCAGCCTGTGCACGGCTCCGGCGGGCGAGCTCGGCTTCCTCGTCGAGCCGCTCGGCAAGGGGACGACCGCGATCGCGTCGCTCGACGTCGGCGACGCGATCGACGTCACCGGGCCGCTCGGACGCGGCTTCGATCTCGACGTCGCACGACCGTTGCTCGTGGGCGGCGGCATCGGCGTCGCGCCGTTCCCCTTCCTCTCCGAGCGCCTCGGCGCTCCACCTGCGCTCCTCGGCTTCCGTACGGCGTTCCATGCGGAGGCGGCGGGGCTCGTCCCGAACGCGACCGTCGTGCTCGACCCGGTGCTCGTGACCGACGCGTTGCCGGCCGACCCTGGGGACGTCCTCGCCTGCGGGCCAGAGGCGATGCTCGACGCGCTCGCGCGGGTCGTTCCCGACGCTCAACTGGCCCGTGAGGCGCCGATGGCGTGCGGCTACGGCGCCTGCTACGGCTGCGTCGTCGACCGCGACGGCCGGTACGTTCGCCTCTGCCTCGAAGGGCCTGTGGTACGTGGGGGAACCCATGGTTCCCCCACGAGCCCCCTCCTTACGGTAGGGGGAACAGCTGACCGTTCCTGGGCTCCCGCCGGGCAAAGCCCGGCTCCGCCCGCGAACGCACGTGCCACCGACAACGTTGGAAGGGCGGAAGAGCCCAGGTGAGCGTCCCGATCCTCAATGCTTCCGGATGCCTCGATGCGCTCGCCGCACCTGAGGTCGCGCGGTCGCTCGACGCGTTCGTGACGAAGACGATCACGCCCGAGCCGCGGGAGGGCAACCCGCCGGTCCGGATCGCCGAGACGGACCACGGGATGCTCAACTCGATCGGCCTCCAGGGCCCCGGCATCGAGGCGTTCGCGGCGACACAGCTGCCCCGACTCGGAGAGCTCGGTGTGCCCGTGTGGGTGTCCGTCGGCGGCTTCTCGGCGGAGGACTTCGCTCTCTGCTGCGCGCGGCTCGACGCGGAGCCGAGCGTCGCGGCGATCGAGCTGAACCTCTCGTGCCCGAACGTGGACGAGGCGCCCGAGACCTCGGCCGAGCTCGTCGCCGCCGCGCGGGCCGCGACGAATAAGCCGCTCTATGCGAAGCTTTCTCCGGCCCAGTGGGACGTCGCCGCGGGCGCCCGGGCCGTTGTCGATGCGGGCGCGGACGGGCTGTCGCTCGTCAACACGATCCGTGGGCTCGCGCTCGATCCCGTCACGCTCCGGCCTCGCCTGGCGCGGGCCGTCGGAGGGTACTCGGGCGCGGCGCTCCGGCCGATCGCGCTCGCCTGCGTCTACGCGTGCGCGAACGCGGTCGACGTGCCCGTCGTCGGCATGGGGGGAGTGTCCACGGGGCTCCACGCGCTCGAGCTCGTTGCCGCAGGGGCGAGCGCCGTCGCGCTCGGCACGAGCCTCTTCTCGGATCCGCTCGCGCCGGCGCGCGTGAGAGAGGAGCTCGGGGCCGAGGCTGCCGTCCGGGGATTCGAGGACCCGGTCGATGCGCGGTCGATCTCCGTTGTCAATTCCGAAAAAAGCCTGCAAATCGCTTCGAACGGTACTGCTTGATTCACGCCCGCAGCTTGCTAGACTCGTCCGCTCAATGGTCACGTCGAAGACGCACGCCCAGGCACCGGCCCGCTCACTCGACCAGCGGATGGAAGCCCTCCAACGTGCGAACGACATTCGGGTCAGGCGTGCCCAGCTGAAGAGGGACCTGAAGGACGGTCAGGTGCACATCGAGTCGATCCTCCTCGACCCTCCCGAGTACGTCTCGACCGCGAAGGTCTTCGACATGCTGATGGCAGTCCCGAAGTTCGGCCGCGTGAAGGCCGCGCGGCTCCTGAACCAGTGCCGCATCAGCCAGTCCAAGACCGTCGGCGGGCTCTCGGAGCGCCAGCGCGCGGAGCTCGTCAACCTGTTCAACCACCGGTGATCCCCGGCTTCGCCGGCGATCACTAGCCGAGGGCCGTGACGGCGATGGCGCCCGTGTTCGTGGTCACCGGGCCGTCGGGAGCGGGCAAGGGGACGCTGATCAGGGCGCTGGTCGAGCGGATCCCCGAGCTCGAGGTGGCCGTCTCGGCGACGACGCGCCCTCTTCGTCCCGGGGAAGAGAACGGTCGCGAGTACTGGTTCCTCACCGAGGACGAGTTCACGCGCCGCGAGGCCGAGGGCGGGTTCCTGGAGTGGGTCGAGTACGTTTCGCGCTGGCGCTACGGGACACTGCGCTCCGAGATCGACCGGATCGCGGCGCACGGCCGGGTCTGCGTGCTCGAGCTCGAGCTGGAGGGCGCTCTTCGCGTGCAGGCCGAGATGCCGATGGCGTGCACGATCTTCATCGCCGCGGACGTGGCGGAGCTCGAGCGACGGCTCCGCGAGCGCGCGACGGAGGCGACGGGCGAGATCGAAGACCGGATCGCGCTCGCCCGGCACCAGCTGGAGCAGGCGCACAAGTTCCGCTACATGGTGCGCAACGACGACGTGGTGCGCGCCGCCGAGGTGCTCTCCGCCATCGTCGAACGGGAGCTCGTGCTCACGGACGCGAGCATCCGGTCTGCAGGTACCATGCGCCGTCGATGATCGAGCCCCGGATCGACGAGCTCCTCTCGCACACGCAAACCGACGGCGAAGCGACGTCCCGGTACGCGTTGGTGATCGTGTCGGCGAAGCGCGCGAGGCAGATCAACAACTACCACCACCAGCTCGGCGAGGGCATCGGCCTGGAGGATGCGCCGCCGCCGCTCGTGGAGTCGCGCTCGAAGAACTACCTCACGATGGCAATGGAGGAGATCGCGCGCGGCAAGCTGAGCTTCTCCTACTCCGCGACGCAATAGCTTGCTCGCCAAGCAGGATTCGGCCGAGCCGAATCCTGCGGCTTGATCCCCGCCTGCGGCGGGGCAGGCCCCTGAAGGCGCCCGCTTCGCGGTCGCAGATACGCCGTAGCGACGCGGTGGGGCGTACCGACGCGCCGTGGGCACAATGTGCCCGTGGCGCGCATCTTCGTGGGGGTCACCGGCGGGATCGCCGCCTACAAGGCGTGCGAGCTGGTGCGGCTGCTCGTCCGCGCGGGGCACGACGTCACGCCCGTCACGACGGCCGGCGCGGAGCGGTTCGTCGCGGCAGAGACGTTCTGGGCGCTCGCCCGCAAGGAGCGGCCCGCCGACCCGTATCCGCACCTCGCGGCGGCCGACATCCTCGTCGTCGCGCCGCTCACCGCGAACACCCTCGCGCGTCTCGCGCACGGCCACGCCGACGATCTTCTGACCGAGACGGCCCTGGCGCATCGCGGCCCGCTCGTCGTCGCCCCGGCGATGAACACCGCGATGTGGGAGCACCCCGCGACGCAGGCGAACCTGGCGCTCCTCGTCGAACGTGGGGCGGAGGTGGTCGGCCCGGCGGAGGGAGAGCTGGCCGAAGGCCTCGTCGGGATGGGGCGGATGAGCGAGCCTACGGAGATCGCGGCGCGCGTCGAGGCGCTTCTCGGCGGCGACGCTGCGCAGGCGGCTCACTCGCCGCTCTCGGCGCGACACGTGCTCGTCACCGCCGGGGGCACGAGGGAGCCGCTCGACCAGGTCCGCTTCGTCGGAAACCGCTCCTCCGGGCGAATGGGTGTCGCGCTCGCCGAGGCGGCGCGGGATCGCGGCGCGCGCGTGACCCTGCTCGCGGCCAACCTCCAGGTCGCGGCGCCCACCGGCGTCGAGGTGGTGCCGACGCCGACCGCTGCGGACCTGCGGCGCGAGGCGCTCGCACGAGGCGACGCGGACGTCGTGCTGATGGCCGCGGCTGTCTCCGACTACCGGCCTGCCGAAGCGCTCGCCGGGAAGCGGCCGAAGGACGGCGAGCCCTGGACGGTCGATCTCGTGCCGACCGCGGACGTCGCTCGGGCGCTCGGCGCAGCACGCCGCGACGGCCAGGTGCTCGTCGCGTTCGGCGCCGAGAGCGGGGAGGACGGCCTCGCACGCAAGCGGGCGATGCTGACCGACAAGAACGTCGATCTCGTCGTCTACAACGACGTGGGGCGCGAGGACGTCGGCTTCGAGTCCGAGGACAACGAGGTCGTGCTCGTCTTGCGAGACGGCCAGCGGACGATCGCGAAGGCGCCGAAGCGCGAGATCGCGGGCGCGATCCTCGACGAGGTCGAGCTCCTGCTGGGAGAGCGGACGTGACGGAGCCGATCGCTCCTCTCGGTGTGGGGGCGCCCGCCGACGCGGCGGCGTTGGCCGAGCGCGTCGTGGCGAACCTCTCCTCGGCGATCCACGCGACGCCCGAGACGCTCCGGCTGCCGCTGCTCTGCCTCCTCTCGGAGGGTCACGTCCTGGTCGAAGACGTCCCCGGCGTCGGCAAGACGGTGCTCGCCAAGGCGCTCGCCCGCTCGCTCGAGCTCCGGTTCCAGCGCGTGCAGTTCACGCCCGACCTGCTGCCGGCCGACGTGACCGGCGTCAACGTCTTCGACCGGCCCAGCGGGTCGTTCCGGTTCCGCCCCGGACCGGTGTTCGCCAACGTCCTGCTCGTCGACGAGATCAACCGCGCCTCCCCGAAGACACAGTCCGCCCTGCTCGAGGCGATGCAGGAGACGCAGGTGACCGTCGACGGCGAGACGCACGTCCTGGACCGTCCGTTCCTCGTGATCGCCACGCAGAACCCGGTGGAATACGAGGGGACCTATCCGCTCCCGGAGGCGCAGCTCGATCGGTTCGCCGTGCGAATGGCGATCGGCTATCCCCCCGACGCCGAGGAGGCACGGATGCTGGCGGAGCAGACCACCGAGCCCCCGCTCGAGCACCTGCGGCCCGTGGCGGGTCACGCGGAACTCCTCGAGGCGATCGACGCGGTTCGAGGCGTGCACGTGGAGGAGAGCGTGAACCGCTACGTCGTGGCGCTCCTCCGCCACACGCGCGAGAGCCGCCGGCTCGCGCTCGGCGGCAGCCCTCGGTCCGGGATCTCGCTTCTGCGGCTCGCGAAGGCGCGCGCGTTGACCGAGGGACGCGACTTCGCCGTGCCCGAGGACGTCCAGGCGCTGGCGCAACCCGTGCTCGCGCACCGTCTGATCCTCGCACCCGAGGCCCGCGCGACCGGGGTGACGGCCACCGAGGTCGTCGCCGAGGCGCTGGCGGCGACAGCGGCGCCCGTGTGAGCGGGCGCCCCCGCACCGACGGCGCGACGGTCGCCGGTGGCGTGGGGTTGCTCGCGGTCGCCGTCCTGGCCGCGGCCTGGGCCGTCGGGGCCACCGCGCTCGCCATCCTCGGCGTCGGGCTCGCGCTCGCCGCGGTCCTCGCGAAGGCCTGGACTTGGGCGGTGACCCGCAGCCTCGCGGTCGAGCGCCTTCCACCCATCGCCCCGACCGTGGAGGGGGAGCCGCTCACGCTCGAGGTCCTTGTACGCGGCCGGCCGTGGCTCGCGTCGCGGATCGAGTTGCGCGACCGCATCGGGCCACTCGGAGAGCAGCGGATCGCGCTCCTGCGCAACGACGCCGCGGCGGTCGTCGTCGAGCGGGCGCCGCGGGGCCGCTATGCGCTCGGCCCGGGGACGCTGCTCGTCGACGACCCGCTCGGGCTGAGCCGGCTCGAGCTGCCCGTCCCGGCGGCCGGCGCGGTGCTGGTGCGACCGAGGGTCCCGCAACTCGGGCTGCTGTTCAGCGACGCAGGCAGCCGCGGGGACGGCGGGCGCCGCCAACCGGTACGTCGACCGAGCGGGCTCGAGCCGCATGGCGTGCGCGAGTACGTCGAGGGCGAGCCGCTGCGGGCCGTCCACTGGGCCACCTCCGCCCGTCGCGGACAGCTCATGGTGCGAGAGCTGGAGGATGCGCCGCGCGACAGCGTCGCCGTCCTCCTCGACGTCGAGCGCTCCTCGATCGCCGGCCCGCCCGGGGACTCGAGCCTCGACGACGCTGTGAGAGCGGCGGCGGGCCTCGTGCGCGCCCACGCCGCGCGGTCGCGCGGCGCCATGCTCGTAATCGGGACGCCCGCGCCGGACGTCCACCGGGTGCGGACGCTCGGGGCGGAATGGGAGCGAGCGCTCGACGCACTGGCGGGCGTGGAAGGGGCGGACGGCACGCCGCTCGCGTCGCTCGTCGCCCCTCGCGGCCAGCTCGCGACGGTCGCCGAGCTGGTGGTGGTCACGGCGCGTCCGGAGCAGGTCGTCGACGCGCTGGTCGCTCGTGCCGCGGGTGGCCGGATCCCGGCTCTCGTCGCCGTCGATGCGCCGACGTACGCCGGCCGCGCCGCGAGCGGCTCGACGACCGCGCTGCTGCGTCTCGCCGGCGCGGGCGCCCCGGTCGCCGTGCTCAGGCACGGCGTGCCCCTCGAGGACTCCCTCGCCGGGCTCGAGGAGCGGGCGGTTGGCTAGCGCCCGGAGCCTCCGTCCGCTCGCGGCCGCGACGCCCGCGGTCGGGACGATCCTGTTCGCCTGGTCGCTGCTCGAACGACCCGTCTCCTGGGGCACCTACGTCGCGCTGGGGCTCCTGTCGCTCGTGCCCGCGCTTCCGTTCACGTATCGCGCCAGGGTCGCGGCCGCCGCCGGCGTCGCTCTCGCCGCGCTCGCCCTCGCGTTCGAGACCTGGCCCCACCGCGCGCTGGAGCGTGCGTGGGCCGCGCTTCACGACGCACCCGCGGTGCAGGCGCCGTTCGATCCGCTCGGCTTCCCGACGCTCCACGGGCTCGTCGCGTGCGCGAGCTTCGCGCTCGCGCTGGCGGCGGTCCTCGGCGTCGTGGCCCGCAGGCCGACGATCGTCGTGGCCGCGGTCGCCGTCGGCGTCGGCTTCCCGGCGACGCTCCTCGAGGACGCGTATGCCTTCCGCCTGGGGATGCTCGCGCTCGGGAGCGTCCTGTGGGCCTTCGTCGTCCTCCGCTCCGTGCGGCTCGCGCGCACCCTGCCGGGAGTCGCGCTGGCGGCGATCGTCGTCGTGTCGGCGTCCGCCGCTGCATCCGGCGGCGTCGCGCCCGGCGATGCCCACGTCGACTGGCGCGGCTGGGACCCGTTCGCGCGTGGGGGAGGCACCGGCGACTTCCGCTTCGTGTGGGACGCGAACTACTCGGGCATCTCGTTCCCGGCGCGCCCCACCGTCGTCTTCCGGGTCCGCGCCCCGAAACGGGCGCAGTACTGGCGGGCGTCCACGCTGGACACCTTCGTCGCGGACCGCTGGATCGAGAACCTCTACCCGGTCGACGCGGGCACCGCGCACGGTCGCGTCCCGAGCGATCCGCTCGTCCCCGCCCGCGACGACAAGCCGGGGAGCTGGCTCCACCAGCAAGTGACGATCGACGGCTACGAGGACGACCATGTCGTCGCCGCGGGCGCGCCCGCGCTCGTCGACGGCCGCGCGCTGGGTCGTGTCTCCTTCCTGAGCGGGGGCGTGATCCAGGCGGCGACACCGGTCCTGTCGGGCACCACCTACTCCGTCTGGAGCTACGCGCCGGAGCCGGGCCCGCGCGCCCTCGCAGCGTCGCCGCCGCGCTATCCCGCGGCCGCCGACCGCTACCTGGAGCTCGATCGTGCGACGTTTCCGGGGTACGGCACGGCGGGACGCGCCCGCCAGATCGACGCGATGTTTCACGACGACCGGTACCTGCCGCTCTGGGCGTATCGGCCCTTGTGGCGGGATGCCGAGCGGATCACCGCGCGCGCCCGGTCGCCCTACGAGGCGACGCTACGGCTCGAGCGGTGGTTTCGCTCCGACGGCAACTTCACGTACGACGAGCAGCCGCCGCGGTCGTCCGGGTTGCCGCCCCTCGTCGACTTCGTCGAGCGGACGCACGCCGGCTACTGCCAGCACTTCGCCGGCGCGATGACCGTGATGCTCCGCATGCTCGGCGTGCCCGCCCGCGTCGCCGTCGGCTTCACGGCGGGCACCTGGAAGGGCGGCGTGTGGACGGTGACCGACTACCAGGCGCACGCCTGGGTCGAGGCGTGGTTCGCGGGCTACGGCTGGCTGACCTTCGACCCGACGCCCGGCCGGGGGACGCTCTCCGCCGCGTACACGCTCGCCTCCGACTCCGCGGACGCCGTCAGGGCGCTCGGCACCGGCCGCTTCCTCGACTTCGACCAGGCCACGCGCGACACGGCGCGGCGTCCGCAGACGCCGGTCGCCGCCGCCGTCGAGCAGAAGCGAGGGGTCGCCTGGTGGATCTTTGCGATTCCCGTCGTGCCGCTCGCTGCCGCGGGGCTCGTGGTCGGCGCCAAGCTGCTCCGGCGCGAACGGCGGCTCCGGCGTCGCGACCCACGACGGCTCGCCTGGGGCGTGCGGGCGGAGCTCGTCGGTGCCCTGGTCGACCGCGGCCTCGGAGTCGACCCGAACGCGACCGTGGCGATGTTGCAGCGGGCGGCCGAGCGAGCGCTCGCGACGCCGTGCGGCTCGCTCGGTGCGGCGCTCTCGGAGGCGCGATACGGACCAGCGGACAGGGCCGACGCGGCCGCCCGCCGCTCGCGCGACGAGCTGGCCCGGGTCCTCGGCTTTGCGCGCTCGCGCGAACGGCCCGCGGCGCGCCTGCGGAGCGCCCTGTCGCTCCGGTCGTTCCGTCCGCGCTTGACAGCGTCGGCAAGGTGAGATGGTGAGCGCCGCATACGACCTCTACCAGCAGGGCCGAAGCCATCTTCGCGACGGGATGCCCGCGCAGGCGACCGTCGCGCTCGAGAAGGCGAAGCGCCTCGAGCCCGACAAGACGTCGATCCGCGAGGCGCTCGGGATCGCGTACTTCCGGATCAGCCGTTGGGCCGAGGCCGAGGCGGAGTTCCGAAAGGTCCTCGACATCTCGCCCGCGGACGACTACGCGCACTACGCGCTCGGCCGGGCCCTGCGGAACCAGGGCCGGCACGACGAGGCCGCGACGCATCTCAAGCTCGCACGCTCGCTTCGGCCCAGGCCGCCGGAGGGGAGCATCGACGACGCTCAGGTCGACTCGACGTCCGAGACGAGCGACGCATAACGCCCGAAACGGCGCTTGACACCCGCCGCGAAGGCCCTGAGGTACGCGTCGGTCTTGTCGTCGGCCAGCGTTGCGGCGTATGCGTCGCGGACCTCCAGGACGCGGTCGGCGATCGCGTCCACGACGAGCTGGAAGTCGCCGTACGCCTCCTCCGCATGATCGCGGCCGGAGCGGATCCAGGCGGCCTCCGCCTCGTCCGCCTCTGCAAAGAGGGCCGCCTCGTCGCTCGCGAGCACGGTCAGCTGCCGTTCGACGAGGTCGTCGAACGCCCGTCGGCGAAACCTCACACGAGCTCCTCGTAGAGCGCGAGGTGCGCCGCTGCAGCGGCGTCCCACGTGAGCTCGTCCCGCGCCCTCGCCGCACCGGCGCGCGCCGAGGCGAGCGCTCGGGCGTCGGCAAGGAGCTCGCGGAGCGCGGTCGCGAGGCCGTCGACGTCACCGGGCGGCACGACCCGACCCGCGTCGAACGCGCGCACCACCTCGCCGAGCCCGCCGACGTCGTACACCACAGCGGGCACTCCCGCGCCGAGCGCTTGCAGGAGCGCACCCGACTGGTCGAGCTCCGCCGCATACGGGAAGACCGCGACCGTCGCGTCGGACAGCGCCCGGTCGAGCGCCGGACGATCGAGGTACCCGAGCCGCCATTCCGCCCGTGCGCCCGCCCGTCTGCGGGGCTCGTCCAGCGGGATCCGAGGATCGCCGGCGACGAGCAGACGGGCGTCCGTGACCTGCAGGACGGCCTCGACGGCGTCCGGCAGCCCCTTGTACGAGCGGATCACGCCCAGCGCGAGGACCGTGCGCCCGTCGTCGGCGCGCGGCGGGTCGCTCCGGAACACGGGATGCGGGATCATCCGGAGCTTCGTCTCCGGCACACCGAACGCAGAGAGCACCTCACGGCCACGCGACGAGTGGACGACGACGCGGTCGAAGCGCGCGAACAGCGAGCGCCAGAGGCGCGTGCGGCTCGCCGTACGCCTCGGCAGCAGATCGTGCGCGGTGAGGACGAGCGGGCGATCCGTGCGGAGCAGGAGCCGGTCGAGCTCCGGCACGGAGAGCCATTGGAAGTGGACGACGTCCGCGGGGCGCGCGAGCACGCTGCGCGCGGCGAACGGGTGCTCGGCCAGCTTGAGCGCCAGGCGAACGAGGTTCCGCCGGGCCCTGGCAGACCGCGGATAGAGGCTCTCCACGAGCCTGTATCCGTCGGGAGCCGGCCGCTCGCCGAAGCGAAATCGGGACGTGACGAGCTCCACGTCCGCGCCGGCGCGCGCGAGCGCGGAGGCGAGCTCGTGGTCGTACGGGGGGGTGAAGGCCGGAGGATCGGCGAGGACGACGCGCATGGCAACAGGCTCGGGATGCAGTGGTGCGAAGGTACCCGTAGCCTCGGCCCGTGCGACTCGTCGTCCGGACCTGGAACGTGTTCCACGGAAACGCGCAGCCGCCTCGCCGTGCGGGGTACCTCCGGAGGATGATCGAGCTCGTCACGGCCGACGGGCCGGACGTCGTCTGCCTGCAGGAGCTGCCCGTGTGGGCCGTCGCGCGGTTGGCCGACTGGTCGGGCATGCATCGCTTCGAGGCCGTCACGCGGCCGCCGCTCTGGCCCGGTCCGCTCTCGACCTGGGTGACGCGCGCGCATCAGGGCGTCTTCCGCTCCGGGCTCTCGGGCCAGGCGAACGCGATCCTGGTCGCGCCCCGTCACGCCGCGACCGACGTCGGGCACGAGCGCATCAGCGAGGGAGGACGAGAACGACGCGTCGTTCACGCCGTGCGGATCGCCGGGACGCCGGGTGTGACGATCGGCAATCTTCATGCGAGCAACGACTTCGCGCGCCCGGAGGTCCCTGGCGCCGAGTCTGCCCGTGCCGCGGCCTTCGTCGAGGGACGTGCGACGCCGGGAGACGTGGTCGTGCTGGCCGGAGACTTCAACGTGGGCGATCCGCTCCTCGGGGACTACACCCGACCCGTCGCAGGGATCGACCATGTGCTCGTGCGAGGCGCAGGGGCGATCTCGGTGTCCGTCTGGTCCGAAGAGCGGCGACGGCAGAATGGCGTCGTGCTCTCCGATCACCCTGTCGTCGAGGCGAAGATCGAGGTCGCCCAGTGACCTTCGAGGAGGCGCGGGCGCTGTTTCCCGTCCTGGAGTCCGTCGCATACCTGAACGCGGGGACGTTCGGGCCGCTCGCCCGGCCGGTCGCCGAGGCCCTCGAGGCCGGCGTCGAGCGTGACCTCGAGCACGGCCGGACGGGCAAGCCCGGATTCGAGGAGACCCTCGCGCTGCGCGACGAGCTGCGCGCGGCATTCGCGGCGCTCCTGGGCGCCGCCCCCGAGGCAGTCGCGCTCACGACGTCGACGACCGACGGCTGCGGGATTGTTCTTCGGGGGCTCGGCCTCACCGCGGACGACGAGATCGTCACGACCACGGACGAGCACTTCGGGCTGCTCGGTCCGGTCGCGGCGTCCGCGGCGAGAATCGTCGTCGTCCCGCCCGATGCGGATCGGATCGCCGCCGCCGTCACCACACGCACGCGGCTCATCGCCACCTCGCGCGTGCTCTGGACGACCGGCGCGGTGCTGCCACTACGCGAGCTCCGCGAGCGGTGCGGCGTGCCGGTCCTCGCAGACGGCGCGCAGTCCGTAGGCGCGATTCCCGACGACGTCGGAGGCATCGACTACCTGACGATCTCGGGCCAGAAGTGGCTCTGTGGCCCCGACTCGACCGGCGCCCTCGTCGTCCGCGACGTCGACAGCCTCGCGATCGTCTCCCCCGGCCATTTCTCGCAGCGGTCGCACGATCCGGACGGGAGCTTCGAGCCGCATCCGGGCGCGCGCCGGTTCGACTCCGGCTGGTGGTCGAACGGGACGGTGCGCGCGATGCTCGCCGCGCTCGCGCTCCGGCCCGACTGGTGGGCGGAGCGGTCGGCAGCCGCAGCCGCGACGTGCCGTCGGCTCCTGGCGCCGCTCGTCGACGTCGTCGAGGCCGAGCCCTCCTCGACGCTCGTCTCGTTTCGCGTCGAGGACGACGAGGCAGCCACCGTCGTCGAGGGGCTCGGGGAGCGGGGAGTCGACGTGCGGGAGATCCCGGGACGCGGCCTCGTGCGGGTCTCGTGCGGCTGGTGGACGAGCGACGAGGACCTGGAGCGCCTCGCCGAGGGGCTCGCCGGCTGAGGCTCGGAGCTCTCAGGCGGCGTCGGCGGCGGTGCGCAGCCCCAGCTCGCCCGCGATCGGCCGCAGCGACTCGATCACGTTCGCGATGTGCTCGTCGAGCTCGAGCCCGAGGAGCTCCGCGCCGGCGTAGACCTCGTCGCGGTGCACGCCCGCCGCGAAGGACGGCTGCTTGAGCTTCTTGCGGACCGACTTCGGCTCGAGTCCCTCGAGCCCGGTCGGGCGGACGAGCCCGCAGGCGTGGACGAACCCGGAAAGCTCGTCGCACGCGAAGAGGGTTTTCTCGAGCTGCGTCTCGCGCGGGAGCTCCAGGTGCTCGGCGTGCGAGAGCACCGCGCGGATCACGACCTCGGGGTAGCCCTCCTCGCGCAGGATCGGCGCGCCGTCCTGCGGATGCTTGTCGAGAGTCGGGTGGATCTCGTAGTCGAAGTCGTGGAGCAACGCGACGGAGCCCCACAGCTCCTCGTCCTCGCCGAAGCGCCGCGCATAGCCGCGAACGGAGGCTTCCACCGCGAGTGCGTGGCGGAGCAGCGACTCGCTCGACGTGTAGCGCGTCAGCGTCTCCCAGGCCCTGTCGCGGGTCACCTCCACGGAGCCGGGTACGATAGCGCCCCGCATGCAGTCGTTCGTCATCGAGGGCGGGCGCCCGCTGTCGGGAACCGTTCGCGCAGCGGGCAACAAGAACGGTGCGCTCCCGATCCTCGCGGCGACGGTGCTCGCGACCGCGCCGGTCGTGGTGTCGAACGTCCCGCGGATCCGCGACGTCGAGACGATGGTGCAGCTGCTCTCGGCGCTCGGCGCGAAAGCAGCCTGGAGCGGCGCCAACGAGGTGACCGTCGACAGCTCCTCCGTGGACAAGACGGCCCTCGATCCGGAGCTCGGCCGCGAGATCCGCGCCTCGTTCCTCCTCGCCGGCCCGCTGCTCGCGCGCTTCGGCCGTGCGACGGTTCCGCCTCCCGGGGGCGACGTGATCGGCCGCCGGCGCCTCGACACCCACTTCCATGCGTTCGCCGAGCTCGGTGTCGACGTCGAGCTGAACGGCGGCTACGACCTGCGCACGAACGGGCTGCGCGGCAAGCGGATGTTCCTCGACGAGGCGTCGGTGATGGCGACGGAGAACGCGCTGATGGCCGCGGTGCTCGCCGAGGGGGAGACGATCGTCGGCCACGCCGCGTGCGAGCCGCACATCCAGGACCTCTGCCGGTTCCTCGTCGCACTCGGTGCGCAGATCGAGGGAATCGGCTCGAACGTGTTGAGAATCACGGGCGTGCCGTCGCTCGGCGGCGGCGGGTACCGGATTCGCTCCGAGCACGTCGAGGTCGCCAGCTTCGCCGCCCTCGCCGCCGTGACAGGCGGAGAGATCACGATCGAGGACGTCGAGCCGGACGACCTGATCTCGATCGTGCCGGCGTTTCGCAAGCTCGGGATCCACCTGGACGTGCGGGACAACGCCGTCCGTGTCCCGCCCGACCAGGAGCTCCGCGTCGTCGACGACTTCGGTGACCAGATCCCGAAGATCGAGAGCGGCATCTGGCCCGCGTTCCCTGCCGACCTCACCTCGATCGCCGTCGTCACGGCGACGCAGGCGCACGGCACCGTCCTCGTCTTCGAGAAGATGTTCGAGAGCCGCCTGTTCTTCGTCGACAAGCTCGTCTCGATGGGCGCGCGGATCGTGCTCTGCGATCCGCACAGGGTCGTCGTCACCGGCCCCGCGCGGCTGTACGGGCAGCGGCTCGAGAGCCCCGACATCCGCGCCGGGATGGCCATGGTGATCGCCGCGCTCTGCGCCGAGGGCCGCTCGACGATCGGCAATGTCGGCCAGATCGACCGCGGCTACGAGTCGATCGACGAGCGCCTGCGCGGGCTCGGGGCGCGGATCGAGCGCGCCGACTTGTGAGCGGCGCGCGCATCGCCGAGGGAACCGGTGCGATCAACGTCGCGACCGGGGTCC
The DNA here is from genome assembly GCA_963794115.1 of uncultured Actinomycetes bacterium. Classification (GTDB taxonomy): domain Bacteria; phylum Actinomycetota; class Thermoleophilia; order Gaiellales; family Gaiellaceae; genus Gaiella. The sequence continues at coordinate 5,393 of CAWCCO010000007.1, read as the reverse complement.
CGGTGCTCGACCACCTGCTCACCGAGCTGGCGCGTGCGGGCGGCTTCGAGCTCACGCTCGAGATCGAGCCCGACGACCCCGAGGCCGAGGTCGACGCGGCCGGGACGGCGCTCGGGCGCGCCGTCGGCCCGCTGCTCTCCGACGGCGCCCTCGGCGAGGCCACGGCGCCCGCCGACGAGGCGCTCGCGATGGTCGTCGTCGAGCGCTCCGAGCGGCCGCTCGTCGCGTCCAATGCCGATCTCACCGGCGCGGGGGGTCTCGGCACGGACCTCGCCGCGCGCTTCCTGGGTCGCCTGTCCGAGGAGGCGGGGCTGACCGTTCACGTGCGCCTGATGGAGGGCGAGGACACGGGCCACGCCCTCGCTGCGATCTTCAAAGCCCTCGGCGTCGCGCTCGCGCGCGCGGCCGCCGCATAGACGAAGGAGCCCCAGTGGAGAAGACCGTGATCCGCACCGAGGCAGCGCCCGCGCCGTTCCAGGGGGCGCCGTACAACCAGGCGATCGTCGCGGGCGAGCTCGTGTTCGTCGCCGGCCAGCTCGGGCTCGCGCCCGGCGACACGGCGGTCGAGGGCGACATCGGCCGGCAGACCGAGCAGGCCCTCGCGAACCTCGCGGCGATCCTCGAGGCGGCCGGGAGCTCGATGGACAAGCTCGTGAAGACGAGCGTGTTCCTCGCCGACCTCGGCGACTTCCAGGGGATGAACGAGGTCTATGCGACCAGAGTCGGCGACCGGCCGCCGGCGCGCTCGACGTTCCAGGTGGCGAAGCTGCCGTCGGGCGCGCTCGTCGAGATCGAGGCGGTCGCGCACCTCTAGCTCGCCTGCGCACGGGCGGTCGGGGACAATCGCCGCGTGACGACCGAGATCCGCCGCTACGTCCGCTCCCTCGGGCTCGACGCGTACGTCGTCGGCGGCGCCGTACGCGACGAGCTGCTCCGCATCCCGCACTCCGACGAGGACTTCCTGGTCCCCGGCGTCGACCACGCCGGCCTCCATGCCGCGCTCGAACCGCACGGTCGTGTCGAGGACATGGAGGTGCACGGCCAGCTCGTCGGCGTGCGCTTCTATCCCGAAGACGCGTCCGTTCGCGCGCTTGTTCCGTCGGGGATCGAGCTGACCCCGCCGAGGATCGAGCGCAGCACCGGCCCCGGGCACCACGACTTCGAGATCGTGGCCGACGGCAGCGCCTCGGTCGAGGACGACATGCGGCGCCGCGACTTCACCGTCAACGCGATCGCGCGGCGGCTCGAGACGGGAGAGCTCGTCGACCCGTTCGGCGGCGTCGCAGACCTCGAGCGCCGCGTCCTCAAGACGGTGGCCGCCGACAGCTTCCGGGAGGACCCGCTGCGGATCCTCCGCGGGCTCCGGCTCGTCTCGCAGCTCGACTTCACGCTCGCGCCGGAGACGATCGCCCAGATGCGGGCCGAGGCGGGCGGGCTGCGCCACGTCTCGGGCGAACGGATCGGAGGCGGCGTCGCCGTCGACGGGATGGGCGAGCTCTCGAAGCTCCTGCTCGGCTCGCGTCCCGCCGTCGCGCTTCGGCTCGCGCGGGACACCGGCGCGCTGCTCGAGGTGATCCCGGAGCTCCGGCCCGCGATCGGCTACGCCGTCGCCTCCCCGAGGCAGCCGAATCCACTGGACGAGCACCTGTTCGCCGTCGTCCAGGCGACCGCCGACGGAGACGCCGGGCTGCACGTCCGGCTCGCCGCGCTGTTGCACGACGTGGCGAAGCCGGAGACGGACGGAACCGACTTGTCCCACGCGACCGTCGGCGCCGCGAGGACCGCACGGATCCTCAGGCGGCTGCGCTATCCGAACACGCTCCGCGACGAGGTCGTCTGCCTCGTCGCCGGGCACGACTTCCGCCTGGACGGCGACGTCGACGAGGCCGCCGCGCGTCGGTTCCTCGCCGTCCACGGCCTCGACGAGGCGCGGCGGCTGATCGAGCTGAAGCGGGCCGATCTCTCGGTCAAGCTCGTCGAGCAGCAGGAGCTCGAAGCGCTCGAGCGGCTCGGGCAGGCGCTCGAGAGCCAGCAGGACAGCCCGTACCGCCTGGCCGATCTCACGGTTGACGGGCACGACCTCCTCGCGCTGGGCTATCGGGAGGGCCCGGAGCTTGGCGCGGCGCTCGCACGGCTGCTCGACGCCGTGTTGGACGACCCGGGGGCAAACGACCGCGACAGGCTGCTCGAGCTCGCCGGGGAGCTCGCGCCGTGAACGCGGCGTCCGTCCGCGAGCGCTACCTGCGGCTCCGGGAGGAGGCCGGCGCCGGCGTCACCGTCGTCGTCGCGACCAAGTACGTGCCGCTCGAGCAGCTCGGCGTCCTCGCCGAGGCCGGTGTCGACGTGGTGGGGGAGAACCGCGCGCAGGACCTCCAGGCGAAGCACGCGCGATACGGCGACGCGTTTCGGTGGCACTTCATCGGCCACCTCCAGTCCAACAAGGTCAAGGTCGTGAACGGGACCTGCGAGCTCGTGCACTCCCTCGACTCCGAGTCGGCGGCGAGTCGCCTCACGGTGCCGGCCCTGCTCGAGGTGAACCTCTCCGGCGAGCCGTCGAAGTCCGGCGTCGCGCCGGAGGAGCTCGAGGGCTGGCTGGCGCGGGTCCCGGCGATCCGCGGCCTGATGACGATGCCGCCGCTTTCGGCGGAGCCCGAGACGTCGCGACCGTGGTTCAGGCGCCTGCGCGAGCTGGCGGAGCGCCACGGGCTCGCGCAGCTCTCGATGGGGACGTCGCAGGACTGGCGTGTCGCGGTCGAGGAGGGCGCGACGCTGATTCGCGTCGGCAGCATCCTCTTCCGCGACTGATCACGGAGACTGTCCCCGGGTTTCGCGTCCTCGGACGGGGTTACGATACGCGCCGTCATGGGCCTCGCCGACGTCTGGAACCGGACGCTCGTCTACTTCGGCATCGCCGAGGACGAGGAGTGGGACGACGACCTGACCGTCAGCGACGAGGAGGTCGGGCGCGACTACCGGCGCCGCGAGCGCGCGAACGTCAGGCGTCTGCCGCGCCGCGGCGAGCCAGAGTCGTGGTCCGAGCCCGACAGCGTCTCCGAGGCGGAGGTCGAGCCGCCGTCCACGCGGTCGAGCTCACGCCGGTCGCGCCTGCGCGGAGTCGACAGCAGCGGTCAGGTCCGCGTCCATCTCGTGCTGCCGCGGAGCTTCAACGACGCGCAGCAGATCGCCGACCGCTTCAAGGACTCGGTCCCGGTGATCCTCAACCTCCAGAACGCCGACACCGAGCTGTCGAAGCGGCTGATCGACTTCGCGAGCGGGCTCACGTACGCGCTCGACGGCAGCATGCAGCGCGTCGCCGACAAGGTGTTCCTGCTGACGCCGAGGAACGTCGAGGTCTCGGCGGAGGAACGCGCCCGCGCGCTCGATCCCGCCGGGGGCTTCTTCAACCAGGCCTGACCCTGCCCGGAGCGGAGGAACCGCCGCTCCCATCGAGAATCCCGCGTCGTGGGCGACGATCTCGTCGGCTTTCTCGTGCTGGCCGATACGGCGTCGTCGGTGCAGCAGTTCGTGTCCGTCTTCGTCGGCGTCTACGTCCTGCTGATCCTCGCGTTCATCGTGACGTCCTGGTTCCCGGCGGGCGCCTCGCCGACGCTCGAGCGGGTCAGGCGGTTCCTGATGGACGTGTGCGAGCCGTACCTGCGCCTGTTCCGGCGCGTGATTCCCCCGATCGGCCCGCTCGACGTGTCGCCGATCGTGGCCGTGTTCGCGCTCTACATCGCCGAGCGTATCGTCAACGGCCTGATCGGGCGGCTCCTGTGAGCCGTCCGGTCGCCGAGGCCGCTGAAAGGAAGGAGGGTCGGTCATGACACTCACACCCGTCGAGGTTCGCCACCTGGAGATGCGGCGCGGCCTGTTCGGCTACCGCCGCGGCCATGTGCATCGCACGATCGAGGAGATCGCAGACAGCTTCGAGGCTGTCTGGCGCGAGCGCTCCGAGCTGGGCGAGCGCGTCCACGAGCTCGAGCTGGAGGTCGGGCGGCACGTCGAGCTCGAGACGCTCCTCCGGTCGACGCTCGTCTCGGCCGAGCGCGCCGCGCAGGATATGAAGGAGCAGGCACGCCGCGAGGCCGACGTGATCGTGCAGGAGGCCGGCGCAGAGGGACGCCGCCTCGTCCGCGACGCGATCGCCGAGAAGGAGCAGCTGCTCGCCGAGACGCGACGGGTGCGCTCGATCATGCGCTCTGCGCTGGACGTGCTCGCAGAGGACGAGCCCTCAGAGGCGACAGCGACTCCGGAGGAAGCGCGCCCTGCCGCGATCACTCCGCAGCTCACCGAGCAGCCATCCGGGAAAGCCGTCGACCGCCTCGCGGGCTAAGAGCAGCGAACGCGCACCGGGCCGCGGCCTCCGTCCCGAGGCCGACTATTCTTGCTGGATGTCCGTCCGCGGCACGAGCGCAGAGACACCGTTGCGGCTCCCCGTCCGTGTGGTTCCCGGCGCGCGCCGCTCCGAGGTCGTCGGGCGCCTCGACGGAGGCGACCCGGGAACGGAGGCGCCGGCTTTGCCGGCGTCGGAGTGGGTATGAGCGTCGATCTCGACGATCGGCGCGCCCAGCTGCTCGACCTCCGGTCGCGGGTGCTCGGCGCCGCGCACGACATCGTCGAGGGCGACGTCGACGACGGAGAGCTCTCGAATGCCGGCGGCGACCAGCACCTCGCAGACCACGCGACGGAGATGGTCGACCGCGAGGTCGACCAGTCCCTCGAGGAGAACGCCGAGCAGATCGGCTACGAGATCGATCGCGCCTTGGCGAAGATCGAGGACGGGACATACGGGTATTGCGCCCGCTGCGGGCATGAGATCCCTGCAGAGCGTCTCGATGCCGTCCCGTACGCGACAGAGTGCGTCTCGTGCAAGCAGCGGGAGGGAGCCTCGTGAGCGAGCCCGCACGCGCGGTTCCCTCGCCGCCGCCGCTCGAGGTCCGCGTCGGCTCGGCGACAAACGCCCTCGAGCCGATTCCCGGCGCCCAGCGCTCGCTCGCCGCGGGCCCCGCCCAGTGGGCGGCGCTCCTCGTCGTCGCAGGCGCAGCTGCAGCGGCCGATCAGCTGACGAAGCTCGTCGTGGCCGGTGCGCTCGAGCTCGGCGACTCCGTGCAGGTGCTCGGGCCGCTGTCGATCCACCGCGTGCGCAACACGGGTATCGCGTTCGGGCTCTTCTCGGACGCGACGAGCGTCGTGATCGCCCTGACCTCGATCGCCATCGTCGCTCTCGTGGTGTTCTTCGCCCGCTCCGGCCGCCGGCACCCGTTGCTCCCGGTGGCGGTCGGGCTCGTGCTCGGCGGCAGCATCTCGAACCTCGTCGACCGGCTGAGGCTCGGTCATGTGACCGACTTCCTCGACTTCGACTACTGGCCCGCGTTCAACCTCGCGGACACCTT
>CAWCCO010000006.1:0-15532 GCA_963794115.1 uncultured Actinomycetes bacterium | reverse complement strand
CGTCGCCGAAACCCCCGCGGTTGCGGGGATTTCGGGCGCAAGCTCGCCGATCTACGCGTCGTACGTGCCGCTGAGCTCCAGCACCTGCGGGCGTTCCTTGTGCCCGGCCTCCTGCATGATCCGCGGGACGTCGGGGTCCGAGGCGAAGCTCTGCCAGCCCTCGAGGTCCCAGTCGAAGACCGCCCAGACCCGATCCACCTGGTCGGGATCGCGGAACACGCGTGACCCTTTGGAGCCGTGCTGCTTGCGCTTCTCGGCCCCCGCGGCTGAGTAGACCTCCACGAACCGGTCGAAGTCCTCGATCGTTGTGGTGGCCAGGATCATCGCCTACCTCCTGTCTGGCTCGCCGCCGCATTTTCGACGCCGATGGTGCAGCGAGTCTCGCCCGGGCGTGCCCGGTGCACCATCGGGCAAATGCCCTATGCGCTGCGCACGAGGTCGTTCTCGAACGCCCAGACCGTCGCGGCGGCACGGCTGCGCACACCCGCCTTCTCGTAGACGTGCTGAACGTGGTGTCCGACGGTCTTGGCCGAGATGCCGAGGTGCGTGCCGATCTCCTGGTTCGACTCACCACGGACGAGGACGAGCAGGACCTCGAGCTCACGGTGTGTCAGCCCCGCGGGCAGATCACGCGGTCTCGGCTGCACCGGATGGCCTGCCGCGGCGAGAACGGCGTCGACGGCTTCCGCGTCGAGTCGTCCTCGCTCGGCCTCCAGCAGCAGCTCTCTCTCTGCGGCCGTTCTGTCGAGCGCGGGCCGGTAGGGCCGCGCCTCGCGCATCGCGCCGTAGCAGTCGGCAGCGGCGAGGATCCGGGCGGGTTGGTCGAGCTCCGGTTCGCGCGTGCCGCGGGGATAGCCGGAGCCATCAAGTCGTTCGTGATGTGCTCCGGCCAGCACGCCGATGGGAGCGAGCGCCGGCGATTGCGCGAAGGCCCGCTCCGTGAAGTGGGGATGCAGTCGCACCCGCTCCCACTCTCCGAATCCGAGCGGCCCCGGCTTCTCCCAGATCGCGTTCGACACGCCGACCCGGCCCAGGTCGTGTGCCAGCGCGGCACGCCGCACGAAGGTGACGACCGCGGCCGGAAGCCCCTGGCGCCACGCGGCGGCCTCTGCAAGCTCGGCGACTCCCGTCGAATGCTCTCGGAGCCACGGTGACTTGAGGCCGGTCAGTGCCGCGATCGCCCTGAACGCAGCATCGACCCGCTCGCCTGCGATCACGAGCTGCGGGAAAGGCTCGGTCTCGAGCGCTTGCTCCCACATTCGTGTGTCGTCCAGCTCGCCGAGCAGCTCGTCGTAGTGCTGCAGCGCGATCCCGGCGACTCGAGGGTCGTAGGCGGCGCCCGTCCGGCGCGCCACCACGTCCCGGGCCTCCTCCGCGTCGGCTGCCGAGAGGAAGAGAGAAACGTCCCTCCCGACGTGCAGCAATCGCATCGGCAACGGGATCTCGTCGCCGCGGGCATCGGGGAACCCCTTGCCGTCCCAACGCGCGAACACGTATTCCAGCGACGACTGGACGCTCTCGCCGAGCTCGAGCCAGCCGGCGAACCGTTGGGCGACCTCGCACATCGTGGCGAGCGAGGCGCGAGACCTCGGACCGGCGTTCTCGATCGCATCCTCGATCATCGCCGCGCGCACCTCTGAGCTGCGACCGACCGCGACCTGGGCTCTGTAGAAGGCCAGGACCTCCGCGGGGCTCGTCGTGTCGATGAGGAAGAACGCAGCCCTGTGCGCGATGTCGTCACCGAACAGCTTCGTCGCCTCGTGGCTGTTCGAGGTGCACCCGGAGGCGTGGAGCAGGGCGACGTAGTAGGTGGCTGCGAGCTCCTCGGCCGAAGCTCCCGCAAGCTCGCCGAGACGCACCGCGAGCACCGCGCTGCGCAGCGCGTGCTCGAGCGGCTGTCCCGTGCCGAGGTCGGTCGCGAGCGAGAGCGCCCCGACGACCTCGGCCGCGCGGATCGGCTCCTCGCCGGGCGACAGCGCCGCAACCGAACCGAGGGTCTCCGCTGCCACGTGGGGATCCTAGAGCGGTCCTTCCGTTGCAGCGGACCTCCCGCCTCGAGGTCGGACCCACGGACTCCTGTAGCGTCCCCGCGATGGAGCCTGGCGGCGACTCCGGCGCGAGGAAGTGGACGCTCCTCGCCGTGTGCCTGACGACGTTCATGCTGCTCCTCGACATCACCGTCGTGGTCGTCGCGCTGCCGAACATGCAGCAGCGCTTCGATGCCAGCCTGACCGGCCTGCAGTGGGTCGTCGACGCCTACGCGCTGAGCCTCGCAGCGCTGATTCTCACCGCAGGGGCGCTCGCCGACAGGTACGGGCGCCGCCTCGTCTTCATGGCAGGCGTCCTGCTGTTCACGCTTTCCTCGTTGCTCTGCGGCCTGGCGTGGAACATCGCGACGCTCGACATCGCCCGTGCGCTGCAGGGGATCGGCGGAGCCGCGCTCTTCGCGACCGCGCTGGCCCTGATCGGCCACGAGTACCGCGGGGCCGACCGCTTCGGGGCGCTGGCCGTCTGGGGCGCCACCGTCGGGGCCGCGGTCGCCTCCGGCCCGCTCATCGGCGGCCTCCTCACCGACGGCCTGGGGTGGCGCTGGATCTTCTTCGTCAACATCCCGGTCGGCGTCTTCGCGTTCGCGGTTGCCCTCACCCGCATTTCCGAGTCTCGAGACGAGGGAGCGCGACGGACCGACGTGAGCGGCCTCCTCACGTTCTCCGCGGCGCTCTTCCTCATCGTGTTCGGCATTCTCAGAGGCAACGCCAGCGGCTGGACGAGTCCCCTGATCCTCCTGTCGCTGATCGGCGGTGCGGTGCTGCTCGTCGTGTTCGTCGTCGTCGAGCTGCGGCAGGAGCGGCCGATGTTCGACGTGACCCTCTTCGGTCAGAGAGCGTTCGTCGGCGTCTCGGTCGCGACGTTCTGCATCGCGGCCGGCATGTTCGCGCTGTTCCCGTACCTGTCGATCTACCTGCAGGACGTGCTCGGCTATTCGCCGCTGGCGACGGGTGTGCGCTTCCTGCCGCTCACCGGGTTCGTCTTCCTCGTGCCGCTCGCAACGCGGCACCTCGCAGCGCGCGTGCCCCTTCGGGTGATGATCGGCGCGGGGCTCGCGCTCGTCGCCGCGGGGCTCGCCTTGATGTACGGGCTCGACGCCCACTCGGGCTGGACCGCCCTGCTCGCCGGCTTCGTCGTCGGCGGCATCGGGATCGGAGTCGCAAATCCCGCGCTTGCGGCGGGCGCTCTCCGCGTGGTGGATCCGGCCCGGACCGGGATGGCATCGGGGATCAGCAACACGTTCCGTCTCGCTGGGGTGGCGGTCGGGGTCGCGGCGCTCGGCGCCCTGCTCCAGCACAGCGTCGAGAGCTCGCTGTCGACCACGGTCGGCGACAACGGGAACGCGCTCGGTGCCGCGGTGAGCTCGGCAGGGGTCCGGGCCGTCGCCGGGCATCCCGACCTCGTGGAGCCTGCCAGGACGGCATTCGTCAGCGGCCTGAACGAGGTGATCCTGGTGGGGTCGCTGCTCCTCGTGGTCGGCGCCGTCGCCGCCGCCGTCCTGCTTCGCACGCCCGCGCCGGCCCCCGCTGCGGCGACCGAGAGCGCCTGAGGGTCGTCAGTCGCCGAGCGGGGTGGCGGTCGCCGGGCCGCCCAGGGACGGGCGGCGGGTCGCGCGCTCGTTCAGCCTGAGCTCGTCGCTCTCCGGCTCGCGTGAGACGTCGCCGCGGATCCTGACCTCGTCGGCTTCCTGCTGCGCCCGCGACTCGAGCGTGATGCGGTTGGTCAGGACGTTGGCGCGTTCCTGGAGGCGGTGGACGTCGACGAGATCGCTCGCCCGAAGCGCGGCGGCCGCGCGCTCGTAGGCGCCGCCCGTGCTGAAGAGATGGGTGAGCTTGAGCACGAGGGCCACGAGGTCGATCGCGATGAGGAACGCGAGGAAGAACTCGACGTACTTCTTCACGGCGGGGCTGGCCTTCTCGACGCGCTCGAGCGCCGCCTGGCGGGCGAGGAAGTCGCGGTTCGCCTTGATCGTGGCGACCCGGTTCGCAATCTGGCCGCTCTCCGCGGCCCGCCAGACCGCGATCTTCTGACGGTTTGCCGCGATCGTCGCAGCGATCTGGGGACGGGCGCGCTTCAACTCGGCTGCGGCGGCGGCCGCCCGGCGCGCGTCGCGCCTGTAGTAGGGCCCGCGGCCGAGCTTGTGGGTCTGCGAGCAGCTCTGGAGACCGGCCTCGCAGTCGGCGAGGAAGCGACTGTTCGTGACCTGGTGCCGGAGCCGCGTCTCCGTGGCCTGCGCCGCGGCGATCTCCGTCTGGGCCGCGGCGATCTTCGCGTCGTACGTGCGCGTGATCTGCGTGGTCGCCTCGTGGATGCGTTGGGTCGTCGTCTTGCTGAGCTCGTCGTTGATCGACCCGCTGTAGATCACCTGCGCCATCGGCAACCCGATCACGAGCGCGATCGCCAGCGACAGCACGAGCCGCGGGATCGTCAGCACGAGGTTCCAGACCCAGCTCGTGCCGAAGCTCTTGAGGACGAGGCGCTCGATCAGGCAGTACAGGACCGCCCAGACCGGCAGCACCCAGAGCACGCTCGTGATCGACGTGCTCCACCACTGGCTTGCTGCGACGGTCATCCCGAAGCCGCTGACGACCGCCATGCCCGCGACCCACATCCCGAGGCCGTCGAAGAAGCTCGCCTCGCTCGGCACTTGCTGGAGGACCGATCCGTCACCGCCGGCGAGCCACGCCCACCCGGCATGCCTGCGCCGACGCGAGACCGTGCCCGCCGGCGCGTCGGTCGTCTCCCCTCCGTCCGGCGTCGAGGCGGCAGTCATCCGCGGAACAGAAGCACGCGCGGTCGGCCGGGGACGTCACTCCGCGCTCCGATTTCTCGGTCTCTTAATACGGAAAGGCTGCGCAGCCTGCTGCGCGGCGGAGCGTCGCGGGGCCTTGACTTGGACAGTGATGTCTGATTTATTGATGTCAGACAGCATTGTCCAACTTAAGGAAAGGCGGATCAACCGTGCATCACAAGCCGAAGCACCTCACGTCGGAGACCCCTACCGGCAAGGCCGGCCGAGACAGGCGCCACCGGTGGCCGCTGCTCGCGACCACGAGCCTCGGCGCGATCGTCTTCGCGATCACCCAGGCCGAGGGAGCCGGCTGGACCTCCGTCCAGACCCACGTGCTCGGCCTCGGCGGGCTGGCTGGTCTCGCGGCGTTCGCCGTCCTCGAGCGCCGCACGAGCGCACCGCTCCTCCGCATCGAGCGATTGGCCGATCGCGCCGTCGGCGGGGGGCTCTTCCTCATGCTCGCGGCAGCGGGCTCGATCTTCGGCCTCTTCCTGCTGAGCTCGCTCTACCTCCAGAGCGTCCTCGGCTGGGGGCCGCTCACCACCGGCCTCGCCTTCATCCCGCTTGCGCTCGCGGCAGGAGCCGGCGCCCATCTGTCGGGTCATCTGGTGAGCAAGCACGGCGTGCGTGGGCCGCTTGCCGGCGCCTTCCTCGTCGCCGCGGCAGGGATGACGCTGCTCGCCCACGTCGGCGAGACGGGCACCTACGTCCGGGATGTCCTGCCAGGGATGCTCGTCGCCGGATTCGGTCTCGGGATCGCCGTCGTCACCGTCTCGATCGCGATCCTCGCCGGCGCCCGCGAAGAGGAGGCGGGGATGATCTCCGGTCTCAACTCCACCGGCCACGAGATCGGCGGCACGCTCGGGATCGCGATCTTCTCGACGATCGCGGCCGGCAGCGGCGCCATCGCCGGTCCGGGCGCCGCCTCCGGGATCGCGCACGCGTTCGTCGCAGCCGCGCTCGTCGCTAGTGTCGGCAGCCTGGCCGCTCTCACCGTCCTGCCTCGCGCCAGCCACTTCGTGCCGAAGCTGCGGCTCCACCCCGGGGCCATGCCGACACACTGAGCGAATGGCGAAGCCGACGACACCCGTCCGACCGCCCGCGGGCCCCAGGCGCCGCCGGGCGGACGCCGACCGCAGCGTCGCGGCGATCCTCGACGGGGCCCTCGAGGCGCTCGCGAGCGATCCCGACAGCAGCATGTCGGAGATCGCTCGCCGTGCTGGCGTGGTGCGAGCGACGATCTACGTCCACTTCCCGACCCGGACGGCCCTGCTCGACGCGGTGATGGAGCACGCGGTCACACAGGTGGCGGACGCGATGAAGAGCGCCGAGCCCGGCCGCGGCGCACCCGCGGACGCACTGGAGCGAGTGCTCCGCGCCACCTGGCGAGAGCTCGCCCGCTTCCACGCCCTTCTCGCGCTCAACACCGCCCGGCTGTCGCCCGAGGAGCTCCACCGGCGTCACGTCCCGATGCTCGACCAGCTCGAGCCGCTGATCGAACGTGGTCAGAAGCAGGGGGTCTTTCGGAGCGATCTCCCCGTCACGTGGCACCTCGCGGTGATCCGCGCGCTCGTGCACACCGCGAGCTTCGAGAGCCAGAACGGACGCATCCCGGAGTCGGAGGCGGAGAGCGCGATGCTCAGCACCGTGAGCGCGGCGCTCGGGCCGAGCCGCCTCTAGGCGTGCACGAGGGCGTTCGCCGCGGCCAGGATCCGCTCGTGCGTCTCCTCCGGGTGGGAGACCATCGCGCAGTGCCCGCTCGCGACCTCGATCGTGTCCGCCCCCATTCGTTGCGCGAACTGCCTCTCGGCGTCGGGCGGAATCACCTCGTCGTGCTCGGCCACCAGGTACCACGACGGCAGCGACTTCCACGCGGGGATGCCCATCACGTCGTCGAAGGTGGATGTGTGAAGGGGCTGCTGCACGGCGTACATGACCTTCGCCTCGACGGGGTCGACGTCGGGGGCGAAATGCGCGAGGAAATCGTCCTCGGGAAGCCACGCGAAGCCCTCCGAGTCGATCTCGACGTTCGCCACCGCCGGGGTCGGAGGCCCCTGCTGCAGCAGCGCGCCGATCGACTCGCCCTCGTCGAGCCCGAAGCCCGCGATGTAGACGAGGCCGACGACGTTCGGCGCGTCGGTGCCGAGGGCCGTGATGACCTGGCCTCCGTAGGAGTGCGCTGCGAGAACGGTCGGCCCGCTCTGGCGGCTGAGCACGTGGCGGACCTTCGTGACGTCGTCCGCCAGCGAGGTCTCCGGAAGCTGAGGCGCGGTGACGGTGTAGCCGTCCGTCTGCAGGCGCTCGATCACCTTGCTCCAGCACGAGCCGTCTGCCCAGGCGCCGTGGACGAGGACGATGTTCGGTGATGTGGCCATCAGTCGCGTCCTTTCGTCGGGGATTCCGACCATACCGGCCCGGTGAGGCCGGGCCGCGGCATGTCTGTCGTCGCATCCGAGTTCGGTATCGGATCGTCACCGGACCGAGACGGTCGACCGGGGCTGGGAGCGAGGTCGGTGCTCAGAACGCGTTCGCGGCCGACTTCCACTCACGGAGGCGCTCCGCGATGAGGTCGGCTCGCTCGTCCACGCTCCCGCCGTCCAGCACCTCCAGGTCGGACGGGTCGGCACGCAGGTAGATACCGGCCGTTCGAGCGTTCAGCGAGGCGTCGCGATCGGATCGTGTCGTGAACCACCCGCTGGCACGGTCGGAGGTCTCCACCCGGATCTCGCCGGTCCCCTCGAGCTGCGGGGCATTCGGGTCGCGCGGGCGCTCGCCCTTCCAGCAGTAGAAGAGGCCCGCCGGGTCCCTGTGCTCCTTGGCCGCCTCGCTCCAGTAGCGGGCCGACAGGGTGCCGTCCTCCTGCCACGAGCGGCCGTTCACGTTGAGGTCGCCGTCGCGATCCCGTGAGATGCGCAGGAGGCTCACCGCCGACGGTTCCTCTTCGCTCCGCGCGGTCAGCGAGAGCTGCCACCACAGCCCCTCGACCGGGCCGCGGCGGCCCTCGGTCTCGATCGCCTTGCGGAGCTTCTGGTTGATCGCCCGAACCTCCGCCGGGCTCGCGGCCGGGTCGTAGCGGACGGAGGTCAGCCCGAGCAGGTCGCTCGGCAGCTTCGAGCCGTTCGCGTGGAGGATGAACGTGCGCCGGATTCCGAGCGCGCCGCCGAACAGCCCGGCTTCGAACACGACGTTGTCGCGCGGTGACGCCTGGCCGGGCTCTGCTGCGTCCATGGTTGTCCAGTCGTCCTGGGCGAACACGAACGCCGCGAAGTCGACCTCACGCGAGAGCTCCACCAGGCGATCGAGGGTGGATCGTCCCGGGTTGAACGAGGTCGTCCAGGGCTCGACGTCGGCGACCTCCTCCAGGCCGCGCGTGATCGCCTGGAGCAGCTTGGCCTGCTTGCCCGACGAGCCGAGGAAGATGCGCGGCTTGTTCATGCGCGATGGACGTCTCTCGAGGAGACGAGGCCAGCGTACTCGACTCGTCTCCGGGCGGTGCTGCGGCACATGTGTCGCGTTAGGAAGCGGAGAGCAGCTGCCGTACGGCGCGGGCGATGACGAGATCCTCGCGCGCAGGGACGACCTCGACCCTCGGCTCGCCGAGGAGCCCCAGGAGCTCCAGGACCGCGGCGCGGACGTCCTCGCGGTTCTCTCCGATCCCTCCCGAGAAGGCGACGACGTCGACGCTTCCGAGCGCGACCGCCATCGCCGCGATCGCCTGCGCGACGCGATACACGAAGACGGTGAACCCGAGGTCGGCGTCGAGCCCGCCGAGCGCCTCCAGCCCGGAGTGCTGCTCGAGCGCCTCGTCGACCTCGTCCAGCGCAAGCCCGCGCTCGCGAAGCGCGTAGAGCAGGAGGCCGGGATCGATCGCCCCCGACCGCGTCGCCATGGGAACGCCGTCGAGCGGTGTGAAGCCCATGGTCGTGTCGACCGAGCGGCCGTCGAGCACGGCGGTGACCGAGCAGCCGCCGCCCAGGTGGCAGACGACGAGGCGGCGTGCAGCGACCTGCTCGGCGACCCATTCGACGGCGATCCCGTGGAAGCCGAACCGTCGGACTCCCCACTGCTCGCGCCAGGCATGCGGCACGGCGTAGGTCGAGGCCACCTCGGTCAGCGTGGCGTGGAAGGCCGTGTCGAAGACCGCGATATGGGGGACGTCGGGGGCCGCTGCTCGTGCGGCTGCGAGCGCCTCGAGCGCGGGCGCCTGGTGCAGCGGCGCGAGGGGTTGGAGCGCCTCCAGCTTCGACACGACTTCGTCGTCGATCTGCACCGGGTCGCGGAAGACCGCGCCGCCGTGGACGATTCGGTGGCCGACCCCATCCACGCCCGCAGGCAGGTCGTCCAGTGACTCCACGGTCTGCGCCCGACCGGCGCTGTCGACCAGCGCGAGCTTGAGGCTCGTCGAGCCTGCGTTGACGACGAGGACGTCGCTCAGAACGGCCAGGTCCAGTCGCGCACGTCGGGATGGTCCTCACCGTGCGATCGTGTCCACGCGCGCGCTTCGAGCCGCCGCTCGTCCATCTCCTGGCGCACGTGCGCGGCCCGGGTCGCGAGCCCGGGAACCCGGTCGACGACGTCCTTCACGAGGTGGAAGCGGTCGAGGTCGTTGAGCATCACCATGTCGAAGGGCGTCGTCGTCGTCCCTTCCTCCTTGTAGCCGCGCACGTGCAGGTTCCCGTGGTTCGTCCGACGGTAGGTCAGCCGGTGGATCAGGGTCGGGTACCCGTGGTAGGCGAAGACCACAGGCCGGTCGGTGGTGAAGAGCGAGTCGAAGTCGACGTCCGCCAGGCCGTGCGGGTGCTCGCTCTCCGGCTGCAGCCGCATGAGGTCGACGACGTTGACGACCCTGACCTTCAGCTCCGGCAGCCGCTCGCGCAGGATCGCGGCTGCCGCGAGAACCTCGAGCGTGGGGACGTCGCCGCAGCAACCCAGCACGACGTCAGGCTCGCCGTCCACGTCCGTCGAGGCCCACTCCCAGATCCCGAGGCCGCGGGCACAGTGCGCAACCGCCTCCTCCATCGGGAGGTAGGTGAGTGCCGGCTGCTTGCCCGCGACGACGACGTTCACGTAGTTCCGGCTGCGCAGGCAGTGGTCGGCGACCGAGAGAAGCGTGTTCGCGTCGGGTGGCAGGTACACGCGGATCACCTCGGCCTTCTTGTTCACCACGTGGTCGATGAACCCGGGGTCCTGGTGCGAGAAGCCGTTGTGGTCCTGGCGCCAGACGTGCGAGCTGAGGAGGTAGTTCAACGACGCGATCGGCCTGCGCCACGGGATCGACGGGGTCGTCTTCAGCCACTTCGCATGCTGGTTGAACATCGCGTCGATGATGTGGATGAACGCCTCGTAGCTCGTGAACAGGCCGTGCCGGCCCGTCAGGAGGTATCCCTCGAGCCAGCCCTGGCAGAGGTGCTCCGAGAGAACCTCCAGCACGCGGCCGTCGCGTGCGAGGTCCTCGTCCGTCGGCTCGGTCGCCGCCCACCACCTTCGGCCTGTCACGGCGAAGACGTCGTCGAGGCGGTTGGAAGCTGTCTCGTCGGGCCCGAAGAGGCGGAAGTTGTCGCGGTTCGCCGCGATGACGTCGCGAAGGTAGCCCCCGAGGACCCGTGTCGCCTCGGCCGTCGCCTTCCCCGGCTCCGGGACGTCCACCGCGTACCCGCGGAAGTCGGGAAGCACGAGGTCGCGGAGCAGCTCGCCTCCGTTCGCGTGGGGGTTCGCGCTCATCCGCCTGCGACCCGTCGGCGCGAGCGCGCGGAGCTCCGCCACGAGCCGGCCGGTCTCGTCGAACAGCTCCTCCGGGCGGTAGCTGCGAAGCCATTCCTCGAGCTGCCGGAGGTGCTCGGGGTTCTCACGCACCTGTGCGAGCGGCACCTGGTGGGAACGCCAGGTTCCCTCGACCGGGAGCCCGTCGACGGTCTTCGGGCCGGTCCAGCCCTTCGGCGTCCGCAGGACGAGCATCGGCCAGCGCGGCCGGTCGGCGTCCGTCTCGGACCGCGCTCGAGCGCGGATCTCGGCGATTTGGTCGAGCGTCTCGTCCAGCGCGACGGCAAATCGGCGATGGACCTCCCTCGGGTCCTCGCCGTCGAAGCCGCCCGCGACGACGCGCGGCTCCCACCCGTAGCCCTCCAACAGCGCGACCAGCTCGCTCTCCGGGATCCGGGCGAGGATCGTCGGGTTGGCGATCTTGTAGCCGTTCAGGTGCAGGATCGGAAGCACCACGCCGTCGGAGCGGGGGCTCAGGAACTTGTTCGAGTGCCAGCTCGCCGCCAGCGGCCCTGTCTCCGCCTCGCCGTCGCCGACGACGCACACGACGACGAGGTCGGGGTTGTCGAAGGCCGCGCCGAACGCGTGGACGAGCGCGTAGCCGAGCTCGCCGCCTTCGTGGATCGAGCCCGGGGTCTCGGGGGCGGCGTGGCTCGGGATCCCGCCGGGGAACGAGAACTGGCGGAACAGCTTGCGCAACCCGTCCTCGTCCTCCGAGATGTCCGGGTAGAGCTCCGCGTACGTTCCTTCGAGATACGCGTTTGCGACGTTCGCAGGCCCGCCGTGACCGGGGCCGGTGACGAAGATCGCGTCTAGGTCTCGTTCCCGGATCGCCCGGTTCACGTGCGCGTACACGAGGTTGAGGCCCGGCACCGTGCCGAAATGGCCGAGGAGGCGCGGCTTGACGTGCTCCGCCGTCAGCTCCTCGCGGAGCAGCGGGTTGTCGAGCAGGTAGATCTGCCCCACCGAGAGGAAGTTCGCCGCGCGCCAGTACGCCTCGAGCAGCCGCAGCTCCTCGGCGCCGAACGGGGTGGCGGTCTCGCCCACCCGCCCAGTGTGCCGGGTCGGGCGAGGCCGGGCGTCGGAACACCGGGGCCGCCGCTCGTGTTGGAATGTGCGGTGAGACGATGAGCGGCCCCAGGAAGATCGGCTTTCTCTCGTTCGGCGCCTGGCACCCGGGCGGCGGGCTCACGCACACCGGAAGCGAGGCGCACCACCAGACCGTCGAGCTCGCCGTCGCGGCGGAGGAGCTCGGGATCGACGGGGCGTTCGTCCGCGTCCACCACTTCGCGCGCCAGCTCGCCTCGCCGTTCCCCCTCCTCGCGGCGATCGGCGTGAAGACGAGCCGGATCGAGATCGGCACGGGTGTGATCGACATGCGCTACGAGAACCCGCTCTACATGGCCGAGACCGCAGCGGCGGCCGACCTGCTCGCCGGCGGGCGCCTCCAGCTCGGTGTCAGCCGCGGCTCGCCCGAGCCGGCCTGGCGCGGCGCCGAGGCGTTCGGTTACTCCGTCGACCCGGACGAGGCGCGCGAGAAGACGGCCCTCTTCCGCGCGGCGATCGCCGGCGCGGGAGTCGTCCCGGCGGACGTCGGCGGGCGCCCGGGCGCAGCGAGGCTCGCAGTCCAGCCGCAGTCACCCGGGCTCGACGAGCGGATCTGGTGGGGCTCCGGCTCGCGCGACACCGCGGCGTGGGCGGGCGAGCAGGGCATGAACCTGATGAGCTCCACGCTGCTGCTCGAGGACACCGAGGTGCCGTTCGACCAGCTCCAGGCCGAGCAGATCGACCTGTTCCGCGAGGCGTGGGCGAAGGCGGGGCATCCGCGGGAGCCGCGCGTCTCGGTCAGCCGCAGCGTCATCCCGATCACGTCGGATCTCGATCGCAGGCTCTTCGGCGGGGATGCGAACGAGGACCAGGTCGGTTGGCTCGACGGCGCGATCAGCCGCTTCGGCCGGAGCTACGCCGGAGAGCCCGACGTCATCGCCGAGGAGCTCGCCCGCGACGCCGCCGTCCGGGCAGCCGACACCCTCCTCCTGACGGTTCCGAGCCAGCTCGGCGTGGAGTACAACGCCGCGATGCTCGAGACCATCGCACGCGACATCGCGCCTGCCCTGGGCTGGGCCCCGACGCCGGCTGTCGAACCGAGCCTCTAGAAGCTCGGCTTCGCGGCCATGTTCACGACGATCAGGACGAGCAGCGCCGTGTCGAAGCGGAAGATCATGAACAGGCGCCTCACGCGCTGCGCGACCTCGGGCGAGTCCGGTCCGTGCGTGCGCGCCGTCTCGTCGATGCGGCCGAGCTCAGGGCCGACGAAGGCGACCCCGACGACTGCGGCGATCGTCCAGCCGACGAGCGCGAAGATCACCCAGAACTGACCCCAGTCGAAGTTGCCCTTCTCCATCAGGATCACGCCGAACACGAGCGTGACGACGAGCGTGGGCGTGTACACCCGCGTCCCGATCCAGGCGCCCATCCTCCCGAGCGCCCCAAGCGTCTCGCCCTCTCCCCGTCGCTCGAAGACGATCCCGAGCACCGTGAGGGTCACGTCCCCTCCGACCCAGATCACGGCGGCGAGGACGTGGATCGCGAGGTACGCGTGGTACGCCGAGGGCGCGAGCGCGAGGAACAGCACCGCGCCGGCGAAGAGCAGCGCCCCGGCGACGATCGTGTCGATGCCGAAGCCGCCGACTGGCCGCGCCGCGGGTGCAGCTGCTCCGCCGTCCTGGTTCATGGCGCGCTAGTAAACGGCATCCACCGGGGCGGATCAACCCGGCGGCCGCCCGAGCGCACGATCGCCCCGGGCCCCTCGTCGGGATAGGGTGCGCGGCGTGATCCCGTGGATCATCCTCGCTGTCGTCGCGGTTCCGCTCGTGGTCCTCGCGTTCGCATCGACGCGCCGGCGGGTCTCAGCCGGCGAGCACTCTGGGACCGAGGACGCAGCGGCGCGCGAGCGCACCGAGCGCGAGTTCGTGGAGGCCGAGGCCTTCGAGGCGCAGTGGCGCGAGGAGCACAAGGACGACCATCGCGAGCGCATCCCCTAGGGACGCCGCCCACTCATCCTCGAGGAGTCAGGTGCCCCAGCCCTCGTGCGGCGGATGGTCGCCGGGCTCGAAGAGCCACGTCTCGCGCAGCTCCTCGCAGCGCCCGTCCTCGGCGAAGCGGAGGAACAGGATCCCGACCAGCGTCACGTCGGCGTCTCCGCTCAGCATCCGCACCCAGAACTCGACGGCCGCTCGGCGCCCGTCCGTCGACTCGACCGGGCGGCCCATCCGCACGTCGACTCGATCCTGCGTCGCGGTGACGTCGGACCAGTAGTTCTGGACACCTGCCTGGCCCCGATGCGGCTCCTGAAGAGGATGCGCACGGTAGACGGTGTCCTCCGTGAAGAGCGCCGCCGCTGCGTCGGCGTCGCGCTCGCGCCAAGCCTGTGCGTACGCATCGACCCATTCCTGCACCGTCATGGCACGGACCCTACTGTGGCCGTGCCAGGCGCTTGCGACGAAGCGCACGAGTAAGGACGTCAGGCGACGATCACGGCGCTGCCGAGCTCGCGCTCGACGGCGGCCGCGACGTCCGATCCGAAGAGGCCGGCAAGGAAGCTGTGGTGGTGCTCGCCCAGGACGACGGTGTCCACCTTCGCGTCGCGCGCGGCCTCGATGATCGCGTTGCCCGGCTCTCCGGCGGCCCACATGAACTCGGCGTGCAGGCCGGCGGCCTCGACCTCGTCGCGTGCCTCGGCCAGCAGTCCCACGAGCTCGGGTGGCGGCGAGATCGGCGTGCCCTCCCAGTCGGCGATGTCGTCGAGCGTGCCGAAGAACCGGTCGACCTGCGGGTCGAGCGGCACCTCGAAGACCGAGAGCACGATGAGAC
Source organism: uncultured Actinomycetes bacterium (assembly GCA_963794115.1). GTDB lineage: Bacteria > Actinomycetota > Thermoleophilia > Gaiellales > Gaiellaceae > Gaiella. The sequence goes on along the minus strand of CAWCCO010000006.1, from coordinate 1,059 downwards.
GGGCATTCCGTGCCTGCGCCTCCCCGATCCCACGCACGAGCGCACGGCGGGCCGCCGCCGAGTCGTCGAAGCCGACGAGGACCCCGCTCACGCGCCGCAGTCTACGCACGGCCGCCGAGGGCGGATCGTCCTCGCTAGCCGAGGCCGCGCACGAAGAGGACGAGGACCGCGACCACGAGGAAGAGCCACGACGAATCCGTCCAGGTGACCCCTCTCGGCTTCACACGACGGGTATCGGCGGGCGCGGCGTCCCGCCTGAGCGCAAGGGAGCGGACGGCTAGTAGTAGCTCGTCTTCCCGCGCGCGGCGCGGGCGCTGTAGGTCGCGATGTCGAGCACGAGACCCAGCACGACGAGGAGCCACTCCGCGCCTTCCACGCCGCCGATCGGCGACCAGACGATCACGTACATCAGGGTTGTCCACGGCAGGAACAGCAGGCCGAGGAGCGGAACGATCCACGAGCCGAAGGCGAGGTCGACGCGATCGCCGAAGATCCACCAGAGCGCGAGCGCGATCCGTGGCCCGAGGCCGACCGAGACGAGGGCGAGACAGCACATGCCCGGCGCACGCTGACAGGTGACGGCCGCCGCGTCAACGCCACGCGCCAATCAGCCGCGCAGACAGTCCAGCCCAAGGGTCGACCCGACCCTGCACCTTCGGAGAGGGTGTCGCGCGAACGCGTGTGGCTAACTTCGTGCGCTCGGTCAGCGTCGTAGCTGTCGGGGTCTCCTCTGCATGTTGTCCGTCCGGCCCGAGCGCAGCAGGGGAGCGATTCTGAAAACGTCGACCCGAGGGGGAACAATGAACCGACCGAGCGCCGCCCAGAGTTGGGTGCTCGCGTTGTGGAGCGTGTACATCGCGACGTGGGCCGTGGCGAGCGGCTCCAACCCGACGATCGTCGGCGCGTGGTGGCTCGTCGGCGTCGTTCTGTTGCGGGCGACGATGGGACGCGGCCTTCGGGTCGGGGCTCGTCCGCCCGATCCGTCCGAGACCGGAGCGCACGTCGCGAGCACTGCGCGTGGTCTCCACCTCGGCGATGCGCTGGAGGACTGGGAGTCGG
>CAWCCO010000005.1:0-37763 GCA_963794115.1 uncultured Actinomycetes bacterium | reverse complement strand
GCGTCACGTCCACTCCTTGTGTTGAATCAACACGAGCGTTGCCACCCCCGGGGCGACGGCCATTGCAAGGAGCGACGAAACGTGCAAGTTGCAGCTTTGCGCCTCATGCCCCGGCCTGGACGATCCCGTCGGGGAACGGCGAGAGCTTCTCGGGGCCGGCGTCCGTGACGAGGAAGTTGTCCTCGACCCGCAGCCCCCCGCCACCCTCCCAGTAGCATCCTGGCTCTATTGCAAGCACCATCCCGCTACGGATCTCGCCACCGGCGGCCTGGTGGGCGTACGGCGGCTCGTGCGCCCGCGCGCCGACGCCGTGACAGATCGGGTGCGACGGCTGCCCCGGGTACCCGATCCGCTCGATGCCCTCGCGGATCCGCCGATCGAGCTCGGCGAGGCTCGCGCCCGGCGTGCAGAATGCGACGGCGTCGTCGTACACGCCGCGCAGCCCGGCCTCGAGCTCGGCGTACTGCGGCGTCAGCTCGCCGACGACGACGTTCTTCGTGTGGTCGGCCCAGTAGCCGTCGGCGCACACCCAGATCTCGAACAACGTCGGCTCGCCCTCGACCACCGGGCGGTTGCTCGTCGCGGTGAACGTGCGGATGCCAGGCCCGGCCCAGACGAGCGAGAAGCCGAGCGCCAGCTCGACCTGCCCGGCCCAGCCGGTGCCCTCCCCGTGCACGAATCCGAGCCACTCGGCGGCGATCTGCGCCTCGGTCATCCCCGGCCGGATCACGCCGCGGACGTGGTCCATCGCCGCGGCGGCGATCTCGTTCGCAAGTCGGATGCGCTCGAGCTCCTGTCCGGTCTTGATCGTCCGCGCCTCGGCGAGAAGCGATGTCGCGTCGACCGCGTCGGGGATCGCGTCGAACCACCCCTTCGTGTACGTCGTCGGCTCGCCCACCATCCGGTCCGACGCTTGGGTACCGAGGCTCAGCTCGAGCCCGACCGTCCCGTACTCGGCCGCACGCGCGGCCGCGAGCTCGAGCGTGCGCACGCTCGGCGGCCGTGGATCGTCGGGCAGGTAGCCCGCGACCAGACGTACGTCGCTCGTCCACGCGTTCCGCGCCGCGTCGTCCCCCGAGGCTTCGAGGCAGAGGAGCGTCGGCTCTCCCTCGCGCGGGAACACGACCGCGTCCCAGCCTTTCATCCCCCAGAAGCCGGTGAGGTAGACGACGTTGTCGGGCGCACGGGCGACGATCGCGTCGAGCCCCTGCTCCGACATCAGCGCCCGCACCCGCTCGAGCTTCGCGTCGTCACGGGGCCACGGCATGCCCCGATTCTGTCATGACAGCAGGAGTCAGACGCGCTCGATCCCGACGTAGTTCTCCGCGAGCGAGGTGGCGGCGACCCGCGACGTCCGGAGGTAGCGAAGCTGCGAGAGCTGCAGCCGGAGGTCGAACTCGTCCCCGTCGGGACGACGGTGCAGCATCGTCGTCATCCACCACGAGAAGTGCTCCGCCCGCCAGACGCGCCTCAGGCACGTCTCCGAGTAGGCGTCGAGCAGGGCGCGGTCGCCGCTCCCGTACCACTCGACGATCGCCTCGGCCAGGACCTGCACGTCGCGGATGGCGAGGTTGAGGCCCTTCGCGCCCGTCGGTGGGACGATGTGCGCGGCGTCGCCCGCGAGGTACAGCCGGCCCCACTGCATCGGCTCGGCGACGTAGCTCCGCATCGGCGTGACGCCCTTTTCGAGGATCGGGCCCTCGTGCAGCGTCCAGCCGTCGACCCCGAGCCGCGTCTGGAGCTCCTCCCAGATCCGCTCGTCCGGCCACGCGGCGAGGTCCTCGTCGGGGGCGCACTGGAGGTAGAGGCGCGAGAGCTCGGGAGAGCGCATGCTCAGGAGCGCAAAGCCGCGCTCGTGGTGGGCGTAGACGAGCTCGTCGCTCGAGGGCGCGACGGAGGCGAGGATTCCGAGCCAGCCGAAGGGGTACTCGCGCGTGAACTCGCGGAGGACACCGGCCGGGATCGAGCCCCGCGAGATCCCGTGAAAGCCGTCGCAGCCCGCGACCAGATCGGCGGCGAGCTCGTGCCGCTCGCCGCCGAGCGCGTACTCGACCCGCGGACGCTCGCTGTCGAGGTCGTGCAGGGCGACCGCCTCGGCCTCGAACCGGAGGGGCGCGCCGCTCGAGAGCCGCGCGTCGACGAGGTCCTTGACGATCTCCGTCTGGCCGTACACGACGATGCTCTTCCCCGTCAGCTCGTCGAACGCGATCCGGTGACGCTCACCTGCCGCCTGCAGCTCGACGCCCCCGTGGACGAGGCCCTCTCGGCGCAGCCGCTCGCCGACCGCGGAGCGCTCGAGCAGGTCGGCGACATCGTGCTCGACGACGCCTGCCCGGATCCGCGCCTCCACGTACTCTCGGCTGCGGTTCTCGAGGATCACGGTCTCGATCCCCCCCCGCTGCAGGAGGTGGCCGAGCGTGAGGCCGGCCGGCCCGGCACCGACGATCGCGACCTGCGTCTCGTTCACGTCGCCGCGGTGCCGGTCACGCCTCGCCCTTCGCCGCCTCGTCGAGGACGCGCTGCGCGACTGCGAACGCGCCGTTCGCCGCGGGAACGCCGCAGTAGACGGCGCAGTGGAGGAGCACCTCGCCGATCTCTTCCGGAGTCAGCCCGTTCCGCAGGGCGGCACGGACGTGCATCGCGAGCTCCTCCTCCCGGCCCAGCGCGACGAGCGCGGTGAGGGTGATCGCACTCCGCATCCGCCGGTCGAGACCGGGGCGCGCCCAGACGTCACCCCAGGCATAGCGCGTGATGAAGTCCTGAAACGCCTCCGTGAACGGCGTCGTCCGCTCGGCCGCGCGGTCGACGTGCTCGTCGCCGAGGACGGCACGGCGCACCTCCATGCCGTGGGCGTGCTGGTCGTCGCGGCTCTCGCTCACGCGAACATCCTCTCTCGTTCCGCGGCGTGGCGGGCGAGCGCGCGGTCGACCAGGGCCCCCGCCGCGCCGGCGTACGTCGTCGGGTCGAGTGCCGCCTCGAGCTCGGCGGCGCTCAGGCCCGTGTCGGCGGCCGCCAGGGCCTCGGCGACGGCACCGCCCTCGGCCGCCGCCTCGCGGACGAGCGACCGCGCCGCGGTCCGCCCCATGCGCTCCGTGAGCACGAGCGCGACTCGCTCCGAGACGATCGCGCCACCGCTCAGATCGAGGTTCGCCCGCATTCGGGCGGCGTCCACCTCCAGTGTCTCGAGTGCCCGCGCGAGGGCCGCAACCGCACCGCCCGTCGCGGCGAGCCCGGCGGAGAGCGCGTCCCACTCCGCCTGCCAGCCGCCGCCAGCCCGCTCGTGCTCGGCGGCGGGCGCCGCGATCAGCACAGACGCGTTCGAGTGTCCGAGCGCCGCCGCTGTCCGCGCCCACATCGCGTCGACCGGGTTCTGCTTCTGCGGCATCGCCGACGAGCCGCCTCCGGCGCCCGGGAAGCGCACCTCGCCGACCTCCGTCTGCGCGAGCAGCTCGAGGTCGAGCCCGACCTTCGACGCGACGCCGCAGCACAGCGCGAGCGCCGCGCCGAGGTCGGCGACGCGAACGCGGTTGCTGTGCCAGGGCAGGGTCGCCTCGGGGAGCTCGAGCTCGGCCGCGAACTGCGCCGAGACGTCGAGCGCGCGGTCGCCGAGCGCTGCGAGCGTGCCAGCCGCGCCGCCGAGCTGCGCCGCGAGACCGTTCGCGCGTACGTCGGAGAGACGCCCTGCCGCGTCGAGTGTCGCGACCAGCCACCCCGCGGCCTTGAGGCCGAACGTCGTCGGCACGGCCTGCTGGAGCATCGTCCGGCCCGCCATCGGCGTGTCGCGGTGCGCACGCGCGAGCGCCGCGCTTGCGTCAGCGACGCGGAGGAGCTCCGCGAGCACCAGGCCGAGGCAGCGTCGTGCGACGAGCATCGCCGCCGTGTCGACGACGTCCTGGCTCGTCGCGCCCAGGTGGACGTAGCGTCCCGCGTCCTCCCCCACCCGCTCGACGAGCGCGCGCACCAGCGGCTCCGCCGGATTCCCGACGGCGCGGCCCTCGCGCAGGAGCGTTGCCCAGTCGTAGCGATCGACTTCGCAGGCCACGGCAATCGCCTTCGCCGCGTCGGCGGGGACGACCCCGGCGAGCTCGCCCGCCCGGGCCAGCGCCCGCTCGGCCTCGAGCATCGCGCCGAGCCACGCACGCCCCGAGACCGCGTCCCCGAGCTCGTCGGGGACGTACAGCGCTGCGAACGTCGTCACACCGCGAAGAATGTCGTCTGCGACGGGCCCTGCAAGTGGATGTCGAAGCGCAGGCCGTCATCCTCGGGCACCGCGACGAGCGATCCCCGTTGCGCGGGCGAAAGCGCCGTGAGCACCGGATCCTTGCCGTTCGCCTCGGTCTCGTCCGGGAAGTACAGCCGGGTGACGACCCGCTTCAGCAGCCCACGGGCGAAGATGCCGACGGCGAGGTGCGGCGCCTGCAGCCCGCCCTCCGGCCACGGCACGCGACCCGGCTTTACCGTGACGAACTCGAACCGGCCCGCATCCTCGGTGCCCGATCGTCCGAACCCCGGAAAGGCCTCGGCTCCGTACCGGCCGTCGGGGCCCGCCTGCCAGATCTCGATCATCCCGTCCGGGACAGGCTCTCCCGCTCCGTCGAACAACCGCCCCTGGATACGGATCGCACCAGGGTCGTCGGCCGTGGCGAGCGCGGTCGGCATGAGCTCCCGCAGAAGCCCGATCGAGAGGTACGGCCCGACGGTCTGGGACGGCGTGGCGACGAGGGCCTCAGACATCGTGCGGTCCCTCGAGCGGCGTCGCCTCCCGCCCGCCGAGAACGATGTCCCACCGGAACCCGAGGGCCCGGTCGGGCTCGGTCAGCTCGAGGTCGAACTGACTGACGAGGCGCTCGCGCGCGGTCTCGTCGCGGACCGAGTTGAAGATCGGGTCGAAGGGGAACAGCGGGTCGTCGGGGAAGTACATCTGCGTGACGAGCCGCTCCGTGAACGCCCGGCCGAACAGCGAGAAGTGGATGTGCGCCGGCCGCCAGGCGTTCGGGTGGTTGCCCCACGGGTAGATGCCGGGCCTGATCGTGACGAACCGGTAGCGGCCGTCATCGTCGGTCAGGCAGCGACCTGCCCCCGAGAAGCTCGGGTCGAGCGGCGCGTCGTGGGTGTCGACAGGGTGCCGGTAGCGGCCCCCCGCGTTCGCCTGCCAGATCTCGACGAGCTGACCGCGCAGCGGCTTGCCGTCGCTCCCGAGCACGCGCCCCTCGACGACGATCCGTTGCCCAACCGGCTCGCCGTCGTGCTGTCGGGTCAGATCGGCATCGGTGGCCTCGACCGCAGACTCTCCGTACGCGGGCCCGGTCAGCTCCGTCTCGGTCCCGGGCAGGATCACGAGTGGCTGCTTCGGAGCACGGAGCCGCGTCGCCACGTAGTCGGGGTGGTCCAGCGGCGGGTCGACGCCGGCGCGCGTGGCGTCGTCGACCTCGGTGAGGCGAGGCTCATCGAGGCGCATGGCTCTCCACGAGGGAAACGACGAACCGCGCCTCGGTGACCTCGTCGACGTCGTCGAGGGTCGCATCGCCGAGCAGCTCTGTCAGGTGGAGCTCGCCGTCGACGAGCCGGAAGACCGAGAGCTCAGTGACGATCACGTCGACCGCACCGGTGGCGGTCAGCGGGTAGCTGCAGTCCGCGACGACCTTCGGCTGGCCGCGCGACGACGTCGCCGTCATCGTCACAATCACGCGCTTCGCTCCGACCACGAGATCCATCGCGCCGCCCACACCGAGCACATCCTTGCCGGGAACCGCCCAGTTTGCGATGTCACCCGTCCCGCTCACCTCGAGCGCTCCCAGAACGGCCACGTCGATGTGCCCTCCGCGGATCATCGCGAAGCTCGCTGCGCTGTCGAAGTACGCCGCCCCGGGCAGCGCGGTGATCGGCCGCTTTGCCGCGTCGATCAGATCGGGATCGAGCTCGTCTCCCGCGGGGCGAGGCCCTACGCCGAGCAGGCCGTTCTCGGTGTGGAGGACGACGCCGGAGTCGGCGTCCAGGAACCCGGGGATGAGGTTCGGGATGCCGATCCCGAGGTTCACCACCTCGCCGGGTCGAAGCTCCTCTGCGGCGCGAGCGGCGATGCGGGCCTTGACCTCGTCGCTCATGCGCTCGCGACCAGCGTGTCGACGTACAGGTGCGGGGTCACGACGTCCTCCGGATCGAGCTCGCCGACCGGCACGATCTCGCCCGCCTCGGCGATCGTCACCCGCGCCGCGGTCGCCATCAACGGATTGAAGTTCCTCGCGGTACGGCGGTACCAGAGGTTGCCGAGGGTGTCGGCCCGTGCCGCGTAGACGAGCGCGACGTCCGCGTGAATCGCCTGCTCGAGCAGGTGCGGGACGCCGCCGATGACACGCTCCTCCTTGCCCGTCGCGAGCTCGGTGCCCGCGCCGACGGGCGTGTAGAAGCCGCCGATCCCCGCGCCGCCGGCGCGGATCGCCTCGGCGAAGGTGCCCTGCGGGACGAGGGTCGCCTCGATCTCGCCCGCGTTGACCGCCGCGACCGCCTCGGGGTTCGACGTGAAGTACGAGGAGATCCCCCGGCGGATCCGCCCCTGGCGCAACAGCTTGCCGAGGCCGCGTCCGGGCTCGCCGATGTTGTTCGAGACGACGGTCAGGTCGGTCGCGTCGGACGCCTCGACGAGCGCGTCGATGAGGGTGAGCGGCGCGCCGACGAGGCCGAACCCGCCGACCATCACCGTGTCGCCGGAGCGGACGACGCTGACCGCCTCTTCGGCCGAGATCGTCGTCGTCGCGGTCATCGGATGCGCGGGGTGCCTCTCAGAACGGGAACGGGTGCGAGCCGCGCTGCACCGTGACCCAGCGCGTCTCCGTGAACTCGTCGACGACCGCTGAGCCGCCGAACCGGCCGAACCCGCTGTCCTTGACGCCGCCGAACGGCATCTGCGGCTCGTCGCCGACGGGCTGGTCGTTGACGTGGACGATGCCCGCGTCGATCGCCTGCGCAAGGACCATCCCGCGCTCGGCGTCCTGCGTGATGATCCCGGAGGAGAGGCCATAGGGTGTCGCGTTCGCCCGCTCGACCGCCTGCTCCGCCGAGTCGACGACCTCGATCACGACGACCGGGCCGAACGTCTCCCGCATGGCGAGCTCGGAATCGGCGGGCACGTCGACGAGCAGGGTCGCCTGCATGCACGGTCCCTCGGTGTCTCCACCTGCGAGGAGCGTCGCGCCGCCGCTGACGGCCGCGTCGACGCGCCCCTTAACGGTCTCGAGCGCGTCCTCGTTGATGAGGGGGCCGATGATCGTGTCGTGCTCCTTCGGGTCGCCGGTCTTGAGCCCCTTCGTCTTCTTCGCGAGCCGCGCGACGAACTCGTCGGCGATCGGCCGCTCGACGATGATGCGCCGCGCCGACATGCAGATCTGGCCCTGGTGGAGGAACGCGCCGAACGCCGACGCGTCCACCGCGTACTGGAGATCCGCGTCTCCGAGCACGATCAGCGGGTTGTAGCCCCCGAGCTCCAGCAGGACGCGCTTGAGCTGGCGGCCCGCGGCCTCCGCGAGCTTCCGCCCGGTGGCGGTCGAGCCCGTGAAGTTGATGCGTCGGACCGCGGGGTTCTCGACGAGCTCGTCGCCGATCGGGCCCGCCTCGCCCGGAGCGTGCGTGACGATGTTCAACACGCCGGCCGGGAGACCGGCCTCCGCGAAGACCTCGCCCCAGAGGAGCCCGCCGACCTGGGGCGACCACTCGGACGGCTTGAGGACGACCGCGTTGCCGAGCGCCAGCGCTGCCGCGATCGACCGCGCCGAGAGGATCAGCGCGGCGTTCCACGGGGCGATCGCGCCCACGACGCCGACGGGACGACGGATCCCCATGGCGAACGCGCCGGTGTCCGAGGGGATCACCTCGCCGAGCGGCGCGTACGCCAGCGCCGCCGCCTGTCGGAACAGCCCCGGGACGAAGTGCATCTGGAACATCCCGAAGCCGAGGGTGCAGCCGGTCTCGCGCGCGAGCATCGACACGACCTCGTCGTGCCGGCTCTCGAGTACCTCGGCAGCCTTGAGGAAGACCCCCTGGCGGACCGCGGGGGGCGTCTGCGACCACTCGGGGAAGGCCGCGGCGGCCGCCTCGACCGCGCGTCGCGCGTCCTCTCTGCCCCCTGCCGCGACCTCGGAGACGACGTCGCCCGTGTACGGGTCGCGGTTCTCGAACGTCCGACCGCCCTCCGCGTCGGCGTGCTCCCCACCGACGAAGAGCCTGGTCTCGATGCCCGTCTCGGTCTGCGTGCTCATCGCCCTGCTCCTTTGCTCTCGCGGCCCGCCGGCTCGGCTCGCCGAGCTCGGCGCCGGCGTGGGGCCGCGGCGCCGCTCTCGACCTGCGCCACGGAACGGGGTGCAATTTGCGCCACGGGCGACGCTATGTCCGCCGATGTCGACTTGTCAAGACGTCGTTCGACTATATAGAACACACGGATGCACACCTCGGCCGAGGGTCGGACGAGCACTTCGCAGTCCCTGGAGCGGGGCCTCGCGATCCTCTCCTCGTTCTCGTCGGGACGTCAGCTGATCGGCGTCAGCGAGCTCGCCCGCGGGCTCGCCCTCACGCGGAGCACCACGCACCGCTACGTGGCCACGCTCGCGCGTCTCGGGTACCTCCAGCAGGACGCCGGCACGCGCAAGTACTCGCTCGGCCCGCGCGTTCTCGATCTCGGCTTCACCGCGATCAACTCGATGGAGCTTCGGCACGTCGCGGCGCCGCATCTCCAGCGTCTCTGCGACGAGACCGGGCACACGGTCAACATGGGCATCCTCGACGACGTCGACGTCGTCTACGTCGAGCGGTGCCGGGCGTCGCGCAGCCGACAGCACGAGATCGATCTCGACCTGCACGTGGGCTCGCGCCTCCCCGCGTACTGCACGTCTCTGGGCAAGGTCCTGCTCGCATTCCTCCCGGACGACGAGCGTGACGAGATCGTCGGCCGGATCGAGTTCGCACGACGCGGTCCCAACACGCTCACGTCGAAGGCCACGCTGCTCGCCGACCTCGAGCGGGTTCGCGCCACCGGGATCGCCGTCAACAACGAGGAGCTCGCCTACGGCCTTCGCTCCGTCGCCGTGCCCGTGCTGTCGGGCGACGGCGAGACGGTCGCCGCGGTCAATCTCGCCGCGCACCGGGCGATGGCCTCGCTCGACGACCTGGTCGCGCGTCTCGGGCCGCTCATGCAGCGAACCGCCGCCGAGATCTCCGCGCAGCTCGGCTACCGCTCCGACCGTCCGGGCGCGGTGCGCTCGATCGGCTGAGCGCGACGGCGCGAGGCGACCAGTCGATCGAACAGTCCGCCGACGGTGGGAACGACGCCCCGCCTGAGGAACAGGAAGATCCCGATCACGAACGCCCCGTAGTAGGCCTCCCGGAGCTGGCCGCTGTCGCTCAGGGCTCGGTCGAGGAAACCGAATGCCGCGGCGCCGATCACCGGGCCGAGCAGGGTTCCCATCCCCCCGAACGCGACGATGATGAGGACCTGCACGTCGACCTGCGCGAAGCCGTAGGTGACCGGGCTGATGAACCCGAGGCTGTACGCGAAGAGGCCGCCGGTGAGACCGATCATCGCCGAGCCGACCATCGCGGCGTAGATCCGGTACCGCGCGACGTCGACGCCCGCCAGCTCGGCGGCCACCTCGTCGTCCCGCAGCGCCCTGAACGCCCAGCCGAGATGCGAGAGCTGCAACGCGCGAAAGACGAGCAACAGGCCGACGAGCAGCCCGACGAAGAGGTAGTAGCCGCCGAGGCGGTCGTCGGCGAGATCCGTGGCCGCCACCTTGAGCACGTACCCCGTGTCGGCTCCCGTCAGGTCTCTCTGACCGATGATGAAGTTCGTGAACGCGAGCGAGAACACCAGCGTGACGATCCCGGTGAAGATCACGTTGAGCGAGCGCCGCACGGCGATCCACGCCAGGAGGCCGCCGACGATCGCCGCGGTGACCGTGCCGATCGCGACGCCGACCGCGAGAGGGAGCGACGCCTTGTCCGAGAGGATCGCGGTCGCGTAGCCGCCCACTCCCGCCAGCGCGCCGACGCAGAGGAAGAGCTGGTTCGTGCTGCCGAAGATCAGGTTGAAGCCGACCGCATAGCACCCGAACACGAGCGCCTCGACGGCAAGCCCGGTCGTGTACGGCGAATCGGCGAACCAGAGATGCGGGAGCACGACGAGGATCACCGCCGTCACGGCGATCGGCAGGAGCAGGCGCGCGGCGGTGGCCGCGGCGCCGCCGAAGTGGGACCGCGCGTGGCGAGGCTCGGCCACCGCGCCCCTACCGTCCAAGGAGCCCGCGCGGCCGCACGAGGATCGTGAGCGCCGCGGCGGCCAGAAGCACGATCGCGGTGATGTACTCGCCGATGTAGTGGGCGCTGACGTTGCCGACGATGCCCAGGAGCACGCCGGCCAGGAATGCTCCGGCGACGCTGCCGAGCCCGCCCACGACGGCGACGATCAGGGCGAACGTCGTGAGGTCGAAGCCGGCCGTGACCGTCAGCGGCGCCGTCATCGAACGCGTCACCGCGACGAGCCCCGCGAGGCCGCCGCTGAGCGCGAAGATCAGCGTGCGTACGAGCGACGGGCTGATGCCGACGAGACGCGCGCCGGTCTCGTCCTGGATCACGGAGCGGACGCCGCGCCCGAACGTCGTAAGGCCGAAGAACAGCAACAGGACGACGGCGACCCCGAGCGCGATGACGGAGGCCCAGATGCTCCCCACCGACATCGGGACGCCGGCGATCGTGATCGGGTCCCCGCCCACGAAGATGTACAGCGCGCCCGTGGGGTACTTCCAGTTGAGCAGCCCGACGAGCACGAACGCCAGGCCCAACGTCAGCAGCAGCCCCAGGAGCGTCTTCTCCTCGCCGCTCTGCCGGTACACCGGCCTCATCAGCGTCAGGTCGAGCAGCACGCTCAGTCCCGCGGCAGCCAGCATTCCCACCCCAGCGGCGACGACCGTGGGGGTATCCCGCGCCATCAGCTCCGAGACGACGATCGCGCCGAACACCGCGATCTCGCCGTAGGCCAGATTGAGGACACCGCCGAGGCCGTAGACGAGCGTCAGCCCGACGCCGAGCAGCCCGAAGCCCAGCCCGAGCACGATCCCGTCGAGGATCACCGCCCTCACGCGCGCCCCTGGTCGGCGGCGGCTCCCGCCGGGCTACGCCTCATGCGACACCCAGGTACGCCCGTCGAACCTCGGGATTCGCCTCGAGCTCCTCGGGACTGCCCTGGAGCCGGATGCGCCCGTTCTCGAGCACGTAGCCCCGATCGGCCACCGAGAGCGCGAGCGGGACCTGCTGCTCGGCGATCAGGAGCGTCAGCCCTCTTGCCTTGAGGCCCTCGAGCGCGGTGAAGGCGGCTCGGGCGAGCTTCGGCGCGAGGCCGGTCGTCGGCTCGTCGAGCATCAGCACCTTCGGTCGCGACATGAGCGCGCGCCCCACCGCGAGCATCTGTTGCTCGCCACCGCTGAGCGTCCCGGCGCGCTGCCGCTGGCGTTCCTCGAGTCGCGGGAACAGCCCCAGGACCAGCTCGAGCGCCTCGTGGTCGGGCCTGTGCGGGTAGGCCCCGAGGGCGAGGTTCGTCTTCACGGTCATGGAAGGGAACAGGTGACGCTCCGCGGGAACGTACGCAACACCGGCCCTCGCGATGCGGTGGGCGGGGCGGCGCGTCAGATCTCTTCCCTCGAGACGCACCCGGCCCTCCATCGGCCTGAGCAGGCCGGCGATTGCCCGCAGCAACGTCGACTTGCCGGCGCCGTTCGAGCCGACGATCGCGACCGCCTCCCCCTCGGAGACCTCGAAGTCGATGTCCGAGATGACCTTCTCGCCGAGGTAGCCGGCGCCGAGCCCCCTCACCTCAAGGAGCATGGGCCTGCCCCAGGTACGCGTCGATGACCTCGGGGTGTCGCATCACGTCCTCGGGCACGCCTTCGGTGAGGATCTCCCCGAAGTTGAGGACGATCGCCCGCTCGGCGAGCTGGATCACGGCGCTCATCACGTGCTCGACCCAGAGGATCGTCGTCCCGAGCTCGTCGCGAACTCGTCGGGCGATGTCGACCGATGCGGCGAGCTCCGTCTCGTTGAGCCCGGCCATCACTTCGTCGAGAAGCAGCAGCCGAGGGCGTCCTGCGAGTGCCTTCGCGAGCTCGAGAAACCGCTGCTGATGGAGGTTGAGGCTCTTGACGGGCTGACGGGCACGCGCCTCGAGCCCGACGAACGCGAGCGACTCGAGCGCGCGCCGTCTTGCCTCACGCTCGCCCACGATCCCCCGCCCGGCGCCGTACATCGCGCCGACGAGGGCGTTCTCCAGCACCGTCAGCGAGCCGAACGAGAGCGGTGTCTGCAGGACCGTCGCGATTCCGCTGCGCCGGACGCGGTGGGCACCGCGGCCGCCGACCGGCTCGCCGTCGAGCCGGATGGTGCCCGAGGTCGGACGGTCGAGACCGCCGATCATCTTCAGCAGCGTGCTCTTGCCGGCCCCGTTGGGACCGACGACGGCGACGATCTCGCCGTCGTCGATCCCGAACGTCACGCCCGCGACGGCCGGGAGGCCGCCGAAGCGTCTCGTGACCGCGTCAACCTCGAGAAGCAGATCGCCTCGCTACCTAGGACGGCCGGTAGGGCTTCAGGGGCTTGGACTTCGAGAGGTTCCTCGGCCACCAGTCTCCTGCCTTGTTCAGCGAGGCATCAGGCGGAGGGCCTTTGGTGAGGACCGTGAGGAACGGCGTCGGCGCCGCCAGCTCGCCCCACGCCGTCCACCGGAGCGGGAACGCGTAGCCCGGGATGTTGAACGTGTGCGTGTGGACGTACGCGGACACCTTCTTGGGATCGGCGCCGACCTTGCCGACCGCCTCCGCGATGACCTTCACATACGCGTAGCCCTCCATCGCCTCGTCCTCGAAGAACCCGTTCTGCGGGAACGTCCTGAGGTATCGCTTCGCGAGCGCCCGGTACGCCTTGCTCGCCACATTGATGCACTTGAAGTCCGCCCAGCGGCCGTACGCGGACGATCCTGCGGCCTTCGCGGTGAGGGAGAACGGTGAGTACGCGCCGATCACCGGCGCCTTCATCCCGAGCTGACCGGCCTGGGCCAGGATCGCCCCGCCTCCCGGCGGATGACCCGTCGCGACGATCAGCCCGACGTTGCCGAGCGCACGCAGGTACGGCGTGAAGTCGGTCGTGGGCAGCGGCGCCACCTGGATGTTGAGCTTGATGCCCGACACGCCCTTGAACGTGTCCTCGAGCGCGCGCTTGAAGGCCTGCCCCCAGGCGTAGTCGGCGACGATCGCGCCGACGCTCTTCACGCCGCGCGCCTGCGCGACGTCGAGGATCGGCGGCGCGTCCTCCTGGGCAGGAGGCAGACAGGTGCGGAAGGTGTAGCGACTCTGCGTCGTCAGGATCGTGTCGTCCCCTGCACGCAGCAGGAACAACGGCACCTGCGCCTGCTCCGCGAGCCGCGCCGTCGCGAGGCCGACGTTGCTGCCGACCACGCCGCCGACCGAGACGACGTCGCTTTCCTGGGTGAGCTTCCTGAACCCGTCGATCCCTCCGTTCGGGATCGACTGATCGTCCGCGACGGAGAGGTTCAGCAGCCGCCCGTTGACACCGCCCTTCCTGTTGATCTCGTTCACCGCCAGCGCCGCCCCTGCGCGGAACTGGATGCCCCACGGCGCGAAGTTCCCTGTCAACGATGTGAGCACCCCGACCTTGACCGGCGCAGCAGCGCTCGATCCTCCATACGCGGTCGAGCCGCCCAATGCAGCCGTGAACGCCGCCAGGACAGCGACGGCCGCGACCAACCAGAACCGCTTCACGGACATCCTCCTTCTCGTGACCGTCAGTGATCCGCAGCCGGTCCGGCCGACCGATCAGCGAGTGATCTCCGACGCCTGAGGGCCGACCCCTTCGTGGCTCGTGACCGTCGGTCAATCACGGGGTGAGCTAACCAAGAAAGCGTCGATTTGTCGAGACGGTATTCGAGTATGTGGGAAGGCAGACCGACTCTCGTGCCTTGCATCACGCGCACCGTCCGGTATGAATGCGCCAAGCCGAGCCGAGCATCCGGCCGCGACCGGATTCCGGGCCGTGATCGCGCCGGGTGTCGAGGAGTGAGGTCAATGGAGACGGCATCGCCAGTTGGGTCCTTCCCGAGCCCGTACGAGGTTGGCACACCGCCGGGCTGCGAGGGCTGGGAGGAGCTGTACCCGTACTACGCGCTCTTCGACGAGGAGCGGCGCGCGGCGGACGAGACGCGCTTCTGGTTCTGGAACTCGATGCACTTCCCCCTGCCGATGCCGGCGTTCGACGCGATCTGCATCGACACGGCCTACCAGGCGCTCGGCACGTGGCAGAACCGGGTGTTCGCCGTCCCGCCGGCGATGGGGATCGACTACCGGTGCATCAACGGCTACATCTACATCTCGGGGAACCCCGTCACCGACCCGGAGCAGATCGCCGAGCGTGCGGGGCACTTCCAGCAGCGCGCGGGTCACTACTTCGAGCACTGGGACGAGCTGTACCGCGCGTGGCGCACGAAGATGGAGGCGCTGATCGCAGAGCTCGAGGCGCTCGAGGTGCCGGCGCTCGGCGAGCTCGAGCCCGACGTCGTCGCCTTCGGCGACCAGGAGACGAGCTTCTGCGCGGTGCTCGACGCCTACCGGCACGCCCTGAGGCTGGCCGACGTGATGTGGCAGCACCACTTCGAGTTCCTGTTGCTCGGCTACGGCGCGTACGTCACGTTCTCCGAGCTCTGCAAGACGCACCTGCCGGACATCCCGGACCAGCACATCGCGCAGATGGTCGCGGGGCTCGACGTGCTCCTCTTCCGGCCGGACGCCGAGCTCCGGCGCCTGGCGCACCTCGCGCTCGACACGGAGGTCGACAGCGCGTTCGTCGAGGGCAGGACGCCGGCGGAGATCGAGTCGGAGCTGGCGGAGAGCGAGCGCGGCCGGGAGTGGCTCGCGGAGCTCGAGGCGATCAAGCATCCGTGGTTCCACATGGCGACGGGCGACGGGCTCTACCACTATTACGGGAGCTGGCTCGACGACCCGACGATCCCCTACGCGTCGCTGACCGGACACATCGCCGCGCTGCGCGCCGGCGAGGACATCGAGCGGCCTTCCGACCACATCGCCACCGAGCGCGACAGGCTTGCCAGCGAGTACGGCGCCCTGCTCGACGACGAGGCGCGGAAGGGCTTCGACGACCTGCTCGCGCTCTCCCGGACGGTCTTCCCCTATGTCGAGGAGCACAAGTTCCTCTGCGACTACTGGTTCCTCACGACGTGGTGGAACACGATCCGCGAGTTCGGCGGACTCCTCGCCGAGCACGGCTTCCTGGGGGACCGCGAGGACGTGTTCCAGCTCTCCCGCCTCGAGGTGTACTCCGCGCTCGACGAGCTCTTGCTCACTTGGGCGACGGGCGGACAGCCGCGCGGGCCGACCTACTGGCCGCCGATCGTCGCGAGGCGGAAGGAGCTGCTCGCGCGGCTCGCCGACTGGACTCCGCCACCGGCCGTGGGCGCCGTGCCCGAGGCGATCCTCGACCCGGCCCTGATCATGCTCTGGGGCGTCACGACGCAGCGGGTCCACGCCTGGGCGCAGGCGGACGAGGACGGCTCGTCCTTGAGCGGGACGCCGGCGTCACCGGGCGTGGTCGAGGGCCCCGCGCGGGTCGTCCGGAACGTGAGCGAGATCGGTGACGTCCGCGAGGGCGAGATCCTCGTCTGCAGCATCACCTCGCCTGCCTGGGCGCCGATCTTCTCGAAGATCCAGGCAGCGGTGACGGACATCGGCGGCGTCATGTCGCACGCGGCGATCGTCTGCCGCGAGTACGCGCTTCCTGCGGTCGTCGGCACCGGCCGCGCGACGTCGCAGATCCGTACGGGACAACGCATCCGCGTCGACGGCTCGGCCGGCAGCGTCACGCTGCTCGAGTGAGCGAGGCACGCCACACGCGTTCGCTCGCGGCGCTCCGCCGCAGCGACAGCCACGCGTTCGGCGGCAAGAGCGCCACTCTCGGTGAGCTGATCGCGGCCGAGATCCCCGTCGCGCCCGGCTTCGCCGTCTCGACGTCCGCGTTTCATGCCTTCGTCCGCGAGGCTGGTCTCGGGGGGAAGATCGCCACCGAGCTGTCGCGGGTGTCTCCGGGAGACGTCGACTCCGTCGTCGCGGCCTCGCACGCGATCGGCGAGGCGATGCGGTCGGCGCCTCTGCCCCAGGCTGTGCGCGACGAGATCGAGACGACATACGAGGCCCTGGCCGACGATATGGGCGCGCCCGAGCCGCCGGTCGCCGTCCGCTCGAGCGCGCTCGGCGAAGACGGGGAGGACGCCACGTTCGCCGGTCAGCTGGAGAGCTACCTGTGGGTTCGCGGCGCCGCGCATGTCGTCGACGCCGTGCGCGACTGCTGGGTGAGCCTGTTCGGCCCGCCCGCGATCGCCTACCGCGCGCACGCCGGGCAGGAGGAGCCTGCGATGGGCGTCGCCGTGCAGCTGATGGTCGACGCCGAGGTCTCGGGCGTGCTCTTCACGTGCAACCCCGTGAGCGGCGATCCGAGCATGGTCGCCGTCAACGCGAGCTGGGGCCTCGGGCTGGCCGTGGTGGGAGGCGAGGTGACCCCCGACGACTTCCTCGTCAGCAAGGTCACCGGCGAGGTCGTCCGCGAGCGCGTGCACGCGAAGGACGTGGAGTACGTGCCGGACCCCGCCGGCCGCGGTGCGGTGCGGGTCGTCGTGCCGGAGGAGCGACGAGCGGTCGCGTGCCTCGACGGAGCCGCGCTCGGTGCGCTGGTCGCGGTCGGCCGCCGGGTCGAAGGCGTGTTCGGCGCCCGGCAGGACATCGAGTGGGCGATCGCCCGGGGGCGTGGCACCCCGGAGGGGCTGTTCGTCCTGCAGTCGCGACCTGTCACGGGGCTGCCGGAGCGCCGGTCGCCGTCCGAGACCGACACGGCGATGGGCCTCGTGATGAGCATGTTCGGCGCCGGGGACCAGAAGGCGTAGAGCGCGGATGGCCCTGAGCGACGACGACGTCCGCGAGATCCTGCGGCTGATCGACGAGGCCGAGCTCGACGAGCTCCGCGTCGAGACGGACGGGCTCTCCCTCCACGTCGTCCGCGGCGGAGCGGCCCCCACGGAGCCCGACGAGGATCAGCCTCGAGCCGAGTCGCTCGACGGCGCGGGCGGCGTGACGATCGACGCGCCGTTGCTCGGCGTCTTCTACCGCGCGCCCGGTCCGGGCGCACCGCCGTTCGTCGATGTCGGCGAGCGCGTCGAGAGCGACACCATCGTCTGCATCATCGAGGTGATGAAGATGATGAACTCGGTGCCCGCGGGGGTTGCGGGCACGATCACAGAGGTCCATGTCGAGAACGCGGAGGCCGTCGAGTACGGCCAGGCGCTCTTCCGAGTGGAGCCCGCATGACCGTCGCACCCGGCCGCCCTGTCGAGCTCGTCGACACGACGACCCGCGACGGGAACCAGAGCCTCTGGGGGGCCACAGGCCTCACCGCCCGCGAGACCCTCGCGATCGCCCCCACGCTCGACCGCGTCGGCTTCCACGCGCTCGACTTCACCTCGAGCACGCACATGGCGGTGTCGGTTCGCTTCCACCGAGAGGACCCCTGGGAGCTGATCCGACTGATGCGGGCCGCGACGCCCACCACGCTCCTCGACTTCATCACCACCGGCATGCGGTTCATCGCCTGGCAGCCGTGCGACGAGGACGTGATGCGCCTCGCGTTCCGGTGCGTCGTGCGCAACGGCATCCGCCGCTTCCAGTTCGCGGAGCCGGCGAACGACCCGGACGCGCTCAGGCGCTCGGCGCGGATCGCGCGCGAGGAGGGCGTCGAGGAGATCGTCGTCGGCCTGACGTACTCGATCAGCCCGGTGCACACACACGCGTACTACACCGAGCGCCTCCGGGCGCTCGCGGACTGCGCCGACATCGACCGCTTCTACCTCAAGGACCCCGGCGGGCTCCTGACGACGGACGCCGTCCGCGAGCTGGGGCCGCATTTTGCCGCCACCGGTCGCACGGTCGAGCTCCATAGCCATTGCACGATCGGGCTCGCTCCGCTCGCCTACATGGAGGGCCTGCGCGCCGGTTTCGACGTGCTCCACACGGCCCTCGGTCCGGCGGGGAACGGCACCTCGCAGCCGACCGCCGAGTCGACGCTCCGCAACCTCGAGGCGGAGGGGTACGAGCACGCGCTCGACACAGGCGAGCTCGCGGCCGGGTCCGCGTACTTCGAGGCGCTCGTGCGCGACAAGGGCCTTCCGGCCGGCATGCCGAGGGAGTACGACGCGGCGTACTACCACCACCAGCTGCCGGGCGGGATGGTCACGACGACGCGCCGGATGCTCGAGGAGATCCGCCGCCCCGAACTGTTCGACGCAGTGCTCGACGAGGTCGTGCGGGTGCGCGCAGAGATGGGCTACCCGATCCTCGTCACCCCGGTCTCGCAGCTCGTCGCGTTCCAGGCGACCCGCAACGTGATCGATCCCGAGCGCTGGACGACCGTGTCCGACGAGACGGTTCGCTACTTCCTCGGGCACTACGGGACGTTCGCGGCGCCACCCGATTCAGACGTGACCGAGCGGGTGCTCTCGCTGCCGAAGGTCGACGCGCTCCGCGACGCCCAGCCGATCGGACTCGAAGCCGCACGCGCCCGCTTCGGACGCCGAATCTCGGACGAGGAGCTCCTGTTGCGCCTGACGATGCCGCAGGAGCAGGTGGACGCGATGCGCGCGGCGCCGTCGATCGCCGACCAGCCAGCGCCGACCCGCACGGCGGGTCGTGCGCCGCTCGTCCGCCTCCTGCGCGAGCTCGAGCGACGCAGGGAGCTCTCGTACGTGCGCGTCCGAAAGGGCGACGACCTGGTGGTGTGGCGCCGTGCGTCTTGACGCGGTCCGCGGCTTCGTCTTCGACGTGGACGGGACCCTCGTCCACCGGGCGGGTACGGAGGTGCGACTGATCCCCGGCGCCCGCGAGGTGCTCGAGCGGATCGATGCGTCCGGACGACCCTACGTCCTGTTCACGAACGGCAGCCACGTCGCACCGGAGGCGATCGCGGCCGAGCTGCGCGAGGCGGGGCTCCCGGTCGGCGACGACCAGCTGCTCACGCCGCTCCGCTCCGTCCAGACGTACCTCGACCGCTTCGCCGACGCCCCGCGCGTCCTGCCGTTCCTGACGGACGAGGCGCACGGCTATCTCGAGGCGGCGGGCGTGCGGCTCGTGGACGGCGTGAACGGCACCCGCGTCGACGCGGTCTTCGTCGCGCAGCCACGGGATGTCGACTTCGACGAGCTCGAGCGCGCCGCGACTGCCGTCGTCGCCGGCGCCCGGCTCCTGACCGGCAGCTACGTCCCGGCGTACGCCGGCGCGGACGGCCCGATCTTCAGCCGCGGTGCGATGCTGACCGCGGCGCTCGCGAAGGCGACAGGCGCGCGGCCCGTCGTCGTCGGCAAGCCGTCTCACGCGGCCGTGCGAGAGCTCGAGACCCGGCTCGGCGTTCCCTCGGCGGAGACGGTCGTGGTCGGCGACGACGTGGCGCTCGACGTCCCGCTCGGCCACCTCGGCGGCTCCGTCACGGTACTCGTCCGCAGCGGGATCAGCGGCGCGCTCGACGTCACCAGCATCCCGGAACGGCGTCGCCCCCACGTCACGCTCGACACCGTCGCCGACCTGCTCGACCGGCTGTGACGACCGCGCGCGCAGTCGGGATCACGCAGCCGGGGGGTCCGGAGGTCGTCCGCGTGATCGAGCGCGACGTGCGCGGGCCGGGCCTGGGCGAGGTTCGACTCGCAGTAGCGGCCGCTGCCGTGAACCCGACGGACATCGGCCTGCGGCAGCTGGGCACGGAAGGAGTGCCGCCGCCATGGGTGCCGGGGATGGACGCCGCCGGGGTGGTCGAGTCGGTCGGAGAGGGCGTCGCGCACGTCGCCGTCGGCGACGAGGCGATGGCGGCGGTCCTTCCGCGCCGCCCGGAGGGCGGGGCACAGGCGGAGCTCGTCGTCGTGCCGGCCGCCTCTGTCGTGCCCGTGCCGGATGGGATGCCGTTGGAAGAGGCGGCGACCCTGCCGATGAACGGCCTGACCGCTCTCCACGGCCTGGATCTGCTCGGGCTCGACGAGGGCCGGACGCTCCTCGTCACCGGCGGCGCGGGCCTGCTCGCGTCCTACGTGATCGCGCTCGCGAAGCTGAGCGGTCTCCGGGTGCTCGCGGACGCTGCGCCAAAGGACGAGGCGCTGGTCGGAGGCTTCGGTGCCGACGTCGTCCTCCCGCGCGGCGACGGGCTCGTCGCTGCGGTCCGGCGCGAGGCTCCCGACGGCGTCGACGCGACCTTCGACACGGCGCTGCTCCGTCGGGAGGTGTTTCCGGCGATCCGCGACGGCGGGGCGATCGCCGTCGTCCGGACGTGGGACGGCGCCGACGTCGAGCACGGCATCCGAGTCGAGAGGGTGCAGGTCTGGACGGTGCTCGAGCGGACGGACTGGCTCTCGGAGATCCGGGAGCTCGCGGCGCGCGGCGCGCTCGTGCCCCGGGTCGCCGGGACCTATCGGCCCGAGGACGCGGGCGACGCGCAGCGGCGGCTCGAGGCCGGCGGCCTACGCGGTCGCACGGTCATCGTCTTCTGAGGAGGCGCCGGGTCGCTCAGGGCACGAAGCTCGCGTCGGGCGCGACGGCCACCTCGAGGAACAGCGGCTCGTCGCGGCCGGCGAGGCCCGGTACGATCTCGTCGAACGCCGCCTCGAGCTCGTCGAACGTGCTCGCCCGACGCGCCGGGCAGCCGAACGAGCGCGCGAGCCCGGAGAGGTCGATCTCGGGGAACCGCGGCCAGACCGAGGCGCCCCCCTGGAGCTCTGCGAGCCGGTCCATCACGGTGTATCCGCCGTTGGCGAGGATCACGAACACGACCCCGACCCGGTAGTGCGCCGCGCTCCAGAGCGCCTGGATCGCGTAGAGGGACGACCCGTCGCCGACGATCGCGATCACGGGGCGCTCCGGCCGGGCCATCCGGACCCCGATCGCGGCCGGGATCGCGAACCCGAGCCCGCCCATCGCCGGGCTCAGGAACCCACCTGGCGCACGCGCCGGGATGCGCGCGTGGAGCTCCGGCTTGCTCGAGGGCGCCTCCTCGAACACGACTGCGTCCTGCGGCAGGCGCCGTGCGAGCGCCGAGAAGACGTGCGCGGACGTGAGCGGCCCGTCTGTCGCCGCCGGCGCGGACGGCCGCGCCATGACCGTGCTCGACGACGCGCGCTCACGCGCGGGGAGACTCGCGACCAGCGCCACGCAGGTCGGGCCGACGGGTGCGAGCACCACCAGCTCGGCCGCGCTGCGGTGCGCCTCGTCGGGGTCGTCGGTGACGACCACGACCCGCGTCCCCGGCCTGTAGAACGGCCCCGGCGCGAAGGCGTACTGGCGGAACGCCGGCGCCCCGACCACGACGACGACGTCGAACGGCTCGAGCACCTCGCGCAGCCTCGCGCGATCGGACGGCAGATGGCCCGCGAACCGCGGATGGTCCTGCGGGAACCCTGCTCGCGCGGTGAACGCCTCTTGCCAGACCGGCGCGTCGAGCCGCTCCGCGAGCTCGACGAGCGCATCCCAGGCCCGCTGCGCGTCCGCGCCGGCGCCGACCACCAGCGCCGGGTGCTCGGCCGACTCGAGCAGCGTGACGAGGGCGTCGACCGCGACGGGGTCGACCGCCGCAGCGCGCAGGACCGTCCCCGCGGCCGCAGGCTGGTCGCCCTCGTCCGCCGCCGGCGCGAGCCAGTCGTCCATCGGCACGACGACGAGCGCCGGGCCCCTCCGGGTCGTAGCCGCATGCCACGCGCGGCCGATCGCGCCGGGCAGCTCCTGCGGCCTGATCGGCTGCTCGACCGAGACCGGATACGTGCCAGCGAGCCCCTCGAGGCGGCCTGCGAGAAACGGCTCGTGGGCGAGGTGACGCCGGTCCTGCTGGCCGACGAGCACCACGAGCGGCGCGCGGTTGGCCCGCGCGGTCGCAAGCGCGCCGACGGCGTTCCCGAGACCGGCCGTTGTGTGGAGCAGGACGAGCGCGGGCTCGTCGCGTGCGAGCGCCCACCCCGTCGCCATCCCGACGACGGACCCCTCGTGCAGCCCGAGGACGAACTCGAGGTCGGATGGCATGTCGATCAGAAACGGCACCTCGGTGGAGCCGGGGTTCGCGAACATCCGCTTGAGCCCGCGTGCGCGCAGGACCTCGATCGCGGCGTCGCGGACGGTGCGCTGAGTCATCGGGCGACCCTGGTCATGTAACGCTCACCCGGAGTACGTCGCGTCAGGCTGCTGGTCCGCCCCTGGCGCGCCCGAGAAGATCTCGGTGACGAGACCGAGGTCGCCGACGGTGTCCAGGTAGGCAAACTGGATGCCCTTGTACTCGCCGCCGAGGAGCACGCCGTTCCCACGCTCCGCCTGTGCCGCGAGTGTCTCCTCGAAGTCCGGCACCGCCACCCCGACATGATGGAGGCCGCCGCCATGCTCGGCGAGGAAGCGCGCGTAGACGCTCTCCCCGTCGAGCGGCTCGATCAGCTCCCACTGCACCTGGCCGACTTGCGCGATCGCGAGGCGCCACGTGCGCTCGACCGGTGCCCCCTCCTCGCGCATGTCCGCGACGTTGCCGGGGTCGAACCCGTAGATCTCCCAGGGGCCGATCCCGTAGTCGTGGACGTAGGTGCGCATCGCCGCTTGGAGGTCGCGTACGACGATCGCGATCTGGATCGTCTCGGTGAACACGGGCGCGGGCAGGCTACGCCTCCCCTCTCAGGCCGAGCAGCCGCGCGGCGTTCTCCTTCAGGACGAGCGGGCGCACCTCGTCCTTGAACGGCGCCTCGGCGAAGTCGGCCAGCCAGCGGTCCGGAGTGATCAGCGGGAAGTCGGAGCCGAAGAGCACCTTCGTCCGAAGCTGGGTGTTCGCGTACTGCACGAGCTGCGGTGGGAAGTACTTCGGCGACCAGCCCGAGAGGTCGATCCAGACGTTCTGCTTGTGCAGGCACACCGAGATCGCCTCGTCCTGCCAGGGGAAGGAGGGGTGCGCCAGCACGATCTGCAGCTCGGGGAAGTCGGCTGCGACGTCGTCGAGGCACATCGGGTTCGAGTACTTCAGGCGGAAGCCGCCCCCGCCGGGGACGCCCGTCCCGATGCCGCTGTGCCCCGAGTGGAAGAGCGCCGGCAGCCCCGCCTCGGCGATCATCTCGTACAGTGGGTAGGCGCTGCGGTCGTTGGGGAAGAACGCCTGCAGGTTGGGGTGGAACTTGAACCCCTTGACCCCGTGGTCGGCGATCAGGCGACGCGCTCGTTCGACCGCATCCGGGCGGGCCGGATCGACGCTCGCAAACGGGATCAGCACGTCGGCGTTCGCCGCGGCGCCCTCGGCGATCTCCTCGTTGGGAATCGGCGGGATCCCGCTGCGCGACTCCCAGTCGACGGTGAAGACGACCGCCGCGAGGCTCCGCTCGCGGTAGTAGGCCGCGACGTCGTCGATCGTGGGCAGCGGGTGGTCGCTCCCGAAATAGCGTGCCGCCGCCTCGCGCAGCTGCGCCGGCACCGGGTCGTGGCCCCCCCGCGTGCGCTCGGTGTGCACGTGCACGTCGATCGCGGTGACGGCGGCGACGTCGATCACGGAGCGACCGTACCGAGTTCGGCCTGGAGCGCCGTTCCCCAGGCGAGCACGTCCCAGTCGGCGCCCGGAGCGCCGACGAGCGAGACGCTCGTCGGCAGACCGCTCCGCGCGCCCACTCCGGCCGGGAGCGCGACGACGGGGAACCCGGTCCAGTCCCAGTAGTGGGTCAGTGACAGGTCGGCGATGTCACCGAAGGGCTCGTCGTAGCCGCTGCCGCGCAGGGGGGCGACGATCGGGATCGTGGGCTCCACCACCGCGTCGATCCGGTGCTCGGCCAGCCAGTCGCACCAGGCGTGGGTGTCCTCCGCGCGACCCGCCTGGAGGGCGACGTATTCCTCGGCGGTCATCGCGCGTCGCTCGGCGTGCTCGAGACGTGCGCGGTTCGAGAAGCGGTACTGGTCGCGCACGCCGTCGAACCGACGGTGGTGGGCCAGCATCTCCGTGAGCACGAGGTCGAAGAAGTCGTCCAGCACATCGAGCCGGGCGGTGGACGGTGGCGGCTCCACGCGTTCGCCCGGGAGCGCCGCGAGCGCCCGTTCCAGGCCGTCGGCCACGTCGGGGTCGAGGTCGGCGATGCGCGGAGACACGGCGTAGCGGCGCAGCGGGCGGCGCTCGCGTGGAGGCTCGACGCCCGCCAGCGCGGCCAGGAGAGGCTCGCAGTCGCCCACCGTGCGGGCCATCGGGCCTGGGTGGTCGAAGCTCGGCGCCAGCGGCACGATCCCCCGGATGGAGAGCAGGCCTCGGGTCGGCTTGACGGTCGACGTCCCGCACTCCGCCGACGGGATCCGGAGGGAGCCGGCCGTGTCGGTGCCAGTCGCCGCAGGCACCTGGCGCGACGCGAGCGCCGCGCCGGAGCCACCGCTCGAGCCGCCTGCCGAGCGCTCGAGCGACCACGGGTTGCCGACCTGGTCGGTGGTCCCACCGCAGGCGAACTCGTGGGTGTGTAGATGGCCGAGCAGCACCATCCCGGCGGCCCGCAGGCTCGTCCAGGCGTCGCAGTCCCGCCCGGGGACCTCGTCGAGCACCCGGCTCGACGCGGTGAGCGGCTTCCCGGCGACCGCGTAGAGGTCCTTCAACCCGACCGGGATCCCGCAGAGCGGCGGTGCGTCTCCCTTCGCGAGCCTGGCATCGGCGGCCGCCGCCGCGGCCCGCGCGTCCTCCTCGTACACGCGCACCCAGGCGTTCACCGAGCCGGGGTCCCCGTCGTGGCTGTGGTCGCCGTCGCACTCGGCGATGCGTGCGAGGCACGCATCCGTCAGCTCGGCCGCCGAGAGCGAGCGCCGCGCCAGGAGCCGCGACGCCTCGACGACCCCGAGCTCGCCAGCCTCGTCCATCGCGCGATCCTTGCACGTCCGCCGCCCTAACCGTTGGTCTCTGCAGACGTCCGAACCGAGGCGCCGTGCACGTCTCCGGCGTCGCGGTCTTGAAATCGGGATCGCCAGGCACTAAAGATTCCTCGTCGGGTATGCGGAGCGACGTTCCACATACTCGAACGGATCGGGAGGCGCCACTCCAACGGCTCCACGAGAGCCACACAACAGGAGGATGCGGATGACGTTTCGGAGGGCACTCACCGTGGGCGGGGTCGCTGCGCTGCTGGCGTCCGCCATCGCGGTCGCGGGGGCGGGCGCAGGCCCGGACGCAGCGCCCCCCGGCAAGGGGAAGACGGGGGCGCTGGGCGTCTGCGGTCTCGGGAACGGCAAGAAGGCGGCGGGGGCGCCGATCAAGCTTGCCGGCCTCGACATGCTGATCCCAGGGGTCGACTTCACGACGATCGGCAAGACGGCCGCGGCGTACTTCGCGTGCGTCAACGACAACGGCGGCATCAACGGTCGTCCGATCAGCTACAAGCTCTACACCGAGGCACTCGACCCGAACCAGGAGAAGGCCCTGGCGCGGAAGATGATCGAGAGCGACAAGGTCGTCGGCGTGGTCGGCAACACGAGCTTCGCCGAGTGCGGAACGAACTGGAAGTACTACAAGAGCAAGGGCTTCATCGTGATCGGCGCCGGCGTGCAGGCGGAGTGCTACAGCACCCCGTCGTACGCGATGGTGAACGCCGGGCCGCGCTACTCGAACGTCGGTGCGGCGCAGGCGCTGATCGCGGCCGGGGCGAAGAAGCTCGCAATCGCGTCGCCGGACACGATCTCTGCCTACGCGGACGGCGGGCCTGCGCTCGTCGCCAAGAAGGCGGGGATCCCGGTCAAGGTCTACCCGACGCACCTGCCGGTCACCGACGCGACCTCGCAGCTGCTCCAGATGTACCAGTTCGTCGGCGACGGGGGTGCGATCCTGCTCGACTTCACCCCGGACACGGCCCCGGCGTTCATGAAGGCGGCGGAGCAGCAGGGCCTCGTGAAGAAGGTGCTGTGGGGCTCGTCGACACCGATCGCGAACACGCTGATGTCGAGCCAGTTCTCCCCGTCGTTCGACGGACGCCTCTGGATCGACAACGAGTTCTCGAACGTCGACCCGAAGGTCGGCCCCGACTCGGCGTTGATGTTCTCGATCCTGAAGAAGTACGCCCCGAGCATCGCTCCGCAGGCGTTCGCCCAGATGGGCTTCCTGAACGGGAAGTTCGCGACGGCCGCCCTGCTCAGCATCAAGGGCCCGATCACCGCGAAGTCCTACAACGCGGCGGTCCGGAAGCTGAAGAACCAGCGGTCGGACATGCTCTGCAAGCCGTACTACGTCGGCCCGCTGCCGTACCACATCCCCAACAACTCGAACATCATCGTCGACTACAAGAACGGCAACGTCATCGTGAAGAAGGGCTGCACGGAGTTCCAGGCGGTCGACAAGGCGATCGCGCAGACGCGGAAATGGGAGAAGCAGTACAAGCTGATCGGCAACTAGCAGTCCCACGACTCGACCAATGACGATCAGGGTGCCCGGAGGCCTCGATGCTTGACGTGCTCGCGCTGAGCGTGTTCGGGGTCGACTGGCAGCTCCTCAAGCCCTTCATCGTGATCGGCCTGGCGTTCGGGGGCGTGTACGCGCTCTCGGGCGTCGGGCTGGTCGTGCTGTACCGGGCGACCGGGGTGCTGAACCTCGCGTTCGGCGCGATCGGGGCCGCCGGCGCCCTGATCGCGTACTGGCTGATCAATCACACGAGCTGCCCCGACTGGCTCGCGTTCACCGTCTGCGTGCTCTTCGGCGGCGTCCTCAACCTCGTCTACGGCGTGATCTTCGGCCCCGCGTTCGCGCGCCGTGACCCGCTCGTGAAGATGATGGGCACGCTGGCCCTGGCCTTGATCCTGCTCGGGCTGATGGGCTGGCGGGCACCGGCAGGCGGGGCGTTCGCCCGCTTCCTCCCTCTACCGAGCTCCGAGCACCACTACTTCATCTCGGGCACGAGCGTGAACCTGACACAGATCATCTCGGTCGCGCTCGCCCTGGCGATCACGATCGCGGTGACGATCTTCCTGCGCGTCACGCGCCTCGGCACCGCGATGCGCGCGCTCGCGAACGACCGTGAGATCACGGCCACGCTCGGCGTGCCGGTGCGGCGCGTCGAGGCGGTCGCATGGTTCGGCTCCGGGCTCGCCTGCGGCGCGGCCGGGCTTCTCCTCCCCGACCTCCTCACCTCACTCGACTACTCGGCGCTCACATTCCTCGTGATCTCGGCGCTCGCGGCCGCGCTGATCGGTCGGCTGCAGTCGCTCTGGGTCACGTTCCTCGGCGGGATGGCGGTCGGTCTCGCGCAGGCGGTGGTCACCCCCTACGCGTCGGTGACGGCGTACCGCGCGGCCGCGCCCTTCGTCCTCGCGATCGTCGCGCTGCTCGTGCTCTCACGCCATCGGGTCGTCACGATCTCGCGTGCGAGCTGAGGCATGAGCCGTAGGCTGGACGGAGGCGACCCAGGAGCGGAGGCGCCGGCTCTGCCGGCGCCGGAGCGGCCGTGAGCACGGCGCCCGCAACGAGCTCCGAGGCCGACGCCCGCGCGCCGTTCGGCATCGAGCGGCGGCTCGCGATCCGGGCCGTGGTGATCGCCGCGCTCCTTGTCTTCGTGCTCGTCCCCCTGCCGTCGCTCGTCGGCTCCGACTGGCTCACGACGTTCTCCAGCACGGCGATCTACGCGATCGTGGCGCTGGGGTTCGGGATCCTCTACGGCCGCGTCGGGATGATCTCGCTCGGCCAGGTCGCGCTCCTCTCGGTCGGCGTCTGGATCGGCGCGCGCCTCGCGTACGGGACTGGGATGCCGTACCCGATCCTCCTGCTCGCGACCGGGGCGCTGACGTGCGCGGTCGGCACCCTGGTCGGTCTGCCGTCGCTCCGGCTCTCGGGCCTCTATCTCGCGCTGATCACGCTGATGTTCGCCGGCGCGACCACGATCGTGCTGTCGGTCACCGACTTCCCGAACGGCGGCGGCGGCTTCAAGGGGAGATCGGCCACGGGCGCGCTGACGACGGAGACTCCCCCGGTCCGGCGCCCCTCGATCGCGGAGGGAGACGTCTCCTTCTACCGCTACATCGTGATCGTCGCGGCGATCATGTTTCTGCTCGCGCTGATCCACGTCGCGTCGAAGCCCGGCCGCGCCTGGGCCTCGATCCGCGAGAGCGAGCCGGCAGCGCTCGCGGCGGGCGTGAACATCACGTTCTACAAGATGTGGGCGTTCGCACTCGCGTCGTTCATGACCGGGGTCGCGGGCTGTCTGTTCGCCTCGCAGGTGGGCGTCCCGCGCGTGATCACGTTCAGGACGCAGGACTCGCTGACCCTCGCGGCGACCGCGCTGATCGGAGGCGTCTTCAGCCTCTGGGGCGCGCTCGTCGCCGCGGTCTTCAACCAGGTGCTCCCATTCCTCTTCCAGGCCGAATGGGGCATCGACACGAACTTCCTCCTGATCATCTTCGGGGTCGGCCTGCTGCAGGTGCTGCTGACGGCGCCGGGCGGGCTCGCTCAGCAGTTCCCGCGGGACCTGGCGAACCTCGGCCGGTTCGTGCTGCGCGGGATCCGGTCGCTTCGCCGACCGAAGGGCGAGCGCCCGTGATCGACGTCTCCGGGCTCACGGTCCGCTTCTCCGGGATCACGCCGATCGACGACATGAGCCTCGTGTTCCCGGTCGGCACCTGCGGCCTGATCGGGCCGAACGGTGCAGGCAAGACGACGTTCTTCAACGTCCTGAGCGGGTTCGTCAAGCCGGTGGCCGGGACGATCACGGCGTTCGACCAGGATCTCCTGAAGATGGCCGACTTCCGCCGCGCGCGGTGGGGCCTCCGCCGCACGTTCCAGACCGAGATGGCGATCGAGCAGCTCTCCGTCTACGACAACGTCGCGATGATCCACGAGCACTCCGGGGCGAAGCGCTCCTCGCGCCGGTCGGACGTGCTCACCGCCCTCGACTTCGTCGGGCTGACCATCGCCCCGAAGACGAGGGTCGGCGTCCTGAACGCGCGGGAGCGACGGTTGGTCGAGCTGGCCCGGGCCGTCGTCGGCGAGCCGCGGCTCGTCCTGCTGGACGAGCCGGCCGCGGGCCTGCCGGACGAGGAGACGGTGCACCTCTCGCAGGTGATCCGGAAGATCCCCGACGCCTTCGGCGCGCTGACGATCCTCGTCGACCACGACATGAGCCTCGTCTCCCGCTGCTGCGCGACGACGGCGGTGCTCGACTTCGGCAAGCTGATCGCGCTCGGCCCGACCGAGGAGGTGCTCCGGGACGAGCAGGTGATCAAGGCGTATCTCGGCACCGAGGAGGACGTGGCGCCCCTCGACGCCACGGAGGACGAATGAGCGGGACGGCCGACGCACCCCGGCCGGACGCCCCGCTTGCCCTGAGGCTCGAGGGGCTCTCCGTCTCGCGCGGCCGTCCGGTCATCCGCGACGTCTCGCTCGAGATCCCGGGCAAGGCGATCACCGCGCTGCTCGGCCCCAATGGCGCGGGCAAGTCGTCGCTCGTGCTCGCGGTCGGCGGCGTCCTCCGCCCCACCGCCGGACGCGTGCTCGTCGGCGAGCAGGACATCACGCGGCGACGCCCCGAAGCGATTCGGGCGGCGGGTGTCGCGATCGTGCCGGAGGGACGGCGCCTCCTGGGCGAGCTCTCGGTCGAGGACAACCTCCGGGTCGCCACGTACTCGCTCGGACGGTCGCAGGCTCGTGAGGGGATCGACTACGCGCTCGAGCTGTTCCCGTCGCTCGAGCGCCGCTGGAAGGCGTCCGCACGCACGCTCTCGGGCGGCGAGCAGCAGATGGTCGTGCTCGCCCAGGCCCTCGTCTCGCATCCGAAGGTGATGCTCGTCGACGAGCTGTCGCTCGGCCTCGCACCCGTCATCGTCCAGCGCCTCGTCCCGATCCTCGCATCCGTTGCCGAGAGCGGGGTCGCGGTGCTGCTGATCGAACAGTTCGCGCACGTCGCGCTCGGGCTGGCGACGACGGCCTACGTGATCGAGGGGGGCCGGATCCGCTACCACGGCACTGCGGCGGAGCTCAAGAGCCGTCCCGAGCTCCTGCACAGCGCCTACCTCCGCCGCGAGTCGGACCTTCCCGGGGACGACGCAGGATGAAAGCCGCGGTCACCGAGGCGCCCGGAGCGATGCACGTCACCGACGTGCCGGACGCGGGCGAGCCGGAGGACGGCGAGGTGCTGGTCCGCCCGGAGGCGGTCGGGCTCTGCGGCTCCGACTTCCACTACTTCCTCGGTCATCTCGGCGACGCCGTCGGGACCGACCCGTACCCACGCGTGCAGGGCCACGAGTTCGCCGGCGTGCTCGAGGCCGTCGGCCCGAGCTGCCCGGCCGGCCTGCGTGCCGGCGAGCGGGTCGCCGTCTGGCCCGTGACCGCTTGCGGGCACTGCTACCCGTGCCGCATCGGCAGGCGCAACGTGTGCTCGAACATCAGCCTCGTCGGCATCCACCGCGACGGCGCCCTGCAGGAGCGCGTCCGGGTGCCCGCCGACCAGGTGTTCCTCGTCGGCGAGCTCGACCCGGCCGCCTCCGCGCTGATCGAACCGGTCTCGATCGCGATCCGGGCGGTCGTCCGTGCGCGGCTCGCGGCAGGCGAGAAGGCGGTCGTCCTCGGCGCCGGCCCGGTCGGCCAGGCGATCGCGACGGCCGCGCTCGACCGCGGCGCGTCCGTGCTGCTGGTCGACCGCGTCGCGAGCCGGGTGGAGCACGGCAAGGCGGTCGGCGCAGAGCTCCTCGCGCTGGGGGCGGACGACGACCTCGTCGCCGCGGGCCGCGAATGGTCCGGCGAGGAGGGGCCCGAGGTCGTCTTCGAGGCGACGGGCGTGCCGGAGCTCGTCCAGACGGCCGTCCAGCTCGTCTCGCAGGCCGGCCGTGTCCTCGTGGTCGGCCTCTCCGCACACGACGCCCCTCTCCGCGTCGGCGATCTCGCCTTCCGCGAGATCGACGTGCTCGGGGTGAGCTGCTGCAACGGCGAGGAGTTCGCCGAGGCCGCCTCGCTCGTCGCACGGCGCCGGGATGCGCTCGCCGAGCTCGTTACGCACGAGTTCTCCCTCGACGAGACGCCGATGGCGATCGACTACGCGATCCGTCATCCTGCCGAGGTCATGAAGGCGATGATCCGCCTGGAGGGGGCGTGATCGGGCTCCGTGCGCTCGACGAGCAGCGGGCGGCCGCCGTCGAGGCGCTCTGTGAGCTGATGGTCCCCGGCTCGGAGCGGGTCGGGCCGGTCGTCTACGTCGACGCCCTGATCGCCGGGATGCCGCCCCCGGTCCGCGACGGCGCGCTCGCCTCGATCGACGCGCTCGCGCCGGCGGCGGCGCACGGCGCCGAGGCGCTGGCCGAACAGGCGCAGACCCCGGAGTTCGGCTTCGTGCGGGCGCTGGCGATCGAGGCCTACTACTCCGACTTCGTCGCGCCGGGGAGGGACGGGCCCGGCGCATGGACGGAGATCGACTTCAACTCGCCGCTCGCGACGCGCCTCGCGAAGGACTGGTCGTGGCTGGGGATCGCGTGAAGGCCGCGTACGACGTGGTCGTCGTCGGCTCAGGAGCAGGCGGCGGGGTGATCGCGGGCGAGCTCGCGGAGCGGGGCCGCGACGTGCTGCTCGTCGAGTGCGGGCCCCACCTGCGCGGGCACGACTTCACGCGCTTCGAGGCGAAGGCGGCGCACGACCTCTTCTGGCCGCTCCGCTTCGCGCCGCTTCCGAACGGCGAGCTCGTCACGTTCCTCGCGGGCCGCTGCGTCGGCGGCACCACCACGATCAACACGAAGGTCGCGTTCCGCGCGAACGAGCACGACGTCGCGAAGTGGCATCCGGCGAGCGGGCTGACGAGCGACGGCAGCACGCCGTTCGCCGTCTCCGACCTCGAGCCGTACTACGACCGCGTCGAGCGGGTGCTGGGCGTCCGCCGGCGCGCGGACTGGGAGCAGAGCGTGCACACCGTCGTTCCGGGCTTCCGCTCCCTCGGGGCCGAGCTGGAGCCCGTCAACGCGTACACCGACCCGAACTGCGCGAGCTGCGGGTCCTGCATCCAGGGCTGCGCGTCGAACGCCGGCAAGTCCACGATGAACACGTACATCGCCGACGCGCTCGCGCGCGGGATCCTCGAGCTGCGCGCGAAAACGACGGTCGAGCGCGTCCTCGTCGAGGGCGGCGAGGCAACGGGCGTCGAGCTCGTCGACGACGCAGGCGAGCGGCAAACGGTGCGCGCAGGTGCAGTCGTCGTCGCCGCAGGAGCGGTGAACACCCCGCAGCTCCTGCTCCGCTCTGGCCTGGAGAACCCGGTGATCGGGCGTCATCTCGGCCTCCACCCCGTACGGCTCGTCTACGGGCTCTTCGACGAGCCGCAGGACGCGCACATGGTCTACCCGATCTCCGCGCACTGCCTGAAGCACCAGCACGACGAGGACGGCGGCTTCGTGATCGAGGCGTCGACGATCCAGGACCCGATCGCGTTCGCGACGACGATCGGAGACGACGAGGGCCCGTTCTGGGGCCCACGCCTCGTCGAGGCGGTACGGCAGTTCCGGCACTGGATCGGGTTCCTCGCGATGGCGAACGACGACAACAACTCGTCGGTCTCGCTCGCCGACGACGGCGCGGAGCGGATCGCGGTCGATCTCCAGCCGGGCGAGCGGGAGCGCGTCGACGCCGCGCTGCAGTTCAGCCGGATGGTGCTCGAGGCCGCGGGTGCGCGGCAGGTCTGCTGGACGGGGCTGACGTCGACGCATGCGCAGGGGTCGTGCCGGATGGGCGACGACCCGGCGCGCTCGGTCGTCGATCGGAACGGCGAGTCGCACGAGGTCAGGCGCCTCTTCGTCGGCGACGGGTCGCTCGTGCCGCGGACACTCTCCGTGAACCCGTCCCTCACGATCATGGCCCTGGCGACGAGGCTCGCCGAGCATCTCGACGCCGATGCGCACGGGTACCTCGGCGCGAGGGCGGCATGAAGGCTGCGCTCCTGCGCGAGTACCACCGCCCGCTCGAGCTCGTCGAGCGGCCCGAGCCCGAGCCGACCGGGTCGCGGAGCGTCGTCGTCAGGATCGGCGGCGCCGGCGTCTGCGCGACCGACCTCCACGCGATCGACGGGCTGATGGAGCCTGCGGGGCTGACGACCCCGGTCGTGCTCGGCCACGAGAACGCCGGCTGGGTACATGCCGTCGGAGACGACGTCACGACGACCGCGGTGGGCGACGCGGTGCTCCTCTACCCGGCGTGGAGCTGCGGGCTCTGCGTCCCGTGCCGGCGCGGCCAGGACGTCTTCTGCGTGCGGCACCAGTTCACCGGGCTCACGCGCGACGGCGGCTTCGCCGACTTCGTCCTGGCCGACGAGCGGTCGATCGTCCACCTGCCGGACGGCGTCGAGCCCGCGGCGGTCGCTCCGCATTCCGACGCGGGCATCACCGCCTACCACGCGGTCAAGAAGCTCGTCCCGCGGCTCGAGCCGGGAAGCACCGCAGCGGTGATCGGCGTCGGCGGGGTCGGGCACATCGGCCTGCAGCTCGTCCGCGTGCTCGGCGCCTCCCGGGTCGTCGCGATCGACACCGACGAGCGCCGCCGCGCGCTTGCGCACGAGCTGGGCGCCGATGAGGTGCTCGGCGAAGAGGATGACGTCGCGGGTGCCGTACGCGAGCTGACGGATGGCGTGGGCGCCGACGTCGTCATCGACTTCGTCGGCACCGACGAGACCCACGCCGCCGCGCTCGGGATGCTCGCGCGGCAAGGCGTCTACTCGGTCGTCGGCTACGGCGGCACGGTCACGCACCCGTCCGTGGGCTTCGTCGCAAATGGGACGTCACTCGTCGGCAACCTCGTTGGGAACTGGGTCGACCTGTGGGAGCTGCTCCAGCTCCATGCGCGCGGCGAGGTGACGCTGCGGAGCGAGACACATCGCCTCGAGGAGGTCAACGACGTGCTCGACAAGCTCCGCGAGGGCGAGGTGACGGGCAGGGCCGTCCTCGTCCCATGACGAGCGTCCAGGAAAGGGTCTTCGACGTGACGGGCTCGCGGGTCGTGGTCACTGGCGCGGCGAGCGGGCTCGGCTTCGCGATGGCGGAGGTGCTCGCGGAGTGCGGCGCGCGGGTCACGCTCGCCGACGTCGACGAACGGCGGCTCACGGCCAGCACCGACGCGCTGCGCGCACGCGGCCTCGACGCTGGGGCGTCCGTCGTGGACGTCGCCGACGAGGACGCGGTGCAGTCTCTGCTCGACGACGTCGTCACCGAGCACGGCGGCGTGGACACGGTCTTCGCGAATGCAGGCCTCGCGGCCGTGCCGGGGTTTCGCTCCGACGGCGGGCAGACGCTCGACACGATCGAGCGCTCGGACTGGGATCATGTCCTCGGCGTGAACCTCACCGGCGTCATGCACACCATGCGGAGCGCCGCGCGCGTCATGAAAACGCAGCGCTCGGGCCGCATCGTCGTCACGGCGTCGAACGCCGGCCTCCGGATCGAGCCGATGGCCTGCTACGGCTACCACGCGAGCAAGGCTGCGGTGATCCACCTCGTCCGCGCCGCGGCGCTCGAGCTGGCGCCCCACGGGATCCTCGTCAACGCGATCTGCCCGGGGCCGTTCTACGGGACGCTGATCGGCGGCGGCGTCACCGAGCACCCAACCGAGGAGCTCCAGCAACAGTGGGAGACCCTGATCCCGCTCGGGCGCATGGCGCACCCGGACGAGCTCAAGGGCGTCGTCCTGCTCCTGGCCTCGCCGGCGTCGAGCTTCATCACAGGGTCCGCGCTCGTCGTCGACGGCGGCTCCCTCGTCCAGGCATGAGCCCCTCGACCGGACAGCCCATCGCGCAGGGCGACGTCCTCTGGTCCCCGCCGCCCGACGCGCGCGAGCGCTTCGTGATCGGTCGCTACCTCGGCTGGCTCGAGCGGGAGCGTGGGCTCTCGTTCGCCGGGTACGACGACCTCTGGCGGTGGTCGGTCTCCGATCTCGAGGGGTTCTGGTCGTCGGTGTGGCAGTTCTTCGAGGTCCGTTCGCACGCGCCGTACGAGCGGGTGCTCGGCTCGCGGGAGATGCCGGGAGCCGAATGGTTCCCCGGCGCCCGGCTGAACTTCGCCGAGCACATGGTCGGGCGCGACGAGGACGTCGACAGGAGCGCGGTCGTCGCGTACTCGCAGACGCGCCCGACGATCGAGCTGACCTTCGGCGACCTGCGCGACCAGGTTGCGCGCGCCCGCGCCGGCCTGCA
This sequence comes from uncultured Actinomycetes bacterium, assembly GCA_963794115.1. Taxonomy (GTDB): domain Bacteria; phylum Actinomycetota; class Thermoleophilia; order Gaiellales; family Gaiellaceae; genus Gaiella. Next base: position 2,518 of record CAWCCO010000005.1, on the reverse strand, counting down.
GCGGCTCGGCGTCGGCCGCGGCGACCGGGTCGTTGCCTACCTCCCGAACATCCCGGAGACCCTCGTCGGCTTTCTCGCGACGGCGAGCCTCGGCGCGACCTGGGCGACGTGCCCGCCGGAGTTCGGCGTGCGCAGCGTGCTCGACCGCCTCGGGCAGCTCGAGCCGAAGGTGATCCTGGCCGTCGCCGGCTACCGGTACGGCGAGAAACACGTCGACCGCCGCGAGCAGGTGGCGGAGGTGCGGAGCAAGCTCGCGAGCCTCGACGCCGTCGTGCACGTCCCGTACGGCGGCGGGGACGACGACGTGCTTCCGGACACGGTCTCCTGGAGCGACCTGCTCTCCGAGCAGGCGGAGCTCGCGTTCGACCCGCTCCCGTTCGACCACCCGCTCTGCGTGCTGTTCTCGTCGGGGACGACCGGCCTGCCGAAGGCGATCGTCCACTGCCACGGCGGGATCCTGCTCGAGCACCTGAAGAACCACGGCTTCAGCTGGGATCTCCACCCGGGCGATCGCCTCCAGTGGTTCACCACGACCGCGTGGATGATGTGGAACGCGCTCGTCTCGGTGCTCCTCCTCCGGGCGTCGATCGTGATGATCGACGGCAACCCTGCCTACCCCGACAGCTCGTTCCAGTGGCGGGTGCTCGAGGAGACGCGACCGACGTTCTTCGGGTTGAGCCCGGCGTTCACGATGGCGTGCCGCAAGGAGGGCCTCGAGCCCGGCCGGCTGTTCGACCTCTCCTCGGTCCGCATGGTGTGCGAGGCAGGCTCGCCGCTCCCGCTCGAGGGGTACGAGTGGCTCTACGAGCAGTTCGGGCCGGATGTCGTCGTCAACGTCGGGAGCGGCGGCACCGACGTCTGCACGGGGATCGTGCAGGGCATGCCGCTCTGTCCCGTCTATGCCGGGGAGATGTCGACGCGGATGCCGGGCGCCGACGTGGACGCCTTCGCCCCGGACGGCACGCCCGTCGTCGGGGAGCTCGGGGAGCTCGTGATCAAGCAGCCGATGCCCTCGATGCCGGTCGCCTTCTGGAACGACCCGGACGGCTCGCGCTACCGGCAGGCGTACTTCGAGACCTACCCGGGCGTGTGGCGCTTCGGGGACTGGGTGCTGCTCACCGACCGCGGCACCGCGATCATCACGGGCCGCTCGGACGCGACCCTGAACCGCGGCGGCGTGCGGCTCGGCTCGAGCGAGATCTACTCGGTCGTCGAGGAGATCGACGAGGTGCTCGACAGCCTCATCGTGCACCTCGAGGACGACGACGAGCTGCTGCTCTTCGTCGTGCTCCGCCCGGGCGTCGAGCTCGACGCCGTGCTCCGGAAGCGGATCGCGGACGCCCTCCGGAACGCGCTCTCCCCCCGCCACGCCCCGGACACGATCGTGGCGGTGCCCGCGATCCCCCGCACGATGACCGGGAAGAAGCTCGAGGTGCCCGTGAAGCGGATCCTCACGGGTGCGAAGGTGTCGGACGTGGCCGCGCGCGATGCCCTCGTCGACCCGGCGTCGCTCGAGGCGTTCGCGGACTACGCCGGGCGCCGGGCGCCCGCCGTTCAATCGTGATGGAGGTAGAGATGGGCCACGAAGACGTTCCGGTCCTGATCGTCGGCGGGAGCCTGGTCGGCCTCTCGACCGCGGTGTTCCTCGGCCATCACGGGGTCCCCTCGCTCGTCCTCGAGCGCCATCGCGGCACGGCGATCCACCCGCGGGCGGCGCTGGTCAACCAGCGCACGATGGAGACCTATCGCGCGGTCGGCCTCGAGGAGCAGATCGAGGAGGCCGCGGCGCGGGAGTTCGTCCAGAACGGCGCGATCGTCTCCGTCGACAGCCTCGGCGGCAAGGAGCTCGACTGGTACTTCCGGTTCATCAACGAGGGCGTCGAGGACCTCAGCCCGTCGCGGAGGGTCTTCATCACGCAGATCGGGCTCGAGCCTGTCCTGCTCGCGGCCGCCGGGCGCGTGGGTGCCCGGATCGAGTACGCGTCGGAGGCAACCTCGGTCGAGCAGGACGCGGAGGGCGTGTCGGTCGTCGTCCGCTCCCGGGACGGCGGCGAGGAGCGCACGGTTCGCGCGAGGTATCTCGTCGCGGCCGACGGCGCGCACAGCCCGATCCGTGAGCGGCTCGGTATCCGGCAGCTCGGTCACGGGAGCTTTTCGGACAGCATCACGATCTACTTCAAGGCCGACGTCAGCCGACTGATGGGCGACCGCAACCTCAGCGTGATCTACGTTTTCGGGCCCCGCCTCCAGGGGTTCTTCCGCTTCTCGATCGACCTGCAGGCGGGGTTCCTCGTCGTCAACTCGACCTCCGACGAGGACGGGACGCGGTCGGTCCGGATCGGCGAGGACATGAGCGAAGCGACCTGCGTGGGCTACGTCCGCGAGGCGCTGGGCGACCCGGAGATCCCCGTCGAGATCGAGAACGTCCAGCGCTGGTCGGCCTCCGCGGAGTACGCAGAGCGGTTCCGTGACGGCCGCGTGTTCCTTGCGGGCGACTCGGCGCACGTGATGCCGCCGA
>CAWCCO010000004.1:0-295002 GCA_963794115.1 uncultured Actinomycetes bacterium | reverse complement strand
CAGTGGAGCACGCGCGTCAACTGCCTCCTCGCACGCGAGTCGCTCGGCTTCTACCGCGATGTCGCGGAACGTCTCGACGCGCGCACCCGGCCCGTCCTCGAGGCGTGCGGCTATGTCTTCCTCGCGCACTCCCCGGAGCGGCGGGAGCGGCTCGCCGCCGACGTCGCTCTGCAGAACGAGCTCGGCATCGCGTCGGAGCTCCTCGACCCCGACGACCTCGTCGGGCTGGTGCCGGGGATCGACGTCTCCGACGTCACGGCGGCCGCGTTCTGCGCGGAGGACGGGTACTTCGACCAGCCACAGGCAGTCGTCGAGGCGTTCGCCGAGGCGTGTTGGCGCCATGGCGTCGAGCTCGAGCGCTCGACGGTCGCCCGACTCGCCGAGCGCCCCGACGGGTGGGCGCTCGAACGGGAGGGCGCCGAGGCGTTCGAGGCGGACGCAGTGGTCGTCGCCGCCGGATACGACGCCTCCTCGCTCCTCGGGACTGTCGGGATCGAGCTTCCCATCGAGAAAGAGGCGCGGTACCTCCTGATGAGCGACCCGATCTCCGATCGGCTGCTCGAGCCGCTGATCGTCTCGGCCGAGCGTCACTTCGCGGCGAAGCACCTGCGGAACGGCCGCGTCCTCGCGAGCGACCTCGCCGCAATCGGCGATCCCGACGAGGATGCCGCAGCCTGGCGGGCGCACGTGAAGGAGAGCGTCCGCCGGTACTTGCCCGTCCTCGAGTACGTCACGTACCCGCTCGTCGTGGAGGGTTTCTACGATCTCACGCCCGACCACCAGCCGGTGATCGCCCCGGTCGAGAAAGGCCTCTGGGTCACCGCCGGCTTCAGCGGCCACGGCTTCATGATCGCACCGGCCGTCGGTCGGATCGTGGCCGAGGCGCTCCTCACCGGGCGCCGCGACCCGGCGCTCGACGCGTTCGCGCTCGACCGTTTCGCGAGCGGCTTCCTTGCCCCCGAGCTCCAGATCGTCTGACCCGTACCGTGTCCATCTCCAAGGAGGAATCGCATGCATAGGACGGCACGCGTCCCACGCCTGGCCCTCCCGGCCGCGCTCGTCGCAGTCGTTCTCGCCGTCGGCGCAATCGTCGCGTCGACCGCCCCTGCTGCCGACAGCAAGGCGAAGGCCGAGGGCACCCTCGTCGTCGACACGTCGTTCGTCGTCCAGACGATCGATCCCCAGCGGATGTTCGAGCCGACCTCGCAGATCGCGGTGAAGGGCATGTACGACACCCTCCTCACGTTCCGCGGCCAGTCGACGACGCCGCTCCCGTGGCTTGCCCGGTCGTGGAAGGTCTCGAAGGACGCGAAGACCTTCACGTTCACGCTCCGGCGCGACGTCAAGTTCTCGGATGGCACGCCGCTGACCGCTGCCGACGTCGTGTTCTCCTTCAACCGCGTGATCAACCTGAAGGCCTCGCCTTCCTTCCTGCTCGCGGGCGTGAAGGTCTCGGCGCCGACGAAGTACACGGTCGTCCTCCGGTCCTCCACACCGAACCCGGCGCTCCTGCGCATTGTCCCCAACCCGTCGCTCGGGATCGTTAATTCGAAGGTCGTGAAGGCGAACGGCGGCACGGACGCGCCGGGCGCGGACAAGTCCGACAAGGCGGAGGCGTACCTTCTCGGCCACTCGGCGGGCTCGGGGCCGTACGTGCTCAAGAGCTACAACAACAAGACGGAGATCGTGCTCGAGGCGAACCCGGGCTTCTGGGGCCCGAAGCCGACGTTCGAGACCGTCGTGATCCGGAACCTCCCGGCCGCGACGCAGCTCCTCAACGTCCAGCGGGGCTCGAACGAGGTTGCACTCGACCTCTCGGCGCAGCAGGCGTCGACCCTCCGCGGGAAGAGCAACCTCAAGGTGATCACGAATGCCTCCGCCAACCTGTTCAACATCGACATCAACACCGACCCGAAGATCTCGGCGGTGGCGGCCAATCCGCATATCCAGACGGCGATCCGCTACGCGCTCGACTACCCGTCGTTCGTGAAGCTCTCGGGGCCGGGCGCGGTGCAGGCGCCCGGGATGATCCCGACCACGTTCCTCGGGCACCTGCCGCCCAGCGCGCGGATCAAGCGGAACCTCCCGAAGGCCCGCGCCGAGGTCAAGGCGTCGGGGATCACGAACCCGAAGATCACGATGTACTACCCGTCCGAGCTCACGATCAACGGCATCTCGTTCGCGACGCTCGCGCAGAAGACCAAGTCCAACCTCGCCGAGGTCGGGATCCAGGTCGATCTCGTCGGGAAGCCCGTCAACTCGTTCCTCGAGACGTACGCGGCCGGCAAGCACCCGATGAGCCAGTCGTACTGGGGCCCGGACTACCCGGATCCGAACGACTACCTTGTCTTCACGCCGGGCGGCCTCGCCGCAAACCGCGTGAACTGGGCCGCCGCCAAGGACCCGAAGCTGGCCGCGCTCGCGAAGCAGGCCCAGCGGACCGTGAGCGACACGGTGCGGGCCTCCCGCTTCCGGCAGATCGGCCGGAGCATGAACCAGCGGGCGCCCTTCTTCCCGCTGTTCCAGCCGGCGCAGGCGATCGTGTCGAGCGGCAACCTCACGAACGCCGTCCTCGGCGTCATCTGGCCGCTCGACGTGCGGGCGGTTGGCACGAGGTAACGCAGCAGGGACCGAGCCAGGGCGCCCGCGCTCGCGGGTGTCCTGGCCTTTCTTCCGGTTCCTCGGTCGGCGGCTCGTCGCCCTCGTGGTCCTCGCGCTGGGGATCACGTTCGTCGCGTTCGTCCTGACGCAGCTCGTGCCGGGCGACCCTGCGCTGTCGGCGCTCGGCCCGGTCACCTCGGCCGACCCGGAGGCGGTGGCCGCGTACCACGCGCACTGGGGCATGGACAGGCCGCTGCCGGTGCAATACCTGACGTACCTCTGGAACCTCCTCCACGGCGACCTTGGCGTCTCGCAGCTCTCGCACCAGCCGGTGCTCACCGACCTGCAGCACGCGATCCCCGCGACGATGGAGCTCGCCTTCCTCTCGATCGCGTTCGCGATCGTCGTCGGTGTTCCGCTCGGCGTCATCGCCGCGATCCGGCAGAACCGCGCCTCCGACCACGCGCTGCGCGTCGTCTCGCTCGCGGGCATCTCGATGCCGACGTTCTGGCTGGCGCTCCTCGCGCTGTACGTCTTCTTCTTCCGGCTCGACTGGTTTCCGGGCGGGGGCAGGCTCGACCCGGGCACGACGCCGCCGGGCGAGATCACCGGGCTCTACACATTCGACGCGGTGCTCCACGGCCAGTGGTCGCTCGCGTGGGACGCCCTCCACCACCTGATCCTCCCGGCGCTCGTCCTCGCAGCCTTCAACGTGAGCCTGATCATGCGGTACACGCGTTCGGCGATCCTCGAGGTGATCAACGACGACTACGTCCGCGCGGCCCGCGCGAAGGGACTCCCGGAGCGGGTCGTCGTCATCCGCCACGTCCTCCGCGCAGCGTTGCCGAGCGTGGTCACAGTGCTCGGGCTCGTCTTCGCGAACGTCCTCACCGGGGCGGTCCTCGTCGAAAACATCTTCGCCTGGCCGGGCATCGGCCAGTACGCCTATCAGGCCTCGATCGAGCTCGACCTGCCCGCGATCATGGGCGTCAGCCTCTTCGTCGCCGTCGTCTACGTGACGGTGAACTTCGTCGTCGACGTCCTCTACGGCGTGATCGACCCGCGCCTGCGCCTCACATGAGCTCGGCGCCAGCAGTCATCCCGGAGGAGGTCGTCGTCCGGCGCCGATGGACGAAGGGCCTCTTCTCGCAACCGCTGGCCGTCGTCGGCGCCGTGATCGCGATCGGGTGGCTGCTCGTCGCGATCTTCGCCCCGCTGATCGCGCCGTACGACCCGCTGGCCCAGGACTTTCCGCTCACGCAGGCGCCCTCGCGTGAGCACCTGTTCGGCACGGACGAGCTCGGCCGGGACGTGCTCAGCCGCGTGATCTACGGCGCCCGGCTGTCGCTCCCCCTCGCCCTCTTGCTCGTCGCGCTCGCGACGGCCCTCGGCGGCGTCCTCGGCGCGCTCGCGGGGTACTTCCGCTCGTGGGTCGACCCCGTCGTGATGCGGACGACAGACCTCGTCTTCGCGTTCCCGGCGATCATCCTCGCGATGGTGGTGACGGCCTCGCTGGGGCCGAACATCCGCAATGCGGTGCTCGCGATCGTGATCGTCGCGTGGCCGACGTACGCCCGCGTGGTGCGAGGCCTCGTTCTCTCGCTGGGCGACGCGGAGTTCGTCCACGCGTCGCGGCTGCTCGGCTCGTCGTCCAGGCGGACATTGCTCCACGACGTCCTGCCGAACCTCGCAGGCCCGGTCGTCGTACTGGCGACGCTCGATCTCGCCAACGCGATCCTGCTCCTCGCGGGACTCTCGTTTCTCGGGCTCGGCGCACAGCCGCCCGACCCGGAGTGGGGCTCGATGGTCTCGGTCGGAACGCAGTACTTCCAGTACTGGTGGATGGGAACGTTCCCGGGGCTCGCGATCTTCACCGCCGTGATGGCGTTCAACTTCCTCGGCGACAGCCTGCGCGACCGGCTGGACCCGCGGGGGGTCTCGCGCAGCAAGCACCAGGGGGTCGCGTGACCCTGCTGAATGTCGAGGGGCTTCGCGTCCGGGTCGCGACCGACGACGCACCGCTGCAGATCGTCGACGGCGTCTCGTACGAGGTCGACGAGGGCCGGATCTTTGGTATCGCCGGCGAGAGCGGGAGCGGCAAGACGGTCTCGGTGCTCGCCCTGATGGGGCTTCTCCCCAAGGGCACGAGCGTGACTGGGACGGCGCGCTTCGAGGGGAACGACCTCGTCTCCATGCCGGCCGGGAAGCTCCGACAGGTCTGCGGGCGCGAGATCGGCCTCGTCTTCCAGGATCCGCTCACGTCGTTCCACCCGATGCTCTCGATCGGACGCCAGCTGACCGAGCATCTCCGCCACCACTACGGCACGAGCAGCGCGGAGGCCCGCGCACGGGCGCTCGCGCTGCTCGACGAGGTGCGCATCCCCGATCCGGAGACCGCGTTCGCGCGGTACCCGCACGAGTTCTCGGGCGGAATGCGGCAGCGGATCGCGATTGCGGGCGCGCTCATGTGCGAGCCGCGACTGCTCATCGCGGACGAGCCGACGACCGCCCTCGACGTCACCGTCCAGGCGGGCATCCTGCGCCTGATCGATCGCCTCCGCCGCGATCGCTCGCTCTCGGTGATCCTGATCACCCACGACCTCGGGGTGATGTCCGCGCTCGCGGACGACCTCGCGATCTTCTACGGCGGTCGCATCGTCGAGAACGGCCCTGCCGAGACGCTCCTCGCGGCGCCACGCCACCCCTACACGCGCGCGCTTCTCGACGCGCTGCCGCACCCCGAGACGGCGCGCGGCGCGCCGCTGCGAGGGATTCCCGGACCGCCCGCACAGCCCGGCAGCCTTCCGAGCGGCTGCGTCTTCCATCCCCGTTGCGCATATGCCGTCGAGACCTGCCGCACCGAGGTGCCGGAGCTCCGCCGCATCGGCGAGCGCGGCCTCGCCTGTCCCGTCGACCCCTTCGCGGGATGAGCGCGCTCGAGATCCGCGACCTCGAGGTCGCATACGAGCGGCGCGGTGGTGAACCGGTGCGGGCCGTCGTGGACGCGAGCCTCTCCGTCGACCGCGGCGAGATCGTGGGGTTGGTCGGCGAGAGCGGCTGCGGCAAGTCGACGCTCGCACGCGCGGCCGTCGGGCTGATCCGGCCGGCCGGCGGGACGATCGTGTTCGAGGGACGCGAGCTCCCGCCGCTCGACCGGAGCGCGCGCAGCCGGGACGCGGCCCGCCTGCAGATGGTCTTCCAGAATCCGTACGCGTCGCTCAATCCAAGGCGCAGGATCGGGCGCCAGATCGCGGACGCGCTTGCGATCCTCGGCCTTGCCGGCCGCGACGAGCGTCCGCGCCGGGCGCAGGAGCTCCTCGAGCGCGTCGGCCTGCCCGCCTCGGCCGCCGCGCGATATCCGCACGAGTTCTCGGGAGGGCAGCGCCAGCGCATCGCGATCGCTCGCGCGCTGGCCGCGGATCCCTCGGTGCTCGTGCTTGATGAGCCGCTCTCGTCGCTCGACGCGTCGGCGCAGGCCCAGATCGCGAACCTCCTCGTCAATCTCTCCCACAACCTCGGTCTGGGTTTGCTCCTCATCTCCCACGACCTCGGGATCGTCCACCAGGTCGCTGACCGCGTGTGCGTCATGTACCTCGGCGAGATCGTCGAGGAAGGTGGGACGGACGGGGTCTGGGCGCGGCCGCTCCATCCGTACACCGAGGCGCTGATCCACGCGATCCCGCACCCGGACGGCCGCCGCTTCATGCCCGAGGCCCTGCCCGGCGAAGTGCCCGATCCGGCCCGCCCGCCCGCCGGCTGCCGATTCCATCCGCGCTGCCCTCTCGCTTTCGAGCGGTGCACGCACGACCACCCGGCGCTCGAGGAGGTCGTCGACGGCCGGGCCGCCGCATGCTGGCTCGCCGAGGATCGCGCCGTCACCCGGCCGGTCGGGACAGCTCCTCGAGCAGCCGAAGGCTGAAGCGCACGTGGTCGAGGTAGTCGACGACTCTGCCGTGCTCGTTGGGGGCGTGCAGGCCGCTCCCGAGCCGTGTCGTGCCCGCGGGTGAGACCGTCGTCGCTCCGAGAACGTCGAGCATGATGCGCGCAGGGCCGGCGCCCGGGAGCTGCGGGTAGAGGACGGGCTCGCCGTAGACCGCCGCCGCGGCGGCAAGCGTCGCGTTCGCCAGCGGGGTGCCCAGCACGCCCGGCGCGGGCCAGAGCAGCGTCCCGACGCGCATCTCGACGTCCGAGAAGCCATGGTCGTCGAGATGCGTCCGCAGCGCGCGGACGACGTCCTCCGGGTCCTGGTCGGGGACGAGGTGGAGGTCGACGCGCGCAGTCGCCGCGGCGGGGACGAGGCTCGCCTCCGAGGACGGATCGCCCGCGCCGAGCGCGGAGAGGTTCACGGTTGGTGCGTACGAGAGGCGGAGCGCCAGCTCCTCGATCCCCTTTCCGGGAGGCCAGCCGGAGCCGCCGCCCGGGCCAAGGGTGGCGCCGGGCGGGACGAGCGTCCGCGCGACCTTGGCCGCCGCGGCGTCGGGCTCGCGCACCGTGTCTGCGAAGCCTGCGACGGCCACCTCGCCGTCCGCGTCGACGAGGCTCGCGAGCGCCCGGGTCAGCGTCCAGGCGGAGGAGCGGAGGACGGGCGAGAACGCCGCGTGCTGGTCGCGCTCGAGCAGCTGGACGCGCAGCTCGACGGACACGAGGCCACGGCACCCGAACGCGACCTCCGGGCGGTCGTCGTCGCGTCGCACGAAGCTCTCCCACAGGCAGTCGGAGGCGGAGAGCCAGTCGGCGTGGCGACCCAGCACGTCACGGAGCCCTGGGCTGCCGATCTCCTCGGCGCCCTCGCAGACCCACAGGACCGTGACCGGAGCATGACCCCCGTTCGCGTCGAGCCAGTAGTCGAGCGCCTGCAGCCGAGCGGTGATGTCCGCTTTGTCGTCGCAGGTCCCCCGCGCGTAGACCGCTCCGCCGCGGAGCTCCGCTCCGAAGGGATCGCTGTCCCAGGCCGCGAGGTCGCCGGCGGGCTGGACGTCGTAGTGGGTGTAGACGACGACCCGACCGGGCCCGCTTCCGGTCAGCTCCGCGAGCACCGTCGGGACGCCGTCGGGAGTCAGCTCGACGACCACGCGGTCGAACCGCCTTCGCACGCGCTCCTCGACCCATGCCGCCATCCGCTCGACCGGCCCGCGGACGCCGCTGACGGACGGGATCCGGCAGGCCTCGCGCCACTCGTCGACGAGGCGGTCCGCATCGCGCGCGACCGGGTCGTCGCTAGGGGGCAAGCGCGTAGGGATACGAGGTGAGCACCTCGGCCCCGTCGTCGGTCACGAGGACCAGGTCCTCGAGCCTGACGCCGCCGTAACCTTGCCGGTAGACGCCCGGCTCGACGGCGACGACGTCGCCCGTAACGAGCGCACCCCCCGAGAGGTCGAGCGACGGGTCCTCGTGGACGTCCAGACCGACGCCGTGTCCGAGGCCGTGGAAGAACCCCTCGAGCAGCACCTCACCGGGCTTCTTCGAGAGCTGCGTGGGGTAGCCGCCCGCCTCCACCACCTCCGAGGCGAACGTGTGGAGCGCCCGGCCAGTGACGCCGGGACGGATCGCCGGGATCACGCGCTCGTGCACCTCCACGCAGAGGCGGTGGTAATCGGCCAACTCGTCCGAGACGGGCCCGACGACGAACGTCCGAGTCATGTCCGTGTGGAAGCCGGAGTCCACGTCGCGCGGCCACAGGTCGACCGTGATCGGCTCGCCCACGAGGATCGGGCCGGATCCCATGTGGTGACCGATACACGTCTGCTCGCCATGGGCAACGATGAAGTCCTCCGCCGTGGCGCCGTTCACGAGGAATGCCTCGGCGACGGCCTGCTTGAGGCGCTCCGAGGTCAGCGGCTCTCCCTCGAGGTGGAGGACGCCGTCGATGTCGTCCGCCGCACGGAGCAGCTCCGCGGCTGCCCGCGTGCCCGCCTCCGCTGCGACCTGCGCCCGGCGAATCCCCTCCAGCTGCCGGGCTGTCTTCGAGCGGCGTCGCGCCGTGAAGACCGCACGGTCGACGTCCAGGACGACGCCGTCGGCCCGCAACCGGTCGGCGACCTCGAGCGGGAAACCGGCGGGGACGACCGCTTCGCGGACACCGAGCTCCGCGCACGCCCGGGCAGCGATCTCGAGCATCGCAGCGTCGGAGTCGAGCCCGTTCGCGACGTGCTCGTCGAGGCCGAACGACTCGAGCGGCAGCACCGTCATGCCGTCGATCTCACTCATGCGGGCGGCCTCCAGCGAGCGGACCACGGCATAGCGGTCGCCATTTCGCTCGACGTAGAGGAACGGATCGGCAACGGAGTGGGGCACCTCGACTCGGAGCTCGGGACACCGCACCGTGTCTCCGAAGATGAGGACGATCGCCACCCGTCGAGCTTACCGGGCGGCCTTCGCAGGACTGGAGTCACCGACTCCGAAGACGGCCGACATGCCGAACGGCTGGGAGCCGGTGCCGATGCGGCGGCCTTATCGCGTGATGGCGGTGGGCCGCGCGACGACGGCCTTCTTCGCAGCGCCCGAGGAGGAGAAGGAGACGCAGTTCTTCCCGCGCTTCAAGCAGATGCTCGCGGAGTGGGAGGGGCTCGGCGCGCGCGTGATCGCGTCGTTCTGCGACGACGTCCTACAGGTCGGGCCGAACAGGCAGCCGTGGGCGTGGAACCTGATCTTCGAGGTCGACGACCTCGACGTCGCGGCGGCGATGGTGCAGGCAGTGCGCGAGCCGGTCGACGGCGTGCGACTCGACCGGTACCTCGAGCTCGAGGTGCGGGTGGGCCGGCCGTTCTGGGAGCGCGAGGAGTAGCCCAGAGCCCGGTCAACCGGCATGCTCGTCGGGCATGGCCCGCGACCCTGCCACCATCCCTCGGCCCGAAACCCGTCAGGCGCCCGTCGGCCTGACGAGCGAGGAGGCGGCCCGGCGTCGCCGCGACCGCGGCCCGCTCGAGCGCGCGGCCTCGAGCCGGTCGTACGCGAGCATCGTCCGGGCCAACGTCCTCACGGTCTTCAACCTGATCCTCGCCGTCTTCGGGGCGCTGATGCTGGCGTTCGGGTCGTGGCAGGACGCTCTCTTCCTCGGCGTGCTCGTCGCGAACTCGACGATCGGGATCACCCAGGAGGTGCGGGCCAAGCGGGCACTCGACCGCCTCTCCGCGCTCGTCGTGCCGACCGCGACCGTCGTGCGGGACGGCGTGCCGAGGCGGCTGCCCCGCGAGGACGTCGTCGTCGGCGACCTCGTCGAGCTTGAGCCGGGCGACCAGCTCGTCGCAGACGGCGTGGTCGACGCCGGCCAGGGCCTGTTGCTCGACGAGTCGATCCTGACGGGAGAGTCCGAGAGCGTGTCCCACCCGCCCGGAGACGAGCTCCGCTCCGGCTCGTTCGTCGCGGAGGGCACCGGTCGCTACACCGTGACCGCGGTCGGGGCCGAGAGCTACGCCGCGCGGGTCACCGGCCAGGCGCGGGCGTTCCGGCACCCCCGCTCGCCGCTCGAGCGGGCGATGAACCGCCTGCTGTACCTGCTCGTCCTAGTGATGATCCCGCTGGGCTCCCTGCTCGCCTACGCGCTGTGGGAGCGCGAGGCCCCGGTGCGGGAGGCGGTGACCACCTCGGTCGCGGCCGTCGTCACGCTCGTGCCCGAGGGGTTGATCCTGCTCATCAGCCTCGCCTTCGCGGTCTCCGCGGTACGGATGGCGCGGCGCGGTGCCCTGACGCAGCAGCTGAACGCGCTCGAGTCGCTCGCGTCGGTGGACCTCGTCTGCCTCGACAAGACCGGCACGTTGACGGAGGCCGAGCTGCGCGTCGTGGAGACGGTTCCCGGGCCCGGGGTCGAGGAGGAGCGGCTCGCCGAGGCGCTCGCCACGATCGCCGGGGCCGCGAAGGTGCGGAACACGACGCTCCGTGCCATCGCCGACCGGTTCCAGCGTCCGGATGCCGAGCCCGAGGAGGAGGTGCCGTTCTCCTCCCGCCGCCGCTGGAGCGCCGTGCGCGTGGCAGGCGTCACGTACGTGCTCGGCGCGCCCGAGCTCCTGCCCCTCGGCGAGCTCGCGGCGCGCGTCGAGGAGGAGGCGCGGTCCGGCCGCCGGGTGCTCGCCGTCGCCCGGACGACGGGACGCCTCGGCCAGGGGCTCGCCGAGCCGGTGCTCCCGTCGGGGCTCCAGCTCGTCGGCGTCGTGGTGCTCTCGGAGCGGCTGCGCGCGCACGCGTCCGAGACGGTCGCGTTCTTCGACGCGCAGGGGGTGAAGCTGAAGGTTCTTTCGGGCGACCGGCCGGAGACCGTCGCCGCGATCGCGGAGGACGTCGGCATCGACGTCGGAGCCGGCCCGCTCGACGGGCGGGAGCTGCCGGAGGACGACGGCGAGCTCCGGCTGCTGCTGCGCGAGCGGAACGTGATCGGGCGTATCTCGCCCGACGGCAAGCGCCGCGTGATCGAGGCGCTGTTGGCGGACGGCCACTACGTCGCGATGATCGGCGACGGCGTCAACGACGTCCCCGGCCTCAAGGCGGCTCGCCTCGCGATCGCGCAGGGGAGCGGCGTGCAGATGGCGCGGAGCGTCGCCGACCTCGTGCTCGTGCGGAGCGACTTCGAGGTCGTGCCCGCGCTCGTGGCGGAAGGCCGCCGCATCCTCCGCAACCTCAGGCGCGTGACGAAGCTCTTCGTCTCGAAGGCGGCGTTCGCGGCGTTCCTGATCCTCTCGATCGGTATCGCGCCGATCGCCTATCCGCTCCTCCCGAGACACCTGACGCTCGGCGCGTCCCTCGCGATCGGGATTCCGGCCTTCTTCCTCGCCCTGGCGCCGAGCAGTGGCTCGTTCCGCCTCGACGGCTTCCTGCGCGGGGTGCTGCAGTTCGCTGTGCCGGCGGGCGCCGCGGTCGGCTTCGGTGTGGTCTCCGGCTACCTTGCCGCGCTCGAGGTCTTCAACCTGTCGCTTGTCGAGTCGCGCACGGTGGCGACGACGGTGATGGTCGTCGTCGGCTGGTATCTGATCCTCGCGCTCGAGGGGTCGGGCCGGCTCCGTGGCGCGGCCGTCTTCACGATGTGCCTGGCGCTCGCCGGTGCCTACCTGGCCGTCCTGATCGTCCCCTTCGCCCGCGATTTCTTCGCGCTCGCCGCACCGAGCGTCCCGATCCTGCTGATCGCCGGGTGCGCGTCGGCCGTCGCGATCGGCGGGCTCGCGGCGACCTCGGACGCCTTCATCCCGGGCCGCGGCACGGAGCCGGGCCTCTAGTCAGCGTCGCCCCGGACGACGAGCACCGAGCACGACGCCTCGTGGGCGACCTGCTCGGAGACGCTGCCAAGCGCCCGTGCCCCGTGGAGACCACGGCTCCCGACCACGAGCACGTCCGCGTCGCGCGCGGCCTCGACGAGCGCCCCAGCAGGGCGCCGGTGCTCGATCGTGACGGTCTCGAGGGCGGCGCCGTGCCGGGCCTCGAGCTCGCGTGCCGCTGCGAGCGCGGCGTCCGAGCTCGGGGAGCCGTCGACACCGACGAGGATCGAGCGGAGCGACCAGGGTCCAGCGTCCGGCGCACGCGCGACGTACACGGAGGACGGGGCGCGGTGGAGCAGACGCGTGGTCACGCTCCCGAGCGCGATCCCACGCACACGCCCGAGCCCGTGCGTTCCGACCGCCACGAGCCACGCCCGCTCCAAGGCCGTCGTCTCGACCAGGCACCGCGCCGGCCCACCGGCCGCCGCGACGGTTGCGACGTCGGCGGCTCGCGTCACCTCGGCCCGGGCACGCTCGAGCGTTTCCTTCGCCCAGCGATCGAGCTCCTCGGCCTTCTCGAGCGCACGCCGCGCTGCGTGGAGCGCGGTCGGTGCGATCTGGAAGTGGATCGCATCCGAGAGATCGATCGCGGTGACCAGGACGAGGCGTCCACCATCGGCGAGCAGGAGGTCGGCCTGGCGCGCAGCCTCGATGCTCGCGTCAGACCCGTCGACGCCGCACACGATCCGCTCGAACATCTCCTGGACTGTATTCGGCCCGACCGTCGGGAAGACGTGCGTAGGATCGCCCGATGGAGCTCCACGCCGTCATCGTGGGCGCCGGACCGGCCGGCCTGGCGGCCGCGCTGACCTTCGGACGCATGCGGCGGCGGGTGCTCGTCCTCGACACGGGCGAGCCGCGGAACCGCTACACGGAACACCTCCACAACTTTCCGACGCGCGACGGGATCGCACCCGTGGAGTACCGCGCGCTGGCGCGGACGGAGCTCGCGCGCTATCCGACGGTCGCTCTCCGCGACGAACGGGTCGTCCGCGCCCAGGTAACGGACGGTCTCGTCACGCTCGGCCTGGAGAGCGGAGAGGCGGCCGAGGCCCGCCGGATCGTCGTCGCGGGCGGGATCCGCGACACGCTTCCGCCGATCGACGGCCTCGCCGAGCTCTTCGGCCGCTCGGTGTTCACGTGCCCCTACTGCGACGGCTACGAGGCCGGCGGCGCGCCGGTCGGCCTGATCTGCACCGCTCCGGGCCAGGTCGCGCACGCGGCCGGGCTGCTGCGGATGCTCGGCGACGACGTCACGGTCTTCGCGAACGGCGTCGAGGTGAGCGAGGGGGAGCGCTCGGGCGCGGACCGGCTCGGCGCACGCGTCGTCGAAGAGCGGGTGGCACGACTGCGGCACGAGGGCGAGCGCGTCGTGGTCCTGGTCGCGGGGGGCGCCGAGACGCGTTGCGACCGCGTCTTCGTGCCGACCGAGGTGCATTCCTCGAACCGCCTGGCCGAGCAGCTCGGCTGCCAGACGAACGCCGACGGGTTCATCGAGGTGGACGAGCTCGGGCGGACGAGCGTCGCGCGCGTGTACGCGGCAGGCGACGCCGTCTCGCCGGTGCACCAAGTGATCGTCGCAGCCGCCTCGGGAACCCGCGCCGCCCTGGCGGCGAACCACGACGCGATCGAAGCCTTCGAGCTCGGCTGAGCACGGGCTCGCGCCTCACACCGGGGTCTACGCGCCGGCGGGCGGCTGGCGCCGCCCGCCGGGTTGGCGGCTATGCGAACGCCTCCTGCTGATAGCGCTCCGGCTGCTCGCTGCTCTCGAGGGAATGCACGACGCGCTCGGTCGTGAGCTCGTGCGCGGTGAGCCCCGCGATCGCGAGCACCAGCATGCCGGCGGCCGCGCCGAATGTGATCCACGTCTGGGTCGCGCCGCCGAAGATCAGGCTCTCGACGATCGTCCAGACGGCGAGCGCGGCGACGGCGACGTCGAGGCCGCGCTGCGTCCAGCCCCGGTGGCTGAGCAGGGCTGCCGTTGCCGTCATTGCGAGGACGAACACGCCGGTGACGGCGAACGCGAGCCAGCCGGCGACGTTCGACGAGAACGCAAACGTAGCGACGATCACGAAACCGCTCGCGAGGGCGAGCACGACGTTCGTGGCGTAGCGAGTAGACATGACGTCTCCTTCCGTGAGAGGACCAACTCGGATGGCGCGTCGTCGCCGCTCCGTCGCTCCGCATCCATGTGGTGGGAGCAGCGGCGGCGTGTCCAAGCAACTTTCATCGTACCACGATTGAAAGCGGGACCGCGCTCTGCGGGATCCGAGCGCCAAGCAGGCGCTCAGGCCGCTCTCAGGCGACTCACAGCCTTCCCAGGCATCGTTCGGGCGTGAGCGGCACCGAGAGCGGGGCGAACGACGGCGCGCGGATCCTCGTCGTGGACGACGAGGGCTCGATCGTCGACGCGGTCGCGACCGCACTGCGTTACGAGGGCTTCGAGGTGGAGGAGGCCGCGACGGGGCGGGACGCGCTCGCCGCGGTGGCGCGGTTCGACCCCGATCTGATCGTCCTCGACTGGATGCTCCCCGACGTCGAGGGCATCGAGGTGGGTCGCCGGCTGCGGGAACGCGGCCACAAGAACGCGATCCTCTTTCTCACGGCGAAGGACGCCGTCGAGAACAAGGTCGAGGCCTTGCGGGCGGGCGGCGACGACTACGTCACGAAGCCCTTCAGCCTCGCCGAGGTCGTCGCCCGCGTGCAGGCGATCCTCCGCCGCACCGCGAGCGAGCTCCCCGGCGACGTCCTGCAGTACGAGGACCTCGTCCTCGACGAGAGCCGTCACGAGGTCTTCCGCGCCGGGACGCCGATCCAGCTGACCGCGACCGAGTTCGCGCTCCTGCGCTTCTTCCTCCTGAACCCCAGGCGCGTGCTCTCGAAGTCGCAGATCCTGCAGAACGTCTGGCGCTACGACTTCAACGGCAACGCGAACGTCGTCGAGACGTACGTCAGCTACCTCCGGCGCAAGCTCGACGAGTCGGGGCCGCCGCTGATCAAGACGGTGCGTCAGGCGGGTTACATGCTGGAGGTGTGACGTGCTCGGCCGGCTTTCGCTTCGCGCCCGCCTCGTACTCGCGGTGCTCGCGCTCGCGACCGTCGGGCTCGTCGCGGCGAACGTCGCCACGTACTCCTCGCTGAGCTCCTTCCTCCTCGACCGGACCGACAGCTCGCTCGACGAGACCGCGCACTCGATCTCCCAGCCTGGCCACGACGACAGCCCGCGGATCGCGCCGCCCGGCACGGTCGTCCAGGTGCGCTCGCTCGACGGGACAGCCGTGGTCGCGACCGTCTCCCGCCCCGCGCTGCCCGGCTACGCGGCGCCCTCGCCGAAGCTGCCCGCCACGATCGACCCGCCGAGGGACACCGCAGGTCTCGAGGCCGTCTCGTACTTCACCGTCGGCAGCTCTGGCGACGGCGAGCGCTACCGCGTCCGCGCCTCGATCGAGGACGGCGCCAGCGGGATGCTGGTCGTGGCGACGTCGCTCGCCGACGTCGACTCGACGCTCCACCGACTGCTCCTCATCGAGCTTCTCGTGACCGTCGTCGCGATCGGTGGGATCGCCGCGTTGGGGCTCTGGGTCGTGCGGCTCGGACTGCGGCCGCTCGGCGAGATCGAGGACACCGCGGCCGCCATCGCCGCCGGGGACCTCTCCCGCCGCGTCGAGCGCGCCGAGGAGCGCACCGAGGTCGGTCGCCTGGGGCTGTCGCTCAACGCGATGCTCAGCCGGATCGAGACGTCGTTCCGGGTGCAGGAGGCCTCGGAGCGAAAGCTCCGGCGGTTCGTCGCCGACGCGTCGCACGAGCTGCGCACCCCGCTCGCCGCGGTGCGAGCCTACGCGGAGCTCTTCGACCGAGGCGCCGCCACACGGCCGGCGGACCTCGAGCGGTCGATGCAGGGGATCAGCCGGGAGTCGCAGCGGATGAGCGTCCTCGTCGAGGACCTGCTGCTGCTCGCGCGGCTCGACGAGGGCCGCCCGCTCGAGTGTGTCCCGGTCGAGCTCGACGAGGTCGTCGGCGAGGCGGTCGAAACGGCCCAGGCGGTCGATCCCGAGCGGCCGATCGACCTCCGTGCGGAATCCGCCGTGGTCGTCGGCGACCGCGTGCGCCTGCGGCAGATCGTGGACAACCTCCTCGCGAACGTCCGGGCCCACACGCCGCCGGGCTCGCCCGTCTCGGTGAGCCTGACGCGCGTCGACGGCACCGCGGAGATCGCGGTAAGCGACGCCGGGCCGGGTCTCGACGAGGAGCACCTCGCGCACGTCTTCGAGCGCTTCTACCGCGCCGACGCGTCGCGCGCCCGGACGAGCGGAGGCGTCGGGCTCGGGCTCGCGATCGTCGCCGCAGTCGCGGAGGCGCACGGCGGCACCGTCTCCGCAAGCTCGGAGCCGGGCCAGGGCGCGACCTTCAGGATCGCGCTCCCTCTCGCGGACGTGACGGCCGCGCCCGACGCGCCCTCCGCCTGAGCGCCCACAGCCGATTCACAGGCGGCTCTCAGAGGCGGCTCAGGGCCTACTGCTGCCATGGGTTGGGAGGCACCGACGAAAGGATGGAACGGATGCGAAGGACAGTTGTCAAGGCGGCCGCGGGCGCGAGCGCAGTGGTGCTCGCCGCGGGCGCCGGCGCCGCGACGTACGCGGCGCTCGAGGATTCGCCGAGCAGCGGTGCCGCGATCGCCGTCGCGGGCAGCCCTGCCGCCGCGACCAGCGGGGGCACGGTCTCCGACGTCTACGACGGCGCCAACGACTCGGTGGTGGAGATCACCGTGACGCTCGGCTCCGGCGCCCAGCAGGGCGGCCCCGGCGGCGGTGCCTCGCAGGCGCAGGGCTCGGGCTTCGTCTACGACGCGAACGGCCACGTCGTCACGAACGCGCACGTCGTCGAGAACGCGACGTCGATCCAGGTGCGCTTCGCGAACGGCAAGACCTACGACGCGACGGTCGTCGGAACGGATCCCTCGACCGATCTCGCCGTGATCGACGTCGACGCGCCGTCGAGCGCGTTCCACCCCGTGACCCTCGCCGACTCGTCGGCGCTCGAGGTCGGGCAGGAAGTCGTCGCGATCGGGAGCCCGTTCGGGCTCGAGAACACGGTCACATCGGGGATCGTCAGCGCGCTCGACCGCTCGATGCAGGCGCCGAACGGCTACACGATCAACGGCGCGATCCAGACGGACGCCGCGATCAACCACGGCAACTCGGGCGGCCCGCTGCTCGACCTTCACGGTCGCGTGATCGGGGTCAACTCGCAGATCGAGAGCGACTCCGGTGGGAGCGACGGCGTCGGGTTTGCCGTTCCGTCGAACACCGTCAAGTCGATCGTCTCCCAGCTCGTCGTCGGCGGCACCGTCCAGCACGCCTATCTCGGCGTCGGGCTCACCCAGCCGCAGAGCGGCACCGCGGGCGCACGGGTCTCCGAGGTTCGGAGCGGCGCCCCCGCCGCAGCGGCCGGACTCCAGGCCGGTGACGTGATCACCTCCGTCGACGGGAGCTCGGTGGCCTCGGTGCAGGCGCTCCAGAGCGCGATCGACACTCGAAAGCCGGGCGACTCGGTCAAGCTCGGGTACGTCCGCGACGGCGCGACGCACACGGTGACCGTCAAGCTCGGCACTCGGCCTTCCTGACGCGAGGAGACGACGATGCAGGACCACGATCACGAGACGACCGGCCTGACGCGACGCGATTCGCTGCGGAAGCTGGGTGGAGTCGCCGCGCTCGCCCTCGGCGGGGCGGCCGGGATCGAGGTCCTCGACCCGAGAGACGCGGCCGGCGCCGGTGCCGGGCCGGCCGCGGTCTCCGCGGGCCTCGTCAGCTGCGTGCTGACGCCGGAGATGACGGAGGGCCCGTTCTTCCTCGACGGCGACAAGGTGCGGCGCGACGTACGCGAGGGTCGTCCCGGCGTGCCCCTCTCCCTGCAGACGACGGTCCTCGACGTCTCCACGTGCAAGCCGATCAGGACCGCCGCGGTCGATATCTGGCACTGCGACGCCGGCGGCACCTACTCCGGGTTCGCCCGGGAGGGAACCGCAGGCCGTACGTTCATGCGCGGGATCCAGCGAACCGACACGAAGGGCGTTGCGGCCTTCACGACGATCTATCCCGGCTACGTCGCGCGGATCGCGATGGGCGTCGCCCGCGCGTAGCGCCTGCCGGGAAATACCCGCGCTGCGGCCCTCGTTGGACACCCCATGGGCGTGAGCACGAGGACCACCACGCTCGGTGTGCTGTTCGCCACGACCACTGCGGTCGTCTGGGGCGGGCAGTTCGTCGTCGGGAAGTCGGCGCTCGAGAGCATCGACGCGTTCCCGCTCACGACCGTTCGCTACGCCTTCGCGGCCGCGCTCTGGCTGATCGTGCTGGTCGTGCTCGAGGGGCCGCGCTCGCTCCGGCTCGACGGCCGCGGCTGGCGGCTCTTCTGGCTCGGCTCGCTCGGCTTCGCCGGCTTCAACCTCTTCGCCTACACGGGGCTCGCGCACGCCCGGGCGGAGAGCGCATCGCTGATCGTCGCGCTGGGCCCGCTCCTCACGGCCCTCGTCCTCTGGCAGCGGACGCGCGTCCGGCCCTCGCGCGAGACGTTCACCCTCCTCGGCGTCGCGCTCCTCGGAGTGGCGCTCGTCGTCAGTCAGGGGCATCCCGCGAGGATCTTCGAGGGCGCGATCGGGTGGGGCGAAGGGCTCGTCCTCGCGGGTGTGTTCAGCTTCGTCCTCTACAGCCTCGGCGCCGCCGAGTTCAAGCACCTCTCACCGCTTCGCTACACGGCGCTGACGGCGGGGCTTGGCTGGGTGACGATCGCGACCGCGACCGCTGTGGCGGTCGCGACGGGTCTCGCGAGCTGGCCGTCCGCGGACCAGCTCTGGTCGACGACGCCGCAGATCGCGTATCTCGCCCTTCCCGGCGCGTTTGTCGCGGTGCTGACGTGGAACGCCGCCATCGCCGCGATCGGGCCTCAGAACGCCGTGCTCTTCTCCAACCTCATCCCGGTGACCACCTTCGCCATCGAGATCGCGCGCGGCTACCGGCCGAACGCCGTCGAGGTCGCCGGGGCGGCGCTCACGATCGGCGCGTTGATCGCGAATAACCTCCTGCTCCGACGGCGCCGCGTCGAGGAGCGGCGCGACGAGCCGCAGTACGAGGTCGAGCTGCCCGAGGCCGCGTAGCCGCGGCGGTCAGAGGAGGAGCGCTTTCAGCATCGCCGCGTTCGTCGGCGCCTGCGCTACCTCTGCCAGGCCGCCGGAAAGCTCGTCCGGCACCTCCCCGGCGCCCGAGCGGCCGTTGTTGTTGAACATCGCGTAGACGACCTGTGCGTCCCGGTCGAGCTCGCGGAGCGTGACCGCCCACTCCTCGAGCTGGGTGGGCGAGTAGAGGTAGTCGAACCGCTCCGCCGTGCTCCCCGTTCGCTTGAACCACGTGGCGCGGTTCCGCCCGTGGAACCGAACGTAGGCCGTCCGCGACGTGCGCGCGGCGACGAGCGGGATCACGTCGGGTGGCGCGTCGACCGTCACGTACGTCATGTCGTGCTCCTCGAGGAAGGCGAGCGTCTCGGCCGGCTCTTCGAACCAGGCCTTGTGGCGGAACTCGACGAGCATCTCGTGGCCCTCGAGCTGCTCCCGCGCCCACTCGAGGTACTCGTACGAGCGCGGCTTCGGCACGACGTAGGGCGGGAATTGCATCAGGATCCCGCCGAGCCTTCCCGCCTCCCGCAGCGGTTCGAGCGCCGCGAGGAAGCGGCGGAACACCTCGCCGCGCACCTCTCGCGACGGGCGGTCGACCCGGCCCCGCTCGTCCGCCTCGACCTCGCCGTGGAGATCCTCGGGCAAGGCCTCGAGCCGCACCGGATGGCGCGTCATCAGCCCGAACGCCTTCACGTGCATCACGAAACCGTCCGGCAGCAGGCGCGCCCAGCGCGCGACGAGCTCCTCGTCGGGAAGCCGGTAGAAGGTCGAGTTCGCCTCGACCACGTCGAACCGCTCCGCGTAGAACCCGAGCCGCTCGCCGCTCTTCACGCCCTTTGGGTACCAGGCCTTGGAGAAGCTCTCGTCCGCCCACGAGCACGTTCCGACCCGGATCACGCCTCCACGCTAGGTGAACGTCGACGAGCCCGGTCGCCGACGAGCTCTGGCCATTCTGAGCACGGGACGGGGCCGCGCGTCTCACGCGGCCCCGCGTTTCTCGATGGAAGCCCGCTACACCAGCTTCTGGTTGTGCCACTTCCGGTAGATGGACTGCGCCTTGCTCGCAAAGCGCCCGACGGCGTCGGCCGGGGAGGACTTGCCCTGCGCGACCTCCGCGAACATCTGCGGGATCAGGAAGGTGTTGTAGATCTCGTCCATCACCGGGGTCGTGTTCCCGGGGTGACCGGGGTTCGTCGTGTATTTCTCGGCGATCGTCGTGAGGATCGAGTACTTGCCCTTCGGCTTGTGCGGGTCCTTGGTCGCCACCGAGCGGATCGTCTTGAAGCCGCCCTTGATCGAGTTCGTCCAGGGCGGGAAGTTGTAGAACTTGCTGCGCACGAAGTGGTCCTCGTAGGCGAGCATCTGGTCGACGACGTACTTCTGTGCCGCCTCCTTGTTTTTCGCGAACTTCCAGATCAGGTAGACGCCCATCACGTGCTCGTTCCCGAGGCGCTGGACAGGGCCTCGGGGGATCGAGGCGAGCCACGTATCGTCCGACAGCGCCTGGTTCCCCGAGTCCTCCGCCGAGCGGACGATCGAGATCGCGTTGAGCGCCACCGACAGCCGGCCTGCGAGGAAGGCCTGGTTGTTCGACGCGGCGGTCCAGGCGAAGACCTCGTCCGACATGCCGCTCGAGTAGATCTCCTTCATCACCTGGAGGGCCTGGATCGCGCCTTTACGGTTCGCTCCCTGCCCGATGACGATGCGGTTGTCCTCGTTCTGGATGTAGCCGCCGTAGCAGTAGAGGAGCGAGGTCAGGAGCATGTTCGAGTCGATCTCGTTCGACATGCCGAGACCGACAGGGTGTCCGATCGCCTTGAGCTTCGCCGCCCCCTGGCGCAGGTCGTCCCAGGTCCGGAGGCTCACGCCTGCCTGCTGGAGCTGACTCCGCCGGTACTGCACCGGGTCGGGCGCGTAGCTCTCGGGGAACCCGTAGAACTGCTTCGTCGCCGGGTTGTACGTGCTCTTCCTCGCGACCCTCGTCATCCGGCCGACCTTCGTGCTCACCTCCTGCACGAGGTCGGTGACGGGGATCGCCTGCTTCTGGAACGTCGCCGGGGGCGAGATGAACCAGAAGAGATCGTGGCCACTCTGCGCGGCGACTTCGGCCGCGCCCGTGCTGTAGAGGAGGGCGTTGTTGATGTGGTCGATCTTGACCTCGACGTCGTTCGCCTCACCCCACTGCTTCGCGTACGTCCCGTCCAGCCATTTGTCGTAGTCGGGGACGAAGTGGGCCCAGGTCATGATCCGAAGCTCACCGGAAAGCTCCTTCTTGGCGAACTTCAGCGGGCCGTAGACCCCGAGCGCCCTGTCGGTCAGGCCGCCGAACATGCTGACCGCGAACGCGGCGGCGGTCCCTTTCCTCAGCAGGTCACTCCGGGTCAGCGCCGAGCCCGCGCGTGCGACTTCGTCGGCTGCGTCAGCCACGGTGTTCCTCCTTTCGGCGTCGATTCTCTAGCGGAACGCGCCTCCTGTAAAGCCCTTGATGAACCGGTCGAGGAAGGCGTTGTAGAGCAGCGCGAGCGGGATCGCCGGAATCAGCGTCGCGGCCATCAGCGACTGCCAGAAGAACACGTCGCCACGGATCAGGTCGTTCGGGATGCCCGCGGAGATCGTCCGCTGCTCCGAGCTCGAGATGAACGTGAAGGCGTAGATGAACTCGTTCACGCAGAGCGAGAACGCGAAGATCACGACGGTCAGGATCCCTGGCAGGGACACGGGCAGCACGATCAGCCTGAGCGCCTTGAGCCGTGAGGCCCCGTCCATCAGCGCCGCCTCCTCGAGCTCCTGCGGGATCGTCTTGAAGAAGCCCATCAGGAGCCATGTCGCGAACGGCACCGTGAAGGACGGGTAGACGAGGATCAGCGCCCACAGCGAGTCCTTGAGCCCGAGCTGGCTCACGAGTCGCGAGAGCGGCAGGAAGAGCAGCGTCGGCGGGACGAGGTAGACGAGGAAGATTCCCACCCCTGCGCCCTGCCCCCAGCCGCCTGCCAGCCGCGCGAGCGCGTAGCCGGCGGGCATCGCGAGCAGCAGCGTGATCACGACGACGGCGCCCCCGACGATCACGGTGTTCAGGAGCCACGTCGGGTAGTTCGTCTCCTCGAACAGGAACCGGACGTGCTCGAACGTGGCGTAGTTCCAGAAGTCCCAGTGGAGGTTCCCCGCGAGGTCGTTGTACGTGTAGGGGACGTGCTCGACGTTCGCGAGGTCGAGGTTCGTCTTGAACATCGTGATCAGCGCGAAGAAGAACGGGAACGCGAGGAAGATCGCGAACGGCACGACGACGAGGTAGGTGACGATCGTCTGCCGTCTCGTCATGAGACCACTAGCTCACCTGCGCCCGCCGCGCGAAGAACAGCATGCCCACGGTGACGAGGACGAGGAGCGGGAAGAGGAAGAGCGAGATCGCCGCGCCCTCCCCGAGCGAGCCCGAGTCGATGCCGACCGCGTAGGCCCACGTCGGCAGCACCTGCGTGGAGTTGAACGGGCCGCCGTGCGTGAGGATGTAGACGACCGCGAAGTCGACCGCCGTGAAGACGATCCCGAAGAGCACGGCGACGAGCGCGATCGGCAGCTGCAGCGGCAGGTCGACGTACCAGAGCTTCTTGAAGCCCGTCGCGCCGTCGATTCTCGAGGCGTCCTCGACCTCGGTCGGGATCGACGAGCGCCCGGCGATGAAGATCACGACCGCGAACGGGAGAATCCGCCAGGCGTGGACGACCGTGATCGCGATGAGCGCGAGGTTGGGTCGACCAAGCCACTGCAGCGGCACCTGCGCGCCCTCCTCGAGGTGCACCGCGCCGAGCAGCCAGACGAGGGCGTGGTCGAGGTGGAGCTCGGCGAGTGTCCAGTTGACCACGCTGTAGAGCGAGTCCAGCAGCCAGAGCCAGATGATCGTCGAGAGGACGACGGGGGCTGCCCAAGGGAGCACGACGAGGAAGCGGATGATCCACTTGCCGCGAAAGTCCCGTACGAGGAAGTTCGAGAGGATCGCGGCGCCGACGACGACGATTGCCTGCGACGCGAGCGTGAAGATCAGCGTGTTGCGGAGCGCGCGCCGGAAGTTGTCGTCGTGCCAGGCGTTCGTGAAGTTGTCGAAGCCGACCCAGTGGCCGGACAGCGAGCCGCCCACCGCGTCGGTGAAGCTGAGGTAGATCGCCCACACGAGGGGCACGCCCACCACGAGCACCATGAACACCACCGCCGGCGCGATGAGCAGCGGCGCGAGGACGCGGCGGCTTTCGAGTGCGTGCCGCCAGCGCCGCCGAGTCGGAGTCCACCGCGCAGCCTGCGCTTCCATGGGAGCGGGGCCGACTCTAGTAGATTGCGGCCCCGGAGACGGACGTGGCGGAGATCGCGCTCGAGAGCCTGACGAAGGTCTACCCCGACGGCACGCATGCCGTGACCGAGCTCGACCTCGACGTGGCCAGCGGCGAGTTCGTGGTGTTCGTCGGGCCGTCGGGCTGTGGGAAGACGACCGCGCTCAGGATGATCGCGGGGCTCGAGACGATCACCTCCGGACAGGTGACCCTCGACGGCCAGGTGATCAACGACCTGCCGCCGAAGGACCGCGACATCGCCATGGTCTTCCAGAACTACGCGCTCTACCCGCACATGGACGCGGCGAGGAACATGGGCTTTCCGTTGAAGATGCGTGGTCTCCCGCACGGCGAGATCGAGTCTCGGGTGCGTGAGGCGGCCCGCATCCTCGGCCTCGAGGACTCGCTGCACAAGAAGCCACGCACGCTCTCCGGCGGCCAGCGACAGCGTGTGGCGATGGGCCGGGCGATCGTCCGCAATCCCCAGGCGTTCCTCATGGACGAGCCGCTCTCCAACCTCGACGCGAAGCTGCGAGTGGAGATGCGTGCCGAGATCTCGCGGATCCAGCGCGACCTCGGCGTCACGACGATCTACGTCACACACGACCAGACCGAGGCGATGACGATGGGCGACCGCGTGGTCGTGATGCGCAACGGCTTCCTCCAGCAGATCGCGGCGCCCAACGAGCTCTACGACCGGCCGCGCAACCTGTTCGTCGCAGAGTTCATCGGATCGCCCGCAATGAACCTCGTCGTCGCGGAGCTCGAGCGCGCGGACGGCGCGGTGTGGGCGGCGTTCGGCCCTCACCGGCTGTGCCTCGAGCCTGCGACGCTCGAGAAGCACCCTCGTCTCTCGAACTACGAGGGCCGGCAGGTCGTCCTCGGCATCCGGCCTGAGGACATGGAGGACGCAGCGGTCGTGCGAGAGTCGCATCCCGGCCGGGCGATCACCGTCGTCTGCGAGATCCGCGAGGACATGGGGTCGGAGGTGTACGCGCATTTCAACGTTCCGGCGGACCCCGTGGTGACCAGGGAGGTCGTGGAGGCGCTCGTCGTAGAGCGCGCCGAGGACGAGGAGGCCAGGATCGCGGCCGAGCGCGCGCGTGGCGGGGGACTGGTCTTCATCGCGCGCCTGGATCGGACGACGGGCGCGCGCGAGCGGGAGCCGCTGGCGCTCGAGGTCGACGTCACCCGGCTCCACTTCTTCGACCCCGAGACCGGGCTCGGCGTGGACGAGAGCGTCTCCTCGGCTGCGGCCGCATAGGGCGGCCGCAGCAGTCTCACGCCTCTAGCTCAGCGCCGCGAGACGATCAGCTTGAGGCGCGTCGAGACGGCGGTCCCGAAGCTGTCCCGCACCGAGACCGCGAACCGTGCGACGCCGACGCGGCGCGGTGTCCCGCTGATCGTCCCCGTCGTCGTGTCCAGCTTCAGACCCGTGGGGAGCGCGCCGCCCGCGATGCGCCAGGCGACGTCCGCGCCTCCGGTCGTCTGCAGCCGCGCACGGTACGGGCGCCCAACCCGCGGTGTCGGGAGCTTGCCGATCGCCAGGCGGAGCCTCTCCAGCACCTCGACGGGGAGCACCGTGTCGAGGCTCGCACCGTTCGCGTCCAGCACCCGGATCGTCAGCGACGCGCTACCCGGTTGCCGCGCGGAGCCGAACAGCGTCGCCCGCGCGAGGTCGAGCCCGACCCCGTAGCTGAATCCCCCGACCGGCGCGAACCGGTACGGCGGCGTCCCGCCGGTGACGCCGAGCACATCTGCGAGCGCGAACGTGAACGGCCGTCTCGCCTCGACCCTGGTGTCGCTCACCGGGGTGGCGGCGAGCCCCGGGACGACCGTGAGCGTGAAGTCCGCTGCCGCCTTGCCGCTTCCGGCTGCCACGGTCGCGTTGAACGTGAAGCTGCCGCCGACCTGCGGTGTGCCGGTGACGCGGCCGTCGCTCGACAGCGTGAGGCCCAGCGGCAGCTGGCCCCCGGTCAGCGACCAGCTCCGCGTGCCCACGCCGCCCGCCGCCGAGAGCGTGGCGGCGTACGGGAGCGTCGCCTCCGCCGTCGGTAGCGAACCCGCGCTCACCACGAGCGGCGGTGGTGGAGGAGGGGGCGGCGCGGCGCCGTCGATCGTGATCACGAACGGGGCATTTCCCTCGCCCTCCGGCCCGCAGAGATCGGTCTGCCGGATGTAGAACGTGAACTGTCCCGCCTGCGTGGGCACTCCCGTGATGTAGCCGTCGGACGACAGCGACAGCCCGGGCGGGATGTCCCCGCCAACGATGGCGTACGAGTACGGTGGGCAGCCGTTGCCCGGCTTCCACTCGACCCGATGCGTGTACGACTGTCCCACCGTGCCACGCGGCGTGAGGTACGAGGCGTCGGTGTACCCACCCGCGCTCGCCCGCCCCACGGCGACCGCGGCAAGCAGCACGGCGACGCCGACGGCGAGCGCCACGCGGAAAAACGGGCTGCGACGATCGTGTGCCTTCACGGACCCCGCCCGAATGGTACGGCCCATTCCGGTCGACCATCTAGAGGCTTGATGTGGGTTACGGGTGCGTGCGGGGAGGGCATGCGCCAAGCAGCGTGGCCGGATCAGTGCTCGCCGATACCCGAAGGTATCGGCGAGCAGCGAGACGGCCGCGATGCGCCGCGCGCAGGCCCCCAGCCGTGCGTGCCCATAACCCGCATCAAGCCTCTAGTCAAGAAAGGCGATCGTCTGGTCGGACGCTACTGCGGCGGCCCGCTGCCGAGCGTGAGCGTTGCCGATCCAGTCGCTCCCGTCACGTCGACGTACGTCACAGTGACGCGGTCGCCGGGCTGCTGGAGCAGGATCGCCGACCGGAGCGTGCTCGAGGACGACACGGCACGACCGCCGATCGAGGTGATGACGTCCCCCGCCGTGAGCCCTGCACCCGCCGCGGCCCCGCCGGGCAACACGCCTGCGATCAGCGCGCCCGAGCCACCGGTCGTGCCGTCGGAAGCGATGCTGACGCCGAGGAACGCGGTCGGCCCGACGTGCACGGTGGCCGAGCCCTTGCCCGCCTCGATCTGCTTCACGACCGCGATCGCGGTGTTGATCGGGATCGCGTACCCGTTGCCGCCCCTGGTGCTGCGGTAGACGTAGCCGACCGAGGCGGCCGTGTTCATCCCGACGACCTTGCGTGCCGTGTTGAGCAGCGGGCCGCCGGAGTCACCCGGCTGGAGCTCGCTGCTGGCCCGGATCAGCCCGGTGAGCCGTTGGCTTCCCGACTCGTCGCCGACGGTGATCGCCTGCGCGAGCGCGGTGACGCGGCCGGCCGAGACGGTCAGGCGACCGGTTCCCCCGGCGTTGCCGGTCGCCGTCACCGACTGTCCCACCCGCACCGTCGAAGAGTTGCCGAGCGAGACGGTCTTCAGGCTCGAGGCGCCGTTCGCTTTCAGCACGGCCACGTCCTTCGTGACGCTGTAGCCGAGCACCTTCGCCGAGTAGCTGCGACCCGTGCCGGGCAGGACGATCCTGATCGTGTTCGCACCGCGGATCACGTGGTTGTTCGTCAGCACCTCGCCTGACGAGGTCAGCACCATGCCGGTGCCCGCGGCGTGTCCGTCGATGAGGGCGGTCTCGATGACGACGACACCGGTTCCAACGGGCGCAGGGCGGGTCTTCGCCCACGCGAGGCTCGCGCCGATGCCGGTGAGGACGACGATCGCCAGGACGAGCGCCACGACCCGCGCCCCGAACGTGCGGCGGCTCCTCGCGCTGTCGAGTGTCGAGATTGTTTCGTCCATCGTCATCGCTCCTTCGTCCTCGTCGCGAGCCATCGAGCACATCGTCGCTGGTCCACGTCACAGCATGCTGACCACAGCCTGTGAGACGCCTGAGAGTCGGCGTGCAGCCGCAGTCGATCGAGTAGTTCGCCACGATGCCCACCGTGCGGGGCGCAGACACCCTCGAGGCATGAAGCGCGCATTGGCGATGCTGACCCTCGCCACCGTCCTCGGTGCGGCGTACGCGGGGCTCCTGCGCCGGCCCATCCTCAGGTGGGGAGCGACGGACGCGGAGGCGCGTGCGCGCCTCCCGGGCGACGAGCTGCTCGAGGACGCTGACGGGGTCGCGACGCGCGCGATCACGATCGACGCGCCGCCGTCGGCGGTGTGGCCGTGGCTCGCGCAGATGGGCCCGTCCCCGCGCGGTGGCGCGTACACGTACGACTGGATCGAGAACCTGCTCCGGCTCGACATGCACAGCGTCGACCGCGTGCTGCCGGAGTTCCAGCACCCGAAGCTCGGTGAGGGCTTCGGCTTCGGCGAGAATCAGATGCGCTA
This sequence comes from uncultured Actinomycetes bacterium, assembly GCA_963794115.1. Taxonomy (GTDB): domain Bacteria; phylum Actinomycetota; class Thermoleophilia; order Gaiellales; family Gaiellaceae; genus Gaiella. The sequence goes on along the minus strand of CAWCCO010000004.1, from coordinate 267,371 downwards.
CGCCCGCATCGAGCCGGAGCACGTGCTCGCGCTGCGCTCGCTCGACGGTAACTGGGTCTGGAGCTTCGTCCTCGAGGAGCGGGACGGTCGGACGCGGCTGATCAGCCGCAACCGCTTCCGCCTGCCGAGACTCCGCGACAGGCTGGGCATGGTCCCGATGGAGCCGGCGTCGCTCGTGATGGAGCGGAAGATGCTGCGAGGGATCAGGCAGCGAGCCGAGCGGCTCGCCGCACAGCAATCCACGGCGTGACCGCCGACGGCGCTCCTTCGGCAAGAGGTCACTGCATCCGTCACGATCCGAGCGGAGATGCTCGCGTTCTCGAGGCTGGCGTTCGTCGCGGTCGTGCTCGGCTGCCTCGCGTGCGTCGGGGCGTCGGGCTCGTTCGCCGCGTCCGCGCCGCGCGTGACGATCGTTTCAGACTCCGTCGGCGGCGTCCTGTTCTGGCAGCGGGACGCGCGCGAGGAGCTCGCACTGGGGATCGATCTCCGAATGGACATCAGGACCTGCCGCCGACTCGCGACCGAGGGGTGTGTGTACGACGGTGCGCGCCCGCCGAGCGCGCTCGAGGCGATCAAGGAGCTCGGCCGCGCGCTCGGCGCCGTGGCGGTGGTCGACGTGGGGTACAACGACGCGCCGGACGGGTACGGGGTGGCGCTCGATCGCGTCATGCGCGCGCTCCTCGACAACGGCGTCGAGCACGTCGTCTGGCTCACCCTCCGTGAGCGGCGGTCGAGCTGGGCCGACATCAACGACGAGATCCACGACGCGAGCAAGCGCTGGCCCCAGCTCGTGGTCGGCGAGTGGGACCGCGAGAGCAGCGGTCACGATGAGTGGTTCGCCGACGGGATCCACATGAACTGGGTTGGAGGCGCGGCGTTCGGACGCTTCCTACGGCCGCTGGTCGTCCAGGCGTGCGCGGCCGCCTGCGCCGCGGGAGGATCGATCCTGGCCGTCGGCGGAGAGCTGCCGTCCGCCCGGCTGCGCACCCGGTACGTCGGGCACCTTCGGCCGAGCGGCGGCACGCCGCCGTACCGGCTCACGGTGACCGGTCTCCCCGCGCCGCTCCGGATGAAGGTGGACGGGACGATCTACGGGGTGCCGAAAGCGACCGGCGCGTACCCGCTCCAGGTGACCGTGCTCGACGCGAACGGCATCCGGAACCGCGCCACCGTCGCTCTCCGCGTGCGCCGCCGCTAGGGCGACTGCCGTCGTACTGAACGCTGTTTCGCACGCGTCGTACTTCTTCTGCTCCCTGACGTGCGCCGGGACGTTCGCGCAGAACCCCGAGCGGTTCGCGAGCTAGCGAGCGCCCGCAGGGACGGCCTCTAGTCGTCTTGCGGCTCACGCGCGGCATCCAGGAGCGTCTTGGCGGCCCACTCGACGTCGGGCCGCTCGGTCGTCTCCCATGCCTCGACGGCGCTCCGTGTCGATCGCGCCCAACGCACGACGGCACGCGCCTGCTCGATCGAGAGCGACGCGACGAGCGCGTTCACGTGGATCCGGTCGGGGAAGAGTCCCTCCCCGCGTGCGTACTCGGTTCCCAGTTGGGCGTAGTGGTCGATCGTCTCCTGCGCGTCGTCTTCGATCGACTGGATCGTCCCGAGTAGGTCGTCCTTCGAGCCGTAGTTTGCGTAGAGCAGCCGCAGCTGGGCCTCCGACTCGACCCGCGCGGCGGCCGGTGGGGTCGCGAGCCACTCGCGGAGCGTCTTCCGTCCTTCGTCGGTGATCGTGTACACCGTCCGCCGCCGGTCGCCGTTCCACTCCTCACGGGCCTCGGCGAGGCCGGCGGTGACGAGCCGCTTGGGCTCGGCGTAGAGGTTGCTCTCTGCGCGAGGCCAGAAGAAGTGGAGCGAGCGCCGCATCAGCTTCGCGAGGTCGTAGGTCGCCCAGGGCCGGATCGCCAGAAGCCCAAGGATCGCGAACGACGTGGTTGTCAGCGGTCGCCTTGACATTCACTCCTATTAGGAGTATATCTTACTCCTATCAGGAGTATCACCGACCAGAGCAGAGGAGAGCCACATGGGTAACCCGATTCGACCTCTCGCCTACCGCACGGCTGTCGCGGCAGTTCTCGTCACGATCGCGCTCGCGCTCGTGCCGACCGCGTTCGGAGACGCCTGGGCACGCGACAACGCGAATGCGGTTGCGACACAGGGCCTCGACCCGGCGATCCGGACGGCGATCGCAGCCCGGGCGCCGGTGTCCACGCCTGTCGCGGCGACGGCCCCGCGTCTCACCCCGTCCGACGAGGGCTTCGCGTGGGGAGCGGCGGCGCTCGGTCTCGGCGCGGGGATCGCGGCGATGTGCGCCGTGCTCGTGTGTGTCACCCTGGTGCGACACGATGGACCGCTTCGTCACGCGTGAGCCCGAAAGCGGGGTCCGGGCGTGCCCGCGTCCGGACCCTTCGCACGCCGACGAGCCGATTCCGATCAGGCCGGCACAGGCGGGCGAGCTGAGAGAGATCGCAGCCTTGTTCGCCCCGGCCCTGGAGCCGTACCGCGGATCGGACTCCGACTGGATCCTCGATTCGTACCTCGCCGAGCTTGTCGACGTGAATCCGCGGTTCGCCGAGTCCGAGGTGCTCGTCGCCGAGCAGGGCGGACGGATCGTGGGGACGATTGCGTTCTACGCCGACGTTCGCTTCGAAGGCTGGAGCAACCTCCCGGCAGGCTGGGCCGGATTTCGCGCCCTCGCCGTGGCTTCGCGGATGCGGGGTGCCGGAATCGGCAAGGCTCTCGTCCAGCGCTGCATCGAGCGAACCCGCGACGTCGGCGCGGAGACGCTCGGGATCCACACCGTCTCCGTGCTGACGGACGCGGTCAGGCTCTACGAGCGGCTCGGATTCGTCCGCTGTCCGGCGTTCGACCTGCCTGCCGCCGACATCTTCCCCTCCGAGAACGCGGACGAGATGGTGGCGCTCGCCTTCCGTCGCGACGTCGGCTGCGACGCTCCGTCCAACAACGAGAGGTACCGATCCGCATCTACTACGACCAGCTCGAGGTTCTCACCCAGCTCGGACTGATGCCGGGCGCAGGCTGAGTCACCGAGCTCACCGGCTGGAGCGGGCTCGCGGGATGCCCCGGCAAGAATCGAACGTGCGCTTGGGAAGCGCGTGCTCTGCCGCTCGACCATGCGGCGTTCGGAGGTGCGCGCCACAAATGTGCGCGAGTTTCCGGGCGAAGCCGACGAGGCCGATCGCCTCGACGCACGCCGGGGAACTCGAGAAGATGCCCTGGACTGGGAGCGCGTTGCGGCATGAGGAGGCCGTGTAGCGGGACTGTTGTCGGTGTCGCCTGGGAGCAGTAGTGTCGTCGTATGTTCGGGTTCGTGGCACAGGCGAAGGCCGTCAAGCAACACATCCAGTCGCTCGTCGAGTTGAACGTGGAACTCGCGAAGCTGGAGGGTAGACAGAAGGTCACCGCTCTCGGGGTAGCGGGCGGCCTTGGTGCGGCGGCAGCGGTCCTGGCCGTCTACGGCATCGGCTTCGCCTTTGCCACGATCGCGGCAGGCCTCGCCGAGGCGCTTGCCTTGTGGCTGTCGCTGCTCATCGTCACGGCAATGCTCTTCGCCCTCGCGGCCGTTGCCGGTCTGCTCGCCCGTCGCTTCGCCAGCAAGGCCACGCCTCCGACGCCGACGCAGGCCGTCGAGGAGGCTCAACGCACCGTGGAGACGCTTCGAAGCCATGCCTGAGAGAAGCGTCGAGGAGATTCGCGCTGAGATCGCCGCCGAGCGGCGTGATCTCGACGACGACTTGGCCCGCCTCCGATCCGAACTACGTTCGCTCGCGATCTTCGGCGCTCTCGGCCTCCTTGTCGTCGCGCTCGTGACGTGGCGCGCGGGCAAGCGGAAGGGCGCTCAGACGGTCTGGAAGCTCGTCAAATAGCCTGAGGCGAGTGCACGGCCGCGCCGCGAGCTGGCTCGGGCGCGGCCGTAAGCACGACGTCAGGATCCGAAGGGAACCGCGACGAGGCGTCGCGTCGAGACGCCGGCGAGAGGGTCCTCGCCCGGCTTGGTCGCGCGGATGAACAGGGTCAACTGCTGCTGCTGGTCGCTCGCGGGGAAGTTCGCATCGCGGCGGAAGACAAGCGTGGCGGTGCCCTCATCTCCGGTGAGCTCTTCGGCCGGGATGCTGAACTGGTTGTACGGCACGGCGGTCACGTAGACGCTCGCGCCCTTGATGTTGACGCCGCACGTACTCCCGACCCGTACCTTGAGCGTGAACGTGTCCGTCCCTGCGTTGATGGGACCGGACAACACGTCAAACGCAACGATCTGCGTCCGAGCGGGGGGTGCGAGGTCGGCGATTGGGGCGGTCTTGAGGCTCTTGTTCGTCGGACAGCCGTTCGGTCCGGGTGCGAACGTCGCGGCCATCCCCACCGCAGCCAGGACAGCCACCGTGAGCGCGGCGGCAGCAGCGATCGCGAGGCGTCTTGGTCCCCGCGCAAGCCGCAACCATGGATACCAAGGAAACCGTTGCATGACTCCTCCTCAGTTGTGTGGGGCACGTACTCTTCGCCTCCTGGGCGAAAGTGACTCCCTCGACGAGGACGTCGAGGGTCGGCCCGCAGACCGCGACGCTACCAAGATGCGGCATCGAGTGGGCGAAAGACCCCTCGGATGAGGCACGAGGTCTGCCGCGCTCTTTCGCAAGCGCCGAGACGACCACTGGCCAAGCCGCTCTACCGGTGGATTTCTCCGGCAAGAATCGAACTTGCGCACGCGGTTTAGGAAGCGCGTGCTGTTCCGCTCAACCAACGGTTTCCGTCCACTGCGCTCCACTGTGCGCGCATGACCACTTGGGTTGGTCTAGGCGAGCGCTTTCGGGGGTGTCGGCGCGACGAACTTCCGCCTAAGGCTTGAACGAGGCCTTGAGGAGGAGCCTTCTCATCGCACATGAAGGAGATCTCGTGGTTGACAACGAGGCTGGATCTATTGCACGACCCGTCGGACATCTCGGCGGTCGGACGAGGCGCAAGGCACCGGCGTCGGGGCTTCGACCCACCGTTCGCTTCGCGATCGCATCAGCCCTGACTCTTGCCTGGGTCGCGTTCAGCGTCTGGGTCTCGGATCCCTGGCGGGATGAGCTCGGGGACGCGGTTGGCCCCGTCATGGCCTGGGTGATCCCGATCTTTCTGGCCTACATCCCTGGCCTCGTCATCGGTTTCATGATCTTCACGCTCCTGATCACCCGGTACCAGGAAGTGCCGCTGGAACCTCCGAGAGGAGACTGGCCAGGAGGCGAATGGCCGTCGGTGACGATCCTGGTGGCCGCGTGGAACGAGAGTGAGGCGATCCTTCGCACGCTTGAACGCATCGCCGAGCTCTCGTACCCAGGTCGAGTGGAGGTCGTCGTCGCTGACAACAACTCGACCGACGACACCGCACGGCTCGCGGACGAGTCGGGTGCCCGCCTCGGGCTTGACTACCGACGTGTTTTTGAGGCGAAGCAGGGCAAGCACCAGGCGCTCAATGCCGCCCTCGCGACCGTGACGACACCGCTCGTGGTGACGGTGGATGCCGACACACATGTGCATCCGGAGTCGGTAACTCGACTCGTGGCTCGCCTGACGACCGAACCGCAGGGCCAGCACGTCTGCGCGTGTGCTGGCGCGCTCGTTGCTGAGAACCCGCTGGCGACCTTCGTCACGCGGATGCAGCAATGGGACTATCGGCTCGGGATCAACGGCGTCAAACGGATGCAGGCGGCATACAACACCGCGTTGGTCGCGCAGGGGGCGTTCTCGGGCTACTGGACGAACGACCTGCGTGCCGTCGGCGGCTGGCCCGACGCGATCGGTGAAGACATCGTGCTCACCTGGACGATGCTCGCCTCTAGAGGGATCGTGCAGTACGAGCCGGTCGCTCTCGGCTTCACCGTCGTGCCCGAGCGACTCGACCGGCTGCTGAGCCAGCGCTCACGCTGGGCACGCGGGATGCTCGAAGGCCTCCGAACCCATCCACCCCCCAGACAGCCCCGCGTCCTCGCCAAGCTCGTCACGGGGATCGACTACCTCGTGCCGCTCCTCGACATCGGCGTCATCTTCTTCTGGGTGCCCGGAGTCATCCTCTTCCTCTTCGGCTACCCGTTGATCTTCGGCTGGTGGTCGATGCTCCTGCTTCCGATCACACTCGCGGTCTTTGGCTTTATGCAGCGCTGGCAGGCACGCCACGTCTTCCGCACGCTCGACATCCACCCGCAACCCGACAAGCGCGGCTTCCTCGGCTATCTACTCGCCTGCGAACAACGAGCGTCTGCGTTCTCCGTCGTACTGCCTTGACGCGACTGAGAAGCCCAACATGCGGCGGAGCTTATGCCGCCGTTTCGCCGCTGCCCAATGGCGGGCTGGTGTCCCATGCCGGGTGGGTCGGTTGGTGAGGGAGGATGTCCTTTCTCTGGCGCGAATCACCCTGGGATCGTGCGGGGTTGACGAGGACTGGAGGAGCCATGCGCGCCGAGCTTCAGCGGAAGCTAGTCGTCGAGTTCATCGGCATGTTCCTGTTCGTGTTCACCGTCGGGATGGCCACCAACAAGGCCGGCGCGGGCGCGTTGGCCCCGCTCGCCATCGGTTCGATCCTCATGGTCCTGGTCTTCGCGGGCGGGCATATCTCCGGCGGTCACTTCAATCCGGCCGTGAGCACCGCCGTCCGTTTGCGCGGGAGAATGACGAACGAGGAGTTCGGCGCCTACCTGGTGACGCAGTTTGCGGCCGCCGTGCTCGCAGGTCTGCTCGTCCGTTATGTGGGCGGCCGCGAGGCGCAGGCAGTCGTTGCAAGTGACGGCAAGATGCTCATCGTCGAGTTCCTGTTCACGTTCGCGCTGGCGTGGGTCGTGCTGAACGTCGCCACCGCACGCGGAACCGAGGGCAATTCGTTCTACGGGCTGGCGATCGGGTTCACCGTGGTGGCGGGGGCACTCGCCGTCGGCGGCATTTCCGGTGGCGCGTTCAATCCAGCCATCGCGCTGGGGGCGATGGTCACCGGACTCTTCCAGTGGAGCAACATTTGGATCTATCTGATTGCAGACTTTCTGGGGGCCGCCGCCGCAGCATGGGCGTTCCTCTTCGTGCTCCCTGCGGAGAAGGCCACAGGCGACATCGAGGCTGCCGCAGCCGACTAACGCTGACGCGGCTGTGAGAGCACCGTCTCGTCGAGTGCCCCCGGCAAGAATCGAACTTGCGCACGCGGTTTAGGAAACCGCTGCTCTATCCACTGAGCTACGGGGGCGAATTGGCGTATTTTGCAGGGTTTTTTGCAGAACCGCGCAAATCACACTCTACCCATCCGAATGCGGGAGTGTCTCTGACGGCCCGCCTCGGCCCACTCCACCGGTGCCACGCGAGCCGTAGTTCTCCACATCGATCTTCGGCTCGCCGCGGACGCGGGCACCGGTCTCCCGGGCGATCCTTGGGATCCGGAAACACAAGAGGAGAGTCAGATGCACGCCACGACGACACCCGCGAACAACAAGGGACTGAGCCCTGCATCCGCACGAGTCCGGATCTCCGAAGCGATGACCCATGGCGTCCTCACCTGTCGGCGCGATGGATCGCTCGCCGAGGTCGCGGAGCTCATGGCCAGCCGTCACGTCCACTGCGTCGTCGTGACGGATGACCCTGACGGGGCCGGCCCTCCCTGGGGGATCGTCTCCGACCTCGATCTCGCAGCTGCGTCGAGCGTCCGTGACCTCGCCGAGCAAACTGCCGGAGGCACAGCCGCGACGGAGGTGCTGACGGTCGGGCCGGACGAGACCGTGCAGCGGGCGGCGCAGCTGATGACCGAGCACGGGACCGCGCATCTGGTGGTCGTCGACGCAGGCCGGCGGCCGGTCGGGGTCATCTCCACTCTGGACATCGCCGCGGTCCTCAGCGAACGCTGACTTGGTCTAGCGCCGGCGCCCAGGGTCGGTTTGCGTCGACACGCCGATCCGACAGACTCCGCGACGTGTCAGCGAGCGACAGAGTGGACATCGTGCCGCTCGACCCACGCCGGCTCGAGCCGATCATCGGCGATCAGCGCCTGGCTTCGCTCCTGGCCGCGGGCGTCGAGCTTCGGGAGCTCGTCGGCGGCCGCCGGATCGTGAGCGTGAACTCGACCGGGAAGGGCGGAGGGGTCGCAGAGATGCTGGGCACCCTGCTCGGCTATGCGCGTGGCATGGGGGTCGACGTCGATTGGCTCGTGATCTCGGGCGACCAGGAGTTCTTCGCGATCACGAAGCGCCTCCACAACGGGCTGTACGGCTCGCCGGGCGACGGTCGCGAGCTCGGTCGCGCGGAACAGGCGCACTACGACCGGATCACGTCGGACAACGTGAAGCGCTTGAGCCACATCGTGCGAAGCGGGGACATCGTGCTCGTCCACGATCCACAGCCGGCGGGTCTCGTCGCGCCGCTCGTCGAGCTCGGGGCCCGCGTCGTTTGGCGCTGCCACGTCGGCTTCGACGGGTCGAACGAGTGGACGGAGCGCGCCTGGGCGTTCCTCCGCCCAGACGTCGAGGTCGCGCACGCACACGTCTTCTCGCGCGCTGCATTTGCGCCGAGCTGGATCGATCGGGCGCGGTTGCGGGTGATCCCTCCCTCGATCGATCCGTTCGCGCCGAAGAACCGGGAGCTGACCCCGCACGAGGTGCTCGCCCTGCTCGGCGCAGCCGGGCTCGTCGCCGCCGCTGGGATCCAACCGGACGAGCGGGTACGGAGCCCGGCGCGGGTCGTCCGCGAGGGACCGGCCGACGACCCGAAGACGCCGCTCGTCGTCCAGGTGTCTCGCTGGGATCGGATCAAGGACATGGGAGGCGTGCTCGACGGCTTTGTCCGACACGTCGACGTCCCGGAGGCACGACTCGGGCTCGTGGGCCCCGCGGTAAGCGGCGTCTCCGACGACCCCGAGGGCCAGCAGCTCTGGGACGAGACCGTCGCCGCGTGGCGGTCGCTCCCCCGCAGCACCCGCAAGCGCGTCTTCCTCGCCACCGTCCCGATGGAGGACCCGGTCGAGAACGCGCTCGTGATCAACGCACTCCAGCGGCACGCGGCGATCGTCACCCAGAAGAGCCTCGCCGAAGGCTTCGGGCTCACCGTGGCCGAGGCGATGTGGAAGAGCCGCCCCGTCGTCGCGAGCGCCGTTGGTGGGATCGTCGACCAGATCGTCGACGGCGAGACCGGCCTGCTCGTAGAGGACCCGCGCGACCTCGAGAGCTTCGGCAACGCAATCGAGCGCCTGCTTCGCGATCCGCTCGAGGCCGAACGGCTGGGGCGCGAGGCGCGGATCCGGGTGGAGCGCCAGTTTCTCGGCGACCGTCACCTCCTCGACTACTGCGCCCTGATCGCGGAGCTTGTCGAAACCGCCTAGCGATTCGCCACGAGAAAGCTGCGCATATCATCGCTCCGTGAGCGACGAGGACTGGCGCGTCGAGGTCGAGCTGAACGACGAGCAGCACGGCTACTCACTGAGCGAGCGGATGCGAGCGCTCGACCTGGACGATGAGGCGAGGGCGCGTCTCGGGCGGCGCGTGATCGTCACTCGGGATGGCTCGAAGCTGTTTCTGTACACGGCCACCGAGGACGAGGCCGACGAAGCCGCCAGGGTCGTCCGAGAGCTGTCGACCGACGAGGGTCTCACCGCCGAGATTCGCACCACGCGCTGGCATCCCGTGGAGGCGGCGTGGAAAGACTCCTCCGTGCCTCTGCCCCACACGGAGTCGGAGGAGGCTCTCGAGCGCCAGCATCGCGAGGAGCGCGAGCGGCGTGAGGTCGAGGCCGGCGCTGACTACGACTGGCACGTTCTTGCGCGGGCGCGCGACCGTGCCGAGGCTGCGGCCCTGGAGCGGCGGTTGCTCGAGGACGAGCTACCAGTCACGCGACGCTGGCGGTTCCTGACAGTCGGCGCCCTCACGGAAGAGCAGGCGGATGAGATCGCGTCCGCGATCCGCCGCAACTTCCCAGAGGCTGACGTTCGGATCGAACCCACCCTCGACATGCCCTCGCCGTCTTTCGTGCTGATCCGCTCCTGGCTGTAGCTGCGCATCGTCCTTCGGCCAACTACGGACCAGTCGCGGGGCAGGCTCAGGTGAGGCTGAGCGCGCGCGTCACGTCGAGCGCCGAGAGCACGCCGACGATCCGGTCTCGGTCGTCGGCGAGGACGATCACGTGCGAGGCCTTCTCGTTCACGATCAGGCGTGCGCCCTCCGAGAGCGGCGCGCTCGCGCGCACCGCGTGGACGTCCCGTCGCGCCGCGACGAGCGCCGGGCTCGCGAGAGACTCCCCGCGCATCACCGCCGAGAGCAGGTCGAGCGCCGAGATGATCCCGAGGAACCCGATCGAGTCCTCGCCCTCGTCGCCCCAGATCGCGACGGAGTGCACGCCGTGCGTTGCCATCGTCCGGGCGACGTCGTGGAGCGACGACCCCGAATGGCACGTCATCACGCCGGGGTGCATGACATCCGAGACGCGCTTGGTCTCGAGTGGTGGGATCGGCCCCGCCGCCTCGCCGTTCGTTGCGTGAAGTGGCTCGTAGGTGCTCATGCCTTCCTCCGTTCGACGCTGTGAACCGATCGTCGCGGACGGCCGCGGGCCGGCCATCGGGGCGCTTCCTGGTCGGGTCTTCGGCGTACTACGGATTCCCGTCCCGTCGGGCCGACGCTCGGCACGGTGCGGGCAAGTACGGACGCCGAACCAGCGACTGCTCGGATGCCGCCGTGACGGAGGCGGGCGACCGTGTCTCCATGTTCCAGGTTCGGATCCACGGACGAGGCGGCCAGGGCGTCGTCACGGCGGCCGAGCTCCTCTCGGTCGCCGCGTTCCTCGAAGGGCGTGAGGCCCAGGCGTTCCCGACCTTCGGCTCCGAACGCACGGGCGCACCTGTCGTTGCGTTCTGCAGGATCGACGGCAAGCCGATTCGCGTCCGGGAGCCGATCACCGAGCCGGACGCCGTGATCGTGCAGGACCCGACCCTTGTCCACCAGGTCGACCTCTTCGCCGGGCTCGACGAGACCGGCTACCTCCTCGTCAACACGTCGCGGGCGTTGACCGACCTCGGGCTGGGCGAGTTCGTCCAACGCTTCGCGCCGGGCCGCTGTGCCACGGTGCCCGCGACGGAGATCGCGCGGAAACGCCTCGGGCGGCCGCTGCCGAACGCGGCGCTCCTCGGCGCACTCGCGGCGCTGACCGGCGAGATCGCGCTCGACTCGGTGGTGGCTGCGATCCGCGAGCGGTTCTCGGGCACCACGGGCGAGCAGAACGTCGCCGCGGCCGAGGACGCACACGGGTTCATCGCCCGCACGACAGAGGAGGCGATTCGTGCGTAGGCAGCTGGAAGGCTCGCTGGCGGTTGCGCAGGCAGTGGCGCGATGCCGGCCGCAGGTCGTGTCGGCCTATCCGATCTCACCGCAGACGCACATCGTCGAGGGGCTCTCAGACCTGGTGCGGACCGGGGAGCTGCACCCCTGCGAGTACCTGATGGTGGAGTCCGAGTTCGGCGCCCTGTCGGCCGCGATCGGCGCGTCTGCCGCCGGGGCGCGAACCTACACCGCGACCGCGAGCCAGGGGCTGCTCTACATGGCCGAGGCCCTGTACAACGCCTCCGGTCTCGGGCTGCCGATCGTGATGACCGTCGCCAACCGGGCGATCGGCGCTCCGATCAACATCTGGAACGACCACTCCGACGTGATGTCGCAGCGCGACTGCGGTTGGATCCAGCTCTTCGCGGAGTCGAACCAGGAGGCCGTCGACCTGCACCTGCAGGCCTTCCGGCTCGCGGAGGAGCTCTCGCTGCCGGTGATGGTCTGCATGGACGGGTTCGTGCTCACGCATGCGGTCGAGCCCGTCGACGTGCCGACCCAGGCCGAGGTGGACGAGTTCCTGCCGCCCTTCGAGCCGCGGCAGGTGCTCGACCCGGACGAGCCCGTGACGATCGGCGCGATGGTCGGGCCCGAGGCCTTCACGGAGGTGAAGGTCCTCATGCACGCGAAGCAGATGCAGGCTCTCGACGTGGTTCCGAGGATCGCCGGCGAGTTCGCGGAGAGATTCGAACGGGGCTCGGGCGGCTTGTTGCGCGCCTACCCGTACCCCGTCGACCCCGCGGAGACGGTGGTCGTTGCGCTCGGCTCGGTGCTCGGCACGATCGACGAGGTCGTCGACGAGCTGCGCGCCGACGGGGTCGACGTCGCGTCGCTCGGCATCCGCTGCTTCCGACCGTATCCGCTGGACGAGATCCGCCGCTCGCTCGCACACGCGAAGCGCGTTGTCGTGGTCGAGCGGGCGTTCGCCGTCGGAATCGGCGGCATCGTCGGCCAGAACGTCCGCCTGGCGCTCGCCGGGTTGCCGGTGCCCGTGTACGACGTCGTCGCCGGGCTCGGTGGCAGAGCCGTGACGAGGCAGTCGCTGCGGACGCTCCTCGCTGAGGTCCTCGCCGAGCGGATCGAGCCGCACGGCCTCACGTTCCTCGACCTGGACCACGGCCTGCTCGACCGGGAGCTCGGCCGCATGAGCGACCGCCGCAGGTCGGGGCCGCACGCCGAGAACATCCTCCGGGACCTCGGTGTCGTCGCGGCGGGATCGCACTGAGGAGGCGGAGATGCCCGAGGAGCGCATCAAGCTCTACCAGCTCGGAACCTTCGCCGTCGGCAACCGGCTGCTCGACCCGGACGAGCGGACCGTGCAGTCGCGGAGCGAGCGTTCGAACACCCTCACCTCCGGTCACCGCGCCTGCCAGGGCTGCGGCGAGGCGCTCGGGGCGCGTTACGTCCTCGACGCTGCGATGCGCGCGACGGAAGGCCGGCTGATCGCTGCGAACGCTACGGGCTGTCTCGAGGTCTTCTCGACCCCCTACCCGGAGTCGTCCTGGCAGCTTCCCTGGCTGCACTCGTTGTTCGGCAACGCACCGGCGGTCGCAAGCGGGATCGCAGCCGCCCTGAGGGCACAGGGCCGGAACGACATCCGCGTCGTCGCACAAGGCGGCGATGGCGGCACGCTCGACATCGGCTTCGCCTGCCTGTCGGCGATGTTCGAGCGGAACGACGACGTGCTCTACGTCTGTTACGACAACGAGGCGTACATGAACACGGGCGTCCAGCGCTCGAGCGCGACGCCCCCTGCGGCGCGGACCGCGAACACGAAGCCCGTCGGCGACGAGCCGGGGAACGTGTTCGGGCAGGGCAAGAACGCGCCGCTCATCGCGATGGCGCACGGGATCCCGTACGTCGCGACCGCGACCGTCGCCGACCTGCACGACCTCGAACGGAAAGTGGAGCGTGCGATGCAGCTGCACGGCGCTCGCTACATCCACGTCCTCGTGCCCTGTCCGCTGGGCTGGGGCTCGGCGTCGAAGGAGACGATCGGGATCGCGCGTCTCGCGCACGAGACGGGGCTCTTCCCCGTGCTCGAGGCCGAGCACGGGGAGGTCGTCGCCGTCGCGAAGATCCGCCGTCCCGTTCCCGTGGAGGAGTACCTGCGCCCGCAGAAGCGCTTCGCGCACCTCTTCGGCGACCCGCCGCGCAGCGATGTGGTCGAGCGCGTGCAGGCCGTCGCCGATCGCAACATCCGCCGCTTCGGACTCCTGGAGGTGGACTGATGGACAAGCCGTTCGCCATCACGCTCGACGTCGGGTCGAGCCTTGCCAACAGAACCGGAAGCTGGAGAACAGAGCGACCCGTCTACGTCCACCGGCTGCCGCCCTGCGCGGACGCATGCCCGGCCGGCGAGAACGTGCAGCAGTGGCTCTACGACGCCGAGGAGGGCGGCGCGGGCTACGAGCGGGCCTGGCGGCAGATCATGGAAGACAACCCCTTCCCTGCCGTGATGGGCCGGGTCTGTTACCACCCGTGCGAGACCGCGTGCAACCGCACGCACCTCGACGAGGCCGTCGGGATCAACGCCGTCGAGCGGTTCATCGGCGACGAGGCGATCGCGAAGGATTGGCACGTCGACGTCCTTGCGCCGCCGTCGGGGAAGCGCGTCATGGTGGTCGGCGCAGGGCCGTCCGGACTTTCCGCCGCGTACCACCTCGCCCGGCTCGGGCACTCGGTCACCGTCTTCGACGCGGGGCCGAAGCCGGGCGGGATGATGCGCTTCGGGATCCCGCGCTACCGGCTTCCACGTGACGTCCTCGACGCGGAGATCGAGCGGATCGTCGCGTTGGGCGTGAGAATCGAACTCGACCACAAGGTCACGAGCATCCTCGAGACCATGCGCGAGAGTGCGTTCGACGCCGCGTTCCTGGCGGTGGGTGCGCACCTCGGCAAGCGCGCGTACATCCCGGCGGGGTCGGCGGCGAAGATGCTCGATGCGGTGTCGCTGCTCCGCAGCATGGAGGGCGAGGAGGCGCCCCGCCTCGGGCGGCGGGTCGTCGTCTACGGCGGCGGGAACACGGCGATCGACGCCGCGCGGACCGCGAAGCGGCTCGGCGCGGAGGAGGCGATCGTCGTCTACCGGAGGACGCGCGAGCGGATGCCGGCCCACGACTTCGAGGTCGAGGAGGCGGAGGACGAGGGCGTCCTGATGAAGTGGCTCTCGACCATCAAGCAGGTGGACGCGGGGAAGCTCGTCGTCGAGCGGATGGAGCTCGACGACGATGGCTTCCCGCAGCCCACTGGCGAGCTCGAGGAGCTCGAGGCCGACTCGGTGATCCTCGCGCTCGGGCAGGAGACCGACCTCTCGCTGCTCGACGGCGCTCCGGGACTCGTCGTCGAGGACGGCGTCGTCCAGGTCGGGGCGGACATGATGTCCGGCCACCCCGGGATCTTCGCGGGCGGCGACATGGTTCCCGCCGAGCGCACCGTCACGGTCGCGGTCGGCCACGGGAAGAAGGCCGCCCGCCACATCGACGCCTGGCTCAGGGGCACGCAATCCGAACGCCCACCGCGGCACGAGCTGGCCGCGTTCGACGGGCTGAACACCTGGTACTACGCGGACGCGCCGCGCTCGGTCCAGCCGCAGCTCGAGCGCGCGCGCCGGGCGTCGACGTTCGACGAGGTCGTCGGCGGCCTCGACGAGGGGACCGCTCTGTACGAGGCACGGCGGTGCCTGTCGTGCGGGAACTGCTTCTCTTGCGACAACTGCTATGGCGTCTGTCCGGACAACGCGGTGATCAAGCTCGGCGCCCCCGGCGAGCCGTATGCGATCGACTACGACTACTGCAAGGGGTGCGGCATCTGCGCCGCCGAGTGCCCGTGCGGAGCGATCGAGATGCGGCCCGAGGAGATCTGAGCCGCTCCGCCGTCGTCGCTCGGAATACGTAGTTCCGGGCGTCGAACGTCCGTGTGCGCGCGGATATGACACGTCCGGGCGTGTGGGACGCTGGGCTCGAGAAAGGAGGTGCGAGATGTCGACTGCTTCGCATCCGTCCTCGGGAATCGCTCCGGAGAAGCGTCAGTGGTCGACCGACGTCCTCGTCCCGGAGATGTGGGCGTCGTTGGCCATCACGGCGATGTGGGCCGTCGTCGCGATCTGTGCGGTATGGGGGCCCGACTTCGTCTCGGTGAGCGGCTCCGGCACGAACAGCACGACGATCCCGTCCGGGATCGCAGTTGCGGTGTTCGCCTCGATCGGAACGTGGGTCGTCGCGAGGTACGGCTTCGGCCGGCGCGGCAACGAGAAGTGACCGCTCGTCGCCGGGGGGAGCTGCTGCCTCACGGCAGCCTCCTCCGGCGGACGAGCTCGCGGTCTGCCGGGTGCGCCTACGCGCTACCTGTGCAGGGGCTGCAGTCCGCGGCGCGCGGCGGCGATTGCATACCGGTCACGGGCTGAGGAGCGCCCGGTCGAAGAAGCCGACGACCCGGGCTTCGTATTCCTGTGGGCGTGCCTCGAACCCGCCCACATGGCGCGCCTCGTCGATCTTCCACATCGACCTCGGAGCACGGGCTGCGCGGTAGTACGTGGGGTTCAGCTCCTCGCCACCTCCACCGTTCCCGGCGTAGACGAAGAACACCGGGCGCGGCGCGATCCTCGGGACGAGCCTCGCGAGCGAGGGCGGTGGTGTGGTGCCGCTCATCACGGCGACCGCGAGTGACTGCACTGCGGCCTCCGGCAGCGAGAACCACCCTTTCGGGCCACGAAGCAGGTGCTCTCGAAGCGAGCGGACGCCCGCGCCTTCGGAGACGACGGCGCGCAGTGCGGCGTTCCCTGCCGCGGCCTGCAGCAGGACCTCGCCGCCGACGGAGAATCCCATCCCGCCGATACGCCCGTCTCGAACGTCGGGACGCCGCTCGAGCCAGGCGAGCGCGGCGTCGACGTCTCTCGTGCCGTCCCAGCCGAAGACGTTCGGGTCGCCCTCGCTTCCGTCGTATCCGCGCGCGTCGACCAGGAGCACGCCGTAGCCGTGCCGCACGAGCATCCGCGCCTGCTCGAGCTTCCCGCTTCGGGTCGGGTAGGAGATGACAGCCGCGCCGTTGCGCGACGGGACGTACCGCGCCGCGAGCTCGAGGCCGTCGCTCGTTCGCAGCTTCACCTCCTGGTACGGCCGCCCCAGACTCGCCGGCGCGACGTCCGCGCGGGGTCGGTGGGTCGCCAGGATCCCGACACCGACCGGCAGGACGAGCCAATACGCCCCAAGGAGCGCCACGACCGCGATCCCGGCACGACGAACATGGCGCCGCCGCCCCGGCTTGCGGGGGGACCAGAGCCGAGTCGCCGAGAGAACGAGGAAGGCCACGCCGACCGGGAGCAGCAGAAACCCCGTCCAGTCTTCGCCTCGGACGCCGACGGCTCGCGCGTCCGCGATCGCGAGAGCCGCACCTTCGAGCGCCAGCACACCGAGGACGGCGGACAATGCCGCACGTCCGCCGGGGGCCAGACGCGGAAACGCCGCTGCTGCAAGGGCGAGCACCCCGAGCGTCGCCGTGCCACGCACCAGGTGGTCGCTCGCTCGAGTGCCTGGCTCGAGGGTGACGAACGAGTCAACGGCAGCATGGAGCGCCAGGATCGCCGCACCACACGAGAACACCACCACCTCGAGGCGTCGCGAGCTGTGCGTCGCGCGGGCCGGTGACGGCTGCGACCCGGGACGCGCTCCGTACGGGCTTCCGTGAGACAGCTCCACTCGGACACTCTTGCCCCGGGCCTGCCCTCGTTCATCGGTGACAACCCCGAACCGGGGCGTCGAGAACTACGCACCACCCTCGAGCGCCCGATGCACTGCGTAGTTCCCCACAACGAGAGCACGGTTTCCCGGCAGCAAGCCGGCGCTCGAATCCCGATGGAGCACGCCTGCGCACGCGACATCGTGAGGGCGTCCAGGAAGTCAGATCGGGAGGAGGAGCGATGAACACCAGAAGGATTCTCGAATGGGGCGGGCTCGCAGCGAGCGTCGTCTTGATCGTGTTCGGCGCCGCTGCGCTGTACATGGGCTTCGACGGCCGTAGCACCGTGCAGGACAGCCTCAAGCAGGAGCAGATCTACTTCGGCGACGCATCAGACCCCGCAGTCGCGAAGTACGCGAGTCAGTGGGCCGGTCAGCAGGTGACGACCGGTGACCAGGCCCGCGCGTTCGCGAAGATCATGCGGACGCACACGCTCGAGTCGTCCGGCAACCTCACGTACGCACAGATGGGCCGGTTCCAGTCGGCAGCGAACCCCAGCGACCAGAAGGGCACCAACGACGAGGCAGCCGCCGCGAAGGATTCGACCGGCCAGCCGATCGCGAACGGCGCCCGGAACCTCTGGGTGACCGAGACGGCACTGACCACGGCGCTCAACACGAGCTACATGGCCGCGCAGCTGTCGGTCTTCGGGATCGTGGTCGGGGTCGCGCTGCTCCTGACCGGCTTCGGCCTGATGATCCTGGCATTCGCAGTGCTCGGCGGGCGGTTCCGCGAGGAGGCAGCCGCGCAGCCAGGAGTCACGACGAAGGTGGCCATCGGCCACTGATTCGCTCCGACCTCCCGGAGTGAGCGACGAGGGCGGTCCGCAGGGCCGCCTTCGTCGTGCGTCTACCGCCTGGCGTCGTCCGCGGCGACGTCCGCAGGGTGATAGCGCACGCAGTCCGCTGCTCTCCGACGATGACTCGGGGGTTGCGGCAGCCTCCGCGGAAAGCCGCAACGGCGCTCCGTTCGAATGCGGATGCGATCCTCGTCCCGGCGAATTCGGTGCGGCGACTCCCGAGTTGGAGTCGTTGGTCGCAGAGCTCGAGGACCACACTCTCACGCTCGACGCGGCGTGTGCCGTTGCCTGCGCCCGCCTCGTGAGCGACCCGTCGGGGAGCCCGCCGTTCCTCCGCTTCGGTTCGTCGCCCGACGGGGTGCGGTCGCGTGTTCGTCACATCCGTTCCGGGTTCTCGCCGCGCGCGGAGGCCTGACGGCCGTTCGCCTGCGGGGAATCCGCAGAGGCGCTCCGCGTTCGTCCCGATTCCGAACGCTTGCCGGACGAGGAGCATTCGGGAGAGAGAAAGGAAGGAGGCCCCCGATGAAGGCTCTCGTCTATCACGGTCCGGGCGCTCGAGCGTGGGAAGAGGTTCCCGACCCCGGGATCAACGCCCCGACCGATATCGTCATGCGGGTCGACGCGGTCACGATCTGCGGCACCGACCTGCACATCCTGAAGGGCGACGTCCCGGAGGTGGTGCCGGGCACGATTCTCGGGCACGAGGCCGTGGGAACGGTCGTCGAGGCCGGAAGCTCGGTCTCGACGCTCGTCGAGGGCGACCGCGTTCTCGCGTCGTGCATCACGTCATGCGGTCGCTGCCCGGCGTGCCGCGAGGGCCGGTACGGGCTGTGCACCGGCGGCGGAGGTTGGATTCTCGGCCATCTAATCGACGGGGTGCAGGCCGAGTACGCGCGAATCCCGTTCGCCGACACGTCGGCCTATCGGATCCCGGCGGGCCTCACCGACGAACAGGTGCTCTTCCTCGCGGACATCATGCCCACCGCGTACGAGGTCGGCGTCATCGCCGGTCGGCTCCGGCCGGGTGACAGCGTTGCCGTCGTCGGCGCGGGTCCGATCGGGCTCGCGGCCGTGCTGAGCGCGGAGCTCTACACGCCGCGCAAGGTCATCGTCCTCGACCCTGATCAGGGCCGCGTCGATCGAGCGCTGGCGCACGGCGCGAGCGACGGCATCACCGACACCGGCACGGCCGCCCGCGATCGCGTGCTCGCCCTCACGGAGGGCGTGGGCGTGGATCTCGCCATCGAGGCGGTCGGGGTGCCCGAGACGTTCGAGCTCTGCACGGACATCGTGCGCCCTGGCGGCCACGTGGCCAACGTGGGTGTCCACGGCAAGCCGGCGACCCTGCATCTGGAGCGCTTGTGGATCAAGGACGTCACGATCACCACGGGGCTCGTCGATACCACCACGACTCCGACGCTGATGCGGCTGATCGAGGCCGGCAAGCTCGACCCGTCGGTCTTCGCCACCCATCGCTTCGCCCTCGACGAGGCAATGGACGCCTACGACGCCTTCGCGGACGCGAAGACGTCGGGAGCGTTCAAGGTCGTGCTGGAGGGCACGGCACACGCACAGCTCGTCCCCGTCGGAACGAGCGCCGGCGCCGAGCTGCTCCGCTGAGGGAGTCGTCGAACGAGCGGTCCCGGAGGAGGCCCGAGCGGCCTCCTCCGGCGCGGCTCGAAGCGCCGACTTCGTCGCAGATCGAGTCGAATCACGTCTCCTCGAGCAGGCCCTCGGCCAGCGCGTAGCGGACGAGCTCGGCGCGGCTCGTGAGGCGGAGCTTCTGCATGATGTGCGCCCGGTGCGTCTCGGCGGTCCGCACCGAGATGTAGAGCAGCTTCGCGATCTCCTGGTTCGTGTGCCCGAGCGCGAGGAGCCGCAGGACCTCGCGCTCCCGCTCCGAGAGGGGATCGGCCTCGGCCCGTTTCCTTTCCGCCATCTCGGCTGCGAGGAGTCGTGCGCCGAGCGCGGGATGGACGTACCGCTCGCCTGCCGCGACGGCGCGCACGGCCGTGATCACCTCGGTGTCGGCTGCCTCCTTGAGCACGTAGCCGCTCGCTCCCGCCTCGAATGCCTCGCGGACGTACCGAGGGTCGTCCTGCATCGAGAGAATCAGCACCTGCACGCTGGGAACGGCCTGGAGCAGCGCCGGCAAGCCTTCGATCCCGCTCTTTCCGGGCATCACGACGTCCATGAGGACGATGTCGGGCTTGTGCTCCATCGCCTCGAAGACGGCCCGCTCCGCGTTCTCGGCCTCCGAGACCGTCTCGATGTCCGGCTCCGCGTCGAGCACGCGGCGGAGACCGGAGCGAACGATCGCGTGGTCGTCGACGACGAGGACGCGAATGGTCATGGGACCGGGACCTCTGCGGCGATCGTCGTGCCGTACCTCTTGGCCGATTCGATCACGAGGCGCCCACCCACCAGGCCCACGCGCTCACGCATGCCGACGAGCCCGAGGACGTCGTCACCGGTTTCGCTCTTGTCGAAGCCCTTGCCGTCGTCCTCGACGACTGCTGCCACCGAGCTCTCCTTCCGGGTCAGAAGGATGCTCACACGTGTCGCCTCGGCGTGCTTGACGATGTTGGCAAGTGCCTCCTGCACGATGCGGTAGAGCGCTGTCTCGACCTCGGTGGGCAGTCTGACGTCGCCGAGTTGCGCCTCGACGTCGACCCGCATGCCCGTGTTCTCGCGGAACGTCTCCGCAAGACGTTCGACGGCCGTGCTCAGCCCGAAGTCGTCGAGCGTGGACGGCCGGAGCTCGACCGCGAGCCTGCGCACGTCCTGGAGCGTCGAGACGACCAGCTCACGGAGCGAGGCGACCGCTGCGCGGTCCTCCTCGGTCGCCGCCGTCCGTTCCAGCGGCTTCAGCCCGAGCAGGATCGAGGTGAGGGCCTGCCCCGTCTCGTCGTGAAGCTCGCGTGCGAGGCGCTTGCGCTCGAGCTCTTGCGCTGCGACGACACGCGCGAGCGCGTCGCGGCCGACTCGCTCGGACAGGTCGACGGCCACTGCTGCGCGATCGGCCAGGCTTTCTGCCAGCCGCAGGTCGTCGTCGCTGAACACCGGCGTGGCGCCACCCTTGTCGTGCGCGATCAGCACGCCGATCGTCCGGCCGCGGGCGATCAGCGGGACGAACAAGGCAGAGCGAACACCTAGCCGCCTCGCCGCTTGCTGGTCGACCTCCGGATCGTCGACAACAGAGTCGACCCGCTCGCTGCGGCCGCGCTCGAGCACGCGACCGGCTTTGGAGCTTCCGAACGCGAGCCGTGCCCCCGCGATCCCGTACGCGTTCTCGCCTTCGGCGGCGGCAATGGTCAGCGCCTCGCCCTGGGGAAGCGCGATCAGCACGAGCCGCGCGTGCACGAGCTCGCGGAGCCTTCGTGCGACGAGCCCCAGCAAGGGCTCGAGCTCGATCTCCGACGCGAGGGCGGTCCCGATCTCGTTCAGCGACTCGAGCTGACGGAGCGATCGCGTCGACGACTCGTAGAGCCGCGCGTTCTCGATCGCCACGGCCGCCTGGGCGGCGAGGAGCTGAGTCAGCTCTTCGTCTTCCTCGGTGAAATCGCCACTGTCCTTCTCGGTGAGATAGAGGTTCCCGAACGCGATCCCACGCAAGAGGACCGGCACGCCGAGGAAGGTGCGCATCGGCGGATGGTGGAGCGGGAATCCCACTGAGCGCGGATCGTCGGCGATGTCGTGGAGCCGCAGTGTCTCCGCATCCCGGATCAGCACGCCGAGGAGGCCACGACCGCGCGGCAGGTCACCGATCGCGGCGTACGTCCGGGCGTCGATGCCCGTGGTCACGAACCGTTCGAGCCCCTGGCCCGACGTGTCGATCACCCCCAGGGCCGCGTACCGAGCGCCGGTGAGGCGCGCGGCAGTCTCGACGAGTCGCTGGAGCACCGCATCCAGCGACAGCTCCGAGCTGAGCGCGATGCCTGCGTCGACCAGCACACGCAGCGGGTCGAACTGAGCGGTCGGCCGATCCATGCCGACATCTTTTCAACCATCGAGCCCACGAAGCGTCCACACGGCCGCAGCCGGATGCTGGCGCGCGATCGCGAGCCCTTCGAGTTCTCAGGTAGTCACCACGACGTAGGCGACGAAGGCTGCGTACAAGACGGCCCACGCGACGATGGCCGGCCAGCTGAAGCGGCGGCGGAAGTGCAGGGCGACGACTGCGACCAGCCCGCCCACGAGCGCGAGGCAGCCGGCCACGAGCGAGATCCGATCGAGCTCCCACGGCGTGAAGGCGAGACCGATCGTGACCGGGAGCGTCGACTGGAAGACCATCGCGCCGGTGATGTTCCCGAGCGCGAGCGAGTCCTTGCCCTCGCGCACCCAGAAGAAGCTGTTCGCCTTCTCCGGCAGCTCGGTCGCGAACGGGGCGAGGACGAGGGAGAGCACGAGCGGCTCGAGCCCGACGCTGTCGGCGACGTGGAGCACCTGCTCGACGAAGATGTGGGCGCCGCCGACGATCGCGCCGAGCGCGACCAGGAGCTGGACGACCACGGTCGTCATCGTCGGGGGGTCGCTGCGCGTCGTGTCGAGGATCAGCGGCTTCAGCTCCTCGGCCGACTCGACCTCCCCGCTGTGCCGAAGCGTCCAGGCGACGTACGCGACGTACGCGCAGACGAGCGCGACCGCGCCGGCGACCTGGAGCGGCTTCGGCGCACCGAGCCCGAGCAACAGCGCGACGAGGAAGCAGCCCATGAAGAAGCCGAGGTCCCGCTGGAGCGTCGGCGCGTGCACGTCGAGGGCGAGCGCCTGCGGGCGCCGGTCGCGATACAGGACGGCGGCCAAGCCGACGAGCGCCATGGCGATCGTGGCGAGCAGGAGTGGGGCGCCGACGATGGCGCCCACGGCGACGTCATCGGACCCCTTCTCGCCGCCGACGATGGCGACGACGGGGATCAGCGACTCCGGCAGCGCGGTCGCGACCGCTGCGAGCAGGCTCCCGACGGCGCCCTGTCCGAGGTTCACCATGCTCCCGAACCACTCGATCGCATTGGTGAACAGGAGCGCGCCGGCGAGCAGGATCGCGAAGCTGGCCGGGAGGAGGACCGCGGAGCTCATTGGCGCTCGAGACTACGTAGACTGCGCCGCAGACGACGATTCGCCGTTTCCTGGGGGGTGTCCACGGGTAGGCCCGCATCTCCTGTCCTGGAAGGAGGGTTGGTCGGCCACATGTCGACGCGCTTACCCATCGTCTGCGGTGTCGACACGTCGTCGGAAGCAGCCACCGCGGCGCACGTCGCCGGTCGCCTGGCGGCGCTACTCGATCGTCCGCTCGCGCTCGTGCATGTCGCGCCGAAGCCGTGGGTCTCGGAGCGGCCGTTCGGCGACTATCCCGAGCGGCTGGAGCAACAGGCGTCGTTCGATCGGGCGGGCTACGTCCGCACGGTGCTCGCTCCGCTCGAGCTCCCCGAGCCCCCACACGTCGACCGGATCGTGGAATGGAGCACGGTTCCGGACGATGCGCTCCGCTCGGTTGCCGAGCGGCTCGCGGCCGAGCTGATCGTCATCGGCTCCCGTGGCCAGAGCCCGCTCGAGGACATGCTCGTCCCCGGCAGCACGAGCACCGGCCTCGCGAGAGACGCGCCGGTTCCGGTCGTTCTGACCCCTTCGACGATGAGCGGTGCGAACGTCGCCCTGCCCGGAGGTGCGCTCGCCTGCGGAGTGGACGGCTCGGAGCTATCCATCGCGGCGGCCCGGACGACCGGACGGCTCGCGGAAGGGCTGGGCGTCCCGCTCGTCCTCGTCAACGTCGAGTCCGAGTCCGACAAGGCTCTGGACGGCGAGAAGGTGGCCGCCTCGGTCGTGGAGGTCGCGCCGGGCGTCGAGCTCCGCGAGGAACGGTCCCGCGGACCGGTCGCGGAGGAGCTGGTCGCCGCATGCGCACGTCACGGGGCCGGGCTGATCGCGGTCGGGTCACGAGGGCGCGGCGCGTTCAAGAGCGCGCTCCTCGGCTCGGTCACGGCGGGGTTGCTTCGCAGCTCCGACCGCCCCGTGCTGGTCGTGTCGCGCTCGGCCGCGAACTCGGACGTTCCCGCATAGACAGGATCGTGCGGCTTGGGCGGGACGAGGCCTGGGCGGCGTTCGCGGTCGCCGTCATCGCCTTCGGCGCCTGTCTCGCCGGCTGGCTGGCGGGGGGCGTCACCGTCGACATACCCTGGGCGCCGACCCTCGGGATCCGCCTCGAGTTCGAGCTGGATGGGCTCGCGGCGCTCTACGCCCTGCTCGCCACCGGGATCGGCGCGCTCGTCTTTGCCTACGGGGCCGCGTACCTGCCCTGGCATCTCCAGCAGGAGCGCAGGCCGGCGTCCGAGGCGCTCCGCTTCTGGCCGTGGATGGTGGTGTTCATGGGGTCGATGGTCGGGCTCGCGTGCGCGCTCGACCTGGTGCTCCTCTTCGTCTTCTTCGACCTCACCGCGGTCGCCTCGTACTTCCTGATCGGCTTCGACCGCCATCGGCGCGAGGCGCGGGGCGCGGCGCTGATGGCGCTCGTCGTGACCGGGGTGAGCGCCGTCGCGCTCCTCATCGGCGCGGTGCTGCTCTACGTCGAGTACGGCACCTTCTCGCTGCCCGAGCTCTTCGAGCGCGCGACCCCCGGGAACACGACGACCGCCGCCGCGGCGTTGATCGTCGTCGCCGCGCTCGCGAAGAGCGCGCAGGCCCCCTTCCACTTCTGGCTCCCACGCGCGATGGAGGCGCCGACGCCCGTCTCCGCGTATCTGCATTCGGCGGCGATGGTCGCGGCGGGCGTGCTCGTGATCGGACGTGTCCATCCGCTGCTCGAGAAGAGCGACGCGGTGCTCGACGGGATGCTCGTCGTCGGCTTCGTCTCGATCGCCGTCGGCGGCGTGCTCGCGCTCGCCCAGGACGAGCTGAAGCAGATCCTCGCCTACTCGACGATCTCCCAGTACGGCTACGTCGTCGTCCTCTACGGGATCGGCGGCAGCGCGGCGGCGGGTGCGGCGGCGCTCTACGTCGTCGCGCACGCCATCGCCAAGAGCGCGCTCTTCATGACCGCCGGCGCGGTCACGGTCGCCACGGGCGAGAGCCGCCTCTCGCGGCTCGGCGGGCTCGCGCGAGAGATGCCGCTCCTGGCCGCCGCGAGCGCCGTCGCCTGCGCGTCGGTGGCCGCGCTCCCGTTGACGCTCGGCTTCTTCAAGGACGAGCAGTTCTTCGCCGCGGCGAGCGAGCGGGGTGGCGCGGTCCGCGTCCTGGCGGTCGTCGCGGCCGCGTTGACCGCCGCGTACATCGGGCGCTTCTGGCTCGGCGTGTTCGCTGGACGGCGCCGGGCCGGCGCACGGGGCGTCCCGGCGTTGCTCGTCGCGCCCGTGGCGGTCCTCGGGGTCGTCTCGGTCGCGGGCGGCATCTTCGCCGGCCCGTTCGTCCGGCTCGCGCGCGACGCCGCGAGCATCACGCACGGCGCGGCGGTGGAGCTGGCGCCGAGCTACCACGCGAGCGCGACCGGCGAGAACCTGATGGCGCTCGTCGCATGGGTGGCGGGCGCCCTGGTCCTCGTCGCTCCGCGGGTCCGCGAGCCGATCGCGCGAGCCGTCGCGCGGGCGGGCGACGTCGCCGGCCCGCGCCGTCTGTACGGGCTCACGCTGCTCGGCCTCTCTCGGCTCTCCACCCGGCTGCACACGCTCGAGGTCCGCGACCTGCGCACCAGCATCGCGGCCGTCTTCGTGCCGACCGCGCTCCTGGTCGCGGCCGGGTTCGCCGTGACGCCGACCCGCGGCTCGTATGCCCTCGGGTCGATCGAGCGGAAGGATCTCCCGCTCCTCCCGCTGCTCGCCCTCGCGATCGCCGCGACGTTCACCGTCGCCCGCGACCGCGGACGGCTGCGTCCCGTCCTCGCGCTCTCGGTGCTCGGCTTCGCGCTCGCGGGCGTCTACGCCGTCGCCGCGGCCCCCGACGTCGCCCTCGTGGCGGTGCTCGTCGAGACGATCCTGACCATCGTCTTCGTCGGTGCCTTCTCGCGGTTGCCGCGGGCGCCGATGGACGACCGCTCCCCGCCGAGGCGGAGACCGCACCGGATCCGGAACCTCGTCGTCGGCTTCCTCGCCGGAGGAGGCGCCTTCGCCGCGATCTGGGCGTCGCTCTCGCGTCCGACCCCGCGCGCGGTCGACGCAGCGGAGTACATCCGTCGCGCGCCGGAGGCGCACGGCACCGATGTCGTGACCGTCATCCTGGCCGACTTTCGCGGCCTGGACACGATGGTGGAGGTCACCGTCCTCCTGGTTGCCGTCTTCGGGGTCGCGAGCCTGCTTCGGCGAGGGACGGTCTGGTGAGCGTCGTCTTCGAGGTCGTCGCTCCGCGGCTGCTCGGCCCGGCGGTCGTGATCGCGCTCGCGCTGATCGTCAAGGGCTACCAGGACACCGGCGACGGCTTCAGCGCCGGAGTGATCGTCGCGCTCGCGATCGCGCTTCGGTACGTCGTCCTCGGGGTCGATGAGGCCGAGCGCGGCCTGCCGGTCCTGCGGCACGCTCCGGCGACGGCCGCCTGCGGGCTCCTCGTCGCGCTGGCGGTCGGGTTCGGGCCGGTCGCAGCGGGCGATCCGCCGTTCACCCACTTCCCTCGGCCCGGGGCGCACGTCGTCCACCTCGGCACCCTCGAGCTCCTCACCGCGGTCGCCTTCGACATCGGCCTGTTCCTGCTCGTCATGGGTGCGTTGACCATGGTCGTCCATCACCTCGCGCGACTCGTCGAGGCGAGCCGCGCGTGACCTTCCTGTTCGCCCTCAGCGCCGCCGTCGTCTTCGGCACCGGCGCCTACCTCGTGCTCGACCGCGACCTCGTGCGCGTCGTCCTCGGGCTCGTCCTGATCTCGCAGGCTGCCGTGTTGACGCTCATCGCGTCGAGCCTGCGACGCGGCCTCGCGCCGATCTACCCGCTGGGCGGAGGCGAGGTGAGCGACCCGTTGAGCCAGGCGATGGCGCTCACGGCGATCGTGATCGGCCTCGCGGTCACGGCGCTCCTGCTGGCGCTGGTCGTCCGCGTCGTGCACGCCTTCGGCTCCGAGGAGCTCGACGAGCTCGCCGAGGAGGCGCAGCGACAGGCGCGCAGCGAGAGCGCCGCCGACGAGGCGCACAAGGTCGAGGAGGGAGCGGCGCGGTGACGACGCTCGCGATCGCCCTCGTCGTGCCCTGGGGAGCGGGAACCGTGCTCGTGCTGCTCGACGGCCGCCGCCGCGTCGTCGGCTGGGCGGCGGTCGCCGTGCTCGTAGGCAACCTCGCCGCCCTCGGGACCCTGACCGTCCTCGTCCTCCGGAACGGCCCGATCAGCGTGACGACGGGCAACTGGCCGGAGGGCGTCGGGATCACGCTGCACGCCGATGCGCTCGGCGTCGTGTTCGCGCTGCTCTCGTCGTTCGTCGTGCTGACCGCGTTGGTGCACGAGGTGATCGAGGGAGTGCGCGAGCGCGTCTTTCCGGGCCTCGTCGTGCTCCTCGCCGCCGGTCTCACCGGTGTCTTTCTCACCGGCGACATCTTCAACTTCTACGTCTTCTTCGAGCTTGCGATGACCGCGGCATACATCCTCGCCACGTACGGCGGAACGAGGCGTGAGCTCGGCGCCGCGCTCGTGTTCATGGCGGTCAACCTGCTCGGGACGTTCATCTTCCTCCTCTCGGTGGCGGGCGTGTACCACGTGACCGGCAGCCTCGAGATGCAGACGATCGCGGCACGGATGGACAACGTCGACGCGAACGCCGCCGTCCTGATCGCGGTCGGCTTCTTCGCCGCGTTCGGCGTGAAGCTCGGGCTGTTCCCGTTCCACTTCTGGCTCCCGACCGTCTACACGGGAGTCCGCCCCGCGGTGGCGGCGATCCTGAGCGGAGCCGTCGCGAACATCGGCGCCTACGGGCTCCTGCGCTTCGGCGGAGAGCTCCTGCCGCGCGAGCTCGAGGTCGCGGGCGTCGCCCTCGTCGTGATCGGCGGCGCCTCGATCCTCTACGGCGGCGTGCTTGCCATCTCCCGCAGCTCCGCGGGCGAGATGCTCGCGTACTCGGCGATCGGGCAGATCGGATACGTGCTCGTGGCGATCGGCATCGGTGGGCAGGTCGCGTTCGCGGCGGCGATCCTCTACACGGCCGTCAACGCCCTCAACAAGACGCTTCTCTTCCTGTCGGCCCAGATGCGCGGCGCCGTCGTCGCAGGCGTGTTCGCGCTCGGCGCGTTCAGCGTCGCCGGCGTCCCACCGGCGGCCGGCTTCGTCGGGAAGCTCGAGCTCTTCCGCGCGGCCGCCGGGAGTCCCGCTCTCATCGCGCTCTTCTTCGTCGGCAGCGCGCTTTCGTTCGTCTACGCGTTCCAGGTCTACCAGCACGACTTCTGGCGGGGCCCGCGCCCGGGCACATCGAGCGCCGCGTCGGAGCAGGTGGTTGTGGCGGCGCTCGCGCTGCTCGTCCTCGCGGTCGGCATCTGGCCCGAGCCGCTGCTCGTGTTGAGCCACGACGCGGCCGAGGCCCTGACGCGGGGCACCCCGTGATCGCGCTCCTCCTGCGGGCGGCGGGTCTCGCCGCCGTCTACCTCCTCGTCCTCACGAGCGTCGACCCGGGAGACATCGTCGTCGGCCTCGCGATCGGGCTCGTGGTCGCGACTGCCCTGCGGGGAAGAACGCAGGCCAGGCCGGCGTCACCGTGGCGCGAGCGCGTCGTCGCAGCGGTCGTCGTGGGCGTCGAGACCGCTGTCGAGATGGCGCGCGGAAGCTGGCGGGTCGTCCGCTTCTGCCTCGGCTCGACGGCGGCGCCGGGGCTCGTCGAGATCCCGCGGAGCGGTCGTTCGCGCGCCGGAGTCGCGTTCTGGGGCGTCCTCACCGGTGAGGCCCCCGACGAGGTGCCGGTCGACGTCGACGATGAGCGCGACGTCCTCATCGTCCACCTCGTCGATGCCACCGACCCCGACGGCGTCCGCGAGCGTCACCGAGAGGCGTTCGAGCGCTCGCAGGGAAAGGTCGTGCCCTAGAGATGCCCGACGTGTTCATCGCGGTGATGCTCGGCTGGGCGACGCTGCTCGTCCTCGGCGGGGGCTTCCTGCTCCTTCGCTCGCGGGACAGCCTGCACCGGATCCTCGCGCTCGACGTCCTCGTCTCGATCGTGGTTGCCCTGTTCACGATCCTCTCATACCTGCGGGACGTCTCGTACTACGTCGACGCGGCGCTGACGCTCGCGCTCCTGTCCTTCTCCGCGACGCTCGTCTCGGCGCGGTACCTCCTCCGCGGCCGCCCCTTCTGATGGCGGGCGCGGTCTCCGTGCTCGGAGGCATCGTGCTCGTGCTCGGTCTCTCGCTCGCGACGATCGGGCTCTACGGCCTCCTGCGCCGGCCCGACATCTTCCACCAGCTCCACGCTGCGGGGCTCGTCACCGGGCCGGCGACGCTCCTCGTCCTCCTGGCCGCGGTTGGCACGCGGAGCGCCGGGATCATCACCAGCGCGGTGCTCGTGATCCTGTTCGTGCTGATCACCGCGCCGCTCTCGGGCCACGCGATCGCCCAGGCGGCATTTCGCCTGTCGAGGGCCGACGAGCAGGTCGAGCCGGACGACGGGCCGCCGCCGCCCGAAGCATGAGGCGTCAGTCCCGCTTCGCGACCCACCCGCGGTCGGTCGCGCTGCGCGAGTCGACGCCGTAGAGGTACGACAGCGGCGCAATCAGGACCAGGAAGGTCAGGATCAGAACAGCGCCCATGTGCGGTCACCTCCTCTGCCGTGGATCTCTGAACCACAGGATCGCGCAAACGCGCCACGGCCGCCATCGGGTCGACAGTGCAAATTCGCGTGCCGGACCACCCAGCCGACGACCCGGAGGCCGCTCGAGGCGGTTACTCCGCCTCGCGAACGACCAGCACCGAGCTGCGGGCCCGGTGCGCGACGCGCTCGCTGACGCTGCCGAGCGCCCGCAGGCCATGCAGGCCGCGGCTGCCGAGCACGACGAGGTCGGCGTCCGCCGCCGCCTCCAGCAGGGCGGGAATCGGCTTTGCCTCGCTGGAGACAACGTCGAGCCCGCTCGCGTCGCAGCGAGCCGGGTCGACGTCGCCCCGGCTGCCCATGGCGGCCAGAAACGTGATCGGCACGTCCAGCCGCTCCGCGAGCGCCGAGGCGACCTGCGCGGCCGCGAGCGACGACGGGGAGCCGTCGACTCCGGCGAGGATCGAGCGGGGGAACGCTGCCGCGTCCTTTGCAGCACGTGCCACGAGGATCGAGCAAGGCGCGTCGCGAAGCATGCGCGTGGCCACGCTGCCGATCGCGATCCCGGCGCTGCGCCCGTGTCCGTGGGATCCGACCGCCACCAGCGAGGCGCCCTCGTCCCGGGCGACGTGGAGGAGCGAGTCGTCCGCGCGCCCGCTGATCACGCGAGTTGTCGCGTCCGGCGCCAGCGTCACCGCGTCGGCAAGTGCCGCGTGAGCGTCGGCCGCGATCTCGTCGGCCATGCGCGGCGACCCCATACCGGCATGGACGGCAAGCCTCGTCTCGCTGATCGCAACGAGAACGAGGTCGGTCGCCGGTGTGGCGAGTCGGAGCGCCTGCCGGACGGCGTCGAGACTCGGATCCGAGCGGTCGACGCCGCAGACGATCTTCGCGAACACGTCGCCGAGCGCCTCGCCTGTCTCCTCGGCCGTCGACTCGCGGTCGGACATGCCTTCGAACTTACCCGGCGCGGAGATCGAGCCGCCGAAGCACCTGGGCGTTGAGAGCGACGACGATCGTCGAGACGCTCATCAAGAGCGCGCCGACCGCGGGCGGCAGGGTCACGCCCCACGGGGCAAGGACGCCGGCCGCGAGCGGGATCGCGAGAACGTTGTAGCCGGCGGCCCAGCCGAGGTTCTGCAGCATCTTCCGGTAGCTGGCCCGCGAGAGCACGACGACGCCGACGACCCCGCGCGGGTCGTCGGAGGCGAGGATCACGCCCGCCGACTCGATCGCGACGTCGGTTCCCGCGCCGATCGCGATACCCACGTCGGCTCGCGCGAGGGCCGGAGCGTCGTTGACGCCGTCCCCGACCATCGCGACTCGAGAACCGCCCTCCTGCAGCGTGCGCACGTGTCGCTCCTTGTCCTCGGGCAGGACCTCGGCGAACACCTCGTCGATGCCCAGCTCGGCGGCGACGGCGTCGGCGACCTGTCGTGCGTCGCCGGTGATCAAGGCCACGCGGATGCCGAGCTCGTGCAGGCGGTCGACCGCCTCGCGCGCCTCGGGCCGGACCTCGTCCTCGAGCGCGAACGCGCCGGCCACCGCCCCATCTCGGACGAGGTAGAGCACGGAGGCGCCGCGGCTCCGCCACGGCTCCGTCTCGTCGCGCAGGTCGCCGGGCACGTCGAGACCGCGTTCCCGGAGCAGGCCCGGCCCACCAACCACGAGCCTCGTCCCGTCCACCGTCGCCTCGACGCCGCGGCCGCTCATCGCCCGAAAGTCGGCGGCAACCGGGAGCGGGC
This sequence comes from uncultured Actinomycetes bacterium, assembly GCA_963794115.1. GTDB lineage: Bacteria > Actinomycetota > Thermoleophilia > Gaiellales > Gaiellaceae > Gaiella. Next base: position 236,071 of record CAWCCO010000004.1, on the reverse strand, counting down.
CGCGTTCCCGCGCGGCGGTCACGATCGCGCGTGCGAGCGGATGCTCGCTCTCCGACTCGACCGCTGCGGCTTCGGCAAGCACGGCGTCGTGGTCGCGCCCGGCGACGCCGGTGAGGACATGCTCGCCGCGCGTCAACGTTCCCGTCTTGTCGAAGAGGACGACGTCGACGAGCCGGCTGCGCTCGAGGCTGAGCCGGTCCTTGACGAGGATCCCGTTGCGCGCCGCGAGCGAGGTCGAGATCGCGATCACGAGGGGGATCGCGAGCCCGAGCGCGTGCGGGCAGGAGATCACGAGCACGGTGACGGTGCTGATCACCGCTTCCTCGCCGTCGCCGAGCAGCATCCAGACGACGAAGGTGACGAGCGCGGCGCCGACCGCGACGTAGAAGAGCAGGGCCGCGGCGCGATCGGCGATCGCCTGCGTCCGCGAGCGCGACTCCTGCGCCTCTGCCACGAGCCGCTGGATGCCTGCGAGCGCCGTCTCCTCGCCGACCGCGGTGACCCGCACGCGGACGGCGGAGTCCGTCGCGACGGTGCCGGCCGTGACGGGGTCGCCCTCGGCCCGTGCCACGGGCCTCGACTCGCCGGTGATCATCGACTCGTCGAGCTCGGCTCGGCCCGCGACGATCTCTCCGTCGGCGGGAACGCGGCCCCCCGGTCGAACGAGCACGACGTCACCCGTCTCGAGCACGTCGAGCGCGACCTGCTCCGTCTCGCCGTCGCGGACGCGCTCGGCCACGTCCGGCAGGAGCTCCGCGAGCGCCGTCAACGCGCCGCGGGCTTGGCCGAGCGCCTTCATCTCCTGCCAGTGGCCGAAGAGCATCACCACGATCAGCGCCGAGAGCTCCCACCAGAACTCGAGGTCGATCGCGCCGAGCTCCGAGAGCACGCTCGCCACGAAGGCGACGGTGATCGCGAGCGAGACGAGCAGCATCATCCCGGGCGCACGCCCGCGAATCTCGTCGAGCGCGCCTGCCAGGAAGACCCAGCCGCCGTAGACGAAGACCACCGTGCCGAGCACGGGCGCGACGAGCCCGTCACCCGGGAACCGAGGCGCAGTGAAGCCGAACCAGTCCTGGATCATGTCGCTGTAGACGACGACCGGGAGGGCGAGGATCAGCGTGATCCAGAAGCGGCGCCTGTAGACGTCCGCGTGACCGGCAAGGTCGCCGTGACCGTGACCGTGACCGTGACCGTGGTCGTGACCGCCGTGCTCGCTCATTCGGCCACGATGCGCCAAGCGCCTACGGCTGGATCAGCCCGCGCCGGATGGCGTAGCGGGTGAGCTCGACGCGGTCGCGCATCCCGAGCTTGTCGAGGATGTTCTGCCTGTGCCGCTCGACCGTCTTGACGCTGATGAAGAGCTGTTGGGCGATCTCCTTCGAGGTGTACGCCTCGGCGATCAGCTTCAGCACCTCGAGCTCGCGTGGGGTCAGGACGTCGAAGTGCTCGTCGTCGCCGCCGCGATCGACGTAGTCCCGCACGAGCGCCGTCACCGCGGAGGGGTAGAGGAACGACTCGCCGCGCATCACCCGCCGGCATGCCTCGACGATGTCCTCGTCGGCGCTCGACTTGAGCACGTATCCGGAGGCGCCCGCCTTGAGCGCCTCGAAGAGGAATTGCTCGCTGTCGTACATCGAGAGCATCAGCAGACGCAGCTCGGGCTTGCGCTTGCTCAGCTCCGTGGCGGCCTGGATCCCGGTCATCCGCGGCATCGAGACGTCGAGGATCGCGAGGTGGACGTCCTCTGCGACCGCCTTCTCGACCGCCTCGGCGCCGTCCTCGGCCTCGGCGACGACCTCGAGGTCGGGCTTGGCGTCGAGCAGCTTGCGGACGCCCGAGCGCACGATCGGGTGGTCGTCGGCGATCAGGATGCGCGTGACGAGCGGAATCGGCATCTACACGAGTAGACCACCGACGCGCACTGGCGCGTCGACCGGCGCGACAGGGACCTCCAGCCGAATTTCGACGCCGCCGTCGCGTCCGGGCCCGATCCCGAGCGAGCCGGAGATGAGCACCGCCCGCTCGCGCATGCCGCGCAGACCGCCGTGGCCCTCGGGCACTGCTCCCCCGGCGAAGCCGTGGCCGTCGTCGGTCACGAGCAGGACAACCGAGTCGCGGGCCGGCTCGAGGGCGATCGTCACCCGGTGTGCGTCGGCGTGGCGGGCGACGTTCGTCAAGCTCTCCTGGGCGATGCGGTAGACGGCCAGCTCGGCCTCGGCGGTCAGCGATGGCAGCTTGGTGGCGAACCGGCGGTCGACCGGGATACCCGACAGCCGCGAGAACGTGCGGGTCAGCTCGGTGAGCGCGCTGACGAGCCCGAGATGCTCGAGCATCTCGGGTCGGAGCTCGCGTGAGATCCGCCTCACCTCCTCCAGCGCCTGGCGGACCGCCTGCTTGGTCTCGACGAGCTCGTCGCGACGGTCGAAGGCGATCGCGTCGGCAAAGGCGTCCAGTTGCAGGAGCACGCCCGTCAGCACCTGGCCGACCTCGTCGTGGAGGCCTCTGGCGATGCGGAGGCGTTCCGCCTCCTGCGCGGCGAGCGCGCGGCGGCCGCTCTCGCGGCGCTCGTTCTCGAGGCGGTCGAGCATCTCGTTGAACGCGTGCACGACGCGCCCGACCTTCCCGCCCTCGACGGGCAGGCGCTGCCCGGGCCTGAGGAGATCGACGGTCTCCATTCGTCGGGCAAGTCGTTCGAGGGGAACGAACGCCTGGCGCAACAGCAAGACGTTGGCGGCGAGCGCGACGCCGAACCCGCCGACGAGCACGAATGCCTCGGGCAGCCGGACCGGCCGACTGACGGTGACCGGCGAGAAGAGCAGGAGCAGGGTCGCCAACGCCAGGAGCGCCGCGTTGACGGCGAAGACCCGCCAGAAGAGCGGAATTTTGGGAATGCTCATCTCGAAGATGCTTCGAAGTTCTACCGCGCGACGACCGCTGCGACGAGCCGCTGCCTCAACGGCCGGGTGGTCGGTCGGTGGCGCCGCGACGGTCGCCGCTGAGACTGCGAGCGCTCATCGCCCGCGCGGGCGGTCGGCACGCGAGCCGGCCAGAGTGACCACCGCGACGATGATCGCGAGCACGATGACCAGGCCAACAAATGTCGCCGTGATGAAGAGCTGCGGGTCCATGGCGATCACTCCGGGCGGCCACGTCACGGCGTCACCGCGCCCGGCGGAACGACCAGAACGGGACAGCGAGCAAGCCCGATCAGGCTGGTCGAGACGCTTCCGAGCAGGGCAGACCGGAGCGGCCCACGCCCGCGCGACCCGACGACGATCAGCTGCGCGCCCTCGTCGTCCGCCAGGTCGGCAAGGCCCTCGGCCGGGAGCCCCGTGACGACCCGCTGCTCGGCGTGGCCGACGCCCGTCGATTTGGCGATCTCGCCGAGCAGACGCTCGCCCTCGGCCTCCCGCTCGACGGTCGAGAAGGACGGCGCCGACGCGCCCGTCAACGGGCCGACCGCCCCGGAGAGCGCGGGTACAGGCTCGACGACGTGCGCCAGCACGAGACGCGCGTCGAGGCGGTCGGCGAGGTCGGTCGCGCACACGAGGGCTGCCTGAGAGTCGGGCGAGCCGTCGATTCCGCACACGATTGCCTGCCTCATCGGCCGATCTCCTGTCGAAGACCTTGCCCGGGAGACCGCGCCCTCCATCGGTGTCCACCCCACGTTGCGGGCGCGGTCTCCCTCCCGGCCGGCCTCAGAGGTCATGCGTGGCCGGCCGATCCTTGGAAGTGTGACGCTGCGGCTCAGGCGGCCTCTCTCTCGAGCGATGCCTCCGAGGCCGGGCTGACCTCCACCACTTCGAGCCCGAGGACGCCGCGAGGCGTCTCCACGTCGAGCCGGTCGCCCGGACGGCCTCCGACGAGGGCTCGGCCCACCGGTGCCTCGACGGACACGCGGCCGCTGCCGACGTCCGACTCGAGCGAGCCGACGAGCTCGTACTCGTGTGTCGACCCGGCGGCAAGGTCGCGGACGCGCACGAGCATGCCGATCCCCGCGCGACCGTCCGCAGAAGGCTCGACGATCTCGGCGGAACGCACGCGTGCCTCGAGAACCGAGATCCGCTGCTCGAGCTGCACCTGCTCCTCGAGAAGGTCGGCCAGCACCGGGTTGTCCTCGAGGTCGCCATCCTCCCTCGCCTCGCGGAGCTGCTCCGTCAGCCCGCGTCGCGCCTCGGTGCGCAGCATCTCGATCTCTCTCAAGAGGCGGTCGTAGCCCGCGGCGCTGATCAGCACCGTCGCATCGACGTCCATCGGCAGCGTTGTCACCTTCGGCTCCTCTCGGTCGGATGACGTCTGCGCATCCTCGCCACGCGTCTCGCCGTGGGCAATGGGGCGCCGGCCCCATTCCGCGACTCGGGGGCAACCAAGGCTCGATCCCGTGCCGGCAAGCCGGAAATGGGGCCGACGCCCGATTGCGACGCCGCACGCTCGCGGCGACTGTTGGGCGCATGGAAACCGAACGGTCCTGGAAGCCGGCAACGCGGCGAATCGAGACGCGCGAAGACCGAGCGAGGGAGCGACCCGTGGACGAGCAGCGACCCCGCTGGACGACGATCCTCCTGATCACCGTGCCGTGCGCGGTCTTCGGGATCGCCGGCGGCATCGCGCTCGGCTCGGTTCTGGCGTCGCCCGCGGCCCTTGTGTACATCGCCGCCGCGCTCTTCGTCGCCGTCCTGGCGTTCGCGATTCACGTCGGCGGTGACACAGGGTGACCAGGGCGCGCTCCCCCTGGAGCGACAACCCGTGGGAGGCACGCGTGGCCCCGGTGGTCGCGGCGGTCGAGCCGCACACGGCACCCGCGACCGCCGACCGGGCCGCACGGCTGGCGCGCGAGATCGGCACCGCGCTCGCGTTCGTGTCCGTGCGCCCGCCTCTGCCGGCCGTTCCGCGTCGCGACCGCGACGAGCACCGGCTGAGCCGCGATCTCTTCTACAGCCGCAAGGCGTTGGACACTGCGATCGCTGCGGCGGCCAAGCATGGCGTCATGGCGTACGGCGAGATCGTGGAAGGCGATCCGGTGACGCAGATCCTCGAGTTCGCGACGAGCCGCAATGCTCCCGTGCTCGTCGTCGGCCAGCGGCGGCAGGCAGCCGAGCCGAGCGTGTCACGGCAGCTGATCGCGCTGTCCGCCCGCCCGGTCGTCGTCGCAGCCGAGGACACGAGCGGTGCGGGCGACTAGTGCTCAGGGGCGATGCCGCGCCAGATCGTCTCGAGCAGATCCTCCGCGTAGTGCTCGCCGATCGGCGGCAGGCCGATCCGAAGGACGCGTACGAACGGGGGAGCGGCAAGCAGGTCGGCGATCTGCTCCACGTCGGCATCGCGGCGCAGGGCTCCGCGCTCGGCAGCCCGGCGGAGGATCCCCACGAGTGCGTCGTAGCGCGGCTGGACGACCCGCTCGGCGTACATTCGCGCGAAAGCGGGGTTGGCCTGGACCTCGCCGAGCACCGCGGGAAGGATCCTCCCGTAGAGGGGATCGCCGAAGACGCGCACGAAGTCGTGGATCCAGTCGTGGAGCAGCGCGTGGATGTCTTCGCCCTCGTGGAGGTCGACGTCGACGATGAGCTTCTGGAGCGCATCCGCGATCAGCTCCTCTTTCGACGACCAACGGCGGTAGATCGTGTTCCGGCCGACGCCGGCACGGGCGGCGATCGACCCGATGGTCGCCGCCTGGAACCCGCGCTCGGCCAGCAGCTCGAGAGCCGCGTCGAGGATGTCCGTGCTGGCAGACGCTCGTCGCGGTCGGCCGCGTCCGCGTGTCTGTGGGGCGCGTACCGCCATTTGCGGAACGTACCAGTCTCGGAATATAATGTCCATTACGGAAACATTGGGTCTCGTAACGCATCGCAAGGAGCGACGTGATGTACGCGAGGGCAGTCGACGACGCAGGTGAACGCCTCCGCACGCTGCGGCAGGAGGAGTGCGGGGATCTCGGCCTTGCCGCCCTTGCGCTCGGGCTCGCGGTCGCGGTCACGCAGGTCCACCCGCAGCTGGCGCTCCCGCTGTTCTTCGGGGGCCTTGGCGTCGGGGCCCTCGGGCTGCGGGCCGTCGTGCTCCGCTGGGATCTGCTCGAAAGGCTTGCCGGCGATCGAGACGCGCTCGTGATTCCCGAGGTGCTGGCCTACGCGAGCCGGGAGGCGACGATCGAGAGGCGCCGGACCTTTGCGGCGATGCTCCGCCGCGACCTGCGCGAGCCGGAGCGCTTCGGCGACGTGCGTCTGGTCGCGGTGGCCGACGAGCTCGAGGCACTCGCCTGCGCGCTCGAGGACGACGGTCTCGAGCTCCACCCCGCGGCCGCGGTTGCCTGCGCCAGGCTCCTGAGCGACATCGCCTCGAGCCCTTTGCTCAACCCCGCCGCGCCGGTCGCCGAGCTGCGCTCGCGCCTGCTGCAGATCCGCTCCGGGTTCGCACCGCCCGAAAGTCGCGACGCCGGACAGCTCGGCGCCAACAGTCGCAGCAGGCCGGCCGAGCGCTAGCTCGGGGCCCGGCCGATCGGCTCCTCGGCCGCAACCGGGTTATGATCGCCGCGTGCCAACGGTCGCCGACGAGCTGAAGGCCGTCAAGCTCTTCGCCGGGCTCAACCAGCGCCAGCTGCGCCAACTGTCGCGCCTCGTCAAGGAGCGGACGTATCGACCCGGCGTCACGGTCGTCGAGGAAGGGACGATGAGCGGCGTCGGGTTCTTCATCCTCGCCGAGGGGGAGGCGTCGGTCAGCGTCGACGGCCAGGAGGTCGCGCGGATCGGGCCCGGCAGCCACTTCGGCGAGCTTGCACTGATCAACGAGGACGCGCGGACGGCCTCCGTCACGGCGGTGACGCGGCTTCGGTGTCATGTGATCGCGTTCTGGGACTTCCGCAAGTTCGCCCGGGACAACCCCGACGTCGCCTGGCGGCTCCTCCAGCACGTCGGCACGCTCCTCGTCGCGGAGCGCACGCGGAACGCGCGCGCGGCACTCGCGCTCGCCTGAGCTTCACCGGCGCTACGGAAGACCGAACGTTTCCCGAGGGCGTCCGGCCGATTGCCGGACGCCCTCGGGGTTTCCCCCTCAGGCGTGCTCCGTCTGGAGGATCAGACGCCCGCGTGCACCGGGCGCTGGTGACCCGCGTCGCGGCGCCGCCAAAAGGCGAGCGCAGCGACGGCGCCCGCAGCAAGGCCGAGACCGCCGAGCAGCCCACGGCGCCGTTTGTGGCCACCGGTGACCGACTCCACGCGGTCCTCCAGCTTGCGCCGGGCAACGCGGTACACCATGAAGCCGAGCAGTGCGTTTCGCTTCGTGAAGATGCGCATGGCTCGGGTCTACCCGGCGGTCCGGCAGCGGAAACGACTGCGGCTCGCCAAGTGTGAGCGTGGTTGACTGACCCGCGTGACCAGTGGACGCGGCCGCACGTCCACTTGCTTCGGGCTCGAGCAGCGACGGGCTCGAGAGGGCCAGCTCGCAATCGCGCTCGCCGCGATTGCCTGGTCGACCGCCGGGCTGGCCCAGAGGCAGCTCGACGCGACGCCGGTCACGCAGGTCCTGGGGCGCGCCGCGTTCGCGGCGCTCGCCCTCTTCGCCCTCGTGCTCGCGACCGAGCGCACGGGAGCATTCCGCGCGTTCCGCGCGATGGGTCGCTCCGGCCTAGCGATGACCGTCTTCCTCGCCATCTCGTCCGGCGTCTTCCTGCTCTCGCTGAACTACACGACGGTCGCGAACGTCCTCTTCATGCAGGCCGCGGCGCCGATGATGGCGGCCCTGCTCGGCTGGGTGTTCCTGCACGAGCGGATCGACCGAAGAACGTGGCTCTCGCTCCTCCTCGCGGGCGCAGGTGTCGTCCTGATGGCGGCCGGGTCGTTCGACGCGGGACCTGCGGCGATCTTTCTGCCCCTGCTGATGACGGCCTCGTTCGCCGCCGTGATCGTGATCGCACGGCACCGCAAGGAGGTGTCGATGATGCCGGCGACGTGCGCCTCGCAGGTGCTCGTCGTCGCGGCTTGCCTGCCGTTCGCGGAGCTCGGCTCGGTCGGTGACGACGACTGGCTGGTGCTCGCCGCCTTGGGGGTCGGCCAGATGGGCGTGGGGCTCGCGCTCCTGACCGTCGGCGCCCGGCTGATCCCGCCCGCCCAGGTGGCCGTGATCTCGCTGCTCGAGATCGTGCTCGGGCCGCTCTGGGTGTGGCTCGCCTACGAGGAGCGCCCGATCGCGGCGACGGTGGCCGGCGGCGTCGTGGTCGTAGCGGCGGTGGTCGTGCAGGCGTGGCGTCCCGCCACGCCGGGACGCGCTCGCCCGCCAGCACCGGTGTCAGTGCCCGAGGCCCACGTGTGAGACCGGCCGCAGGACCTTCCCGGGATTCAGGATCCCGTGCGGGTCGAAGAGGTCCTTGATCCCGCGCATCAGCGGGATGAGATCCGGATGCTCCCGCTCGAGGGCCTCACGCTTCCCGAGCCCGATGCCGTGCTCGCCGGTGCACGTGCCTCCACGCGCGAGCGCGTCCGCGACGAGCACGTCGACGAGCTCGTCGACTGCGGCCACCTCGGCCGGATCGTCGGGGTCGACGTGCAGGGCGACGTGCACGTTCCCGTCGCCCGCATGGCCGAGGATTCCCGCCACCAGGCCTCGCCGGTCGACCTCCTCGCGGGCGAGGGCGACCGTCGCCGCGAGCTCGGACAGCGGGACGCAGACGTCGGTCGCGCGCGGGCGCTTGCCCGGGGCGGCGGCGGCAGCGGCAAGCGCAGCGGCATGGCGGGCTGCCCACAGCCGCGCCCGCGCGGTGGGGTCGCGCTCGGCGACGATGGCCTCCGCGCCCTCCTCCTCCGCGACGGCTCGGGCCAGCTCGAGATCGGACGCGACCGACTGCTCCGATCCGTCGGCCTCGACGAAGAGCGTGGGCACCGGCGGGAGATCGGTGCCCTCGTGGGCGTTGATCGCGGACGCGGTCCAGCCGTCGATCAGCTCGGCGCGCGTCACGCCGACGCCCGCCGCCACGATCGCGACGGCCGCGCGCGCAGCCGTTGCGACGTCGGGGAACGCGATGCGGAGCGCGACAGCGTGCTCCGGGATCCCGTGCAGTCGGAGCGTGAGCTCGGTGATCACCGCGAGCGTGCCCTCGGAGCCGACGAGCAGACCCAGGAGGTCGTAGCCGGCGGACGTCTTCGGGGCGGCGCTCCCCGCCCTGATCACGGTACCGTCGGCCAGCACGGCCTCGAGGGCGAGCACGTTGTGGCGCATCTTCCCGTAGCGCACGGTGGTCGTCCCGGCCGCGTTCGTCGCCGCCATGCCGCCGAGCGTCGCGTCCGCGCCCGGGTCGACCGGGAAGAAGAGGCCGTGCGGCGCGGCGGCTCGCTCGAGCGCGCTCCGGGTGACCCCCGCCTGGACGGTTGCCGTGAGGTTCGCCGGCGCGATCTCGAGGATCCGGTCCATCCGCGTGAGGTCGAGGGAGATGCCGCCGGCGACCGGGATCACGTGCCCTTCGAGGCTCGTCCCCGCGCCGAACGGCGTCACCGGGGCGCGCAGCTCGTCGGCGAGGGTCAGCACAGCGCGCACCTCGGCGGTCGTCTCTGTCCGGACGACGACGTCGGGGCGGTGGGGGCGGTGGAACGAGAAGTCGGCCGCGTGGAGGTCGAGCTCGGACTCGCCGGTGGTCACGCGGGTCGGGTCACCGATCGCCCCGGCGAGCGCGGCGCGCAGCTCCTCGGCCCTCACTTCTCGCGCGGTTGCCAGGAGAAGCGCCTCGCGGCGACCACGTAGCCGCCCACGCCCCAGGCTGCGAGCACCGCGACCGCGGTCGGATCGCTCGTCAGGTACTCGCCGTGGAGGTACGCCTCCTTGGTCAGGCGGAGGAGGTACGTCAGCGGCAGCACCTCGGCGATCTTCTGGAGCACCTGCGGGTAGTCGTTCGTCGAGCCGAACGAGCCCGAGAGGAACGCCATCGGGAGGACGATCAGGTTGACGACCGCCGACGCGCCCTCGTCCGAGCGGATCAGCGAAGAGACGCCGAAGCCCATCCCCGCGAACGCCGCGACACCGATGAGGAGCACGACGACGAGGCCAACCCACGTGGCCGGAGCGTCGGCGTGGAACAGGACGAACCCGAGCAGGATCGTGACGGCCATCTGGAGCAGGAACACCACGAGCGTCGAGAGGACGACCGCCAGGAGGTACGTCCAGGCGGGGAGCGGCGTCGCGCGAAGCCTCTTCAGCAGACCCGACTCGCGGCGTACCACGAGCGAGATCGCGAGCCCCGCGAGCGCCGTGTTGGCGCAGCCGTAGCCGAGCATCCCGACGAGGAGTACGTTGACCGCGCGCTCGCCGTCGATCGTGTCGCTGTAGACCGACCCGAGCAGCAGGAACAGCATCGGTGGGAACACGAAGACGAACACCGCCGCCTCGCGGTTCCGCCAGAAGAGCACCTGCTGCATCCGGACCTCGTGACGGAGCAGGGCGAGCGTCCGTCCGAGACCGACACCCGAGCCGGCGTCGCCGGCGCTGCGTCCCTCGACATGCGAAGAGCTCATTCGGCCGGGTCCTCGTCGACGAGCCCGAGATAGACGTCCTCGAGCGTAGGGCGGCGGACCTCGAGCCCTTCGAGCTCGCGACCAGCCGCGACCGCCGCCGCCGTCAGCTCGGCGAGAACGCGCGTCGGCTCGGCGGTGGTGACGACGACGTCTCTTCCGTTCTCGCGGTAGCGGACCTCGACGTCCGGTGAGACGCCGATCAGCTCCTGCGGCGTCCCGATCCGCACGACCTCCCCTTCGCGGATCACCGCGACGCGGTCGGCGAGCTGCTGCGCCTCGTCGAGGTAGTGCGTCGTCAGCACGATCGTCTTCCCGAGCGAGCGCAATGAGCGGACGAGGTCCCACGCGGTACGGCGCGCGGTCGGGTCGAAGCCGGTGGTGGGCTCGTCGAGGAACACGAGCTCGGGGTCGCCGATCAGCGCGACGCCGAGATCGAGTCGTCGCTTCTGACCACCCGAGAGCGTCTTCACCTGCGCGGCCGCCTTGTCCGACAGGCCGACCAGCTCGACCACCTCGTCGACGTCGCGGGGGCGCGCGAAGTAGCCGGCGAACATTGCGTGCACCTCGCGGACCGTGAGTAGCGCGGGCAGGTCGGAGTGCTGCAGCACCACCCCGATCCGCGCGCGGTGCGCCGGGTCGGCATGCCACGGGTCGACGCCGAGCACCTCGACCTCGCCGCCGTCCCGTTCCCGGTAGCCCTCGAGGATCTCGACGGTCGTCGTCTTTCCCGCGCCGTTCGGCCCGAGGAGCCCGAAGACCTCGCCGGGCCGGACGTCGAAGTCGATTCCGCGGACGGCCTCGTGCGCGCCGTAGGCCTTGCGCAGCGAGCGCACCCGGATCGCGGGGGCCCGGGCGCTCACGGGTCGAGGTCGAGCGGGAACGTGTCGCCGACCTGGAAGCCCGGGTCGTGGCCGGTGAGCGCCAGCATGATCCCGGAGCAGTCGGGCTGATGGCAGACGGCCGCCACCGGGCCGGCGAGGCCGTCGACGGCCGCTCTGAGCGAGTCCTCGGTCGCACCGGGCGCGAGCTCCTCGCGGACGAGCAGGTCGCAGCCGAGCCGCTCGGCGACCGGCTCCGCGGTCTCGCGGGCGCGGGTCAGCGGGCTCGTGACGACGACGCGCGGCGGCTCGTCGAGCGACGCGAGCCGCTCTGCGAGGAGCGCTGCGCCGTCCCGGCCTGCCCGCGTCAGCTCACGAAGCTCGTCGGGCTCGCCGGGCTGAGCCTCGGCGTGGCGACAGAGGTGGATGCGCATCCGTCGCCGAGCATAGTCGCAGCCCGTCGCCGGGCCGCCGACGCTTGCGGCGTGCTGCTACAACGTCTCGATGGAGGACCGGACGCTCGGTCGCGCGGCGTTCCTGGGGCTCGTCGGCGCCGGTGTCGCAGGGCTGTTTCTCGGCCGCGACGCGCTGGGCCTCCTCGGCAAGGTCGTGCCGAACAGCGTCGAGTCGATCGTGCCGACCGGCGGGTGGCGGATCTACACGATCGGCAGCTCGATCCCGCAACTCGACCCGAAGGCGTACCGCCTCACGATCGGCGGCGCGGTCGAGCGGCCGGTGACGTACGCGCTCGACGACCTGCGCTCGCTCCCGCGGGCCGAGCAGGTGTCCGACTTCCACTGCGTCACCGGGTGGCGGGTGGAGGGCGTCCACTGGAGCGGCGTGCGGCTGCGCGACGTGCTTGCCGAGGCTGGCGTCAGGCGCAGCGCGAAGACGCTGCGGTTCGTCTCCGCCGAGGTCCCGTACGACGACACGCTCACGCTGCCACAGGCGTTCGGACGCGACGTCATGCTCGCGCTCGACATGGACGGCGAGCCGCTCTCGCACGGGCACGGCTACCCCGCGCGGGTCGTGATGCCGCGGATGTACGGCTACAAGAGCGTGAAGTGGGTCACGCGGATCGAGGCGCGCACGACGTACAACGACCTCGGCTACTGGGAGCAGAACGGGTACGACAAGGACGCGTGGATCGGCGCGTCCAACGGGTTCTGAGCACGCCGCGCATGATCCGGCGCTTCGGGCGCACCGAGCGAGCGCTGCACTGGGTGCACGCGACCGGGTTCTTCGCGATGCTCGCGACGGGTCTCGTCCTGTACCTCCCCGCGCTTTCGGAGCTCGTCGCCCGACGGAACCTCGTCAAGAACGTCCACATCTTCTCGGCGCTCGCGTGGGCGATCGCGATCGTGCTCGTCATCGCCCTCGGCGATCGGGCCCGCCTCGCCGCCGACTGGCGCGAGATCGAGGCTCTCGACCGGGACGACCGCAGCTGGCTGCTCGGCCGGCCGGCGGCGCAGGGCCGGTTCAACGCGGGGCAGAAGCTCAACGCGCTCGTCACCGCCGCGTTCGGCGTGCTGTTCGCGATTTCCGGCTTCTTCCTCTGGCTCGGCGAGCGCGACCACCGGTACCTGTTCGACGGCACGGGCACGGTGCACGACGCGCTGACCCTGATCTCGGTCGGCCTCGTCTCGGGTCACCTGTACCTCGCGCTGATCCATCCGGCGACGCGACACGCGCTGCGCGGCATGACGCTCGGCGACGTCCGCGAGGACTGGGCGCGCGAGCACCACTCGAAATGGCTCGAGGACAGGCGCGGGCTATAACCCGCTCGTGGCCGCGTATCGCTACGTCGTCGCGGACGTCTTCACGCAGACGCCGTTGACGGGGAACCAGCTCGCGGTCTTCACGGACGCGAGAGGCCTCGACGACGGGACGATGCAGGCGCTCGCGCTCGAGCTCGGCTTCTCCGAGACCGTCTTCGTGCTTCCACCGGAGGCGGGCGGCACGGCGAGGATGCGGATCTTCAACCCGAAGGAGGAGATGCCGTTCGCCGGGCATCCCGTCCTCGGGACGGCGTTCGTGCTCGGCGCGCCGCTCCAGCGTGGGGTGATCGCGCTGGAGACCGGCGCCGGGATCGTGCCGGTCACGCTCGAGCGTGACGAGCAGGGCGCGATCGCGTTCGGGCGGATGAGCCAGCCGGTGCCGACGATCGAGGCGGCCGACGAGGGTCGCGTCCTCGCCGCGCTCGGGGTCGACCGGGCGGAGCTTCCGGTCGAGCTGTACGACAACGGCGCCCGCCACTACGTCGTCGCGCTGTCGTCGGAGACGGACATCTCCGCGCTGCGACCCGACAACGGCGCGGTCGCCGCCCTCGAGGTCACCGGGCTCAACGCGGTCGCCCGCTCGGGGAGCCGCTGGCGCAGCCGGATGTTCTGGGGGCATGGCGAGGATGCCGCGACGGGGTCGGCGGCAGGCCCGATCGCCTGCCATCTCGCCCGGCACGGCGCGATTGCCTGGGGCGAGGAGATCGTGCTCGAGCAGGGCGTCGAGATGGGTCGGCCGTCGATCCTCCACGCGCGCGCGGAGGGTCGTGACGGCACGATCGACGCCGTCGAGGTCGGCGGCTCCGCCGTCGTCGTCGCCCGTGGCGAGTTCCGGCTGCCCGGCGCCCGCTAACCGCCGAACTTCGCCACGAGCTTGTCGAGGTCGTCGTCGGCCGGGAGCTGGCCATCCGGTGTCAGCCCGTTCACGACCTGCGGGACGACCTTCGCGAGCACGTTCGCGGCCTCGTCGTGGGAGATCCCCGCGTTCTGCGCCAGCTCGTCGACGGCGTCGTCGCCGACGACCCCGCGCACCTCCTGCCCCGAGACGGGCGCGTTTCCACCGGTCCCGACCCAGGAGTCCGCCTGAGACGACAGGCCGCTCGCCTGGGCGCCCTGCACCATCTTCGAGAGCCCGCCGCCCTTGAGGAGCTTGGCGAGGAGCGGGCCGAGCGCCGCCGCGACCGCGGCCACGTTCATCCCCTTCGCGGCCGTGCCGGGGCTCCCGCTCGCGCCGCCGCCGAGGAGGCCGCCGAGCATGTCCTCGAGCCCACCGAGGCCGGCGCCCTGTGAGCCACCGCCGCTCCCCCCACCCAGCAGACCGCCGAGCAGGTCGTTCAGGCCGCCTCCTTGCCCTCCGCCGGCCTGCTTCGTGAGGCTGCCGAGCAGATCGTCGAGCCCTGCCATGCCGATCACCTCCCGATCGTCGGTGGACCGACGATCCTTCCACACAGTTGCCCTCAGTCGACGAGGGCGACTCCGGTGATCTCCGGCAGCTCGACCTCGAGCGCAGCCCAGAAGCGGCCGCCGTCGCGCGAGACATGGAGCCGTTCCGCGGTCGCGAACAGCACGAGGTCGGGATGGTCGGACGAGATCGCGATCGCCACCCCGCGCCCGAGTCCCGCACCGGCCTCGCGCCAGGTCGTCCCACCGTCATTGGAGACGACGAGCGGAGGGCGGCGGTCGACGATCGCGACGACGGTCGACCCGGACGCCGCCGCGGCGACGACCAGCGGCAGGTCGACGTGCGGGTTCGGTGCCGGCTCGAGCGGCTCGTCCGAGAGACCGACGAGGTCCTCGTCCTCGAGATCGATCTCGGCGGTCCCGAGCGCGCAGGCGACGAGGGCCGTGCTCACGGCCGGGCGATCAGCTCCGCGACGATCCTCGCGGCGTTGTCGGCAGCCTCCACCGGCTCGGCTCCCTGCGCTCGCGCATCGAGATAGAGGAGGGCGAACGAGTCGCCCGCACCCGTCGGGTCGACCGCACCGTCGACCGGGTGGGGCGCGATCTCCGCTGCGGCGCCCGGCGTGACGACGACCGCGCCTTCCGAGGCAAGCGTCAACACGACCTCCGCCACGCCGAGCGACCGGAGCCGCTCCGGCTCGGTCCCGCCGGCGAGCGCGTGGGCCTCGTCCTCGTTCAGCGTGAGAATCTCGAGCGAGTGGAAGATCTCGTGGTCGACGTTCGCGTCCTCCGCGAGCGGGCCAGTCGTGCCGAGGCGGACGAGGCCCTGGGCGTCGAGCAGCAGCCGCCGCCCGTCGCGGGCGAGCGCGGCGATCGTCTCGGCCGGGAAGTCCGTGCGGAGGAGTCCGGCGACCTGCACCCACCGCGCGTCGGCGAGCGTCGCTGCGGCCCAGCCCTCGACATCATCTGGTGACCACG
Organism: uncultured Actinomycetes bacterium; assembly: GCA_963794115.1. GTDB lineage: Bacteria > Actinomycetota > Thermoleophilia > Gaiellales > Gaiellaceae > Gaiella. The sequence goes on along the minus strand of CAWCCO010000004.1, from coordinate 220,603 downwards.
GGTCGCCGACGGCGCCCACCGTCATCACGCGGCGGTCACCGTCGTACTCGAACGAGAACTCCGTCGTCCGTTCCGCGTCGCGACACGCGACGGGGAGCCCCAGCGCCTCGAGCGGCGCCAGGGCCACGTCCCGGTCGGCGGGTGCGCAGCCTGTCGCCACCGCCACGTCGACGCCGACGTGCGCGGCCGCGCGGGCTGCCCAGAAGACACCTCCGCCCGCCCTCGGAGGCGCGCCCGCCACCCGGTCGACGGAGAGGTTCCCGACGAGCGCGATCCGGCTCACGCCCGCACCGCCCCCGTCCGCACGACGCGTGCCGTGCCGGCGACGAGCAGCGCGACCACGAACGACACGACGAAGCTCGGGAGCGTCGCGCCGATCTGCCACGACGGCGGATCGAGGCGCTGGACCTGCTCGACCCACCAGCTCGGCCCCGTCGGCGAGAGCCACTGGTAGGCGACGAAGCCCGCCGCCCACGCGACGAGCGCGCCGACCCGCGTCGGGCCGGCGTCGAGGAGCTCGGCCCCGACGTACTGGCGGCCCGACACGAGCCAGTCGGCGAGCAGCACGGCGAAGAGAGGCACGAAGCACGAGCCGAGGAGGAAGAGGAAGGACTGGAAGCTCGAGAGCGCGAGCGTCAGCGCGCCGATCGTGCCGATCGTGGTCGTGAGCGCGATCAGGAGCCGTTGCGGCGCCTGGGGAACGAGATTCTGGAGCGAGACCGCTCCCGAGTAGGCGTTCGCGAAGGCCTCGTCCGTCTCGGCGATCGTCAGGGCCAGCAGCACGACGAGGGCGAGCGCGCCGCCCGAGGCGATCGCCGCGGGGAGCGCCGCCGCGTCCGAGACGTCGCGCGTGAGGAGCACGACGGCGCCGAGGGCCAGCAGGAGCGCGTCCGGAACGGCGTAGCCGATGCCCGTGCCCCAGAACGCGCCGCGCGGCGTCCGGGCGAAGCGCGTGTAGTCGGCGGCAAGGGGAATCCACGAGACCGTGACGCCGACGACGAGGTCGACTCCTTGCCAGGTCGAGAGACCGCCGTCGCCCGGCCGGTTCCAGGCGTCCTCGAGCCCTCCACCCGTCAGCCCCCACCAGGCGAGATACGCGATCGCGAGCGGGACGACCCACACGGCGACCTTGCGGACGACGGTGCGGACGACGCCGATCGGCCCCATCAGCCCGAGCACGAGCGTCGCCGCGCCGAACGCGAGCGTCCAGGCCCAGCGCGCCTCGAAGCCGAACACCTCGTCCGACAGCGCGGACGCGGCCGTCGCGATCACCAGCAGCTCGAAGATCGTCCAGCCGAGGCACTGCACGACGTTGACGACCGTCGGGACGTACGAGCCGCGGGTGCCGAGCGGCCCGCGCATCAGCACCATCGCAGGGACCCGCGCCTGCGCGCCGATCGCGGCCGCCACCGCGAGCATCAGGTTCCCGACGAGGCAGCCGACGGCGATCGCGACGAGCGCGCTCGGCAGCGAGAGCGCGGGCACGAGCACCGCGCCCGCGACCACGACGAGCAGCGAGACGCCGAGGTTGCCCCAGAGGAGGCCGAGGTCGAGGCCGCCGAGCACGCGGAGCCTCTCGGGGACCGGCTCGATCCCCCAGGATCCCTCCTGCGCGCTCAGTACGCGCCGCGCCCCGAGAGGACGGCCGGGATCGTGCGCGCGATGATCGTCACGTCCGACCAGATCGACCAGTTCTCGATGTACGTGAAGTCGAGCCGGACGAGATCGTCGAACTCGAGCCCCGAGCGGCCGGAGATCTGCCAGAGCCCGGTCATCCCCGGCAGCACGTGGTAGCGAGCCCTGTGCCAGTCGGAGAGCATCGCGTGGTCGCGGAGCGGCAGCGGTCGCGGGCCGACCAGGCTCATCTGCCCGCGGAGGACGTTCAGGAGCTGTGGCAGCTCGTCGAGCGAGAACCTGCGGAGCGTCCTGCCGACGCGCGTGATCCGCGGGTCGTCCCGGATCTTGAAGAGCGCGCCCGACGCCTCGTTCTCGTCCTCGAGGTCGGCCTGGCGGTCGGCGGCGTCCGCGTCCATCGTCCGAAACTTGAGCATCCCGAACTCGCGCTCGCCCACGCCGATGCGGCGATCGACGTAGAGCACGGGGCCGCGTGAGTCGAGCTTGATCGCCGCGGCGATGATGAGCCAGAGCGGGATCCCGACGATCACGATCAGCGCGGCGACGACGAGGTCGAAGACCCGCTTCGAGAGCCACGCGAAGCCGCTCAACACCGGCGGCCGGAGCTCGAAGAGCGGGACGCCCTGACCCGGCACGTACTGGCCCTCGTGGACGAGGAGGTCGGTCGTCGCGGGCGCGAGCTTCACCTTCACCGCGTGCCGGTGCGCGAGCTGAACGACGTCGAGCACGGTCTGCTCGTCGAAGTCGGCCTCGGTGAGGATGACCTCGTCCGGGCGGTCACGCTCGAGCATCGCCGCGAGGCGGTCGAGCTCGGGCGCCGAGGGCGGGCCCGTCAACGTCCCGACGACGTCGATCCCGAGACCGCCCTCCGCCGCGTGCAGTTGCCGCTCGAGGTGCCGGAGGCTGTCCTCGTCGCCGACCAGCAGCAGCCGGCGGCGGATACCGGCGACCCGCATCAGCTCGAGCGCGATCGACCCGTAGGCGGCGCGGAGGGCGCCGATCGCAAGAGCGCTCGTGACGACCGCGGTCGGGATCAGCCCGGTCGTCGTGAACTGGTGGTCGGTGCCGAGGCCGAAGGCCAGGACGATCAGCGCGACGAGGATCAACGCGCCGAGGATCCGGCCTGCCCCGGCGCGCCGCTCGCGGGGCGCATAGAGGCCGCTCTGGAGGAAGACGAGCACCGTGATCGGCGCGAGGAACGGGAGCCAGTCGGCCGGGCCCGTCTGCCAGAGCAGCGACCAGTAGATCGTGTCGCCGTACACGAGCGAGCGCAGCACGAGCGCGATGTAGACCCCGAGGGCGAGTCCCGCGATGTCCGCGGCGACGAGCGCGACGACGCTGAGCGCGCGGCGCACCAGGCCGACGAGCGGGCCACGTGAAGCGACGTAGAGCCTCGCGCGACGGACATCCTCCGAGCCTGCCGGCGGGCCCGCGCTCTCGACGGCCCTGGTACGAGTCGGCACGAGCGGATTCTACGGCCCGTCGGGGACCGCGCCCTGCTCCCGGCAGCGGAGACCGTCAAAGACCTTGTGTCGAATCAACACAAGGTCTCGGCGCCACGGGCAACGTTCCCCCAGCGCCGGAGCGGCGCCGAGGCGAGGGTCGCCGCGACGGCGTCGAGGTCGCTGCTGGGACGCCGCCGCACGAGGAGGCGCAGAGCGAGCCCGATCAGCCGCCGGCGTCGCGCGTCGACGAGGTCGGTGTCGTGGAAGTACACGTGCACCTGCTCCGAGAGCCCGGGTCGGACGACCGCGCGGAGCAGGTCGCCGGCGCCGTGCGTCGTCGGTACCGCGGCGAGCAGCGTCGCACCGAGGTCGATCCGCGCCGGCCGGTCGAGCTGCGCCCAGGCCGCCCCGTCGTCCAGGTACGGCGGGCGGGTGGTGCGGGGCGTCACGTCGACGTACCCGAGAGCGGCGCACGCAGCGGCGACGGACGCGTCCGTGTACCAGCCGCCGCCGCAGAAGAGCGTCGGCGCGAGCCCCTGCGCGCGGAGCCACGCTCCCTCGCGGGCGACGCGCTCGGCGGTGTTGCCGCCAATCGGCCGGGCGTGGGTTGGGCTCGTGAAGTGCGTGTGGTGGCCGAACGGGCCGAGGGTGCCCGCAGCGCGGGCTCGCTCGAGCCAGGTCGCCTCGTCGTGCTCGCCGGCTTCCGGGTCGGGTGGGCGGATCAGCGCCGCGACGGGTATTCCGCCGGGCGGACGCGCCTGGAGCTCCGCGAACGCCGCCCAGACGCGGTCGTCGAGCGGTCGTTCGACGTGGCAGGAGACGACTGCGTACCGTTCCGGGTCCGTGGGCGGCATCGCGCAACGCATACCACGTTCCGCGATGGCCCTCGTGATCGCAGCAGCGGCCGTTCCCCGACTTGCCGTGCTCGCCGTCGAGCGGAACGACGTCCTCACGCGGTACGTCGAGAAGAGCGACACGTTCGCGCGGACGCTCGTCTCGAGCGGGACGTTCGGCTTCCTCCCGGGCGTTCCGTCGGCGTACACCCAGCCGCTCTACGCGTGGTTCCTCGCGGCCTTGTACTGGCCCCTCGAGCGCACGTGGGTCGTGGTCGGCCTCGCGCAGATCGCGGTCGCGGTCGCCACCGCGCTCGTCGTCCTCGCGATCGGGACGCGACTCTCGTCGGTCACGACCGGGGTGGTCGCCGCACTCGTGGCGACGCTGCATCCGTATCTCGTGTGGCACGACGTCCACGTGAACCGGGAGATCCTGGACGGCTTCCTGCTCGCGCTGATCGTGCTGTTCGCTCTGATCGCGTACGAGCGGGCGTCGCCTGCGTACGCGGCTGCGACCGGCGCTGTCGCGGGTCTAGCGATCCTCTCGAATGCGAGGCTCCTGCTCCTGCCGCTCGTGCTCGTCCCATACGTCGTCTGGCGCGCGGCCGGGCGGCGCCTGCTTCTGGCGGTGCTCGTGGTCGGGGCGGCCGCGGCGGTGATCGCCCCGTGGGTCGTTCGCAACCAGGTCGTGATCGGTTGCGCGACGGTCACGACGGACAGCCGCGCGCTCTGGAAGGCGAACAACCCCGCCACCCACGCGGTGCTCGCCCGGGGAGGTTGGATCGACGACGTGCCCGACCTGCCCAACGTCCCGCCCTGGCCCGAGAAGGCGGCCGGGATCTCGGTGGGCGCCGCGAAGGCCGTCGACGAATGCGCCCAGTCGCGGTTCTACCGCAACCAGGTCTTCGACTTCTGGCGCGACCACCCGGGCGAGAAGGCGCGGCTGGCGGCGCAGGCGATCGGGATGCTCTGGTCACCGTTCCTGAGCGTCAAGGCGGACGAGGCCGGCCAGCAGGGTGTCGCCGACCTCGCCCAGCGGACCGTCGAGCCGGCGTTCGTCCTGGTGCTCTACGCGCTCGCGCTGTGGGGCGCGTTCCTTGCGCCCCACCGATTCGTGGCGCTTGCCGCCCTGCTCCTCGCGTTCAACACGGTGATGGCGATGGTCTTCGCCGGGACGACGCGCTACCGCGTCCCCTGGGACTTCCTGCTCGCGCTGCTCGCCGCGTTCGCGCTCGAGCGCGTCTGGGAGCTCGTCCGCGAGCGCCGTCGCACGCCGGTCTCGAGCCCCGCCAGATAGAGGCTCTCGATGCGCTCGGTGCAGCGCTCCTGCGAGAACGCGGAGACCGCGCGCTCCCGACCGGCCGCCCCGAGCCCTGCCGCGCGGGCCGGGTCCAGGGCAAGCTCGACGATCGCCTCGGCCAGCCTCGCGGGATCCCCGCAGGGCACGACGAGGCCCGTCTCGCCCGCCGCGACGATCTCCGGCAGCCCGCCGACGTCGCTGGCGATCACCGCGCGCCCGCGCTCCATCGCCTCGAGGGCGACCATGCCGAAGCCCTCGCCGAACGACGGGACGACGACGATCTCCGCGCGCTCGTAGACGGGCCCCGGCGGAGCGACCCTGCCGAGGAACGTGACCCGGTCGTCGAGCTCGAGCCGCGTCACGGTGGCGCGAAGCTGCGCGTCGAGCGGACCGTCGCCCGCGACCTCGAGCGTGAGCGTCGGCACCTCGTCGCGGGCCCTACGAACGGCTTCCAGCAGGACCTCGTGCCCTTTGATCGGGATCAACCTGCCGACGATCGCGAGGCGCGGCTCGCCCGGCGGCGCGGGCGGCGGGGGGCCTGGCTCGATGCCGTAATGGACGACCTCGAAGCCGGAGGCGTCGAACCCCTCGTTCTTCGCGAGGTACCGGACGAGTCCGGCGGAGATCGCGACGTGGACGTCGGCGAGCCGGGCGATCGTCCGGTCGGCCGTCGCGAACGTCCGTACGTTGCGGAAAGGGTTGAACCCGTGCTTCGTCGAGACGGCCAGGGGGACGCGTGCCAGGCGGGCCGCCGGCAGGCCGTGGAAGTCCGCGTGGACGAGGTGCGTGTGGACGACGTCCGGCCGCGCGCGGCGGATCGAGCGGACGAGCTTCCCGAGGACGAGCGGGTCGATCGAAGCCCGCATCCGCATCCGCTCGACGGGGACGCCTGCGTGGTCAAGGCGGTCGGCGAGCTCCGCCGCGCCGGGCTCGCCCTCGTGGAGCATCACGAGACGCACGTCATGGCCGCGTTCGCGCAGAGCGGGGAGGAGGAGCAGCAGGTGGTTCTCGGAGCCCGAGATTCCCGCGACCTTCGCGACGTGGACGAGCCCGAGTCTCACCCAGCGAGCTCGACGACGCGATCGGCCCAGACGTCGACCGAGTGCTCGCGCGTCACGGTGCCGCGCAGCGTCCGTCCGAGCGCCTGCCGGTCGGCCTCGAGCACGAAGCGCATCGCCTCCGCGAGGCTCTCCGGGTTCCCGTGCTCGAAGCGCAGGCGCTCGGGCAGGAGCGTGTCGAACGCGTGATTCGACGCGATCACCGGGAGGCACGTCGCGGCCGCCTCGTAGACGACCTTGTCCGCGGCGCCCTCGCGCATGTCGTTGACGAGCGCGTCGACGTCGGCGTACAGCGACGGAACGGCATGCCGTGGCACCGGGCCGCTGATGTCGACGCGGTCGAGCAGGCCGAGGTCGAGGACGAGCCGGTCGAGCGCCATCCGGTGCATTCGCTCCTCCTCGGTGAGCGACGGCCCGACGATGCGGAGCCGGACCTCCGGCACCTGTGCGGCGGCCCGCATGATCGTGACGAGCCCCTTCGCCGGCGAGGTCCGGCCCAGGGCGAGGAGCGTGACGGGCTCGCGATCCTCGGGGCGCTTCACGCAGGGCAGGTCGGAGACGTCGATCCCGTGGCCGATCGCGACGAGCTTGCGGGTCTTGATCGGGAACGTCCGCTCGTCGACGCTCAGCACCTTCGACGAGGCGCGGGTCGCGGCGGAGAGCAGCGTGCTCCGGCGCCAGTGCGTGAACCAGAGGAGCACCTTGACACCGGTCGGCCGCGCGAGCGGCGCCGCGAGGACGGCGTAGATCGGGCACATGTGCGCGAGCACGGCGCTCGGCCGGGGCCGCCGGGCGAGCTCGCGTGCGAGCGCGCTCTCGAAGCGCATGCCACGCCGCGCGCGCCGGCTCGCGCTGAAGGTCCTGATCGTGGCGTTCTCAGGGAGCGCGCCCTCCGTGGCCGAGTCGGTCAGCACGACGAGCTCGTCGACGCGCTCGGCCAGCGCTCGCAGCTTCGGGACGGTCGCGCCGAGCACCGCGCTCGCGGGGTCGACCTGCTGCGTGACGACGATCAGCCTCATCGGCGCCTCGCCTCGACCGCGGTGCCGACGAGCTCCACGACGCGGTCGGCGTACTCGTCCGCGGTGTAGGTCCACTCGTCGGAACGGGCCAGCCCGCCGGCGCCGAGACGCTCGGCGAGCGCCCGGTCGGAGAGGATCCGGACGAGCGCGTCGGCGATCGCCCGAGGCCGTTCGGCGTCGACGAGCAACCCCGTCTCCTCGTCCAGGACGACGTCGGGGATGCCGCCCGCGCGCGCCCCGACGACGGCGCGACCGCGGCAGAGGGCCTCGAGCACGACCCGCGGCGTGCCCTCGGAGCGCGAGGCGAGGAGCAGCAGCCACGCGTCGTCGAGCGCGCGGACCAGCTCCGGCGTCTCGAGGCGGCGGTTCCACGTGACCCGGGCGGGCAGGTCGCGCAGGAGCCCTTCCGCGACGTCGCGGTGACGCCCGTCGCCGACGATCCGCAGCGTGGCGTCGGGGACACGCGGCGCGGCGAGCCGCCAGGCGTCGGCGATCGCGTGGACGTTCTTGTAGCGCTCGAGCACGCCGACGAACAGCGCCACTGGGCGCTCGGGCAGAGGGGTGACTGGGGGCTCGGAGAACGCGGTCAACTCGGTGTAGGTCGTGAACGTGCCCGCGGGCTCGACGCCTGCATCCTGAACGATGCTCGACGTGAAGGACGACAAGGTCCGCACGGCGTCGGCGCGGCGGATCGCGACGAGCGCGGCCCGGTCGGCCAGAGGGGCCACGACCGCACGTGCGGGCGAGCCGTACAGCCGCGACCACGTGCGCCAGTCGCCGTGGATCTCGACGACGATCGCGGCCCCGCTGCGAGCGAGCGTCCGTCCGGCAAATGCCGCGAGCGCCTCGTACGGGCTCTGCGCGAGGATCGCGTCAGCCGGGTGCCCCCGCAGCTCCCGCGCGATTCGCATCGGCAGCGTTCCGTAGAACACGGGCCCGTCGAGGGCGGGGAGTGGCGTCCCACGCTGGAGCGAGAACGTGCCGTCGCCGGCCGACCCGTCACGGGGCGCCGCTGCGAGCACCCGGAGGTCGAGCCGCTCGCCGAGCGCGTCGAACTTCCGGGCGAGAGACTCGCCGAGCGGCAGGCGGTACCGCGTCCGGCCGACCATCAGCACGCGGGGCTTCACCGGCCCGCCTCCTCGAGGACGCGGACGATCCGCTCGAGCACGACCGGCTCGGCGAGCTCGGTGACAGAGCCCGCAGCCCGTGAGGCGAGCGTCGTGCGAAGCCCTCCGTCGCCGGCGAGCCTGGCGATCGCCACGGCGATCGCCTCGACGTCGCCCGCGGGGACGAGCAGGCCATTCTCCCCGTCGTGGACGACCTCGGGGACACCGCCCACCGCCGTCGCGACGACCGGGGTTCCCACCGCGAGCGCCTCGACGACGCTGTGCGGGAGGTTCTCCCACGCGGACGTCGAGAGCGCGGCGTCGGAAGCGCGGTACAGCGTGAGGACGTGGTCGCGCGAGAGCGGTCCGACGAAGCGGATTCGCTCGGCCACGCCCAGCGAGGCGGCCCGACGCTCGAGCGCCTGCCGCTCAGGTCCGTCGCCCGCGACGACGAGCGAGACGCCGTCCACACGGGCGACAGCCTCGAGCGCGTCGCCAAGCGCCTTCTGGCGGGTGAGACGGCCGGCGGTCGCGAGCGTGAAGCCGTCGAGACCGAGCTCTGCGCGCGCGTCGTCGCGCGCGCGGAGTGTGGGCAGGGGCGGCGCGGGATTCGGAACGACCACCAGCCGCTCGAAGGGGAGACCCCAGCCGACTGCGAGGTCGCGGAGATAGGCGCTCGGGACGATCACCCGCGTTGCGCGACGGAGCGCGGCGGTCCGCGTCATGCGCAGGAAGCGGGCACGCGCGCCACCCTCATGAGTCTGGAACTCCTCGAGCGTGCCGCCGAATCGCCCCGAGCGGGCGGCGCGCTCGAACGCCTCGTCCGAGACGAGCTTCGCGACCAGCGGCCGGCGCGCGAGCGCCGCACCCAGCGCGGAGCGCCGCACCATCGACGTCGCGTAGACCCGGTCGGAGCGACGCGCCGTACGTGCGACCTCCCGTGTCACGGCGAGGTGCCGGAGCGGCGCCGGCCGTGCTCTGGAGATCCACCGCACCGGGTACGGCCTCGCCTCGGGCGCCGCATCGGCCGTCGTGACGACCTCGACCGCGTGCCCGGCGTCGAGCAGCGCGGCGGCCAGCGCCGGCGCGTGACTCGCAGGCCCGCCGACGTCGGGCGGCCAGATGCCCGAGACGACGACGACCTTCACGAGCCGACCGTCCTCGGCGCGCCCACGTTCCCTCCCGATCGCACCTCGGCCCGAATGCGGCTCAGCACGACCAGCCAGGCGGCGGCGAAGACGAGCGTCGAGACGAGGATCGCGACCGCGGCGCCCGTTACGCCCCAGCGGTGGCCGAGGATGAGGACGAGCGGGAGCAGCACGATCGTCTCGAGCCCGTGGGTGATGATCCGGAGCCGCGGCCGACCGATCGTCACCGGGAACGACTTCGTCCACCCGAGGACGAGCAGGATCGCCGCCGAGACGAGGACGATCCGCGCCGCGTCGACGGCCGGCAGGAACTCCGAGCCGAACACCACGCGGACGAGCCACGGCATCGCCAGGAGGAAGATCGGAAGCGAGACGAGCGCGACGGCGGCTGCGCCGAGCGAGTAGCGGCGGACGCCGTGAAGCACCGACGCGGCGCGGCCGTGCTCCCAGTCCCGTGTCTGCTCCGTGAGCAGCACGAGCCGGACCGGCGCGCTCGCCGCAGAGAACCCGCTCTGGGGCGCGAGCGCAACCCGGTAGTAGCCGACCTCGGTCGTCCCTGCGACGACGCCGAGCAACACCGGCGCCAGCGCCGTACGGAGGGAGATCACGCCGGTCGCGACGCTCGACTGGACGACGAACGAGAGGAGCTCGCGACGGTCCGAGCCGAGCGCCCGAGGCGTCGCACGCGGGAAGCGTCGCAGGGCGGCGAAGCCGGCCGTACCCGAGATCGCGGTCGCGGCGAGCTGGCCGAGGCAGAGCGCCGCGAAGGCGGCCGTGACGCCGATCGACGCCCCGACGAGGATCGCGACGAGCCGGATCGCCATCGTCGCCGAGAGCAGCCAGCCCCGCAGGTCGTAGCGGCCCCGCAGGAGGAGCGCGCTCGCGCTCACGTTCTCCGGCGCCGCGATCAGGGGCAGCGCCGCGGCCGCGACCATCGGCCAGACGAGATCCTGTCCGCCGAACAGCGCATCGGCGGCCGGCGCGAGCGCGAGGAGGACGACCGTCGCGAGCGCGCCGCCGACGAGCTTGATCTCGAGCGCCCGGCGGAAGAGGCGGTGGAGCCGTCCCCAGTCCTCCGAGGCGACGTACCGGAAGCCGAACTTCGTGAGGCTCTCCTCGACCGTGAGGTCGAGCAGCGTCTGCGCGAGGCCGACGACGGCTAGCACGGTCGCGAAGCGGCCGAAGTCCTCGAGGCCGAAGATCCGGGCCGCGGCGATCGTTCCGAGGATGCCGAGCGTCACCGAGAGGTAGAGCCCGGCCGCGGTCGCGAACCGGCGCCGGAGGACGCTCGAGGCCATCGTGGGTGGTCAGTGTAGGGGCACCCCCCGAGCACCTGGCGGTAGGTGTCCGCCTCGAAGTCGAGACCGGTCGCCGGCTGCCCCGTGCTCCGGGAGCGCGTCTACAGTCCGCACGGTGACGGCCGAGCCCCCGCCCCGTGGGCGCCCGTCCGACGGCCTGCTGCGCGCCCTCGCAGGGGATGCGGCCACGGAGGCCCTCGCCCTCGCCGCGGCGATCCCCTTCCTCTTTCTCCATGCGACGTACCAGCCGACCCTTTCGATCGGCGTCGGGACGACCTCGATCGACGCGACGCTCGCCGACGCCGCGATCGCGCTCGTGGTCGCCGCGGCCGCGGTTCGGGGTCACCGCGAGGGCTGGATGCCGCTCCGCTCGTCACGCGCGCTCCTCGGCCTGACCGCCGCGTTCGTGCTCGTCGGCGCGATCTCGCTGGCGACACCGTCGCTGCTCGGCGAGAACTACGCGCTCGCCGTCCACGCGATCAGCGTCGCGAAGTTCGCGTGGTACGCGTGCCTACTCCCGGCAACCGTGCTCCTCGTCCGCGGTACGCGCGATGCGGTGCCGCTCCTGCGCGCGGTTGTCGCGTGGAGCGTCGCGGCGACCTCGTGGGGGCTGCTCCAGTTCCTCGGTGTGGTCTCGGAGTTCGAGGGGAAGCGTCCGGGCCAGCGGGAGCCGTCGTTCGTGGGGATCCACGACTTCGCGGCGCTCTCCGGCGCGGCGCTCGTGGTCGGGTCGCTCGGGATCGCGCTCCGGGGCGGACGTCCTGTGGGGACGCGCTGGGCGTACGTGGGCGTGGTGACGGGTGCGCTCGGCGTGATTCTCTCGGGCGCGATGACGGCGGTGCTCGGCATGTGGCTCGCGGTCGCCGCCGTCCTGCTCGGCGCACGCGTCCTCCGTGCGCTCGACGCGCGCCGCGCGCTCGCGCTGCTCGGGGTGGCGCTCGTCGTGACGACGGGCACCGCCACGATGCGGGCCGACACGATCGAGCGTTTTGCCGAGTTCATCGGCCTGCGCGAGAAGACCGTGGACACGGGCGTCGAGAGCTATGCACACCGGACGCTCCTCGCGTACATCGGTGGCCGGATCTGGCTCGACCGGCCGATCACGGGGGTCGGCTGGCAGGCCTCGAGCGAGGAGTGGGCGTACGGCCCGTTCCTCGACGACGCCCGGGCGCGGTTCCCGGACGAGCCCGACCAGGCCTTCCCCTCGCCCGAGCACCCGTGGGGGATCCAGATGCTCTACCTCCAGGTCGCGGCCGATCTCGGGGTCGCGGGGATCGTCGTCCTGCTCGCGCTCGCCGTCACCGGGATCGCGACGGGCATCCGCGGAATCCGTTCCTCGCCGGTCGCGCTCTGCGGGCTGGGCTGGCTGCTCGTGACCGTGGGAGTGTGGAGCGGGATCGGCCTCGTCTCCGGGCTCCCCCTCGGGGCGCTGACATGGCTTTCATTCGGGCTGGTGACCGTTCGTGATTAGGGGGTCGTGTCACGATGAGAACTTGAGTCGCCGGAACGCGCTGTACAAGCGCGCTGCGGCGTCCTCGGTCGCCCCCGTAGCTTCTGCTACGAGGGCTCCCTGCGTCCTTGCATCGCGCGTGTCCATCGCGCCCCGGCGACGAAGCACATCGTGACACGACCCCCTGACCCCCGCATCGAGCCGCCGCTCTCGATGCCGACGTACGCGGTGCGGGCGCCCCTTGCGCGCTGGCTGGCGGAGGAGGCGGCGCGCGCTGCCGCCGACTTCGGTCGCTACCGCCTGCTCGACGCCGGGTGCGGCGAGAAGCCGTACGCGGCGCTCTTCGCCCCGTACGTCTCGGAGCACGTCGGCCTGGACAATGCCCCCCACGCACACGCCGACATCGTCGGGCCGATCGAGGCGATCCCGGCGGAGGACGCCTCCTTCGACCTCGTCACCTGCATCCAGGTGCTCGAGCACGTCGACGACCCCGCGCAGGCGATCCGCGAGCTGCACCGCGTCACCCGCCCGGGCGGCCGCGTACTGCTCTCGACACACGGCGCGATGGTCTACCACCCGAACCCCTCCGATCCTTGGCGCTGGACGCACGAGGGTCTCGAGCGGCTGTTCGCGGCGAACGGCGACTGGCGTTCGGTTACGGTGTCGCCCGGCTCGGGCACGGCCTCGTCTCTCGCGATGCTGAACGCGATCTACCTCGAACACGCGCTCCGCCGCACGCCGCTGCGCCCGTTGGGAGGCGCAGTCGTATCGGTGCTCAACCGCCTCGCGCGCTGGGTCGACGCCCGCTCGCCGATGCTCCGCGGCACCCGCCCCGGCACGCTCGCGGGCAACTACCACGTCGTCGCGGAACGGTCGGCATGACCCGCGTCCTCGTCACCGGAGGCGCCGGCTTCATCGGCTCGAACCTCGTCGCGGAGCTGCTCGAGCGGGGCGACGAGGTGCGCGTGCTCGACAACTTCTCGACGGGGAGCAGGGCCAACCTCGGCGCGCTCGGTCGCGAGGTCGAGGTCGTGGAGGGCGATCTCCGCTCGTACGAGCGCGTCCACACCGCAGTGCGAGGCAGCGAGATCGTGTTCCACCAGGGCGCGCTCGGCTCCGTGCCCCGCTCCGTCCAGGACCCGTTGACCTCGACCGCGGTCAACGTCGAGGGCACGCTGAACGTGCTGCTCGCCGCGCGTGACGAGGGGATCCGCCGGGTCGTCGCCGCCTCGTCCTCCTCGGTCTACGGCGACGGCGGGACGTTCCCGCGCGTCGAGACGCAGGCGCCGAACCCGATCTCACCGTACGCGGTCGCGAAGCTCGCCGCCGAGCGTTTCTGCGTGAGCTTCACCCGCGTCTACGGGATCGAGACCGTCGCGTTGCGCTACTTCAACGTCTTCGGCCCGCGGCAGGACCCCACGTCGCAGTACGCGGCGGTGGTGCCTCGGTTCATCCGGCTGGTGGCCGACGGCGAGCCGGTCACCGTTCACGGGGACGGCGGGCAGTCGCGCGACTTCACCTACGTCGAGAACGTCGTCCGGGCGAATCTCCTCGCCGCCGAAGCGCCCGACGCCGCGGGCCGTGTCCTGAACATCGCGACCGGAGGCTCGGAGACGGTCAACGCGCTCGCGGACACCGTCGGCCGGTTGCTCGACCGCCCGGTCGAGAAGGTGCACGGCCCGGCCCAGCCCGGCGACGTGCGCGAGTCGTGGGCGGACGTGACCGCGGCGCGCGAGGCGATCGGCTTCGAGCCCGTGGTCGGCTTCGAGGAAGGGCTCCGGCGTACGATCGAGGCAATGCTCGGGACGGAGGGAGCGAGATGACGCACGCGTTCGGGTCGATCGACGAGCTCGGCGAGGGCTACGGGTTCCGGAAGGTGCGCCGCGAGCTCGGCGTCGACGCCTTCGGTGCCAACGTGATCGTGATGCCGCCCCGCTACGAGGGGTTCCAGCACTACCACGACGAGCAGGACGAGCTGTACTTCGTGCACGCCGGGACCGCGCGGGTCGAGGTCGACGGCGAGGAGCGGCTGCTCGGGCCCGGCGGAATGGTGCACGTCACGTCGACGACGCCGCGCCGCATCTCGAACGCGGGCGACGAGGACCTCGTCGTGTTCGTCGTCGGCGGGAAGGGCGGGTACGTCGAGCGGGACGGCCACATGGTCGACGACGCCGACGTCGAGCGCCGTCGCTCGTTCGGCTCGAGCGGGTAGGCCGGACAAGCTTGTGTTGAATCATCACAAGCGTTGTCAGCGCGCGGCGGGCTAGAGCGCCGCTTCGGGCGTTTCGTCCTCGGCTGCGCCTCTGAGAGCCGCGCCGGCGAGCGCGAAGACGACGACCGAGAGCCAGTGGATGCCGATCACGTCGGTCTGTAGCCCGAGCACCGCGACCGCTGCCAGGGAGGCCGCGAGCCACGGGGAGCGGGCCCGGAGGGCGAGGATCAGCGCGACGAGCCACCCGGCGAACGCGAGCAGGCCGAGCACGCCCGTGTCGACGCCGAGCTCCGTGTAGCTCGACTCGCCCGCCTTCACTTCCACGCCCGTGCGCGACGCGGAGACGCCGGAGTTCCCGAGCCCGAACCCCCACGGGTGGTGGACGACGGTGCGGATCCCGTCACGCAGCGCGCTGAGATGGCTCGAGGTGGAGCTCTCCCCGGCGCTGAAGGGATCGTCGGAGGCAACACCCGCCTGGGCGGCGTTCGCGCGCAGGCACATGAGCTCGGCCGCGGTGTAGGTCGTGCTCGGCCCGATCGTCGGGAAGATCGCGACGAAGACGACCGAGGCGGCGACCGAGGCGACTGCGAGCCCGGCGGTCGGCACCGAGCGCCGGAGCAGCGCGAGGACGAGGAGGCCGACGGGGAGCGCGATGAAAGCGGCCCGCGTGTGAGTCCAGAGAAGGCCGGCGTAGGCGAGCGTGCCGGCCGCGACCGTCCAGCGCCTCGGCCGGACCGCCGCCAGCAGCAGGCAGGCGACGACGAGGGTGTACGCGGTCGCGAGGGGGCTCAGGAACGTCGAGACCAGCCGGCGAACGGGGCTCTCCTCGTCGGTGTTGAGAATCCAGTTCTCGGGGAGGCCCGAGAGGCAGCGGTAGCTGAGCCCGAGCTGCTGCGAGAACCAGTCGGGGACGCCGGAGTCCCGCCACCACTGGAGCGGCACGACGTATACGTCGATCAGCCCCCAGGCTGCGAGCCCGCAGCCCACCGCGACGATCGTCAACCCGATCCGGCGCCACCAGACCCGATCGAGCGTGACGAAGCGCCCGAGCGCGTATGCGCCGAGCGGCAGCAGGTGATGCCGGAGCGCGTAGAGCTCGCCCTTGGCCGTCGCGCCCCCGTCGAGCCACGACTGCGGCAAGAGCCAGTAGAGAACCACGAGCGCGCCATACGCAATCGCGAGCCGGTCGGCCCAGACGAGCCGTGGGAGCGACCCTGCCGCCCACACCGCTGCGACGAAGGCCACGACGAGGACGACCTCCTTCCAGGCCGCCGCGATGTCGAGCGCGGTGCTGCGGACGCCGGCCTGCCAGAGGAGCGCCATTGCGAGGTTGTGGAGCGCGAGCCCGACCACGAGGACGAGCAGCGCCGCGCGGGGCAGGCGGGCCGTCACGTCGTCGCGACGAGCGTCATGCCGAGGTTGTGGACGCGAACCGGCACGGGGAACAGCGCGCGCAGGTCGTCGGGGCCGAGCAGCCGGTTCTCCTTCGCCCAGGACTTTCCGACGAGGTCGTACGCTCGTCCGGCGGCGCCCGACGGAAGCCAGTGCACGAGCGGAAGCCGCGTGTGCACCTCCAGCGGGAACCAGCGGTTCGGCGTCGTGAGGAAGACGCGCTTCCCGACCCGGACCGCTTCGCGGACGAACGCCTCCTGGCGCTCGCGCCCGCCGACGTGCTCGATCACCGCGTTCGAGTGGACGACGTCGAACTCCCCGTCGGCGAAGGGCAGGTCGCATGCGTCGCCCCGCACGTAGTCGATCGCGGGGTAGCGCTCCTGGAACCGCCCGCCGTCGTGGAGCCCGAGCGCGGTGATCCGCGTCGGCCACGGGTAGTGCTCCTCGAGAAAGTTGTGGGTCGTGCAGCCGCTCTCGCCGCCCGACTCGCCGTGCGAGACCTCGTCGACGCCGACGTCGAGCACGGTCGTCTCGGCCGTGGGCTGCATCAGCTCGAGCAAGAGGGCGAGCTTGCGCCTGCGCGAGCGGAGCGAGATCGCGTCGGCGAGCCGCACGGTCGGTCGAGCAGCGTACCGGCGGCGTAGGCTGAGCCGCGCGATGGTCGAGGCCGTCCTCACGCCCGTCGGGCCGTACCGACTGCGCCTCATGGCCCGGTGCGGGACGTGGCGCGGCGAGATCCCGGACGATCGGGTCGCGACCGCCTGGCAGCGGCCCGACGGACGCGTCGTCGTCCGCGCCTCGGACGACGAGGCAGTCGACCGCGCCCGGTTCATGCTCGCCCTCGACGACGACACCGGGCCGTTCCATTCGCGCTTCGCGCGTGATCCGCTGATCGGCCCCTCGGCGCGGGCGCTGGTCGGCTACCGACCGCTCCGCCGCGCGACCGTGACGCACGCCGTCGTCCGGGCGATGTGCGGCCAGCTGGTCGAGGCGCGACGTGCCCTCGCGCTCGAGCGGGCCGTCCTCCGTGCCTGCGGCGAGCGGGTCGTGACCCAGACGTCGCTCCGCCGGCTGTCGCCGGCCGCGCTCCGGCGGCTCGGCCTGGCGCAGCACCGGGCGACGGCGCTCCATCGGCTCGCTGCGACCATCGACCTGGAACGGCTCCGTGCCCACCCGACCGAGGTCGTCTCGCGTCGGCTACGGAGCGAGCGCGGGGTCGGGCCCTGGTCGGTCGGCGTCATCGCGATGGAGGGGCTCGGTCGCTACGACCACGGCATCGTCGGCGACCTCTCGCTCGTGAAGCTCTACGCCGCGCTCGTCGGTCGCTGGGTCGAGGGGGAGGAGACCGCTGCCTTGCTCGCGCCGTACGAGGAGTGGCAGGGGCTCGCGTGCGAGATCCTGCTGCTCGGCTGGGCCCGCGGTCTCGTGCCGGGCGCTTCCGTAGACGAGGCCCGCATTGCGCGCCGTCGCGTGCGCAGAGCGGCATAGTGTCGACCATGATCGACGAGCGGCGCATCGCGGTCCTCGGGGCCGGGCGGATCGGCGAGGCGCTGATCGCCGGGCTCCTCTCGTCGGGCTGGCGCGAGCCCGCCGAGCTCTCCGCGTCGTCGCGACGTGAGGAGCGTGTCGCAGAGCTCACGGAGCGGTACGGCGTCGATGCGACGACAAGCAATCTCGAAGCAGCCGCGGGCGCCTCGCTCGTGGTTCTCTCGGTCAAGCCCCAGGACATCGAGGCGCTCCTCGGCGAGATCGGAGGGGCGCTCAGCCGCGAGCAGACGGTGCTGACGATCGCCGCCGCCACGCCGACGACGACGGTCGAGCGGTACCTCGCCGACGGCGTGCCCGTCGTTCGGGCGATGCCGAACACGCCGTCCACCGTGCACGAGGGAATCGCCGGCCTCTGCGCCGGCGCGCATGCCGACGACACGCACGTGACGCTCGCCTCGGACGCGCTCGCGCATCTCGGCCGGGTCGTCCGCGTCCCTGAGAGCGCGATGGACGCCGTCACGGCTGTCTCCGGCTCGGGGCCTGCCTACTTTGCGTTGCTCGCGGAGGCGATGATCGAAGCCGGGCTCCTGCTCGGTCTCTCGCGGGAGATCTCGACGCAGCTCGTCGTGCAGACGATGCTCGGCACCGCAAAGCAGCTCCGCGACGAGGGGCTTCACCCGGTAGAGCTGCGCGAGATGGTCACGTCGCCCGGCGGCACGACGATTGCCGCGATCCGTGAGCTCGAGTCGGCCGGCGTCCGCGCCGCCTTCCTCAACGCGATCCAGGCTGCGATGACCCGGGCCGAAGAGTTGACGGCCGAGCAGCGCTGAAGTCTTCCGCGAAGTCGGATTCCGCAGGGGGCGGAATCCGACCGCGGGTGATCCCGCCTTCGGCGGGCAGATCCCTGAAGCGGCCGGCTTCGCGGCCGAAACCCTACGTCGGCAGGAGCGCTGAGCCGAGCGGACGAACCTCGAGCCCACGTCGCCGCCCGAGCGCGTCGAGCACCAGCACCGTGTCCGCGACCGGGACGTCCTCGAGGAACGCGTCGCGCTCCTCGAAGGAGCCAAGCACGTCGCGGCGTGCCAGCTCGAACGCCGGCTCGTCGGACGACGCGAGCGCCGCGAGCGCGTGTGCGACCGCAGCCGGCTCGAGGCCTTCTTCGGCGAGCCGCCCGGCGACCGCGCCCGCCGCGGCGTCCCGGCCTACGGCGAGCAGGGCGAGCGCGGCGCAGTAGCCTCCGATCGGCCCCGCCGCCTCGACGGCGCCGGCGGCCAGCGCAGCCTCGGCATCGCGCTCGGCACCCGCGTGGTCGCCGGCGATGAGACGGCAGCGGAGCGTCGCGATCGGGCGGCCCCAGGCTCCGGGCGGGGCGGCATGCCAGCTCGTCGCGTACTCGTCCGCTGCCCGACGGAGCAGCGAGGCCGCCTCGTCGTGCTCACCCAGCATCAGCACGCTCAGGCCTGCTGCCCACGACGCGCCGGCGATCCCGGCGAGCCGGAGGTCCTCCCGCTCGCCTTCCGCGGCCGGGGTGGCGAGCCGCCTCTCGTGCTCCTCGAGCGCCCAGTCCCGTTTCGCAGCCCAGTCCATCGCACGTTGCAGTCTGCAACTTGCACGTAGTCTGCGGCCCCGTGAGCGGCACGCGGTTCCAGCTCGAACGGCTCGACACGCGCGTCGGGCCCGTCGCGTCGGTCACGATCGCCAACGGGTCCGGCGGCACCAGGCCGAACACGTTCGATGAAGCGGCGCTGCGATCGCTGGAGGAGGTCCTCGGACGCCTGCGCACGCGCGACTGGCGCGGGCTCTTCCTCACGGGAAGCGCGGGCAGCTTCGGCGCAGGGGCCGACATCGACGAGTTCCCGGGGATCTCCGCCGAGAGGGCGCGCGCGGGGAGCCGCGCGGGCCACGAGCTGTTCGGCCGCCTTTACGGGCTGCCGTTCCCGACGCTCGCGGCGATCAACGGAGGCGCGCTCGGCGGCGGCCTCGAGCTCGCGCTTCACTGCGGCCTCCGCACGATCGGCGCCGACGTCCGGCACGTCGGCTTTCCCGAGGTCTTCCTCGGTCTGATCCCGGCCTGGGGTGGGACGCAGCTCGCGCCGCGACTCGTCGGGGCCGAGGCGGCCGTTCGCCTCGTCGTCGAGAGCCCGCTCCGGCAGAACCGGCTGATCGGCGCGGCGGAGGCGCACGCGATCGGGCTCGTCGACCACCTCGTCGCGTCCGACGAGTTGCACGAGCGTTCGCTCGAGCTGCTCCTCGAGGCGATCGAGGCCGGCGAGGGCAAGCGCCGACCGGCGGCCGATCTCGCGGACGTCTCCGAGGTGGTGCGCGGCGCCCGGGCGCGTGTCGACGACATCGTGCACGGCCAGGCGCCTGCGCCGTACCGGGCGCTCGAGCTGATCGAAGGGGCGGCCACCTGGGGCCTCGAGGAGGGATACCGGGCGGAGGAGGACGCGGTCGCCGAGCTCCTGCCCGGGGCCGAGGCGCAGGCGTCGCTCTACGCCTTCGACGTCGTCGAACGCCGCATCGGCCGTTCGGCGCCCGCCGCCGACGTCGATCCGCGGCGGATCGAGCGCGTCGGGATCGTCGGCGCCGGTCTGATGGCGACGCAGCTTGCGACACTGTTCGTGCGGCGGCTCCGCGTTCCCGTCGTCCTGACCGACATCGACCCCGAGCGCGCGCCGCGCGCCGTCGAGTCGATCCTCGGTGACCTCGACGGGCTCGTTGCCCGCGGGCGACTCGCGGAGACGGATGCCGAGAAGCTTCGACCGCTCGCCCTCGCAGGGGAGGGGATCGACGCATACGCGGGCTGCGGCCTCGTCCTCGAGGCGGTCTTCGAGGAGCTCGGCGCGAAGCAGGACGTGTTCGCCGCGCTCGAGGAGGTCGTCGCCCCGGACTGCGTGCTCGCGACGAACACGTCGGCGCTGTCGGTCACTGCGATGGCCGGCGGCCTTGCGCACCCAGAGCGGGTCGTCGGCCTCCACTTCTTCAACCCCGTCTCGGTGCTCCCACTCGTCGAGATCGTCCGTGCGGGCTCCACCGACGACGAGACCCTCGCGACCGCGTGGGACGTGGTCCAGTGCCTGCGCAAGCGCGGCGTCGTCATGCGGGACGCGCCGGGCTTCGTCGTCAATCGGCTGCTCACGCGTCAGACGACGGTGCTGATGCAGGCGATCGACCAGGGCGCGACGATCGAGGAGACGGACGAGGCGGCGTTGCGCCTCGGGCTGCCGATGCCGCCCTCCGCACTCCTCGCGATGGTCGGCCCTCGCGTCGCGAATCACGTGCTCCTCACGCTCAACGAGGCGTGGCCCGATCGCTTCCCTCGCTCGCGGGTGTTGCAGGCACTGGCCGACGGCGAGTTCCCAGACCTCGAGCCGCGCGACGACCGGCCGACGGTCGACGAGATCCACGAGCGGCTCCTCGAGGGGCTCGCAGACGAAGCCCGCCGCACCCTGGACGAGGGCGTCGTGCCGAGCGCCGCGGAGCTCGACGCCTGCCTGATCCTCGGCGCCGGGTTCCCGTTCTTCCGGGGTGGGCTCACGCCGCATCTCGATCGCACCGGCGTCTCGGAGCGCGTCAGCGGCCGTCCGCTCGGCGCCGTCTGACACCTACTCTCCGACCGCCGATTCCGCTAGTCTCCGGGGTGCAGCGACGCCGGCGCACGATGTTGCACGCGCGAGCTGCCTTCCTCGATGGTTGCGTAGGAGTGAGCGGCGCGCATCGAGGCTGCTGCCGAGATGCAGGAATCCACCGTCACCGCGAACGTCCCCGGCGAGCACGCATTCGCGCTCGTCGAGGCAGCCGCACGCGCCAAAGCGTGGTTCGGCGAGCCGTTTCTCCATCCGGGCGAGGACGCGGAGGTCGCGCTCGCACCGGGGACGGCACGCAGACGCGCCCTCGACGACGCGCAGTCCGAGCTGGAGAGAGGGCTGGCCACTCCGTCGAACGACTGGAAGGTCCGCTACGGCCTGATGCTCGGGCTCGAGCGCGTGCTGGCGGCGGAGACGCCGCGGACGGCCGCGGGGACCACGCTCCGGCGGCATCAGATCGACGCGCTCGCGGGGATGCTGACGGAGCTCATCGCGGCGACGCAGCGGAGCGCCGACGAGAACGGCAACGGCACGGGCAACGGCAGCGTCGCGGAGCTCGTGGGCGAGCTCGAAGACGACGAGGAGGACGTCGAGGAAGCGGAGGACGTCGGCGAGGAGCCCGAGGAGGAGGCCGGCTTCGCGGGATCCGACCCCGGCGCGGTCCGGCGCTACCGCTTCCGCCATCCCACCGCCTCGGGCAAGACGATCGCCGCCGCCGGCTTCGTCGAGGCGGCGCGAGAGCTTGGAGTGCTGATCCTCACCCACCGCCGTCTGCTCGTCGACCAGTTTCGACGCGACCTGACGACCGAGGGCTACGGCGACCGCCTCACCGACGCGATCGAGCAAGGCAGCGAGCCCTTGCGAAGCGATCCGATGACGATCCAGACCTACGCCTGGTTCGCCCGGCATGCCGACGAGATCTCGCGTACCGCGTACCAGCTCGTGATCTGCGACGAGGCGCACACGGCGCTCGGCGAGAAGACCTCCAATGCGATCCGCCGGTTCCCGGAGCCGCTCTACATCGGGATGACCGCGACCGAGGAGCTGATCGCAAAGCAGGTGTCCGACGTGTTCCCCGCGTCGGTCGACGATCTCCCGTTGACGGACGCGGCGCGGCGAGGGCTCATCGCTCCACTCCGCAGTCTCCGCGTTCCACCGGTTGCGGCGATCAACTCGGTGCCGATCGTCGGCGGCGACTTCGAGGAGCGCGCGCTGGCCGACGCACTCGACCATATCGCCCTGAACCAGGCGGCCGCGAGCCTCTACCGCGACCGCTTCGGGCAGACGCCGGGGATCGTCTACGCCGCCGGGGTCGAACACGCCTACCACCTCGCTCAGGAGTTCCGCGCGGCCGGGCTCAAGACGATGGCCGTGTCCGGGCGCACCCCGCCCCGCGAGCTCGCCGAGACGCTCGCGGCCTACGAGCGCGGCGAGATCAACGTGCTGATCAACGCCCAGCTGCTCGCCGAGGGCTGGAACTCCCCGCGTGCGACCGTGTGCATGCACCTCGCGCCCACGGCGTCGAAGCGCGTCTACCAGCAGCGCATCGGCCGGATCATGCGCACGCACCCGCGCAAGGAGGCGGGGATCGTCGTCGACTTCGTGCCGAAGGGCGCGACGCACTCGGAGCGCGTCGTCTCGCTCCACTCGCTGCTCGACTCGGACTTCTACCGGGAGGGCGCGCGGGTCACGCCGGCGCCGCGCCGCCGCTCGGCCCGGCGCGCACGCCGCAAGCTGTCGCCGGCGCCCTGGCTCGTTCCCGTCACACAGGACGTCGGCCGCCGCCTCGCCGTGATCCAGCGCGAGTGGCAGCGCGTCGACCCGCGCTTCCTCGACGACGACGAGCAGCGCTTCTGGGCGACGATCGCGGGTCGCCAGATCCGCTTCGACCAGCGTGCCGACTTCGCGAGGAAGTTCGCAGAAGGCCGTGCGGGCAAGGGCGCGCTCGAGACGTTCCTGTCGGTCTGTGCGGCAGAGAATCCGAACCGCCGCCTGCGGATGACCGCCCTCGCCGACCGGGTCGCGACGCCGGTCGAGCGCGCGGACTTCGACGACCTCGTCACGCTCGTCACGCAGGCGCCGCCCTGGGAGAAGGACCGCGCCGCCGGCGTGCGGATCCTCCTCCGCGCCGTCGGCGACGGGAAGGCCGTTGCGCCGGAGCAGATCCTCAGTCGCTGGACGTGGCGACTGGCACGGGCGGTGCGCAAGACGCTCGACCGCAAGGCGAGCCAGGAGTTCCCCGAGGCGAAGCGGCTGCTCGGCGCGGTAGCGAACTCCCGCGGCCACCGGCACGAGGAGAACGTCGCGCAGCTCGTCCGCATCGCCGCCGCGCTGCCGCCTCTGGTCGGCGCAGCGTTGCTCGCGTCCGCCGAGGGCTATACGCCCCGGTCGAACCAGCTCCTCGACAAGGCCCGCGACGCGCTCGGCCCAATCGAGGAGACCGCGACGGCCCTGGCCGAGAGCCTGCCGACCCCGAAGGCCCCGGCCCGCAAGTCGCGTCGCCGTCGCCGCAAGAAGCGCACCGTCGAGCCGAACGAAACACCCGCAGAGGCTCCGGTGTCGGGCGGGCAGCCAGACGCCGACGCCGGCGAAGCCGCTCCGCCGGCAGACCCGGCCGAGTAGGGCTCGAGTCGGTTCGCGACGTCAGGCGTCGCGGGGGAGCTCGGTACTACGCGTCTTCGCCGTGGCCGCGGTCGCGGTCGCGCAGGTACCGCGTCAGCTCGTCCGCGAGGGCGTCCCCTGTCGGAAGCTGTCCCTCCTCGGCGAATGAGTCGAGCGAGTCGGCCCGCTGCTCGAGCTCCTCGACGTACGCCTGCGTCTCGGGATCGGACGCAACCGCCTCGCTGACCTGCGTCGCGTATTCCTCCTCTGCCTCGTCGAGCTCCGTTGTCGTGATCGGCGCACCGATCAGATCGGAGAGCCGGACGCAGAGCGCCTTCGCCGCGCGGGGGCTCGGTGCGAGCGAGACGTAGTGCGGGACGGCCGACCACAGGCTCACGGAGCGGAGGTCGGCCGTGCGGCAGGCGTCGTGGAGCACGCCGACGATCCCCGTCGGCCCCTCGTACCGCGACAGCTGCAGCCCGAGCTCCTCGACCAGGCGCGGATCGGTCGCGGCGCCGGTGACGGGCGCCGGGCGCGTGTGCGGGACGTCTGCGAGCAGGGCGCCGAGCGTCACGACCAGCTCGACGTCGAGATCGCGGGCGAGCCCGACCACGAGATCCGTGAACGCCCGCCAGCGGTAGTTCGGCTCGACGCCGAGCAGGATCACGGCGTCCCGGTCGGTGCCGGGCACGGTCGCGTGGAAGAAGACGTTCTCGGGCCACTCGATCCGTCGGGTGAGGCCCGCGTCGAGCGTCACCGTCGGCCGGACCGCCTGGAAGTCCATGAAGCTCTCCGGGTCGATGTCGGCGAAGCGCGTCGCCTCCCACTGGCGCGCGAGGAACGCCGCCGCGACCGTCGCGGCCTGACCGCCGTCGTTCCAGCCGCGGAATGCCGAGATCAGCACCGGCCGCCGGAGCGCAGGGCGATCGACGATGCGTAGGTCCTCCGCCATCGTCAAAGCCTAACTGCGCCCTCGTGGGCTATGAGAGCGCGGATCAGAGACGCGCCTGCTCCAGGCGAGCCTTCTCGCGGTCGGTCGGCTCGGCGCGAACCACCGCGGGCGCCGTGAGCAGTGCGGGCGGCCGCCAGAGCGCGTAGCCGATCGCGACCGTCAGGGCCCAGATCGTCGCCGCGAGGGTCACGTGGACGAGGACGAGCCCCCATGGCAGCGCGTTTCGGTACTGCACCTCGCCCACGACCATCTGCGTGACGAGCACGACCATGAGCGCCCCGGCAAGAGCGAGCACCCCCGGCGCCTGACGTCTCGAGCGGAGCAGCTGCGAGCAGAGGAACAGGAAGCCGAGCCCAAACGCCGCGGCCGCCCTCACGTGCACGTAGACCGTGTCGCGGATCCCGAGCCCGAGGCGCTCGACGTTCGAGTCCGCGCCGGGGTGTGGGCCCGAAGCCGTGGCGACGGCGCCGGTCACGACCATCACCACGCAGACGCCGATCCCGACGACGGCCACGACCCGCAGCCAGTGCGGCCCGACCGGCGCCCCGAGGCCGCGGGCATGGCTCCATCCCTCGAGCATGACGACGACCGAGAGCGCGACGACGACGAGCGCGAGGAGGAAATGCGACATCACCGCCAACGGATGCAGGCCGAGGATCACCGTGATCCCTCCGAGTGGGATCTGCGCGACCGCGCCGAGGAACGCCGCGAGCGCGACCCGCCGGACCCACCACGGCAGGCTCTCGACGCGTCGGGCGGCGAGCCACGCCGCCATCGAGACCAGCAGGCCGGTGAGCGCGACGATCCGGTTGCCGAACTCGACGAGCGCGTGGAAGTGCGCCGCCGGGAACGGCGTCTGGCCGCAGCGGGGCCAGTTGTCGCAGCCGAGACCCGATCCGGTCAGCCGGACGAACGCTCCCGAGGCGACGACGAGCCCGAGCGCGATCAGCGACGCCGTCGCGATCTGCGCGAAACGCTCCGGAGAGACCGGACCGCGGAGGCGCGCGCCGAGCCTCACGGGGCGTCCAGCGCCACGCCGCTTCCCTCGGTCACCCGACCGACGACCCAGAGGTCGAGGCCCGCCGCCGCGAACGCCGCCTCGACCACGACGCGTCGCTCGGCAGGAAGCGTGATCAGCAGGCCGCCGGCTGTTTGCGGGTCGTAGGCGAGCGTCTCGAGCGGTTCCGGAGCGCTGCTGTTTACGTGGGGCCCCGCGAACTCACGGTTTCGTCTGTCCCCTCCGGTCCGGACACCGTCCTCTGCGACGTCGAGCGCGCCGGGGAGAAGCGGGAGCGAGCCTGCGTCGAGCTCGACCCTCACGCCCGAACGGTCAGCCACCTCGTACGCGTGCCCCAGGAGGCCAAAGCCCGTCACGTCCGTGACCGCGTGGGGCTCGAACGAGCGCAGGGCGTCCGCCGCCGACCCGTTCAACGTCATCATCGCCTCGACCGCGGCCCCGAGTGCGCCGTCGGGCGCACGTCCGTCGCGGACCGCCTGGAGGACGAGCCCAGTCCCGAGCGGCTTGGTCAGGAGCACGACGTCGCCGGGACGCGCCGCACTCTTCGTCCAGACCCCGTCCGGGTGGACGGTGCCGACGACGGCGAGCCCGTACTTCGGCTCGTCGTCGCGGATCGTGTGCCCGCCGGCGAGGATCGCGCCTGCCTCGCGCGCGGTCTGCGCCGCGCCCGCAAGGACCTCGCCGAGCGTCTCCGTGGGCAGCTCCTCGGGAAACGCCGTCACCGAGAGCGCCAGCAGCGGCCGGCCCCCCATCGCGAAGACGTCGTTGAGCGCGTTCGTGGCCGCAATCCGCCCGAAGGTCCGGGGGTCGTCGACGACGGGTGGAAAGAAATCGACCGTGAACACGAGCGCTGTCTCGTCGTTCAGGCGGTACACCGCCGCGTCGTCCGCGGGATCGAGCCCGACGAGCAGATCGGCGTCGTCCGCCGTCACCAGGCCGCCGACGAGCTCCTCGAGGCGGGCGGCGGAGTACTTCGCGGCACAGCCACCCGCGCGCGCCAGCGCAGTCAACTCCACCGGGGCTGCCATGCCCCGAGTGTACGGCCGTCAAGGTGGGGGAACCCGAGGTCCCCCACGAGCTCCTCCTTCTGCCAGGGGACTGTCGACCTGTGGGAGGATCCCGACATGCCGAGCGCCCTCGTGACCGGAGGCTCGTCCGGGATCGGTCTGGCCATTGCGCGAATGCTCCGCGAGGAGGGTTTCGGGCTCACTCTCGCCGCGCGGAAGGTGGAGCGCCTGGAGGCCGCTGCCGCCGAGCTCGAGGCCGCGTCGTTCGCCGTCGACGTGCGCGACGAAGGAGCGTGCGCACAGCTCGTCGCGTCCCACCTCGAGCACCACGGCGGTATCGACGTCCTCGTCAACTGCGCGGGTGTGGGCATCGCCGGACGCATCGGCGAGATGCCGGCAAAGCAGTTCGATCTCCAGCAGACCGTGAACCTCCGCGGTGCGTTCCTCGTCACCCGCGAAGCCCTTCCGGCGCTCCGCGAGTCGCGTGGCTATGTCGTGAACCTCGCCTCGATCGCGGGGACGATCCCGACGCCCGGGCTTGCGAGCTACGGCGCCGCGAAGGCGGCGCTGATCGCGCTCACGCGGTCGCTCGACCGCGAGGAGGTGGGCACCGGCGTCCGCGCCACGGCGCTGTGCCCCGGGTTCGTCGACACGCCGATGGCTGAGTGGACCGGCATCCCCGGCCAGGAGATGATCCAGCCCGAGGACTGCGCGGAGATCGTCCGCGCGCTCCTCCACCTCAGCCCGTACGCACGTGTCCCGGTCGTCGTGATCGAGCGCGCGGGCGGCGAGGGCGTGGGTTAGTCCTCTTCGGCTGGGGAAAGCGCGCCAAGCGCCTGGTCGCCGCCGGTGAGGCCGAGCCGGCCGTACAGCGACAGCTTGCCGCGTGTGTCCTCGAGATCGAGAAGGCGAAGCGAGAGCTGGCCGATCCGGTCGAGTGGGCCGAAGGCCGCGTCCTCGACGCGCTCCATCGACAGCCGCTCCGGCCGGTACGTCGCGTTCTCGGAGATCGTGTCGAGAATCGTGTAGTCGTCACCTCGCCGGAGCTCGATCGAGACGTCGCCCGTGACCGCGCTGCCGATCCAGGTCGAGAGGCCCTGCCGGAGCATGAGCGCCTGCGGGTCGAACCAGCGTCCCTCGTAGAGGAGGCGGCCGAGGCGCCGGCCGCCAGAGCGGTACTCGTCGATCGTCGCCTCGTTGTGGATCGCGTTGACGAGTCGCTCGTAGGCGATGTGAAGCAGCGCCATGCCGGGCGCCTCGTAGATCCCACGGCTCTTCGCCTCGACGATCCGGTTCTCGATCTGGTCGGAGGTGCCGAGTCCGTGCCGTCCGCCGATCACGTTTGCCTCGCGGACGAGCGCGACCCGGTCGTCGACCCGCGCACCGTCCAGCGCCACCGGCCAGCCCTCCTCGAAGCGGATCGTCACCTCTTCCGGCTCGATCTCGACCGACGGATCCCAGTGCGCGACTCCCATGATCGGCGCGACGATGCGGAGCGACCGGTCGAGGCGCTCGAGCTCCTTCGCCTCGTGGGTTGCCCCCCAGATGTTCGCGTCCGTCGAGTACGCCTTCTCGGCGCTTGCGCGATACGGAAGGCCGCGTTCCTCGAGCCACGCGCTCATCTCCTCGCGACCGCCGAGCTCCGAGACGAACGCCGGGTCCAGCCAGGGCTTGTAGATGCGGAGCGACGGGTTCGCGAGTAGCCCGTACCGGAAGAACCGCTCGATGTCATTTCCCTTGTAGGTCGAGCCGTCGCCCCAGACACCGACGCCCTGCTCGTGCATCGCGTGCACGAGCATCGTCCCCGTCACCGCCCGGCCGAGAGGGGTCGTGTTGAAGTACGTCTTGCCTCCCGACGCGATGTGGAACGCACCACACCGCAGCGCGACGAGCCCCTCGTGGACCAGCTCGGGCTTGCAGTCGACGAGAATCGCCGCCTCCGCGCCGACCGCGGTCGCGCGTGCCGGGATCGCCTCGACGTCCGGCTCGTCGGGCTGGCCGAGGTCGGCGGTCAGCGCGTACGGCAGGGCACCCTTCTCGCGGATCCAGGCGACGGCGACGGTCGTGTCCAGCCCCCCGGAGAACGCGATTCCCACGCGCTCGCCGACGGGAAGCGAGGTGAGGACACGCGACATGGAAGTGAGCCTAGCCCGACCGCGCTGTGGATCGATCGACACGAAATCGGCAGCGGCTCGCCATTGACAGAAACGGTGTCCGACACCGTTTCTCGTCAGGGAGCCGCTCGGGGCACGCCCGTGCGGGACGGCTCACCGGACGGCGTCGACCGCGCGCTGCAGCTCGCCGACCGAGAACGCGCCCTCGAGCTTCGTCCTGATCACACCCTTCCGGTCGACGACGAAGGTGAACGGCTCGGTGGGCAGGCGCCACTGCCGCACCCAGCGGTTCACGCCGTTCGCCGGGTCGTTGCCCTTGTAGATTTCGACGTGGATGAACCGGATCGGGCTGCCTGCCGGCTGGCGCTTGCGGACGGCCGAGACGACGTCGACGACCGGCCCGCACGTCCGCGACTGGCAGAACTGGGGTGTCGCGAAGGTCAGCACGAAGGGGTCGTGCGCGGCGAGAGCCTGGGCCACCGAGCTCGTGTACAGCCCGCGATCGGGGCGGCGGGCAGTCGTCAGCGCCTGGAGATCTCCGCCTGTGCTGGCCAGCGTCGGTGTGTCGGACGGGATCGCGCGGTCGCCGACCGCCGGGGCTGCGCTCCTTCGCTTGACGACGACGTTGCCGAGGGCGCCGATCTTCCGTCCTCCGGCGGGCCGGGCGAGGTACCAGTACGTGCCGGGGCGCGGCGTGTCGATTCGCGCGACGTAGATCGCGCCCGCATCCGCCGTCTCGCCGCCGGGCACGCCGATCGGCTCGAGCCGTGCGGTGGTCTGTGCGAACGGCTTCTGATCGAGGCCGTGCGCCACCCAGACCTTCGCCGTCGGGCGCTCGATCGTCTTTCCCTCCTTGTCGACCACCAGGAACGACACGCGGTTCTGGCCGACCTGGAAGTCCGAGGTGCCGGCGACCGCACCGACGTTCTCGCCCTCCGCGCGCCAGAGCGACTCGAGGCTGCCGGAGCTCGTGGATGCGACGGTTCCAGCGCCCTCGCCGGCTCCCCCTCCACCACCGCAACCGGCCGTGAGGAGGATCGAGCCGACGAGGGCGACGACGATCGCGGCCGGAGGGCGAGTCACGCCCTCAATGTAGACGGCAGCCGGTGCTCACCGGTCGACCGCCTGCCGCAGAACGCGCTCAGTCTCCGTCGGAGAACGTGTAGCCGCGGCGGAACTGCCCGAGCCACGCGGCGAAGAGCGCGAGGTTCAACAGCGCCAGGATCAGCCGTGCTCTGTTCACGAGGACCTCCTTTCTCAGAAGCGGACGACAGCCAGTGCCTCGGCAGCGTTTCGGTACAAGCGCGCTGCCTCGCGGGCGTCCCCCCGACGCTCCGCCAGATCACCCAGCGCCACCCACGCCCCTGTCCGGTGTGCCACGGATTCCATTTGCTCGAACGCCTGGTCCGCGGCCCGGAAGCACTGCTCCGCCTCGTCGAGGCGGTCCCGCTCCAGCAACGAGCGGCCCAGCACGAGGTTCGACTGGCCGATCTCGTCGAGGAAGTCCTCGCGTCCGTCCAGGAGCGCGAGGGCCTTGCGTGCATGCTCGTCCGCCGCATCGTGATCGCCGAGGTGCTCGTACACCGCCGCCAGGCTTCCCACGGCCTGGGCGGCGTCCGGCTGAGAGCCGGACTCGACGGCGAATGCGAACGACGCCGTCAGATGCTCGATCGCCTGCTCGGGTCGTCCGAGCAGGAGCTGCAGGCCGCCAAGGTTCAGCATGATGCGGCCGGTGTTCCGTTCGTCGTTGAGGTCCTGGTAGATCGCCTTTGCCTGCTGCGCGTACTGCCGGGCGAGGCCCCAGTGGCCCATCTTCTCGGCGACGAACGACGCCTGGAAGTAGGCACCTGCGACGACCCGCGGCTCGTCGACGCCACGCGCGAGCTCGAGCGCCCGCTCGACGTCCTCGCGCGCAGCCTCGAAGTCCGACTGCCGGCGCCGGCAGCGCGAGCGCCACGCGAGGATCCGCGCGCGCAGGACGTCGCACGGAAGCCCCGAGCGCTCCGCGAGCTCGAGCGCCTCGTCGAGGAGGTTGATCGCGGTCGGAATGCTCGAGATCCGATAGCGGCAACAGCCGAGCCGGAAGAACACGTCCGCGCGGTCGAGGTCCGAGAACTCAGGTCGCTCCGTAAGCTCGCGCGCGACCTGCAGAACCTCGATCGCCTCACGCGGCGACCCGAGCTCCTGGAGCGACCAGCCCTCACCCATGAGGGCGCGCACCTCGAGCTCGGCCGAGCCGAGTGTCGAGATCTCCGCGCGCGCTTCACGGAAGAGGTCGACGGCCTCCAGGTCGCGATGGGATTCCGAGAGCGCCTCGGCCTGCGCGAGCTTCGCCTCGACACGAGTACGGACGTCTGACGAGACACCGCGCACGAGGTACTCCGCGTCAACGCCGAGCCGATCAGCGAGCCAGGCCACCGTCTCGCCCGTCGGGCGCGTCTTCCCGCGCTCGATCTGACTGACGTACTCCTTGGAGAAGCGCTCTCCCGCAAGGGCGGTCTGGGTCAGGCCGGCGGCGACGCGGAGGGCGCGCACGCGGCTGCCGATCGCGCCCGAGGGCATCGTCCGAGAGGTTGCGGCCGAGTCGCGCATACCGCTGTCACTCAAGCCGCCGCCCCCCGGAAGCGTCCTCCCCCGTTGGGGTGAACCCAAGACTGCCTCATCCGTCCACCAAGGTGAAGTGGATCATATCGATAATCACTTGACCTAGCTACTTGACTTTTCGGGACATGGCCCGTACAGTCCGCTCACCAAGCACCGGACGGACGCCAGGACGGTGCTAGGGGCGCTGATCACGGAAATCGGCGTCGGAGCGGAGAACAGCGTGACTGGGCCGCAGAGTCACGAGCTTCGCCCGGCGTCACCGGGGTTCTAGCCGCCTCATCGAAGCGCCCCCGGAAGCCGCAGCCGGGGGCGTTTCCACGTCAGGGGACCGCACCAGACCCCCACGGGATCGTCAACAATCGCCTCGTTCGAGGGAACTGGTCGAAGTAGCGCGAGTAGCCGGAACCCCATGACGGGCGCGGGGCAGTGTGATGGAGCGGTTAGGAGCGGCCGGTGAGGCGCTTGCCGAAACGCGCGACGCCTGCGCCCGCGGTGACGGCGAGTGCGAGCGGTGCGGATAAGCGGCGTGTTTCGGAACCTCCCGAAAGGGCATGTGTTGGACTTACGCCCGAAGCTCCAAGGGGGTCCTGATCCCGTACTTCTACGTCTTCTACGTACTCGTGACGCTGGTGTTGACCTCGATCGCCGCGTCGACCTTGATCTGGATGCTCTACGCGTGGCGCTCGCCGCAGCAGCTTGCGAGCACGGGCTTTCCAATTCGCGGCGAGGCCTCGACGTCGTTCTCGCTGATCGTTCCGGCTCGCCATGAGGCGCCTGTCCTCGGATCGACCCTCGAGCGACTCGCGGCTCTCGATCACCCCCGGTACGAGGTCGTCGTTGTCGTCGGCGAGGACGATCCGGAGACGGCGGACGCTGCATACCAGGCGGCGCGTCGTCATCCGGAGCGCGTTCGGGTTGTCGTCGACGACGGCCAGCCGAAGAACAAGCCGCGCGCGCTGAACCGTGCGCTCTCAGAGTGCGCTGGCGAAGTCGTCGGCGTGTTCGACGCGGAGGACGAGGTGCATCCGGACCTGTTGCGTCGCGTCGACAGCGTCTTCCAGCAGAGCGGCGCCGAGATCGTCCAGGGGGGCGTGCAGCTCGTGGACTACTGGTCGAGCTGGTACGCGGTCCGGAACTGTCTGGAGTACTACTTCTGGTTCCGCTCGCGGCTCCACTTCCACGCGGACGCGCGCTTCATCCCGCTTGGCGGCAACACCGTCTTCGTGCGCTCAGATGCGCTCCGCCGAGCTGGCGGTTGGGATCCGCAATGCCTGGCCGAAGACTGCGAGCTCGGCGTTCGGCTCAGCGCGCGGGGGTCGCGCGTCGCGGTGGCGTACGACCCGGGACTCGCGACGCGGGAGGAAACCCCGCGGACGCTGGGCGGCCTCTTCCGGCAGCGCACGCGGTGGAACCAGGGATTTCTCCAGGTGTTCCGGAAGGGTGAGTGGCGCAGCTTGCCGTCCACTCGCCAGCGGCTGCTCGCGCGGTACACGCTCGCGATGCCGTTCCTACAGGCATTCACCGGCCTCCTCATCCCGCTCAGCGTGACGAGCATCGTCGTCCTTGACGTACCGATCGTGCTTGCGCTGCTCTCGTTCGTCCCGCTGATCGTCACTACGGTCACGCTCGCCGTCGAGATCGTCGGGCTGTGTGACCTCCGGCGACTGTTTGGCGGGCCCGCCCGGCGGCGCGACGTGGTCCGCCTGGTCGCCGGCGCGCCGGCGTACCAGGTGATGCTTGCTGCGGCTGCCTTGCGTGCGGTCTGGCGGGAGCTCCTCGGGCGGACCGATTGGGAGAAGACAGCGCATGTCGGGTCGCACCTTCGCGCTCGGACGACGGAGGCTGAGGCGCGATGAGGATCGCGCGTTACACGACCGTCTCGGTCTTCTCGATCGTTCTGACGCAGCTGCTCCTGCAGATCCTGGTGAGGACGGGCATGGGAGCGACGCGCGCCAACGCCCTCGCCGTGCTGCTCGCCGCGGTTCCGGTGCTCGCGCTCAACCGCCGGTGGACTTGGGAGGATCGAAAGGACGCGACGTCGTTCCGCAGGCAGGCGACGATCTTCTGGCTGACCGTGCTCGTGGGCCTCGTCGCCTCGACGCTCGTCGTCTCGATCGTCTCGCGCTCGACGAACGATGCGCTTGTAGTCGGCGTGGCGAGCTTCGCGACCTTCGGCTTGCTCTGGCTCGCGCGCTTCGTCGTACTCGATCACATCGCGTTCGACGACTCAGCCTTCATCGATGCTGCCTGGGCATGGCTCGTCGGACGTCGAACCGGACTCGCTGTGGTCGCACCGGTGCTGCTTCTGGTCGGCATCGTCAACGCGTGGGGCCTCGACGAGTACCCGGCCCGCTTCGACGACGAGGGGACGTACGTCTCGCAGGCATGGGCGTTGATGACCGAGGGGAAGCTCGCCCATTACACGTACTGGTATGACCACCCGCCGGCAGGGTGGATCCAGCTCGTCCCGTGGCTGTGGCTCGGCGACGGCCTAGATCGGGCACCAAGCGCGATCGGTGCGGGCCGGGAGATGATGGTCGCTGTCGTCCTCGTCAGCGCCGCGCTGCTCTACCTTTGGGCGCGCCGTATCGGCATCCATCGTGGATTCGCGATCGGGGCGATGCTTCTGTTCTCCCTCTCGCCGCTCGCGCTCTACTGGCACCGGCAGGTCCTCCTCGACAACATCGCCGTGATGTGGGTGCTTGCGGCGTTGGCGCTCGCCGTCTCACCGCGGGGCCGCCTGGTCGCGCATGCCGGCTCCGGGGCATGCTTCGCGGTCGCGGTCCTCACAAAGGAGACAACCGTTCTCCTGCTCCCTGCTGTCGCCTACCAGCTGTGGCGGGCAGCCGATCCGAGCACTCGCCGCTACGCCATGGCGGTCGCAGGGAGCCTCTTCGCGGCGATCGTCGCCTTCTATCCCCTGTTCGCGCTCCTTCGCGGCGAGCTGGTCCCGGGCAACGGCCACGTGAGTCTCTGGGACGGCGTCGTCTACCAGCTCTTCTCGCGCGAAGGCTCGGGCAGCGTCTTCTCGCCTGCGAGCGATGCGCACAACATCGTGCTCAGCTGGTTACGACTTGATCCCTGGCTGCTCGGCCCCGGCGGGCTGCTCGCCCCGGTGGCTCTGCTCGTCCCACGGCTTCGTCCCGCCGCCATCGCGCTCATCGTCTCTATCGCGGTGATCGCGCGTCCCGGGTACCTGCCGGTTCCATACCTGATCTCGCTGCTCCCATTTGCCTCAATCGTCACCGCAGGGGTTGCGGACGCGCTGCTACGGCTTGTCGAGAGCCGGCGCGGCCATACACGGAGCCTGCGTGTCGCCTGGACGACAAGTGTCCGGGTTCCAGCGGCTGTCATCCTCGCGACGATGCTCGCCGTCGCGTTCGGCCGCGTCGGACCCGTCTGGGCCGCCGACCTGGAGCGCGATCTGGACGCGTCCCCGGATACCCCCTATCGGAAGGCCGAGCTGTGGGTCGAGCATCACGTGCCGCGCCACTCACCCCTTCTCGTCGACGACACGATGTGGCTCGACCTCGTTCGCGACGGCTTCCACCAGAAAGATGTCGTCTGGTACTACAAGCTCGACCAGGACCCTGGCGTAGGTGCCAAGTTCCCCGGCGGCTGGCGGAGCTTCCAGTACATCGTCTCGACCGAGATCCTCCGGACGACGAACTACAACGTCCCGTCTGTAAAGGCCGCGCTCGAGCATTCGCGCGTCGTGGCCCAGTTTGGCACGGGGCGAAAGCGAATCGAGATCCGACGAATCCAGGGAGGCTAGACATGGAGCTCACCGTGATCGTCCCCACCCGGAACGAGAGCGACACGATCGAGGAGGTCGTCGAACGCGTCCAGAAGACAATGCGACCGCTCGATCTCGACTACGAGGTCCTCGTCGTCGACGACTCCGACGACGACACACCGAACAAGGTCGTGCGCGCCGCCAACGACGGGGCGCCGGTCCGGCTCTGCCACCGTGCGCCGGACGAGCGGGCGGACGGACTGGCGGGCGCCGTTCGACGGGGCCTTGACCTCTCGCCGGCGTCGCAGACATTCGCGGTGATGGACGGCGACCTCCAGCACCCACCTGAGCTCCTACGGAAGCTCGTGGACGCCGTCACGCGAGACGCCGACGTCGCAGTCGCGAGCCGGTACATCGCCGAGGGTGGGGAGGCCGCAGGACTCGACGGGCGCGGTCGCCGTTTCACGTCGCGGGCGGCTCGCGCGGCCGCGAGGCTGCTGCTCCGTCGAGCCCGGAGCGTCGAGGACCCGCTGTCCGGGTTCTTTGCGGTTCGACGCGATGTCGTCGAAGGCGCTCCGCTCGAGGCGCGTGGGTTCAAGATCCTTCTCGAGGTCCTCGTCCTCGGGCGCTGGCGCCGAGCCGTCGAGGTACCGTTCCGAATGGAAGCTCGTGCGGGCGGACGCTCGAAGGCCGGCCTGCGCGAAGGCCTTGCTTACGCCACTCAGCTCGTTCGGCTGCTGCGGGCGTCGCTCTCGCCTCGGCTCCGCAGCTCGGCGAGCTCGTCTGCATAGCTCAGGGCATACCGGCCCGATCGGTCCCCATCCCAGTACTCGTGCGCCTCGTACCGCACCCTCGCCAGCGGATCCGTGATCCATGGGCGCGGGTGATGGAGAGCCCAGTCCGCGGCCGCCGACCACGGGTATCCCTCGACGAAGACGACGTGCCGGTCGCCCGTCGAGCGGATTGCCGTCACAGCCGCCTGGGAGAAGGCCTCCCACGTCCGCTCCGCCGACAGGCCACCCCTCGGCTCGAGGTTTGCCGGCTCGTTCATCAGGTCGTAACCAAGGACGCCGGGTACCGCGCCGAACGCCAGAGCGAGGCGTCGCCACGTGTCGGCGAACGAGGCTGAATCGATGTCCGTGCCCAGCCGGCTCGCCCCGGCAGCCGTTCTGTACTCCCCGAAGTTGTGCAAGTCGAGGACGACAAGCAGCCCCGCCGCGTGCGCGCTCGCGACCGCCTGGCGGATCCGTTCCACCTCGGACGCTTCAAGCTCTCCCCCGAGTAGCGGCTGGACGCGCTCCCACCGGAACGGGAGCCGGATAAGCCGGATCCCCAGGCGTGCAAGTGTGCGGAACGTCCGAGGCGGGTCGTAGCGGTATGTGACGCCATACGTGCCAGGGTTGGCGTTAGAGAAGGTCGGTTGATCGGTCCCGAACTCGCCACCGGCGACGACGACGCCACGCAGGACGCCGCGCCGCGACGGATGGCGTTCGACGACGGCCGCTTGGGGGCGGGGGCGCAGGCCCGTCGGCGCTTGTGCCCAGATCGCCAGTGCATACGAGGAGTCGAACCATCCCGTCGCCCACGCGGTCACCCAGAGGCCGTCGCGGTCCGCGCTCCGATACCAGGCTTCGGCGACCGCATTCCAGGCTTGGCTCTCGACGGGGTTCCGTGCCGGCCAGCCGACCTCGCCGACGTAGCCCCGAACGCCGTTTCGCCGCAACCATCCGGCAAACGTCTCGAGGTCGCGGAGCGCTCCGACGCGGACAGGGTCGGGGGGCGGAGCCGGTCGGACGTTCGGCTCCGGAAGGAGAGATGCTCCGCCGACGCCACTCACGATCGCCGAGGACAGGGCTACGAGCACAGCGATTTCACGCGAGCGCCGTGCTTTCGTCCTGCTTGACCGTCTCCTCTGCGAGCCCGTGCGATGCGCTCGGCTCCGCATCGCCCTTTGGGTTCCCGCGACCTTTCGACGCGAACCATCGGATTTCACGGTTCGCCGCGGTAGGTGCGCCGTGAAGAGTCCGCGCCACCCTCGAACGGGAGCCGTGCTATTCCACCGGCGATGTCGGCTGCCTGAGCTCGGACAACTCGAGCTCGACGGGCGCAACCCGCGCAGAAGGCCACGACGCCGCCCGTTCCGTCGGACTGCCAGTACCAGAACTCGGCTAATGGAGAGACGGTGGCCATGTCTATCCCACAGCTTTCGCATTTCACGGTGCGAGCGCGGGACTCTGCTCGTTGAAGCCTCATGCAGGGTGGGCTTCCCGGCCAGCGATACCGCAAACATCTGCTCGCACCTGTGTAGCGCGATTGATTGCCCTTCAGCCGGGGGCGTTCCACGTCTGGGGCCCGGCGGGAAGAGCCGGCTCCATACGATCCTCGGGATGGAGAACGGGCGCAGAACGGCGTTTGCGCGCGGTTTCCTCGCCGTCATGCCGCTCTGGCTGGGCGTTGTCCCCTTCGGGATCGTCTACGCCGTGATCGCCCGTGACGCCGGCCTCTCGGTGGTCGAGACCCAGGCGCTCTCGCTGTTCGTCTTCGCCGGGAGCGCCCAGTTCAGCGCCGCGGGTCTGTTTGCGACCGGAGCGAGCGGGGTCGCCATCGTCCTCACGACGTTCCTGCTGAACGTCAGGCACGTCCTCTACGGCCTGTCCCTCGGTCGTCGGATGACGCTCGACGGGTGGCGGCGGCCGACCGCGGCGTACTTCCTGACCGACGAGGTCTTCGGCGTCGTCGCGGCCAAGCCGTCGCCGACGTTTCCCTTTCTCCTGGGCGCCGAGCTCAGCCTGTTCCTGGTGTGGAACCTCGCGACGCTTGGTGGGGCGTTCCTCGGCGCTGCGATCCCCGACCCGGCGAAGCTGGGCCTCGACCTCGTCTTCCCGCTCGCCTTCCTCGCGCTTCTCGTCCCGCTCGTCAGAACGCGCGCGGAGCTGCTCGTCGCGGTGGCCTCCGGGATCCTGGCCTACGCCATCGCACAGGCAACGACGTCCGGCGGCATCCCGATCGTCGTCACCGGCGTCGCAGGCAGCCTGCTCGGGGCATGGCTGACCCGGGGGCGGCCGGTCGGGGAGCAGCGGCTGGAAGACGCGATCCGGGAGGTCGCGTGACGTTCTGGATCGTGCTTGCGGGGATGGTCGCCGTGACGTTCGGCTCACGCTACGCGGGTCTGGCGCTCCGGGCCGACTTGCCTGCGTTCTGGGTGCGCTTCCTTCACTTCGTCCCGGTCTCCGTGTTCGCGGCGCTCGTCACTCCATCGCTCGAGGGAGGGCTCGGCGAAGGGGAGATCCGCTTCGTTGGCGCAGTGGTCACCGCGCTCGCGGCCTGGCGGACGAAGAGCCTCGGGATCTCGATCGCTGCGGGGATGGTCGCCTTCTGGCTCTTGCGGATCCCCTTCTGACGACCTCGGCGGTCAGTCCGAGCGACCCGTCAGCCAGCGGAGCCGCTGGTAGGTGATCGCCTCCAGGTCGCCCGTCGTCAGGATGCCGCCGAGCCGGTCGGCGACCGAGCGAAGGAGCCCGCCGCCGATGAAGATCCATGCCTCTGCGTCCGGGTCGCGGTCCGCCGGAATCGTTCCGCGAGCCTGCCCGTCGCGCAGCGCCGAGGCGACGAAGTCGTGCACCTCACGCATGTGGCGGCGGATCTCGCGACGCACGACGGGGTCCTCGCCGGCCTCCGTGAGCCCCTGGATCCAGAGGTTCGGCATCGTCGGGCTTCGCCACGGGGACTGCTGGCCGGTCGGGGCCGTCCCGGCGGTGAAGAGCGCGATCTTGCCGTGGAGCCGTTTCCGGGTCTCCTCCCAGGCCGCATCGAGACATGCGACCCACAGGGCCCGCTTGGAGGCGAAATGGCGATAGAGCACCGGCTCGCTGACCCCCGCCTCGCGCGCGATCTCCGCGGTCGTCGCGCCCGCGTAGCTCGTCGACGAGAAGACGCGGAGCGCGGCACGCACGATCGCGCGCCGTCGCTCCGCCGCGGGCAGCCGTCCGGCCGCCTCGCGGATGTCCGCGGTCATGCCGGCTCGACCGAAGGCGCGCGACCCTGCTCGGTGTCGTGCGCGCCGCGCGCGTGCGGGCGGACGAGCCAGGCCGCGACGACGGCGCCCGCGAGCGCGATCACCGCTGCGACGAGCAGCGCCCGCTCGAAGCCGCGCATGAACGACTCCGTCGTCGGCGGCGTGGCGAGCTGCGACGCCATGATCGCTCCCATCAACGCGATGCCCGTCGAGCCTCCGACCTGACGGCAGGCGTTCAGCACCGCGGAGCCGACACCCGCCTTCTCGACCGGCACTGCTCGCATCGCGGCTGCCGAGCTCGGCGTCATCGTCATCGCCATCCCGAACCCGCCGATCACGAGCGCCGGCAGGAGCCGCCAGAACGTCGCGTCGGTCGTGAGCTGGCTGAAGTACGTGAGCTGGATCGCGAGGAGCACCATGCCGCCCGCCATCAGCCAGCGCGACCCCCAGCGGTCGGAGAGCCGACCCGAGAGCGGCGCGATCACGATGATCAGGACCGTCATCGGTAGGAACGCCGCACCCGCCTGCACGGCCGAGTAGCCGAGCACGTTCTGCATGTATAGCGAGACGAAGAAGAACACGCCGAACATCGCGAGCGCGACGAGGAGCATCGCGAGGTTTGCGCCGACGTAGGTGCGGTTGCGGAACAAGGTCAGGTCGAGCATCGGCGCGCGTCGATGGCGCTCGAGCAGCACGAAGCCGACGAGCGAGATCGCGGCGACGACGAACGCACCGACGATCCGCGCCGAGCCCCAGCCGTAGTTGTTCGCCTCGATCAGCCCGTACGTGAGCGCGAACAGCCCGACTCCGGAGCTGACGAGGCCTGGGATGTCGAGTCGCTCGTGGGTCTCGTCGCGGGACTCGTCGATGAAGAGGAAGCTCGCGGCGATCGCCAGCGCGCCCACCGGCACGTTGATGAAGAAGATCCAGTTCCAGCCCGCGTGCTCGGTGAGGAGCCCGCCCACGAGCGGACCGAGCGCCAGCGCGAGCGCCGACACGCCGGCCCAGAGCCCGATCGCGGTCCCGCGCTGCCTGGCTGGGAACGTCACCGTGATGATCGAGAGCGTGGCCGGGTTCATCATCGCCGCGCCGACACCCTGGGCGACGCGTGCCCCGATCAGTGCGTCGCCGCTCGAGGCGAGCCCGCAGGCCAGGGAGGCGGCGGTGAAGACCCCGATGCCCAGGACGAAGATGAGGCGCCGCCCGTACGCGTCGGCGAGCTTCCCGCCGATCAGCATCAGCGCCGCGAACGTGAGGGCGTAGCCGGAGACGATCCACTCGAGCTCCGACAGCTGCATGTGGAGGTCACGCTGGATCGACGGCAGAGCGACGTTCACCACCGTGTTGTCCAGCATGATCATGAACAGCCCGAGCGAGACCGCGCCGAGCGTCCACCACTTCTTGTTCTCCTCCGTCACGAGCCGTGCGAGCATGCGGTTCACCACCTGTCGAAGTTAGCGCGCACTACGCTAGCAATGCGTGGAGGGACTGCGCGCCGGTGATTAACGGAGCCGCAACCGCGGTCGACGTAGGATCGCACGGTGCCGGTCTTCATCTGCCCCAACTGTCGTGAGAGGACCGTCGATGTCGACGGGTACGAGGGGTTCACGACGAACGTGCCGCAGTGCCGCAGCTGTGGCTTCGGCTTCCTCTTCCAGCTTCTCGAGGACTACTACCCGGCGCCGTCGACGGGGTTCGTCGTCTGCGATCAGGACGCCCGCGTGCTCGCGGTCGGACGCGGCGTGTTCGAGCTGACCGGTTTCCGGGAGCCCGATCTGATCGGTCGTGACGTGGGCACCGCGCTCCACCTCTCGGACACGGCGCCGCTCGAGCTCGTGCGCGAGTGGGGCGTACGCCGCCTCGGCGAGCACCTCGAGCTGCAAACACGGGCAGGGCTCGTCAAACCGGTGGTCGTCGACCTCTTTCCCGCGTACGACGACGACGGCGGCCTGCTCGTCGCGCTTTCCTCCCGCTCGTGAGCGAGGCCTCCGTCTGGCTCGTCCGGCACGGCGAGACGGACTGGAGCCGCAGGCGCCTGCACACCTCGATCACCGACGTCGCGTTGACCGAGGTGGGGACGGCCGCGGCGCTCGAGCTCCGCGAGAAGCTCGCCGGCCGCTCGTTCGCGCTTGTCCTCACGAGCCCACGCCTCCGCGCGCGGAGGACGGCCGAGCTCGCGGGTTTCCCCGCCGCGATCCCCGACGAGGATCTCGCCGAGTGGGCGTACGGGGAGCACGAGGGGATCAGCACGGAGGAGATCCGGCGCACGGTTGCCGGGTGGACGATCTGGAGCCACACGGCGCCGGGCGGCGAGACCACCGAGCAGGTGCGCGACCGGGTCGACCGTGTGATCGCCCGGGTACGCGCCGTCGACGGCGACTCGCTGCTCTTCGGACACGCACACTCGCTTCGCGCGCTGGCCGCGCGCTGGCTCGGGAAGGAGGTCAGGGACGGGCGGCTCTACCGCCTCGACACCGGAACGCTCTCGGTGCTCGGCTACGAGCGCGAGACGCCGGTGATCGCGCGCTGGAACGCGTGATCCGCGTCAGGGCGGCAGGATCCAGACCTGGCGCGCGAGAGCCAGGACGTCGCCGTCGCGGCCGTAGAGCGCCGTCCCGGCGTGGAGCTTCCGACCGTCCTCCCCGAGCGGCCAGCCGACGACGACGCACGTCTCGTCCTCGTCGGGTAGCCGCTCGACCCGCACCGTTATCCGGCCGAGCACGGGCTCGCCGCGACCGGTCTCGCCGACGGCGTAGGCACCCGGACAGTCGATCGACGCCCACACGACCTCGGGCGTGACGTCGCTCGCGACCCAGGTCGCCGCGACAAGGCCGTGGCGTCCGGGAACGACACCCGGATGGATGCCGAGACCCGTGCCGTCGTCCCGTACGCCGCACACGAAGCACTCCCTGAACTGTGGCGGCCCGAACGCCCCGACGCCGTCGCTCGCCGCCCTTGCCTCGGCCGGCGACGGCGGGGCGGGCGCGTCGAGCGACGGATCGCCCGGCACTGCCTCGGCGACCAGACGCTCGCCGTCGAGGAGCAGCAGCCGGTCGGCGTCTCGACGCACGGTGAGCGGACGCTCGAGCGGAGGAGGCAGGCGAAGCGTCACCTCGGCGGCCCCGCCGAGGCGCCCGCCGAGCAGCCCCGCCGCATAGCCGCCGTTTGCGGTCGTCAGCGGCCCGCGGTAGCGGCGGGCGATCGTCACCATCTCGCTCATCGACGTCTAGACTGGAGTTTGTGATCGCGAGTCGAAAACCTCTGAGGCACTCAGCAGCCGTAGCGGGAAGGATGCCCGGATGAGGCTCGCGCTCGCCCAGCTCGACGTCGTGGTCGGCGATCTCGACGGAAACGTCGAGAAGATCGTCGACGCCGTGCGACGGGCGGAGGGGGCCGAAGCGGACCTCGTCGTCCTCCCCGAGCTGGCGGTCACCGGCTACCCGCCCGAGGACCTCCTGCTGCGGCCGGGATTCGTCCGCGCGGCCCGCGAAGCGGTCGACGAGGTCGCGCGCGCGTGCACCGAGACCGTCGCGCTCGTCGGGGGGCCGGCGTTCGACCGCGACCTCGCGAACGCGGCGTTCGTCTGCGCCGACGGCGCGGTGCGCGGTGTGTACCGGAAGCAGTTCCTCCCGAACTACGGCGTCTTCGACGAGCACCGCTACTTCGCACCCGGCCGCGAGCTCCTGCTGCTCCAGTTCGGCAACGTCCTCGTCGGACCGACGATCTGCGAGGACGTCTGGCAGCCCGGCCCGCCTGCGACCGACCTCGCGCTCGCGGGTGCGACCCTCCTCGTCAACCTCTCCGCGTCGCCGTTCCACGTCGGCAAGGCAGAGGACCGCGAGGAGATGCTCGTCACCCGGGCGCGGGACAACGCCGCGTACGTCGCCTTCTGCAATCTCGTGGGCGGACAGGACGAGCTCGTCTTCGACGGGCATTCCGTAGTCCTCGACGACGAGGGCGAGGTGATCGCCCGGGCGCCGGGCTTCGAGGAGGCGCTGCTCGTCGTCGACATCGACCCGAACGAGACGCTCGGGCGGCGGCTGCGCGACGTGCGCCGGCGTGAGCTCGAGCGGTCGCGCGAGGAGCCCGTGGCAGCGACGACGCTCGCGCTCGGCCAGGCGCGAGCAGTCGTCGAGCCGCTCGCGCCCTCCGTGACGCCGTTCGCGCCGGAGCTCGAGCAGATGCGACGAGGGCTGGTGCTCGGCCTGTCCGACTACGTCTCGAAGAACGGCTTTCGCGACGTCGTGATCGGCATCTCCGGTGGG
Source organism: uncultured Actinomycetes bacterium (assembly GCA_963794115.1). GTDB lineage: Bacteria > Actinomycetota > Thermoleophilia > Gaiellales > Gaiellaceae > Gaiella. The sequence goes on along the minus strand of CAWCCO010000004.1, from coordinate 177,320 downwards.
ATCGACTCCGCGGTCACGGCGGCGATCGCGGCGGACGCGGTCGGCGCCGACCGCGTCCATACGGTGTCGATGCCCTCGCGCTTCTCGTCGGGCGAGACCCGCGACGACGCCCGCCTGGTGAGCGAGAACCTCGACGTCGAGTTCCGCGAGCTCCCGATCGAGGACGTGGTCGGCGCCTACCACGCGGCGCTCGGCGGGCTCGAGGGGCTCGCGGCCGAGAACCTCCAGGCCCGCATCCGAGGGACGATCCTGATGGCGCTCTCCAACACCCACGGCTGGCTCGTCCTCGCGACGGGCAACAAGTCCGAGATGGCGGTGGGGTACGCGACGCTCTACGGGGACATGGTCGGCGGCTTCGCGGTCCTGAAGGACGTGTTCAAGACGGACGTGTTCCGGCTCGCACGTCACCTGAACGACCGCGGAGGGCGTGAGGTCGTGCCCGTCTCGACGATCGAACGGCCGCCGACCGCGGAGCTTCGGGACGACCAGAGAGACGACCAGTCGCTTCCTCCCTACGAGGTTCTCGACCCGGTTCTGGAGGCATACGTCGAGCTCGACCGCTCACGCGAGGAGCTCGACGCGCAGTTCGATCCCGAGGTCGTCGAGCGCGTGCTGATGCTCGTCGACCGGGCCGAGTACAAGCGGCGCCAGGCGGCCCCGGGCGTCAAGCTCCGCCCACGTGCCTTCGGCCGCGACTGGCGGACCCCGATCACGAACCGCTGGCGCGGCTAGCTGCGGCTTTCGTACGTGAGTGTTGCCAGCGCCTCCACCGTCCGCCAGTTCCGGACGGTGATGGTCGTGGGCAGACGACGACGGACAAGCGCTTCCATCAGCTTCGACCGTCCCTGGCCGTTCGGGAGGCTGACGTAGATCTGGCGACCGTGCAACGTCAGCTCGTCCGGGAGGTAGGGGCCGAGATCGCCCAATCCGAGCTGTCCGAGCTCGATCTGCTCTCCGAGGAACGCGACCACGATCTTCGTGGGGTCGGTGACCGGGTACGGGTTCGCCGCCATGACGCCGGCCAGCTCCTTGGCGGTGCGGACGAGGACGGCCACCTCGTGCCCGGTCTCCTTCTCGATCGCCTCCGAGAGGCGCTCTGCGTGATCGCCCTTCCCTCCGGGCGTGAAGACGACGTTGCCGCTCTGCAAGTACGTCTCGACGTCCGTGTAGCCGAGTCCCTCGACGATCGAGCGGAGGTCGGACATCGAGATCCGCTTGTTTGGGCCGATGTTGATCCCGCGCAGAAGCGCTGCAACCCGCATCGCACCAGTCTCGCAGCAGTGCGGAGCTCAGGCGACGAGCCGGCGGAGCGCCCGGAACCAACGCAGCCGCTCGTCCCACGGCACGGCGGCGTTGGCCGGTGAGGTCGAGGGCAGCACGAACAGCTGCGTCTCTCCGAGACGACGCTCCTGGAGCCCGTGCTCCGGGCGGCCGCCGAACGGGCCGCGATAGGCCCCTCGGCGAGGACGTCCGGGACGGCGGTCGTCAGGCCGCCTCGGGCTCGCGCTCGTCGAGCAGCGCCTCGAAGGCGAGACGGATGCGCTCCGTGAGGACTGCGGTCGCCTCGGGCGACTCGGCATCCGGCCGGAGCACGGTGACCGCGTCCTCCTCGCCCAGCCAGCCGTAGCACCGGAGGTAGCACTCCTGCTCGTCCAACGGCCGCAACCGCTGCATGGGCCACCACCGTAGGCGAGGGACCGGACGGTGCCGAATCTCTAGGGTTGTGTCATGTCAGCGCGGGCGAGGACGTTCGACTACGCGGTAGAGGTCGACGAGGCCTGGGATGCCCGGAGCGAGCGCGGTGGTGCGGTGCTTGCCGGCGACGACGAGGAGCATTGGGCACCCGAGCACCTCGTGCTCGCCGGCCTCGCGCGCTGCTCGCTGACGAGCCTCCGCTACCACTGCACGCGCGCCGGTGTCGGGCTCTCCTCGCGCGCTTCCGCGCGCGGCACGGTGACGAGACGGCAGGACGACGGCCGCTTCGCGTTCGTCGAGATCACGATCGAGGCCGACGTCGCGTTCGAGCCGAAGCCGGACGACGCGACCGTCTCCGACCTGCTCATGAAAGGCGAGCGCGACTGCTTCGTCGGCGCCTCGCTCACCGCCCGGCCGACGTACGACTGGCGCGTTCGGTGAGCGTCACGCTGCTCGACGTCGACGCGGTTCGGGCCCGCTTCACGGCGCTCGATCGGCCCCTGGCGTTCTTCGACGGGCCCGGCGGCACCCAGTGCCCGGACGAGGTGATCGACGCGATCGCCGAGTACCTGCGGCGGGACAACGCGAACATCGGTGCGCCGTACGAGACGTCGCGCCGGACGGACGAGCTCGTCGCTCGCGCGCGCGAGCGGGCAGGCTCGTTCCTCGGGTGCTCGCCCGAGGAGGTCGCCTTCGGTCAGAGCATGACCGCGATGAACTTCCTCCTCACTCGCGCGCTCGCCCGGGAGCTCGAGGCAGGTGACGAGGTGCTCGTCACGCGGCTCGACCACGACGCCAACGTCGCACCGTGGCTCGCGCTGCAAGAGGACCTCGGCATCGTCGTCACGTTCGTGGACGTCAACGAGGATCTGTCCCTCGACCTCGACGACCTCGCGGCGAAGCGCTCGCCGAGGACGAAGGTCGTCGCGTTCCCTGCGGCGGCGAACTCGGTCGGGACCCGGCCCGACGTGATGCAGGTCGTCGAGCTCGCCCACGAGGCCGGCGCGCTCGCGTGGGTCGACGCCGTCCACTATGGCCCCCACGGGCCGATCGACGTCTCGGCGTGGGGCTGCGACGTCCTCGTCTGCTCGCCGTACAAGTTCTTCGGCCCGCACATGGGCATGGCCTTCGGCCGCGAGGAGGTGCTCCGGCGCTGGCGGCCGTACAAGGTGCGTCCGGCAGCCGACGAGCCGATCGGTCACCGCTTCGACCTGGGAACGTCGCAGCACGAGCTCCTCGCGGGCTTGGTCGCGGCGGTGGACTACGTCGACTCGCTCGGGTGGGACGCGATCGTCGAGCACGAGACCGCGCTCGGCGAGCGGTTCCTCGACCATCTGCCCGACGCCGTCACGCTGCACGGCCTCCCGACGATGGAGGGCCGCGTGCCGACATTCTGCTTCACCGTCCCGGGCCACACCGCCCGGTCGGTCGCGGAGCACCTCGCGGAGCGCGACATCGCCGTCTGGTGGGGCAACTACTACGCGCTCGAGACGATGCGCCACCTCGGCCTGGACGAGGACGACGGCGCGGTTCGTGCGGGGATCGTCCACTACAACACCGCCGAGGAGGTCGATCGCCTCCTGGCCGGGCTCGCCGAGCTCGTCTGATCGCCGGCGGGTAGCATCGCCTCGTGACGACCTTCCAGCGCTCGACGCTGTCCAACGGCACGCGTGTGTTGACCGCGTCGATGGACCACGCCCAGTCGGTCTCCTGCTTCGTCATGTTCGCGGCGGGCTCACGCTACGAGCGGCGCGAGGAGAGCGGGATCGCCCACTTTGCCGAGCACATGTTCTTCAAGGGCACGGAGCGACGTCCCACCGCACGCGACATCGCGACCGAGATCGACTCGATCGGCGGGGAGTTCAACGCCTTCACCGGCAAGGAGCTCACCGGCTACTACGTGAAATGCGCCGCCGAGACGCGGGACGTTGCCCTCGACGTGCTCGTCGACATGCTCCGCAACTCGCGCTTCGACGCCGACGAGATCGACCGCGAGAAGGGCGTGATCGTCGAGGAGATGAACATGTACGCCGACACGCCGCGGAGCTACATCGGCAACGTCTGGGAGCGACACCTCTACGGCGATCAGCCGCTCGGCTGGGACGTCATCGGCACGGAGGAGACCGTCCGCGCGGCGACCCGCGACACGTTCCTCGGTTACCTCGACCGCTGGTACCTCCCGGAGCGGACCGTGGTCGGGCTCGGCGGCCAGATCGGCGACGACGCCCTCGAGCGGCTCGAGGACCTGGTCGGCGACATCGAGTCCGGGTCGACCGGAACAGCCGATCCCGTCGTGCTCACGGAGAACGGCAGCCCGGTCCTGCTCCACACGAAGCAGTCCGACCAGGCGCACGTCGTGATCGGCGCGAGGAGCTATCCGCACGGCCACCCGGACCGGTATGTCCTGCAGCTCCTCTCGACGGTGCTCGGCGGCGGGATGTCGTCGCGCCTGTTCACCGAGGTACGCGAGCGTCGCGGCCTCGCGTACTACGTGTTCTCCGGCAATCAGAGCTACGCCGACGCCGGCACGCTCGGCGCGCAAGCCGGCGTCGACCTGAGCCGGATCGACGAGGCGGTCGAGACGATCGTCGCCGAGTTGCGGAGGATGGCCCGAGAGCCGGTCCCCGCCGAGGAGCTCGAGAAGGCGCGCTCGTTCGCGAAGGGCCGCTTCGTGCTCGGCCTCGAGAGCCCGCACGCGACGATCATGTTCGGCCTCCGCCGCGAGATCCTCGAAGGCCGCGCGATCGAGCCCAAGGAGGTGCTCGAGGGGCTCGACGCGGTCACCGTGGAGGATGTCGAGCGCGTCGCCGGTGAGATCCTCGGCGGAGAGCTCCGGCTCGCTCTGATCGGGCCGTTCGACGAGCCCGAGCGCTTCCAGAAGCTGCTGGCGGCCTGAGGCCGGCGTGACCGAGCGCGAGCTCTTGCGCCGGGCGGCAGAGCTGGCCGCCGACCATCTCGACACGCTAGAGGCACGGCCCGTCTACCCGCAGGTCTCGGTCGAGGAGCTCGCCGGACGGATCGAGCTGCCGCTGCCGGACGGGCCGACCGACCCGGCGATCGTCGTCGAGGAGCTGGCGGCCGCGCTCGAGCCCGGGGTCGTTGCAAGCCAGAGTGGGCGGTACTTCGGCTTCGTCGTGGGGTCGTCCCTTCCGGCAGCGCTCGCGGCGGACGTGCTCGTCTCGACCTGGGATCAGAACCTCGGCCTGCTTGCGCTCGGGCCCTCGGCGCTCGTCGCCGAGAACACCGCCGGCGAGTGGACGAAAGAGCTGCTCGGGATCCCCGCGGGGGCCTCGTTCGCGTTCGTGACCGGCTGCCAGACGGCGCACTTCACCTGCCTCGCCGCCGCGCGGCAGCACGTGCTCGCGAAGGCAGGCTGGGACGTCAACGAGCAGGGGCTCGCCGGGTCGCCGCCGATCATGGTGCTCGTCGGAGCCATGCGGCATTCCACGATCGACCGTGCGCTCCGCTACCTCGGCATCGGCCGCGCGCAGATCCGGGTGCTCGAGGCCCTGCCGGACGGCCGGCTCGACCCGACGGCGCTCGCCCGCGCGCTCGCCGAGACCCACGGGCCGACGATCGTCTGCGCGCAGGCGGGCGAGGTCAACACCGGCGTCTTCGACGACCTCGACGCGATCGCCGACGCCGTCGAGGGAACCGGCGCGTGGCTCCACGTCGACGGAGCCTTCGGTCTCTGGGCCGCCGCCGCGCCCTCGCTCCGCCACCTCCTCGCGGGCTCGGAGCGCGCCGATTCCTGGGCGACCGACGCTCATAAGTGGCTGAACGTTCCCTACGACTGCGGGATCGCGTTCTGCGCCCATCCCGACCCTCACCGAGACTCGATGACGGCCCACGCGGCGTACTACGTCCGCGACCCCGACGCGATCCGGGAGCCGATCGACTGGACGCCCGAGCACTCTCGACGCGCTCGCGCTGTGCCGGTCTACGCGGCGCTCCGCCAGCTCGGCCGGTCGGGCGTCGCCGACCTCGTCGAGCGCTCGTGCGCCCGGGCGCGGCAGTTCGCCGCGGCGATCGCCGAGCTGCCGGCCTGCGAGGTGCTGAACGAGGTCGTGCTGAACCAGGTGCTGTTCCGTTTCGGCGACGACGACGCGACGTCGCGGACGCTCGCGGCCGTGCAGACGAGCGGCGAGGCGTGGATGAGCGGCACCGAGTGGGACGGCCGCTCCGCAATCAGGCTGTCGGTGTCGTCCTGGCGGACGACGGAGGCAGACATCGACCGCACGGTCGCCGCCTTCCGGCGCGCGACCCAGAACGCCTAGGCGTCGTCGGCGGGAGCCGACGAGGCTCGCTCGGCGATCTCCTCGACGACCGCGGGGTCGGCGAGGGTGGTGGTGTCACCGAGGGCGCGGTTCTCTGCGACGTCACGGAGCAGGCGTCGCATGATCTTGCCGGAGCGGGTCTTCGGTAGCTCGGGGGTGAAGACGATGTTGGCGGGCTTGGCGATCGCGCCGATCTTCGCGGCGACGTGATCGCGGAGCTCGTCGAGCATCTCGACGGAGCCCTCGTCGGCGCCTTTCAGCGTGACGTAGGCGACGATCGCCTGGCCGGTCACGGCGTCGCTGCGACCGCAGACGGCCGCCTCGGCGACGCGCGGGTGGTCGACGAGCGCGGACTCGACCTCGATCGTCGAGAGCCGGTGGCCCGAGACGTTCATCACGTCGTCGACACGGCCGAGCAGCCAGAAGTCGCCGTCCTCGTCGATCCGCGCGCCGTCGCCGGCGAAGTACAGGCCGGGGAACCGCTCCCAGTAGGTCGCGCGGAAGCGCGCCTCGTCGCCGAAGATCCCGCGGGTCATCGCGGGCCACGGCCGGTCGAGGACGAGGTACCCGCCGCCCTGCTCGACGCGCTCGCCCTGCTCGTTGACGACGCCCGCCGAGACGCCAGGGAACGGCTTCGTCGCCGAGCCCGGCTTCGTGGTCGTGACACCGGGGAGCGGGGTGATCATCGCCATCCCGGTCTCGGTCTGCCACCAGGTGTCGACGACGGGGCAGCGGGCGCCGCCGATGTGCTGCTGGTACCAGATCCAGGCTTCGGGGTTGATCGGCTCGCCGACCGAGCCGAGGAGCCTGAGTGAGGAGAGGTCGTGCTTCTGCGCGTGTTCGGGCCCCCATTTCATGTGGGCTCGGATCGCGGTCGGGGCGGTGTAGAGGATCGTGACGCCGTAGCGCTCGACGATCCCCCACCAGCGGTCCTTGTCCGGGAAGTCGGGGGTGCCTTCGTACAGGACCGAGGTGGCGCCGTTGCAGAGCGGGCCGTAGACGATGTAGGAGTGGCCGGTGATCCAGCCGACGTCGGCTGCGCACCAGTAGACGTCCGTCTCGGGCTTGAGGTCGAAGATGTAGTGGTGGGTCGAGGCACACCCGACCAGGTAGCCGGCGGTCGTGTGCACGATCCCCTTGGGCTTGGCGGTGGTGCCCGACGTGTACATCAGGAACAGCAGGTCCTCGCTGTTCATCGGCTCGCACGGGCAGGTGGCGGGATCGTCTGCCACGTCGAGGTCGTGGAACCAGACGTCGCGACCGGGTTGCATCGGTACCTCGTTGCCGGTGCGGCGCAGCACGAGGCAGGAGCGCACCTTCGGCGCGGCGGCCATCGCGTCGTCCGCGATCCGCTTGAGCGGGACGGGTGTGCCGCGCCGCCAGGCCTCGTCCTGGGTGATCAGCACCTCGCAGCCCATGTCGACCATCCGCCCCGACAGCGAATCGGCAGAGAACCCGCCGAACACCACTGTGTGCGGCGCCCCGAGGCGGGTACAGGCGAGCATCGCGATCGGCAGCTCGGGAACCATCCCCATGTAGATCCCGACAGGCGTGCCCTTGCGCACCCCGAGCTGCTTCAGCGCGTTCGCCCACCTGACCACCTCATGCTGCAGCTCCCGGTAGGTGATGGCGCGCGTCTCACCCGGCTCGCCTTCCCAGTGGTAGGCGACCCGCTCCCCGTGCCCGGCCTCCACGTGGCGGTCGACGCAGTTGAAGCAGACGTTGAGCTTCCCGCCCAGATACCACCGTGCGTACGGCGGCTCCCAGGCGTACAGCTCGGTGAACTCCTCGAACCAGCTCACGCGCTCGCGACCCTCGCGCTCCCAGAACGCGTCGGGGTCGAGCTCGTAGATGTCCGGCTGCGCGTTCGCCTGAGCCGCGAACGCCGGGTCCGGCGGGAACCGGCGCTCCTCGTCGAGCAGGGTCTCGATCGCGCGGTCGCTCATCGCGCCGTTTCTACCACGCTCCACGCCGGGTCGAGGTCGTACGGCAGGTCCGTGAGCGTCTCGCAGCCGTCCTTCGTGACGAGGACCAGGTCCTCGAGCCGTACGCCGCCGAACCCGTGCCGGTACAGGCCGGGCTCGAGCGTGATCACGTCACCCGCCACGAGCTCGTGGCCCGTCCTCGAGAGACCTGGCGCCTCGTGCACGTCGAGGCCGACGCCGTGGCCGAGCCCGTGGTTGAAGCCCTCGCGGAGCACCGTGCCCTTGGGCCTCGAGAGGCCGGTCGGGTACCCGAGGTTCTCGTAGAAGCGGCAGACCTCCCGCCAGAGCTCCGCGCCGTGCGCGCCCGGCCGGACGAGCTCCCGGACGAGATCGAGCGCCTCGCGGGTGTGCTCGTGCCAGCCGACGAGCTCGGGGTCGGGAGTCCCGACCGAGAACGTCCGGGTCATGTCCGAGAAGCACGTGCTCTCGAGGTCTCGTGGAAAGAGGTCGCAGACGATCACGTCGTCGTTCGCGAGGCGCCCGGAGCCCTGGTGATGACCGTCGGCGGCCTGCGCGCCGTGCGCGACGATCGCGTCGTCGCCGCGGCAGTCGAGCTCGGCGAAGGCAGCGTCTGCTGCAGCCCGCAGGAGCTCCGACGTGAGCGGCTCGCCGTCGATCGCCCGGCCGCCGTCGCCCGGCTCGGATCGTGCGAGCAGCTCTGCGATCGCGCGCATTCCGGCCTCACCCGCCCTCGTCGCCCGGCGGATGCCGTCGAGCTCGAACGGCGTCTTCCGGCGCCGCCGGAGGTCGAAGAACCCCTGGTCGGGGAGCAGCTCGATCCCCTCGGCCCGCAGCGCGTCCGCGACCCGCAGGGGGAAGGCGTCGGGCACGCGCGCACGCGTGATCCCGAGCGACTGGACGGAGCGCACCGCATGGGTCGCGTCGATCTCGTAGACGTCGACGCCTGCTTCGATCAGGTCGTCCACCGAGATCGTCTCGGACGGGACGATCTCGACGGACGGCTCGACGACCGAGATGCGGTCTCCCTCGATGCTCCACACGACCGCGATCCGCCGGTCGCCGACCTCCGCGTACAGGAACGGGTCGCCGACGTGGAGCGGCAGCTCGTGCCGCAGCTCGGAGCAGCGTTCGGTGTCGCCGAAGATCAGGAGATCCATGAGCCGAGCCTATCGGCGGGTCGGCCCGTGAGGCGTGGGTAGGGTGGACACGATGACGACGGCGCTCGTCGAGCTGAAGCGGCGGCTGGCGGAGGTCTCCGACGTCTCGCGTGCCGCGGGCGTGCTCGGCTGGGATCAGCGCGTGACGATGCCGCCGCGCGGCACCGAGGCGCGGGCCGACCAGCTCGCGACGCTCGGCCGGATCGCGCATGAGCGCTTCGTCGACGACGAGGTCGGCCGTCTCCTCGACGATGCAGAACCACAGGTCGCCGCGCTCGAGTACGCCTCCGACGAGGCTAGCCTCGTGCGGGTCACGCGGCGCGACTGGGAGAAGGCGCGCCGCGTACCCGCGGACCTGCGCGAGGAGATGACCCGCGAGGGCGCGCGCGGCCACCACGCCTGGGTCGAGGCGCGGCGCGACAACGACTACGCCTCGTTCCGTCCATACCTCGAACGCAACCTCGAGCTGAAGCGACGCTACGTCGAGTGCTTCGAGTGGTCCGACAGCCCGTACACGCCGCTCCTCGACGACTACGAGCCCGGGATGCTGACCACCGAGGTGCGCGACGTCTTCGCCGTGCTCCGTCCGGCGCTCAGCGACCTCGTCGCCTCCGCACCGCAGGTCGACGCCTCCTTCCTCAAGGGCGACTTCGTCCCCGGCGACCAGCGCGCGTTCGCCGAGCGCGTGCTCGACACGCTGGGCTTCGACGAGGGCGCGTGGCGGCTCGATCCGACCGCGCATCCGTTCTGCACCTCGTTCTCGAACCGGGACGTCCGCCTGACGACTCGCTATCACCCCGACGACCTCGAGTCGGTCTGGTCGACGCTCCACGAGGCGGGGCACGGCCTCTACGCGCACGGCATCGCCGACTCGCTCCTGCGCTCGCCGCTCGGCGGCGCTCCCTCGCTCGGCCTCAACGAGTCGCAGTCCCGCACATGGGAGAACCTCGTCGGGCGCAGCAAGCCGTTCTGGGAGCACTGGTATCCCGCGCTCCAGGAGACCTTCCCCCAGCTTCAGAGCGTCGACCTCGACGCGTTCGTCCGCGCGATCAACCGCGCCGAGCCGGGTCTGATCCGCGTGGACGCGGACGAGACGACCTACAGCCTTCACATCATCCTCCGCTTCGAGCTCGAGCAGGAGCTCCTCGAGGGGACGGTCTCGCTCGAAGACCTGCCCGAGGTCTGGAACACGCGGATGAAGGAGCTCCTGGGCGTCGACGTGCCCGACGACACGCACGGCGTCCTGCAGGATGTCCACTGGTCGGGCGGCGGCATCGGCTACTTCCCGACGTACGCGCTCGGCAACGTGATCTCGCTCCAGATCTGGGCGGTCGTGCGCCGCGCGCTTCCCGATCTCGACGCGCAGCTGGCCGCCGGCGACCTGCGCCCGCTGTCCGACTGGCTCCGCGACAACCTCTACTCGCTCGGGCGGAAGCTGACGCCGAAGGAGACGATCGAGCGGCTGACCGGCTCGCCCGAGATCGACCCCGCTGCGTACCTCGAGTACCTCGGCGCGAAGCTCGACGCCGCGAGGTCGTGACCGTCCTCGGCGAGCGTGAGCGCGAGGCGGTCGCCTCCGTGCTCGCAACGCTCGAACAGAACGTCGAAGTGACGCTGGAGCTCGGACCGACGGCAGCCCCCGTCACCCTGCTTGCCGCCGGCGGGCGCGAGATCGACTCCGGCGCGCAGACCCAGGCGGTCCTCGAGGACGTCTGCTCGCTTTCGGACCGCGTGACGCTCGAGATCGTCGAGCACGACGAGCCGGGCCCGTGGCCGCGCACCACGATCGGGCCGGGCCTCGTGTATCTCGGGATGCCGCTCGGATACGAGCTGACGACACTCGTCCACGGCATCGTCGAGGCCGCGCGAGCCGAGCCGTCGCTGACCGAGGCCTCGCGCGAGCGGCTCGGCCGGCTCGAGCGCGACGTCGCGATCGACGTCTACGTCACACCGACCTGACCGCATTGCCCGCCGGCCGTGCTGCTGGCGTACAAACTCGCGCTCGCGTCGCCACGGATCCAGGCGCGAGCGATCGAGGCATCCGAGTTCGTGGCGGACGCCGACCGCCACGGTGTGCACGCCGTGCCGGCGATCGTCGTCGACGACCGCTACGCCTGGGCCGGGTCGGTGCCCGAGGGCAGGTTCGTCGACCGCGTGCTCGCCGCCGTAGGCGACTGACCGCCCATACACTCAACTCTCGTGGACTCGATCGATCGTGCGAACGAGCTGCTGCAGCGGTACGCGCGGCTCGCGCTCGACGAGCTCCCCGCCGGGGCGCCGATCTTCGACGCGCACACCCATCTGGGCAACGACATCGACGGGATGGTCGGCGACCGCGACGAGCTCCTCCAGATCCAGCGGGCCTACGGGATCACCCGGTCCTTCGTGTTCTGCCTCGACGAGCCCGACCGGAAGCCCGCGTTCACCGTGGCCAACGACAGGACGCTCGCGCATGCGGCCGCCGCACCGGCGGAGCTGGTGCCGTTCGTTCGTCTCGACCTCGACGACCGGCCGATAGAGGAGGCGACGCGCTGCATCGACCTCGGGGCGCGCGGGATCAAGCTCCACCCGAGAGCGCAGCGCTTCCTCCCCGACGATCCGAGGCTCGAGCCCGTGTTCGCCCTCGCCGCGGAGCGGGCCGTGCCGATCCTGATCCACGGCGGCCGGGGGCTGCCGCCCATCGCCGACTCGCTCGGTCGCCTCCTCGACCGCCACTGCCCACCGGCCCTGATCGTGGCCCATGCCGGCATCGTCGACCTCGCGGCGATGGCGCGGAACTTCGCCGGCAGGCCGGGCGTCTTCTTCGACACCTCCGTGTGGAGCCCCCTCGACCTGCTCGACCTGTACCGGCTCGTGCCACCCGAGCAGGTCGTCTACGCCTCCGACTACCCGTACGGCCGCCAGCCGAACTCGCTGCTGATGGCGGTGCGCACCGCTCGGGCGTCCGGGCTCGGCGACCGCGAGCTCGGCGCTCTGTTCCACGACACGGCTGCGCGGATCGCGGACGGGCTCCCTCCGGTCGAGCCGACGACGCCGCGTGGCGCGACGCAGCTTTCCCACCCCGTCACGTTCCTCCGCATCAACCAGTACCTCACGATGGCGTCGGCGATGCTGTGGCTGCGCCACGCGTCGGACACGTACGGCGTGATCGGGCTCGCGCTCAACGCGTGCGACGAGCGGTCGAACGGCCATCGCCCCCAGACCGACCAGCTGCGCGAGGTCCTCGCCGTCACGCGCGACCTGTGGGAGCTTGCGGGACAGGTCGAGGACGAGACCGACCGCCGGCGCGCACAGCGCGGCGCGCTGAGGCTCGTCCACCTCGCGAGCGTCCTCTCGGTGACGAACGCCGCGTGAACGACGCACGGAGAGACAACGCTTGTGTTGAATCATCACAAGCGTTGTCTGACGGGTCGTCCTACGAGACCAGGCGCTGCTCGAGCCAGGCGTAGAGCGGGCCCTCGGCCTCGTCGAGCAGCACGCCCTCGAGTGGGCCGCCCGCGGCGAGGAGCAGCTCGGCGACCGCGACGTAGTCCCGCCCTGCGGCCCCGTGGTTCCGCGAGCCATGGACCGTCCAGCCGAGCGCAGCACCCGGCTTGGCGCCGAGCGCGAGGAGCCGCTCGACGAGCGCGGCGTCTCCGACCCAGGCGGCGTGCTCGAGGAGCGAGCCTTCGGGCGAACCGCCGACGACACCGCGGAACCCGGGGCCGACGGCCTCGACGATCACTTCGACATGTCCCCCGAGGGCCGAGAGGACGACCACCTCTTGCGCGTCGACGTCAAGTCGCTCGGGCAGGGGCGCCGTGGCGCGGTCGCCGCGCGCGAGCGACTCCACCGCTGCGTCGGCCGGATCGACCGCGGTTGAAGCGCCGAGCTGCGCAAGCGTGTCGGCGACGTCGTCGCGGGCGCGAAGCCGAGCGTGTTGGTACGGCGTGCGCAGCGGAACGTTCCCGCGCCACGTCTCTCCGCCGGGCCGATCGAGGTCGGCGCCGTGCTCGGAGAGCAGGCGGATGTACTCGGGTCCGCGGCCCCGGCGGACGGCGTGCGCGACGTGAGCGTGCTCGTTCGGGTCGGCGCCGGCCGCGAGGAGGAGCCGGACGTGCTCGAGGCGCTCGTCGTCGAGCGCGTGTGCCAGAGCGTTCGTGTGGCTCGCGGTCGCGCCGTGCTGGAGCAGCAAGGCGAGACAGGCCGGGTCGGGCGATTCCGTCGAGTGGTAGAGAGACTCGCCGTCGTCGGGGTCTGCCCCCGCCTCCAGGAGCACGCGGGTCAGCTCGGCGTCGTACGCGACCCCGGCTGCGCCGTAGAGCGCGGACATGTGACCGTACTCGTTCTCGAAGGTCGCGTTCGGGTCGGCGCCCCGGACGAGGAGCTCCTGCGCGAGCGCCGCGGACGGGAAGCACGAGTGGCAGACGTAGAGGAGCGGGGCCCAGCCGCGTGGCCCGCCGGGCATGTTCGGGTCGCCCTGCCAGGCGCGACCGAGCGCAAGCGCCGCCCAGGGGTCGCCGACGAGCTTCGGCCGGGCCGCGAGCAACGCCTCCGCGCGGGTCCGCTGCCGACCGGTGGCGGCGAGGACGAACGCCTCCGCGGAGGCTTCCACCTACGCGACGGCCGCAATGGCCCGCTCGACGAGAGTCTCGAGCGCGCGACGTTTCCAGCCGGTCTGCGGGTTGCCGGGGAGGCCGGCGAGCGGGTCGGCCGGGTCGAGCTCGCGTGGGATGTTGGCCACACCGGCCGCGACGAGCCTCGTCTCCGTGCCGCGTTTTACGGCGGCGACCGAGACGAGCGGGAACGAGAACGCCGCGCGCTCACCCAGCCGCTCGTACGCGGACGCCTCCGGCGCGACGGGGAGGGTGACGCCGACGACGAGCTCTCCCGGTTCGAGGGTGACGAGCGAGCGGTTGTCCCCGGTGGGGAGACGGTAGAGGTCGAGCAGCGGCACCTCGCGGGCGCCCGCGGCCGAGCGGATCTCCGCCACCGCACCGGACGCGGCGAGTGCCGGGGCGAGGTCGGAAGGATGCGCCGAGATGCAGTCGCCCGGCTCGAGATTGTGCCGGCGGTGGTCGCCGATCTGCGCGTAGCAGGTCTCCCCGCCGCCGAGCCAGCAATGCCACTCCTCGCCGCGGTAGTACCAGCACCGCGTGTGCTGGCAGAGGTTGCCGCCCACGGTCCCGACGTTCCGGAGCAAGGGGGAGGCGGCGAGCAAGGCGGCGCGCGCGACCGCGGCGTACGGCGCGACGAGCGGAGACGCCGCGACCGTGGCGAGCGTGACCGTCGCGCCGATGCTCAGTCCACCGTCGCGCTCCTCGATTTCCCCGAGCCCCGCATCGCGGAGGTCGACGAGCACGGTCGGTGTGCGAATACCCCGATCGGCCTGCCCGGCGAGGTCCGTCCCGCCGCCGAGCGGCGCCGCGCCGTCGTCTGCGACGAGCGTGAGCGCGTCGTCGAGGCTCGCGGGGCGCGCGTACGTCGTCACGCGAGCGTCTCCAGCACCTGGGCGGGCGTCAGGGGGAGGGCGGTCGCGCGGCGGCCCGTCGCATGGGCGAACGCATTCGCGATCGCCGCGGCCGTGGGGACGATCGGCGGCTCGCCGAGACCCTTCGCGCCGAGGTTCGGCAGGTTCTCGTCCGGGATGTCGACGAAGTCCCAGACGATCTCGGGCACGTCGGCGATCGTCGGCACCTTGTAGTCGTCGAGATGCCCGTTGACCGGGACGCCGGTGGTGGGGTCGACGATCAGGTCCTCGGTGAGCGCATAGCCCACGCCCTGGATCACGCCGCCCTCGAGCTGGCTCGACGCGGCGAGCGGGTTGACGATCCGGCCGACGTCGTGCACCGCGACGACCCGCTCCACGCGGACGATGCCCGTGCCCGCGTCGACCGCCACCTGCGCGATCTGGCAGCCGAACGTGTTCACGCGGAACCCGTCCGGATTGGGGCCACGTGTGCCCGTGCCGTCGATCGTCGCGTTCCCGAGCTTGTCGGTCACCTCGGTCACGTCGACGTCGAGCGCGCCGTCCCGCGAGCGGATGCGACCGCCTGCGAGGGTGAGATCGTCCGCCGAGATCTCGAGAACGTCGGCCGCCAGCGAGAGGAGGATGCGACGCACCTTCCCGGCCGCGCTGCGCACCGCGGGCATCACGGCCGGCGTGGTCATCGAGCCGCCCGAGACGGGCGCGTAGACGTTGGGGCCGGTGTCGCCCCCGCGCACGACGACGCGGTCGAGCTCGAGGCCGAGCTCTTCGGCGGCGACCATCCGGGCGGAGGTCAGGGTGCCGGTGCCGATGTCCTGGATCCCGGTAGTGACGAGCGCCCGGCCGTCCGCGTCGAGCCGGATCGTCGCGTGGGCGGGCGGTCCTCCGCCGCCCCACCAGATCTGCGTGGCGCAGCCCATCCCGCGCAGCAGGCCGTCGGGCTGCGGCTCGCGCAACGCGTCCCGCTCCGTCCAGTGCGCGAGCTCCGCGGCCCGGTCGTAGCAGGCGAGCAGGCGCTTGCTCGAGTACGGGAGCCCCGAGCCCTGGTCGCGCTCGACGTGGTTCAGCCGCCGCAGGTCGAGCGGGTCGAGGTCGAGCGCGGCCGCGAGCTCGTCCATCGCCTGCTCGAGGACGGTGACGCCCTCGGTCACACCGGGCGCGCGGAAGGCGTTCTGGGCGCGGATGCTCGTCCGTACGGGAAACGTCATCGTCCGCACGTTCTCGCAGGCGTAGAGCGAGAGGGCCGGCTCCGCGACCGGGAAGATCCACCCGGCCGCTCCCATCTCGACCACGGCGGCGAGCTCGATTGCCGCGAGCGTGCCGTCACGACGGCCGCCGATCGTCACCGTCTGACGCGTGCGCGCGCGGCGTCCGCCGACGAGCTGGTCCTCGTGGCGCGAGAGCGCGAGGCGCACGGGTCGGCCGGCTGCGCGGGCGAGCTCGGCGGCGAGCAGCGCCTCGATGCCAGCGCCTTGCTTCCCGCCGAAGCCGCCCCCGATGAACTCCGAGATCACGCGCACGCGCTCGGGGACGAGTGCGAACCGGCGTGCGAGCTCGCGGCGCGCGTCGAACATGCCCTGGGTGGAGACCCAGGCCGTGAGCCCGTCTCCCTCCCAGCGGACGACCGCCGCGTGTGGCTCGAGCGGGGTTTGCACGTGCGCCGGCGTCTCGCACGTCAGCTCGACGCGGGCGTCGGCCGACGCCAGGGCCGCGTCGGGATCTCCGCGGACGACCTCTCGCGGCTCCTCGGTGAAGCGCTGCTCCGTCAGGCCCTCGTCGAGGAGGAGCGGGGGCCGCTCCTCGAGCTCGAGCGCGAGCGCGACGAGACCGGCCTCGGCGGCCTCCGGCGTCTCGGCCGCGACGGCGGCGATGGGCTCGCCCGCCCAGGACGGCTCTGCCGTCAGCGGTGGGTCGCCACCCATCGTGAACGGGCCGTCCGGGCCGAGCACGGCCCGGACGCCCGGTGTTCGGCGTGCCGCGTCGAGGTCGAGCGAGAGGACACGGCCACGCGAGACGGGGGCGCGTAGCACCCTGGCGTGGAGCATGCCGGGCAGCGCGACGTCGACGGTGTACCGCGCGCCGCCGCTCGCCCGTAGCGGGCCGTCGTGACGAGCGGCCGGCCGTCCGACGATCGTCAGGTCGGCCTCTGCCGGCCACGTCTCGAGGTCGTCGTCATCGTCGACGAGGACCCAGACGTCCTCGAAGCGTCCTTCCATCTCGCGCTGCGACTTGACGAAACGGGGGCTCACACGACCTCCTGCCCGGAGGCTCGGAGGACGGCGCGCTCGATCTTCGGGTACGCGCCGCACCGGCACAGGTTGCCGGCGAGCGCCGTCCGGATCTCCTCGCGGGAGGGCGTGGGCGTCGAGGCGAGGAGGGCGCTGGCGGAGATCATCTGTCCCGGCGTGCAGAAGCCGCACTGCAGGGCGTCCTCGGCGACGAACGCGTCGCGCAGGGGCGTCGCCGAGCGGGAGAGCGCTTCGATGGTCGTCACGGGACGACCCTCGACCGCGCCCACCGGCAGCAGGCACGAGACGACCGGCACGCCGTCGAGCAAGACCGCGCATGCGCCGCAGGCGCCCTCGCCGCACCCGAGCTTCGCGCCGGTGAGCGCGAGGTCCTCGCGCAGCACGCTCAGCAGGCGACGGGTCGGCGACACCTCGAGCACGTGGGTCTCGCCGTTGACCTCGAGCGTGACCGGCATCCCGCAAGCAGTACCAGACCCGATCCGTCGCACGTCGACTACCCTCGATCGATGCGCCTCGCCGTCGTCGCTCTCGTCGGCCTCGCGCTCGTCGCGGCCGGCTGTGGTGATGGAGGCGACTCGCAGACGACGCCGGGCTGCGACGATGTCGACGCCCCTGCCCCTCGCGACGGCGGCGGGCAGTCCGCCCCGACGACCCAGCTCGACCCGTCCAAGACCTGGACGCTCAGCTTCGACACGTCCTGCGGCACGTTCGTGGTCACGCTCGACCTCGAGTCCGCGCCGAACACCGCGGCATCGCTCGTCTCGCTCGCGCGCGCCGGCTACTTCGACGACACCGAGTTCCATCGGATCGTGCCCGGGTTCGTGATCCAGGGCGGCGACCCGACCCAGATCGGGCAGCGGCGGCCCGGGTTACTCGACGCGCGACACGCCGGCGCCGGATGCCGCGTACACGAAGGGCGTCGTCGCGATGGCCAAGACCGCGGCCGAGCCGGCGGGGACGGCCGGCAGCCAGTTCTTCGTCGTCACGGGCGCCGACGCGGGGCTGCCGCCCGAGTACGCGGTCGTCGGCACGGTCACGAGCGGCCTGGACGTCGTCGAGCGCATCGGGAAGCTCGGCGACCCGGCGACCGAGCAGCCGCGCCAGCCGGTGGTGATCAACTCGGTCGCCGTCGGGCCCGAGACGTGAGCCGCGTCGCGGCTGTCGTGCTCGCCGCGGGGGCGGCCACGCGCTTCGGCATGCCGAAGCAGGAGCTGCTCCTGCCCGAGGTTCTGCGCCGGCTCGAGTCGAGCCCGGTCGACGAGATCGTCGTGGTCGAGGGCGCATACCGACTTCGCGACAGCTTGTTGCACGAGCGGGCTCGGCTCGTTCGCTGTGCCGAGTGGGAGCTGGGGCCGGGCGCCTCGCTCCGGTGCGGCCTGGCTGCGCTCGGGGACGACGTCGGCGTGGCGGTGGTCGTGCTCGCCGACGGGCCACGCCTCTCGCCGGACGCGATCCGTCGCGTGATCGACAGCTGGCGCGAGGAGGACGGCGAGGTGGTCGCCGCGTCGTACGGCGGAGTGCGCGGCCATCCGCTGCTCCTGGCACGGCCACGCTGGTCCGAAGTCCCCGACGAGGGGCTGCGCCTCGTCGCGCCACGCCTCGTTCCCTGCGACGACCTCGGTGCGCCCGGCGACGTTGACTCGCCCGCCGACCTCGACGCGCTGGCCGGAGACGGCTGAAGCCGCTGGTACGGTCGCGCCGTGGGCCGGATGGCGGCGGGCTGGCATCTCGCGAAGCTGAGCCTCCGCGTCGTCTGGAGCGACGGCTCGCTGAGCGCCCTCGTCGTGCTCGGCGGGATCGCGGCGGGCGCTGTCGCCCTCGCGTTCCTCGTCCCCGCGGCGATCGCCTACGAGATCGAGGAGAAGGCGCTCGCGGTCGTCCTCACGGCGATCGGCGTCTACCTCGCGACGCTCGTCGCGACGTACTTCGCGGTCGCTCTCGCCGCCGCGGCGGCCGACGTCCTCGATGGGCGTGACGCGACCGTGCGCGGCGGGATGGCCGTCGCCTCCCGGCTGACCGGACCGATCGCCGGCTGGGCGCTCGTGCTGACGACGGTCAACCTCGTGCTGCAGCTCCTGCGCGAGCGAGCCGGGATCCTCGGGAGCCTGCTGCTCGGAGCGGCCAGCATCGCGTGGAGCCTCGCGACGTTCCTCGTCGTCCCGATCCTCGCGCTCGAGGGGATCGGCCCGCTCGCGGCGCTCGATCGCTCGTCCGAGCTCTTCCGGGCGAAGTGGGGCGAGCAGCTCGTCGGCACCGCGTCGATCGGGATCCTCTTCGCCGTTTTCGGCACCGTCCCGGCGGTCCTGCTGGTGTTCCTCGGGCTCGCCTCCGGCTCGATGGCCGTCGCCGTCGTGTGCGTCGTCGTCGGGATCCTCGGCGCGGTTATCGCTGGCGTGCTCGGAAGCGCGGCGCGGTCGGTGTTCTCGGTTGCCCTCTACCGCTACGCCGCGGGCCTGGGGCCGAGCGGCCCGTTCACCGCTGCCGACCTCGAGAGCGCGGTCGCGCGGAAGGGCTAGAGGGAGGCGGTGCCGGGATCGGTCGTGCGGAGCTGCGCCAGCTTCTCCATGAGTCCCGGTGGCATCCGCTCGGCCGCGCTCGTTCGCACGTAGACGCGCAGCGTCTCCTCGAAGCGGTATCGCCGGCGGCAGTAGTCGCAGCCGTCCAGGTGCTCCTCCGCCTCTACGACCTCCTGTGCGGTCAGCTCGCGGTCCAGGTAGCCCTGCAGCAGCTGCTCGCACTTGCCGCAGTCGTCGTGACTCATTGGACTGCCTCGTCGGCGAGTTGCGCCTTGAGCAGCCGCCGGCCGCGGTGGAGCCTGGACATGACGGTGCCCATCGGGATGTCGAGGATCTGGGCGGCGTCGGCGTAGCTGAAGTCGCCGATGTCGACGAGCACGACCACGTCGCGAAAGTCGTGCGGGATGTCGGCCAGCGCGTTCACGATGGAATCCTGCGAGAGACGCTCGACGACGCGGTCCTGGTCGAGCGCCTGCTCGCCGCCTGACTGGACGATCTTGTTCGCGAGGTAGTAGTCGTTCTCCTCGAGCGGCGTCTCGTCGGGCCGGCGTTGGATCCGGCGTCCGCGGTCGACGTTGAGGTTCGTGAGGATGCGGAGGAGCCAGGCACGAAGATTCGTACCCGGTGTGTAGGACTGCCAGCTGCGAAACGCCCTTGCATACGTGTCCTGGACAAGATCCTCTGCTTCCTCGCGGGTCGACACAAATCGTCGAGCTACTCGATAGACCTGATCCGCGAGCGCGAGGGCCTCTTCCTCGAACCGCACCCGATCGCGGGCTTCGCTCGCGACCCGGCGCGCCCCATCTGGCTCGGCCGTGTCCGCCTCACCCACCGGGCTACCGTAGCAGCGTTCGGAACTATGAACGGCGGCGCCGGCCGGGGCTATTCCCGCGAGCTTCAGACGGCCTGGCGCTCGTGGAAACCCGAGCTCGAAAGGGTGCTGCTGAGCGCCTCGCGCGTCGTCAGATCGTCGTCCCAGGTGAGGGTCACCTCGCCCATCAGGTTCGCGTGCGCGGCGTCCAGCCCCGGCTGGTCCTCGAGGGCGTTCGCGAGCCGCAGCACGCAGCGCTCGCAGCGGATCCCCGAGACGAGGAACGTCTCCGTGACGGTCGCCATCAGCCCGATCGTACCGCCGCCGCGCCGCCCAGCTTGAGCTCGAATCCCGCGAGCGCGATCACCAACGGATCGTGGGTCGCGCAGACGACCGTCGTCCCGTGCTCACGCGCGAGGTCAGCGAGCAGGCCGCCGATCGCGAGTGTCGTGACACTGTCCAGGCGCGCGGTCGGCTCGTCGGCGACGAGGAGCGAGGGGCGGGCGGCGATCGCGCGGGCGAGAGCGACCCGCTCGCGCTCCCCCGCCGAGAGCCGGGCGACGGGACGGTCGGCGTGGTCCGCGAGCCCGACGATCGCGAGCGAGTCGATCGTCCGCTCGTGCAGCTCGACCCCCTCCAGCCCGCGGAGCGCCAGCGAGAGCTCGACGTTCTCGCGGGCGGTGAGCGCGCTCGAGAGCCCCGGCACCTGGCCGACGACGCCGATCTCCTCTCGCCGAAACGCCGCGCGGGCGTCGCGGTCGAGCCTCGACAGCACGACGTCGCCGATCACGATCTCGCCCTCGTCGGGGGTGTCGAGCCCGGCGAGGAGCGCGAGGAGCGTCGACTTCCCGGAGCCCGAGGGGCCCGTCACGGCGGTCAGCATTCCCGGTCGGAACACCGCATCGAGGTGCTCGAGCGCGACCTCCGTCCCGAATCTCCGGCTGACCCCTCGGGCCTCGACGATCGCACCGGCCGCGGTGAGCGGCGCCTCGAGCTCCTCGACGACCGCCGGCGCGTCGTTATCGGTGGGGCGCAGCTCGACAACGCCCGGGCGGACGTGGACGACGGCGCGGTCGCCGATCCCGGCCTCACGGAGCGACTCCTCAGGAACGTGGAGCCAGCCGCCCCGGCCGATCACGATCGTCTCGCGGTCGGCGAGGCGCTCCTCGCCGACCCGGCCGTCGCGCACGTGCACCACGCGGTCGGCGATCTCGGCGGACTCCGGGTCGTGGCTGACCACGAGCGCCGCCGCACCGGCATCTCGCGCGAGCTCTCGCAGCAGGTCGAGCACGCCGTGCGCGGTCGCCTCGTCGAGCTCGCCGGTCGGCTCGTCGGCGACGAGCAGCGTCGGTCGGTGTACCAGCGCGGCGCAGAGGGCGATCCGCTGCTGCTCGCCGCCCGAGAGCTCGCCCGGCCGGGCGGTGGCCCGGTCGAGCAGGCCCACGCGCTCGAGCAGCTCGTCCGCCCTCCGCACGCGCTCCTCGCGCGACACGCCGCGCAGTCCGAGTGGCAGCGCGACGAGCTCCTCCGCGGTGAGATCGGCGGACAACGCCCGCCAGTAGTGCTGGTCTGCGTAGCCGACGACGCGGGCGCGATGGCGAGCAACCGCGGAGGCGCGCGCCGCTCCGAGGTCGAGGCCGTCGACCAGGGCGACCCCGGCTGATGGGCGCTGGAGGCCGGCGATGACACGGACGAGCGTCGACTTTCCGGCTCCGCTCGGGCCGAGGACGACGCAGATCTCGCCCTCGTCGACCGAGAGCGTCATGCCCCTGAGCGCCGCCACCCCGCCGTCCTCGGACGGATGGACGACGAACACGTCGCGGAGATCGACGATGCTCACGCGCGCCCCTGGCCGGTAGCCGCTCCCGCCGGGCGGAGCCCGTCTCCGCGGCGACCCAGGAACGCGCGGAGGTGGCGGATCGGTCGACCGTTCATGGCTCCGCCCCGATCCGGCCGGGTCCGCGCGGGTCGGCGAACGCGCGTCGGGTCGTGAGGAGCACGAGACCCGTCGCGGCGACGGCGAACACGAGGCCGCCGACGAGGAGGATCAGCGGGTCGACGGTCGTGACGAGCGGTGGCTGCGGCTGGTCGGCGCGGGCCGTCACGGAGACGACGCGCGTGACGAGCACGGCGAGCAGGATCCCGGCGACGACGCCCGCGAGCGCACCCATCCCTGCGACCACGCCTGCACGGGTCGCGACGACGCGGCGCAGCAGCTGCGGCGTCGCCCCCTGGGCCTCGAGGTCGACGAGGTCTCCACGGTCGTCGCGGAGGTCGGCCCGGATCGCGAGAACGAGGCCCCAGATCGCCAGCACCAGCGCCGCCACAGCCGCCGCGGCGAGCGCGAGGAGCGTTCCGTGCCCGAGTGGATCACGGCGGGCGTCGGCCTCGAGCGCCGAGCGCGAGCGCGTCTCGAGCGCGTTGAAGGGCCGCTTCTCTAGGGACGCGACAACGCGGCTGTCATCGCCTGGAACGACGTCGAGCCAGAGCTCACTCACCGGCGCCGCACCGGGAGCGCTGGTGTTCACCGCGGTGGAGAGCGCGCCCAGGTCGCCGAGAACAGCGTCGCCGACCGTCCCGGGGATGCGATCGGCGATCGCGGCGACCCGGACGTCGACGTGCTCTCCGCCGATGACGAGCGGGAGCGTGCCGCCGACGCCGCCGGCGAGCGCACCGAGCGCGGGAGTCACGACCACGCGGGCCGGGTCGCCGTCCGTCGGTTGGCGGGGGCGCACAAGTGCGGCGCGCTGGGGCGTGATCGCATAGGTCACGCGGATCGTCCCGTCAGAGCCGCTCGCCGCGTTCACACCACCCGCGCCCAGCCAGCCGTCGAGCGACACGCCGCGGATGCTGATCGTCGTCGCACCGCGGAGCGCGGCGCCCTCGTCGGAGCCGCGCTCGAGGATCCGTGGCGGGACGAGCACGAGCTCGACGAGCCTGCCTCCCCGGGAGGCCTCGGGCACCACGGTGTGGAGGACGACCGGACGATGCGCGTCCGAGTCGCCGAGGTCGATCCGCCGGAACGCGCCGTCCCGCCCCTCGACGACTGCGCTGTACGAGACGAGGCCGGGGCCGACGGAGAGCACGAGCTCTCGCCGGAGGACGGGGCCGCGAAGCTCTGTCGAGCCGTGGGGCTCGATCGCACGTGCGACGCCGCTCTTGCTGACGCCCCAGTCCGCGCGCCACAGCGGCATCGAGGCAACCGTGTCGGGAGAGACACCCAGCACCGTCACGCCTGAGACGGACGCCGACGGTCCTGCGCTCGCGGTGAGCCGGACGACCGGGCGAGCCGTCTCGACACCGGGGATCGCCTGGAAGCGGGCGAGGGGTGCCGCCTGGAGGACGGGAACGAGCGCGCTGAGGTTCTCCCGCACGACGACGTCGGCCGGCACCGCGAACGCCGCCTGGTCCTGCTCGCCCGTCGAAAGGGTCGAGCGGTACGCCTCGGCGAGGAATGCGAGCGCGAGCGCGAGCGCCAGGAAGGCGGCCGCGGTCCCCGCCGCGCCAGGTGACCTCGCGAGGGAGACCCCCGCCAGTCGCGCACCATGCGCTCCGCCTTCGCGGGCCAGCGCACGCCCGAGGGCCGGCAGGAGGCGTGCCGCGGCGACGGCCGCGGCGAACGCGACGAGTGCAGGCAGGACAAGGAGCACGACGGGCGCGGTCCCGCCCGAGGCGAGGTCGTCGGGCTGCACGGCGCCGCTCGCGAGGACGGCAAGGGCCGCAAGCGCAGCGGCGATCGCGGCAACGTCGATCGCCGAGATCCGCCTTCCGGCGCCGCCCTCGACCGAGACGGCCACGGCGATCACGCAGGCCGCGAGCACCGCCGTGCCGAGGCCGAGCAGGATGCCCGTCGGGGAGAGGAGGCTCTCGACCAGCACGTCCCACACCGGGGCGCCGGTTGCCGCCGCGACGATCCCGCCGGCGACGATCCCGACGAGCCAGCCGACGGCCGCGCCCCCGAAGCCGACCGCGGCGCTCTCCGTGCCGGTCAGTAGCGCCCGCTGCCAGGCCTGCGCGCCGTGCCACGTGAGCCGGCGCCTCGCGGCGGCGAGATCGCGTCGCATCGCGCCCGCGGCGAGGACCGCGAAGGCGACCAGGAGCGCCGCCGCCTCGCCGCCGACGAGCAGCAGCCGGCGGCCGGCGACCGTGGCGGCGTGCTCCGAATCGCGTAGCTCCTGGGTCGGCAGCAAGACCGACCACGAGGGCGAGTCCGCCTGCAGCGTCGCGCGCGCGCGGTCTGCGCCCGCCAGCAACCCGTCGATCTGCCACAGTCGCGGCGTCCCCGCCTTCAGGGGCTGCACCCAGCCGTAGCTGCGGTAGATGCGGGAGAGGACGGGTGACGAGACGAGGCCCGCGACACCCTCTGCGACCACGAGCGGGCCAGGCGCAGGGCGATGGTACTTCGAGGACCGCCGAAGCGCGGGAGCGACCTCTGCGTCCTCGAGGGCGTTGTCGGTCGGTGCGAGGAAGTCGCCGAAGAGCTGCCGCGAGCGCAGGGCCGCCGTGCCGACCTCCACGATCCGCAAGCCCGGCACGTCGGGCAGCCTCCCATTGCCGCGCAGGCGTAGCACCTCGCAGCGCTCTGGCCGGCAGGTGCGCGGCAGCCGGCCGCTGCGGAGGAGGACGTAGGGACTAAGGCCGTCGACCGCGGCGAGCCCGACGAACGCGCCGCCGACGGTGCCTTCGCGGACGAGCACGATCGCGGTCGCGTCTCCCGTCGGCAAGGAAGCGAGCGCGTTCCGCGCGGTGCGGTCGAGGCCACGCCAGTCGTCCCCAGGTCCTGCGGGGACGCCGAACCACACCGCGCGGACCGAGCGCGTCGCGGCGGGCAGCCGATCGACGTCCTGCGCCACCGCACGGTCCTTCGCGACCGTCGTCCCCGCGACGATCAGCGCGAGCACGGCTGCAGCAGCGGTGATGCCGAGCGCCGCGACGAGCGCGCCACTTTCGCGGCGCCCGAGCCGTCTCGCCGCCAGGCCGAGGACGTAGCCGGCTCCCTTCACCCGGCTCTCCTCGCCGCGTGGCGGCGCCGGTAGCTCGACGCCTTGGCCCGTCCGCCGCACACCTGCATCGAGCACCACCCCGACGAGCGATTTCGCGAGCCGTCGTAGAACACCCAGCCGCACGTCTCCTGGCGGCACGCCTTCAACCGCTCCCACGACCCCGCGGCCCTTGCCTCGGCGACGACCGCGACGATCGCCGCGAGACCGCCCCGCGCGCCGCCGGCGGCCGGGGCGAGGACGGGCTGTCCGTCGACGAGTCGCAGCGCGAGCGGGAACGCGCCGAGCGCCGCGTCGAGCTCCACCCGCCGCTCGGCCGACGGGGGCACCCCGAGGGTGTTGGCGAGCGCGAGCTCCCGGAACGCCGAGCGAAGTGCGCGGGCCTCGACGAAGAGGTCCGCGTCGACCGGGTCGGCCTGATCGATGAGACGCTGACGGACGAGCCACGCGGCGAGCGCGGCGGGTGTCGCCACGTCGTCCTGCTGGAAGTCGGGGACCTCGGTGTTGACGAAGTCCTGGACGAGCCTGAGCGGCACCGGGGCCGGCGCCCGGCCGCCGGGCTGGAACTCCTCCCTCACGGCGCGACGGTACCGCGCCCGTCGCTACCGGTCAAGACCGAAAGACGGTGACGGCGACGCCGCCTTCAGCGAGACGACGGTTGGCGTCCCTTGACCCCGTGCACCGGTCTGCCCGCGGCTTCCCATGCGTAGTAGGACGCGCTCGGACCGAACGAGGCTGCGTACGAGACGACCCGCGGATTCCGGCCGACCTCCTTCGCGCGCTGGGCGTGCCAGAGGAGGTTCGGGTCGTCGCGCTCCTGCCAGACGAGCACGAGGTGCGCGGCGGTCATGAACTCGGCGACGAACGTGCAGCCGTCCGCCGGGCAGGGGAACGGGTCGGTCCGCACGCACCACCAGCCGGCATGGTCGTCGTCACCCTCGTCACGCCACAGCGTTTCGTCCGTCTCGAGCTCGTCCTCGGTCAGGACGGCCGAGCCGGGCAGGAGTTCCTCCCTCTCCACGACAGCACAATAGATGTGATGGACGAGCGCTCCCTCGCGATCGTGCTCTCGGGCGGCGGGATGAACGGCCTGCTTCTCGAGCTCGGTTTTCTCCGTCGTTTGCGCGAGGACCCGCTCTGGGACTCGGTCGGCTGGATCTACGGCACGTCCGCGGGAGCGCTCGCCGGCGTCATGGCCGTCGTCGATCGGCTGGACGCGCTCGAGCGGTTCGTGCTGCACCTCGCGCCGGACGAGACCTTCCGACCGAACCGGCTGTGGCAGCTCCCGCTGACCGGTCTCCACGACTACGCGCTGCCGGACACGATCGCGGAGCGGCTGGCGCCGGTCGACCGGCTCGCCCGCGACGTCGTCGGGGCGCAGATCGAGCTCGTTGTCTGCGTCACGGATGTCTCGGACGGCGAGATCGACGAGCACCGCGCCTACGAGCGGCTCTACTCGAGCCGGACGAGCGATCCCGACGAGCTCGCCCGCGCGATCCTCGCGTCGGCTGCGATCAGCGCGCTCGTCCTTCCTCTACGGGTCGGCGACGACGTGATCGGCACCGACGGCGGCTGGGTTCGGAACTTCCCGCTCGGACACGCCTACGACAACCCGGCGGTGGGCGAGATCGTCGGGTTCCAGTACGTCCCACAGCCTGCGCGCGTGACGGGCGAGAACCTCGCGCGGCTCCGCCGCCGGCTGGAGCCGTTCCGCGCGGTGCCGCCGATCCGGGCGCTGCTCGAGGAGGTGCGTGCGGCCGAGGAGCGCCAGCAGCGCGGCGAGCCGGGCCACCTCGCCGAGATGATCGGCAGGTTGATGCGCGTCACGATCGCCCGGAACACGACCCTCGAGGTGCGTTCGGCCGAGGCGAAGGACGCATCCGTGCGGGAGCTCGAGGCGCTGCGCGCCGACGTCCTGGCGTCGGTGCGGCGCAACGCGAAGCCGTGGCGTCGCGGCAAGGCGGTGAGGGAAGTGGAGGAGCGGTTCGCGGCGGCGCGCTTCCCGTTCCGTCACGACCGCGCTCTGCCGCTCCAGATCGTCCGCGGGAGCGCCGGAGAGCTCGCGCTCGACCCGAGCTTCCGGTCGGGGCTCGAGTGGCCCGTGGAGACGAAACGTGCCCTCATCGAGCGCGGCCGGACACTCGCCGACGAGATGCTCCGCGAACGGACGGTCTAAGACGTCGTCGGTGACGGTCGTGTGGCGGCCGGAGGCCGGCTTTGCCGGCCGGGAGGCCAAGGGAGCTCCGCCTTGTCGGGCGGTGAAGAAGGGGGCTCGTGGGGGAAACATGGTTTCCCCCACGGCAAGGAGGGGGCTCGTGGGGGAACATGGTTTCCCCCACGTCCCTTGCAGGGGCGGGCAGGCATCCCCCCTGCTTCTCGTGCCCGACTCCCGGGGAGAGTGGGAACCGGGGGCGAGTCCTTTATCCGTTCGGGCTCGTCGGCTGGCGGGCCAGCTCGACGCTCTTGGTGACGCGCTTTCCGTCCTTCGTGACGATGGTGACGCTGACGGTGTCGCCAGGCTTGTGCGCGGCGATCATGTCGCGGAGCTCGTCGACCGACGTGACGTTCTTGCCGCCGACCGCGACGATCATGTCCCCGCCCAGCTGGTAGCTATCGCCCGCGACGACGACCTGGGTCGTGCCGCCGACGATCCCGGCCTTGGCGGCGGGGCTGCCCGGCTTGACGGATGCGACGAGCACGCCCTGCTTCGCCGGGAGGCGAAGGACCTGGGCAACGTCGGGCTGGACGTCCTGGAGCGTGACGCCGAGGAACGCCCGGTCGACCTTGCCGTTGGAGAGAAGCTGTGCGACGACGCTCTTGACGGTGTTCGACGGGACGGCGAACCCGATGCCCACGTTGCCGCCACCACCGTTTGCGGTCTCGATCTGTGAGTTGACCCCGATCACGTGACCCTCCGCGTCGATCAGTGGCCCACCCGAGTTGCCGCTGTTGATCGGTGCGTCGGTCTGGATCACGTGGTCGATGGTGAAGTCGTTCGGAGCGCTGACCTCGCGCTGCAGGGCGCTGACGATCCCGGCAGTGACGGTGCGCTCGAGCCCGAAGGGGTTCCCGATCGCGGCGACCGGGTCGCCGACCTGGACCTTGTCGGAGTCGGCGAGCGTGAGCGGCGTGAGTGCCTTCGCGTCGACGTCGACCTTGAGCAGGGCGAGGTCGGTCGACGGGTCGGTTCCGAAGACCTTCGCCGAGACGGTCTCCCTGTTCGAGAAGCTCACCTCGATCGACGAGGCGCCCTGGACGACGTGGTAGTTCGTGACGACGTGGCCCTCCTTGTCGATCACGAAGCCGGAGCCGAGCGCGCGCTGCGTCTGGCCGGGGATGGGGTTGCCGAAGAGGTCGGTGCTGGCCGCGCCGCGCGACGTGGAGACGATCTGCACCACCCCGGGCGCGCTCTGCCTGTAGATCTGCGCGACGTCGATGGACGTCGGTCCGGTGGCCGCGCTCGCAACATCCGTCGGGATCGGCGCGGCGACCTCCTCGACGGGCGCGGGGTTGTCGAACGCGCCGAGTACCCACGCGCCGCCCAGTGCCACGCCGCCGCCGAGAAGGGAAGCGGCGACGAGCGCGGCAATGGGCTTGGCGGCGGACGCAACTCTGCCGGGGCGCTGACCCGAAGGTGCGTCAGGGTGAGTCGGGAGGTCTGGGTTGCTCACGCCTCATCCGTTATAGGCAAGCACCCGTGAACGCAGGGTTGCGGGCAGTTAAGAACGCGTTGTCGGGGCCGCGAGGGCCCGTCGGCGCGTGTCTAGGCCGGCGTCGCGGCGAGCACGACGGACTTCACGACCTGCTCGCGCTCCTCGCCGAGTGCGTCGTCGAGCTTCCGGCCGAGCTCCCCGGAGGCGAAGAGCTCCTCGGTGATGTCGGCGCCGCCGAGCAGCTCGCCCTTGACGAAGACCTGCGGGATCGTCGGCCAGTCGGTCAGGGCGGAGAGCTCCTGGCGGATGCGCGGGTCGGGGAGCACGTCGACCGCGGTGATCGGGGCGCCGGCACCCCACAGCGCCTGCAGCGCGCGAAGCGAGTTGCCACACGCGGGCCGTTCGGGCGTGCCCTTCATGAAGATCGCGACGGGCTCACCGTCGATCACCTGCTGGATCTCGTCACGCAGCGTCATGGCTGTCCCTTCGTCGTGATGCGGAGCTCGTGAATGGAGCCGTCGGCCAGCGGGGCGGCGAGCGCGCGGTTGACGAGGCGGTGCTGTTCGACGAGCGACAACCCCTCGAACGACGTGCTCCCGACCGTCACGTGGAAGTGGTCGCCGCCGCCTGTACGGTCGACGACGTCCACGCTCGCGTCGGGGAACGTCTGCTCGAGAAGACCCCGGATCGTCTCGCTGACCATCGACGATCATGCTAACGACCGTGTCTCTCCGCACCTTCCTGCTCTCCCTGCCGGAGCGCGCCGTCCGCTCGTTCGCCGCTCTACTGGGCGGCCTCGTCCACGAGACCTTCGCGCTCGCGTTGCCGCGAGTCGTCCGCCAATCGCGCCTGTACGAGGCGACCGCGAAGAACCTGCTGCGCGTCACGATCGAGCTCGTCGGCGGCGTCGACGCGCGGATCCCGACCGAGTCCGAGTACGAGCCCGACCCGTGCCGGCTCGCGGTGCGGAAGGGGGTCGGGAACGCGGTCGAGCTCGGCTCGATCGCGGCGTTTGGCTTCTCGCCGCTCTGGATCCTCGCCGCGGCCGCCGACGTCACGCGCGGGTCGCGAATCTACCTCGACGCATACGTCGCCGAGCTGATCCGGGTAGGCGCGCTGCCGGCGGGGTCGTCGCCCGGCTCCGCGACCGACCTCCTGAGCGCCCTCGAGCGCGTGTCGGGCACGACGGCCCGCCTCGTCGACATCCCGCCGCTCGAGCTCCGCGCCCTTCGGCAGTCGCTCGCGGACATCCGTCGCGACGCCGCGTCGCTCCCCGTCCCCGCTGAGCTCGCTCGGCTCTACGCGGGGCTGCTCGAGGCGGCCCGGCGTGAGCGTACGAGCGTCCTCGAGGTGTCCGTCGGGCTCGGCCTCGCGTTCTTCAACTCCGCCCGCCATGTCGGCCGCCAGCACCTCCTCGATCCGTACCGCGAGGACCTGCGCCCGGTGCGGGACGAGGGGCTCGCGGCATACGCACGGCGTGTGTCGCGGCCGTACGCGGAGGCGGTCGCCCGGCACTTCGACACCGAGGAGCCGTCGCTCACCGAGCGCGGGCTCGACCGGGTCCGGCGCGGCTAGTGCCCCTTCCGGCAATGCCCTCCACGCGCAGGTCTCCGCCGGCGACGTCTCGGGCGAGACGCTCGCGGCGCTCGGCTCGCTCCTCCGCGCGCATGTCCGGCTCGAGGAGCGCGAGCTCTTCGAGGACGTCCAGCGCGTCGTGCCGACGGCCGAGCTCGACGCGCTTGGCCGCGGGCCGCGCTGAGGCCGACTCCCTTTCGAGACAGCCCGGCGAGCTATCTCTCGTCGCCTCAAGTGATGTATACTCCGCTGTATGCGGCGGAAGCAGATCTACCTCGACGAGGCGAACGAGCGGGCGCTCAAGCGGCTCGCTGCTCGCACCGGCCGCTCCGAGGCCTCGCTGATCCGCGAGGCGCTCAAGCGGTACCTCACCCCCGGCGGCGACCACGACGAGGACCCACTCGAACGGCTGATCGGGCTCGTCCCCGACGAGACCGGCCCCGACGACGTCGCCGAGGAACACGACCACTACCTCTACGGCGCGCCGAAGGAGCGCGCCTGAGGGTCGTCTATGCCGACTCGGGCGCGTTCATCGCGCTCCTCTGGCGTCGCGACCGCGCGCACCAGCGCGTCAGCGACCACTACACGACGCTGCGGGACGGGGGCGATGTCCTGCTGACATCGGATCTCGTCGTGTCCGAGACGGCCACGCGCCTCAGGTTCGACGCCGGGCTGGACGCGGCGCTCGCGTTTCGGGGTCTGCTCGAAGAGGCGGTCGAGGCAGGGCGCCTGATCGTCCGCCATGCCGACGCCGAGCTCGATGCGCGCGCCTGGGACCTGATGGAGCGCCATCCGGGGCTGACGCTCTCGTTCACCGACTGCGTCGGCGCCGTCACGGCGACCGAGGGCCGCGCGGCGGCCGTCTTCGGTCTCGACAACGACTTCCGCGCCCTCGGCTTCGCACTCGAGCCGTGAGCGCGACCCGCCAATCACGAACACGGAGGACCGAGCCATGACCCATCCCGATACCTTCGGCGCACGTTCCACCCTCACCGTCGGCGACGAGGCGCTCGAGATCTTCCGGCTGGACGCGCTCCAGTCGCGCTACGACGTCGCGCGGCTGCCGTACACGCTGCGCATCCTCCTCGAGAACGTCCTCCGTCGCGAGGACGGCGAGACCGTCACGACGGAGGACGTCGAGGCTCTCGCACGCTGGGACGCCGCCGCCGAGCCGTCGCACGAGGTGACGTTCGCGCCTGCGCGTGTCCTCCTCCAGGACTTCACGGGCGTGCCCGCGGTCGTCGACCTCGCGGCGATGCGCGACGCGATGGCCGAGCTCGGCGGCGACCCGAGCCGGATCGACCCGCTGATCCCGGCCGAGCTCGTGATCGACCACTCGGTGCAAGTCGACGACTACGCGAGCCGCCTGGCGATCTCGAGGAATGCCGAGCTGGAGTTCGAGCGCAACCGCGAGCGCTACGCGTTCCTGCGCTGGGGGCAGGGCTCCTTCGACGCGCTCAAGGTCGTGCCGCCGAACACCGGCATCTGCCATCAGGTCAACCTCGAGTTCCTCGCACGAGTCGTCGAGGCGCGGGACGGGCGCGCGTTCCCCGACACGCTCGTCGGCACGGACTCGCACACGACGATGGTCAACGGGCTCGGCGTGCTCGGCTGGGGCGTCGGCGGGATCGAGGCCGAGGCCGCCATGCTCGGCGAGGCGATCTCGATGCTCGTGCCGCAGGTCGTCGGCTTCCGCCTCCACGGGCAGCTGCCGGAAGGCGCGACCGCCACCGACCTCGTGCTCACCGTCACGGAGATCCTCCGCAAGACCGGCGTGGTCGGGAAGTTCGTCGAGTACTTCGGCGAAGGCCTCGCTGGGCTACCGCTCGCCGACCGCGCGACGATCGGGAACATGTCTCCCGAGTACGGCGCGACCTGCGGGTTCTTCCCGGTCGACGACGAGACGTTGCGCTATCTCCGGCTCACCGGGCGCGACGAGTCCCGCGTGGCGCTCGTCGAGGCGTACTGCAAGGAGAACCTCCTCTGGCACGACCCGTCGGAGCCGGCGACGTACTCGCAGGTGGTCGAGCTCGACCTGTCGAGCGTCGAGCCGTCGATCGCGGGGCCGCGCCGCCCTCAGGACCGCATCGCGCTCTCGGCCGCGAAGACCGCCTTCCTCGAGGGGCTCACGAGCTTCGACGTCGCGTACGGGAACGGCGTCGACGAGGCTATCGCCGAGTCGTTCCCCGCGAGCGACTCGCCGGCGCACTCAGACCCCGGCGCGCTCACGCCGACCGGCGGCGAGGGCGTCGCAGTGACGCCCGTCGCGACCGTGCCGACCTGGACGAAGGGGATTCCGTGCGAGCTCGACGGCGAGGTCGTCCATCTCGTCCACGGCTCCGTCGTGATCGCCGCGATCACGTCGTGCACGAACACCTCGAACCCGTCGGTGATGGTCGCGGCCGGTCTCGTCGCAAAAAAGGCGGTGGAGCGCGGGCTCGACCGGCGCCCCTGGGTTAAGTCGAGCCTCGCACCGGGCTCGAAGGTCGTGACCGAGTATCTCGACAAGGCGGGCCTGACCCCGTACCTCGAGGCGCTCGGCTTCCACACGGTCGGCTACGGCTGCACGACGTGCATCGGGAACTCCGGGCCCTTGCCAGAGCCCGTCTCGCAGGCGATCGCCGAGGGCGACCTGGTCGCGTGCTCCGTCCTCTCGGGCAACCGGAACTTCGAAGCACGCATCCACCCCGAGGTGAAGGCGAACTACCTCGCGAGCCCACCGCTCGTCGTCGCCTACGCCCTCGCGGGCCGAATGGACGTCGACCTCTCGACGGAGCCGGTCGGGCACGACGCGAACGGCGAGCCTGTCTACCTCTCCGACCTCTGGCCGACTCCGGACGAGGTGCGTGAGACGGTGGAGGGCTCGATTGGCCGCGAGATGTTCGAGCGCACCTACGCGGATGTCTACAGCGGCGACCCGGCCTGGCGTGAGCTGCCGGTGCCGGAGGGCGATCGCTATGCCTGGAGCGACGACTCGACGTACGTCCGGCAGCCACCGTACTTCGAGGGGATGTCGCTCGAGCTCGGCTCCGTCGACGACGTCGTCGGCGCGCGCTGCCTCGTCTCGCTCGGCGACTCCGTCACGACCGACCACATCTCGCCGGCGGGCTCGATCAAGCCGGAGTCACCCGCCGGGCGCTACCTGATCGACCACGGCGTCGAGCGCAAGCAGTTCAACTCGTACGGCTCACGCCGCGGCAACCACGAAGTCATGGTGCGCGGGACGTTCGCGAACGTCCGCCTGCGGAATCTGCTCGTGCCCGGCTCCGAAGGAACGTGGACCCTTCACCTGCCCTCGGGGGACGAGCTGTCGATCTTCGAGGCGGCCGAGCGCTACCTCGGCGAGGGCGTGCCGACAGTGGTGCTCGCGGGCAAGGAGTACGGCTCGGGCTCGTCACGTGACTGGGCGGCGAAGGGTCCGAACCTCCTCGGCGTCAAGGCCGTGATCGCGGAAAGCTACGAGCGGATCCATCGCTCGAACCTCCTGATGATGGGCGTCCTGCCGCTCCAGTACCTCCCAGGCGAGAATCGCGAGTCGCTCGGCCTGAGCGGGAAGGAGACCTTCTCGATCACCGGCCTCGAGAACGGCGAGGCACACGAGGTGTCGGTGCGCGCCGACGACACCGAGTTCCGCGCGATCCTGCGGCTCGACACACCGCGCGAGCGCGAGTACCTCCGCCACGGCGGGATCCTCCCGTACGTCTTGCGGAGGCTCCTGCAGACGTGAGAGGCGCGCGATGTGGCGACAACGACGGGGTCGGCGGCTCGCAGGTGCCGGGCGCCTGCCGGGCGGATTCGGTCGAGTAGCTCGAGCTGGACGCCGAGCGCCCGGTAGACCTCGAGCGCGCGTTGGTCGCGCGTCGCCAGCGGCAGGTCGTGGGCGACGGCGACCGCGCCGACCAGCGCGTCGCAGACCCCGCCACCCGCGATGCCGAAGTCGGCGAGCCGGCTCAGCAGCGCCTCGGTGTCGCGTGCGCCCAGGAACCTCGTCGCTGGAAAGCTCGCCTCGAGCAGGCGGCCGACGACCGCCGGAGGTCGCCGCGCCGGCGCCGGCAGCCGCGTGAGCACGGAGAAAGTCTCGAAGGCCGCATGACCCGCGAGACCGACGCGGCGGCGCCCGATCGCGCGGGTCGTGGCCACGTGATGCGCGTGATCCGAGACGACGAGCGCGACTGCGACGCTCGTGTCGACGAGCGGGTCACGCTGGCGTGAGGCGGCGCTAGCGCTGGTCGGCATTGCGCAGCTCGCGGACGACGGCGGCCGCGCAGAGGGAGTCGGACACCAGATGCCGTCCCTAGACTGAGCGCTCGTGCCGAAGCCACGCCTCCTCGCCGTCGCGTCGGCGGTCGACCTCGACTTTCGCTACGGCTGCACGCCGGCCTGGTGGCAGCTCTGGAAGGGCCTCTACGAGCAGGGCGTCGACCTGGTCGTCACGCCGTACCGCGGCCGCCCGATCGAGTCGCCGTGGTGGCGGACGGCGCCGAACCCGACCTACCGGGAGGGCGAGGGCTACGCGGCGCTGCGCGGTGGGCTGGCGCGGCTCAAGGGCGACCGCTACCTCCGGCGTGCGGAGGACAGTCCCGACGACACGGCCTTCGACCGGCTGACGCGCGAGACGATCTGGAAGGTCGTGACGCCCCGCTGGCGGCGTCACCTCGACCGGCTCGTCGAGCGGGAGCGGCCCGATGCCGTGCTCGTCTTCACGGTGCCGATGGCGCACTTCCGCGGGATCCCCACCTATCTCCGCGAGCGTCACGGGATCCCGGTGGTCTTCTACGACGGGGACGTGCCGATGAGTCTGCCGGAGTTCGGCGGCATGGACACGGGGTTCAACTACTACCACGGCGCCGATCCGTCCGAGTACGACCTCGTCCTCTCGAACTCCGAGGGCGGTCTCGAGCGCCTGCGCGAGCTCGGCGCCCGCCGTGCGGAGAACGTCCCGTGGGCGGCCGACCCGGAGTTCTTCCGGCCGCTCGAGGTCGAGAAGGAGCACGACGTCTTCTTCTACGGCTACGGCGACAAGTTCAGGCGCGAGTGGATGGCCGCGCTCGTCGGCGAGCCGAGCCGGCGCGACCCGCGCATCGACTTCGCTCTCGGCGGGCGCGACTTCCAGGGGGACATCGGGCGTGCGCAGATCGTCGGCGACGTGCCCTTCAACGTGTTCGCGCGGGCGATCTCGGCGGCCCGCATCAACCTGAACCTCACGCGTCGCGCGCACGCCACCGTCGACGGCTCGTCGACGTGCCGTCCGTTCGAGCTGGCGGCGGCCGGGGCGGCGATCGTGTCGAACCCGCATGGCGGGATCGAGCGCTGGTTCGAGCCCGGGGAGGAGCTGCTCGTCGTCGACGACGCGGACACGGCGCTCGAGACGTACCACATGCTCCTCGACGACCCTGCGCAGGCGGCGGAGATGGGGGCTCGTGCTCGGGAGCGCGTGCTGGACGAGCACACGTACGGCCACCGCGCGCGGCTGATGCTGCGTCTGCTCGAGCTCGAGATGGCGGTCCCGGCTTGACCCCGCGCGTCGTCGCCGTCGTTCCCGCCTACGAGGAGGAGGACGCGATCGGCGCAGTCGTCGCCGGGATCCGCGAGTTCGACCCCGAGATCGACGTCGTGGTCGTCGACGACGGCTCCGGAGACCGCACCGCCGAAGCGGCCGCAGCCGCGGGGGCGACCGTCGTGCGGCTCCCGTTCAACCTCGGGATCGGCGCTGCGGTGCAGACCGGGTTCCGCTACGCGCTCGAGCAGGACTACGACGTCGCGGTGCGGCTCGACGGCGACGGTCAGCACGAACCGGGGGAGCTGCCGAAGCTCCTCGAGCCGCTCGAGCGTGGCGAGGCTGACGTCGTCACGGGGTCGCGGTTCCGGGAGGCCGGAAGCTACCGGCCGCCGCTCGGGCGCCGGCTCGGGATCACGTGGTTCGCGAAGCTCGTCTCGCTGCTCTCGCGGCAGCGCGTCACCGACACGACGTCGGGTTTCCAGGCGCTCAACCGGCCGGCGATCGCTCTCTTCGCCCGCGACTACCCGAGCGACTACCCCGAAGTCGAGGCCACGGTGCTGCTGCTCAAGCACAGGCTGCGCCTGACGGAGGTGCAGGTCGAGATGCGGGAGCGCGAGACGGGCTCGTCCTCGATCACGTTCTTGAGCTCGCTCTACTACGGGATCAAGGTGACGCTCGCCCTGTTCGTCGGCATGGCGCGCCGGTCGGCCGTGCCGACCGAGGAGGCGCCGCGGTGACTCCCGTCCGGATCTCGATCGCGGCGGCGATCGGCTCCGTGCTCCTCATCCTCATCGTGCTGGAGCTGATCCGCGGGCGGCGGCTGAAGGAGCGCTACGCGCTGCTGTGGCTTGCGACCGGGCTCGTGCTGCTCGTCCTCTCGCTCTGGCGCGGCGGTTTGAACACGATCGCCGGCTGGCTCGGCGTGTCCGGCTACCCGCCGGCGATCCTCTTCGCGGCGGCGATCATGTTCGTGATCGCCGTCCTCCTGCACTACTCGACCGTGCTGTCGCGGCTGACCGACGACAACGTGCTGCTCGCGCAGGAGGTTGCCCTGCTCCGCGCGCGCGTCGACGCGCTCGAGCGCGAGGAGGCCCGCGAGCCGGCTACGGAACCGCGGGCGGGCTGATCGCGAAGACGTCGCCGCGGGTCTCGTCGTCGAGCCAGTTCGCCGCGACGCCGACCCGGTAGATCGCGTCGGCCGGCGGATTCTGGTCGAGATAGCGGTCGGCGCGGGTCGTCACGAGCGTCTCCATGCGGAGATCGCAGCGGTCGACGCCGCGCGGCTCGCAGACCATCTCCGAGAACCCGCGTGAGGGCGATGCGCGGTACACGTTGTAGAACGTCCTGGCACGCTTCGTCGAGTCCGTCCACGTCAGGACGTTCGCATTGCCGACACGACGGACCTTCAGCGAGATCACGTTCGGGTCGACCGGGACACCGATCTCGTTGACCACGAGCTCCGGGATGACGTAGGCGCCCGTCCCGCCGGCCTGGCGCGCGACGTGCACCGAGTCCAAGGCCAGGATCACCACGATCGGCACGATCGCGAGGAACGCGACGATCCCGATCGTCGCTCGCCGGCCCGGGCGGCCGCCGGGCAGCGGCGCGAGCCGCGGCCCCATGCGGTCGAGGAACGTCGGGACGAGGAGCGGCACG
Organism: uncultured Actinomycetes bacterium; assembly: GCA_963794115.1. Lineage (GTDB taxonomy): Bacteria > Actinomycetota > Thermoleophilia > Gaiellales > Gaiellaceae > Gaiella. Next base: position 139,818 of record CAWCCO010000004.1, on the reverse strand, counting down.
GAGGCGCTGAGCAGCACGAACGCCGGAAGCGCCGGCATGATCAGCCGCCAGTAGCTGCCGGACTCGACGGTCGCGACGTCCGCGGCGCCCTTCACGACGACGTACCCCAGCAGCCAGCCCACCAGCAGTCCCGTGGCGGCGAGCGAGCGTCGCGCGACTGCCAGCGCGCCCGCGATCGGGAGAAACTGGAGGACACGCGCGCTCCACGTGAACTCGCGGATCCCCGACATGTTCTGCTTCCACGTGTCGAAGTTCAGGTGGATCGTCCGGTCGAACCAGCTCGTCGGCGACAGCACGATCGGGTCGCCGAGCCCGGTCGCAAGGTGCGACCTGACCGTCGGCGAAGAGCGGCACGTCGCCGAGCCCACGCCATTTCCACAACGTGAGCGTGACGAGCGCGGGCGCGAGAGCGAGGGCGAACAGCCCCGCCTCGCGCCAGCGCCGGGCGACGACGAACGCGAGCGCCGGCCCGAGCAGGAACAGCGCGTTCGCGGGCTTCAGGGTGAGGGCGACGCCGGCGAACGTCCCCGCGAGCACCGCCTCCCGGTACCTGCCGGCCTGGAGCGCGCGCACCGTCAGTGCCGCGGAGACGAGCACGGCGACGACCGAGGGAAAATCCGCCTGCTGGGTGAGCCCCAGTGCCTGCGGGAGGAACTGGTCGACCCACGAGTCGTGGTAGCGCTGGACGAAGTACGGGATCGCGGCAAACGGCGCCACGGCGAAAGCGGCGGCACACCAGACTCCCGCGATCCGACCGGCGAGGCGCGCGCCGATGTCGTAGACGGCGAGCGTCGCGATCGGAGCGAGGACGCCGACCTGGAGGAAAGTCGTGAGGGGCAGGAGCTCCACGGAGCTCGATCCCGTGAACCACGTCAACGGAGCGAGGAGCAGCGGCCAGCCGGGCCCCGTCAGCGCATAGCTCGCCATGCCCTTGCCGAGCAGCCAGGCAGAGGTGACGAGCCAGATCTGGTCGCCGCCCTGGTAGGTCAGCCATCCGTTCCGGTTGACCGAGAAGAAGAGTGCAAGCGTTGCGACGATCTGGAAGGCGACGATCGTGGCGAGCGCGACGACGACGTGGCGGGCCACCGTGTCGGCTGCGCGGCCGAGCGCCGCGAGCACGCGCGAGGGCCCAGCGGCGGCCGCCGCTTCCGTCATGCCTGCGCGCGGTACCAGGCGACGGTGCGCGCGATGCCGTCCCGCAGAGGCACCTCGGCTTCGAAGCCGAACAGCTCGCGGGCGCGCGTCGTGTCGAGCCGGCGCCGCGGCTGGCCGTTCGGCTGCGCCGTGTCCCAGCGGATCGCGCCGGTAAAGCCGGTCTCCTCGCGGATCAGCTCCGCGAGGTCACGGATCGCGATCTCCTCGCCGGTGCCGAGGTTGACCGGATCGGCGGCGTCGTAGCGCTCGCCGGCGAGCACGAGACCGCGCGCGCAGTCGTCGACGTAGAGGAACTCGCGGGTCGGCGTCCCGTCGCCCCAGAGCACGATCTCCTCGTCTCCCCGCTCGTGGGCCTCGACCATCTTGCGGATGAGCGCGGGGATGACGTGCGAGGTCTGGAGGTCGAAGTTGTCGCCCGGCCCGTACAGGTTGACGGGCAGGAGGAAGATCGTGTTCGTCCCGTACTGCTCGCGGTAGGACTGGGCGCCGACGAGGATCGCCTTCTTCGCGACGCCGTACGGCGCGTTCGTCTCCTCCGGGTAGCCGTTCCAGAGGTCCTCCTCGTGGAACGGCACCGGCGCGAGCTTCGGGTACGCGCAGATCGTGCCGGCGACGACGAGCTTCGGCGTCGAGTGGAGGCGCGCCTGCTCGAGCACGTGCGCGCCCATCATCAGGTTCGCGTACCAGTACCGCCCCGGGTTGGCGCGGTTGGCGCCGATGCCGCCGACCTCGGCGGCGAGGTGGAAGACGAGCTCCGGCTCGGTGTCGGCGAACAGCCGCGCCGTGTCGTCCATCGACGTGAGGTCGTAGTCGGCGCGGCGCGCGATCGAGACGTCGTGGCCCTCGCCGCGGAGGCGCTCGACGAGCCGGGAGCCGAGGAACCCAGCGCCCCCTGTAACGAGGACGCGGCTCACCCCGCGACGAGCTTCGGTGCGCCTGTCGGCAACCAGTCCACGCGGCCGAGCCAGCGGTCGCGATTCTCGGCGTACCAGCGGATCGTGCGGAGCACGCCCTCCTCCCAGCTCACCTTCGGCTGCCACCCGGTCTCGCGCGTCAGCTTCTCGTGGCCGACGCGGAGAGCCATCACGTCGCTCGATCCGGGGCGTCTCCGACTCTCGACGGTGACGACGTGCCGGTCGTTCGGCCAGAGCCCGTGCTCGATCCCGGTGCGGACGATCAGGTCGGCCCAGTCGGCCATCGAGATGTTCGCGCCCTGGCCATAGACGTAGACGTCGCCGGGGACGCCGCGCGCCGCGACCGTGAGGTGCCCACGGACGCCGTCCGTGCAGAAGCAGAAGTCGCGGAGCGGGTCGAGCGCGCCGAGCTCGATCTCGGGGCGGGTCAGCGCCTGCGTGACGATCGTGCCCGTCACGTAGCGCGGGTTCTGCCGGGGCCCGTAGTTGTTGAACATCCGGGTCACGACGCCCGGGAGCCCGAACGCGTCGTAGTAGTTCATCGTGAGGAAGTCGGCGGCGACCTTCGCCGTCGCGTAGATCGACTTCGGGTTGATCGGCGAGCGCTCGTGGAGGATCAGCGCGCCCGCGTCGTCGAACGTGTGGTGGTCGGCGACGTCGTCCCGCACGTTGCCGTACTCCTCCGACGTGCCCGCCGTGTCGAACTTCTCGAGCTCGAGGCCCCAGTCGACCACGGACTGCAGGAGGTTCAGCGTGCCGACGGTGTTCGCCATCACGGTCTCGTACGGGCGGTGCCACGACTCGCCGACGTGGGCCTGCGCGCCGAGGTGGAAGATGTACGGCCGATCGGGGGCCTCGCGCAGCTCGCGAACCAGGTAATCGATCGACGTGCGGTCGGTGAGGTCGGCGAAATGCACCTTCAGGTCGTGGCGGAGGTGCCCGATGTTGTTGAGCGCGCCGCTCGACGTCGCCCGGACGAACGCGTGGACGTTGGCGCCGAGCGCGACCAGCGCGTCGGTCAGGTGCGAGCCCATGAACCCGTCGGCGCCGGTCACGAGGACGGTGCGGCCGCCGTAGACGTCGGCGAACTCCTGCCGAAGGTCTGCGAGGTCGGTCTCGCTCCAGATCGTGTCGTTCGCCATCGAGTCGGGTGACGCGCGCTCTACGCTTCGGCGTCGGTGGACAAGCGTAGCGCCTCGACCGGCCTGGGCTCCCTCGCGACGGGGGCCGTCACCGCGCTGGCGATCGCCGTTCAGGCCGGCCTCGCCGCGGTGGTCGGGGTGATCATCGCGCGCGATCTCGGGCGCACCGCCGAGACCGACGGCTTCTTCGCCGCCTACGGCGTCTTCATCGTGCTCTCGCTCGCAGCGACCGCGCTCCGCCTCGTCGTGCTGCCGCCGCTCGCGCGCGCGCGGGTCGAGCGACGCCTGGGCCAGGAGACCGCCGCGTGGGCCGTCGCGCTCGCGGTGCTCGCGGGGCCGCTTCTCGTCGTCGCGTTCGCGGCCGCGGGGCCGGTCTCGGCGCTGCTCACGGGGTTCGGGCCGGAGGTCTCGCGCAACGCCGCGGAGGATGTGCTGCCCGTGATGGTGCTGGCAGCCGTCGCGCAGCTGTTCGCCGGGCTCGCCGCGAGCACGCTGGCAGCCTGCGACGACTACCTCACCGCCGCGCTCTCGTACATCGTCGCGAGCGCTGTCGGGCTTGGCTACATCGTCGCGCGGATCCACCCGGACGGGATCGACGCCGTCGCGGTCGGAATGGCGCTGAACGGCCTCGTCGCGGTCACGCTCCCGACCGTGGCGCTGGCCCGGCGCGCGAGAACCGAGTCGATGCCGCGCGGGGCGATGCGACCGTCGGGCCCGCCGATCGGAGAGCGGCTGGTCGTCGCCGCGCAGAGCGTCTCGCTGCCGCTCGCGCTCCAGGCCGTCTACCTGGTCTGCCTGCCCTTCGCGGCGCGCGAGGGCGTCGGCTCGGTGACGAGCTTCGGGTACGCGTACCTCGCGGCGTCGGCGCTCGTGGCGGTGACCTCCTCCTCGCTCGGTCTCGTCACATCGGTGCCGCTCGCGCGAATCGGGCTCGATCCGGCCGGGGTCGCGCGCCACGTCGTGTCGTCGTCGTGGCTCGCGCTCGTCGCGGCCGGGGCGACCGCCGGCGTCTTCGCGCTCGCGGGGACGTCGCTGGTCGGCGGCGTCCTCGGCTCGGGGTTCGCCGACGACGTCGGCGACCAGCTCGGGCGTCTCGTCGCCCTGCTCTCGCCGTGGATGGTGTTCGCGATCGGCTTCTCGGTGACGCTGCCGCTCCTGTTCGTGCAGTCGCGGACGCGGGGGCTGGTGCTCATCTCGCTCGCCGTGGTCGCGTTCCACGTACCCCTCGCCTGGGCGGGGCAGACGCTTGCCGGCCTCGCCGGGCTCTGCATCGCCCTGGCGGTCACCACGCTGGTCGTGCTCGCGGTGATGCTCCACCGCTTGCACGCGGCGCTGCCGACGCTCTCGAGGCTGTTTCGCGCCGCAGGCGGCGTCGCCGCGCTGGCAATCGTCGCGTTCGGCGCCCCGGCGCTCTTCCTCTCCTCCGGGGTGGCGGCGACAGTCGGCCTCGTGCTCTACGCGCTCGCGCTCGGCCTCGTGCGGCCCGCCGGCCTCCGGGGCTCGTGGCGCTACTTGCGCTCGCTCGCCTGAGCGCCGCCCCGGCCGAGCCTGCCGACGGCCCAGAGACCCGCCCGCGTGCTGAAGACGCGCTGCCGGGCGGAGGCGACGACCCGCTTGTGCGGCGGCAGGTACGCGAACCGCATGCGGCCCTTCGCGGCGTCCGCCCCTGCGAGGAACGGCGGCGTCTCGTCCGCCAGCTTGGTCAGGCGAGCGGTCCGGAAGCTCACCGCCTCCTCGACCTGCCAGGCGTCGCTCCCGCGCGCAAACTCGACGATCGCGTCGACGGCGGGCAGGTACGCGTCGTCGAGCAGGAGCGTTCCCCCGAGCTTGAGGTGCGGCGCCACGTGCCACCAGTCGAGGATCGGATACGGAAACCCGTGCGCACCGTCGACGAGCACGAGATCGAGCGGGTGAGGCTCCCAGCGCGCCAGGACGTCGTGCGACGGCCCGATGCGGAAGACGAGCCCGCTGTCGTCGATCCCACGTTCGGCGCAGCCGCGGCGGATCCGCGTCTCCTCCTCCGGATCGGGCGTCACCGCCTCGTGCGAGGCGCCGCGGGACGCGAAGACGAGGGTGCTCGCGCCCGAGCCCGTCTCGAGGGTCGCCCAGCCCGGCTGGACGTTGGTCTCGAGCCAGGCGAGCGCCGCCCAGGCCAGACCCCAGTACTCGCCGCCACCGTGCAGCCCCGGCGGCGCCGAGCGGAGCGAGTCGGTGAGGGGGGTCGCCACCGCGCCATTCTGCGCGACGGCGCCGTCCGCCTGCAGAGCCGTTCGTAGACTGCCGCCGGTGATGGCTGGCTCGCGCGCATTGATCACCGGCGTCGGAGGGCAGGACGGCTCGCTGCTCGCGCGCCTGCTCCTCGACGAGGGCTACGAGGTCGCGGGCGTCGTGCGGCGCGAGCCCGGGGCCTATGCCGAGAGCCTCGGCGATCTCGTCACCAGGATCGAGCTCGTACGCGCAGACCTCCTGCGGCACGACTCGCTCCTCGAGGCGCTCCGCTCGACCCGTCCGACCGAGGTGTACAACCTCGCCGCGCCGTCGTTCGTGCCGCGCTCGTGGGAAGAGCCGATCGTCACGGCCGAGTTCGCCGCCGTGGGCGCGACGTCGATGCTGGAGGCGATCCGCCAGGTCGATCCGGGAATCCGCTTCTACCAGGCCTCGTCGAGCGAGATCTTCGGCGAGCCGCGCGAGACGCCGCAGACCGAGGAGACGGCGCCGAGCCCCCTCACGCCCTACGGCGTCGCGAAGGCGTACGCCCACTTCATCGCCGCGAGCTACCGCAAGCGGTACGGCATGTTCACGTGCTGCGGGATCCTCTACAACCACGAGTCGCCGTTGCGGCCCGTGCAGTTCCTGCCCCGCAAGGTCGCGCGTGCCGCCGCCGCGATCTCTCTCGGGCTCGAGGACGAGCTCGTGCTCGGCGACCTCACCGCGCGCCGCGACTGGGGCTACGCGGGCGACTACGTGCGCGCGATGTGGCTCATGCTTCAGCACTCCGAGCCCGGCGACTACGTGGTCGCGACCGGGGTCTCCCACTCGGTGGAGGAGCTGGTCGAGCGTGCGTTCGAGACGGTCGGCCTCGACTGGCGCGAGCACGTCCGCTCCGACACTTCCCTCTACCGTGGCGCCGCCGAGCTCCACGACCTCGTCGGGGACGCGTCGAAGGCCAAGACGGTGCTCGGCTGGGCGCCGGAGCTGAGCTTCGAGGAGCTCGTCCGGCTCCTCGTCGAGACGGACCGTCAGCGGCTCGAGGCCGACCCGGCCAGCGCGTAGACCTCGTCGTGCGCGCGCGCCGTCGCCTCCCAGGTGAAGGCAGCGGCCCGCGGCGGACCGAGCGCGCTCAGCTCCTCGGCGCGTTCGAGCGCCTCCGCCACCCCGGCCGAGATCGCAGAGGCGTCCCCGGGGTCGAAGAGCACCGCCGCGTCGCCGAGCACCTCTGGCAGCGAGCCCGCGTCGGACGACGCGACGGGGCAGCCGCATGCGAGAGCCTCGAGCGGCGGCAGCCCGAACCCCTCGTACAGCGAGGGGAAGACCAGCGCCGCGGCGCGGCGGTACAGCGAGACGAGCTCGCTCGTCGGCACGCCGCCGAGCGTCTCGACCCCGGGCGGGAGGCTGGCCGCGTCGTGACCGACACCGGTGAGCACGAGCCGAAGCTCGGGACGCTCGTCACGGAGTCGGGCGAACGCCTCGAAGAGCCGCTCGTGGTTCTTGTGCGGCCACGGCCGAGCGGGGTAGAGGAGGAACGGCTCCCGCCCGACCAGCCGGATCGGGCGAGAAGCGCTCGTGGTCGACGGCGAGGTGGATCGCATGCACGCGACCCGGGTCGAGCCCGAGCCGCTCGACGACCCTGCCGCGCGTCCACTCGCTGATCACGATCACCTGGTCGGCCCTTGCCGCGGCGCGGTCGTAGGCGAGTCTCCGGAACAGCCGCTCGCCGCGGGGGAAGAGCGCGGGCAGGTCGAGGTGCTGCACGTCGAGGAGCGTCAGGATCGTCGGCCGGTCGACCGGCGGGACGGGCACCGTGAGGGGGTAGTGGACGACGTCGGCGCCCGTCAGCCGATCGGCGAGCGCCCCCGGTCGCATCGAGGCTCCCGTCATCGCCCGCAGGCGGCCCGGGATCGTCGTCGAGGCGGGATAACCGGTCGCGACCACGGTCTCCAGGCCTCCGCCGGCCTCGGGGGCGAGGGTCGGGACGAGCACCTCGTAGCGGTGGCTGCCGACGCGGGCGAGCGCGCGGCAGAGCTCGCGCGCGTACGTCTCCGAGCCGCCCGAGATGCCCGGCACGAGAGTGAGAAGCGAGAGCCCGACGCGCATCCGGCGATCCTAGAACGGCCCCGCGACGAGCGAGTCGGTCGCGACGGACGAGGCTTGTGCTGATTCGACACGAGCGTTGTCGGCGACTTCCTCGGACGGCGCCCGGCGGGAGGGGGCGGCAGAGGCGGGCCGCAGCCAGGGCTACACTGCGGCCGTGTCTGAGGAGGCGACGGACAACGGGTTTCCGTCGGCGCAGGACGTCGACGTCGAGGCGCTCTTCACGGCGCTGCGCGAGGAAATCCGCCGCTCGGGAGCCGATCCCGGCGGGGTGGGCGAGCCGCACGAAGCCGACCGGCTCCTCGCCCGCGCCGAGGCTGAGCGCCTGTGGCCCGTCTCCGCCGATCGACCTCTCCGTCTGCGACCCGGCGTCCGCGGCGGGCTCGGGACGCCGGTCAAGGCCGTGCTCCGAAAGCTGATGCGCTGGTACGTCGAGCCCCTGGCGTACGACCAGCGGTCGTTCAACGCCGCTGCCCTGCGGCTCGTCGACGACCTCGAGCAGCGGGTCGTGTCGCTCGAGCGCGAGCTCGCGCTTCTCCGCGGGGCGGAGAAGCCCTAAGCGCCCCATGCGCATCGCGGTGCTCCGCCCGCAGGTGCCGTTTGCCCGCGGCGGCGCCGAAATCGTCACGGACGAGCTCGTCGCCGAGCTGCGGGCCCGCGGGCACGAGGCCGACCTGGTCTCGGTCCCGTTCAAGTGGTACCCCGGCGCGCGTGTTCTGACCCAGGCGTTCCTCTGGCGCATGCTCGACCTCGAGGAGGCGGACGGGCGGAGGATCGACCTGGTCGTCGCGACGAAGTTCCCGTCCTATGTCGTCCGGCACCGCGAGAAGCGGGTCTGGCTGATCCATCAGTTCCGGCAGGCGTACGAGCTCGACGGGACCGACCTCGGCCAGTTCGGGCCCTCGGCGGAGGACCGGGCGCTTCGGCGACAGGTGCAGACCCTCGACCGGCTCGCGCTCGGCGAGGCGACCCGGCTGTTCGCGACGTCGGCGAACGTGGCGGGACGGCTGGCCCGCTCCACCGGCCTCGAGGCCGAGGTGCTTCCGCACCCGCCGCAGGCGCTGCCGTACCGCACGGCTCCAGCCCAGGGTTTTGTGCTCTCCGCGAGCCGGCTCGACCTCGCGAAGCGGATCGACCTCCTGCTCGACGCAGCTGCGCTGGAGTCGGGCTTCGACGTCGTGATCGTCTCCGACGGGCCCGACCGGGTGCGGCTCGAGGAGGTCGCGCGCGCCCGCGGCCTCGACGGCCGGGTGCGGTTCGAAGGGCGGGTCTCGGCCGAGCGGCTCGCGGAGCTGTACGCCACCTGCACCGCCGTCTTCTACGCGCCGGTCGACGAGGACTTCGGGATGGGGCCGTACGAGGCGTTCCTCTCGGGCAAGCCCGTGATCACCACCACCGACGCGGGTGGGCCCCTCGACATCGTCCACGACGGGAAGACGGGCCTCGTCGTCGCGCCCGAGCCCGCCGAGATCGCCAGGGCCGCGAGCTGGCTCCGGGAGCACGAGGCCGAGGCCGAGGGCCTCGGTCGCGCGGGCAAGGCGCTCGCGGACGAGGTGACGTGGGATCGCGCGATCGCGAGGCTCCTCTCGTGAGGGTCGCGTACTTCTCGCCGATGCCGCCGGAGTCGTCGGGCATCGCGGACTACTCGGCGCTTCTGCTCCCTGGGCTGCGCCGTCACGTGGACGTCACCGTGGTGAAGCGTGGAGCGAAGCGTCCGCCCCGCGGCGTCGACCTCGCCGTCTACCACATCGGCAACGACCCGGCCGCCCACGGCTGGATCCTCGATGCGCTCCGGCGCGCGCCGGGCCTCGTCGTCCTCCACGACTTCGTCCTCCACCACCTCGTCGCGGGCGTGACGATCGCGCGACGCGACGGCCACGGCTACCTCGACGCGATGGAGCGGGAGCACGGGGTCGTCGGCCGGCTTCTCGCCCACGGCGTGCTCGACAAGCGGATCCCCCCGCTCTGGGAGTCCCGGCCCGAGGACTTCCCGCTGACGGGCGAGGTGCTCTCCCTCGCGACCGGTCTCGTCGTCCACTCGCATTACGTCGAGGAGCACGTCCGCGCGGCCGGCTACGGCGGACCGGTGGCAGTCGTCCCCCATCCGGCCTGGCCCGACCCGCACCCCGAGCCGGCCGGAGTCGCGGGAGAGCCGCTGATCGGCGCCTTCGGAAACGTCAACCAGAGCAAGCGCGTGCCCCAGCTGCTCGAGGCGTTCGGCCGGCTCCGCAGGAGTCACCCCGGTGCCAGGCTGCTGCTCGTCGGGGCGACGTCTCCGGGCTTCGACGTCGAACGACGCCTCCAGCGGCTCGGGCTGGACGACGAAGGCATCGTGCGCGAGGGCTACGTCGACGAGGGGCGCTTGTGGAGCCTGATGGCGGCCTGCGACGTCCACGTGAACCTTCGCTCCCCGACGATGGGCGAGACGTCGGGCACGGCGATCCGTGCGCTCGTCCTCGGCAAGCCGCTCGTCGTCTCGGACGTCGGGTGGTTCTCCGAGCTGCCCGGCGCCGTCGCGCTGAAGGTCCCGGTCGGAGCGGCGGAGTCGGCGGATCTCGCCGCCGCCCTCGGGCTCCTCGCCGACCGGCCCGACGTGCGGCTCGCGATGGGCGCCGCAGCGCAGGAGCTGGCGCGGACGACCCACGACCTCGACCGGGTCGCGGAGCTCCAGGCCGCGGCGTTCGAACGCGTCGCGGGCGGCGGGGCCGTCGGCTCCGCGGTGCTGCGCGAGGTGAGCGATGCCGCGGCGTCCGTCGGCGTGGCGCCGGGGAGCCCCGAGGCGTCGGAGATCGCCCGGCGGCTCTCCGAGCTCGAGCTCGGTGGGTAGCTCGCTTCGCGAGCGCGCGGCCCGGGTCCCGGACGCCGCCTGGCTCACGGGGATCGTCGTTGCCTCCGTGCTGGGTCGGCTGTGGCTCGTCCACAAGATGCCGGGGCCGTTCATCTTCGTCGACGAGCTCATCTACTCCGAGCTTGCGAAGAGCCTGGTCGAGACGGGCTCGTTCGCCATCCGGGGCGTGCCGGTGCACGGCTACAGCATCCTCTACCCGGCGCTGATCGCCCCCGCCTACTGGCTGTTCGACGCGCTGCCGAACGCGTACGCGGCGGCGAAGGCGACGAACGCGCTCGCGATGTCCCTCGCCGCCTTGCCGGCCTGGCTGCTCGCCCGCCGCGTCGCGGGGCGGCTGCTCGCCCTGCTCGCGGCCGTGATCGCGGTCGCCGTGCCCTCGATGGCCTACACCGCGACGATCGTCACCGAGAATCTCTTCTACCCCGTCGCGCTCCTCTTCGCCTGGGCGCTCGTGCTGGTGCTGGAGCGACCGAGCCTTCGCAGGGTCGCGCTTCTCGTGGTCGTGCTCGTCGCTGCGGTGGCGACCCGCTCGCAGGCACTCGGCTTCGTCGGCGCAGCGGTGCTCGCGCCGTTCGTCCTCGCGCTCCTGCGCTGGGACCTCCGCGTGCTGCGACCCTTCCTCCCGCTCGTCGGCGGCGCCGTCTGCCTCGTCGTCGTGGTGCTCGTCGGGCAGCTTCTTCGCGGCGGCTCGATCTCCGGCCTGCTCGGCGCGTACAGCGTGGTCGGCGAGGGCGGCTACGACGTCGGCCAGGTGCTCCGCTTCTGGCTCTGGCACATCGAGGTCGTGACGCTGTACGTCTGCGCGATCCCCGTCGCCGCGCTCGTGGTGTTGCTCTTCCAGGCGCGCCGGCTCCCGCCGGCGCTCCAGGCCCACCTCGCGGCGACCCTCGCGCTCGTGGCCACGTCGACGCTCGTCGTTGCCGGGTTCGCCTCGCGCTTCGCATCCGATCGCGTCCAGGATCGGTACCTCTTCTTTCTCGCGCCGCTCCTCGTGATCGTGCTGCTCGCCTGGGTGGAGCTCGGTGCTCCGCGTCCCGTGCTCGCCCTCGGCGTCGGGGCGCTGGTCGCAGTCGGGCTCGTGACGGCGTTCCCGTACCACCGGTTCGTCGGGGAGCCCGCGAAGTCGGACACGCTCTCCCTGATCCCGCTGTGGACGGTCAACCAGTACCTCGTCGGCAACTCCTACCGGTTGACGGTCCTGCTCTGCGCGCTCGCGTTCCTCGCGCTGCTCATCCTCGTCCCGGCGCGCAGCGCGATCGCGGTCCCGCTCGTCCTGCTCGCGCTGTTCGCCGTGTTCACGCAGCCGGTCTGGGCGGGTCCGCACGGGGTGCTCGTCGCGGGGCGCGGGGCGCTGTTCACCGGCATCCGCGGCGTCGACCGGGACTGGATCGACCAGCACGTACACGGCGACGGCTCGGTCGCCGTGCTCTGGACCGGGCGCGCGGACCGCTTCACGGTCAACCAGAACGAGTTCTTCAACCGCGCTGTGGGCCAGGTCTACTACACGGTCGCGCCGACGCCGGGCGGCATCGGCGAGCTGCAGGTGACGCCGGACCCCGTCGACGGCACGCTCCATACGGCCACGGGAGCGACGATCGACGCGCGGTACGCCCTGCTCGACGGCTCGATCAGCCCGGACGGGGACATCGTCGCCCGCGACGTGCCGCTCGGGATCACCCTCTGGCGCCTGACGGGCCCACTGTCCTCTACGACGACGCTGACGGGCATCTACCCGAACGACACGTGGTCGGGCCCGCGCGTGCGCTGGGCGAGAAGGCACTGCCGCGGCGGCGAGCTCGACGTCGTGCTCCAGACCGACCCGAACCTCGTCGGGAACGAGCTGACCGACGTGCTCGCCCTGGTCGGGGGCCGGCCGGCGGCGCGGATCTCCGTGCCGGCGACCGGGGCGGTGACGCTGCGCGTGCCGCTCACCGCGGTCGACGGGATGTGTGTCGTCGACTTCCGTGTCTCACCGATCCGTGTCCCCGCGAACCGCATCGAGGGCAGCACCGACGTGCGGCAGCTCGGTGCGCACTTCGACTCGTTCGTGTACCACCGGCCGGCATGAGGGTCGTCGTCGACGTGTCGCCCCTCTCCCATCCCCGAACGGGGATCGGGAACTACATCCGCGGCGCCCTCGCGGGGATGACCGAGCACCCGGGAGGAAGGCACGAGGTGCTCGCCTTCGCGCCGACCAGCGTGAACGGCCCGGCGCGGATCCGAGCGGCGCTCGACGGCATCCCGGTGCGGACGAGGCTCCTGCCGCTGCCGGCGTCGCATGCGCTCCGCACCGCGTGGAGCCGCGCCGGGCACCCGGCGGTCGAGCTGCTCGCCGGCTCACTCGACGCCTTTCTCTTCAGCGAGTGGATGTACCCCGCGCAGCGGACCGGCGTGCGCGCGACGGTCTTCCACGACCTCGTTCCCCTTCACCACCCCGAGTGGTGCACTGCGAGGACGATCTCCATGCACACCCACAAGGCGTCGAACGCGGCCGCCACCTGCGACGTCGTCTTCGCCAACTCCCGCTTCACCGCCGCCGACCTCGGCGAGACGCTCGGGATCGAGCCGGGCCGGATCGTCCATGCGCCGCCGGGCCTCGATCCCGGTCTGACACCGGAGGGCTGGTCGGCGCACCTCGGCGGACCGGCAATCCTCGGGCTCGGCACGATCGAGCCGCGCAAGAACCTCGCTCGGCTCGTCGAGGCATGGCGGCTGCTGGACGGCGAGCTCGGGCTCACGCTCGTCGGGGGCGAAGGTTGGGGCGACCGTCCCGACCTCGCCGATCCGCGAATCCAGCGGCTCGGCTACGTCCCGGACGACGACCTCGGCAGCCTCTATCGGGGTGCCGCGGCGCTCGTGTACCCCTCGCTCTACGAGGGGTTCGGGATCCCCGTGATCGAGGCGATGGCCTGCGGGACGCCCGTCGTCGCGTCCGCGCATCCCTCGCTCGACGAGGCCTGCGGCGACGCGGCGGTCCGCGTCGATCCGCTCGACCCCGGTGCGATCGCAGAGGGAATCCGGGACGCACTCGCGCGGCGCGAGGAGCTCGTCGCGCGCGGTCTCGCCCACGCGGCACGATTCTCCTGGCGCGAGACGGGCGCGACGATCCTCGCGGCGCTCGAGGAGCGCGCGTGAACGGCAACCGCCGGCCCGAGGAGGTCGCGATCGTCGTCCGCCGGCCCGGCCCGAACGGCCCGGAGTACCTCGTGCTGCTGCGCTCGGCCGAGAAGCTCGGCTACTGGCATCTCGTCGCGGGCGGCGTCGAGTGGGACGAAGTTCCGGTGGCCGCCGCGCGTCGGGAGCTCGAGGAGGAGACCGGCCTCGTCGCCGCCCCGCGCCCGTTGGGCGGCTCCCTCTCCTACGACCTGGCAGGGGATCCGGAGCCGGTGCGCGCCCGCTTCCCAGCGGGGACGGAGCGGATCACCGTGTGGACGTTCGTCGCCGACGCACCGGCGGGGTGGGAGCCCGAGCTCGACCACGAGCACGTGGCGGCGCGGTGGCTCGATCCCGCCGGCGCGGAGGCGCTCCTCCGCTATCCGGAGCCCCGCGAGGCGATTCGGCGGGCGGCCGCGTCGTGAGCTTGTGTTGAATCGTCACAAGCTGAAGGTCGGCTTCGACACGTCGCCGCTCGTCCAGACGCGGGCCGGGACGGCGCGCCACGTCGCAGGGCTCCTCGGCGCGCTGCGGGGTCGGCCTGCGCTCGAGCTCGTCGGCCTCTCCACCGGGGGATCCGGCCGGCTCGCGACCGTGCGCCGCGACGCTGTCTGGTACCCGTTCCGCCTCGGCCGGGCGGCAGGCGCGCTGGACGTCCTCCACTGCACGACGTTTCGGGCACCGCTGCGGCCGAGGGCCCCGCTCGTCGTCACCGTCCACGACCTTGCACTACTCCGTCACCCCGAGGCGTTCCCACGCTGGCATCGCGCAACCGGAGTGCCGGCGCTCCGGGCGGGCGTCCGAGCGGCGGACGCGATCGTCTGCGTCTCGGCCTTCACCCGTGACGAGCTCGTCGAGTTGCTGGGCGTGCCGGCCGAGCGGACGCGGATCGTGCCGAACGCGGTCGATCCCGTGTTCGGCCAGGACGGTCCCGTCGCCGGCGGCGACTACGTCCTCGCGGTCGGCACGCTCGAGCCGCGGAAGAATCTCGCCGCAGCGGTCGAGGCCGCGCGATCGGCCGGGGTGGAGCTCCGCGTGGCCGGCGCGACCGGCTGGGGCGGCGTCGCCGTCGAGGGATGGGTCGGCGAGCCGAGCGACACCGAGCTCGCCGCGCTGCTGCGCGGGGCACGGTGCCTGGTCTATCCGTCCCTCTACGAGGGCTTCGGGCTTCCGATCCTGGAGGCGATGGCGTGCGGCACACCCGTCGTCACGAGCCGCGGTGGCGCGACGGAGGAGGTCGCCGCGGGCGCCGCGGTGCTCGTCGACCCGCGGGATCCTGCCGCGATCGCGGCGGGAATCGACGAGGCGGTCCGACGGCGCGACGAGCTCGTCGCGGCTGGTCTGGCCCGGGCCGCGGCCTTCACCTGGGACCGCTCCGCCGATCTCGTCGAGGCGCTCTGGCGGGAGCTCGCGTGAGCCTCGTCGTCGTCGACGCCGACGTCCTCGGCCGCAAGCGGACCGGCGACGAGAGCTACGTGCGCAACCTCCTCCGGACGCTCACCGGCCCTGCCGCGGCGGCCGGGCTCCGGATCGGGGCGGTGACCCGGCACCCCGAGCTCGTCCCGGAGGGCGTCGAGGCGGTCTCCCTCCCGGCGCGCTCGCAGGAGCTGCGGATGGCGTGGGCTCTGCCCCGGGTCTTGCATCGCCTCGGCGCCTCGCTCGCGCACACCCAGCACGCGCTGCCGCTCCACGCCCCCTGTCCCGTCGTCGTGACGATCCACGACCTCTCGTTCGAGCGCGAGGATCCGGTTCTG
Organism: uncultured Actinomycetes bacterium; assembly: GCA_963794115.1. Classification (GTDB taxonomy): domain Bacteria; phylum Actinomycetota; class Thermoleophilia; order Gaiellales; family Gaiellaceae; genus Gaiella. Next base: position 124,541 of record CAWCCO010000004.1, on the reverse strand, counting down.
ATGGGCCGTCGCGACCGCTGGATCTTCCGCCGTGTCGTGCCGAGAGCCGCTCGGGGCGCCACGCGGGTCCTGACCGTCTCGGAGCGGACGAAGCGCGACCTCGTCGAGCGCTACGGCGTCCCGCCCGAACGAGTGGTCGTGACGCCCAACGGCGTCGACCCGTCGTTCGGGCCGGACGGCCCAAGTTGCAAGTTGCAACTTGGGCCATATGCGCTCGCCGTGGGCGCGATCCAGCCGAGGAAGAACCAGCTCGCTGCCCTCGCCGCCGCGCGCGAGGCGGGGCTCGAGCTCGTCGTCGTCGGGCCGGTCAAGGACGAGTCGGTGGCGGCGGAGCTGCGCGCCCAGGGGGCGCGGCTCGAGGGGTACGTCGCCGTCGAGCGGCTTGCCGAGCTCTACCGGGGCGCCGCGTGCCTCGTGCAGCCGTCGCGGCACGAGGGCTTCGGACTCCCCGTCGTCGAGGCGATGGCGTCGGGGACGCCGGTCGTCGTTGTTCCCGATCCGGCGCTCGTCGAGGTCGCGGGTGACGCCGCGGTCGTCGTGGAGGAGTCGCAGCTCGCGGACGGGATCCGCCGGGCGCTCGCGGAGACTGAACGGCTGCGCACGGCCGGGCTCGCACGGGCGCGCGACTTCTCCTGGGAGCGCACCGCGGACGCGACGGTGCAGGTCTACGTGGAGGCACTCGGGTCGTGACGGAGATCTCGGGCGTCGTCATCTCGCACGGGCACGCCGACGAGCTCGCGACGCTGCTCCCGCGCCTCGCGCCGCAGGTCGACGAGCTCGTCGTCGTCGCGAACCGGTCGGGCTCGGTGCCCGACGAGCTCCCACCCGGTGCGCGGGTCCTCGAGAACGCGGTGCCACGCAGGCTCTCCGAGAACGTCAACCTCGCCGTCGCCGCGACGTCCGGGAGCTGGGTGGTCTTCTCGAACCCGGACGTCGTGCCCGACCCGGACGCGGTCGGGGTGCTCCACGGCTTCGCCACGACGCGAGAGCGCTGCGGTGTCGCCGGCCCGCGGACGGTCTGGCCGGACGGCTCGTGGCAGCCGACGCGGCGGAGCTTCCCGACCGTGCGCGGCACGCTCGTTCGCAGGACACCTCTGCGTCGGCTCTTCCCGCCGCTCGAGCGGCAGCGGGAGCACTATCACCTCGACGAGGACGTCACCGCCCCCGTCGAGGCCGACTGGCTGCTCGGCGCGTTCCTGCTCATGCGTCGGGAGATGCTCGTGGAGCTTGGTGGCTGGGACGAGGGCTACCGGCACTACGTGGAGGACATCGACCTCTGCTACCGCGCGATGCGGGCGGGGTGGGAGCGCTGGTACGTGCCGGGTGCCCACGTGACGCACGACTGGGCGCGGGTGACCGACCGCAGGTTCGTGTCGCGCCACACCCTGTGGCACGCCCGCAGCATGGCGCGCTTCGTGACCCGGCATCCCGAGACGCTCGCGCGGCTGTGAGCGACAAGACTGGCCAGTTCGCGGGCAAGGCGGATCGCTGGTCGGAGACGGCCTACGCCTCGCCGGACGCGTACCTCGCGCACAGGGCAGAGCTTGTCGCGACGCTTGGGGTGATGCTCGCGCCGGGCGACGAGGTCCTCGACCTGGCCTGCGGCGACGGCGGTCTCGGGCCCCACCTCCTCGGGCGCGGTCTCCGCTACCGCGGCGTCGACGCAGAGCCGGCGATGGTCGAAGCTGCTTCGACGCTGCTCGGCGAGGCGGCACCTGTGGAGCAGGGCGACCTCGACACGTACGAGCCGCCTGCACCGGCCGCTGCGACGACCGTGTTTCGCGCGATCTACTACGCGCGGGACCGCACGGCGTTCTTCGCGCGCGCCCGCTCGTTCACCGAGAAGAAGCTCGTGTTCGACCTCAACCCGCGGCAGTACCCGGTCGAGACGATCGTCGCGGAGCTCGAGGCAGCCGGGTTCGCGCGGGTCGTGCTGCGGCCGTTCCTCGTGCCGCAGACGCAACGCCTCCCGGGCGCCGCCATCCGGCTGGCCATCGAGCTCGAGCGAACGCCTATCGCGCGGCTCGCGCTCCGCCGCCGCTTCACCTACCTCGTCGCAGCGGTCGTCTAGGGCAGGATCGAGAAGCCGACCTGCGCGCCGAGCGAGCGGGCGTCGCTCGAATGCTTCGGGTCGACGTCGCGCGGGACGAAGGTCTCGATCGCGACCTCTGCTCGCCATGGCACCTTGGGTGTGGAGAGCAGGACGGGCCTCGACCCGCACGCCGGCACATAGGTCGTCTCCGAGCCCGTCACGCGGCCGATCGCGGGCTGCTTGTCCGCGCCCCGCACGATCGGACCGATCCGCACGCGCGCGACGCCGTTGAGGTGGACGCCCTTCGGGCAGAAGACTTGGCGGGAGAGAAAGACGCTGAGCGTTCCCGTCCCACCGCGCGAGACGTCGAACTGGTTGTGCGCCGCATGAGCCACCGATGGGTCGGGCGATAGGCCGATCATCCAGCCGTCCGCGGCGACGCCGGTGTCGTTCGACCGGAGCCGAATCGGCTTCCCGTCGAGCCGTACGACGGTCGCGTTCGCGGCGGGGTTCGTCGCCACGACCGGACCCGCGACCTCGACGCCGTTCGCGCCGACGACGAACTCGGTCTCCGGGTTCGGCCAGAGCGTCCCGTCGACCGACTGGAGGTCTGGCGTGAGCGTGTGGCCCGGGCCCGGTCCGGTCCCGTCGACGCTCCAGACCCTCTCGATCGAGCGGTTCCAGAACTCCATCGAGGCGAAGCCGAGCGGGTTGTCGTCCATCCGCTGGCCGAGGATCGTCGTCGATCCACCGCCCGTGGCAAGGTCGACCCAGTCGTTCGGCTTCGGCAGGTTCTTCTGGACGCGGGCCGAGAAGTCGTGCTCGCCGATCGAGGCGTACGTCTCGGCGACCGCGTTCCACCCGAGGATCGCCACGGCGATCGTCACCGGAATCGCGACCGCGAGGCGCGACGGGCGGAGCGGCGTCGCGGTGAGGAGCAGCAGGATCACCGAGACGACCACGAGGACGACGAGCGCCGCCTCGATCCGGCCCGTCGGCCACCCCCACTCGCGGTTCGCGAGCGCGAGGATCGCGAGCCCGTGCGCCTCGTAGTAGGGGAAGTTGTCGAGGCCGCGCTCGATCGGCGTCCAGACCACGAGGCCGAGTACGACGACCCCGGAGACGACGACCGCCCACGCGGGTGCGGCCGCCCGTTCGAAGAGGTACGCCGTCGCGACGAACGCGAGCGGCGCGAGGTAGACGAGGTTCCGCTCGACGACGAGGCTCGAGAAGGTCGTCGAGAGGTACGTCCCCTTGATCGCCGCGTACCACGCGAAGCTCGCGACTGCGCCTGCCGTCACCGCGACGAACGCCCGCACGCCCGGGCGCTCGCGCTCCCGCGCGGGCACGGCGAGCACCGACAGGAGCGCGATCGCGGGGATGATCCCGATCCCGATCGCGAAGGCGCCGCCCGCCCAGCTGCCGTACTCGACCATCCGGCCCTTCCATCCGGTCGTTGCGTCCTGCCACTCGGCCGACTGGTGCCCGGCGAACGCGACGACCGCGATCAGCGCGCCGACGGCGAGCGTCCAGAAGCCGACGGTGTCCCAGGTCGACCACGTGGCGCGGTAGCGGCGCATCCAGGCCGATCGCCAGCCGAGCACGAGGAGCCCCGCGACGAGCGCGCCGAAGAGCGCGACGAGCTGCGAGCGGATGAGCACCGCGAGGACGCAGGCTGCGAACGCGAGCGCGAACGACGCCCTGGTCGGACGGTCGGTCGCCCGCACCGTGAGCCACAGAGCGAGCGTCGCGACGGGATAGGCCCAGGGCTCCTCCACGAGAATGGGGGAGTACGACAACGCCGGCGCTGCGATCGCGGCGACGGCGGCGAACAGCGCCCAGCCGGGTGTGACGACGCGCCGCGCGAGGAGGTATGCGGGGAAGATCGCGCTCGTCATGACGAACGCCTGGACGGTCTTGATCGTCTCGTACGCGCTCGCAACGGGATGGATCCACCAGAACGGCGCCGTCAGGTACGGCACGAGGCTCGTGAAGCCGTAGGGCTCGCCGCGCCGCATGGCGTGCCCCGTGTCGGCGATCGCCCGCGAGATCTGCGTCGTCTCGAGCTCGTCGGTGAAGATCGTCGGCGTCTCGCGCCGCCAGGCCTGCCACGCGTAGAAGGTCGCGAGGAGGAGATAGGCGCCGACGAGCGGGATCAGCTGGTCGACCCGCGCGCGGGCCGCGGTGATCCCGCCCGGCACGGGGTGTGCGGTTGCGCCGGCCGTGGTCACTCCGCGAGCGCCTGGGAGACCGTTCGGCCTGTGAGGGTGTCGCTTGCGACGACCCGGTGGCCGACGCCGGCCGTCTCGCACGCGTCGACGAGGCTGGCCAGGCGGTCGGCGGAGACGTCTGGGATCGTGATCACGAGCTCGTCGGCCGCCGTGGCGGTCAGCACGGCGGCCGCGTCGTCGCTCGTGCCCAGCACGGGCACGCCCTGGACCCGGCGTCGGTGGAGACGCGGGTTGTCGTCGAGGAACCCGACGACCTGCACGTCCTCGGAGGGCCGTAGCGCGCGGACGAACCCGCGTCCGGCGTTCCCGGCGCCGAGGACGAGCACGCGGGTCCTTCCGTCGTCGACGCTTCCCGCGGCCGGGACAAAGCGGACGAGCGTGCGGGAGAGCACGGCGAGCGCGGCCGCCGCGAACGCGTACACGGGGAAGACCTCGCGCGGGAAGTCGCCGAGATCCCGGGTGACCATGACGATCGCCCAGGCGGCGGCGGTGGCGACGAGGGACGCGACGGCGATCATCGCGAGGTCCCTCGAGGTGGCGAAGCGCCAGACACGCCGGTACACGCCCCCGACGACGTAGACGACGTACGTCGTCCCGAGAAGGATTGGAAGGACGGCGAGGAACGTCCCGCGCTGGAGCTCCGTCCCCCGCCCGTCGACGAACAGCAGGTAGACGACGAGAAACGTGCCGCCGACGAGGACCGCGTCGGCCGCGAGCTCGATCAGCCGGCGCGGCTGCACCGTGACCGCGTGGCGGAGGGACGTGTCTCCCGGGCGCCCGAGGCGCTCGTTCTCGGAGAGCTCCGCGAGGAAGCTCCCGAACTGCACGAGCAGCGCGAACGTGACGAGGATCCCGAGCGCCGTCACCGCCGGCCGGTCGAGCACGTTGTAGGCAACGCCCGTGGCGCCGAGCGCGACGCCGATCAGCGCGAGCAGCCCGACCGCCCGTGTCTCCGAGAGGCCGTAGTAGACGAGCCGGTGCGACGTGTGGTCCTTCCCGCCCTGGGTGACCGGGCGCCGTTCGGCCAGTCGCCGAACCGTGACGAGAGTCGTGTCCAGGATCGGGATCGCGAGGACGAGGAGGGGGAGCAGCATCGTCGCCACGGTCGTCCCGGCCGTCGTCCAGCTCGCGGCGAGGCCGAGGACCGCGAGGAGGAAGCCGAGGAGCTGGCTGCCGGAGTCGCCCATGAAGACGCGCGCCCGGTCGCCCGGCCGCAGGTTGAAGGGGAGGAAGCCGAGGCACGCGAACGCGAGCGAGAGCGCGAGGACGAGCACGAGGTCGTTCTCGTGGACGGTCGAGGCATCGACCGCGAAGTAGACGCACGCGACGGTCGCGAGGGTCGCCGCGAGGCCGTCCATGTTGTCGAGGAGGTTGAACGCGTTCGTGATCCCGACGAGCCAGACGAGCGCGATCGCAACGCCGAGGACGTCGTTCGAGACGAGCTCGACCCGCAGCCCCGCGGCGATCACGATCGCGGCGGCGCCGAGCTGCGCGACGAGCTTCGCGATCGGGCTCAGGTGCCGCACGTCGTCGAGGAGGCCGGCGAGGAAGACGAGCCCGCAGGCAGCGAGGATCCCGGCGAGAAGCCAGGTCGCGTCGATGACGCCCGTCGCGACGGCGAGCACGACGCCCGTGAGCAGCCCGGCGGCGATCCCGACCCCGCCGAAGAGCGGCGTCGTGCGGTCGTGCCAGCGAGCGCCGGTCGGCACCGCGACGAGCCGCCCGCCGAGCGACGGGGAGCGCAGCAGCGTCGAGAGCACGACCGCAGCGACCGGGAGCGCGACGAGCGTGATGGCCGCTTCCACGGGCGATCATTGTAGGGGCCGCTTCAGCCCTACAATCGCCCGCGATGGACGTCTACGCGGACCTGATCCGGTACCGCGAGCTCTTCTCGAGCCTCGTGCGGCGCGACCTGCGGGCGAAGTACAAGGGCTCGGTGCTGGGTCTGGCGTGGACGCTCGCTCTGCCGGTCGCGCTGATGCTCGTGTACCTCGTCGTGTTCTCGGTCCTCTGGAAGGCGCAGGCGACCGATCTCGACGACTACTGGCTCTTTCTTCTCTGCGGCCTGCCGCCGTGGGCCTTCTTCGCCTCCTCGCTGCAGACGGGCGCGCGCAGCCTGGTCGAGAACGCCCCGTTGATCCGCAAGGTGCGCTTCCCCCGTCAGCTCGTGCCTCTCTCCGTCGTCGCCACACAGGTGGTCGCCTTCGCGGTGATGACCGCGATCGTCCTCGGGCTCGCGCTCTGGTTCCGGCCCGACAGCCGCGACACCGCGTGGGTGGCGCTGCCCGCGGCCGTGCTGATCGTCGTGTTCGTCGCGGGGTTCTCGCTCGCGGTCGCGGCGCTGAACGCGATCTTCCGCGACGTGGAGTTCGTCGTCGCCGCGGCGCTCCTCCCGTGGTTCTTCCTGACGCCCGTGCTGTACCAGCTCGACGATCTGCCGGGCGCGGAGTCGCGGCCGTGGCTCGTCGACCTGATCCACTGGGGCAACCCGTTGACCCCTGCGATCGAGACCTACCGGACGCCGCTCTACGCGGGGGAGCTGCCGCCGGCGGCGGACGCGATCTACCTCTGCGTCGCCGCGGTCGTCGCGCTCGTCGTCGGCGCGCTCGTCTTCAACCGGGTCGACGACCGGATCGCGTCGGAAGCCTGACGACGGCGCGGCCCTCGAAAAGGCCCTCGCCCGCGTAGGCGGGCAGGCCGACGTGCGTGCCGGGGTCGAGGCCGGCGACGAGGGACGGGAGCAGGAGCGGTCGGTCGAGCCGGGGGTTGCGGCCGCCCGGCGCCCACGAGCTCAGCGAGCGCGCCCCGCGACGGCGTTCGAGCAGGCCACCGGTGGGCACGAGCGCAGGGCCGACGGCGTCCCACCCTTCCGCGTGCGCGTCGAGCAGGAGCCGCGACCAGTCGGTCGCGGGCACCGCGCCCGCGACGAGATGCGCGGTTGCGTTCGGCTCCTCCGCGACGAGCGGCTCGTCCTGCGCCGCGAGCGCCTCGGTCGTTCGCTCGTCCCGTCCGCCGTGCACGACGACCGAGAGTCGCCGCTCGGCGATCCCCGGCGCCACGTCGACCTCGACCTCGAGCATCTCGACCCCGAGCTCGGAGAGCCAGAACCGGTGCTCCTCGACGAGGTCGAAGCGGAGGACGTAGTGACCCGGCGGGCGCGGCGCGACGAGCGGCACGTCGAGCGCGACCGTCTCGCCCGGGGCGACGGGCCTCGGGAATGGGGTTCGCGGGCCGTCCCAGACAATCGCGTTGCGGTGCCGGTCGAGCCAGTGGTACGAGAGCTGCAGGCCGTCGGCACCCCGCGAGCGCCACGTCGCGGCCCCGGCGTTCTCGAGCACGACGCGCGCGACGCCCGCCGCGCCGGCGCGCTGCGGCGACACGGTCCACTCCCGGAAGAGCGGTGCGAGCGGGTCCACGGCGGCCGAGTGTAGAGGGCCACTCCGCTGGGGCTACGCTCCCGAGGTGAGTGAGCCTCTTCTCGTCCGCGCGCTTCGTCGGGAGCCCGTCGAGCGGACGCCGGTGTGGTTCATGCGGCAGGCCGGGCGGTCGCTGCCCGAGTACCGCGCGATCCGCGAGCGGCACGGCTTCTTCGACGTGGCCGACACGCCCGAGCTCTGCGCCGAGGTGACGCTCCAGCCGGTTCGCCGGCACGGCGTCGACGCGGCGGTGATGTTCGCGGACATCATGACCCCGGTCCGCGGGATGGGCCTCGACGTCGCGCTCGTCGAGGGTGTCGGGCCGGTCATCGAGCAGCCGATCCGCACCCGTGCCGACGTCGAGCGGCTCGTCGTGCCCGACCCGCAGGAGGCGTTCGCGCCCGTGCTCGAAGCGGTCAGGCTCGTCCGTGCCGAGCTTCCAGACGAGACGGCCGTGATCGGCTTCTGCGGCGGCCCCTTCACGGTGGCGAGCTACCTCGTCGAGGGACGCGCGAGCCGCGAGCTCGCCCGCACGAAGGCGTTGCTGCTGTCCGAGCCGGCGACCTGGGACGCGCTCCTCGAGAAGCTGTCGGCCACCTTTGCGGCGTACGTCGAGGCAAAGGTTCGCGCCGGCGCCGACGCAATCCAGCTCTTCGACTCGTGGGTCGGCACGCTGTCGCCACGCGTCTACCGCGAACGGGTCGCACCGTGGAGCGCGCGCGTCCTCGAGGCGGTAGACGCGCCGACGATCCACTTCGCGACCGGCGCGCCGCACCTTCTCGACGAGCTGCTCGACGCCGGGGGCGACGCGCTCGGTCTCGACTGGCGCGTCCCGCTCGACGAAGGTTGGGCCCACGCGCCCGAGCGCGCCGTCCAGGGGAACCTCGACCCTGCCGTCCTCCTCGCGCCCTCGGAGGTCGTCGAGCGCGAGGCCCTCGACGTCCTCGCCCGCGCGGGCGGCCGTCCCGGCCACGTCTTCAACCTCGGCCACGGGGTCCTGCCCGAGACGGACCCGGACGTCCTCACGCGGCTCGCTGCGCTCGTGCGCGAGCGGACCGAGGCGGGGGTCACGGCGTGACCAACCCCGCGGTGATCCTGATGGCCTACGGCTCGCCCGACCGCCTCGCCGACGTTCCCGCCTACTACGCGGACATCCGCGGCGGGCGGCCGATCGCGCCGGAGCATCTCGACGATCTCGTCGCCCGCTACCGCGCCCTCGGGATCGACGACTCCGAAGGGCCTTCGCCCCTCAACGCGATCACCGAGGAGACCCGCGCGGCGCTCGAGCGCGAGCTCGGGCTGACGGTGCTCACGGGGATGCGCCACTGGGACCCGCGGATCGGGTCGTCGGTGGACGCAGCCCTGGAGCTCGGGCACGACGTGCTGGTCGGGCTCGTCCTCGCACCGCACTGGTCGACGCTCTCGGTCGCCCGGTACGAGCAGCTCTTCCTGGAGTCTGTGGCGGGTCGCGTCGACACCCGCTTCGTGCGCCGGTGGGGGACGGAGACCGGGTTCGTCGACCTCCTCGCACGCCGCTGCACCGAGCTCGCGTCCGAACGGACGCACGTCGTCTTCACCGCGCATTCCCTGCCCGCGCGCATTCTCGAGCAGGGCGACCCGTACCGCGAGTCGCTCCTCGAGACCTCCGCCCTCGTCGCCGACCAGGCCGGAGTCGACGACTGGTCGTTCGCGTTCCAGAGCGAGTCGCCGACAGGTGAGCCATGGCTCGGCCCGGACATCCTCGAGCACCTGGCGGCGCTGCACGGAGCCGGGGTGACGGACGTGCTGGCCTGCCCGGTCGGGTTCGTGTCCGACCATCTGGAGATCCGCTGGGACCTCGACGTCGAGGCGGCGCAGCGCTCGCGGGAGCTTGGGATGCGGTTCGCCCGGATCGAGATGCCGAACGCGGCGCCCGAGCTGGTGCAGACGCTCGCGGGCATCGTGCGGCGTGAGCTCGCCGCGGTCGCGTCGTGAGGGCCCGGCCGTGACGCCCGGTGCGATCGACGTCGACAGCGTCTCGCGCCGGTTCGTCGTCCGCGCGCGCGAGTCGTACACGCTCAAGGAGCTCCTCGTCGAACGGGGGCGGACCGGCGCGCAGGAGATCTGGGCGCTCCGCGACGTCTCGGTTGCGATCGCGCCCGGCGAGGCAGTGGCGCTCGTCGGCCGGAACGGATCGGGCAAGTCGACGCTCCTCCGGCTGATCGCAGGGATCATCAAGCCGACCGAGGGGCGCGTCGCCACCGGGGGTCGTGTGGGCTCGCTCCTCGAGCTCGGCGCCGGCTTCCACCCCGACTTCACCGGCCGAGAGAACGTCGAGCTCAACGGGATGCTGCAGGGGCTCGGTCGCGCCCGGATCCGCGAGCGCTTCGACGAGATCGTCGCCTTCGCCGAGCTCGAGCACGCGATCGACCGACCCGTCCGCACGTACTCGTCCGGGATGACGATGCGGCTCGGGTTTGCGATCGCCGCGTTCCTCGAGGCGGACGTGCTGCTGCTCGACGAGGTCTTCGCGGTCGGCGACGAGAGCTTCCAGCGGAAGTGCTTCGGCGTGATCTCCGCCTTCAAGGAGCGAGGCGGCACGATCCTCTTCGTCTCGCACGACGCGTCTGCCGTCGAGCGGCTCTGCGACCGTGCTGCGCTCCTGCGCGACGGGACGCTCGCGTTCGACGGCCCGGTGCACGAGGCGATCACGCGCTACCGTCGCACGCTCGCGGACGAGGACGAGGCGCCACTCCGCAACGGCGCTCCACGCAGCGGCTCGGGCGAGGCGCGGCTCGAGCACGCACGGCTCGTCGCGACGGACGGCGACGAGCGCGACCGCTTCCTCGCCGGCGAGGCGTTCGGGCTGGAGGTGACGCTGCGGGGCGACGTGCCCGCACCGTCCCTGCACCTCGAGCTACGCGACGGCTCGGGGCTGCTCGTCGCCGAGGAGCTCGTCGACACCGCGCCGCTCGGCTGGGACGAACGGAACGGCGGGCTCGAGCTCCGGCTCGACGTCCCCGCGTCGCCGCTCGAGTTCGGACGCTTCGACCTCGGCCTCGCGCTCGTCGGGCAGGACGGACGGCTACTCGACCGGCTGCCCCGCGGGCTTCCGCTGCTCGTCTACCCCGACGGGGAGGGGCGTGGCCTGGTGCGGCTCGAAGGAACCTGGCGCCGCGCCGCGAAGGGACCAACCCCATGAGCAACGCTCGCGTCCCGCTCGCGTTCGTGGGGGAAACCATGTTTCCCCCACGTTGCCCCCTTCTTCTGAAGACGTGGGGAACCTCCCGGTTCCCCACACCCCTCCACGCTCATGGACCAACAGGAGTTGGCCCATGAGCTACAAGACCTGCCCGGACTGGCCGACGTTGATGGAGCTGGCGCCCGACCTCCAGTTCAAGCACATGACGGTGCGAGACGCGCACCTCCCGTTCGAGGTCGTCGCTCGGATCCCGGGCACGCTGTCGCTCGACGAGGTCGAGATCTGCTGCGACATCGAGCACCACGTCGTGAACGCCGCCCACACGCATCCCGACGTCGTGGCGGCGCTCGAGGGAACCCACTGGTTCGAGGTGACCGAGTGGGCGACGACGGGCCCAGGCGCTGACTCGGGCTCGAGCGGCGCTGCGCCGCACGCCGCCTAGGAGCGGCCGCGCCGTATCTAGTCTGCGACGGCGATGCTCGTCGTGATCCCGTTCCGGGCGGAGGGCAAGAGCCGGCTCCCGGAGGAGCTCCGTCGTGAGGTCGCTCTCGCGATGCTCGGCGACGTCGTCGAGGCGGCGACGTCTGTCGCGGAGGTACGGGTCGTGACCGGCGATGCGGCCGGTCGCCTCGTCGCGGGCGAGCTCGGCGCAGCCGTCGTCGACGACCCCGGCGAGGGCCAGGGCGCCGCGGTCGCTGCGGCGCTCGAGGGGATCGACGGCGTCTGTCTGGTCGTCAACGCGGACCTCCCGCGCGTGCGCCCCTCGGACCTCGCCGCCCTCGCGGTGCCGCCGCGGCTCGGTCGAGTTGGGCTCGTCGCATCCGCTGACGGGCGGACGAACGCGCTCGGCCTGCCCTACGCGGAGGTGTTCCGGCCGCTCTACGGGCCCGACAGCGCACGGCGCTTCGAGGCGCACGTCCTTGCCCTCGGCCTCGACTTCGAGGAGCTCGCGCTGCCGAATCTCGTCGCGGACGTCGACACCGTCGCGGATCTCGGCAGGCTCGGGCCGCGCGGAGGCGCACGCACGCGCGCGCTCGTCGGGGCGATCGCGCGGTGAAGGTCGTCTGCCTCTCGGGCGGCGTCGGCGGCGCGAAGCTCGCGCGCGGCCTCCACGACGTCCTCGGCTCCGATCTCACGGTCGTCGGGAACGTCGGGGACGACCTCGAGGTGCTCGGCCTGCACGTGTCGCCCGACCTTGACTCCGTGCTCTACGCCCTCGCGGGTCTCAACGACGAGGAGCGCGGCTGGGGGCGCGCGGGCGAGACGTGGCACGCGCTCGAGTCGGCGCGGAAGTGGGGCGGCGACGCGTGGTTTCAGCTCGGCGACCTCGACATCGGGCTGCACCTCGTCCGGGCTGCGGCGCTCGCGCGCGGCGAGCCGCTCTCGTTGGTGAGCGGCGAGCTCACACGGGCGGCCGGCGTCGACGCGTTGCTGCTCCCGGCGACCGACGACAGGCTGCGGACGCAGATCGTGACCCCCGCCGGGACGTTCTCGTTCCAGGACTGGTTCGTCGGCCGGAGGCACGAGGACGAGGTCGACGCCGTGCGTTACGAGGGCGCAGACGCTGCGACGCCCGCTCCCGGCGTGATCGATGCGATCCAGGAGGCCGACGCCTTGGTCTTCGCGCCGAGCAACCCCTACGTCTCGCTCGGTCCGATCCTCGCCGTGGCCGCGATCCGCGAGGCGATCGCCGATCGTCGCGTCCGCTGCGCCGCCGTTAGCCCGCTGATCGGTGGCCGCGCGGTCAAGGGCCCGCTCGACCGTATGCTCACGCGCATGGCGGGCGGCACGACTCCGGCGCACGTCGCCGGCTGCTACTCCGGGCTGGTCGACGTGCTGGTGATCGACCATGCCGACGAGCCGGCCGAGGCCCTGGTTCCGCTCTTCGCGACCGCGACGCTGATGGACGATCGTGCGTCCTCCCGCCGGCTGGCGGAAACGGTGCTCGAGGTCGCCTCGTGAGGATCGCCGTCGTCGGCGGCACGGGCAGCTTCGGCAAGGCGCTCGCGCGCAAGCTCGCGGAGGCGGACTACGACGTCGTGATCGGCTCGCGCGATGCAGAGCGTGCCGCCGAGGTGGCGGCCGAGCTCGGCGTGGCGGGCGCGACGAACGCCGAGGCCTGCCGTTCCGCCGACCTCGTCGCGCTCGCGACGAAGGCCGAAGCCGCGGTCGACACGGCGCGCCAGCTCCACGACGCGATCGGCGCGACGCCCGTGCTCTCGGTCGCGGCGGAGCTCGGCTTCGCGCCGGAGGGCGTCGTGCCGACGACCGAGGCGCGCTCGGTCGCCGCACGCATCCAGGACGTCGTCGACGGCCCGGTCGTCGCGGGGCTCCACTCACTCGCCGCCCGCACCCTCGGTCGCGACGAGCCACCCGAGGAGGACGTGCTCGTCTGCGGCGACGACGTCGACGCGAAGCAGGTCGTGCTCGAGCTCGGTGCGCGAATCACGTCGGGGCGCGCTGTCGACTGCGGCCCCCTCGCCTCGGCGCGCGCGCTCGAGGGGCTGACGGCCGTGATCGTCAACGTCAACAAGCGCTACAAGGCGCACGCGGGCGTGCGCCTCACCGGAATCCCCTGAGCGGCTCGGGGGTCAGCGTGGTGCCGCTCGAGGGGATCGCCGAGCTGGCGGAGGGGGACGATCTCGCGCGCGAGCTGCACGAGTCGGCACTGCGGGCCGGTGGGCTCGCGGACGGCGATGTCGTGGTGGTCGCGCAGAAGGCCGTCTCGAAAATCGAGGGCCGTGTCGTGCGCCTCGCCGAGGTCGAGCCCTCCGAGCGCGCACGCGAGCTCGCCGGACCCGACGGCGACCCACGCCATCTCGAGGTGATCCTCCGCGAGAGCGCCGAGGTCGTCCGGAGCCGCCCGCCGCTCGTGATCGCGGAGACACGGCACGGCTTCGTCTGTGCCTCGGCGGGTGTCGACGCGTCGAATGCGCCGGAGGAGGGATCTCTCGTGCTCCTTCCCCTCGACCCCGACGCGTCGGCGCGCGGGCTTCGAGAGCGACTTGCCGAGCTCGCCGGCGTCGACCTCGGGGTGATCGTCAGCGACTCGTTCGGCCGCGCGTGGCGGCAGGGGACGACCGACGTGGCGCTCGGCGTCGCGGGCCTTGCCCCGCTCCGGGATCTGCGCGGCACTCGCGATGCGGCCGGCCACGAGCTGCGCACGACGCAGATCGCGGTCGCGGACGAGATCGCCGGCGCGGCCGAGCTCGTGCTCGGGAAGGCGGCCGGCATTCCGGCCGCGCGCGTGCGCGGGGTCGACGCGCGAGGCGACGGCCGTGGCGTCGACCTCGTCATGCCCCGCGAGCGCGACCTCTTTCGCTGAGCCCCACACAGTCCGGCGCAAACGGCTCGCCACAAGGACTCGGGCGTGCCTCGCGGTAGAGTTGCGCCATGCGCGCATACGCGATCTGGGGCACCCCGACGTCTCCCGCGCACGAGGAGTGGGTGAGCTCCATCGGGCAGGAGTTCGAGCGCGACGAGTTCGAGCGCGTCGACGACATCGCGGAGGCCGATTTCGTCCTCAACATGTTCGACCCGGAGCAGCCGAAGGCGTTCCGCCGTCAGTCGCGCGGCACCTACTCGGCCTCGTTCTACGAGCTCGACGCGGTACCCGACGACGTGCTGAAGACGAGCTACCCGATGCTCGTACGGACGCTCGCGAACGTCGTCGTGCTCCACGTTCCCGGGCAAGGCGTGTGGTTCACGACGATGGAGCGCGGCACGTACGAGATCTCCGACGACCCGAGTGAGGTCTTCGCGCGACTCGCTCCGCTCGCGAAGTCGAAGCTCGTGATCGACAACGAGTTCGTCGCCGACCTCGAGCCCGAGCTCTGGGACGGAGACGAGATCACGGCCGACATCGGCGTCGCCGGGAAGCGGATGCAGGAGCTCGACCTGCTACCCGCACCGTTCCCCGTGCACGAGTACCTCGGTGAGCGCGACCTGCGCCACGTGATGCGGCTCTATCAGGTCGGCGGCCTCTCGTACGGCAACCTCTCCGCGCGCAAGGACGGGACGCGCTTCTGGATGAGCGCGAGCGGCGTCGACAAGTCGCAGCTCGAGGTTGCGGGTCGCGACATCCTCCTCGTGACAGGCTACGACGAGGAGCACGCACGCATGCGGATCAGCGTGCCGCCCGGCATCGAGCCGCGGCGGGTCTCGGTCGATGCGATCGAGCACTGGATGATCTATCAGGCCCATCCCGACGTCGGCGCGATCCTCCACGTGCACGCGTGGATGGAGGGCATCGCCGCCACCGACATCAACTACCCCTGCGGGACGCAGGAGCTGGCCGAGTCGGTCGCGACCCTGATCGACCGCGAGCCCGATCCCACGCATGCGGTGATCGGCCTCCGCAACCACGGCATCACGGCGACGGGCGACACCCTGACGGAGATCCTCGACCGCATCGAGTCGAGCATCCTCCGCCAGGTCCCGATGACCTGACCGGCGCGCCCTGGCCGGCGGGCTCCCGCCGGGCGTCCTCAGGCTTCCGGCGTCCGGAGCGCCCGCCAGATCGCGAGGATCGCGAGCAGCGGGACGAGCACGAGGTCGTTGACCATGCACCAGATGCACCAGGCGTCGATCACGAACGCCTGGAGCGCGACGAGGTAGATCGCGAACCCGGCCGCGCCGAGGGCGACCGCGGCGACGAGCGTGCGGGCCAGCTCAGAGTCCCACGCGACGAGCACGAGCACCGCGCTCCACGCGAGCAGCCCGACAAGCGCGACGGGGATCCCGGCGAGCTCCGCGTAGGAGGACTTCTGTACGGTCTCGCAGCCGCCGTGGCTCGTGCAGATCAGTGCGTCGGGCTGGTAGTGGACGTACGTGAGGTAGCCGGCGACGGCGACCCCGGCGACCGCGACGACGGCGATCGCGATCCGCAGCGCGCGGTCGCTCACGCAGTCACTGCGACAGTGCGTCGGCGAAGATCGGGCGGAAGGAGTCGATCGAGAACGAGGTCGGCTGCACGGCGTACGGCTTGCCGTTGCCGATCTTGACGAAGAACGTCGGCGTCCCGGGAACGCCGAGCTGGCCGGCCTCGGCCGCCGTCGCCTGCGCCTGCCGCGTGACCTCGGCGCTTGCTGCGTCTTTCTGGAGCTGCGTCCAGTCGAGCCCGACGTCCTTCGCCAGCCGTTCGAGAACGTCGTCCGTCACCCAGCCCGTGTTCTCCTCACCCTGGTTCGCGTAGATCGCGGCGACGTATTCCCAGAGCTTCCCCTGCTTCGCCGCCGCGAGCGCGTACCGGAGCGCCTTCTCGGAGTCCTGGCCGAGGATCGCGATCCCGGCGAACCGAAGCTTTACCTTGCCGGGCCGCACGTATTCCCGGACGATGTCGGAGAAGCCGTCCTCCTGGTAGCTGCGACAGATCGGGCACTGGAGGTCCTCGAACTGGATGAACGTGACGGGAGCGTTCTTCGCACCGAGCTCCGTGCCGTTCTGGGGGATGCCGTCGAAGAGCGCGGAGGACGCGGCGCCGCTCGTGGTCGTCGTCCCGCTGTCGCCCCCTCCGGCGACGACGACGCTCCCGACGACGAGGATCGCGACGACGAGAGCCGCTCCCGCACCGGCGATGAGCAGGTTGCGCTTCCTCGGGTCGGAACGGCGCGGCGGTGGCTTCCTCGGCTTGGGCGGCATGCCGGAGCCAGTGTGCCTGTCACCGCGGAGGTGGCGTTCATTGGTCGACCGTGACCGGAACCTCGACGACGTGCAGCGGGCGCCCGTCCTTGGCCGATGCTTCGAACGCGACGATCGTCGCGGCCCCGGCGAGATCTGGGACGGCGAGCTCGGTCTCGAAGGTCCCGCGCGTCCCGGTGCCCGACGTCGCCGTCGTGAAGCCACGCATGACGACGTCCCCAGCCTCGTCGCGGACCTCGAAGGAGACGGTCGCCTCGAAAACGTTCGCCGTTCCCGTGACGCGGATCGGACTCGTGACGCTGTCGCCGGGAAGCGGCGACTCGATCACGATCGGCCGAAGCGGATCCTTGCTGCCGGTCGTGGTGGCGGCTCCCTCCGAGCCCACGGAGCCATCGCAGCCCGCGCCGACCAGCGACACGGCCACGAGCGCGGCGACCGCCGCGCGACTCATCCAGCGGCCTCCCGGGCGAGGGCGGCGAGCGTGCGCCCGACCACCGGGCCGAACTTGAAGCCGTGGCCGGAGCACGCGGAGCCGACGACCACCCGACCATGCCGCTCGAGCACGAAGCTCTCGTCCGCGGTGTTCGTGTAGATGCAGGTCTCGGCTCCCTGCGTCGCGCTCACGTCCGTGTAGCGAGAGGCAGCCCAATCGGCGGCCCAGGCCGCGACGCCCTCGTCGACCCGGCCGGCGGCGTCCGGATCGGTGACCGGGCCCGCGTGGTGCAGCCCAACCTTCAGCCCTCGTCCCGGAGCGGCAAGGGAGTACGTCGAGGTCCCCGGGCGAGCGATCCCGCCCTCGCCAGCGGCCGGAACTCCGCCGTAGTCGATGACCGGAGGCAGTGTCTCCGCACAGGGGAGATCCAGGTACGCCACGGTCTCGCGGGTCGGCACGACGGCGAGATCGATACCGACTGTCGCGAGGAGGCGAGGCGCCCAGGCGCCTGCCGTGACGACGACGGCGCCCGCCACGATCTCCTCGTCGCCGAGGCTCACGTGCACGGCGCCGCGGCCGAGCTCGAGCGCAACGACCGGCGACCGCTCGCGCACGTCGACACCGCCCTCCACCGCCGCGGCGAGCAGCGCGGCGTGCGCGCGGTCCGCGTACAGGAATCCGCCGTCGCGTTGGAAGACGGCGGTCTCACCGGCCTCGAGTCGGAGCGGCCACCGCGACGCGACCTCATCCGCCGAGAGCGTCTCGTACGGGACGCCGCACGCGGCGAGCGCGCGGGCGGTCGCCGGCGCCGCCGGGCCCAGATCGAGCACGCCGACCCGCTGGAGGACTCGCTCCCCGCGCTCCCCCTCGAGCGCGCGCCACGCGTCTCCGGCCGCCTGCGCGAGACGCACGAAGCGCTGGTCGCCGTAGTTGAGGCGGTGGATGCGCGACGTTCCGTGGCTCGAGCCGCGGGCGTGCCCCAGCTCGAACTGCTCCAGCATGACGACGGATCGCAGGCTGTCGGCCAGCGCGCGAGCCGTCGCGACGCCGGAGATGCCGGCGCCGACCACGACGATGTCGGCGTCACGCCTCACGCCCGCGATCCTACGGTGGCCCTTCGCTCAGGCGGTGGCGACGGCTCGCGCGGCCCGGGTCGCAGCCCTCGAGGCGGCACGCGAGAGAGCCTGGTACGCCTTCGCGAGGTCCCCGGGGTCGCCCGACGCCTCCGCCGCCTCGACGGCCCGGACCGCCTGGGACACGTCGGAGTCGAACGGCTCCTTGCCGTAGGCGAGCTCCGCTTCCGTGATCCCGATCCTGGCGGCGAGCTCCCGCATCACCTGGAGCGACGGGATCCGCTCACCCCGCTCGATCCGCGAGATGTACGCCGCGCTGCACCCCGGGAACGCGAGCTCGCGTTGGCTGATTCCCGCCGCCTCGCGTGCCGCGTGCAGGCGCCGGCCGACCGCGACCGGGTCGTCGTAGTGCGGCGTCCTCGGGCGCTTGAGGATCATCGTGGACCATGATGGCACGGTCCGGCCGCAAGTGGAATACCCGCGTGCGAGGATCGTGGCGTGAACCTGGATGTCGGCGCCCTGTTCCGACCGGGCGGGCACCCGAGCGGCTGGAGGCGGATGCCCGCCGTCGCCGGGGAGGCGATGATCGCCACGAGCCATCCCCTCGCGACCGCCGCCGGGCTGGAGGCGCTCACGGCCGGCGGTAACGCGGTCGACGCGGCGCTCGCGGCCGCGACGATCCTGCCGGTCGCCGAGCCGACCGACAACGGCCTGGGCGGGGACGCGTTCGCGCTCGTGTGGCACGAGGGGGTGCTCCATGGGCTCAACGGCTCGGGGCGCGCTCCCGGCACCGTCGACGAGCTCAGGGTCGACGAGACCGGCCCGCGCTCCGTCACCGTGCCCGGCGCGGTCCGCGCCTGGGCAGACCTGGCCGAGCGCTTCGGCCGGCTCGGGCTCGACCGTGCGCTCGGACGCGCGGCGGAGCAGGCCCGTCGCGGGGTCGCGTGCTCGGCGCGGATCGCGGACAAGTGGGCGCACGCTCCGAAGGCACCGTTTCCCGCCCCACGGCTCGGCGAGCGCTTCGTCATCCCGGGTCTCGCGGACACGCTGACGCGCGTCGCGGAGGAAGGCCCGGAGGCGCTCTATCGAGGACGACTCGCGGAGGTGATCGCGGCGGCGTCGTGGCTCTCCGAAGACGACCTCGCAACGCACCGCTCGGAGTGGGTCGAGCCATTGCGCTACGACTACCGCGGGATCGAGGTCTGCGAGCTCCCGCCGAATGGGCAGGGCGGCGCGGCGCTCGTCGGGCTGGCGCTGTACTACGGCCTCGAGCCGGGGCTGCATTCGCAGATCGAGGCGATGAAGCTCGCGCTCGCGGACGCGTACGCCCACCTGGGCGACGCGACGTGGCCGGAGACTCTGCTCGACCCCGACCACCTCCTCAGGCGCCGTGCGCTCGTGCGCCAGGACCGCGCGCTCGACCCCGAGCCTTCGCTCCTCCCAAGCGGTGACACGACCTATCTCTGCGCGGTCGACGACGACGGGACGGCGATCTCGTTGATCCAGAGCGTCTACGGGACGTTCGGCTCGGGCGTCGTCCCGCCCGGGACGGGCATCGCCCTCCAGAACCGCGCGGCCGGCTTCGTCGAGGACGAGGGTCACCCCAACAAGCTGGGGCCGGGCAAGCGCCCGTTCCACACGATCATTCCGGGAATGCTCCTGGAAGGAGGGTCGTTGCTCGGGCCGTTCGGCGTGATGGGCGGCGCGATGCAGCCGCAGGGCCACCTGCAGGTCGTGCTGCACCTCGTCGACGACGGCGAAGACCCACAGGCCGCGCTCGATGCGCCGCGCTGGCGTGTCGGCGCGGGACGCGAGGTCGAGCTCGAGCCCGGACTCTGGCACGCGGAGGAGAGGCTGGCTGCGCTCGGTCACGAGGTTCGGCGAGGCACGAGCCAGCACCCGTTCGGCGTCGGCCAGGCGATCCTGCGGATCGGCGATGCGCTCGTTGGCGGCTCGGACGGACGCGGCGACGGATTCGCGGCCGGGCGCTGACCACGGGCCGTCAGGCGTGCAGCGCGCGGAGCGCGTTGAGGATCACGGCGACGTCGATCACCTCCTGAAACAGAGCGCCCCAAACGGGCGGGAGGTAGCCGAACGCAGCCACGAACATCGCGCCGACCGACAGCGCCAGACCGACGACGACGCTCTGGCGGGCGATCCGCAGGGATCTCTTGCCCACGCGGATCGAGAGCGGGATCCGGTCGGCGCGATCGACGACGATCACGACGTCGGCCGTCTCGGACGAGACCGTTGCGCCCTTCCCCGCCATCGCGATTCCCACATCGGCGAAGGCGAGCGCCGGCGCGTCGTTCACGCCGTCGCCGACCATCACCACCGGCCCCGTCGACTCCGCGCGCACGCGCTCGACGACGGCGAGCTTGTCTTCCGGCGTCTGGTCTGCGTAGACCTCTTCGATTCCGGCCGCCGCCGCGACCTCATGTGCAACCGGGGCGCGGTCGCCGCTCACGAGCGCGACGCGGTCGACCCCGAGCTCTCGGAGCTCGAGCGCGAGCGACTCCGCACCGGCACGAAGGGGGTCGGTCACGAAGATCGCGCCTTCCAGCGCGCCGTCCACACCGACGAGCACGAGCCCGCGGCCCGTGTCGCCGTCCCCGCCGAACACAGGGCCTCGATCGCCGTCGAGCGCGTACCCGTGGCTCTCGAGCCAGCCGTCCGAGCCAACCGCGACACGCCGGCCGTCCACGACGCCCACGATGCCTCGGCCAGGCTCCTCCTCGACGGCCGTCGGAGCCTGGAGCCGGAGCCCGCGTGCGGTCGCGCCCCGCACGAGGCTCTCGGCGACGACGTGAACGGACAGCTGGTCGAGCGAAGCCGCGAGCCGCAGCGTCTCGTCCGCGCCGAGCATCCCGAACGGGATCACGCGCTCGATCTCCGGGGTGCCGCTCGTCACCGTCCCCGTTTTGTCGAGGAGCACTGCTCTCGCGTCCCCAAGCCGCTCGAGCACCCCCGAGCCCTTCACGATCACACCTGCCCTGGCCGACCGCGACAGGCCGCCGACGAAGGCGATCGGTGCGGCGAGGATCAGCGGGCACGGCGTCGCCACGACCATCACGGCGAGGCCGCGCGTCGGATCGCCGGCCGCCGCCCACGCGATCCCGGCGAGGACGAGCGTGAACGGGAGGAAGACGGCGGCATACCGATCGGCGAGACGCGTGAACTGCGCTCGGTTGCCCTCGGCAGCCCGAACGAGGCGCACGATCGCGGCGTACGCGCTGTCCTCCGCCGGACGGGACACGCGCGCGTCGAACGCGTTGCCGGCGTTCGTCGTGCCGGACCGCACCGGCGAGCCCGGCGACATCGTCACCGGCAGCGGCTCTCCGGTGAGCGCCGACTCGTCGACCACGGCGTCAGCACCCTCGACGATGCCGTCGGCCGGTACGAGCTCTCCCGCGCGAACCGCGACGAGGTCGCCGACTCGGAGCTCCTCGACCGTGACCTCCTCGACGCGGCCGTCGAGGTGCCGGTGCGCAATCCGGGGCGCTCGGTCGACCAGGAGACGCAGCTCATGTCGTGCCCGCCCGGCGGCCCAGGCCTCGAGAGCCTCGCCGCCGGACATCATCAACGCGACGATCGCGGCGGCGAGCTGCTCGCCGAGGATCAGCGCGCCGGCGATCGCGATGAGCGCAATCGCGTCGACCCCGACGTCGCCGTGGAGGAGGCTCCGTGCGGTGTCGATCGTCAGCGGGACGAGGACGACGGTGGCGCCCACCGCCCATGCTGCGTCCGCCCAGCCCGGCTGGTCGGCCAGCCAGAGAATCCCACCGGCGAGCAGCGTCGCCAGCGCAACGACCGCCAGCGCACGCTCGCGCATCCTCTACCTCAGCGCGATGGACGGCTCAACGGGCGTCGCCACCCTCCGAGTGTCGCACAGCGTCGAGCGCAGCCCCACGCTCACGCCCGTTGCATCAGCGCGGACCGCCGCCCCCCTGGCCGCTGTGCTTGGCCCGATTCGACGGGTCAGGCTAGATTCGCGGCTGAGGATCCGAACAGGTTCACCCTGATGGGCTTCATCGCGGCGATCGCACGCCGCTGAGAGAGGAGAACGAATGCCCCACGAGCCGAAGCGCGAGATCCTGCCGATCCCGGACCGCCCGTACGACGGGCCCGTCTACGAGGACGCGAAAGACCCCGCGGCGACGTTCCCGCCAATCGAGCCGATCCGTCCGCCGGCCGGCGCCCCGAACGTGCTGATCGTGCTGCTCGACGATGCGGGATTCGGCGCCTCGTCCGCCTTCGGCGGCCCGTGCTCGACGCCGACGGCAGAACGCCTGGCCGGCGAGGGGCTGAAGCTCGGCCGCTTCCACACGACGGCGCTCTGCTCGCCGACGCGCGCGGCGCTGCTGTCGGGACGGAACCACCACACCGTCGGCATGGGCGGGATCACCGAGATCGCGACAAGCGCGCCCGGATACAACTCGATCCGCCCGAACACGTGCGCCCCGCTGGCGGAGACGCTGAAGCTAAACGGCTACTCGACCGCGCAGTTCGGCAAGTGTCACGAGGTCCCGGTCTGGGAGACGAGCCCGCTCGGGCCGTTCGACTCGTGGCCGAGCGGTGGCGGCGGCTTCGAGCACTTCTACGGCTTCATCGGCGGGGAGACGAACCAGTACTACCCCGCGATCTACGAGGGGACGACGGCGGTCGAGCTCGAGCAGACGCCGGAGGAGGGCTACCACTTCACCGAGGACATGACCGACAAGGCGATCGCGTGGATCCGCCAGCAGAAGGCCCTCATGGGCGACAAGCCGTTCTTCGTCTACTTCGCACCGGGCGCCACGCACGCGCCGCACCACGTGCCCGCGGAATGGTCGGCGAAGTACAAGGGCCGGTTCGACGCGGGCTGGGACGCGCTGCGCGAAGAGACCCTCGCACGGCAGCAGGAGCTCGGCGTGGTTCCGCCGGAGACGGAGCTCACGGCCCGACCGGACGAGATCCCCGCGTGGGACGACATCCCAGACGATCTCAAGCCCGTCCTCTCGCGGCAGATGGAGGTCTACGCCGGTTTCATGGAGCACACCGACCACCAGGTCGGCAGGCTCGTCGACGCGCTCGACGACCTCGGCGTCCTCGAGAGCACGCTCGTCTTCTACATCGTCGGCGACAACGGAGCGAGCGCCGAGGGCGGCGTGCATGGCTGTTTCAACGAGATCGCCCGCCTGAACGGCGTCGACGACCTCGAGACGACCGAGTTCCTCGCCTCGCGCATCGACGACTTCGGCACCCCGGCCGCGTACAACCACTACGCGGTCGGCTGGGCGCACGCGATGGACACGCCGTACCAGTGGACGAAGCAGATCGCCTCGCACTGGGGTGGAACCCGGAACGGCGCGGTCGTGCACTGGCCGGAGGGCATCCGCGCGAAGGGCGAGGTACGGCAGCAGTTCCACCACGTGATCGACGTCGCGCCGACGGTGCTGGAGGTGGCAGGCCTGCCCGAGCCGAAGGTCGTGCACGGCGTCGAGCAGCTTCCGCTGGAGGGCGTGAGCATGCGCTACGCCTTCGACGACGCCACTGCGCCCGACCGCCATACGACCCAGTACTTCGAGATGTTCTGCAACCGAGGGATCTACCACGAGGGTTGGACCGCCGTCACCCGTCACTCGATCCCCTGGGTCGTCGAGCCCCTGCCGCCCTTCACCGAGGACGTGTGGGAGCTCTACGACACCTCCACGGACTGGAGCCAGGCACACGACCTCGCGGCCGAGCTGCCGGAGAAGCTCGACGAGCTGAAGAAGCTCTTCATGGAGGAGGCCCGGAAGTACAACGTGCTGCCGTTGGACGACCGGCGCGTCGAGCGGTTCAACTCCGACATCGCGGGCCGGCCGACGCTGATCCGGGGCAGCTCGCAGCTCCTCTTCGGCGGGATGCGGCGTTTGAGCGAGAACGCGACGATCAACGTCAAGAACAAGTCGCACTCGATCACCGCGGAGCTGGTCGTCCCCGACGGAGGCGCCGAGGGCGTGATCGTCTCGCAGGGCGGTGCGTACGCCGGCTGGAGCCTCTACCTGAAAGACGGCCGCCCGACGTATTGCTACAACCTCTTCGGCGTCCAGCGCTTCCACGTCCGCGGCGATGCGACCGTGCCGCCGGGGACGCACCAGGTGCGCGTGGAGTTCGCCTACGACGGCGGCGGGCTCGGCAAGGGAGGCGCCGTGACGCTCTACGTGGACGGCACGAAATGCGGCGAGGGCCGGGTCGAGGCCACGGTGCCGTTGGTGTTCTCGGCCGACGAGACATGCGACGTCGGCTCGGACACCGCCTCGCCGGTCAGCGACGACTACACGTCGGCGGGCAGCCGCTTCACGGGCACCGTCGAGTGGGTGCAGATCGACGTCGACGAGGCCGCCGAGGATCTCGACCACCTGATCACGCCTGAAGAGCGCCTGCAGATCGCGATGGCGCGGCAGTAGCGGTCGTGACCACGACGCCGACCGCACCTCGCGCCGCGCGGGAGGGGATGACCTGGATCCCGGGCGGGTCGTTCGCGATGGGCTCCGACGACTTCTACCCGGAGGAGCGGCCCGTCCACCGGGTCACTGTCGACGGCCTGTGGATGGACGAGAAGCCCGTCACCGCGGCCGAGTTCCGGCGGTTCGTCCGCGAGACGAGCTACGTGACCGTGGCCGAGCGGCCGCTCGACCCCGCCGACTACCCCGACGCCGACCCGGACCTGCTCGTCCCCGGCTCGCTGGTCTTTCGCGCGACCGCCGGCCCGGTGGCTCTCGACGACTACCGCAACTGGTGGGCGTACGTCCCGGGCGCGCACTGGAAGCGCCCCGGCGGGAAGGGCACGACGATCAACGGCCGGGACAACCACCCCGTCGTCCACGTCGCGCACGCGGACGCCGAGGCATACGCCTCGTGGGCGGGCAAGGAGCTGCCGACCGAGGCCGAATGGGAGCACGCCGCCCGAGGCGGGCTCGAGGGCGCCGTGTTCGCGTGGGGCGACGAGCACTTCCCGGACGGGAAGCCGATGGCGAACACGTGGCAGGGCGAGTTCCCGTGGCAGAACCTGAAGCTCGACGGGTACGAGCGCACGTCGCCCGTGGGGAGCTTCCCTCCGAACGGCTACGGGCTCTACGACATGACCGGGAACGTCTGGGAGTGGACGTCCGACCGTTTCGCGTCACGCCATCCCGACGAGGTCGAGAAGCCCTGCTGCGTGCCGCGGAATCCCAGAGTCACGTCCTCGAGCGACGATGAGCCGGTCCCGCGGCGCGTGATCAAGGGCGGGTCGCACCTTTGTGCGCCGAACTACTGCCTCCGCTACCGTCCGGCCGCCCGACAAGGGCAGGCCATCGACTCCTCGACGTCCCATCTCGGCTTCCGCTGCATCGTCCGGGAGCCCTTGGCGGATCACCTCGGGGCTGGCGGTACGGAGACGGTGGACCGCTCGTTGCGCTGATCGACCAGGGCCATCGCCAGCCAGGCGCTCGCGGTTGCGAGGACGGCGGCAGGGACGGTGTCGAAGCCCTGCGAGCCGACGAGGAGCGTGGACAGGAGCACGGGGGTGACGATCAGACGGGTCTGGGCGGCCATTCCAGCGGCGGTCCCCACGGAGACGGCGAGCGTCGGGGAGACGTCGAACCAGACGATCGTCAAAGACGCAAGCGCGATGCCGAGGAAGATCGCGGGGAAGATAGGACCGCCGCGGAAGCCCGAGCCGAGGCTCACCCCGTATGCCAGGAACTTCGCGACGAGCAGGACGACGACGATCTTCGTGGAGTCCTCTCCGATGACCGCGGGGATCGACGCCTGGCCCGAGAACAGCACATCGAGCGGATCGGCACCGAGGACGTCGGCCAACTCCGCGAGCAGTCCCACCGCCAGCGCGCCGCCGAGCAGGAGCACGGGCATCCCGAGCCGCTCGCCCCGGCCGTCGATCGCCGTGCCGAGACGGCGCACTGCGGCCACGATCCCCGCGGCGAGGACGCCGACGGCGATCCCGACCGCGAGATCGCCGACGTGGACGCCGTCGTACAACGGGAGGTTCGGCACGACGAGGCCCGGGGTGTCGAGCCCGCCCCAGCTTCCGAACCCGATGAAGACGAGGTAGCCGACCGCGGCGGCGACGAGCCCGGGGAGGAGAACCGGCAGCAGCGCTGCGCCCATCGCGACGCCTCCCTCGACGAGCAGCATGCCCGCGACGATCGGGCCGCCGAAGAGGGCCGAGATCGCGGAGAACTCCCCGGCCCCCGAGAGCACGGCGGAGCCCTTTCGTCCCATGGATGCGATCCGACCGGCCGCGACGCCTACGACCGAACCGAGCGCGACGATCGGCGCCTCGGGACCGAGCACGGCGCCGAACGAGAGCGTGCCGAGCGCGGCAAGCGCGACTCCGGGACCGTGGGAGACCGGCGTTGGGTCCGTCGCGAGGCCCTCGAGCGGGCGGTGACCACCGTCGCCGGGCAGGAGCGCGCGGGCGATCACGACGAGCAAGGCGCCGACGACCGGGAGTCCCACGACGAGGTACCACGGAGGCGAGGAGTGGCCGAGCGAGTCCGGGAGGTCGTGCCAGAGCCAGTGCTCGAGGTCGTGGACGAGCGCGAGGAAGAGTGCTGCGACGAGCGCGGCCGGGATCCCGATCCCCGCTCCGAGGAGGACGAGGTGCAGGTAGGCGCGACCGCTCGTCAGCGGCGCCGGCGCGTCGCCGCCGGTGACCGGGTCGTGTGCCGACGAGGAGTGCGTCACTGCGGCCCGGCCAGCGCCTGCCCGACGAGGAGCGAGGAGGCGCCGAGCGCGCCCCAGAGCACCGCGTGCCATGTGCTCATGGGGCGTGCTCGGGCCCTGCGCTAGCTCTGCGCGAGCGCCTTCGCCTTGATCGCGTCGAACTCCTCCTGCGTGATCGCGCCGGAGGAGAGCAGCCCGTGCGCGCGCTCGATCTCCGCCGTGGGGCCGCCGCTCGAGGCGACCGACTGCACGTAGGAGTCGAACTCGCTCTGCGCCGCTCGCGCCTGGTGCATGTCCCGTTCGGCCATGTGTTGGCCCTGCGTGATCAGGTAGATGAAGACACCGAGGAACGGCAACAGGATGACCACGATCATCCAGAGGACCTTCACCCATCCCGAGATGTCGTGCCGCCGGAAGAGGTCGGCGATCACGCGGAAGAGGATGAAGAACCAGACGATCCAGAGGACGAAGATGATCATCGTCCAGAACACGTCGAGGAACGGATAGTCCGATGCGACGACCACGCGATCTCACCTCCCGGTCGCGGGCGCGCCGGCGCTCCGCGACGAAACGCTTCCCCCCCCCCCCCCCCCCCCCCCCCCCCCCCCCTCGCGCCTGTGCATGTCCCGTTCGGCCATGTGTTGGCCCTGCGTGATCAGGTAGATGAAGACACCGAGGAACGGCAACAGGATGACCACGATCATCCAGAGGACCTTCACCCATCCCGAGATGTCGTGCCGCCGGAAGAGGTCGGCGATCACGCGGAAGAGGATGAAGAACCAGACGATCCAGAGGACGAAGATGATCATCGTCCAGAACACGTCGAGGAACGGATAGTCCGATGCGACGACCACGCGATCTCACCTCCCGGTCGCGGGCGCGCCGGCGCTCCGCGAGTTCGAATTCTGTCCGGCGACGTATGCCTTACGAGCAGGGCGATCATACGACGCCGGCAGGGCATCGAACGCCGCCTCGCGCACGATGGCTCGATTCCTCCACCAGACGCTGGATGTTGCGGCCGTCTGCGCAGTCTTGTTTGATGCGCGAATGGGGTTCGGCTTCTGGATCAAGCTCGCCGCGCTCGCGGTGGCGATCGCGATCGTGTCGGTCATCATCCTCCTCCTGGTCACGAAGGCGTTCGTCGCGTGGGGCATCTTCGGAGGTTTGCTCGCGCTCGCGATCGTCCTGATGCTGATCGGCTGGATCTCGGATCGGCGTCGGGCCCGGGCCGACATGCGGTGAGCGGGGCGTCTCGTCGCGCTGTCGCGGCCTCAGGGCCCGAGGGCGAGTGGGAGGCCGGACGCTGAACGACATGCGCGCCGCAGCGCGCACCATCCCGTTCCGCACCCTGCTCCTGGCAGCGGCGGTGGCGGCGCTCGCGGCCGCCGTGATCTCGATCCGCGACACGCTGATCCTCGTCTTTCTCGGGATCTTCCTGGCGCTCGTCTTCGAGATCCCGTTGCGCGCATTCGTGCGCTGGACGAAGTGGAAGCGGGGGATCTCGGCGACGATTCTCGTGCTCGGCTCGACCGTCGTGGTGACCCTGCTCGCCCTCCTGCTGCTCGTCCCGCTCGTCGGCGCGCTGCGGGACTTCCTCAAGAGCCTTCCCGACATCGTCGATCAGCTGCGCAACTCGGGGGAGCTGTCGTGGGCGGGGGACTCCGGCGCCGCCGAGAACGTCCAGCAAGGCTCGGCGAACCTCGCCGACGCGATCCCGCACGCGATCTCCTCGGTCCTCGGCATCGCGGGCAACGCGTTCTCGGTGGGGCTCTGGATCTTCACGCTGATCTTCCTGGCGCTCTTCCTGCTGATCGACATGGACCGCCTTCGCGGTGTCCTTCGCGCGGTGTTGATGCCCGCGGACGCCGACCGCTGGCTCGAGACGTGGGAGCGGATCACGGAGACCGTCTCCCGTTGGGCGATCGGGGCGCTCGCGATCGCCACGATCGCGGGCACCGTCCAGGGCGGCACGGCGTGGCTCCTCGGCTCGAGCTACGCGCTTGCGCTTGGGGTGATCGCGGGCTTCCTCGACCTGATCCCGAACCTCGGCGCGACGATCGCGGGGTTCATCCTCGTGCCGACGATCCTCGCGGAGGAGGGGCTCACGGACGCCCTGATCATGCTCGCCGTGGTTCTCGTCTACCAGCAGCTCGAGAACAACCTGCTCGGTCCGACCATCTACGGCAAGGCCGTGAACATCTCGCCGTTCTTCGTGATCCTCGGCGTGACGATCTTCGGGGCGTTGCTCGGAGTGCTCGGCGCGCTCGTCGCGGTGCCCGTGACCGCATCGCTCCAGATCGTCGTCACCGAGGTGACCCGAACACGACGCGCGATCGTCGCAGAGGCGCGCGCGGCGCTCGAGGCGTCGTCCGCAGAGGCGGGCGACGCGGCCGCTCCCACCTAGCGGCCGCGTCGCTGACCTCGGCGCCTACGCGACCGCGAGCGTGCCCGGTCCGCCTCCGCCTGCCGCCTTTCCGGCGGAGCGGAGCTTGAACGCGAAGATGATCTCCGTGATGCCGCGCATCAGCGCGATCACGCCAACCCAGATCACGAGCAGGATCGCGCTGCGGCCCCAGTAGCCGGCCGCCCAGAACCCGATCAGGACCTCCACGATGCCGGCGATCAGCTGGACCCACCAGATGGAGATCTCGTCGCGTGTCGCGATCGAGACGATGATGTCGAAGAAGCCTTTGAAGATCAGGAAGAAGGCCATCACGGCGGCGAGCGCCGCGAACGTGTCCCCGGGGTGCACGAACGCGATGATCCCGACCACGATGAAGATCACGCCGAGCAGGCCGTGGAGCACCTTCCACCACCGATGCGATGCTGCGAGCATGAAGAACTCGTTGACGCCGGCAAAGATCGCGACCACCCCGAAGAGGATCGAGACCGCACTGACGGTGGTGTAGTCGAAGCGGAGCACGATGATCGCGAAGAGGAGCCAGAGGAGCCCGGTCAGGAGAAACAGCCACCAGGCGCGTGCGGCGCTCTCGATTGCCTCGCGCTCCTCGAGGTCGAACGTGGACATGCAGCCTCCCTTGTGTTGTCCGAGTTGTGGATGCTAGGACGTCCGTCGGTCGGCGGAGGGGCGTCAGACGGCAGCGGCGGGCTCGGCCGACGGCGCGTCGGCGCCGGCCGCCTCGACCGCCTTGATCCCCGCAAGCTCGCGGCTGATATGGAGCGCCGCCGAGGTGAGCGGCGCCGCGAGCACCATCCCGATCATCCCGAAGATCGCGCCGAACCCGATCGTCACGATGAGGACGACGAGCGGGTTGAGGTCGAGCGTCGCGCCGAACGCGATCGGCTGGACGATGTTCTGGAGGAGCCCGTTCGCGAGGATCACGATGACGAGCATCACCAGGGCGGTCGAGGTTCCCTGCGAGGCGAGCGCCAGCATCACTGCGAACGCGCCCGAGACGAATGCGCCGATGAACGGCACGTACGCCGTCACGAACACGACGACCGCGATCGTCCCGGCGAGCGGGACGTCGAGTAGGTACGCGCCGATCCCGACGACGATCGCGTTGAACGCGGCGACGTAGGAGACCCCCAGGAAGTAGCGCCTCAAGGAGCGGATCACGTTGCCCGTGATGATCGACGCGACGTCAGGCGGGACGCCGAGGTGCCGATCGACGAAGCGACGCACGGACGGGCCGTCCTTCAGCAGGAAGAACGTGGAGAATGCGGTGAAGGTCAGGAAGAAGACGAGCGACGTGAGCTCCTTGATCCCGTCCGTTACCCCCTGGAGGAGCGCCTTGCCCGTCTGCGCGGTCGAGCTCTTGACGTCTGCTGCCGTGGACGACGTGCCACCTGCGCCCGCGTCGTTGAACCAACCCTCGATCTTGTCGACAGCCTGGCTCGCCGACGCCTTGATCTCCGCCGACTGCTCGTAGATCCCGCCGAAGACCATCAGCGCGATCACGACGGCGATCGCCAGGAGCAGCAGGAGCACGAGCGCCGCGCCGGCCGCTCGGGGGACACGGTGGCGCTGGAGCGCTGTCACCAGCGGCCCGGCGACGGTGGCCAGGATCGCGCCCAGCGTGACGGGCACGATGATGGTCGAGGTCAGGCCGAGGAGCCAGACGAGGCCGACCAGCAGTACGGCGACGCCGACGAGGAACCAGGCCAGCAGGCCGAGGTCGCGGAGCCACATCGGCGCCGAGAACACACGCGAGAGCGAGGTCGCGTCGATCTGGACGACGGTCGGCTCGGGCGCGCCGGTGACCGGGCTCGGCTCGGCGTCGCGATGCGAGAACCGATCGAGGAAGCGGGGACTCACCTACGCCATTCTCCTGCGCGGGTCGGATGCTCCTCATCGCATGACAAATCCGGGCGGGCGGCGTTATACGCTCCTCCCGATGTCCGAGGCAGCCGTCTCCGCGCGCCACGTCGCGCCCGACCGTCCCTCGAAGCGACGCCGCGTCGTGAAGATCGTCTCGTGGCTCGTCGGGCTCGTTGTCCTGCTCGCCCTGCTCCATCTCGCGGGCGTCGACGTCTGGGGCTGGCTCAGCGAGCTCTGGGACACCGTCTCCGAGATCTCGCTCTTCTACATCGTCCTCGGCTGCATCTTCCAGGCCGCGCAGACGACCCTCACCGCGCTCGGCTGGTACGGGATCCTGCGCTACGCCTACCCGGGAGGGGTCACCTACATGGCCGTCCTCGCGTCGTACGCGGCAGGCGTGGCGCTCAACAACTTCCTCCCCGCCAACGTCGGGACGTTCGTCACCCTCGTGATGTACGTCGCCGTCGTGCGCGGCTCGACGTTCCCCGGGATCCTCGCCGGCTACGTCGTCCAGAAGATCTTCTACTTCGTCATCGGGACGCTGATCTACCTCTACCTCTTCACGCAGGTCGCCGGGTCGTTCGACTTCCGCTTCGGCGACGAGCGCGACGCGATCGTCGACCATCCCGTGGTCACGCTCATGATCGTGGGCGGCGGCCTCTTCCTGATCGTCTTGCTGCTTCGCATCTTCTGGCGCTGGGTCAAGGTCATGTGGGCGAAGGCGAAGACGGGCGCCGCGATCCTCGGCGACCTCGGCGCGTACACGAGGCTCGTGCTGCTGCCGCAAATGGGCGGCTACGTCGCAAAGGTGCTGGTGATCATCGTCTTCCTCGCGGCGTACTCGATCCCGGTCACGTTCGGGTCGGTGATGAGCGTGCTCGGGTCGAACCAGCTTGCGAACCTGCTCTCGTTCACGCCGGGCGGGGTCGGCGTCAACCAGGCGTTCAACGCGTTCGCGCTCGACAGCTACACGAGCTCGACCACCGCCACGGCGTACTCGATCGGGCAGCAGCTGATCACGACGGCGTTCAACGTCGTCTTCGCCGTCGTGTTGATCTGCATGGTCTTCGGCTGGAGTGGAGGCTCGAAGCTCGTCAAGGACTCGTACGCAGACGCGAAGGAGAAGGCGGGAGAGATGAAGGCAAGCCGCGGAAAGGCGATGGACACGGTTGGCGAGGAGGCTGACGCATGAGTGCCGCCGCGCTCGACGTCAGGCACTGGCAGCCCGAGCGCCCCCGGCTGAGGCCGGTCCAGCTCCTGCTGAGCTGGCTCCTCTCGGCGCTCGCGCTGCTCATCGCGGCGGAGATCCTGCCCGGGGCAGCGGTCAACGGGCTTCCGGCCGCGATCGCCGCCGCGGCGGTCATCGCGATCCTGAACGCGCTCCTGCCCCCCATCGTCGCGGCGCTTCGCCTGCCGCTGACGCTCGTCTTCGGCTTCCTGCTCGTCCTCGTCCTCGACGCCCTGATGCTGCTCGCGGCGGACAATCTGACGGACGGCGACCTGCACGTGGACGGCTTCTGGTCGGCGCTGCTCGTCGCTCTGGTCGCCTCTGCAGTGACGCTCGTCCTCCAGGTCATCGCCGGAATCGACGACGACAGCGAGTGGTCGTACCGGGTCGTCCAGCGGATCGCGCGCAAGACCGGCGAACCGGTCGAGACGGACGCGCCCGGCATCCTCTTCCTCGAGATCGACGGGCTCGCGCTCCCCGTGCTCCGCCGAGCGATGCGCGACGGCAACGCGCCGAACATGGCCCGCTGGGCGGCCGAGGAGGGCTACCAGCTGACCGGCTGGGAGACCGACCTCTCCTCCCAAACGGGCGCGAGCCAGGCCGGCATCCTGCTCGGCTCGAACGAGGACATCCCCGCCTTCCGCTGGGTCGAGAAGGAGACCCAGACCGTGATGACGTGCTCGGCGCCGGCCGACTGCGCGGAGCTCGAGCGCCGGCACGCGACGGACAAGGGGCTCCTCCTCGACGGCGGGGCGAGCCGTGGCAACCTCCTCTCCGGTCAGGCCGACGCGGTGATCCTCACCGTCAGCCGGATCGAGGCGGAGAAGCGCGCGAACCCTGGGTACCGCACGTTCTTCGCGAACGGCTTCAACGTCACCCGCGTGCTCGTCCTCTTCTTCTGGGAGGTGCTCCTCGAGTGGACGGCCGCGCTCCGGGCGATCCGCCGCGACGTGCGACCGCGAGGGCACCGGGGCGGCGCCTACCCGTTCATGCGGGCCGGGATGTGCATCGTCGTGCGCGACCTGATCGTGCAGTCGGTCCTCACCGACATGATGGCCGGCCGGCCCGCGGTGTACGCGACGTTCTCGAGCTACGACGAGGTGGCGCACCACTCGGGCCTCGAGCGCGCCGACACGCTCGAGGCTCTGCGGAAGCTCGACCAGCAGTTCGGGCGCCTCTGGCGCGCGCGCCGCTTTGCGGCCCGGCCGTACGAGATCGTCGTCCTCTCCGACCACGGTCAGACGCAGGGCGCGACCTTCAAGCAGCGCAACGGTCACGGGCTCGACGATCTCGTCAGGGGCGCGCTCGAGTCCGCAGACGTCGCGTCGCTCGACTCCGGCGACGAGAACGACCGCACCGTCGGCAATGCGATCGGCGAGGCGACCGGCCGCGGGCCACAGCAGAAGCGCCCGAAGAACGACGTGTCGGGCGAGGACGTCGTCGTCCTCGCGTCGGGGAACCTCGGGCTCGTCTACCTGATGGATCAACCCAGGCGGATGACGCTCGAGGAGATCGAGGAGCGCCACCCGCGTCTCCTCTCCACCCTCGCCGGGCACCCGCACATCGGGTGGCTGCTGGTCCGCTCCCAGCAGCACGGCGCCCTCGCGATCGGCCCGAAGGGGCGGCACTTCCTCGAGGACGGCAGGATCGAAGGTGACGACCCGCTCGCAAGCTTCTCGCCGAACGCGGCCAGGCACCTCCTCCGCACGGACGGGTTCCCGCACGTCGCGGACCTCATGGTCGGGTCGTTCTACGACCCCGATCTCGACGAAGGATGCGCCTTCGAGGAGCTCATCTCCTTCCACGGAGGCCTTGGCGGGCCCCAGACGGAGGCGTTCGTGCTCCATCCAGCGAAGCTGGCGATGCCCGACGAGCCGCTCGTCGGCGCGGCGTCCGTGAACGCGCTCCTCCGAGGCTGGCGGGCCGAGCTCAACGGCGCCGCCACGACCGGCGACGGTGGTCGCGTCATGGTTGAGCCCGAACAGATCCTCGAACCCGAGCATGCGACCGAAGGAGAGTCAGTCACATGAGCACGCCCGAGGCGCCCTCCGACACATCGGCCGTGTCGGCCCCCGCGGGGCCGAGCCGCGCTCGCATCATCACCGCCCGAGTGCTCGTCGTGCTCGGCGTCGTGCTCGTCATCGTGAGCCTGCTCGCGAACTTCGTCAGGCGCGAGGCGCTCGATCGCAACACCTTCCGCGACACCTCGCAGCAGCTGATCGCGAACGAGGACATCCGCAACCAGGTCGCTGCGACGATGGTCGACCAGCTCTACTCCAACGTCGACGTGGCCGGAGTCCTCCAGCAGCGACTGCCGAACAATCTCCAGGCGCTGGCCGCCCCCTTGGCCGGCCTCGGCCGCGAGGCGATCGACCGCGGCGCGCAGCAGCTCCTCGCCCGGCCACGGGTCCAGAGCCTCTTCGTCGACGCGTCGTCGCTGGCCCAGGCCCAGGTGAAGCGCGTGCTCGAGGGCGACACGCCGCGGCTGGAGACGACCAACGGCAACGTCGTGCTCGATCTCCGTCCGCTCGTCGTCCAGCTTGGCGACCGCTTCGGCTTCCTCGGCAACCTCGAACAACAGCTTCCCCCGAACGCTGCGCAGATCACGATCCTGAAGGCCGACAATCTCCAGACTGCACAGAACGTCACGCAGGGGCTCAAGGCGGTGGCGAACTGGATCTGGATCCCGGCGATCCTGTGCTGGGCCGTCGCGCTGTGGCTCGTACCCGGCCGTCGTCGTCGTGAGGTGCGCGCGATCGGCATCGGCCTGATCATCGCCGGCATCGCGTTGCTGGTGATTCGCCGGGTCGCGGGCTCGTACCTCGTCGACAACCTGACGCAGTCGGACTCCGTCCGGCCGGCGGTCTCGGCGTTCTGGCGAATCCTCTCCGACGGTCTGGCCGCAGGCGCCTGGGTCGTCGTGGTGGTGGGCGTGATCGCCACGCTCGGCGCGTGGATCACGGGCAAGGGCGAGCGCGCGACCCGGCTCCGTCACACGGTCGGCCCGTGGCTCGCTCGCCCCGCGCTCGCGTGGGCGGTGTTCGCCGCCGTGTTGCTACTTCTCGTCTGGGCACTGCCGTTCGAGCGGTTCCTCACGGCCACGATCCTCGTCATCCTCGCCGCGCTCGGATTCGAGGTGACGCGGAGGCAGGTCGCGCGGGAGCTGGCCGAGGAGGGCGCCGTGCCCGGCCTATCGCTCCCGAAGCCGAGCATCCCGTGGCGGGCCGCGCCCGCCGGTCCGGGCAACGTGGAGGAGCTCGAGCGGCTCGCGAAGCTCCGCGCGGACGATCTCCTCACCGAGGACGAGTATTCCGCTGCGAAGGCCCGGGCCCTCGAACGCATCGGAGACTGACCCGGTTACGCCCCGGATTACGCCCGGCGACGAATGGATCCCTCGACCGAGGGACTGGAGAATCGTCGCCATGACGAGGACGATCACCGCTCCCGAAGCGCCGTTGACCGACCGCCAGCGCGAGGTCGTCGCGTTGATCGCGGCCGGGTGCTCGAACGACGAGGTGGGGCAATCCCTCGGGATCTCATCGCGTACCGCGAAGGCACACAGCGACGTGCTGCGGGTGAAGCTCGGCGTTGCACGGCGGCGACAGATTCCCGCCGCGTATCGCCTGCTCACCGGTGAGGACCCGTACGTCCCCGCCCTCGTCAGGCTCCGCCCCCGACGGAGCCGCTGACGGCAAACGCCCGCGGCCCGCCCACGCCGGCCGCGGGCGTTCTTCTCTCGAAGTAGATGGAGTACGCTCACGAGCCACCCAGATGGCAGACGAGCCACGGAAGCCGAGGATCCGACCACGCCGGATCATCGAGCGCCTTCGCCTGATTGGGGCGCTCGACCGGTCGGACGCGCGGGTGCGGATGCTGATTGCGGGGTCGGGGTACGGGAAGACGATTGTTGCCGAGCAATGGGCTACGGCGGAGGCTCGTGTCGTCGGATGGTTCAGGGCGCGGCGGTCCGCGGCGGACGTGTCCGTCGTAGCACGCGCGCTCGTGGCTGCCGCCGATGTCGTCGTGCCTGGCGCCGGCCGCCGACTGCTGCAGCGCCTCGCAGTGACGGACGACCCCGAGCGCGAGGCGATCCTGCTTGCGGAGATGCTCGCGGAGGATCTCGACGACTGGCCGGCCGACGGCTGGATCGTCGTCGACGACTACGAAAACCTCGCCGCGTCCGTTGCGTCCGAGGCATTCGTCGAGACGATCGTCTCACGATCACCGGTCCGACTCCTCCTCGCCGGCACGACCAGGCCGTCCTGGGCCGCCCCCCGTGAGATCCTCGCGGGCCGCGTGCTCGAGCTGACCGAGCGCGCTCTCGCGATGACCGATGACGAGGCGTCCGAGGTCTTCGACGGGGCGCATACCGAGCTCGCTCAGGGCCTGGTTGCGCTCACGGCGGGCTGGCCAGCGACGATTGGCCTGGCTGCGATGTCCCCTGATGCGGCCGTTCCCGAGGCGGAGCTGCCGGAGACCTTGTTCGACTTCTACGCAGAGGAGCTCTACCGCGGTCTCGACCCGAGTCTCCGGTCGTCGCTCGCCATCCTCGCCGAGATGCCGCTGATCGACCGCGAGCTAGCGGGCGCGATCCTGGGCGACGAGCGTGCCGCGAGTGTCTGCGACGAGTCCCTGCGTCTTGGCCTCTTCGACGAGCGCGACCGCTACCTGGACTTTCATCCGCTACTTCGGTCGTACTTCGTCCGGGCGGATGAGACCGCGGTAACGGCCCAGCTGTGGATGCACGCTCGCGCGCACTACCGAGGTCGAGGCGAGTTGGATGCTGCGTTTGAACTCACAGAACGAGCTGGTGCCCCCGGTGACGTTGACCAGCTTGTATGGGACTCAATGAGCGAGCTCCTGGATGGAGCGCGGTTGCCGACGCTCGAGGCGTGGGTTTCGAGAGCGGTGACTCGGTCCGGCGAGACACCGGCGGTTCGACTCGCTCAAGCCGAAATCGCTTTACGCCAGGGTCGCGATCTCACTGCACAGGCGCTGTCAGCGGCCGTAGTTCGCGACGGTGACGTGCCCCTTCGGCATCGCGCATATCTCGTCGCGGGCAAAGCAGCTCACGTCGGTTTGCGCGAGGAAGAGGCACTCTCCCTCTACCGCGCGGCTGAATCAGCGGCGCGCGACGAATCGGAACGTAGAGAAGCGCGATGGGGGCAGCTCACGGCGGCGATCGAGTTGGAGCGTGACTTCTCGTACGAACTGCTTCGTGGGCTCGAGCGCCCAGCCGATGGAGACATCGACCCAACGGACGCCGTCCAGACCGTGGACAAGAGGCTACTGCTCGGGCTCCGGTTCGGAGGCATCGACAATCTGGCAGACGCCAAAGAGGTCGCGGAGCTTCTACCGACGGTTTCAGATCCTGTTCTTCGCTGTTCGTTCGGCTCAACTTTCTCCTGCGCGTTGAACCTTGCCGCGGAGTACGCGCGCGCACTCGAAGTGTCGATGAATATGAGTGCTGAAGCCGCTGAATATCGGGTGGAGTTCGCGCTACCGTACGGATTCCTGATGTCGGCCGCGGCGCTCGTAGGGCTCAGAAGGTTCGATGAAGCCCAAGAGGCGCTCTCAGAGTCACTCGGCTCCGCGGTTCGTTGCGCCGACGCCTTCGGAGAGCAGGCTGTCTATGCGGGGCGTGTCCGAGCATTGCTCCACGCGGGACGTATCTCGGAAGCCTGTGCTATCGAGCCACCAAACCTCAGCCGCTCGATCCCCGCAATGCGCGGCGAAGTGTGGGGATCGCGGGGCCTGGCTCTCGCATGTATGGGCCGACTCGTTGAGGCAGAGGAATGCGCCGACAGCATTGTCGGCACAACCAGAGCGATTGAGCCGACGATGTTGATCTTGTGCATTCGTGCGATCGCAGCCCTTAAGGCCTGCAAGGAAAATCTCAACGAAACGATTCAGACACTCGTCGCCGACTCATTCGAAGCCGGCGCTGTGGACTTCGTCATCACCAGCTACCGCGCCAGCCCAGATCTGCTCGCCGCGCTTCTACGTTGCGCCGAGACATCCGAGGCAACTGCATACATCGTTGCGCGTGCCAACGACGGTGCATTGGCCGAGTCAATGGGCGTCGATATCCTGTCAGTTCACGATCCAGTGTCGACGCTCTCGCCGCGCGAAAAGGAGGTCTACGATCTCCTGTGCGACGGACTTTCCAACATCGAGATCGCCCGTCGCCTCTTTATCTCCCACGCAACCGCGAAGGTGCACGTTCGACACGTCTATGACAAGTTAGGGATCCGCTCACGAACGGCGATAGCGCTAAGCGCAGCGAATCGACGCTCTCAAGCCGCACCGACCGCGACTTCGGCCAAGTCATCCTCGCCTGACGTCGAAGGCTGACCAGGGCGGAAGTCCTCCCGCTGGGCGGTTCTGTACGTCTCGTTGCTCGTTGCGAGGATCGCCTCAAAGGCCGCGACCACGGTGGTGTCGAACTGGTTTTCAACTGCCTGCGCCAGGCGAAGCCTCGCAACCCTTGGCGGCATTCCTTCGCGATACGGACGATCCGACGTCATCGCGTTGTACGCGTCGGCAACAGCGATCACCCGTGAGAGAAGCGGGATCTCCTCACCCTGAATGCAGTCAGGGTACCCTTCACCGTCGATTCTTTCGTGATGATGCCGGACGATCCAGGCAACGTCGTCGTACGCGGCTACCTCCCGCAAGAT
The DNA here is from genome assembly GCA_963794115.1 of uncultured Actinomycetes bacterium. Lineage (GTDB taxonomy): Bacteria > Actinomycetota > Thermoleophilia > Gaiellales > Gaiellaceae > Gaiella. The sequence goes on along the minus strand of CAWCCO010000004.1, from coordinate 85,654 downwards.
CCGTTCGCCAATGACTGAGTGTTCCTGCATCTGCCTGCGCTCGTCCAAGGTGAGGGGGCCCTCCTTTCCAAGCAGACTGGCCGGCAGACCAACCTTTCCAATGTCGTGGACGAGTCCGCAGAGAAACGCTCGTTCGCAGACGTCAGCGGGCAACCCAAGTCGTTCTGCGATGTCGCGTGAATAGATGGCGACGGCCCGTGAGTGCCCCGCCGTGTAGGCGTCGCTCGCTTCGAGCGCGGTCACGAGCGCAACGGCGAACGAGACGTTTGCGTCCTCCAGTTTCTCCGCCAGGGTTCGCTGTGCGTGATACATGCCGAACAACCGCTGAGCTGCCAGTGCGGGCGCGAGGAACAGGAAGGCCGACCAGGGTGAAAGTTCGTGGTAGGCGAGAGCAAGAGCTGCTACGACCGGTGCGTAGAAACACACCGCCGTAGCCATGAGTGGACCGATCATCCTCGCGACGGCGGTTGGCTTTCCGCGAATCCTCAACGTAAGCGTGGCGAAGCCGATCTCGAGGATCTCGCCGACGGTGGACGCGACTATGGTGGCGGCTACGAGTCCCGCGGAGCCGTCGATTGACTCCCTCACCACCTCGGCCGTCAATCCCATCACGGCACCTGCAAGGAACCGGGTGCTGGTGTAGGTCAACCACTTGAGGTGCGTCGACCGTCCAGCGCCCCGATGGAACACCTCGGCATCACCGAGTTCGGACGCTGCTCCGACGATGCCGCCGGCGAGCGGTCCGAACAAGACCGCGGCGAAGAGGGTTGGGACCGGCGAAATCGAGAGTTCGAGCGCGTCACTTAGACGCACGGACGCCCGCTCGGCGATGGCCGCGGCGATGCACAACGCGATCAGTACCCAGACGGTGCCGACCGAATAGCCGGCGGCGATCAAAGCGACCGCAGCGCCGATGGCGACCGCAGTCAGTGCCACCACATACCGGACTAGGCGGCGGTCCTGGGCGGGATGTTCCTCTGCGTCGATTTGCTCATCCCCCAAACGGGGTATACAGTTCGGCTCGCCGTCAGTTCCCAAAAACTCAGGAGTTCGCGATGCGAAAGGCCTTCGTGCGCAATCTCCTTCGCGCTGGTATGGCTGCTGGTGTGAAGGGCTGGTAACGCCGTCAAATCCTCAGTTCCGCGTCCTGTCGGGGCATCCCTCCTACGGGGGATCGCCTCGTAACCGCGGAGACGGGGGGATTGACGGCCTAGTTACGCAATGAGCCCACGCCGGAAGCCAACGGCTACGGCGTGGGCTCTGCTTCGCGCCTGAAGCTTCGCGAGCAGATGACGGACGTGGGACTTCACCGTCTCCTCGGAGAGGAACAGGTGCTGTCCGATCTCACGATTCACGAGACCGTCGGCGACGAGCTGAAGGACCTCGATCTCGCGGGCCGTCGGCTCCTGCTCGAGCTCTCGGAGAGCCGGCGGAGGTGTGAACGGGATGACCGACCCCGTCGGCTTCGCGCCGCGGCGTGCCGCAGCCGCCTCGAACCGGCGACTGTGGTCCCGATACCGGTTGAGGATCTCCCTCCGCTCCGCGGCGTCCACGGATTCCGTATCGGCCTCTCGTGCGGCGCGCTTTAGGCGGCGGATGGTCACGTCGCTCGTTCGAGGGATGCCGCCGGCGGCCGCCCGGACCGCTTGAACGCCGCGCGCGACGCCCGTAGTCTGTGCGTCGCCTTGTGCCCAGCAGTCCTTCGAGCTGTCGAAGCTTCTCCGCGCGCGCAGACCAACACGGCACCTTTGACGTCCTAAGGAGGGGACGGCCAGTCCACGAGCTGAACTACGCATGGAAAAGGAGAAAGGGGAACTCATGAGTCGAATCGAACGGCGGTGGCGCCTTGGTGTGGTCGCCGGCCTGGTGGCGCTGCTGACGGCCGCCATCGTTGCGGGCGCGGGCCAGTCGGCGCCGTCCGCGCAGGGCGGGACGATCGTCGCGGGCACCACCGACACGGTCACGAACATCGACCCGGCGGGGGCGTACGACTACGGGTCGTTCACGCTGGCCGAGAACATCTACAACAACCTCTACCAGGCCAGCAACGGCGTGAAGGTCACTCCGTCGCTCGCGACGAAATGCGCACCGGTCGGAACCGTCAAGACGTGGCGCTGCACCCTGCGCCGCGGCGTGAAGTTCAGTGACGGCTCCACCTTCGACTCGGCCGACGTCAAGGCGTCGTTCGACCGCGTCGTCAAGATCAACGACCCCTCCGGGATCTCGTCGCTCCTCTCGAACCTCAAGAGCGTCAAGACCAACGGCCAGTACGGGGTTACGTTCAACCTCAAGAGCCCGCAGTCGACGTGGCCGTACATCCTCGCGACGAGCGCCGGGTTCATCACCCCGTCGACGTATCCGGCCACCAAGCTGCAGGCGAACGACCAGCCGCAGATCGGCACCGGTCCGTACACGCTCGAGAAGTACACGCCGGGCCAGCAGGCAGTGCTCGTGCGGAACGACAACTACTGGGGCCCGAAGGCCAAGAACGAGGGCATCATCCTCCGCTACTACTCGAAGTCCTCGACGATGAAGCTCGGTCTCGAGCGGGGCGAGATCGACATGGCCTACCAGACGTTCACGCCGACCGAACTCGGCTCGCTCGCCGAGAACAGGAGCGTCAAGGTCTACCAGGGCCAGGGCGCGGCGATCCGCTACCTCGTCATGAACGTGCAGCGGCCGCCGTTCAACAACGTCGCCGTCCGCCGGGCGATGGCGTACCTGATGCCACGGCAGTCGGTTGCGTCGCGCGTGTACCGCGGCACGGTGAAGCCGCTCTACTCGATGCCGCCGGCCGGGCTACCGGGCCACGTCGACGCGTTTGCGTCGCTCTACGGTCGGGCGCCCAGCGTCGCGAAGGCGAAGGCGCAGCTGCAAAAGGCCGGCATCGCGATGCCGATGCCGATCGAGGTCTGGTGGACCCCGACGCACTATGGTGACTCCTCCGCCGACGAGTATGCGGAGATCAAGCGCGGCCTCGAACGGGGCGGCGTGTTCAAGGTCACGCTGAAGTCGGCGGAGTGGGCGCAGTACTCGGACGCGCTGGGCAAGAACTACAACGCGTTCCAGCTCGGTTGGTTCCCGGACTACCCGGACCCCGAGAACTACGTCCTCTCCTTCTACCAGGACGGCAACTTCACCTCGAACGGCTACGCCACGCCGAAGATGACGGCGCTGCTCAAGGCGGAGCAGGCGGCGAAGACAACCGCGCGTCGCATCAACGTCATCAGGCAGATCCAGCGGGTGGCGGCGGTCGACGTGCCGATCATCCCCGTCTGGCAGGGCAACATGATCGCGGCTGCTCGGCAGAACATCCATGGGATTCCGAGCACGCTCGATGCCGCGTTCATCATGCGGTACTGGAAGCTCAGCAAGTCGTAGACCGCAAGCACCTCGGGGGGCGCCCGCACGGGGCGCCCCCCGCTTTTCACGGCGGGCTAGGGTAAGGCGTTCGCGCCGGCGCGCCGGTGCACGAAAGACACGAGGCGTCCATGGCTGGTAGCAGAGGCACTTCGCTCAGACGGTACGCGCTCACGCGTCTCGCGCTCGTCGTGCCGATGATCTTCATCGTGCTCACGCTGGTCTTCCTGCTCATGCGCGTCGCGCCAGGAGACCCGATCACGGCGTCGCTCGGCGGTCACGTCCCGCCGCAGGTCGTCAACCAGATCAAAGAACGGCTCGGCTACGACAAGCCGATCCTCGTCCAGTACAAGGAGTACCTGGAGAACATCGCTCGCGGAAACTTCGGGACGACGATCACCGACCGTCGCTCGGTGGGGGACATCATCGTCGAGAACGGCGCAGCGACCCTCGAGCTGACCTTCTACGCGATGATCGTCGCGATCGTCGTCGGCGTCACCTTCGGCATGCTCGCCGGGCGCTACCGGGATACGTGGATCGACGGAGGGGGCCGTCTCTTCGGGATCCTCATCTACGCCACGCCGGTGTTCTTCCTCGGCCTCATGGCCCAGCTGTTCTTCGGGGTGTATCTCGGCTGGTTGCCGACGTCGGACCGGGCCAGCCCGCTCGTCGACGCGACGCTGCAGACCCACACCCACATCTACACGATCGACACGCTCTGGAACGGCGACTGGAACGCGTTCGTCGACGTGGTGAAGCACCTGATCCTGCCCGCGGTCACGCTCGGGCTCGTCACCGCCGGCGTCTTCATCCGCCTCGTCCGGGTCAACGTGATCCGAACCATGAAGGACGACTACATCGAGGCGGCGCGGGCGCGTGGGATCGACGAGCGCTCGGTCGTGTATCACCACGCGTTCCGGAACGCGCTTGTCCCGGTGATCACTGTCGTGGGTCTCACCGTCGCGCTCCTGTTGTCCGGTGCAGTCCTCACCGAGACGACGTTCAACTGGCCCGGTATCGGGCACACGCTCATCCTCTATCTGCAAAACCGCGACTACGCCGCGGTGCAGGGGATCATCGTCGTCTTCGCGCTGGTCGTCGTCTTCGCGAGCCTCGTCATCGACTTCGTCAACGCGTACATCGATCCGAGGATCCGGTACTGACGTGTCGGTCCGGGCCGATGCTCGTGGCAACGTTTCGGCCGGAGTGCCGCGCCGGTTCACCGGGCCACGGCGCGCCTTCGCGCCGATCGCCGAAGCTCGCGGAATGGCACGGTCGATGCTCTGGCTCGGCGCCGGCATCACGCTCGGGTTTGTGCTGATCGCGCTCCTCGCGCCGGTGGTCGCGCCGTACGCCTTCGACACGTTCCAGGCGAACGGCCACCGGTTCCCGCAACTCGCGTCGCCGTCGTGGGAGCACCTGATGGGCACCAACGTGCAGTCGACCGACGTCCTCTCCCGGATCATCTGGGGCACCCAGACCGAGCTCAAGGTCGTGATCGTGTCGATGTTCTTCTCGATCGGCGTCGGCGTTCCACTCGGGCTGCTCTCCGGTTACTTCGGGGGCTGGCTCGACCGGCTCCTCGTCCTGATCATGGACGCGCTCCTGGTGTTCCCGTTCCTTCTGCTCGCGATCGTGATCGCGTTCCTGCTCGCCGACAAGGTTGGTCAGGGCATCCTCTCCGCGGCGATCGCGATCACGGTTGTCTACGTCCCTCTCTACTTCCGCGTGGTCCGGAACCACACGATCTCGATCCGGGAGGAGCCGTTCGTCGAGGCGGCGCGCGCGCTCGGCGCCAGACCGTTCACGGTGATCCGCAAGTACGTGTTCTTCAACGTGATCCAGAACGTCCCGCCGCTCGCAACGCTGAACGCTGCCGACGCGATCCTCACGTTGGCCGCCCTCGGCTTCCTGGGGTACGGAATTCAGCCGACTCAGGGTGCGGAGTGGGGCTACGACGTCAGCCGCGCGGTGTCCGACGCAGCCTCCGGCATCTGGTGGACCGGGCTCTTCCCCGGGCTTGCGATCGTCCTGCTCGTCACCGGCCTCACCCTTCTCGGCGAGGGCTTGAACGAGACGATCAATCCGGTGCTTCGCAAGCGGCCGCAAGTCAAGGTCGACATGAGCCAGTCGACCGAAGGCGCGGAGTCCCCTTGACGGAGACACCCGTCGTCTCGGTGCGCGACCTCCGCGTGTACTACGGCACGCCCCGCGGGACGGTCCGGGCCGTCGATCGCGTCTCGCTCGACATCGGCGAAGGCGAAGTCCTCGGCCTGGTCGGGGAGTCGGGCTGCGGTAAGTCGACGCTCGGCCGAGGGATCCTCGGGCTGCTCCCCGAAGGCGCAGCATCCGACGGCGAGGTGCTCTACGGCGGCAAGAACCTCGTGGGCATGAATGCGAAGGAGCTGCGCCGCCTGCGCGGCCCCGATCTCGGGATGATCTTCCAGGAGCCGATGACACGCCTCAATCCGGTGATGCGGATCGAGGATCACTTTCGCGAGGCGCTCGAGCAGCACGAGCCGAAGCTCACCGACCGGGAGGTGCGCACGCGCTCGCTCGAGACGCTGGGGCGCATGGGAATTCCGCCGACGCGGTTCCGGCAGTACCCGCACGAGTTCTCGGGCGGCATGCGGCAGCGGATCATGATCGCGCTAGCGCTCGTGCTCCGACCGCGGCTGCTCGTCGCCGACGAGCCGACGACCTCGCTCGACGTGATCGTCGAGGCGCAGATCCTCGCGATCCTCTCGGACCTTCGACGCAACTTCGGCACCGCGCTCCTCCTGATCACGCACAACCTTGGGATCGTCGCCGAGGCCTGCGACCGCGTCGCGGTGATGTACGCAGGGAAGATCGCGGAGGAAGGGGACGCCCGGGACGTGTTCGGTGACCCCGCCCACCCGTACACCCGAGAGCTGCTCCGCTCGACGATCTCTCTCGAGACCGACGCGCTCCATTCGATCCCGGGAGCGCCGCCGGACCTGATCGATCCACCGAAGGGCTGCCGATTCCATCCGCGCTGCCCGAGCGCGATGGCCGTCTGCGCCGTCCAGGATCCGATCGAGCAGCGGCTCGACGGCGGACGGCGCGTGCTCTGCTGGCTGCACGGCCCCGACGAGCTGATTCCCGACGGCGGGCGTGACCTGCTCGAGCGCGAGGAGATCGCGATCGCCGAGGAGGCGTAGGTGCCCGGGGACGTCCTCGTCTCGATCCGCGGTCTGAAGACGTACTACGCGATCCGCGGGAGCTTCGCCTCGCGGATCCTCGGTCGCGAGGCCGGCCACGTCCGCGCCGTGGACGACGTCACGCTCGACCTGCATCGGGGCGAGGTGCTCGGGCTGGTCGGCGAGTCCGGGAGCGGGAAGACGACGCTCGGCCGGACGATCCTCGGGCTCGTCTCGGCGACGGAGGGGAGCGTCGAGTTCCAGGGGCGCGAGATCACGAAGATGAGCGAGCGCCACCTGCGCTCGCTCCGGCGCGAGATGCAGATCGTCTTCCAGGACCCGCACGCCTCGCTGAACCCGGCGATGACGGTGCAGCAGCTCGTCGAGCATCCACTCCAGATCCACAAGCTCGGCAACGCCGCGGAGCGTAAGAGCCGCGTCGAGGAGACGCTGGTGATCGTCGGGCTCGACCCGCCGGAGCAGTTCATGGACAAGTACCCGTCAGACCTGTCCGGCGGACAGAAGCAGCGTGTCGTGATCGCACGGGCGATCATCCTCAACCCGGTTCTCCTCGTCGCGGACGAGCCCGTCTCGATGCTCGACATGAGCGTCCGGGCGAAGATCCTCGAGCTGATGCTGTACCTCAAGCGCCAGCTCAACCTCACCTACCTGTACATCACGCACGACCTCGCGACGGCGAAGTTCTTCTGCGACCGGATCGCGATCATGTACCTCGGTCGCATCGTCGAGATCGGGCCCTCCGAGGCGATCTACGCGGATGCCAAGCATCCGTACACGAGGGCGCTGCTGCGGGCGATCCCCGACCCCGATCCGCGGCGAGCGGTGCCGCGTGATCTGCCGCCCGGCGAGGTTCCGGACGCGGCCCGGCCGCCGCTCGGCTGCTCGTTCCATCCCCGGTGCCCGCTTGCCTTCGAGGTGTGCGGCTGGGAGAGCCGGGATCTCCGCGACCTCCTCGAGGCCCGGTGGGCGCTGCAGGCGCAGGAGGACTACGAAGCCGAGCAGGCGCTGATGGGCGATCTCGCCGCGCTCGACGAGGCGGCAACCAATGTGCGGCTCAAGGCCGGGGCGGGGAAGACGGGAGCCGACATCGTCGCGCTGCTCGACTCGATCCGTGGGGAGGACCCGGACGCGCCGTTCTGGAAGGGCGTGCGGCGGATCGCGGCGGACGGGCAGCACGCCGACGTCGAGTGGTACGAGCCGATCGCGCCCCGACCGCTCGAGCAGGGCGACTCGACCGTCGAGTGCCATCTGTACGACGGCGAGGCGCTCGCCGAAGCAGAGCGGCGTAGGGGCGAGACGGCGCCCATGCCAACCGGTATCCGACCTCAGTCGGACACCTGACCGACCCTCGTCGTCGAGACCGTCTAGTTACGCCGCGAGCGAGGCGAGCTCGCGGAGCGCTGCGAGTCGTGAGAGCGCCTGGCCCTCGAGCTGGCGGACGCGCTCGCGCGTGAGGTCGAGCTCGTTCCCGATCGCCTCGAGCGTCCAGGGCTCGCCCTCGAAGCCAAAACGGAGCTCCAGGATTCGCCGCTCCCGTTCCGGCAGCGCGTCGAGCGCGCGCCGAACGCCCTGGCGGCGGAGCGACTCCTCCGCCTCGTCGAACGGGTCGGCCGCCTCGCGATCCGCGAAGAGGTCACCGAGCTCGCCTTCGTCGTCGGCGCCGACCGACTGGTTCAGCGACACCGACGCGTGCGCCGCGCTCATTGCCTCCTCGACGTGCTGGATCGGCAGCCCGGTCGCCTCGGCGAGCTCCTCCTTCGTCGCCTCACGGCCCAGCTCCACCTCGAGCCGGCGTGCGGCGCGCGAGAGCTTCTGCTGGCGCTCGACGACGTGCACGGGCACTCGGATCGTGCGCGCGTGGTTCGCCACCGCGCGCTGCACCGACTGGCGGATCCACCACGTCGCGTACGTCGAGAACTTGAAGCCGCGCCGCCAGTCGAACTTCTCCACGGCGCGGTTGAGGCCGAGCGTCCCTTCCTGGATCAGGTCGAGGAACGGCACCCCAAGCCCGCGATAGCCCTTCGCGATCGAGACGACGAGACGCAGGTTCGACTCGATCATGTGGCGTTTGGCGACCGGGTCGCCACGCTCGATGCGCTTCGCGAGCTGCACCTCCTGCGCGGCGTTGAGCAGCTTGTGGCGACCGACGTCCGCAAGGAACAGCTGCAAGGAGTCGGCAGCACCGGAAAGGGCTTCACTCGCCCAGACGGCGGCCTCCGCGGCCTCCTTCGCCTTTTCCTCTTCCTCGCTCGGGGCCGGCGCGCCGACCTCGAGGCCCATCGCCTCGAGCTCGCGCGTGACCTGCTCGATCTCCTCGGAGCCGAGCTCCTGCTCGGTGACGAAGCTCGCGAGCTCGGCCGCGTCGACCCATCCGCGCTCCTCGGAGCGCTCCACGATCGCCTTCAGTTGATCGGTCTCGAACAGTTCGATGAGCTGGTTCTGCGTCAACCCGGTGTGTCAGTCCTTTCGCGTCCGTCGGCGGAGCACAACCCTCTTTGACTCTATGCGCGCTCCTATGGTCTTTCCACGGGATCGAGACGACAAACCGTGTCACAAACCCGCAACGTGTGCCTCGGTCACCCTATTCCGCGCTCCGTCATACGCTGTCGCGTCCGGGCAGACCCGGCACACGTCTCGCTCATGGTACGACGCATCGCGGATGCCCGGGTTAGGGATCCGTCTCAGCGGCGTGACCGCGTCGTCCGGCGTGGTTGCGACGGGCCTTTCGCGCGACGTTCCGCGAGCAGCTCCAGTGCGCGCTCGAGCGTCAGGCCCTCGACGTCGTCGCCTCGCTTGAGGCTTGCATTGGTCTCGCCGTCCGTGACGTACGGGCCGAACCGCCCGTCCTTGACCAGAAGGGGCTTGCCGCTTGCCGGGTCCGGCCCGAGTTCCTTGAGCGGCGGCTTGGGGGCGCCTCGGCCACGTCTCTGCTTCGGCGTCGCTAGGATCGCCTCGGCCTCGTCGACCGTCAGGCTGAGCAGCTGGTCCTCGGACTCGAGCGATCGCGTCTCCGAGCCCTTCTTCACGAACGGGCCGTATCGACCGTTCGAGACGAGGATCTCCTCGCCGTCCGGCGCCTCGAGCGTCCGCGGCAGGGTCAGGAGCCGCACGGCGTCGTCGAGGGTAAGGGTCTCGAGGGCCATCGACGAGAACAACGACGCGGTGTGCGGCTTTCCGTCGGCGCCCTCGGGGAGCACCTCCGTGACGTATGGGCCGTAGCGTCCATCCCGCGCGACGATCTCCAGGCCCGTCTCGGGATGCGCGCCCAACAGGCGCTCGCTGCCGGCCGGATGTGAAAGGAGCTCCTCGGCGCGCTCGGCGGTGAGCTCGTCCGGGGCGGTGTCGTCCGGGACGCTGGCTCGCTGCTCGCCCCGTTCGAGGTACGGGCCGTAGCGCCCGACGCGGACGACGACGTCACTGCCGGGGATGTGGATCGAGTTGACCTCGCGCGCGTCGATCCCCTCGAGATGATCGGTGACGAGCGAGTGCAGTCCGGGGTCGCCGTCACCGAAGTAGAAGCGTCCGAGCCACTTGACGCGCTCCTCGTCGCCCGCGGCGATCCGGTCGAGGTCGTCTTCAAGCCGCGCGGTGAAGTCGTAGTCCACGAGTCGATCGAAATGGCGCTCGAGGAGCTGGGTCACCGCGAACGCGAGGAAGGTGGGTACGAGCGCCGTGCCCTTCTTGAAGACGTAGCCGCGGTCGAGGATCGTGCCCATGATCGACGCGTACGTCGACGGGCGCCCGATGCCGCGGTCCTCGAGCGCTTTCACCAGGCTCGCCTCCGTGTAGCGGGCGGGCGGGCTCGTCTCGTGGCCGACCGCCTCGAGGGTCGAGGCCGACAGCTCCTGGCCCACCTCGAGCGCCGGCAGGAGGCGTTCCTCGTCGTCCTCGGAGGGCTCGTCCCGGCCCGACTCGTAGGCGAGCAGAAACCCCTTGAACGTGATCACGGTGCCGCTGGTGCGGAACGTCGCCGGGGTGCCGTCCTCGGTCGTCGCACCGAGCTCGATGGAGACTGTCTGTCCGCTCGCGTCCTTCATCTGGGAGGCGACGGTGCGCTTGAAGATCAAGTCGTAGAGCGCGCGCTCGTCGCGAGAGAGCTCGCCGCGCAGCTGGTCCGGCGTGCGGAAGACGTCCCCGGCGGGGCGGATCGCCTCGTGTGCCTCCTGGGCGTTCGCGACAGCGCGCTCGTATCGACGCGGCTTCTCGGGCACGGTCTCGGGCCCGTAGACACGTGCCGCGTGGGCTCTCGCGGCCGTCAGCGCCGTGTCTGACAGCGTCACCGAGTCCGTGCGCATGTACGTGATGTGGCCGTTCTCGTAGAGCCGCTGGGCGAGGCGCATCGTCGTCTGGGACGAGAAGCGGAGCTTGCGGCTCGCCTCCTGCTGCAGGGTCGACGTCCGAAACGGCGCGGCCGGCCGCCGCGTGTAAGGCTTCTCGTCGACCTTCTCGACCGTGAACGACCGACCCTCGAGCCCGGTCGCCAGCTGTGTGGCGCGGGTCTCGTCGAGCACGACGACATCGCGTGCCTCCGGCGCGCCGTCCGGACGGAAGTCGCGGCCCTGGGCGACGCGGCTACCGTCGACGGCGACGAGCCGCGCCTCGAGGAGCTCCCCTGGCAGCCCGCCGGGCTCGAACGTGCCGAGCACATCCCAGTAGCGGGCGACGACGAACGCCATCCGTTCGCGCTCCCGGTCGACGACGAGCCTCGTGGCCACCGACTGCACGCGGCCCGCGGACAGGCGGGGCATGACCTTCTTCCAGAGCACCGGAGAGACCCCGAACCCGTAGAGGCGGTCGAGGATCCGGCGTGTCTCCTGCGCGTCGACGAGCCGCTCGTCGATGTCCCTCGTCTCGGTGAGCGCGCGCTCGATCGCGTCCTTCGTGATCTCGTGGAACACCATCCGGCGCACGGGGACCTTGGGCTTCAGCACCTCACGGAGATGCCAGGCGATCGCCTCCCCCTCGCGATCCTCGTCCGTGGCGAGCAGGAGCTCGTCCGACGACGCGAGCTTCTTCTTGAGGTCGGAGACGACTCGCTTCTTGTCCGCGTCCACGACGTACAGCGGCTCGAACCCGTGCTCGACGTCGACCCCGAGCGTGCCGAACCGGGGCCGGTCGTCCTTCTTGACGTCGGACGCCCGCCTCGGCAGGTCTCGGATGTGCCCCACGCTCGACTCCACGACGAAGTCCCGGCCCAGGTAGCCGGCGATGGTGCGCGCCTTGGCGGGCGACTCGACGATGACGAGGCGTGGCATTGGACGTGACAGCGTAACGGCCGGATTCGCTGCCGCTTCGCTGGTGCGCGCACGTATCCTCCGCGCCGATGCCGCGCCCGCCGAGGCCCAGCGCGCTCTACCTCGTGATCGGCGTGGTCACCTGGCCGCTGCTCAGACTGGCCTTCAGGCTTCGCGTCACGGGGCGTGAGCACGTTCCCGACGGCGGGTGCGTCCTCGCCGCGAACCACTGGTCGAACTTCGATCCGTGGCCGCTCGGGATCCCGCTCTTCCCGCGCCGCTTCCTGCGCTTCATGGCGAAGAAGGAGCTCTTCTGGCCGCCGCTCGGGTGGGTCATCCGGGCAGGCGGCGCCTTTCCCGTCGACCGCGGCGCCGGCGATATCCACGCGATGAGCACGGCGACCGAGCTCTGCCGCGCAGGTCATGCCGTCGTGATGTTCCCGGAAGGCACGCGACGGGCGAAGGGCGCGCGCAAGCGTCATGCTCCGCGCTGGCACACAGGCGCGGCACGGATCGCGCTCGACGCAGAGGTGCCGCTCGTCCCGGCTGCGATCGCGGGCACCGACCGGCTCCGCAAGCTCGGTCCGCTCCGCGTCGCATACGGGCTACCGATCGAAACGGGCGACCTCGCCGAACACGACAGAGGCGAGGCTTCTCGGATCGCGACCGAGCGTCTGCGCGAGGCCATCGGCAGTCTCGAGCAAGCCGTCGGCTCGACGGCGGTCGGCGCGCCGGTATGACCGCCCCGCTCCTCGTCGTTGATGGCGACTCGTTCGCGCACCGTGCGTTCCATGCGCTGCCGCGCTCGATCAGGCGGGCGGACGGCAGCCCCGGCAACCTCCTGACCGGGCTCGTCTCGATGCTGCTCCGGCTCTCGGAGGCAGAGGAGCCGCGGGCCGTGTTCGTCGGTTGGGACACCTTGTTCTATCCCGACGTACCGGCACGAGGCGCTTTCCGGCTACCAGGCCGGCCGGGAGTTCGACCCCGAGCTGCTGGAGCAGCTCGACCTGGCGCCGGGGCTTCTCGAGGCGGCCGGGATCGTGTGCGCGAAGGCAGCCGGCTACGAGGCCGATGACTTCCTCGCAGCGGCGGTCTCCTCCGAGCGCACGCGCAAGGGGAGGTCTCTCGTCGCAACCTCCGATCGCGACGCGTTCCAGCTTGCCGCCGACGACGTCACGATTCTCCAACCGGTGCGCGGCGTGAGCGAGCTCGCCCGGATCGATCCCGCCGGGGTCCGCGAACGGTACGGCGTCGAGCCCGCGCAGGTGCCGGACTTCATCGCGCTTCGCGGCGACCCCTCCGACAAGATCCCGGGCGCGCGAGGAGTCGGCGCCAAGACGGCGGCCGCGCTCCTCGAGCAGTACGGCAGCCTCGACGCCATGCTCGCCGACGGCCGCTTCTCGCAGGAGGCGGACGCACTCAGGCTGTACCGCAGCATCGCGACGCTCGACCCGACCGCGCCGATTCCTGTCGTGCCCGACCGGCAGCCCGACTGGCGCGCGGGGGCCGCTGCCGCCGATGCGCTGGGCCTCGGCCGGCTCGCGGGTCGGCTGGAGGAAGCCGCATCGAGCTGATCTCGCATCCCGCGCTGACACGACTCCATCCGCTGGCCCGGCACCATCACCCCGAGAGCGAGGAGCGGCTCGCCGTGCTCCTTGCCGCGCTCGGGGCGCGCGCGCGAGGGCGAGCCCGCGAGCCGCGAGCAGGTCGAGCGCGTCCACGACGGCGGCTATCTCGACGGGCTCGCCTCGCTCGAGCACGAGACGTGGGTCGACGGCGACACGATCGCCGGCCCGACCTCCTACGAGGCGGCACTGCTCGCGGCCGGCTGCGCCGTGGCCGCGGTCGAGACGGGCGGGTTCGCGCTGGTCCGACCACCCGGTCATCACGCTCTGCCCGACCGGGCGATGGGCTTCTGCCTGATCGACAACATCGCGGTGGCGGCGCGTCACGCACAGGAGGTCCTCGGGTTGGAGCGCGTCGCGATCGTCGACTGGGATGTCCATCACGGCAACGGCACCGAGGCGATCTTCCGCGACGACGACTCCGTCCTCTTCGTCTCGTTGCACCAGTGGCCGTTCTATCCCGGCACCGGCGGGCCGGGCACCAGTGACGACACGATCCTCAACATCCCGCTTGCCGCGGGCGCCGGCGACGCCCAGTACGCGGCGGCCTTCTCCGAGCTCGTGGAGCCCACCGTCAGCGCGTTCGACCCGGACGTGGTGCTCGTCTCCGCGGGCTTCGACGCACACGAGCTCGACCCGCTCGCGCACATGGCCGTCACCGAGAAGGGGTTCGAGGAGCTCGCGCGTCGCTCCGCCCAGCTCGGCCCGCGCTTCGCCGTCGTGCTCGAAGGCGGCTACAACCTCGCGACCCTCCCGCGTCTCGTGGAGGCGGCGATCCGCGGCTTCGAGGCGGCGTGATGCCCGGCGCATTGCTCTGCTCCCCACGTCTCGGGACCAGGGCGCGATGAGCGCGACCGCTCGCGAGATCGACACGCCTCACGGCCTTGCGCGGGCCCACTCGCAGCTCGTCGAGCGGCCGCGCGCCGGGCTGGTTCTCGGTCACGGAGCCGGCGGCGGGATCGAGGCGCGCGATCTTCTCGCTGCCACGGAGACCTCGCTCGAGCACGGCGTGAGCGTCGTCCTCGTGGAGCAGCCGTACCGCGTCGCGGGTCGGAGAAGCCCGGCGCCGGCGGCGCAGCTGGACACAGCCTGGCGCGCGGTCGTGGAGTCGCTTCGCGGCGACGAGCTGAGCGGTCTCCGTCTGCTCGTCGGAGGAAGGTCGTCGGGCGCCAGGGTGGCCTGCCGGACCGTCGAGACGGTCGGCGCCGCCGCGGTGCTGTGCCTCGCGTTCCCGCTCGTTCCGCCGGCCCGACGTTCCGGCCCGCCGCCGATCAGCCGACTGCCCGAGCTGGATGCCGTCTCGGTGCCGACCCTCGTCGTGCAGGGTGAGAACGACCGGTTCGGCATCCCACCTGCCGGACCGCGACGTAGGGTCGCCGTCGTGCCGGGCGATCACTCCCTCCGGTCGGGCCTTGCCGGGCTCCGCGCGGCTCTCGGCGAGTGGCTCGAGGAGGTCGTGTAGGTTCGCTCGGTGGCGGAGGAGCGCGAGATCCTCACGTGGGAGCTCTTCGGGACGGCCACGCGCGACCTCGCCCAGCTCGTCGCGGACGACGGATACGCGCCGGAGATGATCCTCTCGATCGCGCGCGGTGGCCTGCTCGTCGGCGGCGCGCTCGGCTACGCGCTCGGCGTGAAGAACGTCTACACGATGAACGTCGAGTTCTACACCGGGGTCGACGAGCGCCTCGAGCTGCCGAGGATCCTGCCGCCGGCACCGGACTTCGTGGACCTCGACGACGCACGCATCCTGATCGTCGACGACGTCGCCGACACCGGCCACACCCTCGAGAGCGTCTGCGAGTTCTGCGCGGGGAAGGTGGGCGAGGTGCGCACGGCGGTGCTCTACGAGAAGTCACGCTCGCTCGTGAAGTGCGAGTACGTCTGGCGCCGCACCGACCGCTGGATCAACTTTCCCTGGAGCGACAAGGACCCCGTCCTCTCCGGCCTCGCGGGTGCGCGCGAGAGCTAGGGGGTCTTTGCGGGTGCGATGCGGTTTCGCTGGCGGGCGATGAAGTCCCGATACCAGTGGTAGCTCTGCTTCGGGACGCGCTCGAGCGTGGCGTAGTCGACGTACACGAGCCCGAATCGCGGCGCGTACCCTCGCGCCCACTCGAAGTTGTCGAGCAGCGACCAGACGAAGTACCCGTCGACGGGGACTCCGTCGGCGATCGCCCTGGCGACGGCGCCGAGATGGCGGTCGAGGTACGACGTCCGCTCGGGGTCGTCGACGGTGCCGTTCCGGCGCGTGTCGCCGAACGCGGCCCCGTTCTCGGTGACGTAGAGCGGTGGAGCGTCGTACTCGGAGTGGAGCCGCACGAGCAGCTCGTGGAGGCCGTCCGGGTAGACCTCCCAGCCCACCGCGGTGTGCTCGCCGTCGGGCATCTCGACGACGACCGGCCCCGAGCCGTTCGAGCCCGCCTTGACGACGTGACGGCGGTAGTAGTTGACGCCGAGGAAGTCGATCGGCGCCGAGATCGCCTCGAGGTCGCCGTCCTGGACGGGCGGGAGGATGCGGGCGAAGCGCCGCGACATGTCCTCCGGGTAGCGGCCCCGCAGGACCGGGTCGAGGATCCACCGGTTGCGAAATCCATCCTCCTCGCCCGTCGCGACGAGGTCGGGCTCGGCACTCGTCAGCGGATGGATCGGGATCACGTCGATCGTGATGCCGACGTCGGCGTGAGGGCGCTCGCGCCGGATCACCTCGACGGCGCGGCCATGCGAGAGCAGTACGTGATGCGCCGCCGCCAGGGCGTCGCGATCGCTCCGGCGGCCGGGTGCGTGCTCCCCCCGGCCGTAGCCGAGCCAGGCGATCACCCACGGCTCGTTCTGCGTGATCCAGCGGGAGACGCGGTCGCCGAGGCGCGCGACGACGACCTCCACGTATTCCGCGAACGCATCGACCGTGTCGCGCACGGGCCAGCCACCACGCTCCTCGAGCGCCTGCGGGAGATCCCAGTGGTACAGCGTGGGAAAGGGCTCGATGCCGTTCGCGAGGAGCTCGTCGACGAGCCGGTCGTAGAAGTCGAGGCCCGCCTCGTTCACGGCGCCGCGTCCCTCCGGGACGACCCGCGGCCACGCGATCGAGAAGCGGTAGGCGTTCAGCCCGAGCTCCCGCATCAGGCGCACGTCCTCGGGGTAGCGGTGGTACGAGTCGCAGGCGATGCGTCCCGTGTCGCCGTTCGCCACGCGGCCCGGGAGGCTCGTGAACCGGTCCCAGATGCTCTCGCCACGGCCGTCCTCCGTCGCGGCGCCCTCGGTCTGGTAGGCCGCGGTCGCTGCGCCCCACGCGAACCGAGGCGGGAAGACGTGTCCTCTGTCGTTCAATGTAGTCTCCATCTCCTGAACCGGTAAAGGAGGATAATACGTCTCAGCTCGCTCGTGGCAAGCATGAACCGCAACGCGGGCCCGATCCGCGAGGCGGCCGCGTCACGATCCGGGACATCGCCGAGCGTGCGGGCGTCTCGAAAGGCGCGGTTTCGTATGCCCTGAACGGGCGCCCCGGCGTCTCCGACGAAACGCGCGAGCGGATCCTCGCGATCGCGCAGGAGCTCGGCTGGTACCCCAACCGCGCGGCCCGCGCACTGTCCGCGGCGCGGGCGGACGCGTGCGGCCTCGTCCTGGCCCGACCCGCACGGACGATCGCGCTCGAGCCGTTCTTCATGGAGTTCATCGCCGGCGCGGAGCTCGAGCTGGCCAAGCACTCGATTGCGCTCACGATCCAGCTCGTCCGCGATGTCGAGGAGGAGATCGCGGTCTATCGGCGCTGGTTCGGCGAGCACCGAGTGGACGGCGTGCTCGTCGTCGACCTGCGGGTCGACGACCCTCGGGTCGCGGAGCTCGTCCGCCTCGGGCTCCCCGCAGTGATCGTCGGAGGGCCGCTCAAAAACCAGGAAATACCAGCGGTTTGGCACGACGAAGGCCAGGTCGTGACAGAGGCGGTGCAGTACCTCGCCGCGCTTGGTCACACGCGCGTCGCCCATGTCACGGGCGTCGGAGACTTCGTGCACACGACCCAGCGTGCGTCTGCCTTCGAGCAGGTGACGCGTGAGCTCGGGCTCGAGGGCCAGATCGTCGAGACCGACTACTCAGCCGAGAGCGGCGCTCGCGCGACCCGGCGCCTGCTTACGTCGCGGCAACGGCCGACCGCGATTCTCTATGACAGCGACCTGCTCGCCGTGACCGGGCTTGGCGTCTCGCAGCAGATGGGGCTCACCGTGCCGGACGACGTGTCGATCATCGGCTGGGACGACTCCCTGATCAGCCAGGTCGTCCACCCGCCGCTCACGGCGATCACGCGCGACATCGAGGCGTACGGCAGTGCGGCGACCGGGCACCTGCTCGCGGCGATCGAGGGTCAGGCCGTCGGCGATCTCGAGACCGAGCGAGGAGATCTCACGACGCGAGGGAGCACCGCCCCTACTCGAGCCGTTGGTCAAGATTCAGTATGAATCACTGTTGACACTTAACCGGATAAGTGATGAAGTGCGGGCGTGCGCTCGATGACTCCGATGTCGGAGCTGCCAGGACGCTCGAACCCGAGGGGCGATCTTTCGTCTCAATTCGGCGAGGCGTCGATCGCGTCATCGGTCTCCGGCAGGCGCAGCCGAAGCCCGTACAAGGAGGAACTCAGAGTGATGTCAACCCGTAGGGCACGAGGAGTCGGCGCCCTTGGCGTGGTGGCGCTCATAGCCGCATTCGTCGCCGCGCTGATGGCCGGTGGCGCCGGCGCCGGGGGACAGACGCTGGCCGCGTTGCCGCGCTCGCAGACGTTCTACATGAGCGGCAACCAGTGGTCGCCGAACAACGACCTCAACCCGGCGAAGAACTGGGACTACATCACCGGGCTCGTCGGCTTCGCCTACGAGACGCCGTTCCGGTACGACCCGCTCAAGGACAAGTTCATCCCCTGGCTCGCGACCGGTGGCGGATGGACGTCGAAGAGCACGTACACGATGGCGATCCGCAGCGGTGTGAAGTGGAGCGACGGCCAGCCGATGACGGCGAAGGACGTCGCCTACAGCTTCAACCTGCTGAAGTCCCCGACGCACCCCCAGCACCCGCTCTTCGCGGACACGGGGCTGAAGAGCGTCAAGGCGTCCGGGAACAAGGTGGTGTTCACGTTCTCTGGCACGCCTGCGTTCCAGGAGTTCGACAACTACCGCTTCAACGTCGCGGTCGTGCCGCAGCACATCTTCAAGAGCTACAGCACAACCGACATCACGACGGGCAACCTCTCGAACCCGAAGAAGATCGTCGGGACCGGGCCGTACCTCTACCAGTCCGGCGTCGGAGCCGCGTCGAACACGGTCGTGTGGAAGAAGAACCCGAACTGGTGGGCGACGTCGGCACTCGGGCTGAAGGTGGGCCCGCAGTACGTCGTCGACATCAAGAACGGGACGAACGCGGCGGCGCTGTCGAACCTCCTCGCCGGCAACATCGACCTGTTCAACAACTTCGCCCCGAAGTCGGCGATCAAGGGCCGGTTCAAGACGTACTTCTCGACGACGCCGTACCATCTCGGCGCGAACACGACGTGGCTCTTCCCGAACACGACGAAGAAGCCGCTCAACGACCCGAAGTTCCGGCGCGCCCTGGCCGAGTCGATCAACATCGGCCAGATCATCGACAAGTCGTACCAGGGCCTCGTGAACAAGGCGAGCCCGACCGGTCTGCTGCCGATCTGGAGCAAGTGGATCGACAACAGGGTCGTCGCGCAGAACGGGTTCTCGTACAGCCCGACCAAGGCCAAGGCAGCGCTCGCTGCCGCCGGCTACAAGGACACGAACGGCGACGGCTATGTCGAGAACAAGGACGGATCGGCGATCGACCTGAGCATCGTCGTCCCGAACGGGTGGTCGGACTGGATGACCGCGATCCAGGTCATCTCCGACAGCGCGAAGCAGGTGGGCATCAAGATCGCGCCGGCCTACCCCGACTACGCGACGCTCGTGGACGATCGTGGGCACGGTCGGTTCGACCTGGTGCTCGGCAACGACCGGCAGATGAGCAACACGCCGTGGACGTACTACCAGTACATCTACAACCTGCCGATCGCCGACAACCAGACGACCATGAACTACCAGCGATACACCGACCAGGCTGCGTTCGCCCTGACGCAGAAGCTGAACCGGACACCCTCCACGAACACGAAGGCGTACCAGGCGATCCTGACGAGCCTGCAGAAGCGGTTCCTGCAGACTCTCCCGGCGATTCCGCTTTGGTACAACGGCATGTGGTCGATGGTGAACACGCAGTACTGGACGGGTTGGCCGTCCTCGAGCTCGAACCAGTACACGCCGAGCTCGTGGCGGAACTACTTCCAGATGACCAGCATCGACATGCTCACCCACCTTCGCCCCGCGAAGGCTGACTAGAACCGCGAGCGTCGATCACCCATGACCCGGCGACCCCCCTTCCGGCACGAAAGCGGAAGGGGGGTCGCCTTCGATCGGGGACCGACGGTGGGAGGGGTCTGAGTGCTGCGCTATCTCGCACGGAAGGCCGCGATCTACCTCCTCACGTTCTTCGTCGCGGTCACGATCGACTGGGCGATCCCGCGCTTCATGCCGGGCGACCCGGTCGAGGGGCTGCTGTCCCGGATGCACGCGCAGCCGGGCGCCGAACAGGCGCTCTCCGGGTACTACTCCCAGGCGTTCGGCTTCGACGTCCCACTCTGGCAGCAGTACCTGAACTTCTGGGCCGCGCTGTTCCACGGCGACCTCGGGGTCAGCATCACGAACTTCCCGACGCCGATCTCCGAGCTGATCATGAGCGCTCTGCCGTATACGCTCGCGCTGCTCGTGCCGGCGATCCTGCTCAGCTTCTGGGCGGGTAACAAGGTCGGTGCGCTGGCCGCGCGCCGCAAGGTGCTCGACAACACGGTGCTCCCCGCGAGCTACGTCCTCACCGCGACGCCACAGATGTGGCTCGGGATCGTGCTCGCATGGCTCTTCGCGTCGACATGGGCGATCTTCCCGGTCTCGGGCGCGTACGCCTTCGACATCCAGCCCGCATGGTCGCTCGAGTTCGTGCTGAGCTTCCTGTACCACTGGATCCTGCCGTTCTCGGCGCTGTTCCTCGTCGCGTTCGGCGGCTGGGCGATCGGGATGCGGAACCTGATCATCTACGAGCTCGAATCGGACTACTCGAACTACCTGGCGGCGCTCGGCGCGCCGTCCAAGCTCGTGCGCAAGTACGCGTACCGCAATGCGCTGCTGCCCCAGGTCACTGGCCTCGCGCTCGCCCTCGGCGCCGTCGTCGCCGGAGCGATCGTGGTCGAGATCGTCTTCTCGTACCCCGGCCTCGGCACGCTGACGCTGAGCGCGATCCAGAACCGCGACTACTTCCTGATCCAGGGAATCTTCCTCTTCCTCATCACCGGCGTCCTGATCGCGAACTTCGTGATCGACATCGCCTACGTTGTCATCGATCCGCGGACGCGGATCGGGATGCAGGGCAGCTGATGTCGGTCTCCGAGCCCCCGCAGCCCGGTGTCGCCGTCGCCGGAGAGACCGTCGCCGGCCCGGCGACCGGCGCACCGGCCCTGTCCGAGCCCGGCGTCCCGGTCGCCCCGCACGTCCATTCCGAGTTCCTGCACTTCGCCCTGCGCAACTGGAAGTTCGTCGCGGGCGCGACGATCGTCCTCGCGTGCCTCCTCGTCGCCCTCGTCGGCCCCCTGCTCACGGCCAACGCCCCACTCGCGTTCACGGGGCCGACCGACCAGCCCCCATCGTCGGAGTACTGGTTCGGGACGACGTCGTACGGCCAGGACGTCTACTCCCAGTTCGTCTACGGCCTCCGCGCGGCGTTCCTCGTCGGCAGTCTCGGCGGCGGGATCGCGTGGGTGCTCGGAGCGGGTGTCGGGTTCACGGCCGGCTATCGCGGCGGCTGGATCGACGACGTGCTCAACATGCTCACGAACGTCGTCCTCGTGATCCCGACGCTCGCGATCCTGATCATCGTCGCCGCCTACCTCGACGTGCAGAGCTACTGGGCCGAGGCGGTGATCATCGGCCTGACCTCCTGGCCGTGGGCGGCGCGCGCCGTCCGCTCGCAGACCTTCTCGCTCAAGACGCGCGAGTTCGTCGACCTCGCGCGTCTGAGCGGGCGCAGCACCCGGCAGATCCTGACGACGGAGCTCGCCCCGAACATGAGCTCCTACCTCCTGATGATGTTCATCCTCCTGTTCGGCGGCGCGATCCTGATCGGGGCATCGCTCGACTTCCTCGGCCTCGGCCCGTCCGAGTCGATCTCACTCGGGCTGATGATGAACAACGCCTTCCTCGCCTCTGCTCTGTTGCTCGGCTCGTGGTGGTGGTTCCTCCCTCCGGGGCTCGGCATCGTCGCGCTCGTCGGCGGGCTCTACGTGATGAACGTCGGGCTCGACGAGGTCTTCAACCCGAAGCTGAGGGAGACATGAGCCTCCGCGTCGACGACCTCACCGTCTACTACCGCTCGCTCCGTGGGGACGTGAAGGCCGTCGACGGAGCGACCTTCTCGATCGGGGACGGCGAGATCATGGGGCTCGCGGGCGAGTCGGGCTGCGGGAAGTCGAGCCTGGGCAAGAGCCTGATCCGCATGGATGCGCGGATGAAGCACGTCGGCGGGCGCGTGGAGCTGGACGGGCGCGAGCTCCCGATCGCGGACGACAGGAAGATGAACGAGTTCCGCTTCCGCGACGTGTCGATCGTGCCGCAGTACTCGATGAGCGCGCTCACGCCGACGCGGAAGGTCGGGACGGTCGCGCGGGAGCTGCTCGAGTCGCGCGACGTCCCGTTCGACACGGTGAAGCCGGAGCTCGTCCGCCGGCTGACCCTGGTCGGGCTCTCGGAGGCCGTCCTCGACCGCTATCCGATCGAGCTCTCGGGCGGCATGAAGCAGCGGACGGTGATGGTCATCTCGACCCTGCTCGACCCCTCGCTCCTGATCGCGGACGAGATCACGTCGGCGCTCGACGTCTCGAGCCAGCGAGCGGTCGGCGAGCTCCTCGTCGAGTTCCGCGACCGCGGGTTCGTGAAGAGCATGATCGTGATCACCCACGACCTCGCGATCCTGTACCAGGTCGCCGACACGATCCTCGTGATGTACGCCGGAAAGCTCGCCGAGAAGGCGCCCGCAGAGACGATCGTGGGCGCGCCGCGTCATCCGTACACACGGCTGCTCATCTCGTCCCTGCCCGAGGTCGGCGTCCGATTCGACGAGACTCGGCTGGCCGGCATCCCCGGAAAGCCGCCGTCCCTCCTGTCGCCGCCCGCCGGCTGCCGGTTCCGCGACCGCTGCCCGCTCGCGTTCGCGAAATGCGCGGAGGAGCCGCCGTTCGTGGAGATCGAGCCGGGCCACGAGGTCGCATGCTGGAGGGTGGCCGCCTGATGCTCGCGCTCGACGCCGTCTCGAAGGTCTACAAGGTCGGCACGTTCGGCGGGAAGCGCCTGCGCGCCGTCAACGACGTCAGCTTCCAGGTCGCTCCCGGCGAGGTGGTCTCGCTGATCGGGGAGAGCGGGAGCGGGAAGAGCACGATCGGCCGGATGGTCCTCGGCCTCTCGCGCGCGACGGAGGGGACGATCTCCTTCGAGGGACAGGACGTCTCGCGGCTCGAGAGGCGCCAGCTCCACGCCTACTACGCCGACGTCCAGGGGGTCTTCCAGGATCCCTTCAGCTCCTACAACCCCATCTTCAAGGCTGACCGGGTGCTCGCGCTGGTGAAGGGGTTCTTCCCGGAGATCGGCCGCAGCGAGTGGGACGAGAAGGTCGAGAACGCGCTCAACGCCGTCCGGCTCGAGCCTGGCGCCTGCCTCGGCAAGTACCCGCACCAGCTGAGCGGCGGCCAGCTCCAGCGGATGCTGATCGCGCGGGCGCTCCTGCTCGACATCAAGCTCCTCGTCGCCGACGAGATCATCAGCATGCTCGACGCCTCGACCCGCATCGACGTGCTGAACCTGCTCGGCGACCTGAAACAGCGCGGCCTGGGCGTCCTCTTCATCACGCACGATCTCTCGCTCGGCAACTACATCTCGGACCGCGCCGTGATCCTGCGGCACGGCCAGATCGTCGAGGCCGGCGCCACCTCGAAGGTATTCGGGAACCCGCTCCACCCGTACACGCGGATGCTCCTCACCTCGGTGCCGCAGCTGCACACGAAGTGGGATGCGACGAGGCCGCGGCCGGTGGTGGAGCAGACGAGCGGAGAGACCACGGCCCACCTCGTCGAGGTCGAGCCCGACCATCTCGTCGCCGCCGTGGGTGAGACCTCGTGACGGCGCAGGCCGACGAGACTCGGCGCACGGACGACACGGCCCAAGGGATTCCCTGGGAGGACCGCCCCGCCGGGTCGAGCGACGTGGTCTGGCGCTCCAGCCTGAACCCCATCGTCACGCGCGATCATGTGCCGGGGGCCAACAGCATCTTCAACTCCGCGGTCGTGCCGTTCGAGGCTGGCTACGCAGGGGTGTTTCGCGTCGACGACACCGCGCGTCTGATGAACATCCACGCCGGGCGGAGCCCTGACGGCGTCGCATGGGAGATCGACCCCGAGCCGATCGCGTTCGTCGCCGGCGACGAGCGGGTCGCCGAGATCCAGGAGACGTTCGTCCACGCGTACGACCCCCGCGTCACGTGGCTCGAGGACCGCTTCTACGTCACGTGGTGCAACGGCTACCACGGGCCGACGATCGGTGTCGCGTCCACTCACGACTTCCTGACGTTCACCCAGCACGACAACGCCTTCCTCCCGTTCAACCGCAACGGCGTTCTCTTTCCGCGGCGGGTCGGAGGCGCGTACGCGATGCTCAACCGGCCGAGCGACAACGGCCACACGCCGTTCGGCGACGTCTTCTACTCGGAGAGCCCCGACCTCGTGCACTGGGGGCGTCACAGGCACGTGATGTCGACGGTGCCCTGGTCCTGGCAGTCGACGAAGATCGGGCCCGGTCCGACGCCGATCGAGACGGCCGAGGGCTGGCTCGTCCTCTACCACGGTGTGCTCACGTCGTGCAACGGCTTCGTCTACTCGATGGGCGCGGCGCTGCTCGACCTCGACGAGCCGTGGCGCGTCGTCGCGCGCGGAGCGCGGTACCTGCTCGCGCCGCACGAGCTGTACGAACAGGTCGGCGACGTTCCGAACGTCGTCTTCCCTTGCGCCGCGCTGGTCGACGATGCCGCGGACCGGGTGACGATCTACTACGGCGGCGCAGACACCGTGGTCTGCCTGGCGCACGCGTATCTCTCCGAGCTGCTCGCGTTCACGCGTACCTGAGTCGCCTCTAGGCGAATAGCGCCACGAGGACGGAGAGGAGCCGTCGGCGTACCGCCGGCAGACGGGTGGCGAGGGGCAGCACCCAGCCGTGGGTTGCACCGCGACCGCGCGGGAGCCGGAGCACCGAGAGCGAGGCCACGTGCGGGATCGCGCGCAGGCGCCGTTCCTCGCCGCGGTCGAGCCCGAAGCTCCAGGCCGGAGGGACATATCCCGTCTCCGTCCGCAGTCTCCCACGCCGGCTTCGCTCCACCAGCCAGCTCGGAACCACGTCGAAGACCATCGCACCAGGGCGGAAACGGTCGGCGCACCTCGCCAGCAGACCGCGGACGTCGTCGGGCGCGAGATACATGAGCACTCCCTGCGCCGTGACGAGGACGTCCGCTCCGCGCGGCACCGTGTCGAGCCAGCCCGGGTCGAGCACCGACGTCCCCACCAGCCGGACCCGCTCGTGCTGAGAAAGCAGCTCGCGGCGAATCTCGATCACCTCCGGCAGGTCGACCGACACCCACCGGACTCGACCGTCGTCGACGCGCCAGAGCTGTGTCTCGAGCCCTTCCCCGAGCGCGACCACCGTGCCGCCCGGGTGATCCGAGAGGAAACGGCGAACGGCGTTGTCGAAGCAGAGGGCGCGAAGCGCCTGCCATTGAGAGAGCTTTCGGCCGTCACCGAACCGCTCGACGAACGGGAAGTCGATGCGCTCCACGAGCTCCACGGCGAGCGGGTCGTCGAGCACCCGGTCGGGTCGCCTCGCCTCGACCGCCCGATGCCACAGCGTCCACAGGAGGGTCTCGGGAACGGGATCGAGCTGGAGGCCGACGCTCGCCATCGCCTTCGACCGTAGCCCCCGGGCGCAGGCGGCCGCCAAGGGTCAGGTCGCCACCTCCGCGTCGCGCAGTCGTGGATCGAGCATGGCCAGCGCGATGTCGGAGAGGAGGTTGGCCGCGGCGATCGCGACCGTGAGCGCGATCGTGAGGCCGAGGATCACCGGGTAGTCGCCGACCTCGGCGGCGGCGATGAAGTACCGGCCGAGACCGGGGATCGAGAAGATCCACTCGACCACGAAGAGGCCTGCGATCAGCTGGCCGAGCATCGGCCCGGGCATCGAGGCCAGCGGGATCAGAGCGGGCCGGAGGACGTGCGTGCGCACGACGCGGCCGTGGCGGAGGCCTTTGCCGTGCGCGACGAGCACGTAGTCCCGGCCGAGCACCTCGAGCATCTCGAACCGGAGCACGCGGACGACCTGGGAGAAGGGGATCAGACCGAGCACGAAGATCGGCAAGAGCTTCGTCCGCCACCCGTCCCAGCCGTAGGGCGGGACGAGGCCGAGCTTGACCGCGAAGAGCCACGCGAAGACGGTGCCGACGAAGAAGAGCGGGAGCCCCATCGTCACCGCCGTCAGGGTCGTCACGGCGCGGTCGAGCAGCGTCCCGCGACGCAGTCCCGCCGCGACGCCGACGGGGATCCCGAGCGCGAGCGCCCAGCCGAGCGAGAGCAGCGCGAGCTCCAGCGTGATCGGGCCCTGCTCGCGCAGGATCGAGTTCACGGAGCGGCCGGTGAACGTGAACGTCGGGCCGAAGTCGAGTCGCGCGACCGACCCGACGTAGTGGAGGTACTGGTCGTACCAGGGCAGGTCGAGACCGAGTCGCCGCTCGATGTTCCGTGTGATCGACTCCGGCTTCGGGTCGCCGTACTTGACCCACGCGACGTTCGAGAGCCCGGCCGGCGGTGGATGGCGCAGGAAGTTGCCGCCGCCCACACGCATCAGCGCGAAGAGGAGCGTCATGCAGACGAGCAGGACGGGGATCGTCCACAGCACGCGGCGGATCGCGTAGCGCAGCATCGTCAGCTGCGCCGCGGGTCGACGCGGGCCGCGCGCTGTCGCTCCGCGTGCCGGCGGGCTTTCGCCCGATTGCCGCAGACCTCCATCGTGCACCAGCGCCGGCGCCCGCTCGGATCGACGAACAGCCAGCCGCAATGGGTGCCGGGGCACGCTTTCACGTGGCGCAGATCGGTGCCGGCGAGCAGGTCCGCCGCCTCGCGCGCGAGCTCGAGCACCGGTCGCTCGAGCCCAACGTCGGGAGCGACCGACCAGCGCCGCCCGGGCGGTGCGCTGCGGTTCAAGACCGCTCGGGCCGCCGCCGCGCGCGCCTCGCCGGCGACGGCGTCCCAGGCCGTGTCGTCGGTCGGATCGGTGCAAGCCCGGTAGAGCGCGCCTCGCAGGGAACGAGCGCGCTCGAGCTGCCGGGCTGCGCCGCGCGGATCGTCGGACGCGCGCTCGAGCGTCTCGGCCGTCGACCGGGCCTCGATGAGGCCTGTCTCCCGTGCCCAGACCGCGAGGTGCGCATAGGTCGCGAGGTAGTCGTGCGCACCGGGCTCGTGCCAGCCGGCGAGCGTGTTGCAGAAGTCGAGCGCCGGGTGCGTCGCGATCCCAACGGGGAGGACGAGATCGTCCACGACGTGCCGGTACCGCGTCGGCTGCTCACGTTCACTAACCATTTTCGGGAGTTTAGAGGTTAGTGAAAGAGGCTGCGCCGAGTCGCCCTGCCCGACGTCCGGCGGGCTCTGGCCGGACGTCGGGCAGATCCGTTCCGTTACGGGTACGTGTAACCGCCGCCGCCGGTGGTGTTGGTGCCACCGGTGGTCGTGCCACCCGAGCTGTTGTCGTCCGTCGCCGCCGCGTGCTCGAGCTTGATGCCCGCGGGCGTGAGGACGTACCACTCGCCTCCGAAGAAGTCGAGACCCTGACCCTTGACCTGGCCGCTCTTCGTGTCCTTGAAGAAGCGGTAGAGCGGATGGCCACGGTAGGTCACCTGCTGCTTGCCGTCCTTTCTCATCAGCACTCCGA
Organism: uncultured Actinomycetes bacterium; assembly: GCA_963794115.1. Taxonomy (GTDB): domain Bacteria; phylum Actinomycetota; class Thermoleophilia; order Gaiellales; family Gaiellaceae; genus Gaiella. The sequence continues at coordinate 58,157 of CAWCCO010000004.1, read as the reverse complement.
GCAGCGCGGCGCGGGCGCCGGGCCCGGCCTTCGGCTTCCCGACCGCGATCAGGGGCGGCCAAGCCTTGGCGCACGCCCCGTTACAGGCGCTCATGCCCTTGTGGTCCGCCTCGAACAGGTACAGCGAGCGGCCGCGGCTGTCGACCACGATCTTGCCGAGTGGCGTCTTCGCGACGCCGATGGTGCTCGCGCTCGCGGTGGAGCGCTGGGCGGCGGCGCCCGCCTGCGGAGACAGCATCAACCACGCGAGCAAGAACGCCAGTCCCAGGAGCCCTATCGCCACGGCGCCAAGCCGACCGCCGGTGAACGTCGTCGTATGTCCCTTGTCCCTCACCGAGTCTCCTTCCTGTTGTCCGTCCAGGAGGAGGTACGGAGTGCGGAGCCTGCCGGATTGGTCCTCTTGCCGGTACCGGGCACGTGGTCGCCGGTACCGGGCACGTGGACGGTCGGGCGCGCCGCCGCGCCGCGTCATCGGAAGAGCTAGGAAAGCCCCGCATGCGCGGGGCTTTCCGGTAGCAGGCCTGTAAGCCGGAGTACTCCAGTGCTCGCCCCAGCGGGGGCCGGAAGGCTGCCCAAAGGAGGACGAGTGAACGGAGAGACGAGCAAGGAACTGACCGATTTCCTGCGCTTTTGCGAGTCGGAGCGGCGTCTTGCCCCGATGACTTGCTCGGCGTACAAGCGGGACGTTTCGGCATGCCTGGATTACCTGCAGAGTGAGGGGATCGCGCTCGTCGACGTGAAGGTGACGCACCTGCGGGCGTTCCTCGCCGAAGAACAGAAACGCCGCCCGGCGGTCTCGAGCCAGGCGCGGACGACGGCGGCGCTCAAGTGCTTCTTTCGCTTCCTGGTCGAGGAGGAGCGGCTGCTGCGCGACCCTGCGCTTCCGCTACGAACGCCGAAGAAGCCCGAGGCGCTGCCCGACGTGCTGACCGTGGGCGAGCTCGAGCGGCTGCTCCTCCAGCCCGGTCGCGCAGATATCTGGGAGCGTCACTTCAACGGCAAGGCGGAGCGAGACCGGTTGCTCCTCGCGCTGATGGCGTACGGCGGCCTGCGACGAAGCGAGGTGCTCGGCCTCGACTGGGACGACGTCGACCTCTCGCGCCGGCTGCTGCGGATCCGCAAGGCAAAGGGCGGCAGGCAGCGGACGATCCCGATCCATCCGGCGCTCGCGCCCCTGTTTGCGGAGTACTACGCGACGCGCGTCCCGCTGGCTGAGCAGGCGCTGTTCGTGGGCGTGCAGGGCAACCGGCTCCACTACACGCAGCTCGGCCAGGTCTTCCGTCATTACGTCGACGCAAGCGGCGTCAACCAGCGCAAGCGCGTAACCCCGCACACGCTCCGGCACGTCTTCGCGTCCGAGTTGCTCCACGCGGGTGCGAACCTCCGGCAGATCCAGGAGCTCCTCGGCCACAAGCACCTCGACTCGACGCAGCGCTACACGCGCGTGAACGCACACGAGCTCCGCGGGGCGATCAAACGGCTCCGATGGGTCGGCGAGCGTCCGCCGCAGTCCGCAGGCTCTGAGGCATGAACGTCGTGCGAAGCCGCCGGTGGCGCGACTACCGGACGACAGCGGGCCGTCGGCCGATCAAGGAGTTCATCGACGAGCTCTCGGATGTCGATGCGGCCGCAGTTGTCGCCGCGATGCGGGAGGTGCAGGACGTTGGGCTGTCCGCCGCACGTCACCTCCGGGGCGACATCTACGAGGTCCGGGCGGAGGGCGACCGACAGATCTTTCGCGTGCTGTTCGCGACGGAAGGCCGTCGCTCACAGATCCTTCTCACGCTCGAGGGCTTCTCGAAGAAGACCCGGAGGACACCGCCGGAGAAGATCCGTTTGGCAGAGCGGAGGCTCGCCGACTGGCGGCGACGTGCTCGCCAACATTAGTGACTATCTCATCAAAGAGATACCGTCAGTGCTATGATGCGCTAGCAATGACGGCGAACGAAGACTTTCTCACCGAGATCATCGCTGAGCGCACGGCTCGGAATCCCGAGTTCCCCGGGCTTGTCGACGCCGCGCTTCGTCGCCGTGAGCTTCTCCGGGCGCTTGGCGCACAACGCGAGAAGCTCGGCCTCTCGCAGACGGCAGTCGCCGCGGTGATGGGAACCTCGCAATCGTCCGTCGCCCGGCTCGAGGCGGGCGATGTCGACGCGAAGCTCTCGACCGTCGAGCGCTACGCCGCCGCACTCGGCCGCAAGGTCGAGTGGCGCCTCGCGAAGGCGGGGTAGCACACCTCCCGAACCGGCACTCTCAAGCGCCTCGCCAACGGCGTTGAGAAGGAACTCGATCGCGCTGCAGCCGCTCCGCACGGGTGATACGCAGGTGCGATCCGGCGGCTTCCGATTCGGCGCTTCCGGGGTTACCGCGCGATGGCAGGCCGCGCGAGCATCGTCATCGAACCTACGACCTTCCCGCTGCGGAACGTCAGCTTCCAGCAGCCGACGCTCGGCGGATCGATGATCGACGGAAAGACCCAGCGGCCGTTACGGCCGGATACTCGCTGCATCGTCTGGCGGAACGTTCGTGGCGATCCGGCGACGCGCCGACCGGTGACGACCAGGACGTCGCCGACCTCGTAGCTATCGAGGATGAACCACGGGATCTTCGAGGAAAGGGTCTTTGTCCGCCAACCGCCCACTCGAAGGCTAAAGCGACCGCCGACAGAGTCATAGCGGGGTACCGCCCCGCCAGCGAACGGCCCCGCCTGGCCCGAACGGGGCCAGCACCCGCGCCACGACGACGAACGCCGCGTACGCCACGAGCACGATCAACGCGAAACGCACACCGCCCTCCGGCGACACGACCCCCAGCAGCGCCATCACAAGCGCGCCCAGGACGACCACCATGGCGATCGCCCGCAGCTGCTTTGGCAGAGCGGTCGCTCCTCCGACACCACGGCCCTGCTCGCGCATCTGCGAGTCGTGGAAGAGGCTCACCTCGCCACCTCGACACGCAACTGCTCGAGCGCGGCGATCGCGCTCCGCTTTTCGCTCTCGCCCATCGGCTCGACGCTGAACCTCGCCCGCTCGAACAACTCTGTCAACACCTGTCCAGGTTCCTGTGCTACCCGCTCGAGCACCCGTCGCAGGAACTCCAGCGGCGTCTCGTGTGCTCGCCGCCCTTGACCCGAGCCCGCCAGCGCCCGTTCCATCCGCGCGTAACACGCCACGATCGCCCGCCGCACATCCCGTTCACGACGCAAATCCTCCAACGACTCGTCGAGCGCCTCGAGGACTGGAGCGTTCTCCGCGGCGAGCTTCTCGCGGGAACGACGGCGACGCAGTGCCATCACCACCGCCGTGCCGAGCACCACCAGCGTGAGCAGCGAGGCCCCGGCCGCGAGGACGAGCGCCACGGTCGAGTCGCCCCCGCCGCCTCCCCCGGAGGTCTTCTCCCCGGCGTAGGCCGTCCCGGACCCACAGAGCTTCGCAACGTCGATGTGATGCTCCGCGTAGTAGTTGGGCGGATACGCACAGGGATCGCGCCCAGGCGGGGAAACAGGCGAGTGATACGGCGGGAGGAAAAGGAGCGCCCCCGCGGCCAGCAACACGGCACCGAACGTCCCGAACAGGACCAGGCGCGTGCCGCGCCGCATGTCGACCCGCGCGGCGAACCCGCCGAGAGTCAGCCAGAACACAATGACGGCCAGCGCCACGACGCCGGCGAGCCCGAGCACCACGTAGCCCGCCGGGGACGACACGAGCCGCCCACCCCCGTCGAAGCGCGACGTGCTCGCGACCGCGACCAGCCCGAGCAGTGCAAGCGCTGCAACAGCCCGCCCGGCCACCTCGGACATCTCGACAAATGATACGTCGGAGGACGACGCTACTCGGAACGCGCCAACGGTCTCGCGATCGTCCGACAGACGCCGAGCGGCGCCACCCACCGGCGGAGGATTGCGCTGTATCCGCCACAGCGCGTCACGCTGCCGTCCCCCAGCCGCGAGGTGCGCTTCAACTGCCCGTCTGTCCGGTGGCGGACCACGCTCCCGCCCGAAGCGGGCCGACCACCGGAACCCATGGCGGGGGACCGGTGTAGAAAGGTCGTAGATGAGAGCGGTCTTCGTCGGCTTCGCCACGATTGTGGTCGCAGCTGCGCTTCTTGCTGGCTCGGCCCATGCCGCGGCGCCACGAATCGTCATCTTCAGCGGCAAACCCCTTGCCCACCAGGTCGTCATCTCGGACTGGCCGTCGATCTTCCGGGTGGTCGAGCGGCTATCGACCGCGCGCGCTGCCCGGCGCCCTCGCATGAGGGTCTCGATGTTCTGGGGGCCGCGCTGGATCGACTATCTCAAGGAAGGCAACCGCGCGTCCGCTCTGCGGCCCCGGCAGGCCGACCAGCCAGGGAGCTTCTACCCGGCTTGGCGCGGGCGCCCCGCGCTGATCGACCTGGGCTGGGCGGGGCGCTGGCCGCGCGTCGTCCCGGCAAAGGCGCTAGCCATCCTCGACCGGTTCGGCGTTTCGACCAAGCTCGGCTAGCGAGTCACGCTAACGCCCGGTCTTGCGACCTGCGGCACACGTTTCGACCCCGCCTTCGGCTGAGGGCCTCTGCGCTCATCTGCCTCGGCCGATCTCGTCGACCCGACCTCATGTTGGGGAATCACGCGATCACCGGACGGTTCGTCGGCGCGGGCGGTCGACACCAACCGCAAGAAGCAGCGCAAGGGCCGCCGGCGCGAAGAAGAAGCCAACGGAGACTAGGAGGCACCAGACAACCAGAACGACCAGTGCGGCGAGGCGCATCGCAGGTCGGGGCACGGCCAACGCGACGAGCGTTGCGAAAGCGGCACTGCAACCAGCCACCACCGGACGCGTGAGCTGTCCGAGGTCAGAGCGAGCGTGACGACCATGATCGCCGCGAAACACGCCAGCGCGAACGCGACCAGACCGTGTGCCTCCGCGCCATAAAGCCACCTTGCTCTCAGATCGGTCCCGTCCAAACTGGCCTTCTGGCCGCCGAACCGGATCGGCGTCTGCTGGCGCCCACCGACGAGTGCGCGTACCAGGGTCTCTGTTGTCGTCCGTGCGGTGCCGCCGGCGTGCGACGGGGGCGAAGCGAGCTGGCCCCCTCTATGGCCATAGGCTCCGAGCGCGTGAGGCGGCCTCCAGCAAGTTGTTTGCGTCGATCTCGACGGTGGTCATCGCGATGTCGACCAGTGGCCATTCACAGGAGATCCGCAGCAGCCCGGGTGGGGGCAGCGGCCACAACCAGTAGCCGGGTTTCATCGTGACTCTGCCGTTGCTGGACTGTCCCCCACCGCCGGCGTGGGGGAGAAGCAGCGGTCCCGTGGGCTCGGCATCCGGGCTCATGAGGCTGCGATGCACACCTGGGCCACTCAGATTCGAGGCGCGACCTCCATCCGAAAGCTCGAACCCGATCCGCAGCAAGGAGTCGGGAAGGTCGTGCTCTTCGAACATGTGCTGCTCGTGGAAGATCCTGTTCGTCTCGGATCGCGTCAGGCTCCGTGCCATCGCGAGGAACTCGAACGCCGTGCCTGTCGAGTGCACGACCGCGTGCGAGAGAGCCACAACCGCGCGGCCAGAGTCGGCAAGCACGACGCCTTGGGGGACGACCGCACCGAGCTCATCCTCGGGAGGGCCGTACCAGCGCGGCCAGCGCGGCTCCTCTTGCGAGTCCGGCTCGTCGTCATCGCCACTGAAACCGAAGATTCGCGTGAAGCCGCTCATGCCTCGACGCTATGCCGTCCAATGTGGTGGGCGCAACTGCCTCCCGGCGAGAGTGCACGGCTCATGAATGGCTCTCCCGAGGCTCCTCAGAACACCTTCGCGAGCTGTCGCAGGTTGTTGCCGACGATGCGGCCGTTGCGGAGCTCGATGACGAGCCGGTTTCCGGTGGGGCTCTGCTCGGAGAAGATCGTCCGCGGGCCGAGTACCCACACGCCGATCTTCCCGACGGGCGAGCTGGCGGATGCGGTTGGCATGAGGACGACCGCGTTGCCATAACGGGCATGGAGCAGCGACCAGAGCACGCTGCCGGTCTTCCGACGAATCTGTCGCATCTCGCCGGAGCGGACGAAGAGGGCGAGGTCGCGGGCGGCGGCGCGGTCGTCGAAGTAGCGTCGCCCACGTTCGGTGAAGGCGACCTCGACGGCGCTGTGCGAGTCGAAGCGGTCGGGCCAACGGTGCCCGTAGCTGGCCTGGATCTCGCAACCGTCGAAGGGCACAGGGAGTCCGGCGATGCGCAGGGCGAGGCGCAGCTGGTAGCGCCGCGCGAGCACCAAGACGCTCTCAGTGTCCCAGGGCTGCGGGGCGACACGGAAGCAGCCGTAGCTGACCCACCGGTGAAGGGCTGCCGCGATGTCCGGCTCGGCCCCCGCGGCGCTGAAGACGACGACGCCGTTGGCGCCCGCGCTGATCTCGACGCCGCGATCTGATCCGGTTCGCACGGGAGCCTTGATCGCAGAAGGCGAGGCACGTGTCGGCCGGGGACCTAGGAGCGCCGGCGGAAAGCTCACTCGAGCCACCTTCCTCGGAGGGAGTCGGTCACCGTGCGCGTCGAGCGCGATGACCTTTCGTGCATTCCGTGGGGCTGGGCGGAATACGTAGACGTTGGCGTGCGGTGTCACCTTTGCGAGTTGGCTTCCGTGCTCGTCTACGGCGACGACGGTGGCGACCTCGTCGGCGGCGAATCCTTCGAGCCTGTCGGCGTGTGGCTGCTCGCCCGGCTTCTGCGAGAACGCTCCGAACTCGATGAGCGGCTGGCCGCCGGGTCGGCCGGGGCAGCCCATTGAGCCGATCTCGCCCAGGTTGGAGGCTTTGCCGGTCGCGTAGCACTCGATGTCGGGCGGCCGTCGCAACCGGTAGAACGCTCGCCCGGCCTCGGTCGCCAGCAGGCGCGCGTCGACGGTGTAGCCGTTGAACAGTCGGGTCGCATCGGGTTGGAGCGTGACGGGACGACCCTGGGTGCTGAACCGGTACGGGGTCACGGTCTGCTGGGGCACGCCAGAGGGCGTGCGCTTGGCGCAGCTCGGCGAGCGCCAGTCCTGACGGGTGACGAGTTTTCCGCGTCGGTCGTAGGCGCGGAGCTCGGCGACGACGCAGGCGCAGCCGTTGTAGGCGCGGCAGTTCCAGATGAAGCCACCGTCCGGCGTAAGCGCGACTTCGTGGCGTCGTCCTTGCGAGCCGACGATCTCAACCCTGGCGACGTTTCCGGCGACGACACCGGACATCAGCCTCCCGCCGCTTGCCGCGACGAGCCTCCCGGGCGTGAAGAACGCGTTTGACGGACTGCAGCCGCTGCCCATGCCGTACGCCTGCACGAGGATCTGGCAGGTGACGCTGCGCCCCTCGGCGTCGACGCCCCGGGCAACGAGGAGGCGGTTCAGGCGACCGCGGCCGTCGCGGTATCGGGCGATCTCGCGAACCTCGAGCAGGCGCGTGCCCTGCTGCTGGAACCAGCGGAGGTTCTGTTGCGGCAACCGGTCCTGGGCGGTCGCGGGACGTTGGAACGCCCGGATCCCGTCGGGGGCGGTCGCTGCGGGAGAGCGCTGGGGGTCCGGCGGGGCCTCCGGAACCAACTCGATACGGAATGGGTTCAGGGGCGCCACCTTCCCGGCACGCTCCCCGCTCGCCGTCTCGAAGGCGTCGCCCGTTCCTGCGTCCTGCGGCAGGCCGTGACCGTAAGTTCCGGCGAACAGCAGGCGCGCGAAGCTGCGCTCGCCGTAGGCGTGGAAGATGCGGTGGCCGTCGAGGTCGTATGCGGTGACGCCGATCCCGCCGCGGCTGCCGAGGTTGTCGGGCCCGAAGGTGAACACATGGTCGTCGCGGTAGGCGAGTTGGTGGGCGCGCGGGTCGAGGAGGCGCGCGACCCACGTGTGGGTGTCGAGCAGAAAGACCCCGCCTGCGGACCTGCCATCGTGACCGGGGATGATGTCGGTCGCGGCGACGTGCCCCTCTCCGGCTGGAACGGCCTGCAACGACGCCACTCCGGCCGGTCGGATCGGCGTGCCATCCGCGAGCCGGATCGTGTGGGTGAGGGGCCGCAGCGTGTCGAGGTCGACTTCGACGGCGCGACCCTCGTCGAGGCCGAGCGGCCACACGAGGACGAACGCGCGCCGGCCGCTCGGATCGAGCGCGAGCACGCCGGGGCGCAGCGCCGACCCGTAGCGTCCCACCTCGACCTCGGCGGTCCGTGTCTTGCCCTGGGCGTCGGCGACGACGAGCTGCATCGTGGAGCTCTTCCGCGGGGCTTGGGGCTTGAGGAGGAGCACCAGGTGGTTGCCGGCTGAGGCGACGCCGTTGATCGCGAGCTTGTTCGTGATCGGTGTGCGTGCGACCACCCGTCGCGTCAGTGGATCAACGACGACGAGCTGGCGCGACTGGACGTAGCGTCCGTAGGGCGGGCGCATCCTCTGCACGACCGCGAGGAGCCTGCCGTCGCGCAGCCAGGCGAGCGCCCGCACGCTCGTCCGCTCACCTGACGAGAGCGGGATCGATGCGACGCGCGCGAGCCGCGCGAGGTCGACCAGGTCGACCGTCGCACGGTCTGACGCGGCGATCGCGAGCGTTGTTCCGTCCGGCGAGCGGGCGGGCCCGTATCGGTATCCACTGAGCAGAAGCGGCCGACCCACCACGGCGAGGGTGCGCGGGTCGATGCGGGTGAGAACCGTTCCTGCGCGACGCTCCAACAGCGCGTAACTCGGCACAGCCGGCGCGACCGCGTTCGTCTGGGGGCAGCCCGCGCAGGGCTGCACGGCTGTCGGCGAGAGCGCGGACGTCGTTTGGGGGACAGGGACGACACCGACCTCCGAATCGCCCGAGCGCCCAACGAGCCCAATCGCCGTCTCGGCCGGAGCCGGTGCGACATAGGAGAATGCGCGCCACTCGTTGAGCGGCAGCTCGCGGGTGGTGCCGTCACGGAGCACGGCCTCGACCCGTTGCACGTCGCTTCGCGCGACCCCGACGAGCCGTTGCGGGCCCCCGCCGGGTACCGCTGCAGCAAAGACGACGATAGGATCGTCGCCCGCGAGCTCCGCGACCGGCTGGAGCGCAGCCGCCTCTGTGCGCGTGCCGATCGCGACCGCGCCGTCCTCTCGGGCGCTCGCGACCAGGACGAGGTCGCCCTCGGCGACGAGCACCCGCTGCTCGGGCGGAACCCCAGCCACCGCCGAGGGCTCTCCCGGTACATCGGTCCCCCATGTCCAACTGCCCGCCGACGCGCCCGTCCCGGCAGCAACCAGCAGCCCGGCCGCAAGTGCGCAGAGCGCGACCAGCGCGCCGACCCGAACACGGCCGCGCAGCAGGCTCACGGCTCCGTCACCTCCTGCAGCGTCCGGGCGGCCTCGAGCAGGAGTGGCTTGCTCGTCGCCTCGATCGTCACGTACACGCCCTTGTCGAGCAGATATCCCGCGAACACCGTTCCCGCCCGTCGCGAGGGTGCGCCCGGCTGGGTTGCGTCGTAGACGTCGCTGGTCGCCACCGCGAGCGACCCTTGATGCGGGGCCTGCCCCTGGAACGTGAATCGGTAGCTGTAGAGCATCAGGGGCTCGAGCGCCTCCTGCAGCCGCACGTAGTCGTGCCCCAGACCGGGATCGATCGGGCCGCCGTACACGATCTCCACGCCCGTCGCACGGGTCGGCTCGCGGGTCGATGCGGGGCCGTAGCCGGAGACGATCGTCTTTTCCGTCACGTCACCGAGCGGGAGCCCCTTGAACGACTCCCCCAGACCGAGCAGCCTCCCGTCGAGCGCTGCGTCGGCCTGCTCGACCGAGACCTCTTGCTCGTCCATGTCGCGGCTCGAGACGGGCTCCGTCCCGGGAGGCACAAGCTTCGGTCGCTCGAACGAGACGTTCTCGCGCGGGAGCGTCTCCGCGACCGAGATTGTCGCCCCGTCGATCGTCTTGCCATCGACGAGCGTCTCCACCCGCACCGGCTCTAGCGTCGACGCGTCCACGGCGACGCGCTCGACATGCCCCGGGGCGCTCGCACGCCCGGCAATCGCGAACCGCAACCATTCGACTCTCCGGCCGTCGAGCAGGCCCGATCCGTCGCGTGTCGCCTCACCGTTCTCCAGCGCCTCACGGTAGCCGGTCACGAACCCTGCCAGCGCCGGCGTCAGCGACGGCCGCGGCTCCGCGATCTGCCGGGGAGTCGTGCCGTTCTTGCCGCTCGAGTCGCAGCTGACCCGCGCTTTCGTCGCCTCGACCGGGTGCGCGGCGATCCACGCACAGGTATAGACGCGCCCTGCCTGCGTCCAGGCGCCTTGCGGCGTCTCGAGTGTCTCGATCGTCACCGTGTCCCCGATCCGATGAACCGACCGCAGCAGACCCCGCTCGCCGTCGAACCAGATCTCCGTCGTGCGCTCGACCGGCGACTCCGCGCCCGTCCGCAGATCGACCACCGACGCGCCCGGAACCTCGGCGGTCTCCACGACGTGGATCACCTCCCCCGAGCCGATCGCCGCCAGTGCCCGGTCGACCAACCCACCACGACCGCTCCACGGGGAGACGAGCGCAACCGCCACCGCGATCGCCAAAACGGCCGCGACAGCCACGAGGCGCACCGGCAGACGACCCGACCGGCGCACCGGCCGCGTCCGTTGCGTCGCGGCGACTGCGTCCGCGATCGCGAGCAGGTCGGGCCGCTCGGACAGCAACTCGATGACCTCGAGATCGGCGAACGCGCTTCGCTCGACCCACGTCACGGCGTGATCCCCTTGCGTCCGAGATCGTCCTGGAGCGCCTCCAGTGCGCGTGCGAAGCGCATCTTGCACGCAGCCTCACTCGCGCCCACACGCGTAGCGATGTCCGCCCATGAGCGTTCCTCGAGCAGCTTCATCACGGCCACCTGCCGCTGCTTGTCTGGCAAGCGCGCGAGCGCGTCACCGATCGCGCGCCCCACATCGACCCCGTACCCGAACTCCTCGACCGCAGCCAGCCGCGCTGCGTCGAGGCGGGAGATCGTCTCGTGGCGGCGGGCCGCGGCCCGCGCCCGGTCAACCAGCCGGCGCTGCGCGACCGTGTACAGCCAGGCGAGCACGGGCGCCGCCCCGGGCTTGAAGTCGTCGAGGCGCGCAGCAGCTTCGACAAACACCATCTGGGCGAGCTCCTCGGCCTCGTGATCGTCATGTGTTCTGCGTCGGAGGTAGCGGTAGATGCGGTCGTAGTGACGACGGAACGCCTGCTCGCGAAGGTCGCCCACCACCTGCTTCTCGTCCGAGCCCGCCGAAAGTAACGCCGACGTGTCCTCCGGCCCGGGCACCGCTAGAGGCAGAAGATCCGCGAGGTCATCGGCGACTCAGCTCGCGACGAAACGCGATCGCGCTGACGCGCACGTCGTCGCGAAAGCGATGCCGCCCCCTCGGTTCGCCCAGCGCGAGGAACGAGGCGAGCCGGGCGGCCTCGCGCTCCTCGAGCGCGATCGCCGCGACGGCGCGTTCGTCGTTCCAGATGCTGAGCCGGACATGCCGTCGGCCGACGAGGTATCGCGACACCCGTAATCCCACGGGCAGCCTCTCGATCAGCGGATGACCACGGAAGTGTGCGACCAACTTCAGGCGCTGTGGCGCCGAGCACCACGGGCAGAAGCGGAACCGCCGGTCGAGCTCACCGTCACAGCGCTCGCAGTGCATCACCGACCTCCTCCGCCTGAGCGGGGCCAAACACCTGATTCTCGTTCGAGCTCGACGAAAGTAACGCGGCTGTTGCGACCGCGGGGACACGGCTACAGACAGAACGGACCCGAGCTCTTGCTGTCGAGCGGAAGCGGTGCCAGGCAGGGGTACCGCCCCCCACCAAGGCCGTTGACGTCGAACGGCGCGTGCAACGGCCTGCCGAGCATGTCGCGCGAGACGATCGAGGTTGCCTCCCGCCCTCGCATGAGATGCTCTGCCGGCAGCTCGGCGAGCACGAACCCGCCCTGCGGATGGACGACGATACGGTCACCGTCCGCGAAGGCGACCTCCACGCTTGCGACATCGTTCCGGACCCAGCCGACGAGCAGCACGTCGTCCGCCGTCGGCACGAAGCGGAACGCGAACGCACCGAACGGATAGCCCTTCGGCATGCACGGGACGAAGGCGAGGCTGCGCCCCTCGTACTCCAGCCAGGCGCAGCGGCCCTCGTAGCGCGTTGGTGCCTCCCAGATCACCGCGTCGCCGTGGCGCGTCGCGACGCGAACGGCAGCGGTGCGCTCGCCGAGGTCCGCCGCGACGGGTGGCTTTCCGCTGGATTCGGTGGGACGGCCCGTGTCCTCGGCCACGACGCGTCCCTCGCCGTCGAGCGCGACGACGCTCTCGAGCTCATGGCCGCTGCACCCTGCGTTCCCGCTGGATGTCGTAGATGAAGAAGCCGGCTCCGATCGGCTCGGAAACCCAGGTCACGTGAGGGCGCACGACGTCGCCGTCCGCGAAGCGGAACTCCACCGAATCTACGTAGTCGGCGTTCACGAACCCGCTCAGTCGGGTGAAGCTCGTCGCCGACAGTTCGGGCAGCCCGTCGTCACCGGCGGGCACCGGACCGCGCGCCATCCAGGAAACGCTCAGCGGGACGGTGCCGAGCTTGTCGCAACCGCCTGCGGCGTCCGTCCATGTCAGGCAGAACCCCCCCGCCTGGGTCGGGGCCACCCACAACGTGTGCGCACCGTCGGAGAGCGCGACCGTCGTCACCTTTCTTGCTTGGTTGGCGAAGGCTGCAGGATCCATCCCAGGAGGAGCCCCCAGACTCAGCGAGCGGAAGTCCTCGACCACCCGCGGAGGCGCCTTCTCCGCTTTCCAGAAGTCGAGCACGGGCAAGTCAATCCCGAGCGCCGGTGCGACCAGCACGAAGGCCACCACGAGAGCGAGAACGGCCAGCACCAGCCGCAGCCGAGGCGACCGTCGCCTGCCTGAGCGAGCGTTCGCGCGCCGCTCGACGTCGCTCCAGTTTCCCCGTGCCGACTCGTCGAGCGGCACCAGCTTTGCGAGCCCTTCGGCCAGCACCGGATCGAGCTCGATCGCCGTCATCTCGCCTCCTTTGCCAACTGCGCGCGCAGGTTGCGGTGCGCCTGGCTGAGCGTCGCCGACACCGTTCCGACCTCCACCTCGAGCGCAGCCGCGATAGCCGCGTAGTCGAGATCGGCGTAGTAGCGCAGGAACACCGCCAGCCGCTGCCGCTCCGGGAGAGCCGCGACCCTTGCACGCAGGCCGCTCTCGTCGTCGCCTGAGCCGTTCCTTGCGGCAACGTCCGGCGGCTCGCCGAGCAGCTCGCCCGGCGCGCGCCGCGCACGCTTCGCCCGGTTCACGACACACCGCCACACCCACGCTTCGACAGAGCCAGTGCCTTCGTACCGGTCAGCAGAGCGCAATGCGTCCGCGAACGCGTCCTGCACCGCCTCACGCGCGAGCTCCCGATCGACCGTGATCGCGCGAGCGACCTGCTCGAACCGAGGGAACCGCTCCCGGTACAGCAACTCCACAGCCCGCCGTGTCCGACCCCGACCCATCACCTCATCGATCACGCGCGACCGTATTCTGTTTAGTCCCTGTGTTGCTGCCTCGTCTGGCATCGCCAGCCCGGTAGGCGCTACCTGCGCGGGGCGAGGCGGAGGGTCTCAAGCACGCGCTGGGGCTGGGCGACCGCTGCGGCGCGGGAGAGCGATCGTCGGGTCATCCGTTCCGTGGCTTTGGTGTCGAGGTATCGCGGGCCATGCTCCAGACGATGATCTGCGGCGGCGCGGAGCACAGCACCGCTGTCTTGAAGTTGAACCGGGCCCGCCTCAGATCGCGTGCGCTCCTCAGCAGCTGCCCGTTGAGATATGCCGTCCCCCGCGATGCGTCCGCGCCTCCGTGGCGCTTCGTAATGCGCATCCGCTCGTGCTGAACGACCCGCTTGCCGAAGTACAGCGCGAGCGAGGAACGGTCCGCCGCGACCCGCGTCCTCCGCGCACCGGGGGCGGTCGTCGAATACCAGCCGAAGCTCGGCTCGGGCGCGAACACCGCGTCGACCGCCGAGACGTCATCGCGCGCGAGCGCCGCCAGAAACGTCCTCACGACCGATTCGGCCAGCGCGCCGTCGCAATCGCCGTCGTTTCCGACACCCAGCCTCTGGCCGGTCGCAGCAGAGAGCGACCCTGCCCCGACGAGCACGAGGGCGATCGCCAGCGCCGAGACGGCGAGCCGGCGTTCGGCCACCGACGGGAGATGAGCCGTCGGCTGGCTCATACCTCTAGCGAACCGAGACGGCCCGTACGGCGGGCTGGCGTGCTGCGTAGCCCTCTGCGCACCAGTTCGGGACGACGAGCTGCCATCGACCCGAGCGGGGGAACTTGATCTTCGCCCGCCACGCCGTAGGACCAGACCGCTTCGTGGGGGCGAGGAAGCCCAGCCGCGGCGTCGCTCGAAGCCGGTGGAACGAGGGGCCGGTCGGCCCGCTGACCGTATAGCCGCCGATCACGAACGCGTCGAGCGCACGGTAGCGATCGACTCCCGGCGCGACCGCGACCAGGCGCAGACGGCAACCTGCGTCCTGGGCCTCGGAGGCGCGGATGACGACACGCGCCCACTCGCCGGAGCGCGGAGCGACCGGCGCGACCCGGAGCGAGACACCGAACTTCGCAGGCTTCGCCGCCGCGCCACTGGCTGCGACGAGCACCACGACCACGGCCAATACGAAGCCCTTCATACCGCTCCTACACCGTGAGCCCAGACGACGTTCCCGCACGGTTCGAACAAGCCTCACTTGCCACGATATCGCGTCGGCCGGCGTAAGGCGACGGAGTACGCTGCACCAGTCCACGCTGGCCAGCCACACCACCAGCAGCGCCTCCTGCACACAGCCCCGGGTGACCTGTCGCCGGAGCTCCGAGCCGCCCTGAGCGGTTTCTGCACCACGTCGCCGGAGATCGAAGCTGCCTACGTGTGCCGCGTCGAGCGCGTCTGGCCCCGACGCGACAACCGAGCAGCGCCTCTCGTTCATGGTCAAGCTCACCAAGCCCGTGAGCCGGCCGGGCGACGGGCACCCCGAGTCCGACGCAATCGTCACGCGCTTCATCGACCAGCGACCCGACCTCGCCGCCGCTCTCGGCGTCGGCGTCCTCGCCGAGCGAGCCGTACCAGCCTGGGACAAGAACGCGCAGAAGGTTTACGGCGCTCTCTGAGCTGGGCTACCGCGTCCCGGCCGGGGGACGCGGCGACTGGCCTGACACAAGCACGTCTGCGAGCATTCGTGTGTGACGAACAGGTCGGGCAAGTCGATCGTGGTGCGCCGACGAGACGTTCCCGTGGCCCCGAGTGACACGTCGGGCGAGCTCAGCACCTGCCCCAGCTGCGGGCGATCCACCAGGACGGTCGGCAGAGGAACCTGCGCCGACTGCTGGCAGCCGAAGATGGAAGGCGGCCGGCCCGCGATCGCGTCGCAGGAACCCCGCACCCGGCCGCTCGGACTCTTCGAGCTACTCGACGACGTGCCCGACCCGGTTTGGGTCCTTCTCGCGGTCGCCGCCCTTGTCGGGGCCGTGCGAGTCGCGGCGAGCCTCTTGTAGCCGCTCGTTGGGGGCAGGCGAGCGTCGCAGTGACCCGTCGCTGCCAGACCTGGTCGCGGTTGCCCTAGGGCGGGGCTGGAACAGCTCGGCGGCGAGTGGCTCGTCGAAGGCCAACTCGACGATCTCGCTGCGGGATATCTCTGCATCGTCGGCCCGTTCGGACATCCGCAGCAGCACTCCGCGTTCGCGTCGACCAGCAGGTCGAGCCGGTCGATCCACGGCGCAAACCCGTTCGACCGTCCGCCGGCTCGTACGGCCGCGCGGACAATTACGGCCGGTCGGTTCCGGAGGCTCCCCTCACCGAGGGCTTCGACGCGGAAGCTCCCCCCAGTAGCGGGGCGGGGTCGAGGAGCCGCTCCTCCGGCGCCGACATCCCGCTCAGCGGGACGTCCTCGCTGGAGCGCGCGCCGCCCATGTCGCTGTTGACCCACTGCTGGTTTCCACGGTTGACGACCACCTCGCGCGATGTCGTGCCGCCTGCCCGGTGTTGCTTCTCCCAGCGCACAAGGTCGGGTCGCGCCCGCCAGATCCGGGTCGTCCCCTCCACCCGGTCGGGTGGCTCGCCGAAGCTGCCCTCCTCGGGCGGGATCGCGGGTGGGTCGCGCGACTCGCTACGGGCGCGCAGGAGCTCGCGCAGCCGCCGCTCGTCCGTCCAACGGGTGACGGTCGCCCGCACGGTCCGCGACCGCTCCGCGGCCGAGTAGAGAAGCTCAACCAGCTCTGCGCGCTCCATTCACCGAGGCTAGCGCCTGCGCCCCCGGTGGCGCCTTCCTCTGTCCTCCCGCGTGCTGGAACCGAGTGCGGCTGGGGGCGCCGAACGCAAAGAGCGCAATGCCAGCGTTCGGCTGCACCTAACTGAGTCGAGCACCGCGACGACAGTCCTGCGGGTCGTCGCTCAACTCGTCATCGGCTCCTGAAGGCGAGCGCGCGGTCGGATCACCGCTCATGATCCGTGGATGCCGCGGCTGTCAGGACACGTCGAGGAACTGCTGAGCGCCGCCGAGCGGATCGCAGCTGCGCGGGGTCATGGCGTTGTTGGCACCGAGCACCTGCTTCTCGCGTGACTCGACAGACAACGGACAGCTTCGCGAGACGGTTGCTCGACAAGGTCGGCGCGACCGAGCAGCTTCGTGCGGACATCGAGGCGGTCATCGGCTCGGACTGATCCGGACCTGCCGTGTTACTGTCGACTCGCGGAGCGACTCGTAGCCGGCACAGCCCGAGAGGCTACGCCGGGCGACCGCGCCGAGCGGTTCCACGGAGACCGCAGTCAGCCCGCCGCGGTGCGAGCCTGACGAGTCGCCGGCGAACCGGGTCGATAGAAAAAGCCCCGTTTCCAGGGCTTTTTCCGTAGCAGGCCTGTAAGCCGGATTCTGGCGTGGATGGCCATCCATCTAGGCCTCCGATTCCCCGGAGGCTCGAGCGGCGTACCCGGTCCCTCGGCGGGCCGCGTCAGCGGGACCTGCTTCGCCTTGCACCGGACGGGGTTTGGCGAGCCACCGTGTCACCACGGTGCTGGTGGGCTCTTACCCCACCGTTTCACCCTTACCGACGCGTGTGCGCCGGCGGTCTCCTCTCTGTTCCACTTTCCGTCGGCTTTCGCCGCCTGGGATTTCCCCAGCGTCCTGCCCTACGGTGTCCGGACTTTCCTCGGACGGTCGAGACCGCCCGCGGCCACCCGGCCTGCAGCATGGATTGTACGTCCCGTTGCGCCGACGACCCCTCGCGTCGAGCCCTAACAGGCGGAGTTGACGCGTGGCAAGACGACCTCGGGTAGCTCCCTCCCGTCGGCGAGGAGCGCACGGCACTCGGGGCACGCGAGGACGCCGCGGAGCCGCATGACGAACTCGCCGCAGGCAAGGCACTCGAGGCTCGCGCCGCGGGAGAGAGCCAGGAGCTCCTGGTCGAGCGTCCGGGCGAGCGGTGTCACAGCCGTCGTCATCAGAGGCTCCGGAACACCCCCACGACCTTGCCGAGGATCTTCACGTGGTCGGCGTAGATCGGCTCGAGCGCCGCGTTTTCCGGCTGCAGCCGCACGCGGCCGTCGGCCTCGCGGTAGAAGGTCTTCACGGTTGCCTCGTCCGCCGACTCGTCCTCGCCGGCGAGCGCGACGACGACGTCTCCGTTGCGGGCCTCGTCCCGGCTCTGCACGACGAGCGTGTCTCCGTCGAGGATCCCTGCCTCGATCATCGAGTCGCCGTGCACGGTGAGGAGGAAGTCGGCGCCGCGGCCGAGGGTCTCCGGCACCGCGATCACGTCCTCGACGTTCTCCTCTGCGAGCAACGGGCCGCCGGCGGCGACCCGCCCGAGCAACGGTAGGCGCGGTACGGCCTCGGCGGTCGGCTCGACGACGCGGCGGTGCCCGGTGAGCTCGATCGCGCGGGGCTTCGTGGGGTCCCGGCGGATCAGCCCGACGCGTTCGAGGTTCGCGAGGTGCGCGTGGACGGTCGAGGGCGAGGCGAGCCCGACCTCCTCGCCGATCTCGCGCACGGTCGGCGGGTAGCCGTGACCGTCGACGTACGTCACGAGGAACTGCCAGATCTCCTGTTGGCGTGCGGTCAATGTGGTCTCGGCGGACACGGGGAAGCCCTCCTGGTCGGGGTCGACGAACGTATGTTCGTCATGGAGGGTACGGGTCCTTCCGGACGACGTCAAACCTTCGCGACGTCCGTCGGGTCACCAGGCCGGCGGGCGGGCTTTGCCGGCCGGGAGGCCAGGCCCCCAACAAGGAGGGCCCGCGGGGGAACCAGGGGTTCCCCCGCGAGACATGCGCTGGAGAGGACTTGAACCTCCACGCCCCAATAGGGCACAAGGCCCTCAACCTTGCGCGTCTACCAATTCCGCCACCAGCGCGTGGACTCGGGATGATAGCGGCGTTGCGGGGACGGCGGCCGTGACCGCGCTACGCGAGCAGCCGGTACAGGATCACGGTATTGATCCCGAACAGGACTGCGACCGCGGCGGTGAGCCGCGTGAGGTTGCGCTCGACGATGTGTGTGCCTCCCTGCGACGTCGGCGTGAAGCCGATGCCGCCGAAGCCCGCGTCGCGTCCCGAGTGCATCAGGATCAGCGTGACGAGCCCGGCGCCGAGGATCACCTGGAGGACTGCGAAGACCGAGACCACGGCCGAGCATGGTACCGGCCGTTACCGTTCGATCATGACCGCCGAGGACGACGCGCGTGCGAAGATCCAGCGGCTGCTCGTGACCGGCGACAACCGGCTCAAGCAGGGCGTCGCGCCCGAGAAGGTACGCGAGAGCTACCAGCAGGCGCTCGCGGCCGCGCGCGAGGCTGGGCTCGAAGATGCCGTGCGGCCCCTTGTCGAGGTCCGGCTCGCCGACCTCGACGCACGTACCGGCTGAAACCGCCGACACGTTCGCAAGACTCCTCTTGTCCCGACATCTCGGAAAGGGGAGCGCCGCACATGGGGAAGATGCAGAGGTACCTGGCCGAGGCTCTGGGGACCTTCACCCTCGTCGGGATCGGCTCGTTCGCCATCGTCTCCGCTGGTGGAGCGGGGGAGCCGGCGGCGGTCGTCGAGATCGCGCTCGGCTTCGGGCTTGCCCTGCTCGTCGGCCTGTACGCCTTCGGCGAGATTTCGGGCGGCCACTACAATCCCGCCGTCTCCCTCGGGCTGTTCCTCGACCGACGGCTCCCGGCTGACGACCTGATCGGGTACTGGGTCTCGCAGTTCCTCGGCGCGATCGCCGCCTCGCTCGTCGTGCTGATCGCCTACGACGACTCGACCGTTGCGGCCACGACCACGCAATCGCCGGACAACTGGGCCGGGATCGTCGTCGAGACCGTGATGACCGCGTTGTTCGTGGCGGTGATCCTCCAGTCGACGAAGAGCGAACGGACTCGTGGCACCGCCCTCCTGGCGATCCCGCTCACCCTCCTCGCAATCCACGTTGCGATCATCCCGATCAGCGGCTCCTCGGTGAACCCGGCCCGGAGCTTCGGTCCGGCGCTGGTGGGTACCGAGTTCCACGACTACTGGATCTATCTGATCTTCCCGATGCTCGGTGCCGTGCTCGGCTGGATCGCGCACAAGGTCGTGGTCGAGGGCGACACGAACCTCCGCGGCGACTTCGAGGCCGCGCGCGCCGCAGCCTCGCGGCGCGGGGAGGAGCCGGAGACGGAAAGGCAGTCGCCGCCCGCCGAGCCGCCCAGCGAGTCCTAGAACGTGGCGACGGCCCCCGCGGTGGCGGGGGCCGCGCGCCGCAGCACGTCTTCGATCCGCGCCACCTGCGTCACGACGTCGTGCGCCTGCGCGGCCTCTCGGGCAGCGGCGTTCGGGCGGGGGAGTCGGGCAGCAGTGTCGAGTGCGTCGACCAACGCGTCCTCGTCCTCGGGCTCGACCAGCACGCCCGCCTCCGACGACACGAACTCCGGCGGCCCGCCGACGCGGGTCGCGACAACCGAGCGGCCGCTGGCCATCGCCTCGAGCGTGGAGAGGCCGAACGGCTCGACGAGGCTCGGCTGACAGACGACGTCGGCGGCGGCGAGCCAGCGCGCGACCTCGTCGTGCGAGACCGCGCCGACCAGGGTAATTCCAGGCCGGCCTGCGAGTGCGTCGCGAAGCGGGCCGTGGCCGACGAACGCAAGGCCGCCCTTGCCGTGGCGCTCGAACGCGCGCGCGAGGCGGAGGACGTTCTTGCGCTCGGTCAGGCCGCCGACGCAGACGAACCCGGTCCCGTCCGGTTGCCAACCCACCTCCCTGCGTGCCTCGCCGGCCGGTCTCGGCGCGAACCGCGCGAGGTCGACGCCGCAGTCGATGACGTCCACTCGTCCACGCGCCTCGGGGACGACTGCCTCGAGCCGCGCCCGGAGCCAGTCGGAGACCGCGACGACCCCCGCCGCGCGGCGAACCGTCAGCCGCGTCGCGGCGCGAGCCAGGCTCGAGGGCTCGGCGTTCGCCACGTCCTGGCCATGCGCGGTGACAACCGCCGGTGCGCGGCCGGCGAGCGTCGCGAGCAGGCCGGCAGGAACGAGGAAATGCGCGTAGACGACGTCGGGCCGGAAACGGCGTGCAGCGGTCGCAACGTCGTACGCGAGTGCCGCATGCCGCATCCGTCCGCCGCGCCGGTCGACGACCGCGCGTGCGAGCTCGTGCCCGCGCGCCACAAGGCCCGCCTCGAGCTCGGCGACGAAGGTGCCGAGGTCCGGGGCGTCCGGCCCGGGGTACATCTGCGAGACGAGAAGGATCCGCACCGGTCAGCGCGCGTCGTAGGTGCCCCACACCTCGCGCAGGGCGCCGCAGAGCTCGCCGACCGTCGCTCGCACGGCGAGCGCGTCGCGGAGCAGGGGCAGGAGGTTCTCGGTGGACTCGGCGGCGCGGCGCACCTCGACGACGGCCGACTCGACCGCGGCGGCGTCACGTCGCGCGCGGAGAGCGCCGATTCGCTCGCGCTGGGCTCGTTCGATCGCGGGGTCGAGGCGGTGGAGCTCGATGCGCTCGGGCTCGTCGACGGTGTAGCGGTTGACGCCGACGATCACGCGCTCGCCCTGCTCGACCTCGCGCTGCCAGCGGAACGCGGACTCCTCGATCTGCTGCTGCACCCAGCCGGCCTCGATCGCCGTGACGGCGCCGCCGAGCTCGTCGATCTGCGCGATCAGCTCGGTCGCCCTGGCCTCGAGCTCGTCGGTGAGGGCCTCGACGTACCACGACCCGCCGAGCGGGTCGGCTGTGCTCGTCGTGCCCGCCTCGTGCATCAGGATCTGCTGCGTCCGCAGCGCGAGCATCGCCGAGCGCTCCGTCGGCAGCGCGAGCGCCTCGTCGAACGCGTTCGTGTGCACCGACTGCGCTCCGCCGAAGACGGCGGAGAGCGCCTGTGCGGCGACCCGGACGAGGTTGTTCTCGGGCTGCTGCGCCGTGAGCGTCGAGCCCCCCGTCTGCGCGTGGAACCGCAGCGCCTGCGCCGCGGTGCTCGTGGCGCCGAACCGGTCGCGCATGATCGTCGCCCACATGCGCCTCGCCGCGCGGAACTTCGCCACCTCCTGGAGAACGTCGTTGTGCGCGTTGAAGAAGAAGGAGAGACGCGCTCCGAACGCATCGGGCGAGAGTCCGGCGGCGACCGCCGCCTCGCAGTAGGCGATCCCGTTCGCGAGGGTGAACGCGAGCTCCTGTACCGCGCTCGAGCCCGCCTCGCGGATGTGGTAGCCGGAGATCGAGATCGTGTTCCAGTGCGGGATCCGCTCGGCGCAGTATGCGAAGAGATCGGTCGCGAGCCGCATCGACGGTTGCGGCGGGAAGATGTAGTTGCCACGGGCGACGTACTCCTTCAGCACGTCGTTCTGCACCGTCCCGCGCAGGGCGTCGCCAGGCACGCCGCGCTCGGCGGCGACGAGCTCGTAGCAGAGCAGCAAGAGCGCGGCCGGGGCGTTGATCGTCATCGAGGTCGAGACCTCGCCGAGCGGGATCCCCTCGAACAGCCGCGCCAGGTCCTCGACCGAGTCGATCGCGACCCCGGTCCGACCGACCTCGCCGTCTGCGACCGGATCGTCCGAGTCGTAGCCCAGCTGCGTGGGCAGGTCGAACGCGACCGAGAGCCCCGTCTGTCCCTGCGCGAGCAGCCGCCGGAAGCGCTCGTTCGTCTCCTCCGCCGAGCCGAACCCCGCGTACTGCCGGATCGTCCACGGCCGTACGCGGTACATGTCCGCGTACGGGCCGCGCGTGAACGGGAACGCGCCCGGCAGCTCGGACGGCCCCACCGCGTCGTCCGGCCCGTACACGGGCTTCACCTCGATCCCCGAGTCGGTCACGCGTCGCTTCGGCGTCGCAGCCACGGGCGTGATCCTATGTCTCCCCTTTCGCCCCGCTCGGGTAGCCGAGGCTTTGCGGCGGCGAAGCCGACGCCTTCAGGGGTGTGCCCCGCCGTAGGCGGGGATCGGAGCGCGGGATTCCGCTCCTGCGGAATCCCGCTTGCGGGCTGGGAGGCTTTGCGGCGGCGAAGCCGACGCCTTCAGGGGTGTGCCCCGCCGTAGGCGGGGATCGGAGCGCGGGATTCCGCCCCTGCGGAATCCCGCTTGCGGGCTGGGAGGCTTTGCGGCGGCGAAGCCGACGCCTTCAGGGGTGTGCCCCGCCGTAGGCGGGGATCGGAGCGCGGGATTCCGCCCCTGCGGAATCCCGCTTGCGGGCTAAAGCGAACCGCCGGCCGTTTCGATCGCCTCGAGGGCGATGCGGCGGCCGGTCTCGACGTGGCGGGTGATCGCGGCGCGGGCGGCGTCCCGGTCGCGCGCGACGAGCGCCTCGTAGATCGCGCGGTGCTCGATGACGAGGTACTCGCCCTGCTCGAGGTGCCCGCCGCGGATCACCTGCATCATCAGGTTGACCGAGAGCTCGCGGTAGAAGCGGGAGAGGAGCTGGTTGCCCGCGAGGTCGACCTGGGTCTCGTGGAACGCGGCGTTCGCGGTGTCCCACTCCTCGTGCGAGATCGCCGCCTCGGTCGCGTCGAGGCGTGCGCCGAGCTCGGCGATCCGCTCGTCCTCGGCGGTGCCGACCGTGACGTCCGCCGCGTGGAGCTCGAGCGCGAGCCTGACCTCGTAGCCCTCGACGAGCACCCGCGTCGTGATCGGGCTGACGAAGTACCCCCGGCGAGCCTTGACAGTGAGGAGACCCTCTGAGACAAGGCGCGTCAGCGCGTGGTGAACGGGGCTTCGCGAGACACCTAGCTCTGCGGCCAGCTCGTGCAGGCTCAGCTTCTCTCCGGGGCCGTGCTCGCGCGCGAGGATGCGGCTTCGAAGGGTCGCGTAGACCTGCTCGTTGAGGTTCGCTCGTGGAAGAACGATGGCCATGGGGCAGATGTAACATGACACGCCCCGGGTCCGGCAACCGAGGTTACGCTGGACGAGTGAGGGTCGCGGTGAAGTTGTTCGCCGCCCTGCGCGAGCAACGCGGCGCGCGAGAGGTGGAGCTCGAGCTGGCGGATGGCGCGCGCGTCGACGACGTCTGGCGCGCGCTCGAGCTGGGCGACGAGCCGGTCGGCCTCGTCTACGCCGTGAACCGGTCGTACGCAGATCGCGACGAGGTGCTGGTGGAGGGCGACGAGGTCGCGCTGATCCCGCCGGTGTCGGGCGGCGCGTTCGTCCTCTCGGAGGAGCCGCTCTCCCTCGAGCGTGCCGTTGCGGAGGTCGCCTCCGACGACGCAGGCGCGAT
Source organism: uncultured Actinomycetes bacterium (assembly GCA_963794115.1). Classification (GTDB taxonomy): domain Bacteria; phylum Actinomycetota; class Thermoleophilia; order Gaiellales; family Gaiellaceae; genus Gaiella. The sequence goes on along the minus strand of CAWCCO010000004.1, from coordinate 34,520 downwards.
CGCGACGTTCGTCGGCACGACGCGCGCCCGGTCGCGCGGCCGCGAGGTCGTCCGGCTCGAGTACGAGGCGTACGAGGGGATGGCGGAGGCCGAGATGGAGCGGATCGCCGTCACGCTCAAGGAGCGGCACCGGTTGATCGACGTCGCGATCCACCACCGCGTCGGCCCGGTCGAGATCGGGGGAACGAGCGTCGTGATCGCGGTCTCCGCCGCGCACCGCGAGGACGCGCTGGCGGCCTGCAAGGAGGCGATCGACACGCTCAAGCAGACGGTGCCGCTGTGGAAGAAGGAGCTCTACGTCGGGGGCGAGGCCTGGATCGGTCAGGGCAGCTAGCGGGATGAGCGACCCGCGCGACCGAGACCTCGAGCCCGTCACCGCACCGGAGCCGGCGACGCTGCCGAGCGAGCACGACCGGACGCGACGCTCCCTGCTGGGCCGTGTCCTCGCGCCGCTCTTCGTCGTGATCACGGCGCTCGCGAAGTTCGGCTTCGCCGTCCTGAAGTTCTTCGGGATCTTCCTCGCGGTCGGCGGGTACGCGCTGATCTGGGGCTGGAAGTTCGCAGTCGGCTTCGTGCTCCTGATCCTCGTGCACGAGCTCGGCCACTACCTCGAGGCGAAGCGCGAGGGGCTCGACCCCCAGCTGCCCGTCTTCCTCCCGTTCCTCGGTGCCTACGTGGCGCTCCGGAACATGCGCTTCGATCCCTGGGTGAACGCGCGGGTGTCGCTCGCGGGGCCGATCGCGGGCGGGATCGGTGCGCTCGCGTGCCTCGCGACCGCCGAGACGACCGACTCGGACTTCTGGAGCGCGCTCGCGTACACGGGGTTCCTGCTGAACCTCATCAACCTCGCGCCGATCGGGATCCTCGACGGCGGGCACGTCCTCCGCTCGTGGCGAGTCCTCCGCGCCGGGGCCGGAGCCTCGACGCCCGAGAAGGCGCGACAGCGGTCGAACGTCGTCGCGGTCGCGTCGCTCCTCACCGCGGCCGCCCTCGTCGCCGGGATGGTCGCGGCGCACGTGCCCCAGAGCCGGCTGTGAGCGACCCGAGCGAGCTCGACCGCCGCCTGCTCGAGCGGAGGCAGGAGACGTTCGCCGGAGACGTGGCGCTGATCGCCTCCGAGTTCCTCTCGGGGTTTCAGGCTGTCGCGCAGATCGACCGTCCGGCCGTGACGATCTTCGGCTCCGCCCGGGTCGCGGAGGGCTCGGCGACCTACGAGGCGGCAAGGGAGACGGCACGTCTGTTCGCGAAGGCGGGCCTCGCGGTCGTGACGGGCGGCGGGCCGGGTGCGATGGAGGCGGCGAACCGCGGCGCGAAGGAGGGCGGCGGCCTGTCCGTCGGCTTCAACATCCTGCTGCCGCACGAGCAGGGCCTGAACCCCTACTGCGACATCTCGCGCACGTTCAAGCACTTCTACGCGCGGAAGGTGATGTTCGTGAAATCCGCCGAGGGCTTCGTGATCTTTCCCGGCGGGTTCGGGACGATGGACGAGCTGTTCGAGTCGCTGACGCTGATCCAGACGGGGAAGATCGGCACGTTCCCCGTCGTGCTCTTCGACACCGACTACTGGGGCGAGATGCTCGACTGGATCCGCCGCGAGATGCTCGCGGACGGGCTCGTCTCGCCGGTCGACCTCGACCTGCTCAAGCTCACCGACGAGCCGGAAGAGGCGGTCGACGCGGTGACGTCGATACTGACCCAGCGACAGGCGGAGGGCTCGGCCTGAGCGAGCTCGACGCGGCGGTCACGTTCCTCGGGGCGCGGACCGAGGTCCCTCCGCGGGTCGGGGTCGTCCTGGGGAGCGGTCTCGGCGGCTTCGCCGACGCCGTCGAGGACGCGGTCGAGATCCCCTACGCCGAGATCCCCGGATGGCCCGTCTCGACGACGGTCGGGCACGCGGGCACGCTCGTCCTCGGGACGTTCGGCAGCGCGCCCGTCGCCGCGATGAAGGGTCGCGCCCACCTCTACGAGGGCGTACCGCCCGCAAAGGTCGTGTTCGGCGTGAGAGTCCTCGGGCGGCTCGGGATCGAGAGCCTCGTCATCACGAACGCGTGCGGCGCGATCGACCCGTCGCTCCAGCCGGGCACGCTCGTCGCCGTCTCCGACCACCTCAACTTCCAGGGTGCCTCGCCGCTCGTCGGGCCGAACGACGACTCTCTCGGGCCCCGCTTCCCCGACATGACGGACGCCTACGACAGCGCCTACCGGGCGCTCGCGCACGCGGCGGCCGACCGCCTCGGGATCGCGCTCGGCGAGGGCGTCTACGCGGCGTGGCTCGGCCCGGCGTTCGAGACACCCGCCGAGATCCGCATGCTGCGGGCGGTGGGCGCCGACCTCGTCGGGATGTCGACGGCGCCGGAGGTGCTCGCCGCCCGGCACATGGGCATCCGCTGCCTCGCCCTCTCGTGCGTGACGAATGCGGCCGCCGGCGTGCTGCCCGAGCCGATCGACCACGAGCAGGTGCTCGCCGTCAGCGCGCGCGCCGCCGGCGACCTCGTCGCGCTCCTGCGCGAGGTGATTCCGGCGCTCGCCGATTCCTAGACTGAGGCGATGCACCTGCGCGACCTCCCCTCGGTCGACCGTCTGCTGGGCGACGACGTGCTCGCCGCCGCTCCGCGACCGCTCGCGGCGGCCGCCGCGCGGTCCGCGCTCGAGCGCGCCCGCGCGGCCATCCGCGCCGGCGAGGAGCCGGGCGATCTCGTCGCGTCGGCTCGCGCTGAGCTCGGGCGGCTCGGCGCTCCGGCCCTCCGCCGCGTGCTCAACGCGACCGGGGTGATCGTCCACACCAATCTGGGGCGCGCCCCGCTGGCAGAGGCCGCGCTCGCCCGCGCGCTCGACGTCGGCGGGTCGTACTCGAACCTCGAGCTCGACCTGGAGTCCGGGACGCGCGGGTCGCGGCAGGACCACGTCGCCGATGCGCTTTGCCGCCTCACCGGCGCCGAAACCGCGCTCGTCGTGAACAACAACGCCGCGGCCGTCCTGCTCGCGCTCGCGGCGCTTGCTGCTGGCCGCGAGGTCGTCGTCTCGCGCGGCGAGCTGATCGAGATCGGCGACGGCTTCCGCATCCCCGACGTGCTCGCCCACTCGGGCGCGCGGATGGTCGAGGTCGGGACGACGAACCGCACCCGCGCGGCCGACTTCGAGCGCGCGATCGGCCCCGAGACCGCGCTCCTCCTCCGCGTGCACCAGTCGAACTTCCGGATCGTCGGCTTCACGGAGAGCCCGACGACGGAGGACCTCGCGCAGGTCGCCCACGACGCGAGCCTGTGGCTCGTCGACGACCTCGGCTCCGGCTCGCTCGGGGACGTCGGGGACGAGCCCACCGCCGCGTCCAGCATCGCGTCGGGCGCGGACCTCGTCTGCTTCTCCGGCGACAAGCTGCTCGGCGGTCCGCAGGCCGGGATCGTGGTCGGTCGCCGGGCGTTGGTCGAGCGCCTCCGGCGCCACCCACTCCAACGGGCACTCCGGGCGGACAAGCTGAGCATCGCCGCGCTCGAAGGGACACTCGCGCTGCACGAGGACCCGGAGCGCGCCCGGGCAGAGATTCCCGTCCTTCGCATGCTCGACGAGCCGCTCGAGCGCGTGCGCGAGCGGGCCGAGCGTCTCGCCGGGCTCGTCGGCGGCGAGGTGGAGGAGACGGTCGCGCGCGTCGGCGGCGGAGCGCTCCCGCTCGCCGAGCTGCCGAGCGCCGCGTGCGCGATCGAGGAGGAGCTCGCCGCGCCGCTCCGGTTCGGCGACCCACCGGTGCTCGGCATCGTCCGTGACGGGCGGCTGCTGCTCGACGCGCGGACGCTCGCCGAGCCCGAGGTCGACGAGGCAGCGCGCGCCGTGCTCCGTGCGCGCCGGCCCTGACACGTGGCGCTGACGGTCGGCACCGCGGGTCATGTCGACCACGGCAAGACCACGCTCGTCCACGCGTTGACAGGGAAGGACACCGACCGACTACCGGAGGAGCGCGCGAGGGGCATCTCGATCGACCTCGGCTACGCACCCCTCGAGCTGCCGGACGGCACGACGCTCTCTCTCGTCGACGTCCCCGGCCACGAACGGTTCGTGCGGACGATGGTCGCGGGCGCGACGGGGATCGATCTCTTCCTGCTGGTCGTCGACGCGGCCGAGGGCGCGCGTGCCCAGACTCACGAGCACCTTGCGATCCTGCGGCTCCTCGGGGTCGAGCACGGCGTCGTCGCCGTCACGAAAGCGGACGTCGTCGACCCCGAGACGCTGGAGCTCACCATGGAGGAGGCCCGCGAGCTCGTTCCGGGTGCGCCCGTCGCCGCGGTGAGCGGCGTGACCGGTGCGGGGCTCGACGAGCTCCGCGCAGAGCTCGCAGCGGTCGCTGCGGATGTCGAGCAACGCCGCGCCGACTTTCCGACGCGGCTCTTCGTCGATCGGGTCTTCAGCCTGCACGGCATCGGGACGATCGTCACCGGAACGCTGTGGTCGGGCTCGGTCGGCGCGGGAGACCAGCTCCGGGTCGAGCCGGCCGGTCGCGACGTGCGCGTGCGCTCGGTCCAGGTGCACGACGTCGCGGTGGAACGAGCTGGGGCCGGCCAGCGTGTCGCCGCGAGCTTGCCCGGCGTCGAGCGCGGCGATGTCCGCAGGGGAGACGCGCTCGTGGAGGCAGGTGCGTTTCCACGCTCGTACCGCCTCGAGGTATCGCTCGAGGAGCTCGGGCCGATCCCCGACGGCGCCCGACTGACCGTTCACCACGGAACGAGCCGGATCCCCGCGCGGGTCGTCCGGGTCGGCGAAGACCATGCGCAGCTCCGCCTCGCCGCACCCGTCGTGGCCGCACGAGGCGACCGCGTCGTGCTGCGGGCCGAGACGACGCTCGGCGGCGCGGTCGTGCTCGACCCGGCGCCGCCTCGCGGACGCGACGCCGAGCGCGACCGGCTCCTCGGCGAGGGCGACCCACGCTCGATCGTGCGGGCGCTGGTTCACGAGCCGGTGCAGGTGGATGCGCTCGCCGCGCGAGCGCTCCTCGGCGGCGACGATCTGGACGAGGGCCTCGATGCGGTTCGCGTGGCGGACGGCTGGGCGTTCGCAGAGGAATGGCTCGAGGAGACGACCGCCGCGGTCGAGGAGCGCCTGAGGGCGCGAGCGGCCGAGGCGCCGCTCGAGCCGGGTCTCGCGCTCGCGGAGCTGCTGCCGCCGGAGCCGTGGGCGCCCGTCGTCCTCGGCCTCCTGCCCGTCGAGCGGCGCGGTGGGATGGCCTACCTCCCCGGCGCCTCGGCGTCGCTCGGCGCGCGAGCGGAGGCCGCGGCAGAGCTCGAACGGCGCCTCGCCGCCTCCGGCCTCGTCGCGACGAAGACCGAGGATCCCGAGCTTGCCCGCTACCTCGAGGGCGAGGGCCGGATCGTCCGCCTGGGCGACGGGTATGTCGTCTCGGCCGGCGCCTACGAGGTCGCGCAGGACCTCGTCCGGACCGAGTGCTCCGCCGCCGGGGAGATCGCCCTCGCGCGGTTCCGCGACCTCGGCGGCGTCGGGCGCCGCGACGCCCAGCTGCTGCTCGAGCGGATGGACGTCGACGGCCTCACGCGGCGAATCGGCGACCGGCGCGTGATGCGCAGGGCCCCTCGCGCCCTGTGAGACACTCAGGGGGACGTCGGAACGGGAGGTGCGCATGGCCGGCAAGGCAGATTTCACCGAGCAGGAGTGGGACCAGCTGCGCAAGGGCGCGACCGGTGCCGGGCTGCTCGTCTCGGTGAGCGACCGGAGCTTCCTCGACTCGCTCAAGGAGGCATCCTCGTTCGCGCACTACCTCGTCGACTCGCGCGAGGACGACAGCCAGCTCGTGCGGGAGCTCGCGTCGGAGCACGGCACCGGCTTCGGGGCGATCGCGACGCCGAGCGAGGTCCAGGAAGCCGACGAGGCCCTGCGGACCGCCGTCTCCACACTCCGAGCGAAGGCGCCCGACGAGCTCGACAGCTATCGCGGCTTCGTCCTCCAGCTCGCGGAGACCGTGAGCAAGGCCGCGAAGGGCGGCGACGAGGCCGAAGCAGCCGCGATCGAGCGGATCAAGACCGCGCTCGCCTGAGCCCGGCGCACGTCGACGCCCGCAGCGCCTTTCCGACAGCCTCAGCCGCGATGTTGCGGTGGTGTTGCCGCGCGCATCCGGACCCTCCCTGGGCCCGTATCCCCGGGTATGGAAGAAACCGAAGGAGGATCCATGTCTTCGCCCGACCAGCGCACGAGCCACCAGGGAGCCGGAGCGGGTCACACGCGCCTGATCGTGATCGGCGCCGTGATCGCTGCAATCGCGATCGGCGTCGTGCTGCTCGCCGTCTACGGCGGCGGCGGCTCCTCGACGGGGTACTAGGACTTGTAGCCCGTCTGTAGGGTGGCCGCGGAGCGGCACGGGCCCGGTGGCCCAGCAGGTCTTCAAAACCTGTGCGGTCGTGTAGCCCACGGCTCGGTCGGTTCGACTCCGGCGCCGCTCCGTCAAACCGAACTCGGCGCGTCGACGGGTTCGAGTTACCTCGACGAGGAGGCGCGCTACGAGCTGCGCCGAGGCGGTGTAGAGGCGAGGTGAGGAGCGCTCGGTGTCCCTCTCGCAAGCGGATAATGGCCCCGTGCCCAACGAGGTCAACCGTTGCAAGCCCCTCGGGCGGCTGGATGGACCGGAGATCGCGACCGCCACCGGCCGCCCGAAGGCCAACGTGCGCACCGGCGGCCAGGTGGACGCCCGCTGGGTCGACGAACAGCGGCCGCTCTTCTGGCTGAGATCACCGCCGCGAGACGTCCGAGGGAGTCGTTTCGGTGCCTGAGTCGATAGAGCTGGCGACGATTCTGGTGACCGACCTCGTCGGTTCGACGCGGTTGGCGAATGCGGTCGGTCCTGTTCGCGCGGATGAGCTGCGGGACGAGCACTTCGGCGTGTTGCGCGAGGCGGTCGGCGCGTCGGGCGGGCGCGAGTTCAGGAGCACAGGCGACGGGATGATGGTCGCGTTCAGCTCTGCGTCGGCGGCCGTGCGGTGTGCGGTGTCCATGCAGCAGCTGATCGAGCGCCGCTACCGGCGGGCCGAGCCGAAGCTGCAGGTGCGTATCGGTCTGGGGGCGGGTGAATCCACGGTCCAGGACGGGGAGTACTTCGGAGGCCCCTCGATCGAGGCGGCGCGGCTCTGCGACAAGGCGCCGACGGATGGAATCCTGGTCTCGCCCGCCGTGCGGATGCTGGCCGGTCGGCTCGACGGCATTCGGTTCGAGTCCGCCGGCGAGCTCGAGTTGAAGGGATACCCCGGGCCGATCGAGGTATTCGCTGTCCCGTGGACGAGGCTCGGAGACGAGGTCGCCGGTGTCGGCGGCTGGCCGGTGCCGGCGCTGTTGCGATCGGTGCCGAGGACGGCGTTCGTGGGTCGCGACAGCGAGCGTGCGGTCATGGAGCGCTCGCGCAGTCGAGCCCGCGCGGGGGCGCGGCACGTGGTGCTGGTCTCCGGCGAGCCCGGGATCGGCAAGAGCCGCCTGGCGTCGTTTGCGGGCCATGGTGCGCACGGCGAGGGGTTTGCCGTCTTGTGGGGTGCATGCTCGGAAGAGCTGGCGGTGCCGTACGAGCCCTGGATCGCGGTGTGCTCGCAGCTGGTGGAGAACGCACCGTCGGACGTGCTCGAGCGGCACGTCGAACGTCATCGGGGGGAGCTCGCGCGTCTGACACGCGAGCTGCCGAGACGCATGCCCGGGGTACCGGAGCCGGAGAGCTCGGATCCCGAGACCGAGCGCTTCCTGCTCTTCTCGGCAGTCGCGGGGGCGCTCGTGGAGCTGACCGCGTCGATGCCCGTCTGCCTCGTGCTCGACGATCTGCACTGGGCGGACAGCCAGTCGGTCGCGCTGCTCAAGCACGTCGTGTGGTCCGCCGAGTCGAGCGCGCTCCAGGTGATCGTCGCCTTCCGCGATTCGGATCTGGGCAAGGAGCATCCGCTGAACGCGGTCTTGGCGGATCTGCGGCGAGTCGAGGGTGTCGACCGGATCGCCCTCGAGGGCTTCGGGGCGGCCGAGGTGTCCGAGGTAATGGCGGCGGCGGCCGGGCACGACCTGGATGCGGACGCGTTGGCGCTTGCCGGGGAGATCGCGAGCGAGACCGACGGGAATCCGTTCTTCGTCGGGGAGGTGCTTCGCAGCCTGGTGGAGTCCGAGCGTCTGCTGTACGACTCGACGACCGAGCGATGGAGCGTCGATCGCTCGGCTCCGCTCGGCTTGCCGGAGAGCGTGCGCGACGTGATCGTCCGTCGCGTCGAGCGCCTCGGGCCCGAGGCGCACGAGGTGTTGACGCTTGCGGCCGTGATCGGCCGCTCGTTCGAGCTCGAGCTCCTCGTGCGGCTGGTCGATACCGCCGAGAGCGAGCTGCTTGACCGGCTGGAGGCCGCGGTGGCGGCGGCGTTGCTCGACGAGTCGAGCGAGCAGCTCGGCCGCTTCCGTTTCGTGCACGCGCTGATCAACCAGACGTTGTACGAGGGGCTCGGCGCGACCCGGCGCTCGAGCATGCACCACCGCGTCGCGCTCGCGCTCGAGGAGCTGTACGGGCAGGATCCGGTCGAGCACGTCGCCGAGCTGGCCCTGCACTGGCGTCTAGCGGCGACCGACCGGAAGAAGGCCGCTCACTACACCGCGCGCGCGGGGCGGCGCGCCCTCGACGTCCTCGCTCCAGCTGACGCGGCGAAGCTGTTCGCCGACGCGCTCGACCTGCTCGGCACCGTCGACAACGCGGAGCGCTGCCTGGCGCTGATCGGCCTCGGCGAGGCGCAGCAGCTGACGGGCGACGCGGCGTACCGCACGACGTTGTTGCATGCCGCGCAGATCGCATGGTCGCTCGGTGATGCCGATCTGGCTGCTGCCGCGGCGCTCGCAAACACTCGAGGGTTCACCAGCTTCATCGGCCACCTCGACGACGAGCGGGTCGAGGCGATCGAACGTGCACTCGAGCTCAACGGGCGCGCCGATCCGGGACGGCGCGCGCAGCTGTTGGCGCTGGAGTCACAGGAGCTGCTGTACGTGCACGACCGCACACAACGACAGGCGCTCGCCATGGAGGCGCTCGCGCTCGCGTCCGAGATCGTCGACCCGAGAGTGAGGGCGCGCGCGCTGCAGCATGCGTTCCACGGTCTGTGGGGGCCCGACAAGCTCGCCGTGAGGGCGGAGATGGCGAACGACATGCTCGCCGCCGCGCAGGCGGCGGAGGATCGCGCACTCGAGTTCTGGGCCAACTTCCTCCTCCTCTCCGTCAGCATCGAGACCGGCGATTTCGCGCTGGCGCAGGCAGTGCGAGACCGACAGCAGGAGCTGGCGGCGGCTCTCGCGCAGCCCACGTTGAGCTGGGTCGCCCAGGTCGGCGTCGCGGCATGGGCCGTGCTCGAGGGGGATCTCGTGGCCGCGGAACGACTCGCCAGGCAGGCTCGCGAGCTCGGCGAGGTGGCGGGCCAGCAGGACGCGCTCCAGGTCTTCGGCGAGCACCGTGCGCTCGTCCGGACCTATCAGGGCCGCGGTGACCAGCAGCTCATCGAGCTCAGTCGGCGGGCAGCAGAGGCTCACCCGGGCATGGCGGTGTGGACTGCGACGACGGCCCTGTACGAAGCCCATTTCGGAAGCCGAGAGGAGGCTCTCGCACTTCTGCGGGAGGGAGTCGAGAGCGGCCTGGAGCGGGTCGGCTGGGACATCCTGCGACTCGCCACGCTTGCGTTCTATACGGAGGCGGCCTCGCGTCTGGATGCCGTCGACGCCGCTGCGCTCGTGTACGAGCTGATGGAGCCCTGGCAGGACCAGTTCATCTGGAGCGGCGCGAACGGGTACGGCCACCTGCGACTCTGGCTCGGCGTGGCAGCCGCAATCCTCAGGCGGGACCGTGAGGCCGACGAGCACTTCGCCTTCGCCTGCCGGTTCCACGACGACCGCGGCTTCAGGCTGTGGTCGGCCCGATCGCATCTCGGCTGGGCCGAGTCGTTCGCCGCCAGAGGCGAGCGCGCCCGAGCGCAGGAGCACGCGTCTCGCGCGCTCGAGCTCGCGCGAGCCTACGGCTACGGCCTGATCGAGGCCCGGGCCGCGCCGATCGCCGGGGTCGGAGCAGTTGCAGGCACCTGACGTGACGTTAGATCCGAAAGGACGTGGCCATGACGCAGACACCGCCGGAACCGCCGCCCCTCTCGCGGCTCCCGCTGCTCGAGCTCGGTTTCGTCAACTGTCCTGCGGTCCCGTACTGGGTCGACCCGGCCGGGGATCCGGATCTCGCACATGTCAACGCGACGCTCGCGAGCTTGCAGGCCCGCGGGGCCGAGGGCATGCCGGCATATGTCGGGCTCTCGACCAAGTACACGATCGACGGCCAGACGCATTCCGCGTACGAGTACCTCTACGGCAGCGAGCTGGCGCCGGGGGCCACCGGGCTGGCGCTCGACAAGGCGGAGGAGTTCGCGCTGCCGTGGACCACGTACGGGGACGTGTACGAGGACTCGCAGGACCTTGCCGAGCCGCTTGCCAGGACGCTGCAGGACGCCACCGCCGCGACCAAGGCGTTCTGGCCGACGATCGCAAGCTTCGGCCTGCCGTACTACCTCCTGGTCCTCGAGAGGGTCGACGATGCACAGGCCACCCGCTTCGCCACGGAGTTCGGCAACGTCTGGAGGACCGAGAAGCTCGGCGCCGCCCACCAAGCCGGGCTCCTGTACGCGATCGACACGAGCATCCTTGCGCAGCTCGAGCCGTTCACGGCGCGCGACGGCACCGTGCGCTTCACGCCGGGCACCATCACGCTGCTCACGCAGGATCCTCAGACCAAGGAGCTGACCCCGGCCGCGATCCTGCTGTCGACGACGAACGACGGCCTACCACGCGTCTACGGCAGCAAAGACCCGGCGTGGCTCTACGCGCTCCAGGCGGCGAAGACCTCGATCACCGTGTGGGGCATCTGGCTTGGGCACGTCTATCACCTGCACGTCTCCACGGCCGCGATGCAGATGACCATGTTCAACCACCTTCCCGCCGACCATGTGCTCCGGCCGCTGCTCGAGCCTCAGTCGCAGCATCTCATCGATTTCGATTTCGTCCTGCTCACGACCCTGTTCCAGAAGATCTCCCCACCCACGCCGGTCAGCGGCTCCCTCGCGCTCGTCAAGCTCCTCGACCAGTTCGCTGCGAACCGCACGTTCCTCGGCGACGACCCGCAGGCCCAGCTCGAGACGCGTGGGCTCGAGAAGGAGGACTTCACGGAGAGCAAGGACTGGGACCGGTACCCGCTGGTGGGGTGGCTGCTCGACGTCTGGACCATCACGCACGACTACGTGAAGGCGGTCGTCGAGGTCCTCTACGAGACCGACGCCGACGTGAAGCAGGACAAAGACCTGAAGGCCTGGATGGATGCGAGCGGCGACCCGTCGCAAGGCAACCTCAGGGGGTTGCCGGCCGTCGACACGCGCGACGACCTCACGAGGGTGCTCACGAGTCTCCTGTATCGCGTCAACGCGCACGGGGGTGGAACGCTGGTCCCGGCGGTCAACCCGGTGCTCGCCTTCGTCGCGACCTTCCCGCCCTGCCTCCAGAACGCCGCCGTCATCGAGCCTGGCACTCCGGTCGACCCCACGAAGGACCTGCTGCCTCTCCTGCCGCGCACCGGCACCATCGGCGAGATGACGACCTTCTTCTTCACATTCGTCTACTCCCCGCCGTCCGAGCCGCTCATCCCGGCCGGGGGCATCACGGCGGAGCCCCACTTCCCGCCGTCGCAGAGCGCGTGCAACCCCGCGCTGTTCAAGTACCGGCAGGACATCCACGACTTCGTCGACACGTTCGTCGCGGACTGGAACGACGCGGTTGCGCGGATTCGCGGGAAAGGCCCCGGATCCCCGCCGTCGTATGCCGGCAACCAATACGAGCAGTGGTCCCTGAGCATCGAGCTCTGAGCGATCCGCCCGTCGTCAGCGGTGCTCGGGGTTCGGGAGGTCCCAGCGGCACCCAGCGTCCCAGAGAGACCGTTGGTTGCCGTGGGCCGGGATTCCACCGGCGTCGCGCAGCACGCGCGCCAGGTGTATCAGGTTCCAGGTCATGAACGTCGTGTTCCGGTTGGTGAAGTCGTTCCCCGGGCCACCGGAGTCCGGATCGAGGTAGGAGGGACCCGGCCCCGCTTCGCCGATCCAACCCGCGTCCGCCTGCGGCGGGATCGTGTAGCCGAGGTGCTGCAGCGAGTAGAGGATGCTCATCGAGCAGTGCTTGATCCCGTCCTCGTTCCCGGTGATCAGGCAGCCGCCGACCTTGCCGTAGTACGCGTACTGGCCCTCCTCATTGAGGAGCGACGAGTTGCCGTACAGCCGCTCGACCACGCGCGTGCAGACGGACGACTTTTCGCCGAGCCAGATCGGCGAACAGAGCACGAGGATGTCGGCAGCCTGCACGCGCTCGTAGAGGGCGGGCCAGTCGTCGCGCGCGGCACCGTGCTCGCGCATGTCGGGCCACACACCCGGTGCGAGCTCGTGGTCGACGGCGCGGACCTCGTCGACCGTGACGCGGTTCGCGTCCATGATCGCCTTCGAGAGGTCGATCAGCCCCTGCGTGTGAGACCGCTCCGGCGAGCGCTTCAGAGTGCAGTTGACGTAGAGCGCGCGCAGGTCGGAGAAGTCCCAACGATCGGTTGTGCGTAGCTCAGCGGGCACCGCCTCGATGCTCATCTCGCTCCCGTGGTTCGCTCGCGGTTGGCGGGATAGACAATCAGGTGGACGCCCTAGGCTCAAGACCCCGTCTTCACCGCGAACCAGTTGTTCACGTCGTTGCAGAGCACCTGGCCGGGCTTCTCGTGCGCGTAGGTGTAGAGCGCCCGCCGGTCGAGGGTGAGCTGGCGCGAGCCGTCGGGTCGGCGGATCGTGCCGAAGTCGCCATTGATGCCGGAGTAGTGCATGGGGATCACGCCGCCCTTCTTCACGAGGACGGGCGGCCATGCCTGCGCGCACGCTCCGGTGCAGCGGATCCTCCCTCTGGGCTCGCTCTTCCAGACGTAGATCGCCTGCTTGTGCGAGGTAGTCAGCACCTCGCCGAGCTTCTTGTCCATGAGCGTGCCAACGAGTCTCGGGCTCATCGCCTGATTCCCCGCCAGGGCCGCAGTCCCCGAGACCGCAAGAACTGCGAGCGCCGCGATTGCGACCTTCGTGAGCTTCGACATGGTCGTACCTCCTCCTCGCTATGTGAGTCGCTGCGAGGAACGTGTACCGCCCGATGCGGCCCCGCAGGGCGAGCGTTCATCGCGCGGACACGAACGTTCAGAGTCTGTTCATCGATGCCGCCGCTCGGGACAAGGATGATCTCGGGGTGAAGGACGAGCAGCAGCTCGGACGTGCAGCGTTCCTCGGTGTCACCGTCGCCGGGCTGTCGTCGCTCGTGTGGGGGCGCTCCGCCTGGGAGGCAGTCTCGGGGATCGTCCCGCGCAGCGTCGCCGAGGTCCTGCCACAGCCGACAAGCGGCTGGCGCATCTACACCGTCGCCGCCACGATGCCGCGGTTCGACCCCGAGACCTACCGGCTTCGCGTCGACGGCCTGGTGCAGCGGCCGCTCTCGCTCGCTCTCGACGACCTCCAGGCTCTCCCTGTCGCAGAGCAGGTCAGCGACTTCCGCTGCGTGACCGGCTGGAGGGTCGAGGACGTGCGCTGGACGGGCGTCCGGATCCGGGACCTCCTCGCCGGCGCCGGCCCGCTACCTTCGGGAGCGGCGCTCTCGTTTGTGTCCGCCGAACGGCCCTACGTCGACTCGCTGACGCTCGAACAGGCGTCGCTCCCGGACGTGATGCTCGCCTGGGGGATGGACGGCCGGCCGCTCGAGCGTCCGCACGGGGCGCCGTTGCGGCTCGTGATGCCGCGCATGTACGGCTACAAGAGCGTCAAGTGGGTCGAGCGGATCATCGTCACGCGTGAGCCGGTCGTCGGCTACTGGGAGCAGCGTGGCTACGACCGGGACGCCTGGATCGGCCGCTCCAACTCCGCATGACACGCAAACGGTACGTCCGACGGTTCTCACGGACGGAGCGCGCGGTTCACTGGGTGCACGCGTCGGCGTTCCTCGTGCTACTCGGCTCGGGTCTCGTCCTCTATCTCCCCTCGCTCGCAGCCGAGATCGGTCGTCGGCCCCTCGTCAAGGACGTTCACCTGTTCACCGCGCTCGCGTGGGCGGTCGCGCTCCTGACCGTGATCGTTCTCGGCGACCGGCGGGGTCTACGCGCCACAGCGCGCGAACTCGACGTCTTCGACGCCGACGACCGCCGCTGGCTGCGCGGAAGGCGCGCCCGCCAGGGCAGGTTCAACGCAGGCCAGAAGCTGAATGCGGCCCTCACGGCTGCGTTCGCCGTGCTCCTGGCGGTCTCCGGGGTGTTGCTCTGGCTCGGCGAGCGCGATACGCGCTTTCGCTTCGACAGCACGATCGTGCTGCACGACGTGGTTGCGTATCTCTCGGTGGCGCTTCTCGCGGGTCACCTCTACCTCGCCGTCATCCACCCGTCGACGCGCCACGCACTCCGTGGGATCACCGTCGGCACTGTTCGGGAGGACTGGGCACGCGAGCACCACGCGAAGTGGCCCACGGACGCACAATGAGCGACATGGCGACCATCCTCGTCGTGGACGACGACCCCATCGTGCGCGACGTCGTCGTTCGCTACCTCGAGCGTGACGGCCACCGCACGCTCGTCGCAGAAGACGGAGACCGCGCCGACGAGCTGCTCCGGGAAGAGCAGCTCGACCTCGTGGTGCTCGACGTCATGCTTCCGGGCCAAGACGGGCTCGCGCTCAGCCGCTCCATCCGCTCGCGCTCGACGCTGCCGGTAATCCTGCTGACGGCGCGCGGCGAGGAAGTGGATCGGATCGTCGGTCTCGAACTCGGCGCGGACGACTACGTCACCAAGCCGTTCTCGCCCCGGGAGCTCGCGGCGCGGGTACGCGCGTTGCTCCGCCGCTCCTCGACGCAGGCCGACTCGAGAAGCAGCGTCGCGTTCGGAGACGTGGTGCTCGACGGAAACGCACGTCAGGTGCGAAAGGCCGGCGACGAGGTCGTTCTCACGGCACGAGAGTTCGACCTGCTCTGGTTCCTCGCCGACAATCCGCAACGAGTCTTCTCGCGCGACCAGCTCATGGCGAGCGTCTGGGGCTACGAGCCGGCGCTCGACAGCGGGACGGTCACGGTTCACATCAGACGCCTGCGGACGAAGGTCGAGGACGACCCGGCGCGGCCCCGGTACCTGCAGACCGTCTGGGGCGTCGGCTACCGACTGACGCCGTGATCCAGTCCGCGCTCCTGGTGGCGGTCGCAACGCTCGCCGTCGGGCTCGTGATCGCCCTCGCCCTACGTGCCGTGCCGACCCTGCGCCTACGGCTCGTGGGTCTCGCCGTGCTCGCAGTCTGCCTCCCGCTCGTTGCCGTCCTCGCATCCGGATGGGTGATGTTCCACATGGGCGACGACGTGAAGATCCTCGCGGTCAGCGCCGCGTCCGCCTCGGTGGCGCTCGCCGCGGCCCTCGTCCTGGCTCGGTCGATCGAGCGACCCATCGAGCAGCTCGGAGATGCCGCCGCCGCGCTTGCGAGCGGCGACCTCGCCTCCCGCGCTGCGGAAGACGGCCCCGCGGAGATCGCGTCGCTCGCACGGGCGTTCAACGAGATGGGTGACGCGCTCGAACGCATCTTCGATGCGAGACGTGAGCTGTTCGCATGGGCCAGCCACGACCTGCGCACACCGCTCGCGAACATGCAGGCGATGCTCGAGGCGCTCGAGGACGGGCTCGCGGAGCCGGAGCACTACCTGCCGGCCTTTCAGGAGCAAGTCCACGTGCTGTCCCGGCTCGTGGACGACCTCTTCGAGCTCGCCCGAATCGAGTCGGGCGTCCTGGCACTCGAGCTTCGAGAGCTGCCCATCACGCCGGTCGTGGAGAGCTGCCTCGTTGGCGTCGCCGCCGACGCAGCCTCGCGGGGCGTTCGCCTCGAGGCGGTCGGTCCGAGCGACGCGACTGCCCGCTTTGCGCCCGAGAAGATCGAGCGAGTTCTCCTGAACCTCCTCACGAACGCGCTCCGCCACACGCCGACCGACGGCTCCGTCGCCGTCGTCGTGAAGCCCACCGAACACGAACTCTGCGTCCGCGTCGAGGACACCGGCGAGGGCATCGACGACGAAGGGGTCGAGCGGATGTTCGAGCGCTTCTGGCGCGGAGATCAGGCGCGCTCCACCCCCGGCGCCGGGCTCGGCCTGGCAATAGCCCGTGGCCTTGTCGAAGCGCACGGCGGGCGAATCTGGGCCGAGCAGCGCGCGAGTGGAGGGACGAGCGTGTCCTTCACGCTTCCCGCCTGACACCTTCCAAGAGGGCAAAGCCCCGGGCGGATCTGGAGTCGTGTAGCCCGAGGCTCGCTCGGTTCGACTCCGGCGCCGCTTCGTTCCATCTCGCCGCCCGAGCGCCGTTGCGGCGGCGGCTGCTCGGACGGGCCGGTGGCTAGCCTGCGGCGATGCGCGTGCTCTCGCGGCTCGTAGGGTCCCGCGTCGCCCGTGTCGGCGGTGCGCTCGTTGCGATCGGCGCGCTCTCCCTCACCGCAGAGCTTCTCCTCCGAGGCGGGGAGGAGGCCGCGCCTCCAGCCCCCGCTCCTGGTGCGACGACGCCCGCACCGACAACGCCCAACCCGCCGCCGCCACCGGAGACGGCGCCACTGCCCCCGCCGCCCGAGCCCACGCCTCCGCCACCCGCGTCGGTTGCGTTCTCGTGGAGGTCGGCGGGTGCGCTCGTGTGGCACGAGACCGATGTCGAGCCGACGCTGCTCGGCCGCATCCTGCGCGAGACGGGGTTCGGCTGGGTCGCGGTGCGGGTGCAGGACGGGACCGCCGAGGACCCGGTCGAGGCCGACTGGGTCTACCGCTTCCGGCTCGCGAGCGGCCTGCCGGTCGGCGGCTGGGGCGTTCTTCGCACCGAGCCCGAGGCGGAGGCGAGCCTCGGGAGCGAGCTCGTCACGCGCTACGGACTCGACTTCTACATCGCCAATCCGGAGGTCGAGTACGAGTTCAGTGGCGCCGACGGACCGAGCGACGAGCGAAGCGGTCGGTCGAGCCGTTTCGTCGGGACGTTTCGAGCGTTGAGGCCGCAGCCGTTCCCGCTCGGTGTTTCCTCGTATTGCCGGCCGGACCACCACGACATCGACTGGGCGTCCTGGCGCCGTGCCGGCGCGGCGTTTCTGCCCCAGGCGTACGTGAACGACATCGGGGACGAGGGCTCACCGCCTGCGTGCGTCGCCGCGTCGCGGGGTCTCTTCGCGCGGGACGAGATCCACCCGACAATCGGCATGCACATCGGTGTCCGCGGAACCGTGGACGTCGCGACCTATGTTGACCTTCTCGCACGTGCAGGGACGGTCGGCTTCTCGGTCTACCTCGCCGAGACCCGGATGACGGACACGGATTGGCGCGCGCTCGGCGCCGCGATCGCCCAAGGAGGGATCGCGGCCAGGCCGGAATGACCTTCCGCGACCGCTGAGATATGGACCGTCTCGCTTGCATGTTGACCCTCGGAAGCGCTGTCTCGTACAGTGTTGTCGAACACCGTTAACCGTTCGGGGAGGCAAGGTGAACACGACTGTGAACAAGCATCCATACAAGGTGTCGGTGGGCGATACAGAGTCGAGTCCAGGGATTCCCGAGCGAGGATGGGTCGACATGGACGTGCGATGGCTGGTCACCAACGAAAGCGTGGGGGCCGCCAAGACAGTGTTCGGAGTCACTCGCTTTCCGCCGGGCGCACGTCATGAGCTACACCGGCATCCGAACGCTGAGGAAGTCGAGTACCTCGTCTCGGGATCAGGCATCGCCTATGTGGGCAACGATGCCGTGGAGCTTGGCCCAGGTGAGGCGGTGTTCGTCCCGCAGAACGAGTACCACGGCTTCGAGAACAACTCGGATTCCGAGGTTGTGATGGCCTGGTACTACGCTGGCGCCGCGAGCCTCGAAGACGCCGGATTCGTGACGCGGCGCGAAGACGAGACCGGAGGCTAGACGACCGGCGGCGAATCGACCGAGAGCGTCGCGCGTCGACCGACGACGAACCAGACGGCCTCGACCGTCTCGTGCCCCACGGTCGCAAACCGATGCGGCTGGGTGCAGTCGAATGCGATCGAATCCCCTGGCCCGATCTCATACGTCTCGAACCCGATGGTGACTTGAAGTCTCCCGGTCAGGATGTAGCCGTACTCGGTGCCGTTGTGCCTCATCAACGAGTGAGGAGCGGTCGACTCGCTGCCCGCCGGATATCGAAGAAGAAGAAAATCGACGTTGTGGTCCGGCTGTGACGTGAGCCGTTCCCAGCTCACACCCGACTCGAGGCTGATCGAGGTTCTGCTCGTGCCCCGCTGAACCGGCGAATCCGGCCCGTCCGCGACGCGTGTCGGGCTTGGCTCCTGCAGATGACGGCCCGGTACGCCATCCCTGGCGTCCGCTGCTCCACCACCCCCCGACGAAATGGACTCCTGGCTCGGCTCGAACACGATCTCGTTGACCGAGAGCTCGAGCTCGCTGACGATCGCAAACAGCGTGTTGATCGACGGCTCCGACTTCCCCGTTTCGATCTGCGAGATCAGGCTCGCCGAGACGCCCAGGCGCCTCGCAAGCTCGCGGAGGCCGATGTTCTTCCGTTCCCGGGCAGCGCGGAGACGGAGACCCAGATCGTCTCGAAGGCTTGCCCGGTCGACGAGGGTTTCGTCGACAAGATTCACGCGTCGCCGTCTCTTTGCTTTCGGGCTTCCGTTTGTCACATCCATCTCACTGTTCATGCTAGACGAACGCGAGTGCGGTTCGTTAACCCGCGACCGTGTCTCAGCTGTTAACCAAACCGGCCTCCGGGACAGCCCGAAGGCCCGAGAAGGTATCACGGCTCGGTCTGTCAGCCGGGGCCGCGAACGCGGTGGCAAGACGTTCTTCCTCCGCTCGGAGGCCGGCGCTCATCGCCGCCCGCCCGGTCACGGTCGGATACGTGCCCAGCATGCGTTCTTTCCGCCCCTACGCCCTCGATTCGAGATATGCGGCGATCCCGCTCTTCCGCTCGTCCTCGTTGTAGTACGCGACCTCGACGAGCTCCAGGGGGTACCCGTCCGGGTCGTCGAAGTACACCCATCTCCAACCGGCGAGGACACCTTCGTCGACGACGTTGACCGGGCTGTAGAACTCGATCCCCTTGGCCTCGAGCTCCGCTTTCTTCGCGGCAATGTCATCGACCAGGAACGCCACGTGGGAGGCACCACGGTTGTTCGACTTGAGCGGCGCGCGCGTCTCGCTCGGGGGACTCTTGTACTCGAGAAGCTCGAGCGTCGTGTCTCCGAGCAAGAGGCTCACCTGTCGCAGGGCCGCACCCGGAACGCCAACGGCGTCACCGAGCCCCGCTTCGTCGAACCAGGGACTCGGCTCGTTCGAGAACTGGAGTCCCAGAACGTCATGGTAGAAGCGAACCGACGCGTCGAGATCCTTCACCGTGATCCCAACGTGGTGCATCCCCTTCATGGCTCCTCCCTTGGGTCGTCGAGCCCCGCCCGACGCTGCTTCAGACAAGGATTTGGCCCCCGTCGACCATGTACATCTGTCCTGTCATGTAGTCCGACTCGGCGGACGCCAGGTACACGAGAAACGGCGCAAGCTCGTCTGGAGAAGCAGCCCGTCCGATGAGCGTCCCGCCCGCGAACTCTCGCATCGGGTCGGCCTCGCCGGGCTGGCCGTGGATGGCGCGGATGTCCTCGTTCAGCCCGATCCACATCGGCGTGTCCACGACGCCGGGGGCGAACGCATTGACCGTGATCCCGTGCTCGATGAGCCCACGAGCGGTCGCCTGGGTGACGGCGAGCGTTCCGAACTTCGCGACGCAGTAGGGGACGAAGTCCCAGAACCCCTGCCTGCTGGCAATCGATCCAGTGTTGACGATCTTTCCACCAGAGCCCTGGGCGATCATCTGCCTCGCGGCTTCCTGCGTGCAGACGATGACGCCCCAGGTGTTGACGCGGACGACCTCCTCGAAGTTCGCCTCGTCGACCTCCATGAAGCCTCTGGGGCGATTCATGCCGGCGTTGTTGAAGATCACGTTGAGCTCGCCGAACACTTCGACCGCGGCTCCGATCATTGCCTGCACCTGTGCGCGATCGGTGACATCTACGCCGACCGAGTCAGCGATACCGCCGCCCGCGACGATGCCGTCGGCGACGGCGCGGGCCTTGACTGCGTCGTAGTCCGCGACCAAGACCTTCCCGCCTTCTGCCGCGATCGCCCGGCATGCGGCGGACCCGATACCTCCGGCGCCTCCGGTGACGATCACGACCTTGTCCTGTACTCGGGTGCCCAGCTCGATCACCACCTCCCAGCTGAGACGTGTTCAGTTGAGACGAACGTACATCGAGTGTTCACCTTCTTGCTTGTGAACAGGTGAACGGCACGTTACTATCGCCGCCTAGGTGATGTCGAGGCCGCAAAAGGTCGGATCCACCGAGTCACGACGTTCTGTCCCACGGGGGTCCAGGCGACTCGTGTCGCGTGGCCTTGCCACCGTCAGCTTGGCGACGATCGGGCTGTTCGTGTTGAGCTACGTCGTCGCGTCGTCGAGTGTGACGAGGGGCACGTTGCTCACGATGCTGCCATTCGCCGCCGCCCTGGCAATCGCATCACTCGGGCAGACGCTCGTCGTCATGCAGGGCGGCATCGACCTGTCCGTGGCCGGCGGATTCTCGTTGTATGTCGTGATCCTCACCAAGTACCCGGCCGGTGACAACGCGCGGCTCTGGCCAGCCATCGGGATCGCATTTCTCGCGGCAATCGCCGCGGGGCTGGTGAACGGCTGGCTGGTCGGGCGAATGCGCCTCAACCCGATCGTCGCAACGCTCGGGACGAACGCACTGCTCTTCGGAGCGGTCCTCTGGTACACGGCGGGGATTCCCACCACGACCACGGCCCGGCTCGCGAGAGTGGGAGGCGGCACCTGGCTCGGCATTCCCTCGCCCGTGTACTTCGCCGTCGCCGCAACGGCTCTCGTCACCGTCGTGGTGAAGCTGACGCCGATCGGCAGGCGATTCGAGGGCGTGGGGGCGAACGAGGTCGCCGCGCGAACCGCGGGCCTCCGAGTGAGAAGGCACCAGAGCTCCGCCTACGTCTGGGCCCAGATCCTCTACTTCCTCGCGGCAGCGATGCATGCCGGCATCGTCAACCAGCCGACGGCGTACGAGGGCAACAACTATCTCCTGCCGACCGTCGCGGCGGTCGTCTTGGGCGGCACGTCGTTGCTCGGCGGTCGCGGCAACCTCGTCGCAACGGCGGTCGCGGCGCTCTTCCTGTCGCAACTCGACCAGTTCGTCCTCGCGCTCGGCGTGTCGTACGCGACCCGCACCCTCGTGCAAGCGGCCGCACTCGCAGTCGGCGTCGCCCTCTACACCGTCAACTGGGGCGGACTGTCTCGCCGTGTCGTCGGACGGCGCCCCGCGAAGGTCGCACCCACATGAGACCACGTACTCGTTTCCCGAGGCTGACATCCCAAGGAGGAAGGAGGAGTCGTACGATGACTCGAAGGAGAATAGGCGCGTTGCTTGCAGTCGCGCTGTTCAGCGTCGGCGTGCTCGTCAGCGCGACAGCGTCGTCCGCAACGACCAACGCCGTTCCGTCGTGGTGCGGGCCGAAGAAGATCAAGCTCGGCTTCACCGACGGGTTCGGAGGCAACAGCTGGCGACTCGTGACGACGGCCTCCGCGCGCGCCGAGGCAAAGAAGTGCCCGAGCGTGACGTCGATCGACTACGCCGACGGCCAGGGCAACACCCAGAAGGCCATCTCCGACATCCAGGGCATGGTCGCCAAGGGAGTCAACGCGCTCGTCGTCTTCCCAGACGCCGGCAAGGCGATGCTCCCCGCCCTTCGGAGCTCCTACAAGGCGGGTGTCGTCACAGTGCCCTACCGCGTGGCTCCAGGAGGTAAGGCGGGCGTCGATTACAACGTCTTCATCGACACGCCCTTCGCCCAGGCGGGCGAGAACTGGGGTAGGTGGATCAAGCGCGTCCTGCCCAAGGGCGGCAACGTCCTCATGCTCAGCGGCCCGAAGGGCAACAGCCAGGGCGTCGAGGAGAACCAAGGGCTCCACAAGATCCTCGACCCCACGCACAAGTACAAGTTCATCGGCGAGCAGCCCTTCGAGGTGACCAACTGGGATCCGGCGCTGACTCAGAAAGTCCTCTCGGCGGCGATCGCCAAGTACCCGAAGATCGACGTGATCGTCTCGGACTTCGGTCCTTCGCTCGTCGGCGCGCTGCCCGAGTTCACGAAGAGCGGCCGCAAGATCCCTGCGCTCGCAACCTCGGACGGCAACGTGCTCGGGTGCTTCTGGAAGAAGAACGCACCGAAGAACCCGACGTTCAAGCTGTTCACGGTGTCGACCCAGAACGATCATGCACGACTCGCGATCGACTGGGCCGTCGCACTTGCAACCGGCGGCAAGAAGCCGGCGACCACGCACTTCCCGTCCCTCAACTTCGAGGACTCGACGACAGGGAAGCCGAACCCGGTCGAGTGCCGGGCGAAGCTCCCCGGTGACATCTATCTCTCCGCGGAGCTGCCTGCGGCAGTCCAGGCCAAGCTCGTGAAGGGATAGGGACGAAGCGACGCGATGCACGCGGCGGGCGCCTCCGCCGCGTGCACCGCTCGTGATCAGGACGTCAGACGTGGCCAACGAGACAACGACCAGCCCTCCGACGATGCGCACCGCGGCTGCTGCGCCGCCCACGCTGTCGCTGCGCAGCATCACGAAGCATTTCGCCGCAGTCGCCGCGCTGACGAACGTCACCTTCGACGTGCTCGCGGGCGAGGTCCACGCCCTTCTCGGAGAGAACGGAGCCGGCAAGTCGACATTGATGAACGTCGCCTCGGGCGCGACGTCACCCGACGAGGGGACGATCGTCTTCGAGGGAACGCCGGTGGGACCCCTTACACCTGCGGTCGCGCAGGGTCTCGGCGTTGCGATCGTCCACCAGCATCCCGCCCTGCTTCCCGACCTGACTGTCGCGGAGAACATTCGGGTCGCGGTGCCGCCCGAGCACCTCCAACGACGGAATGCGGAGCCGGCGAAGGCGATGCGGTCGCTGCTCGCCGACGTGCATTTCTCCGGTCATCTCGAAGACCGGGTGTCGTCCCTCAGCGTCGCGCAGCGTCATCTGCTCGAGCTCGCCAAGGCCTTCGCCGTCGACCCGCGGCTCTTGATCCTCGACGAGCCGACAGCGCCGCTCTCCCAGGACTCGGTCGAGCTCCTGTTCGACGCCGTTCGCACCGTCGCGAGCGCTGGCACAGCTGTCGTCTACATCACGCATCGCCTCGCTGAGGTTCGCGAGATAGCCGATCGGGTGACGGTTCTCAGGGACGGGAAGGTTCGGGGGACGTCACCCGTTGCCGAGATCTCCGACGACGAGCTGCTCGCGCTGATCGTCGGCAGGACGCTCGACGCGACGTTCCCGTCGAAACACGTCTCGCAGAACGACGGACGTCCCGTGCTGCGGGTCGAAGGACTGTCCGGCCGAGGGTTCGACGACGTCTCGTTCACCGCCCGCAAGGGCGAGATCGTCGGCATCGCCGGCATCGTCGGGAACGGTCAGCGCGCCCTCCTCCGCGCGCTGGCAGGGCTCGACAGGTCGGCGGGCTCGGTGAGCGTCGGGGACAAGAGTCTGTCGAGGCGCGCGCGCGAAGAGAAAACGGCGTACATGCCCGCCGACAGGTTGACCGAAGGGCTCATGGTCGATCTGAACGTCAGGGAGAATGCGGCCCTGACGGCGCTCGACCGCCTCACGGTGGGGCCGTTCGTCAGCCATCGCAGGGAGGTCGATGCGGTCGAGCGGGAGCTCTCGGAGCTGGCGGTCAGCGCACCCTCGCTCGAGGCGCCCGTATCTGCCCTCTCGGGCGGCAACCAGCAGAAGGTCGTGATGTCGCGTGCGCTGCTGGCCGACCCCGCGATCCTCGTCGCCGACGAGCCGACACAGGGCGTGGACGTCGGAGCTCGAGCCGAGATCTATCGCATCCTCCGCGAGATCACCGGGCGCGGCGTGCCCGTCGTCGTGGCGTCGAGCGACGCGATCGAGCTGGAAGGGCTCTGCGACCGCGTGATCGTGATGTCCCGCGGCCATGCCGTCGCGACGCTCGAGGGACCCGACGTGACGGAGGAGAAGATCGTCCACGCGGCGATCAGCGCCACGACGCACACGTCGGCCCAGGCCGGAGGGCGGACGGGAACCTCGCGGTTCGCCCGCTTCGTCGAAGGCGACTATGCGCCGGTCCTGGTGCTGGCGGCAGTGATGATCGCCCTCGGGGCCTACGTCTGGTCCCAGAACGGCCGGTACTTCTCCGACTTCAACATCACCTCGGTGATGTTCGCGTGCGCAGCGCTCGGATTCATCTCGCTCGGTCAGACGTTCGCGCTTCTGCTCGGCGGGATCGACCTTTCGGTCGGGCCGTTGGCCGGCTTCCTGGTCGTCGTCGCGTCGTTCTTCGTCCTCGACGGAAAGTCACCTGGAATGTGGGTGCTCGGGTTCGCGGCGATGCTCGGGTGCGCGCTCGCGGTCGGGCTCCTGAACGGGTCGCTCATCCGTTTCGCCAGGTTCACTCCCGTCGCCGCGACGCTCGTCACCTACATCGCGCTCGGGGGCCTGGCGTTCACGTTGCGCGATGCGCCCGACGGATACATCGCGGCGTCCGTGACAGAGCGGATCTCGACGAAGGTCGGACCGGTTCCGATCGCGTTCGTCGTCTTCGTCCTCTGCGCGTTCGTCCTCGAGCTCTGGCTCCGCAAGGCCCGGTCGGGTTTGCGGCTGCGCGCAGTCGGGTCGGAGGAGGAGTCGGCACGCCGCGTCGGTGTGCCCGTGAACCGCACCGCGCTTCTGGGCTACATCGGCGCCTCGTTGCTCACGTTCCTCGGTGCGGTCGTCCTGCTCGCGCAGCTCGGAGTCGGCGATCCGGGTCAGGGCACGGGATACACGTTGACCTCGATCACCGCCGTTGTCCTCGGCGGCACAAGCCTCCTCGGCGGGAGAGGCACCTTCATCGGAACGCTCATGGGCGCCGGTCTCAGCGTTCAGGTCTTGAACGCGACGACGTTCCTCAGCCTCAACCAGGAGTGGCAGTACATCTTCCAGGGACTGCTCATCGTCGCCGCGGCACTCATCTACAGCCAGGTGCGCCACAGCGCCAACCTGCAGGGAAGGGCATAGGTGGGGTGCACGTGAGTCCTGCACCCGCGCAGCCGCGCCCGGGCCGGGGCGCTCGCTCGGGCTCCCTCCGTCGTGACGCACCTGGCTCGTCGACGCGAGACGAGCGGACGCGTACAAGCGATTCGGAGACGGCGCCGGCTCTCGGGCCCAGGCTGCGTGCGATTCGCTTGCGCCGTGGCCTTGGGCTGCGCGAGCTCGCACGGCGACTCGACGTCTCAGCCAGCTCGATCTCCAAGATCGAAACCGGGAAGAACCAACCCTCCGTGCGGACGCTCTGTGCCTTCGCGTCGGAGCTGCAGGTCACGATCGACGAGGTGCTCGACCTGGAGCAAGCCGCGAGACGCAAGTCGTCGAGCCAAGAGCCGGCATCCGAGCCGCAAGCCGACCTGGCCGGCTGCGGGCTCGACCTTCAGCGTGCCGACCGGACCCAGGCGATCAGGCTCGAGTCGGGCGTGCAATGGAAGCGGTTGATGCACTGGTCCGACGAGGATCTCGAGTTCATCGAGACGACCTACGAGCCCGGTGACGCATCGAGTCGTGGCGACAACCTCGTGCAGCACAACGGCCACGAGTTCGTGCATGTCCTCAACGGCCAGTTGCGGGTCGTCGTCGGCGTGGACGAGTTCGTCCTCGGGCGAGGCGACTCCCTGGCGTTTCCCTCATCGACACCGCATCGACTCAGCAATGACGGCGGGGAGACCGCCCGTGCGATCTGGGTCGTCAGCGGGCGACGAGGCACGCCGTGAGCGGGCGCGCGCTCGTCGTCGGCGTGACGGGGATCAGCGGCGGCAACGTCGCGCAGCGACTGCTCGCCGACGGTTGGGACGTTCTGGGTCTGTGTCGCCGGCCGGAGGAACTCGACGACACGATCACGCCGCTCAGCGCGGATCTCGAGGACGCTGACGAGGTCGCAGGCGCGGTCCGGGGTACGGCACCGACCCATGTGTTCTTCACGACATGGTCGCGCCGAGCGACCGAAGCGGAGAACTGCGACGTCAACGGCCGAATGCTCCAGAACCTGCTGGACGCCGTTGCCGCGGAGCAATCGGTTCGGCACGTGGCCCTGGTCACCGGCCTCAAGCACTACCTCGGTCCGTTCGAGGCATATGCGAAGGCCCAACCGGACACGCCCTTCTCGGAAGATCAACCACGTCTGCCGTACGAGAACTTCTATTACGTCCAGGAGGACGTGCTGTTCGCGGCGGCGGCGCGGGACGGGTTTACCTGGAGCGTGCACCGTCCGCACACGCTGATCGGCTGGGCGCTCGGCAACGCGATGAACATGGGCGTGACGCTCGCCGTCTACGGAGCGATCTGTCGCGAGGCGGGACGCGGGTTCCAGTTCCCCGGCTCGCGCGAGCAGTGGGAGGCGGTCACCGACGTCACGGATGCAGGGATCCTCGCAGACCACCTCGTCTGGGCGGCGACGACGCCGGCGGCTGCGAACAAGGCGCTCAACATCGTCAACGGCGACGTCTTCCGGTGGCGACGCATGTGGCCGCGTCTGGCCCAGGCGCTCGGCGTCGAAGCGGTTCCGTTCAACGGCGAACCGGCGCCTCTCGAGCAGCAGATGGCGGATGCCCGCGAGGTGTGGCCCGAGATCGTGCGGCGCCACGAGCTCCGGGACACGAATGTCGAGCGCCTCGCCTCGTGGTGGCACACGGACGCCGACCTCGGCCGAACGATCGAGACCTTCACCGACATGGGACACAGCCGGCGGCTTGGGTTCCTCGGCGTCCGGGACACAGAATCGTCCTTTACCGACCTCTTCGCGCGGCTGCGAGCGGAGCGGATCGTGCCGTGAGAGCTCTTCGCTTCCATGCTGCCCGCGACCTCCGCATCGAGGACGTGCCTGAGCCATCCGAACCCGGAGAGGGTGAGGTCGTCGTGCGGGTCGCGACATGTGGCATCTGCGGCACCGACCTCCACGAGTACGTGGCGGGCCCGATCGTGACGCCCGTCGAGCCGCATCCGCTCACGGGCGCCCAGAACCCGCAGATCCTCGGGCACGAGTTTGCCGGTGACGTCGTCGGTGTCGGTCCCGGCGTGACACGGGTGAGCGAGGGCGACCGTGTGTCGATCATGCCCCTGGAGTACTGCGGCACGTGCGCGTACTGCCGCCGTGGGCTCCAGCACCTCTGCGCGACGATGGCGTGCGTCGGGCTCTCGCACGCCTGGGGCGGCATGGCGGAGCTCGCCACGGTTGCCGACTACCAGGTCGTCGCTCTTCCCGAAGGCGTCAGCTACCACCAGGGGGCGCTGATCGAGCCCACCGCCGTCGCTGCGTACGGTGTCGAGCGGGCGGGCGTCGCGCCGGGAGACCGGGTGCTGGTTACCGGCGCCGGCCCGATCGGGGCCCTGGCGGCACTGTGCGCACGCGCTGCCGGCGCTTCGGCCGTGTACGTCTCAGAGCCGAATGCCGCACGCCGCCGGCGCGCGGAGGCTCTCGGTGTCGCCACCGTTCTCGACCCGACCTCGGTCGACGTCCCAGCGTTCCTCCGCGAGGAAAGCGACGGGCTCGGCGTCGACGTGGCGATCGAGTGTTCCGGCCATCAGAACGGTTTCGCCGCGGCGATCAGCTCACTACGGCGGCGGGGGACCCTCGCCCAAACGGGTCTCTTTGTCGGCGAGGCAACGGTCGAGCCCATGCTCTGGGCGCTCAACGACCTCACGATCGTCGGAACGTGGTGCTACTGGGTGTACGACTTCGATCGCATTGCCGCGCAGATCGCGGCGGGGGATCTCCCGGTCGAGCGTGTGGTGACGAGTGAGGTCGACCTGGACGGAGCACCGGATGCTTTCGCCCGCCTTGCCTCGGGCGCCGCGGACGAGATCAAGGTCCTGGTCGACCAATGAGGGAGGGATCTGTCGCATGAAAGCGCTGGTCTTCGAGGAGCCTCGCCGGGCGGTCGTCTCCGACTACGAGATTCCGGCGATCGCGGCGGACGACGTGCTCGTCCGTTCACGCAACGTGGGCATCTGCCACTCCGACTTCGAGCTCTACGAGGGCCGGTACATCATCCCGGTCTCGTATCCGATCATCCCCGGGCACGAGTGGGCCGGGGAGGTCTCCGAGGTCGGCGATGCGGTGACGAACCTCCAGCCTGGCGACCGGGTCGTCGGGGAATGCGTCGTCAACAACGGCGACGATCACTTCGGGTTCTCGATCAGCGGAGCCAACGCGGAGTACTTCGTTGCCAAGGCGTCCTGGCTTCATCGCATCCCGGACGAGCTGACGTACCAGCAAGGGGCTTTCGTGGAGCCGTTCTCGGTCGCGTATGCCGCGACCGTCGCCGCGGGAGGAATCGACGCGAGCGATGAGGTCGCGGTGATCGGAGGCGGCCCCATCGGCCTGCTCTGCGCGATGGCGGCCGCAACGATGGGTGGTTCGGTCACGCTTGTCGAGCCGCAGGCGCATCGTCGGACGTTGGGCCTCGAGATCGGGGCGACTCGGGTTCTCGATCCGACTTCGACACTGATTGCCGACCAGGTGGCCGAGGTCACCGGCGGTCGCGGCTTCGACGTGGTGATCGAGGCGGCGGGGGCGCCGGCCGCGATGGCCAGCGCCTTCAAGATCGCCGGGCTCGGCGCGCGGCTCGTGTTCGTCGGGATCGATGTCGGCGGAACAGCACCGGTCGAGATCGGGCTCGTCCAGTCGAAGGCTCTCCGGGTCAGAGGGATCATCGGCTCGGCAGGCCTCTGGCCGCGCACGATCCGCTTCATGGCGACGAGCGGGCTGGATCCCACGCCGCTGCTCACCGCCAGGTTCCCACTCGAGGACGCGCCGGCGGCGCTCGAGGCCGCACGGGACACGAGTCGCAACGTGAAGGTTCAGATCGAGTGCTGATCCGATGAGGGCCGCCGTCTTCCACGGGCCGCATGACGTCCGGATCGAAGAGGTCTCCGATCCGGGGCCACCTGGGGTCGACGAGGTCGTGCTGGAAGTGATCCGGGCGGCGATCTGCGGGACGGACGCGGCGGAGTGGGATCACGGCCCCGTTCTCTGCCGACCCGGCGTCGTGCTCGGGCACGAGTTCGTCGGGCGTGTCGTCGACGTGGGAGCCGAGGTCACCGGGTTCCGGGTCGGCGATCGCGCCGTGTCCGGGGCGGGAATCTCATGTGGGCGGTGTCGCTGGTGCCTCCTGGATCGCACGAATCTCTGCGCCGAGTACCGCACGCTGGGTCTACAGGTCAACGGGGGACTGGCGGAGTACGTGACCTCGCCTGCGGCGATCTGCCATGGGGTGCCTGCGGAGTGCGACGACGACGCCGCCGTGATGACGCAGCCTCTGGCGGTTGCGTTGCACGCGCTGTCACGCGTTGCGCAGGGCCCGGACGAGTCGGTCGGTGTGATCGGCGTCGGCGGGATCGGCTCTTTCATTGTCGCCGGCGCCGCGGGCCGAGCGGTCAACGGACGCGTCGTCGCCCTCGACATCGATCCGGAAAGGCTTGCCACCGCCGCCGCCTTGGGCGCCGGCGAGGTGGTAGACGCCACTGGCCAGGACCTCGCCGAGCTCCTCCTCGGCCTCACCGACGGCGTCGGATTCGACGTCGTGATCGAGGCGAGTGGCGCGCCGCACGCTCCCGCTGCCGCGACCATCGGCGTCCGCCGTGGAGGCCGTGTCCTCCTCGTCGGCCTCCACGCCGCGCCTCGCGAGATCGACCTCACGCGCATGATCGTGCGCGAGGTCGACATCTTCACCTCGGTCGCCCACATCTGCGACACCGACATTCCAGCTGCGCTGCAGTTGCTCGCCGATAGCAACGTCGCTGCGGTCACCGCTGGACCGCGGATTCCGCTGGACGTGCTCGTGGAGGACGGCCTACGTCCTCTCGTCGAAGGGCGAGCGGCCGGGAAGATCCTCATTGCTCCCGGGCCAGACCGCGACCACTCGTCGCGTACGCCAGGAACGATGGCCGGAACGACATAGTTCGCGAATCGCAAGGACTGCGATGCTCCATCGGGCCGATCTCGCCGCGGGACGGCTCCAGGCGGACAGAAGGCGTTTCTCGTCGCGTCCGAGGAGGTACGGACATCGGGTCGGCCCCGGAAAGGAGGCGCCTTGTCCGCAACCGTCCTCTCCATGTCCATGTCGCTCGATGGGTTCGTCGCCGGGCCGAACGCGTCACGGGAGAACGGCCTCGGTGACGGTGGGCATCGGCTCCACGAGTGGCTGACAACCGGCGGCGCGTTGGACGTCGATGCCATCCGCCGGTCGGGGAGTGTCAACGGCAACGTCCTCGACGAGCTCATGGCCACGGGGGCGGTCGTCGCCGGGCGGGGGACGTTCGAGCCGGCCGGCGGCTGGGGCGGCGACCACCACGACGGTGTGCCGATCTTCATCCTCAGCCGACACGGGCCGGCCGCCGAGTTCGCGCAGATGCCGCTGGTCACCTTCGTGAGCGACGTCTCGACCGCGATGACTCGAGCCAAGGACGCAGCAGGCGACCGGAACGTGCTCGTCCACGGCGCCGGAACCGCGCAACTCGCGCTTGTCGCCGGCGTCCTCGACGAGCTCGAGCTTCACGTCGTCCCTGTGCTGTTCGGTCGAGGTCGCCGTCTGTTCGAGGGTCTCGCCCCGGAACAGATCGAGCTGCAGCGCACCCGGGTCCTCGAGGGGGAGGGCGGCGTCACGCACCTGCACTACCGCGTCCGGCGCTGAGGTCAGGGCATGCGCGAGCGTCGCCGAAACCCCCGCGGTTGCGGGGATTTCGGGCGCAAGCTCGCCGATCTACGCGTCGTACGTGCCGCTGAGCTCCAGCACCTGCGGGCGTTCCTTGTGCCCGGCCTCCTGCATGATCCGCGGGACGTCGGGGTCCGAGGCGAAGCTCTGCCAGCCCTCGAGGTCCCAGTCGAAGACCGCCCAGACCCGATCCACCTGGTCGGGATCGCGGAACACGCGTGACCCTTTGGAGCCGTGCTGCTTGCGCTTCTCGGCCCCCGCGGCTGAGTAGACCTCCACGAACCGGTCGAAGTCCTCGATCGTTGTGGTGGCCAGGATCATCGCCTACCTCCTGTCTGGCTCGCCGCCGCATTTTCGACGCCGATGGTGCAGCGAGTCTCGCCCGGGCGTGCCCGGTGCACCATCGGGCAAATGCCCTATGCGCTGCGCACGAGGTCGTTCTCGAACGCCCAGACCGTCGCGGCGGCACGGCTGCGCACACCCGCCTTCTCGTAGACGTGCTGAACGTGGTGTCCGACGGTCTTGGCCGAGATGCCGAGGTGCGTGCCGATCTCCTGGTTCGACTCACCACGGACGAGGACGAGCAGGACCTCGAGCTCACGGTGTGTCAGCCCCGCGGGCAGATCACGCGGTCTCGGCTGCACCGGATGGCCTGCCGCGGCGAGAACGGCGTCGACGGCTTCCGCGTCGAGTCGTCCTCGCTCGGCCTCCAGCAGCAGCTCTCTCTCTGCGGCCGTTCTGTCGAGCGCGGGCCGGTAGGGGCGCGCCTCGCGCATCGCGCCGTAGCAGTCGGCAGCGGCGAGGATCCGGGCGGGTTGGTCGAGCTCCGGTTCGCGCGTGCCGCGGGGATAGCCGGAGCCATCAAGTCGTTCGTGATGTGCTCCGGCCAGCACGCCGATGGGAGCGAGCGCCGGCGATTGCGCGAAGGCCCGCTCCGTGAAGTGGGGATGCAGTCGCACCCGCTCCCACTCTCCGAATCCGAGCGGCCCCGGCTTCTCCCAGATCGCGTTCGACACGCCGACCCGGCCCAGGTCGTGTGCCAGCGCGGCACGCCGCACGAAGGTGACGACCGCGGCCGGAAGCCCCTGGCGCCACGCGGCGGCCTCTGCAAGCTCGGCGACTCCCGTCGAATGCTCTCGGAGCCACGGTGACTTGAGGCCGGTCAGTGCCGCGATCGCCCTGAACGCAGCATCGACCCGCTCGCCTGCGATCACGAGCTGCGGGAAAGGCTCGGTCTCGAGCGCTTGCTCCCACATTCGTGTGTCGTCCAGCTCGCCGAGCAGCTCGTCGTAGTGCTGCAGCGCGATCCCGGCGACTCGAGGCTCGTAGGCGGCGCCGTCCGGCGCGCCACCACGTCCCGGGCCTCCTCCGCGTCGGCTGCCGAGAGGAAGAGAGAAACGTCCCTCCCGACGTGCAGCAATCGCATCGGCAACGGGATCTCGTCGCCGCGGGCATCGGGGAACCCCTTGCCGTCCCAACGCGCGAACACGTATTCCAGCGACGACTGGACGCTCTCGCCGAGCTCGAGCCAGCCGGCGAACCGTTGGGCGACCTCGCACATCGTGGCGAGCGAGGCGCGAGACCTCGGACCGGCGTTCTCGATCGCATCCTCGATCATCGCCGCGCGCACCTCTGAGCTGCGACCGACCGCGACCTGGGCTCTGTAGAAGGCCAGGACCTCCGCGGGGCTCGTCGTGTCGATGAGGAAGAACGCAGCCCTGTGCGCGATGTCGTCACCGAACAGCTTCGTCGCCTCGTGGCTGTTCGAGGTGCACCCGGAGGCGTGGAGCAGGGCGACGTAATAGGTGGCTGCGAGCTCCTCGGCCGAAGCTCCCGCAAGCTCGCCGAGACGCACCGCGAGCACCGCGCTGCGCAGCGCGTGCTCGAGCGGCTGTCCCGTGCCGAGGTCGGTCGCGAGCGAGAGCGCCCCGACGACCTCGGCCGCGCGGATCGGCTCCTCGCCGGGCGACAGCGCCGCAACCGAACCGAGGGTCTCCGCTGCCACGTGGGGATCCTAGAGCGGTCCTTCCGTTGCAGCGGACCTCCCGCCTCGAGGTCGGACCCACGGACTCCTGTAGCGTCCCCGCGATGGAGCCTGGCGGCGACTCCGGCGCGAGGAAGTGGACGCTCCTCGCCGTGTGCCTGACGACGTTCATGCTGCTCCTCGACATCACCGTCGTGGTCGTCGCGCTGCCGAACATGCAGCAGCGCTTCGATGCCAGCCTGACCGGCCTGCAGTGGGTCGTCGACGCCTACGCGCTGAGCCTCGCAGCGCTGATTCTCACCGCAGGGGCGCTCGCCGACAGGTACGGGCGCCGCCTCGTCTTCATGGCAGGCGTCCTGCTGTTCACGCTTTCCTCGTTGCTCTGCGGCCTGGCGTGGAACATCGCGACGCTCGACATCGCCCGTGCGCTGCAGGGGATCGGCGGAGCCGCGCTCTTCGCGACCGCGCTGGCCCTGATCGGCCACGAGTACCGCGGGGCCGACCGCTTCGGGGCGCTGGCCGTCTGGGGCGCCACCGTCGGGGCCGCGGTCGCCTCCGGCCCGCTCATCGGCGGCCTCCTCACCGACGGCCTGGGGTGGCGCTGGATCTTCTTCGTCAACATCCCGGTCGGCGTCTTCGCGTTCGCGGTTGCCCTCACCCGCATTTCCGAGTCTCGAGACGAGGGAGCGCGACGGACCGACGTGAGCGGCCTCCTCACGTTCTCCGCGGCGCTCTTCCTCATCGTGTTCGGCATTCTCAGAGGCAACGCCAGCGGCTGGACGAGTCCCTGATCCTCCTGTCGCTGATCGGCGGTGCGGTGCTGCTCGTCGTGTTCGTCGTCGTCGAGCTGCGGCAGGAGCGGCCGATGTTCGACGTGACCCTCTTCGGTCAGAGAGCGTTCGTCGGCGTCTCGGTCGCGACGTTCTGCATCGCGGCCGGCATGTTCGCGCTGTTCCCGTACCTGTCGATCTACCTGCAGGACGTGCTCGGCTATTCGCCGCTGGCGACGGGTGTGCGCTTCCTGCCGCTCACCGGGTTCGTCTTCCTCGTGCCGCTCGCAACGCGGCACCTCGCAGCGCGCGTGCCCCTTCGGGTGATGATCGGCGCGGGGCTCGCGCTCGTCGCCGCGGGGCTCGCCTTGATGTACGGGCTCGACGCCCACTCGGGCTGGACCGCCCTGCTCGCCGGCTTCGTCGTCGGCGGCATCGGGATCGGAGTCGCAAATCCCGCGCTTGCGGCGGGCGCTCTCCGCGTGGTGGATCCGGCCCGGACCGGGATGGCATCGGGGATCAGCAACACGTTCCGTCTCGCTGGGGTGGCGGTCGGGGTCGCGGCGCTCGGCGCCCTGCTCCAGCACAGCGTCGAGAGCTCGCTGTCGACCACGGTCGGCGACAACGGGAACGCGCTGGTGCCGCGGTGAGCTCGGCAGGGGTCCGGGCCGTCGCCGGGCATCCCGATCTCGTGGAGCCTGCCAGGACGGCATTCGTCAGCGGCCTGAACGAGGTGATCCTGGTGGGGTCGCTGCTCCTCGTGGTCGCCGCCGTCGCCGCCGCCGTCCTGCTTCGCACGCCCGCGCCGGCCCCCGCTGCGGCGACCGAGAGCGCCTGAGGGTCGTCAGTCGCCGAGCGGGGTGGCGGTCGCCGGGCCGCCCAGGGACGGGCGGCGGGT
>CAWCCO010000003.1:0-49565 GCA_963794115.1 uncultured Actinomycetes bacterium | reverse complement strand
CGCGAGCCGCCCACGCCCGCGCCGTGATCGTGAACGGGACGGTCGAGAGGCGTGCGCGGCAGAGCTCTCTCAGCTCGGTCAGCCGGCCGGGCTCGAGGCCGGCGGTGAACGCTCCGGCGGGCCCAAGCTCAGCGTGAACCGCTCCCACCAGTCCTCGAAGGTCGGGTGTTCGACCGCCACGGTGAGCGCGGTGTCCTCGATCTCGCTGATGCCCGCCGCCTCGAACAGCTCGCGCAGGTGCCCTTCGCGGGCGCCCGCAAGGCCGGACTCGTCGTCCACGTCTGGCTCGAGGACGCGGGCGGCTTCCCAGAACAGGGCCAGCGGGCTCTGGCGGCCCGCGCGGGCCCAGACGCAGGCGGCAACCACGCCGCCCGGTCGCGTCACGCGTCTCATCTCGGCGAGCCCGGCGACGGGGTCCGTCATGAAGTGGACGACGAGCTGCGCGATGGCAGCGTCGAACGAATCGTCCGGAACCGGCAGTTGCTCGGCCGACGCCTGCGCCACCGCGATGCCGGGGAGGCGTTCGCGCGCCGCCACGACGAACGTCTCCGACGGGTCGATGGCGCTGACCGCAGCCGGGCCGAGGCGCCTGACCAGCTCGGTCGAGAGCGCACCGGGGCCGCAGCCGACGTCGAGCACGCGCTGGCCGGACTCGACGCCCGCGAGGTTGGCGAGTTGCGGCGCGAGCTGGACCGAGTACACCCCCATGAACCGGTCGTACGACTCGGGCGGCACGGTGAAGGTCACCCGGGGGAATCTACGCTTCGTCCTCGCAGATGGCGGCGCTCGAAGAGATCGAGGTCCGCCGGCTCGCCGGCGGGGAGGCCCGCGCGCAGCTGGACGGGCTCGCGGCGGTCCTGCGCGACTGCGTCGAGGGCGGCGCGTCCGTCAGCTACATGGCGCCGTTCTCCGATACGGACGCCCGCGTGGCTTTCGAGGGCTTCGTGCAGGAGGCCGAGCAGGGCCGGCGCTTGATCGTGGCGGCGTTCGACGACGGCGAGCTCGTCGGCACGGTGCAGGTGATCCTCGCCCTGCCGCCGAACCAGCCGCACCGCGGCGAGATCGCGAAGCTCCTCGTCCATCGCTCCGCGCGCAGGCGGGGAATCGCTCGTCTGCTGATGGAGCGCGCCGAGGAGGAGGCTCGGGTCGAGGGCAAGTCCCTCCTCGTCCTGGACACGGTCACGGGCGACCCGGCCGAGCGGCTGTACGCGTCCATGGGCTGGAACCGGGTCGGCGTGATCCCGAACTTCGCGCTGTACCCCGACGGCCGCCCCTGCGCGACGACGTATTTCTGGAAGGCGGTCGCCGAGTCTTCCCGGCCCTGATCGACGTCGGTGGCGGTGGGCCGCGCGCCTGCAGCGCCTCCGTCATGCACGGCCCTCGAGGAATGGGAGCACCACCGCATCGAAGCCCTCCGGCCGCTCGAGGCTCGGGAGGTGGCCGGCGCCGGCGACCACGGCGCGCCGGGCATCCGGCAGCGTTGCCGCGAGGTGGTCGGCGATCTCCTGGAAGTCGGTCTTGTCGTCTTCGCCCGTGACGACCAGCGTGGGCACGACGAGCGTCGCGAGAGCGCCGGATAGGTCGTCCGTGAGCAGCGACTCGTCCGCTTCGTCGCCTGCTTGCAGCTCGAAGGCGCGGAGCTGTTGCTCGCGGATCGTCGCTCGCACGGCTTCGGGCGCCGTCGGAAGCCAGAACTCGACGTTCACGTCCGTTGCCTGCTCGAGATCGCCCGCCGCGAGCGCCTGCCCCTCGGCGGCGAAGAAGCCGCGCATCTCGTCGGACCAGTCGGTCCCGGGCAGCGGCGAGTCGGCGAGGACGAGGCCGGCGACCCGCCCGGGGTGTGCGGCGGCGAGGTCGAGCGCCACCAGGCCGCCGAACGAGGCACCGACGACGAGCGCCCGCTCGATCGCGGCGGCGTCGAGCATGCCGAGGACGTCTGCGGCGTGGCTGAACGGGCCCAGGGGAGGGCCCGAGCGGCCGAATCCGCGAAGGTCGAGGCGCGTCAGGGCGAACCGCGTCTGCCACGCGGCCCACTGCGGGTCCCACATCCGGCTGTCTGCGACGCCGGCGTGGATCAGGACGACCGCCGGGCCGGCTCCAGCGTGCTCGACGTGGAGCAGGCCGACGTCGTCGGGGCGAGCGGCGTGCCCGCCATGGTGCTGCGTCATCTGCGTCTCCTTCGTGACGGATCGGGTCCGTCACGCGGCGCCGCTCAGCCGCGCGAGCGACCGGCGGGGAAGCGCGTGACGGAGAACGGACTGGTCATTCGCACCTCACCTCCTTCCGGTCGAGCGCAGGATCGCGCGCCCGAAGCGTACAGCGGCAGACAGGGCGGGCGAAGGGCAGCAAGTTACAGACTGCAACTTGCCGCCTCTAGGATCGCGCCATGACGCTCCGGATGGTCACCGCGGGGGAGTCGCACGGGCCGGCGCTCGCCGCGATCGTCACCGGCGTGCCGGCGGGGCTACGGCTCGACAAGGAGGCGATCGACGCCGATCTTCGCCGCCGCCAGCAGGGCTATGGGCGCAGCCCGCGGCAGACGCTCGAGTCCGACGAGGTGGAGGTGCTCTCCGGGCTCCGCCACGGGCTGACGCTCGGCACGCCGCTGACGCTGGTCGTCCGCAATCGCGACCATGCGAACTGGACCTGGGGGATGAGCCCGTGGCTGCCCGAGAGCGAGCCCACCGGGAAGGGCACGAAGCCCGTCACGCTGCCCCGTCCGGGTCACGCCGACCTCGCGGGCGTCCTCAAGTACGGGCACGACGACGTCCGCAACGCGCTCGAGCGTGCGTCCGCGCGTCACACCGCCGTCCACGTGGCCGCCGGTGCGGTCGCGAAGGCGCTCCTTCGAGAGCTCGGCATCGACGTCCGGGGCAGGCCGGTGGAGATCGGCGGCGAGACGACCGACGAGGGGATGCGCGCCGCGACCGATGCGGCGCGGCGGGACCGCGACACGCTCGGCGGCGTCGTCGAGGTTCTCGCCACCGGAGTGCCGCCCGGGCTCGGCACGTACGCCGAGAAGAGCGAACGCCTCGACGCGCGCCTGGCCGCGGCGCTGATGGGCATCCAGGCGGTCAAGGGGGTCGAGATCGGCGACGGCTTCGCTCTCGCGCGCCGCCGGGGCACGGAGGCGCACGACGAAATCGATCCCGGGCTCACGCGCCGGACGAACCGGGCCGGCGGAATCGAGGCGGGGATCTCGAACGGCGAGCCGATCGCCGTGCGCGCCGCAATGAAGCCTCTGCCGACCCTGATGCGGCCACTCGACTCGGTCGACCTGTCGAGCGGCGAGCCAGCGCAGGCGCTGGTCGAGCGCTCGGACGTGCAGGCGGTGGAGGCGCTCGCGGTCGTCGCCGAGGCGGCGGTCGCGTTCGAGCTCGCCCGTGCAGCGCTGGAAAAGCTCGGTGGCGACGCTCTGGTCGACGTGCTCGCCGCGCACGAGGCGTACCTCGCCCGGATCGGCGACCGGTGGCGTCCGCGCACCTGAACGCGCTCGGCCGGCATCTGGCGCTCGCCGGGTTCATGGGATCGGGCAAGAGCCGTCTGGGCGGCGAGGTCGCGAAGCGGCTCGGTCGTCCGCTCGTCGACCTCGACCGCGAGATCGAGGCGCGGACCGGCTCTCCCATCCCCGACCTGTTCGCCGAGCGCGGCGAGGCCGGGTTCCGAGAGGTCGAGGCGGAGGTGGCGGTCGACGTTCTCCGCGGCGCCGAGCCTGTCGTCGTCGCGCTCGGCGGCGGCGCTGTGCTCGCGGAGCGGACGCGCGAGGCGCTGGCGTCGCGCGCGTTCACCGTGCTGATCGACGTCGAGCCCGAGCTCGCCTGGCAGCGCGTGTCCGGGAGCGACCGCCCGCTCGCGCGGTCCGAGGACCAGTTCCACGCGCTGCACCGGGAGCGTCAGCCCGTCTACGACGCGATCGCCGACGCCCGCGCGACCGACGTCGACGGGATCCTCCTCGCAGCCGCCGGAGTGCATGTCGAGCTGGGTGGGCTCGACGGCCTCGACGAGCTCGTCCCGGGCGATGGGCCGCTGGAGCTCGTCGTCGACGAGCGCGTCGCAGGCATCCACGGCGTCCAGGCACAGGTCGCGCTCGGGTCGCGCGACGTCGCCTCGCACGAGGTCCCGGCGGGCGAGGCGGCCAAGACAGGCGTGGTCCTGGGACGGCTCTGGGAGGCGCTCCGGATCGGTCGCGACGGCGGGCTCGTCGCGCTCGGAGGCGGCTCGACCACCGACGTCGCCGGGTTCGCGGCGGCGACGTACATGCGCGGCGTCCCGTGGACGGCCGTGCCGACGACGCTCGTCGGCCAGGTCGACGCGGGAATCGGCGGAAAGACCGCGATCGACCTCACGGGCGCGAAGAACGTCGTCGGGGCGTTCCACTGGCCAGCTCGGGTCGTCTGCGACCCGGCCCTCCTGACGACGCTGCCGCAGGCCGAACGGGTCAACGGCCTTGCGGAGGTCGTCAAGACAGGGCTCCTGGCCGGCGAGCGCGTGTGGGAGTGTCCGGAGCCGGAGCAGGTGCGCGCCTGCGCGGCGTTCAAGTCCGGGATTTGCCTCGCAGACCCGCACGACCTGGGGCCGCGCGCGCAGCTCAACCTTGGGCACACGTTCGCCCACGCGCTCGAGACCGCCGCAGGCTATGCGCTGCCACACGGGCGCGCCGTCGCGCTCGGGCTTCTCGCCGCGCTGCGGCTCTCGGGGCTCCCGGACGAGGAGCGGGTCGTGCAGGACGTTCTCACGCCCGAGCCCGTCGCGGTCGACCCGGATGTCGCGTGGGCGGCGCTCGCGCGGGACAAGAAGGCGGCGCAAGGGACGCCGCGGCTGGTGCTCCTCGAGAGCCCGGGCCGCCCGCGGTGGGGAGTCGAGGTGCCCGAGGCCGATGTGCGGCGGGCACTCGAGGGCCTGATCGCCGGGCGTCAGTAGCATCGGGCCGTGCGCGTCGACGTCCTCAACGGGGTCAACCTCGACCTGCTCGGGCGGCGCGATCCCGGCGTGTACGGCGACGGCTCGCTTCAAGATCTCGAGACGCAGATCTATGCCTGGGCGCGCGAGCTCGGGCTCCAGGTGCGCTGCCGGCAGACGAACCACGAGGGCGAGTACGTGGAGTTCCTGCACGCAGCACTCGACACCGCAGACGGGCTGGTGCTGAATCCCGGCGCGTGGACGCACTACAGCTGGGCGATCCGCGACGCGCTCGAGCCGTTCTCCGGCCCGGTCGTCGAGGTCCACATCTCCGACATCGAGGCGCGGGAGGACTGGCGACGGCACACCGTGCTCGACGGCCTCCCGACCAGGCGCGTGATCGGCGAGGGAATCGACGGCTACCGGCAGGCGCTCGGCCTACTCGCGGAGAGGCGGGACGGATGACGCGGATCGAGCGCCTCGCGAGCGGACTGGAGCAGCCTCTCCTCGTCACGAGCCTCGTCAACGTCCGGTACCTGACCGGTTTCGTCAGCTCCAACGCCGCCGTGCTCGTCGATCCCGCGGGCGAGGCGACACTGCACACCGACTTCCGCTACGCCGAGGCAGCGAGCCATGTCGACGGCGTGACCTTCGAGGAGGTACCGCGTGCGCTTGTCGCGGCACTCGCCGAGCGGCTCTCCGGCCGCACCGTCGGGGTCGAGGCCGCGCACCTGAGCCTCGCGAACGCCGACCTGCTGCGGGCCGGCGGTGTCGATCTCGTCGCCACGTCCGGTGCCGTCGAGGCGTTGCGCGCGGTGAAGGACGCAGGCGAGCTCGACGTGATGCGTCGAGCCGCGGCGATCTCCGACCGTGTGTTCGACGAGCTCGGCCGCGAGCGGTTCGTCGGCCGGACAGAGGCCGAGCTTGCCTGGTGGATCGAGCAGGCCTGGCACGAGGCCGGCGCCGACGGCGCGTCGTTCTCGGCCGTCGTTGCGGCCGGCGAGAACGGCGCACGGCCGCATGCGACACCGCGCGACGTCGCGATCCCCGAGGACACGCTGGTCGTCGTCGACGCCGGCTGCCTGGTCGACGGCTACGCGTCGGACTGCACGCGGACCTTTTTCACCGGCGAGCCGACGGGTCGCATGCGCGAGGTCTACGACCTCTGCCTCGCGGGCCAGCTCGACGGCCTCGCGGCGGTCGCGCCCGGCGCGCACGGGCGAGACGTCGACGCCGCTTCGCGGGTCGCGATCGGCCAGGCCGGGCTGGCGGAGCGCTACGGCCACGGGCTCGGCCACGGCGTCGGGCTCGAGGTCCACGAGCTGCCGACCCTGCGCCCGGAGTCGGACTCGGTGCTCGTCGCGGGGAACGTCGTGACCGTCGAGCCCGGCCTCTACCTGCCCGGCCAGTTCGGCGTCCGGATCGAGGACCTGGTCGTCCTGACAGACCACGGTTGCGAGCGTCTGACGACGGTCACGAAGGAGCCGGTTCAGGTCCGGTAGGTAGGTACGCTGGCCCGCGTCATGGCCGAGATCGTCAACACCAACCAGTTCCGGAACGGGATGCACATCGAGCATCGCGGGGCGGTCTGGCGGATCGTCGAGTTCCAGCACGTGAAGCCCGGCAAGGGCGGCGCTTTCGTCCGGACGAAGCTGAAGAACCTCGAGACCGGCGCGGTCGTGGACGACACCTTCCGCGCGGGCGAGAAGTTCCCGCGGGTGCACACCGAGGTGAAGAGCGTCCAGTTCCTCTACGACGACGGCACCGAGGCGCACTTCATGGACGAGGAGACCTACGAGCAGTTCGGGTTGCCGCGCGGTGACATCGCAGGCGAGCTCGCCTACATGCTGCCGTCGTCGACCGTCCAGATCCTCCAGGTGAACGGCAAGCCGTCGGGACTCCAGATGCCGGCGTCGGTCGAGCTCGCGGTCGCGGACACCGAGCCCGGCGTGAAGGGCGACACGGTCTCCAACGTGACGAAGCCCGCGACGCTCGAGACCGGCGCGGTCGTCCAGGTGCCGCTCTTCGTGAACATCGGAGAGCGCATCAAGGTCGATCCCCGCGAAGCGCGCTACATCTCCCGCGCCTAGACATATGTGGAGATGCAGGTGCGGCGGCGAAGCCGACGCCTTTAGGGATTTGCCCCGCCGCAGGCGGGGATCGAGCGGCGGGATTCCGCATCTGCGGAATCCCGCTTGCGAGTAAGGTCGTCCCGTGCCGCAGCTCGTCGACACCACAGTTCGGCTCCTGTCGCAGGAGCCGCTTGCAGGACGCATCCCCACCGGGGAGGTGCTCCGCATCGCCGGAATCCTCGACGGCGCCGGGTTCGCCTGCCTCGAGGTCTCGGGCGGCGGCGTCTTCGACGCCTCGGTGCGGCGGAGCGTCGAGAGCCCGTGGGAGCGGATCCGCGCGATCGACGCACGCACCACGACGCCGCTCGGCATCGCGCTGCGGGGCCGGTTCCTCGTCGGCTCGAAGCCCGTCTCGACCGACATCGTGCGCCGCTTCGTCGCGTGCGCCTCCGAGAACGGGATCGACGTCTTCCGGCTCCATGACCCGCTCAACGACGTGTCCAATCTCCGCGAGGCTGGCGAGGCGATCGTCGGCGCGGGCCGCCAGCTGCACGTCGGGCTCGTCTACAGCCCCGGTCGCACCGGCGAGTCGGACGCACTCGTCGAGCAGGCCAAGCGCCTCGGCGAGCTCGGCGCGGCGCGGGTCCTGCTGAACGACCCGACGGGTGCGCTGCTCCCCCACATCACGCAGGAGCTCGTCGAGCGGCTCGCGGAGGCGAGCGGCTTGCCGGTCGGGCTCTACGTCCAGGCCGCCGCCGGCACGGCGCTCGCGAACGCGCTCGTCGCGACTCGGGTCGGAGCCGACGTCGTCGCGACCGCGGTGTACCCGCTCGCCCTCGCGCTCCATCGGATCGCCGGCGAGTCGCTGGTCGAGGCGCTGCACGGGCTCGGCCGCGACACCGGGGTCGACGTCCAGCGCCTCTGGGAGGCATCGGACGTCGTCGACGACCACATCGGCGATGAGCCGCTCGCGCCCCTGGCGCCGCGGATCGCGGTTCGCGCCGCCGAGTACGACCTCCCGGCAGGGTTGGTCGCCGCCCTCGACGTCCACCTTCGCGCACACGCGGCCGGCGACCGCCTGCTCGACGCGCTGATCGAGGTCGTGCGGATCCGCGAGGAGGCCGGCTGGCCGCCGCTCGCGGCGCCGATCGGCCAGATCCTCGGCTCGCAGGCCTTGCTCAACGTCCTGAGCGCCCGCCGCTACGGGACGGTGCTCGACGAGTTCCGGCAGCTCGTCACCGGCGCATACGGCACGCCGCCCGCGCCGATCGAGCCCGGGATCCGGCGCGCGATCGAGCTCCTCGCCTCCGACAGCCCCTCGCTGGACGACGACCCGCCGAGCGCGGAGGACGTCCGCGAGGCGGCAGAGGGCCTCGCGTCCTCCGAGGAGGACCTCGTGCTCCTCGCGATGTACGGCAACGAGGCCGAGACGCTGCTGCGCTCGATCCGCCAGCGCCACTCGCGCGAGGCCTCGCTCCTGGTCGGTGACGTCGACGTCCAGCGCGCCGAGCGCATCCGGGAGCTCGTTCGAATCGTCCAGGAGTCCGGCGTAGGGGAGATCGAGATCGAGGACGAGGGGATGCGGGTGTCGGTCCGCCGCGCGGACGAGCCGGGGACGCTCGTCCCCCTTCCTGCGGCCGGCGCGGTCGACCCCATTGTCGAGCCGGCGGAGCAGGCGGTGGCGACGGTCGACCCCGCCACGATCCGCGTCGAGTCGCCGATGGTCGGCGTCTTCTACCGTGCGTCGCAGCCGGGAGGGCCGCCGTTCGTCGAGATCGGCGACGTCGTGGCGGCGGGGCAGACGCTGTGCGTGCTCGAGGCGATGAAGCTCTTCAACGAGCTGACGGCGGAGGCCGACGGGCGCGTCCGCTCGATCCACGCGGACAACGGGCAGCCGGTCGAGTTCGGGACGCTGCTCTTCGAGCTCGAGCCGGTCGGCACGCCGCCGACTCTGTAAGTGCCCATCGCCGTGTTCTCTCGAGTCCTCGTTGCGAACCGGGGCGAGATCGCGGTCCGCGTGATCCGGGCGCTCCACGAGCTCGGGGTCGAGGCGGTCGCGGTCTACTCGACCGCGGACAGCGGGGCGCTCCACGTCACGCTGGCCGACCAGGCCGTGTGCATCGGCCCGCCCGCCGCCGGCGAGAGCTACCTCCGGATCCCCA
Source organism: uncultured Actinomycetes bacterium (assembly GCA_963794115.1). Classification (GTDB taxonomy): domain Bacteria; phylum Actinomycetota; class Thermoleophilia; order Gaiellales; family Gaiellaceae; genus Gaiella. The sequence continues at coordinate 40,432 of CAWCCO010000003.1, read as the reverse complement.
ACCTGATCGCTGCGGCCGAGACGACGGGCTGCGAGGCGATCCACCCCGGCTACGGCTTCCTTTCCGAGAATCCCGCGTTCGCGCGCGCCTGCGCCGAGAGCGACCTCGTCTTCGTCGGCCCGACCCCGGAGGTGATGGAGCGGCTCGGCGACAAGGCGGCGGCGAAGGAGGAGATGCGCGCCGCGGCCGTCCCGCTCGTGCCGGGGACGGACGGGCCCGCGAGCCTCGCCGAGGTGCGGTCGGCGGCCGCGGAGATCGGCTTCCCCGTCCTGCTGAAGGCCATCGCGGGTGGCGGCGGCCGCGGCATGCGGCGCGTCGAGGGTCCCGAGCAGCTCGAGGAGGCCTACGCCGCGGCCTCGGCCGAGGCCGACGCGGCGTTCGGAGACGGCTCGCTCTACCTCGAGAAGGTCGTGACGCCCGCCCGGCACGTCGAGGTCCAGGTGCTGTGCGACGCAGAGGGCGGCGTGCTCACGCTCGGCGAGCGGGAGTGCTCGATCCAGCGCCGGCACCAGAAGCTGGTCGAGGAGTCCCCGTCGGCGGCAATCACGGCGGAGACCCGCGCCGAGCTCGAAGCCTCGGTCGCCCGGGCGTGCGCCTCGGTCGGCTATCTCGGCGCGGGGACCTTCGAGTTCCTGCTCGGTCCGGACGGCGGGCCGTACTTCATCGAGGTCAACTGCCGGCTCCAGGTCGAGCATCCCGTCACCGAGCTGGTCACGGGGATCGACCTCGTGCGGGAGCAGCTCCGCATCGCCGCGGGGGAGCGGCTCGTCCGCACCGGTCGCGCCGAGCGCAGAGGCCACGCGATCGAGGTCCGGATCAACGCAGAAGACCCCGCGCGAGGCTTCGCGCCCGCCCCGGGAGTCGTACGGCGGTTCCGGCCGCCGCTCGGCCCTGGTGTCAGAGTCGACACCGCAATCGAGGACGGGCTCGAGATCCCGCCGTACTACGACTCCCTGATCGCGAAGGTGATCGTCTCCGACGACGACCGGCCTGCCGCGATCGCCCGCGCGATCCGCGCGCTCGAGGAGCTCGAGGTAGAGGGAATCCCGACGACGCGCGAGCTCGCGCTCGACGTGCTCCGCTCCGAGGGCTTCGCCAGCGGCGACTATTCGACCGGCTACCTTGACGAGATGGAGCGGCACCTGCCGTCGCTGCGTCCCGCATGACCGGGACGACACCCGTGGGCAGGCGTCAGGCCCGGCGTCAGGCGCTGTTTCTCCTCTATCAGTGGGACCTCACGGGCCTGCCGCTCGAGAGCCTGTTCGAGGGCTCGCCGGACGAGTTCGCGTCGACACTCGCGCGAGACGTCGCGGTTCACGCACCCGCCCTCGACACGCGTATCTCGGCCGCTTCCGACGACTGGCCCGCCGACCGGCTGGGTACGCTCGAGCGCAACATCCTGCGGATCGGGGTGCACGAGCTCGAGGAGGGAGAGGTGCCGGCGGAGGTCGCGATCAACGAGGCGGTCGTGCTCGCGAAGCGGTACGCGACCGAGGACGCGGCGCGGCTCGTGAACGGGATCCTCGGACGAATCCGCCGGGAGGAGGAATGAGCGTCGGTGGTGCAGACGAGTCGCTCCAGCGGGCCGAGGAGCTGCTCGAGCGCCTCCGCACACGCGTCGACGCGCTCGAGGCGAGCGCGGACGCGGGCGGCGACGTCGACGAGGCAGTCGACGGGCTCGCCGAGATCGCGGAGATCGCACGCGAGATCGAGAGCGAGCTCCAGCGGGCCCGTCAGGCCGCCGATGCGGGCGCCTGACGAGCTGCGCGCGCTCGTCGAGGAGTCCCTCGCCGAGCTCAGCCTCGACCCGACGCTCGGCGCGCTGGAGGAGCCGATCCGCTACGCGCTCGGCGGCGGCGGCAAGCGGATCCGGCCGGTGCTCTGCCTCGCGGTCTGCGAGGCGGCGGGCAGCCCTGCGGAGGCGGCCGCGCCCCCGGCGACGGCGCTCGAGCTCGTCCACACCTTCTCGCTCGTCCACGACGACCTGCCCGCGCTCGACGACGACGACGAGCGGCGGGGTCGTCCGAGCGTCCACGTCGCCTTCGGAGAGGCCGTCGCGCTGCTCGCCGGCGACGCGCTGCTCGCCGAGGCGTTCGCGCTGGCCGGCCGGTCGGGTCGCCCCGAGCTGGTGCGCGAGCTCGCCGGCGCGACCCTCGGGATGATCGGCGGCCAGTACCTCGACGTCACGGGGGCCCAGATGCAGCTCGAGGAGCTCCATCGGCTCAAGACCGGACGGTTGTTCGCCGCGGCGGTCGGGCTCGGCCTGTGGGCCGCCGACGTGCCGCCGGAGCACCAGGGCCCCTGGCGCGCGTTCGGCGACGAGCTGGGTGTGCTCTTCCAGGCGGTGGACGACGTGCTCGACGGCGACGGGTCTGCGGCCGAGCTCGGTGCGGACGGTGCACGGCAGCTCGCGGGCGAGGCCGCCGAGAGGGCACACGAGAAGCTGGCCGGCCTCGAGGCGGACACGGCGGTGCTCGGCGAGCTCGTCGACGGGCTCGCGGTGCGGACTGTCTAGTTTCTAGCCGCTCGCGAAGTCGCGGTTCTTCAGCTTCTGGCAGGAGTCGCTCGACTCGATCCCGTCTCGGATGTCCTGCCCGGCCTGCTCGAGCGACGTGAGCGCGCTCTTCAGCTGGTCCGCGGCGGCGCCGATCTCGACGAGGAGCGAGCGGGCGGTGGCCACGATGGCCGCCGCTCCCGAGCCCGAGGCGCCGTTGACGAGATCCTTGGCCTTGTTCGCGTGCTGCTCGATCCCGTCGCCGAGCTGCTGGAGCTCCTGCTGGGCCTGCTGGCCCGACTCGGTATCGGGCGGCCCGATCGCCTTGAGGTCGTCGACGAGGCGGGAGGTCGCGCTCGAGGTCTGGTTGGCGGCGGCGCTGAGATCGCTCTTCGTGACCCCGAGGCCCTTCGACATGACGCCGGTGATCGTCGTCGTGACGCTGTCCGCCCAGGTGTTCAGGTCGGTGCAGACGCTGTCGGCCCACTGCTCCGAGCTGGACGCGTTGTCACCGCCGCAGCCTGCGGCGACGAGCGCAAGAGCCGCGACGAGCACGGCGGCGGGCAGGGCGAGCGTCCGGTGCACCGCTCCATCTTCGCACGGCGCGCATCCGGCCGACATCATCCGGTCGTGACGAAGAAGCGTCTGGATGTCGTGCTCGTGGAGCGCGGTCTCGCCGAGAGCCGCTCCCAGGCGCAGGCGCTCGTGCTCGCCGGTCTCGTCGCAGGGTTCGCCAAGCCCGGCCAGCAGGTCGCGGAAGACGTCGAGCTCGAGGTGCGGCGCCCGCCGCAGTTCGTCTCGCGCGGCGGCGAGAAGCTCGCGCACGCGCTCGACGCGCTCCGCGTCGATCCGTCGGGCAAGGACTGCCTCGATCTCGGTGCGTCCACGGGCGGTTTCACCGATTGTCTTCTGCAGCGCGGCGCCGCGCGGGTGATCGCGCTCGACGTCGGCTACGGGCAGCTGCACCCGCGGCTCCGCGGGGACGAGCGGGTGATCGTGCTCGAGCGGGTCAACGCGCGCCGGCTCGAGGCGCTCCCGTTCGCGCCGGAGCTCGTCACCTGCGACGTGTCGTTCATCTCCGCAACCCTCGTGCTGCCCCCGGCCCTCAGGCTGGCGGTAGCGGACTGGGTCGCGCTCGTGCTCGTCAAGCCGCAGTTCGAGGCCGGGCGCGCAGAGGCGCCCCGCGGCGTCGTCCGCGACCCCGCGGTACACGCACGCGTCCTGCGCGAGTTCTGCGAGACCGCCGAGGGTTGGGGCGCTCGCGTGGCGGGGCTCGTAGACTCGGGCCACCCGGGGCCGAAGGGGAACCGGGAGTTCGTCGTCCACCTGATCGCGAGCGAGGAGCCCTCCGACCCCGATGAGCTCGAGCGCCGAATCGACGCCGCCGTCGGCTGAGCGACGACCCGTCGCCCGCGCCGCGCTCGTCACGCACGGCCGGCCGGAGCAGGTCGGCGACAGCGTCGAGCGGCTCGTCTCGCTCGCGCGGCGGATCGGGGTCGAGCTCATCGTGACGCCGGACGAGGCCGCGCAGCACGGCCTCGAGGCGCACGGCGACCCGGCCGACGCCGAGCTCGTCGTCGTCCTCGGCGGTGACGGGACGATGCTTCGCGCGCTCCGCACGTACCTCGGTACCGGCGTGCCGGTGCTCGGGGTGAACTTCGGGCGCGTCGGGTTCCTCAGCTCGATGCAGCCGGCAGAGCTCGAGGCAGGACTTGGCCGCGCGTTCTCCGGGGAGCTCGTCACGTTCGAGCTCCCGACGCTCGAGGTCGAGCTCGGCCCGGGGTCGGTCGACGCAGATGCCGACCGTGTCGCGGTGAACGACGTGGTCGTCACCTCCGGCGAGCTCGGTCGCATGGTCGAGCTCGAGTGGGCGGTCGGCGGGGAGGACCTCGGGCGGGTGCCGTGCGACGGGCTCATCTGCTCCACGCCGTCGGGGTCGACGGCGTACAACCTCTCGAACGGGGGGCCGGTGCTGATGTGGGGGATCGACGCGCTCGCGACGACGTTCGTCGCGCCGCACTCGCTCCACGCGCGCCCGTTGGTCGTGCCGCGCGGGACGGAGGTCGTCGTGTGGAACCGGACCCCTCACGTGCCGGTCGTCGTGCTCGTCGACGGGCACCGGATCGGCGAGGCCGGAAGCGACGGGCGCGTCGCGGTGCGGCTCGGCGACGCGTATTCGCTCCTTGCGACGCTGCCCGAGGCGACCTTCGTGCGCCGCTACCGCGAGAGCTTCTCGACCTAACCCCCCGCGTGCCGGACACCTGTCGGCCGGACCGGCGCCTGTCTACGATCACGTCGTGCTGCGCAGGCTGCGGATCGAAAACCTCGTCCTGATCCGCGAGGCCGACCTCGAGCTCGATCCGGGGCTGGTTGCGCTGACCGGCGAGACCGGCGCCGGAAAGACGATCGTCACGCAGGCAATCGGGCTGCTCCTGGGTGCGAAGGGCGACGCGGCCTCGGTCGGCGCGGCCGCCTCGGAGGCGTTCGTCGAGGCCGAGCTGGACGTGCCCGAGGGCTTCTTCGAGGAGGAGGGCCTCGAGACGTTGCGTGAGCTTCGGCCGGAGGACGAGCCGGGCCTCGTAGTGGCCCGCCGCGTCGGGGCGGACGGCCGCTCGCGAGCGTACGCCTGGGGCCGAAGCGTCGCGCGGGAGGACGTCGTCGCCGCGACCGAGAGGCTGCTCGCGCTCTCGGGCCAGTTCGCGCAGCGCCGCCTCGCCCGGTCGTCGCACCAGCTGGAGCTGCTCGACGCCTTCGTCGGCGCTGAGCAGGCGACGCGCCGGCGCGAGGCGCGAGACGCCTGGCGCGCGCTCCAGGCGGCGACACGGCGCGTGGCCGAGCTCGAGCTCGGGGCGGACGCCGAGCGGGCGCGCCTCGCGGAGCTCGCCGCCCTCGTCGAGGACACGGACGGGCTCGTGGCCGGCGAGGAGGACGCGTTGAGAAACGAGGCCGAGCGGAGCCGGCACCTCACGGAGCTCGCGGAAGGCGTCGCTGCGGCGCTCGCCGCGATCGACCCAGAGGAAGGAGACGGCGCGCGTACCCTCGCCGCTGCGGCCGAGCACGCGCTCGTCGAGCCCGCCCGGGTGGCACCGGAGCTGTCGACGACCGCCGAGGAGCTCCGCGACGTCGCCGTGCGGCTCGGAGAGGTGGCCACCGACCTGAGGCGGTTCGCAGACTCGCTCGACGCGGATCCCGCCCGCGTGGCGGAGGTCGAGGAGCGCCTCGACCGGATCGCGGACCTTCGTCGACGGCACCGCGCGGCCGACCTCGAAGAGCTGCTCGCCCGCCGCGACGCGGCCCTGCCCGAGCTCGAGGCGATCGTGGCCGGGGCCGACCCCGTCGAGCGTGCCCAGGCGGAGCTCGACGCTGCCCGGCGCGGCTACGAGGACGTGGCGAGCGCGCTTGGCCGCACGCGGCGGGACGCGGCCGAGCCCTTCGCGGAGGCCGTCGCGCGCGAGCTCGCCGACCTCGGGCTCGGCGAGGGCGAGTTTCGTGTCGAGCTCGCCCCGCGCGAGCCGGGCCCGACCGGGGTCGACGACGCGGTCTTCCTCGTCCGTCCGAACGCGGGCCTCCCGCTTGCGCCGGTTGCCGAGACGGCCTCGGGCGGGGAGCTGTCGCGGATCGCCCTCGCGATCGCGGCGGTCGCGGGCGGGGAAACGCTCGTGCTCGACGAGATCGACGCAGGGGTCGGCGGCGAGACCGCGCACCGCGTCGCAGGCGTTCTCCGGCGCCTCGCAGAGCGCGCGCAGGTGCTCACGATCACGCACCTGCCCCAGATCGCGAGCGTCGCCGACCAGCATCTGCGGGTCGAGAAGGTGCCCGGCGACCCCACGCACACCCGCATCGCGGCGCTCGACGACGCCGAGCGCCGCGACGAGCTCGAGCGCATGCTGGGTGGCGAGGAGTTCGTCGCGGCGGTCACGGCAGAGGAACGGTGAACGGGAACGGGAACGGGGAGGTCTCCGGTCCCGCCCGGCTCGGGCGGCGGACGAAGGAGCTCGTCAAGCGCCTGCGGCCCGAGGACGTCGCGATCGTCGACCACGCCGACCTCGACCGCGTCTCGGCCGAGGAGCTCGTCGAGAGCGGCGTGCGGGTCGTGGTCAACGTCGCGCCCTCGTCCACCGGTCGGTTCCCGAACGCGGGCCCGCTCGAGCTCGTCCGCGGTGGCGTGCGGCTCGTGGACGCTCCCGGCGCGCCGCTGTTCGACGAGCTCTCCGACGGCCAGCTCGTCCGCGTCGAGCGCGGCCAGGTCTGGAAGGACGGCACGCTCCTCGCGGAGGGCACGGAGCTCGATGCGACCACGCTCGAGGCCGCGCTCGCCGAGCACCAGGGGCGCCTGTCCCAGGCGCTCGAGGCGTTCGCGGAGAACACCCTCCTGCACCTGCGCGACGAGGCGGAGAGCCTCGCCGCCGGGTTCGAGCTGCCGACGCTCCGCACCCGCTTTCGCGACCGTCATGTCCTCGTCGTCGCCCGGGGCCCCGGCTACAAGTCCGACCTGCGAATGGTGCGGCCGTACATCCGCGACTTCCATCCCGTCCTCGTCGCGGTGGACGGCGGCGCCGATGCGCTGCGCGACGCGGGAATGACACCCGACGTGATCGTCGGCGACTTCGACTCGGTCTCCGACGACGCGCTTCGCGGCGGCGCGGAGCTGGTCGTGCACGCCTACGCGGGTGGCGGCGCGCCTGGGGCCGAGCGTCTTCGTCGCCTGGGCCTCGAGCACGTCACGGTCGCGGCGTCGGGCATCAGCGAGGACCTCGCGCTCCAGCTCGCCCACGAAAAGGGCGCGACCCTGATCGTCGCGGTCGGCACGCACTTCAACCTCGTCGAGTTCCTCGAGCGCGACCGCGCCGGGATGGCGTCGACGTTCGTGACCCGGCTCAAGGTCGGCGAGTCGCTCGTCGACGCGAAGGGCGTGTCGCGGCTGGTCAACCGTCACGTGGGGATCTGGCCGCTCGCCCTGTTCGGCGCAATCGGCGTGGCCGTGATCGTCGGCGCCGTCGTCGCGTCCCCCGCGCTGCGCAACGTGATCGAGTCGATCTCGCGCGCGATCGCGAACGGGCTTGGGCTTGTAGCATGCGCGACTTGACGGCGCCCGCGCTCGAGAGGGGACAGGTCGAGCCTGCGAGGCGCGCCCAGGGCGCGGTCGGCGACGGGATCGCATCCGTCCTCGCCTTCCTCGGAATGCCGGACATCGTCTCGTTCGCCGGCGGCTTCCCCGACCCGGAGACGTTCCCCCGAGAGCAGCTGGCGGCGCTGTTCGAGGAGTTTGCCGCGTCGGGCGAGGCGAGCGCGTTCCAGTACGCGCCGACACGAGGGCTCGCTGGAGCGCTCGACGTGCTCGCCGGCCGGCTCGAGTCACTCGAGGGGCGCCGCCCCGCCGAGGACGAGCTCCTCGTCACGAGCGGCGCGATCGAGGCGCTCGAGCTCGTGACGAAGTCGTTTCTCGACCCCGGCGACCTCGTCGTCGTCGAGGGGCCGACCTACCTCGGCGCGATCCAGGCGTTCCGGAGCTTCCAGGCGACCCTCGAGGCGGTCCCGCTCGACGAGCACGGGCTGGACGTCGACGAGCTCGAGCGCCGGCTCCGCGGCGGGATGCGGCCGAAGCTCCTCTACGCGATCCCCGACCACCAGAACCCGGCCGGCGTGACGCTCGCGGCCGAGCGGCGAGAGCCGCTGGTCGAGCTCGCACGCCGCTACGACTTCCTGGTCGTCGAGGACGTGGCATACCGCGAGCTCGGGTTCTCGGGTGAGACGCAGCCGAGCCTCTGGAGCATTGCTCCCGACGTCGTGCTCCAGGCGGGCACGACGTCGAAGACCTTCTTCCCCGGCGTGCGGCTGGGCTGGGCGGTCGGCCCGCGCGACGTCACGGCCCGGCTCGTCGACGCGAAGCAGAACACGGACCAGTGCGCGGGCGCGCTTGGCCAACGGCTGTTCGAGGAGTCGGTGCGCCGGGGCTGGATCGACGAGCAGCTCGTCCGCTCCCGCACCCTGTACGAGCGGAAGAGCGCGCGCCTCCTCGCGGCGCTCGAGCGCTCGATGCCCGAGGGGAGCCGCTGGACACGACCGCAGGGCGGGTTCTTCTCCTGGCTGACGCTGCCGCCGGGTGCGAGCTCCGTCGAGCTCGCGCCGCGCGCAGCGGAGGCAGGCGTCGGGATCGTCCCGGGAACGCTGTTCTTCCCGGACGGCCGCGGCGCCGACTCGGTTCGTCTGTCGTTCAGCCTCGTCGACGAAGCGTCGATCGACGGCGGCATCGAGCGGCTCGGGTCGATCCTCGCCCGCTGAGCGGGGCCGACCGCCGCAGGGGCCTCTGCGAGACTCCTGACGTGTTCGACCTGCGCTACCACGTCGCCTCGCTCGCCGCGGTGTTCGTGGCGCTCGTGATCGGGATCTTCGTCGGCGTCGGCCTCTCCGGCCGCGGGTTCGTCAACGACGCGGAACGCAAGAACTTCCAGGCGAGGATCGACGAGCTGCAGGCCGACCGCGACTCGGCGCAGACAGCCGCCAAGAGCGCGGCGCGGCGGGGCAACGCCCTCGATGCCTTCGCCGACACGACCTACACGAGCCTCGTCAGGCGGAGGCTGGCGGGGACGAAGGTGGGCGTCGTGTTCGTCGGCTCGGTCGACCAGGGTCTCGCCGGCGAGATCCGCCGGACGGTCTCGGATGCGGGCGGGCGGATCGTGCGGATGCGCGCGCTACGCGTTCCACTCGACCCCGAAGCCGTCGACAAGGCACTTCGGGGCGACGCGGATACCCGTGACCTCGCGAGCGCCGACCGACGGAGCAGGCTCGGCACGACGATCGCCCGCGAGTTCGTCGCCGGAGGGCAGACCCCCGTGCTCGACCGCCTCTCGTCGGTGCTCGTGGAGGAGCAGCTCGGCCTCTCCAAGGCGCCGCTCGACGCCGTGGTGGTCGCCCGGCCGGCGCGGCCACAGCAGGGTGAGACAGAGGACTTCCTCAGCGGGCTGTACTCCGGGCTCGCCTCTGCGAGCGTGCCGAGCGTCGGCGTGGAGGACAGCACCGCCCAGCCGAGCGCGGTGCCGCCGTTCCGGGCGGGCGGCCTTGCGACCGTCGACGCGATCGACACCGCTGTCGGACAGGTCGCACTCGTCTTCCTGCTCGAGGGCGCGCGGCCGGGAAGCTACGGGCTCGCGCCGGACGCCGTCGACGGGGTGCTGCCCGCCGCGCCCGCGTCGGCGCCCGGCGAGTGAGCGAGCTGACCGTCCTCGTCGCGGCGCGCGACGAGGAAACCAGGATCCGCGCGACGGTCGAGCGCCTGCTCACGGCGTTCCCCGACGCAGAGGTCGTCATCGCGGACGACGGCTCGCGCGACGGTACGGCGCGGGCGGCGGAGGCGGCGGGCGCGCGGGTCGTCCGGCTCCCACGCCGCGGCAAGGGGCAGGCGCTGACCCTCGCCGAGCGCGAGTGCCACGAAGGGCCGCTCCTCCTCTGCGACGCGGACGTCGAGGGCGACCTCCGGCCGCTCGGCGAGAGCGGCGTCGACCTCGCGATCGCGCGTTTCGCACGCCGCGTCGGCGGCGGGCTCGGGGTCGCCAAGGGCGTCGCCCGCGCCCTCGTCCGCGCACGCACCGGCCGCCGGGTCGAGGAGCCGCTCTCCGGCCAGCGCTACCTCTCCGGAAACGCCCGCACGACGCTCTTCCCGGTCGCGGCGGGCTTCGGCGTCGAGACGCGGATGACGATCGACGCGCTCCGGGCCGGCCTGCACGTCCGCGAGGTGGAGCTCGACCTCGGCCACCGGGCGACCGGGCGCGACCTCGCCGGTTTCGTCCACCGCGGACGGCAGCTGCTCGACCTCGTGCTCGCGGTCGGGCCGACGGCGGTCAACTTTCGCGGCCTCCGGCTGCCGCTCGTCGGCTCCATCGTCGCGGTCGGCGCGCCAGGCGTCACTCCGGTCGTGGCGCTCGGCCTCGCAGACGACCTCTGGAGCGGCCCCGAACGAGGCTTCCGCGCCCACCTCCGGGCCGGGGCCACAACGGGGACGCTGAAGCTCGTCGGGATCCCGCTCTGGGCGCTCTGGCGGACGCGGTCCCTCTCGGGCGCGGTCCTCGTCGCGCTTTCCGCGAACGTCCTCAACCAGCTCGACACCCGGCCCGGGCGCGCGCTCAAGGCGTTCCTGCTCGGCTCGCTCGTGCTCCGCAGCGCGCCCCGCGGGGCGCTCGCCGTCGCCGTCCTCCTGGCTCCCTACGATCACCGCGAGATGACGATGCTCGGCGATGCAGGCTCGAACGCGCTCGGCGCCGTGCTAGGTTTGCGTTCCGTGAGGCGTTTGAGCGGCCCGCGGAGAATCGGCGCAATCGGTGCGCTCGCAGTCCTCACTGTCGTCGCAGACCGCCGGTCGCTCGGGGAGCTGATCGAGTCGACACCCGGTCTCAGAGCCCTCGACGCCCTCGGAAGGCACCCGTGACGGACGGGCCGGCGACGCGCTATGTGTTCGTCACGGGTGGCGTCGTCTCGGCCCTCGGGAAGGGGATCGTCGCCGCCTCGCTCGGTCGGCTGCTCAAGGCACGCGGCCTCCGGGTGCGGGCGCAGAAGTTCGACCCGTACCTCAATGTCGACCCCGGGACCATGAGCCCGTTCCAGCACGGCGAGGTGTTCGTCACGGAGGACGGCGCGGAGACCGACCTCGATCTCGGCCACTACGAGCGCTTCGTCGACGAGAACCTCTCGCGGAACGCCAGCCACAGCGCGGGCGCGATCTGGGACACAGTGCTCCGCAAGGAGCGGCGCGGCGAGTTCCTCGGCGCGACCGTGCAGGTGATCCCGCACATCACGAACGAGATCAAGAGCCGGATCCGCCGCGGCGCGACCTCCGACCCCGCCGACGTCGTGATCTCGGAGATCGGGGGCACCGTCGGCGACATCGAGTCGCTGCCGTTCCTCGAGGCGATCAGGCAGTTCCGTCGCGAGGTGGGCCCGGAGAACGTCCTCTACCTCCACGTCACGCTCGTCCCGTTCATCGAGGCGGCGGGCGAGCTGAAGACGAAGCCGACGCAGCACTCGGTCAACGAGCTCCGCCGCATCGGGATCCACCCCGACGCGGTGGTCTGCCGCTCGCGCGACCTGCTCTCGGAGGAGATCCGCGACAAGATCGCGCTGTTCGCCGACATCGACCCGCGGGCGGTCTTCTCCTCGCCCGACCTCCCGGACGTCTATCTCGTCCCCGAGCACCTCGCCGCGGAAGGCCTCGACGCGTACGTGTGCGACCGGCTCGGCTTCACGACCCCCCCGCCCGACCTGTCCGAGTGGAACGAGCTGACCGAGCGGATCGGCGAGCAGCACGAAGAGGTGCAGATCGCGCTCGTCGGCAAGTACGTGAAGCTCCACGACGCCTACCTCTCCGTGCACGAGGCGCTCAAGCACGCCGGCGTCGCGAGCGGCGCCCGCGTGCGGGTCACCTGGGTCGACGCCGAGCACATGTCGTACGAGGAGGCGGCCGGGGAGCTCGAGCAGGTCGACGGAGTGCTCGTCCCCGGCGGGTTCGGCTCGCGTGGCTGGGAGGGGAAGCTGCTCGCCTGCCAGGTCGCACGCGAACGGGGGATCCCGTACCTCGGCATCTGCCTCGGGATGCACGTCGCCGTCTCGGAGTTCGCCCGCAACGTCGTCGGTCTCGAGGGCGCGAACTCGACGGAGATGGATCCCGAGACGCCGTACCCGGTGATCGACCTGCTGCCCGAGCAGAAGGAGATCGAGGAGCTCGGCGGGACGATGCGGCTCGGCGCTCAGGCGGTCGAGCTGGCGGAGGGCACCCGCGCCCGCGAGATCTACGACGAGCCGGTCATCCACGAGCGGCACCGCCACCGGTACGAGGTCAACAACCAGTACCGCGACCAGCTCGTCGAGCAGGGGCTCGTGGTCTCGGGGACGTTCCAGCAGGGCCGTCTCGTGGAGATCGTCGAGCTCCCCGACCACCCGTGGTTCGTCGCGAGCCAGTTCCATCCGGAGTTCAAGTCGCGCCCGACCCGGCCCGCGCCGCTCTTCCGCGAGTTCGTCGTGGCGGCGCTCGACCGGAGCCGTGCCCGAGGTGGCGTGCGCGCCGCGGCCCACTGAGGCCGCGACGTGCAGCAGCCGCCTCTGACGTCGCCCTTCGTCGACCTGTTCCTCGAGCTCTGCGCGATCCCGAGCCCGCCCGGGGAGGAGCGAGCCGTCGCCGACAGGGTCGGGCAGGAGCTCGACCGGCTCGGCCTCGCGTGGCGCGAGGACGACGCGGCGGCGAGGCTCGGCTCGGGCACCGGGAACATCGTCTGCGGCATTCCCGCGACCGCGGAAGAGGGCGTGCCACTCATGTTCTGCGCCCATCTCGACACCGTCCCGGTCGAGGGTGCGCTCGAGCCCTCGCTCGACGAGGACGGCGTCATCCGCAACACCGGCGGGGCGATCCTCGGAGCGGACAACAAGTCGGCGGTCGTCGCGATGCTCGAGGCGGTGCGTCGCATCGTCGTCGAGGAGCACCCACACGCGGGGATCGAGCTCGTCTTCACGCCGAAGGAGGAGATCGGCCTCCTTGGCGCGACGGAGCTCGACGTCTCGCAGCTCCGGGCGCAGGTCGGGTTCGTCTACGACCAGGCGGCGCCGATCGGTGAGGTCGTCGTCGGGGCGCCCTCGGCCCAGGAGCTCGTCCTCCGCTTCCATGGACGCCCGTCGCATGCGGGCATGTATCCGGAGGAAGGGCGGTCCGCGATCCTCGCCGCCGCGCGTGCGATCGTCGACATGCCGCTCGGGCGGATCGACGACTACACCTCGGCGAACGTCGGCCTGATCGACGGCGGCTCGGCCAGGAACATCGTCCCGGAGTGGTGCGAGCTCCAGGCCGAGGTGCGGTCGCACGACCTCGTCCGGGTGAGCGAGGTCGTCCAGCAGATCGTCGATGCGGCCGGGTACGCGGCCGCGGTCTCGGACTGCACGCTCGAGACTGCGATCGAGCCGAGGTACCGTGGCTACCGGCTCCGCGCCGACTCGCTTCCGGTGCGGCTCGCCGGCGACGGCCTACGGGACGCCGGCTACGAGCCGCGGCTCGTCCTCTCGGGCGGCGCGGCGGACGCGAACGTCTTCAACGAGCGCGGCCTGCCCTGCGTGAACCTCGCCAACGGGATGGTCGACATCCACACGCCCGACGAGCGGATCGCGGTCGAGGACCTCGAGCGGATGGTCGACGTGACACTCGGGATCGTCGACGCCGCACTGCGACCGCTCGAGGATTGATGCCGCTCGGGCTCCGCTGGGGGACGATCAACGCCGTGGGCGAGCGCCACGACCGCATCGTCCGGCTCGAGGTCGACGGACAGCCGTGCGTCGCGTTTCCGCGGCTGACCGGCGAGGTGGAGGTCGGCGACGTGGTGCTCGTCAACGAGCAGGCACGTCAGCTCGAGCTCGGCTCGGGCGGCTTCGACGTCCTCTACGCCAACCTGACCCGAGGTCTCCGGCTGCCCGTCGCGGAGCGTGCGCACGTGATGACGCTCCCCTACACCCCAGGGCAGCTCGCGGCCCCGTTCGCCGAGGAGGAGCGCGGCGAAGGCGCTGCGCGTCTCAGTGGCACGCCGGTGGTCTGCCTCGGGCTGCACAGCCAGCTAGCGCCGGTCTGCGCGGCGCTCTCGGGTCGGCGCGTCGCCTACGTCCAGCAAGGCGGAGGCGCCCTGCCGGTCTCCCTCTCGGACACCGTCCGGGCCCTCAAGGCGCGCAAGCTCCTCGAGAGCGCGATCGCCGTCTCTCCGTGTCTCGACGGGGACGTCCAGTGCGTCACGGTCGCCGCGGCCCTCCTGCACGCGGCCGGCCGCGGCGCCGACGTGGTCGTCTGCGGGATCGGGCCGGGCATCGTCGGCACCGGCTCCCGGTTCGGGCACGGTGGGCTCGCGGTCGCGGACGCCGCGAACGCCGCCTCGGCGCTCGGCGGCGCGCCGATCGTCGCGCCGCGCGTGTCGTTCGGCGACGAGCGGGAGCGCCACCAGGGGGTCTCGCACCACACCCGCTCCGCGCTCGAGCTGTGTCTCGGCGAGGTCCGGGTCGCGTGGCCGAAGGGCCTCGAGCGCCCTGACGGCCTCGAGGTCGAGGAGGTCGACGTGACGGGCTGGGAGGCCGAGTGCGGCTCGCTCCCGCTCTCCCACATGGGCCGGCGCCCGAAGGACGACCCGTGGTTCTTCGCCGCGGCGTTCGCCGCGGGCCGGCTCGCGGCCGGGTAGCCGACGGGACGTGCGCGCTGCGGACGGTGCGCTATCGTCACGCGCGCCGTGCGGATCGGGGTCGCGAAAGAGATCAAGTCGCAGGAGCATCGCGTCGCGCTGACGCCGGCCGGCGCGCTCGAGCTCGTCGGCCGCGGCCACGAGGTCGTCGTGGAGGTGGGAGCCGGTGTCGGCTCCGGCTTCGCCGACGAGGCCTATGCCACCGTCGGCGCCCGCGTCGCGCCGGTCGGCGAGGTCTGGTCGTCGGCCGAGCTGCTGCTCAAGGTGAAGGAGCCGATCGAGTCGGAGTACGGCTACCTCCGCGAGAGCCTGACGCTCTTCACGTACCTCCACATCGCCGCCGACGAGCCGCTCACGCGGGCCCTGCTCGACTCGGGGGTCGCAGCGGTCGCCTACGAGACGGTGGAGACGGCCGACCGACGGCTCCCGCTGCTCGCCCCGATGAGCGAGGTCGCCGGCAGGCTCGCGCCGCAGATGGGCGCCTGGGCGTTGGAGAAGGCCCATGGCGGCCGCGGCATCCTGCTCGGCGGAGTCCCGGGCGTGCCGCCCGCGAAGGTGGTCGTGCTCGGCGGCGGGGTGGTCGGGATCAACGCCGCGATCATCGCGCTCGGCATGCAGGCGGACGTCTGGGTGCTGGACACCTCCGTCGACCGGATGCGGGAGCTCGAGACCGCGCTCGACGGGCGCGTGACGCTCGCGATGTCGAACCGGCTGCAGATCGAGGAGGTGCTGCCCGGCGCCGACCTGGTGATCGGCGCGGTGCTCGTCCCGGGAGCACGGGCGCCGAAGCTCGTGACGCGCGAGATGCTCGGCCTGATGCGTCCGCAGACTGTGCTCGTGGACGTCGCGATCGACCAGGGCGGCTGCTTCGAGACGTCGCACGCGACCACCCATGACGACCCCGTCTTCGTCGTCGACGACGTCGTCCACTACTGCGTCGCGAACATGCCGGGCGCCGTGCCCGTCACCTCGACCAAGGCGCTCACGAACGTCACGCTGCCATACGTCCAGGCGATCGCGGACAAGGGCCTGTCGCGGGCGATCGCCGACGATCCGGCACTCGCAAAGGGCGTCAACACGCTCGCGGGGAAGCTGACCTACGAGGCCGTCGCGGAGGCGCACGGACTGCCGTACACGCCCCTTGCGGACGTCGAGCGCGCGCTGGTCTAGCGGCGCTAGCTGTTGCCCTCGGCCTGGGCCTTGGCCTGGGCCTTCTGCGCTTTCGCGCTCTCCGAGGGCGAGATCCTGATGACCACCCACGTGAGCGCCATGGAGAGCCCGAGCACCGCGGCGATGTACAGGGCGAGCTCGAAGAGGCCGAGGACCGTGTCCATTGCCCGACTAGGATAGCTCGACCATGGCCCGTGCCTGTGTGATCGTGCTCGATGCCGTCGGAGCGGGCGAGCTGCCCGACGCCGCCGACTACGGCGACGAGGGGTCGAACACCCTCGCGAACGTCGCGCGCGCCGTCGGCGGGCTCGACCTGCCGAACCTCGAGGCGCTCGGTCTCGGGAACGTCGAGGAGCTCGAGGGCTGCCCGCCGCAGCCGTACGCGCCCGCGGTGGCGGGGCGGCTCGTCGAGCGCTCGAAGGGCAAGGACACGACCGCCGGTCACTGGGAGCTGATGGGCGTCGTCACGCCGACGCCGTTTCCGACCTACCCGTACGGGTTCCCCGACGAGGTGATCGACCCGTTCATGAATCGCACCGGTCGCGGCGTGCTCGGCAACAAGCCGGCATCGGGCACGGAGATCATCCAGGAGCTGGGCGAGGAGCACCAGCGGACCGGCAAGTGGATCGTCTACACCTCCGCCGACTCCGTCTTCCAGATCGCAGCGCACGAGGAGACCATCCCGCTCGAGGAGCTCTACGACGGGTGCCGCGCCGCCCGCGAGATCCTGACCGGCAAGCATGCCGTCGGTCGGGTCATCGCACGACCCTTCGTCGGCGAGCCCGGGCACTACGAGCGCACGCCGAATCGGCACGACTTCTCGCTCGAGCCGCGCAGGCCGAACTACCTGACGGCCATCCGCGACGCGGGTCACACCACGTACGGCGTCGGGAAGATCTCGGACATCTTCGCGGGGTGCGACATCGACGAGTCGTTTCCGACGAAGTCGAACGTCGACGGCATCAACCGCACGATCGAGCTTCTCGAGAACGTCGACGCAGGGCTCGTTTTCGTGAACCTCGTCGAGACCGACCAGCTCTGGGGGCACCGCAACGACCCGGTGAACTTCCACCGCTGCCTGCAGGACTTCGACCGCCGGCTCCCGGACATCCTCGACGCGCTCCGAGACGGCGACCTCCTGATCCTCACCTCCGACCACGGCTGCGACCCGACGACGCCGTCGACCGACCATTCGCGCGAGCACGCGCTCCTGCTCGCGTACGCCGCCGGGAAGAACGCCGCCGGCCGGATCCACGAGGACGGCGAGTTCGGCGACGTCGGCGCGACGGTGTCTGCATGGCTCGGCGCGAAGCACCCAGGCAAGGGAGCCCCGGGCCGGGCGATCATCGAGCGGTGAGAGCCGACGACTCGGCCTTCGTCGCGGCGGAGTACGCGACGGAGCAAGGGCTGGCCGCGCGGTCCTACTAGATCTGCGGGCATTCAGGTCGGGATGCACGGGACCTGGTGCTCGACGAACTTCGTGCTCTGGCGCCCTCTCGCGCGCTCGAGGTTCGGCTGCGGATGGGGAGACCTGGCCGCACGCATCGGCGACGAGGTCGGCTGCGTCTGTCGTCGCGCTCGATCTGTCCCCGCGGATGGTCGAGCTCGCACGCGAGCGCGGCGTCGACGCGCATGTTGCCGACGTCCAGGAGATCCCCTTCGCAGACGGCGAGTTCGACGCGATTGTCGCGGCATGGATGCTGTACCACGTCCCGGATCTCGAGCGTGGCCTCTCCGAGATCGCACGCGTTCTTCGGCCGGGTGGTGCGCTCGTCGCGGTCACGAACGGCGTCCGCGACCTCCACGAGGTGTGGGATCTCGTCGGCCGGGATCTCGAGCCTCGGCGGCGGACGTTCAGGAAGGAGAACGGCGAGCAGCATCTGCGTCGCCACTTCGAGTCGGTTCGACGTATCGACGTGGTGGGGCAGGCGCGGTTTCCTGACGCAGACGCGATCCGTCGGTACGTCGGATCGTCCGCCCTCGGCGGGGGCTTCGTCGACCGCGTCCCCGACTCGGCGGCACCTCTCGTGCCGACGAAGATCGTCGGCGTGTTCGCGGCGACCACCGCGCCCGCTGAGGCGCAGAGTGCGAGTCCATGCCGCGCGCCACAGCGGCCCGGCTTGCGGCAGACGGCAGGCGGGAGAGCAAGTTGCAGACTGCAACTTGCTCTCCTGCCCGCCGGCCGGGTGTGTCTCAGCGGCGGCGTGGGCGAGGTGCACGGCGGGGGTCGTCGACCAGGTAGAGCAGATCGCTCGGCGGACGAGCGCGGAGATCGACCTCGAGGAGGACCTTCGCCGCCACGCGGCGGCGCTCGCGTCGCTCACGGGCGGCATGGACGAGAACACGGATCTGCTCGTACGACGGTCGTGTGACCCCGATGCGCTCGCAATAACCACCGGTCGCTCGCACGACATCGGCGATGACCGCGGACCGCGGCTCGAACCGCCGGACGAAACGCACGACGCGGATATCGATGACCGGAGCGGCCCGGACCACGATCGAACCCTTGCCGAACCTCTGTCACGAGATCGTGTCGCCGCCGAGCCAGGATGGTAACGCTCAAGTCCAGGAACTCTGGCCGGTCTGAGGTGGTCCCGAGAGCTCCAAGTAACAGTCTGCAACTAGCGCGTTTCGCTCCTCGCCAGCCCGCGCCGGTCGCTAGTGGCATCGACCTGGCGGACACTGTGCTGGTCACCCGGGGAACGGAGTCCGCGCAACGGGCCGACGTGTCACCAGGTCGAGTCGGGAGCCTCGAGCCGCGTTCTGTTACACAAGCACGATGATCCGGCCGGCAGAGCTGATCGAGCAGAAGCGGAACGGGGCCGAACACGACCCGGCGGACCTGGCCGAGCTGATCCTCGCCTACGCGCGGGACGAGGTGCCCGACTACCAGCTGGCCGCATGGTGCATGGCCGTCTATTTCCGCGGGCTCAGCGCGGCCGAGACGGATGCGCTGACCGACGCGATGATCCGCTCGGGCGAGACGCTCGACCTCCGCTCGCTGCTCGGCCGCAAGGTCGTCGACAAGCACTCGACAGGCGGCGTGGGGGACAAGACGTCGATCGCGGTCGGCCCGATCGTCGCGGCGTGCGGCGTTCCCATCGGGAAGATGAGCGGTCGTGGGCTCGGCCACACGGGCGGCACGCTGGACAAGCTCGAGTCGATCCCCGGGTTCCGGGTCGAGTTGACGACCGAGGAGTTCGTCGCGCAGCTCCGCGAGGTCGGCGTCGCCATCGTCGGGCAGACGGCGGATCTCGTGCCGGCGGACAAGAAGCTCTACGCCCTCCGGGACGTGACCGCGACCGTGGACATCGTCCCGCTGATCGCGAGCTCGATCATGTCCAAGAAGCTGGCGGCGGGTGCGGAGGCGATCGTGCTCGACGTCAAGGTCGGAGACGGCGCCTTCATGCGGACGATCGACGACGCGCGGGTCCTCGCCGAGCAGATGCGCGACATCGGCGTCCGCGCCGGCCGCGAGGTGACGTGCCTGCTCACCGACATGGACCAGCCGCTCGGTCGCGCCGTCGGCAACGCGCTCGAGGTCGACGAGGCACGCGACACGGTTCGCGGCGACGGCCCGGAGGACTTCACGGAGCTCGTGCTCGACGCGTCCGCACGGCTGCTCGCGTATTCCGACCTCGGGATCGACGTCGAGGAAGGCCGGCGCAGGGCCGAGTCCGCGCTCGAGGACGGCAGCGCGCTCGAGGCGTACGAGCGCTGGATCCGCGCGCAGGGCGGCGATCCGGATCCCTCCGCGTTGGAGCGGGCGCCCGTCCGTCGGCCGGTGAGCGCCCCGCGAGACGGCGTCGTCGGGCGGGTCGGTGCGCGTGCCGTCGGTCTCGCCGCGCTCGAGCTCGGCGCCGGCCGCCGCACGAAGACCGATCCGATCGACCACGCGGTGGGCATCCTCTGCTTCGCGAAACGCGGCGACACCGTCCTCGCGGGCGACGACCTCGCCGAAGTGCACGCACGCGACGACGCATCCGCGGAGCGGTGCGCCGACGCCGTGCTCGCCGCCTACGAGCTCGGCGACGAGCCGCCGTCCGAGCGGGGGATCCTGCTCGACATCGTCGAGTAGCTACACGCGCTGCAGGTGCGTGTCCTTGAAGCCGGTCCGGTACTTGAGCCCGTAGCCGATCGCCCGGTCGACGCCGATGTGCGTCGTCCAGATCAAGCCGACCTGCACCGCGACGTGGGCGTCGAAGAGCACCCCGATCGCAGCGAGCGCGACGGGCAGTGCGTACGTGTGCGCCGCGTCGTACGTCGCACGCCCCACGACGGGACCCGCCGCGTACCCGAGCATCGACAGATCCGGAGCAAGCGCGAGCACCACCAGCAGCCACCACGGGTAGCCCAAGTGGAAGTACAGGGCGATCGCGGCCGCGGCGACGACGACCCCTTCCAGGTGGAGGAGCGCCCGCGGGAGCCGGTCGGTCACGGCGCGAGCTCGTCGAGCGTGTCCGCCAGCCCGGTCAGGCCGGCAAGCTGGCGCGTCGGAGCGGGCTCGGCCCGCTCGCCGAGCCGGTTGATCCACACCGTCGGGATCCCGAGCGCGGTCGCCGGGACGACGTCGTGGAAGTGGCTCTGCGCGACGTGGGCGTCCGGCAGGCTTCCGACCTGCTCCGCGAAGGCCTCCCAGTGCCGATGGGCGGGCTTGTACGAGCCGATCTCCGACGCGACGATCGCGAGGTCGAACGGGACGCCGATCGACTCGATCGACGACTCGATCAGGTCGCGGTCGGAGTTGGAGAGGATCGCGAGCCGCCACCCGCGCGAACGGGCCGCCTCGAGCTCCGGGCGCACGTCGTCGAACACCGGCCAGCCGGGCAGGGTCTCGGCGGGATCGGCGTCGACGCCGAGCCTCCGCGCGCTCTCGCGCAGCACCTCGCGGTAGGAGAGCCCGGGCGACTCCGCCTGGACGACGGGCTCGACCTCGTGGTAGCGGACGAGTAGCGACTCGTCGCCAAGGGCACCGGCAAGTCCGGCGTTCCAGTCGACGAGTGTCCCGTAGCAGTCGAAGGTCGCCCAGCGGTCCATCCAAACGAGCCTAGCGGGGCGCTGTGACCCGCTTCTCCATGGTGGCGCACGGCAGCGTGACGCCGTCGGGCATCGTGATCTCGATCTCCTCGAGCTGCGCGAAGCCGCACGCGCGGTACAGCGGGATACCGGGGAGCGTCGCCATCAGCGAGAGCCGCGTGAAGCCCTCGCGTGCCGCTGCCTCCTCGCACGCCTCGAGGATGCGGCGGCCAAGTCCGCGCCGCGTCCAGTCCGCATGCGTGAACATCGCACGCACGCGCGCAGGCTCGGTCGCGGGGTCGAGCAGCCGCGCGTCCTCCTCGCCTTGGCCGCTCCCCGTGTACAGCCGGTCGCGCCGGCTCCAGCCGCCGCAGGCGACGACCTCGTTAGCGGCCTCGATCACGTAGTAGGTGCCGTCCTCCAGGAGCATCGGATCGACGTTGGAGACGTAGCGGACGGCGCTCTCGGCCTGGTGCTCGTCGTAGAAGCGCCGAAAGAGAACGGCGCCGGAGACCCGCATCAGCGTCTCGATCGCGGATGTGTCCTCCGGCGTCGCGATCCGCAGGGTCGGCTCGGCGTCGGCCACGGCGCGAATCTAGAGGCTTGATGTGGGTTACGGGTGCGTGCGGGGAGGGCATGCGCCAAGCAGCGTGGCCGGATCAGTGCTCGCCGATACCCGAAGGTACCGGCGAGCAGCGAGACGGCCGCGATGCGCCGCGCGCAGGTCCCCAGCCGTGCGTGCCCATAACCCGCATCAAGCCTCTAGATCGTCCTTACGATGGCCGCGTGCCCGAGTTGCCCGAGGTCGAGACGATCAGGCGGCGCCTGGCCCCGGTGGTGGAGGGGACGACGATCGAGTCCGCGGAGATCGTCGACCCACGTCTGACGAGGCCGGTCGACCCCGCCGGCGTCGCCCGCGCCCTAGTCGGGGAGCGCATCGTGTCGCTCGACCGCCGCGGCAAGTACCTGCTGTGGCGGCTCGCCAGCGGGCGGACGCTCGTCGTGCATCTGCGGATGACCGGCTCGCTCCGCCACGCGCCGGAGGGGAGGCTTCCCGAGGACGCGTACCGGCGTGCGACCCTCGCGCTCGACAGCGGTGCCGCGATCGGCTACCGCGACGTCCGGCGCTTCGGGACGTGGGAGCTTCTCGACGCGGAGTACCTCGGGGTCTATCTCGACATGCGACTCGGCCCGGAGCCGCTCGCGCCGTCGTTCACCGCCGCCCGACTCGCCTCGTCGGCCGCCGGCCGAACGACGCCCGTCAAAGCCTTTCTCCTCGACCAGCGGCGGATCGCAGGGGTCGGGAACATCTACGCGGACGAGGCGCTCTGGCGCGCGCAGATCCACCCGCTCCGCCCGGCCGGGGACCTCGGGACGGAGGAGCTGACACGGTTGCACCGCGCGTTGCGTGCCGTCCTCCGGAAGGGGATCGAGCGGCGGGGCTCGACCCTGACCGACTACGTGACGCCGGACGGAGAGCGCGGCGCGATGCAGGACGAGTTCCACGTCTACGGCAGGCTCGGAGAGCCGTGCGACCGCTGCGGGCGGCCGATCGAGCGGATCGTCGTCGGCGGGCGCGGCACGTGGTTCTGCCCGCACTGCCAGCGTCGCTAGCCGATCTGGCCGCGTCCCACGCTCCTCGTACACTCGTTCCATGGCGGCGCCGTCGATCAGCGAGGTGGTGGTGCTGCGCTCGTTTCCCTTCGGCGAGGCGGACCGGGTGCTCCACCTCTACACGGCCGCGAGCGGCAGGCTGGGCGCGATCGCGAAGGGCGTCCGCCGGACGAAGAGCCGCTTCGGCGGCCGGCTCGAGCCGTTCTCGCACGTCGAGCTCTCCCTCCATCGCGGGCGCGGAGAGCTCTCCACCGTGACCGGCGCGTCGCTCGTCCGCTCGCACGACCGGATCCGCTCCGACTCGAGGCGGCTCCGGATCGGGCTCGTCGGGCTCGAGGCGATGCTGCGCCTCTTCACGGAGGAGGAGCGCAACGATCGCGCATTCCTCGCCCTGACGCGCTTCCTCGACGCGCTCGACGAGCACGACCCGCCGCGCGGCGCGCGGCCCGCCCTCGACCCGCTCGTGCTCTCGTTCCAGCTCAAGCTGCTCTGGCTGTCCGGGTTCCTGCCGCACCTCGGGAGCTGCGTCGAGTGCGGGGCGGAGGAAGGGCTCGTTGCGTTCGACCCCTCGGCGGGCGGAGCCGTCTGCGCCGCCTGCGACGGCGGCGGGATCGCGCTCTCGCCGGAAGGGCTCCACGGGCTCGCGTCGCTCCTCGGCACGCCGATCGCCGACGCAGCCTCACTCGGGCTCGGCGACCGAGCCGCGCGCGACGCGCTCGCGGTCGTCACCTCGTCGTACGAGCACCATGGCGGCTTCCGCCTGAGAACGCTGGCCTAGGTCAAAAACGCTCGAGGACGTGCTGGAGGGCGCCTTCGGCGAGGAGCTGGTCGGTCAGCTCGTTCCGGCCGGGGCGGATCTCACGCCGGACGACGCCGGTGTCCTCGTCGAGCCGGTACTGGCCGACCCAGTCGAGGCGAGGCGAGTAGACGTGGATCGTCACGGCGGGCTCGCCGAGCTCGTGCCGGACGCGGTGGATGTAGCCCGGCCCGCCCCGTCGAGACGCGCCGGGGCGGAGGTGGAGCTCGGAATGGGCCTGGCCGTAGAGCATGAGGTCCTCGCGGACGCCGCCCTGCGCGCAACAGAGCCCGACCGAGGAGATGTAGTGGTCGTGGAACCCTGTTCCCTGGCGGGGCATCCACGAGAGGACCCAGGCGTCGACGCTCTCGTCCTCGTAGATCAGCTCGTAGCGGCGCTGCGCGGGGTCGGACCGGACGAGCGGCTTCCAGAGCTCCGGCCGGCCGAAGATGTCGCTCGCAAGCTGCTCGAGCTCGTCGGGCGTGAGGATCCCATCGCGGGGAATCAGCCCGTCGAGGGACGCCGGCACGCGATGCGGGGCTGTTGCCATCTCCGAGATGAGTGTGCGAAAGGGGCGCGGTTCTTACCCGGTGCGAGCCGGCGGGCTCCACGGGGCCGCGAGGCGCTCGAGGAGATACGCCAGCGCGCCGCCGATCGGGATGCGCTCCTGGGCGAGCGTGTCGCGGTCGCGCAGCGTGACCGTGTCGTCGGAGAGCGTCTGCTCGTCGATCGTCAGGGCCCACGGCGTGCCGATCTCGTCCTGCCGGCGATAGCGCCGGCCGATCTGGCCGCCGTCGTCGTACTCGACGCTCAGGTGGCGGCGCAGCTCGTCGCGGAGCGCCTGCGCCTTCTCGACCATCGCGCTGTTCTTCGTGATCAGCGGCAGCACTGCCGCGGTGACGGGCGCGAGCCGCGGGTGGAGCCGCAGGACGGTGCGCTCGCGCTCGGCGACGACCTCCTCGTCGTACGCGTCGCAGAGGAACGCGAGCATCGCGCGGTTCACCCCCGCCGCGGGCTCGATCACGGCCGGCACGTACCGCTCACCCGTGCCCGCGTCGACCCACTCGAGCGTCGTCCCCGACGCGTTCGTGTGCTGGGTCAGGTCGAACGTGCCCCGGTTCGCGACGCCCTCGAGCTCGGACCAGCCGATCGGGTAGAGGAACTCGACGTCGCTCGTGGCGCTCGAGTAGTGGGACAGCTCCTCTGCGTCGTGCGGGCGCACGCGCAGGCTCTCGGGGCGGATGCCGAAGCGGTCGTACCAGCCGAGGCGCTCCTCGACCCAGTACCGGAACCACTCGTCCGCCTCCGACGGCGGAACGAAGAACTCCATCTCCATCTGCTCGAACTCGAGCGTGCGGAAGATGAAGTTGCCGGGCGTGATCTCGTTCCGAAACGACTTCCCGATCTGGGCGATCCCGAACGGCGGCTTCCGCCGTGCGAGCTGCGAGACGTTCTTGAAGTTGACGAAGATGCCCTGCGCGGTCTCGGGCCGGAGGTAGACCGACTGGCCGGTCTCCTCCACCGGGCCGATCCGCGTCTCGAACATGAGGTTGAAGTGCCGGGCCTCGGTGAGGTCGCAGTCGGGCGTCTCGCCCGGGTGCTTGCTCGGCTTGCGCCCGCAGTGCTCCTCGTCGAGCTTGTCGGCGCGAAACCGCAGCTTGCAGGTGCGGCAGTCGACGAGCGGGTCGGTGAAGCCCGAGACGTGCCCCGACGCCTCCCACACCTTCGGGTGGAGGATGATCGACGAGTCGAGCGCGACGATGTCGTCACGCTCCCGCACCATCGCCTCGAGCCAGCGGGCCTTCACGTTGTCCTTCAGCAGGACGCCGTAGTGCCCGTAGTCGTACGACGAGCCGAGGCCGCCGTAGATCTCCGACGACGGGAACACGAAGCCACGCCGGCGCGCGAGCGAGACGATCTTGTCCATCGTGACGTCGGCAGCCATGGGGCGACAACGCTACCCGGTACCGATCATCTAGCCTCCCGGCCGTGACCGACCAGGTCCCCGTCGAGCTCCACATCCTCTCGGACTCGACCGGCGAGACGGCGGCGCGACTCGTCCTCGCACTCGAGGCGCAGTTCCCCGACCTCGCTTTCGAGGAGGTTCGGCACCCGCGCGTCGAGTCGGTCGAGGACCTCGCGCTCGCCGTGCAGCGGGCGCGGGGACGGCCCGCAGTGATGGTCTACACGCTCGTCGAGCCGGGCTACCGCGAGTCGATGCGGCAGCTCTGCCGGCGTGCCCGCGTCCACTACTGCGACCTGCTCGGTCACCCGATCGACTCGATCTCCCGTGTCGCCGGCGTGGCCGCGCGGATGGAGCCGGGCGCGCGAGCTCCGCTCGACCAGACATACTTCAAGCGGATCGAGGCGATGGAGTTCGCGGTGCGCTACGACGACGGCGTCGGCAGCGGCCTCGACGAGGCGGACATCGTGCTCGTCGGCGTGTCGCGCACGTCGAAGACGCCGCTGTCGATCTTCCTCGGCTACCTCGGCCACAAGGCGGCGAACGTGCCGATCGTCAAGGGCGTGGAGCCGCCGTCGGCGCTGTTCGAGATCGATCGCACCAAGATCGTCGGCCTCACGATCGATCCTGAGCGCCTCGCCGACATCCGCGAGGAGCGGGTCCGCTCGATGGGCGCCCCGCGCCGCCGCTATGCCGACCTGGAGGCGGTGTTCGAGGAGCTCGAGACCGCGTCCCGCGTGCACCGGCGCCTTCGCTGCCCCGTCATCGACGTGTCGGAGCTGTCGGTGGAGGAGACCGCGATGCGGATCGTGCGCCTCGTCAGCGAGCGGGGTCACCGCCACGCGGGCGTGCCCGCGTGAGCGACCGCAACGCCCGCTACGGGCTGCTCGCACGCGGGATCGAGCGCGATCTAGGGGAGAAGGGCTGGGTTCCCGTGCGCTACTGGATCATCTGGTGGAGCGCGCTGGGAACGGCGATGGTCGTCTTCTACGTCGTGCTCACCCCTCTGTGGCTCGGGCTGCGCGCGGCGGCCTGGGTTGCCGAGCTCAGCGCGCGGGCGCGCGGGCGTGTGGAAGGCCGCCGGTAGCGGCCGCGACGCACTCGTCGCCGCGCGCATAGGATCGGCCCCATGGAGTTCGTCTTTGCGTTCGACGAGCAGGCGCCCGGGGGCCGCGAGCTCCTCGGCGGCAAGGGGATCGGCCTCGCGGAGATGACCGCGCTCGGCGTGCCCGTTCCCGCCGGCTTCACGGTGACGACCGACGCCTGCCGCGAGGTGATGCGGTCGGGTGACGTACCCGACGATCTGTGGCGTCAGGTCGACGCGCACATCGCGGGGCTCGAGGGCGCCTCGGGAAAGCGTTTCGGCGATCCGCAGGATCCGCTTCTCGTCTCGGTCCGCTCCGGTGCCGCGATCTCGATGCCCGGGATGATGGACACGATCCTCAACCTCGGTCTCAACGACGTCGCGGTCGAGGGCCTGGCCACGGCGACCGGGAACCCGCGGTTCGCGTTCGACTCCTATCGACGCTTGATCCAGATGTACGGCGAGGTCGTCGACGGGATCGACGGGCATCTGTTCGAAGGAGAGCTCCAGGAGCTGAAGGAGCGGCGCGGCGTCAAGCTCGACGTCGACCTCGAGGCCGACGACCTCCGCGGCCTGATCGGGACGTTCCAGGGGATCTACGAGCGGGAGGTCCGAACGCCGTTCCCGGCGGATGCCTCCGAGCAGCTCCGTCGCGCGGTGCGCGCCGTGTTCGACTCGTGGGACTCTCCTCGTGCCAGGGTCTACCGTCGCACCTACGACATCCCGGACGACCTCGGCACCGCCGTCAACGTCGTGCAGATGGTCTTCGGCAACAAGGGCGACAGCTCCGGCACCGGCGTCTGCTTCACGCGCGACCCGTCGACGGGCGAGCGGAAGCTGTTCGGCGAGTTCCTCGTCGACGCACAGGGCGAGGACGTCGTCGCCGGCATCCGCACGCCCGAGCCGATCGAGGCGATGCTCGACCGCCTGCCCGAGCCATACCGGCAGCTCGTGGAAACCCTCGACCGGCTCGAGGAGCACTACCGCGAGATGCAGGACATCGAGTTCACCGTCGAGGAGGGCGCGCTCTACCTGCTTCAGACGCGGACCGGCAAGCGGACGGCCCGGGCGGCGCTGCGGATCGCGGTCGAGATGACCGACGAGGGCCTGATCTCGCGCGAGGAGGCAGTGGCGCGGATCGACCCCGGGCAGCTCGACCAGCTGCTGCACCCGATGATCGACCCGAACGCGCAGCTCGACGTCGTCGCGACCGGCCTCAACGCCTCCCCCGGCGCCGCCTCCGGCGCCATCGTGCTCGACGCCGACCTCGCGGAGGAGCGCGGACGGGCCGGGGAGGACGTGCTCCTCGTCCGCTGGGAGACGACGCCCGACGACATCCACGGCCTGATCCAGGCGAGCGGCGTGCTCACCGCCCACGGCGGGATGACCTCGCACGCGGCGGTCGTCGCGCGCGGCATGGGCAAGCCGTGCGTCGCCGGCTGCGAGTCGCTCTCGATCGATCTCAAGGCGCGGACGATCATGATCGGCGACCACGAGCTCGCCGAGGGCGACCACCTGACGATCGACGGCGGCACGGGTCGCGTGATCGTCGGAGCCGTCCCGCTCGTGCCGCCGGAGATCGACGAGCGCTTCGGCACGATCCTCGGCTGGGCGGACGAGCTTCGCCGGCTGCGGGTGCGGGCGAACGCCGACACACCCGAGGACGCCGCGAAGGCGCGGGAGTTCGGCGCCGAGGGCATCGGCCTCTGCCGCACGGAGCACATGTTCATGGCGGCCGACCGGCTGCCGATCGTGCAGGAGATGATCCTCGCGTCGGACGAGCAGGCGAGGCGCGCGGCGCTCGACCGGCTGCTGCCCGTCCAGCAGTCCGACTTCGAGGGCATCTTCGAGGCGATGGCGGGGCTGCCCGTCACGATCCGCCTCCTCGACCCGCCTCTCCACGAGTTCCTGCCCTCGGCGGACGAAGCCACGTCGGAGGCGATGCGCAGGCGGATCGAGCAGCTCCGCGAGGCGAACCCGATGCTCGGCACGCGCGGCTGCCGGCTCGGGCTCCAGTACCCCGAGATCTACGAGATGCAGGTGCGTGCGATCGTCCGCGCCGCCGCAGCGGTGCGGGAACGCACGGGCGAGGCTCCCCTGGTCGAGATCATGCACCCGCTCGTCGGCTTCGGCGAGGAGCTCCGGCGGCTGCGCGACCTGACGGAGCGCGTCGCCGCGGAGGAGCGGGCCGGCGAGCACCTCGTCGGGACGATGATCGAGCTGCCCCGCGCCTGCATGCGCGCGGACGAGATCGCCGAGCTCGCGGACTTCTTCTCTTTCGGGACGAACGACCTCACGCAGACCGCGCTCGGGTTCTCACGCGACGACGCGGAAGGGAAGTTCCTCACCTTCTACCTCGAGCACGGCATCCTCGAGAAGAACCCGTTCGAGGTGCTCGACGTCGAGGGCGTCGGCGAGCTGATGCGGATCGCCGTCGAGCGCGGCAGAGGCGCGAAGCCCGGGATCAAGCTCGGGATCTGCGGCGAGCACGGCGGCGAGCCGCGCTCGGTCGCCTTCTGCCACTCGCTCGGGCTCGACTACGTGTCGTGCTCGCCGTACCGGGTGCCGCTCGCGCGGCTCGCGGCCGCCCAGGCGTCGCTCGCGGAGAGCGGCGTCACCGCGGTCGCCGTCGGCGGCTGAGCCTGCCCTCCGTAGTCGTAGTTCTCGACCCGCACCGACGCGACGAGGAGGCTGACGACGGCGATGCCGACGACGAGCGCAGGCCCGATCCAGCGCTGCCGTGTGTGGCGGAACTGGACGAGTGAAAACGTCGCGAGCACACCGCCGACGAGGCCACCGAGATGGCCTCCGACCGAGATGTTCGGGATCGTGAGCGTCAGCGCCAGGTTGAGCACGATGAGCGCCATCGCCTGGCCCGCGAACGTCCCCGTGGCCACGTACTCGAGGATGAGCAGCGAGCCCATGATCCCGAAGATCGCCCCGGATGCCCCGACGGTCACGGCGAACGGGCCCGTGAGCAGGAGCGCTCCCGCGGAGCCCGCGAGCCCGGAGACGAAGTACACGAGGAGAAACCGCCACGTGCCGAGGGCCTGCTCGACGATTGTGCCGAGCCAGTACAGCGCGAGCATGTTGAACGCGATGTGGAGGATCCCGGCATGCAGGAACATCGCTGTCACGAGCCGGTACCACTCGCCGTTCAGGTCGATGGCCGCGCCGATCAGCGCGCCGTCCTCGAACACCTTCCCGCCGGGCGCGTTGAGGCCGGCGCCCTGGTAGACGGTCACGAGGTAGACGAGGACGTTCACGGCGACGAGCGCGATCGTCGCCGGCGCCTCGAGGCCCGCCACCGTCCCCCGCGCCTGCCGCACCGTCCGCGTCCGCTGTGGCGCGCGGACGCGCGACTGCTTCACGGCAGCGTGCTCGGGGCACTTGATCCCGACCGGCCCGAAGTTCATGCATTCCTCGCAGATCGGGCGTCCGCACTCCGAGCACGAGACGAGCGTCTCGCGGTCCGGATGGCGATAGCAGCGGGGAGCCGGGGCGGTGGCCACAGGGACGGCTAGCGTACCCGCGTGCGCGTTCACGTCGCGTTCACCCCCGACGAGGCGGCGGCCGCTCCGACGGGCCTCGTGATCGACGTGATCCGGGCCACCTCGACCATCTGTCAGGCGCTCGACGCCGGCTACGAGCGCGTGCTCTGCGCGGCCGAGGTCGAGGACGCGCGTGCCCTCGGCAGCGACGAGGTGACCCTGGGCGGTGAGCGTCTCGGAGTGCGGATCGAGGGGTTCGACCTCGGCAACTCGCCCCGGGAGTACCTCGAGCCGCGCACACGCGGTCTCGCGCTCTCGACGACGAACGGGACCCGCGCGATCGTGACGGCCGCCGCGCGTTGCGACCGCGTGCTGATCGCGTCGCTCCTCAACCTCGCCGCCGTCACCGAGGCGGCGGCGGCGCATGGCGAGGACGTCGCGGTGTTCTGCGCGGGGGTGAAGGGCGCGTTCGCGCTCGACGACGCGTACGTCGCGGGCCGCGTGGCCGAGAAGATCGGCGGCGAGCGGAGCGACGCGGCGGAGGCAGCGGTGCGCCTGGCGCGGTCGTACTCCTCTGCCGAGAAGGCGTTCCGCGCGTCCCGCTCGGGCCGCGACCTGATCGAGCACGGCCCGGTCCTCGAGGCGGACATCGGCTGGTGCGCGCGGGAGAGCGTCCTCGACGTCGTTCCGCGTCTCGTGGGCATGCAGGGCGCCGCCGCGCAGCTCGAGCCGTAGTCTCCCGATCGTGACCGAGAGCGAGGAGCTGGGGCGGGACGGGCGGCTGCGTGGCAGCGCCGCCGGCGAGCTCGTGGCGGCGGCCTACGCGGCCGAGAGCGCCCACGGCCCGCGCCTCGCGCATGGGTTGTCGCTGGCGGATCTCGCGCACGCCGTCGCGCTCGTCGAGGGCGGCGACCTCTCAGGCGAGGACGCGAAGGCGCTCCTCCGAGGGCTCCTCGAGCTCCACGCGATCCCCGGCGACGAGTTCCCCTGGGACGCAGCGCTGGGCGACGCGTTCAACGCGCGCGAGGCCGAGCTCGAGCGCCGTGTGGGACGAGCTGCAGCCGGCTGGCTGAGCGCCGGGCGTCCGCGGCGCGAGGCGTTTCGCGTCGCCCTCCGGCTGACCGCCCGCACGGGCGTGCGGGAGCTCCACGAGGCGCTCGTCGACCAGGTCGCGGCCCTCGTCCGGCATGCGGACGCGACCCGCGCCGAGCTCGCGACCGACTACACGTACCTCCAGCCAGCGCAGCCGACGACGGTGGGGCACCTGCTCCTCGCGTACGCGTACCCGACGGTCCGCGACGCCGAGCGGGCGCGCGCCTCGCACGCGGCGCTCGGCAGGAGCGTCGCCGGGGCAGGCGGGACCGCCGGCTCGCGCTGGTCGCTCGATCGCGCGCGTCTCGCGGAGCTGCTCGGCTGCGACGGGCTCGTCGAGCACGCGAAGGACGCCGCCTGGCAGGCCGACGTCTACCTCGAGCTGCTCGCGGCTCTCGCGATCGCCGCGACGCACCAGAGCCAGCTCGGCCAGGACCTCGAGATCTACGCGAGCCAGGAGTTCGGCCTCGTCGAGCTTGCGGACGCCCACAGCCGCGCGAGCGCGCTCATGCCGCAGAAGAAGAACCCGTACGCGCTCGCCGCGATCCGCACGCAGGCGGGTCAGGCGGCCGGCGACGTCGCCGGCGCGCTCGCCGCCCTGCACACCGGGTCGGCCCGCACCGATCACTTCCACCTGCTCAACGGCACCGTCCCGCGGGCGCTCGAAGAGGCGGTCGCGATCGCCCGCCTGACGGCCTCGGTGCTCGACGGGATCGAGCTGCGGACCGAACGCTTCGCCGAGATCGCACGACAGAGCTTCGTCACGGCCGCCGACGTGGCCGACGTCCTCGCGCTGAGCGGGGAGGTCGACTACCGCAGCGCGCACACGATCGTCGGGCGTGCGGTGCGCGAGCTCGTCGACGAGGGCGAGCCACCGTCGCAGCTGACGCCGCACCGCCTGGCCGCGGCTGCCGAGGCCGCGATCGGGAGGCCGGTGGAGATCGACGAGGGGATCCTCCGGGACGCGCTCGACCCCGCCGCGTGCGCAGCCGCCCGTCGCCAGGTGGGCTCGTCGTCTGCGACCGCCATGGAAGAGATGCTCGACGCCCTTCGTGCGGCCCTCACCGAGCACGAGCGCTGGGGTGAGACCGCCCTCGAGCGCGAGGGTGCGGCGGAGACGGCGCTGCTCGCCCGCGCACGCGAGCTCGGTTGAGCCGGACGAGGCCCACGCTCGGGCCGTTGACCCGCGCTGTCTTCTTCTCGTTTGACATGCAAAGAAGCTTTTGCAAATATTTCTTTGCATGGAGCGCCAGATCCAGCTCACTGACCCCGCGGCGCTGCGCGGGCTCGCGCATCCGGTGCGCCTCCGCCTCGTCGCGCTCCTGCGCCGCGAAGGGCCGCTGACCGCCTCCGAGGCGGGCCGGCGGCTCGGGGAGAGCTCGGGCAGCACGAGCTACCACCTGCGCCAGCTCGAGCGTTTCGGGCTCGTCGAGGAGGCAGGCGAACGACAGGGCCGCCGGCGCCCGTGGCGTGCGACCGCGCTCTTCACGTCGTGGCCGAGCGTCCCCGAGAGCGACGAGCTCGCCGAGGCGTCGCTCGTCCTCGATCGCTTCGTCGTGCATCGCTACGCGGAGCGCCTCGGGGAGTGGATCGAGCGGCGCAGGGAGGAGCCACGAGAATGGGTCGAGGCCTCGGCGTTCGGCGACAGCCTGCTGTACCTCGACGTGGAGGAGCTCGCGGCGCTCCGCGACGCGCTGCAGGCCCTGGCAGAGCCGTACCTCGAGCGCATCGCCGAGCCGGCGCTTCGGCCGGAGGGAGCGCGCCCGGTCGCGCTCGTCCAGATCGCCTTTCCGGTGGACGAGCCGTGATCGTCGACGCGCCCGCGCGACCGCGGAGGCGACTCTCCGTCCCGCACCTGCTCCGCGCGAACGCGACGTTCCGCAGCTACTGGGGCGCGCATACGGTCTCGCTCTTCGGCGACCAGATCACGCTCCTCGCGATTCCGCTCGTCGCCGTGCTGACGCTCGACGCGACCGCCGCGGACATGGGCTACCTCACCGCCGTCGCGCTGGCGCCGAACCTCCTCTTCGCGCTCCATGCCGGTGCGTGGGTCGACCGGCGCGGCGGACGGCGCATCGCAATGGTCGTGTGCGACCTCGGCCGGGCCGCGCTCCTCCTCAGCGTGCCCGTCGCGTACGCGCTCGACGCGCTCACGTTCGCTCAGCTGTACGTCGTTGCCTTCGGCGCCGGTGCGTTCTCGGTCGTGTTCAACGTCGCCGACGCATCGCTGTTCCAGACGATCGTCCCACGCGAGCGCTTCGTCGAGGCGAGCTCGCTCCTGAACGGCAGCCGCGCGTTCTCCTTCGTCGCCGGCCCGACCGTCGCGGGATTCCTCACCCGCGCCGTTACGGCGCCCGGGGCGCTCGTGGTCGACGCGCTGTCCTTCCTCTGCTCGGGCGCGCTGCTCGGCCGCATCAATCCGGAGGAGCCCGCGGCCGACGCGCACGAGGGAGGCATGACCTTCGGACTCCGCTGGATCGCCGGTTCGCCGCTCATCCGCGCCTCGCTGCTCGCGACCGCGACGATCAACTTCTTCAACTTCGTCTTCTGGGCGCTGTTCGTCCTCTACGCGACGCGGACGCTCGGCGTGTCGCCGGGGACGCTCGGGCTCGTCCTCGGCGCAGGGGCCGTCGGCGGCCTCGTCGGGTCGGTCGCGGCCGCGCCTGTCACGCGCCGCATCGGGATCGGCCCGACGCTGCTCCTCGGGTGCTTCGTGTTCTCCGCGCCGTTCCTGCTCGTCCCGCTCGCCGGAGGGCCCGAGCCGGTGGTGCTCCTGTGCCTGTTCCTCGCAGAGCTCGGCTCCGGCTTCGGCGTGATGCTGCTCGACATCAGCGCGGGCGCGATCTTCGCCGCCGTGATCCCGATTCGGCTCCGGTCGCGCGTGTCCGGCGCGTACACGTTCATGAACTACGGCGTCCGGGTCCTCGGCTCGCTGCTCGGCGGCCTGCTCGGGAGCACGATCGGCGTGCGGCCGACCCTCGCGATCGGCGCTGCGGGCGCGCTGCTCGGGGCGCTGATGCTGCTGCCCACGCCGGTCGTGCGGCTGCGCGAGCTGCCCGAGCTGCCCGAGTCAGACGAGTAATCTCGGAACAGTGCGGGCGGAACGCGCAGCCTCGTTCGCCCGGGTGGCGGACGCGTACGAGCGGGCGCGGCCCGGGTATCCGGCCGACGCGGTGCTCTGGCTCGCGGGCGAGACACCGTGCGACGTCGTCGACCTCGGCGCCGGCACCGGAAAGCTCACGCGTTCGCTCGCCGCGCTGGGCCACCACGTCGTCGCGGTGGAGCCGCTCGCCGAGATGCTCGAGCAGCTGCGCACGGCCGTTCCCGGCGTCACCGGGGTCGTCGGTAGTGCGGAGTCGATGCCGCTCCCCGACGGCTCGGCCGACGTCGTCGCGTGCGCGCAGGCGTTCCACTGGTTCGATCAGGAGCCGGCCGTCGTGGAGATCGCGCGCGTCCTCCGGCCGGGCGGGCGGATCGCCCTCGTGTGGAACGTGCGGGACGAGCGCGTCCCGTGGGTCACCGAGCTGAGCGACGCGATGGTGGGCCGCACCGGTGTCGACCGAGGCGCCGCGGGGCCGATCGAGCGGAGCGGTCTCTACGGCGAGGTCGAGCGCGCGCGGTTCGAGCACACCCAGGACGTCGACCGCGAGGCGCTGCGGGAGCTCGTGCTCTCGCGGAGCTACTGCGCGGTGCTGCCCGAGGAGGAGCGCGCTCCGCTCCTCGGCCGGGTCGATCGGCTCTTCGACGAGCACGCGCGCGACGGCCTGCTGACGCTCCCGTACGTCGTCGAGTGTTTCGGAGCCGAAAGGCTGTAGCGGCCGCTTGACAGGCGAACACGTGTTCGATAGAACACCTGTTCCCAATGATCGCCTGCCTCCTCATCTCGGGATTCGAGCTCCGCGCGGCGCTCCGGTCCCGGCCGAGGCTCGCGGTCGTCCCCGCGGCGCTCGCCCCCGAGCCGGGTCGCGAGCAGCTCGTCGGCCCGGTGACCGCCGCCGCCGAGTCGGTGGGCGTCACGGCGGGGAT
This sequence comes from uncultured Actinomycetes bacterium, assembly GCA_963794115.1. GTDB lineage: Bacteria > Actinomycetota > Thermoleophilia > Gaiellales > Gaiellaceae > Gaiella. Next base: position 5,495 of record CAWCCO010000003.1, on the reverse strand, counting down.
GCGCCTCGGGGAGGCGCTCGCCACCTGCCCGCAGCTCGTCCTCATCGATCCCGATCCGGCGGGCGCCGAGCAGGAGTGGGAGGGTGTCCTGCGACGCCTCGAGGACGCGGGATTCGGTGTGGAACCGCTCGAGCCGGGAGTGGTCGTGTTCGAGACGACCGGGGTCGAGCGGCTCTACGGAGGGGTGGAGGCGGCGCTCCGCAAGGCGCTCGCCTCCGTCGGGCCTGCCTGGGATCCACGGGCCGGCGCGGGTGGGCGGCGCTTCGTCGCCCTCGCCGCCGCGACCGTGGCGCGTCCCGGTCAGGCGGTGATCGTCGAGGGGAGGGAGGAGCAGTCGTTCCTCGAGCCGCTCCCTCTCTCGCTCCTGCCGCTCGACGAGGGCCGGTACGCCGAGCTGGAGGGCCTCGGCGTCCGCACCCTCGGATCGCTCGCCTCCCTGCCTGGCGGAGCGGTCTTCGAGCGGCTGGGGCCGGAGGGGAAGCGGGCGTGGAGCCTCGCACGCGGCGGGGAGCGCCGGCGCGTGCGTGGGCGATCGCCCGCGGCAGAGCTGGCCGAGGCGCTCTCCTTCCCCGAGGCGGTCGCGAACGAGCTGACCCTGCGCCGCGCGTTCGGGGCGCTGCTCGACCGGCTCCTCGCCCGGCCCGAGCGGGAGCGGCGCCCGTTCCGGAAGCTCGCGCTCGCGGCGCGGCTCGTCGGTGGCGGTTCCTGGCGGCGCACCGTGACCCTGCGGGAGGCGACGGCGGAGCGAGGTCGGCTGCGCGCGGCGGTCGGCCCGAAGCTCACGGAGATCCCGGCGCCCGTGGTCGAGCTGCGACTCGAGGCGGTGGAGCTCGCCGAGCATGCGGGCCAACAGCTCGCGTTCCTCGCGCCGGAAGGCGAGGAGACCGACGCCCTGCTGCGGGAAGGGCTCCGCCAGGTGCGGGCGAGCGCGGGTGGAGGCGCGGTCGGCGCGGTCGTCGAGGTCGCTCCCTGGTCGCGGATCCCGGAGACGCGTGCGCTGGTGGTTCCCCGCGATGTCCGATGAGCGCCGTCGGAGGTGTCGCGGCTCGCCTGAACGCCCCGCGGCCCGCGCTCGTGGAGACGACGGGTGGGGGAGAGCCCCGCCTCGTGAATCGCGAGGTCGTGACCGTCGTTCGCGAGGAATGGCGGGTCGTCGATCGCTGGTGGACGGACGAGCCGGTCGACCGCCGCTACTTCGAGGTCGTGCTCGAGTCCGGCCGCAACGTGTGCGTATACCGCGACGGTGAGCGGCGGTGCTGGTTCGCGCAGCGCGCATAGCGCACGTGTGCGGCCACGGATCAGGGGGAGCCTGTGAGGCGTCGGAGCGTGTCCTCGGCCTCGCGGACGAGCGTCTCGACGAGCTCCGCTGCCGGCAGCTCGCGGATCGCCGACGATCCCTGTCCCGCGAGGACGAAGAGCAGATCTGCGCGACTCGCCTGCAGCGCCGCGGCACGCAGGTCTGCCACGAGCATCGCCTGGAGCGGGAACGGGGGCGGCTCGACGCCGGCGCCCGAGATCGCGTCGAGGAGGGGCGTCCGCACGAGCCGTGCGTGCCTGCCCGAGTAGGCCCGAGAGACGACCGTCGCGTCCCCGGCGTTCGTGAGCACCTCGCGTTGGAGAGCGGTCGCGCCGCCCTCGGGACATCCGAGGAACGCCGTTCCGAGCTGGACACCCTCTGCGCCGAGCGCGAGCGCGGCTGCGATGCCGCGGCCGTCCATGATCCCGCCGGCGAGCAGCACGGGGACGGAGACGCGGTCGACGATCCGCGGAACGAGCGCGACGCCGCCGACGAGCGCGTCCTCGAACGGCCCGGCGAACGTGCCGCGATGGCCACCCGCCTCCGAGGACTGGGCGACGATCGCGTCCACGCCGAGCCGCTCGAGCTCGACAGCCTCGGCGACCGTCGTCGCCGTGCCGAGGATCACGCTGCCCGCCTCCCTGATCGGTTCGAGCGGAACGGCTCCGAACGTGAAGCTGAACACGGGCACGTGCTCCTCCGCGACGACTGCGAGCTGCACCTCGACGAGCCCGGGCGGCGGAGGCGACGGCAGGTCGGTCGACTCCGGCAAGCCCAGCTCGGCGCGGAGCGGCCCGAGAACGGCCTGCATCGCCGCGACCTGTCCGGCGTCGACCTCGGGGGGCGGCAACGGCGCGAAGAGGTTGACGGCGAACGGCCGGTCGGTCAGACGGCGAACGGCTGCGATCGCGCCCCTCAGCTTGTCGGGCGGGAGCCCGGCACCGCCGAGCGAGCCGAGGGCGCCCGCATTCGAGACGGCGGCCACGAGCTCGGGCGTCGTGAACCCGCCCGCCATCGGCGCCTGGACGATCGGGTGGCGAATCCCGAGGAGCCCCGCGACCCGGGTGTGGAGGCCCGCCATCGCTCAGGCGTCCGTGCGGAACGTGCGGACCACGACGTTCGCAGGGTCGATGCCGCCTCCTGGCGGCGGCTCGTGCTGGTCGAAACCGGGGTTCTGCCCGCGCAGGTAGTCCCCGAAGCCGCACGAGGGAGCATGGATGTTGAAGAAGCGCGTCGAGGCGTCGCTCGTGTTGTCGAACGAGTGGACGACGTCGGGCGGGACGAGCGCGAACGTTCCCGCCGTCGCCCGGAGCGGGCCGCTCTCGAACGTGAGCTCCAGCTCGCCCTCGACCACGAGGAACACGTCGGAGTGGTCGTGGTGGACGTGCGGGCTCGCCCCACGCTGGCCTGGCCCGTACTCGAACTCGGACAGCGTGAGGTGCTCGGTGTCGGCGAGCAGCGTCACGCGGCGGTCGGGGCGGTCGGTGATCGCCTCTCCGTCCATGCCTCCGGTACGGACGATTGCGATCGACGCGGGATCTGTTCCTCCGCCTCCCACCGGTGCCGGATGCTGGTCGAACGCGGCGCGCGCCCGTGCCTGCTCCTCATCGTTCGCAGCGGTCGTGAGCGCGCGCAGGAACGCGCCGTACCCGCGCGACGGCGCATGGAGATCGAGGAACCGGGCCCCGCCGTCGGTCGCGAACGTGTGCGCCATGCCCGGGGGCACGACGACCACCGTGCCCGCGCCGGCGAGGGTCTCGTCGCTCGCGATGACCAACCGGAGCGCTCCGTCGAGCACGAGGAAGACCTCCGTGTGCTCGGCATGGGCATGCTGCGGCGGCATCGGTCCCCGGCCCGAGAAGCGCGCGGCCGAGACCGCGACACTGGGGTGGTCGATCAGGAGCTCGACGGTCGCATGGCTTCGGGCGACGAGCGTCTCGGCCGGTTGGGTGCTCGGTGTCACCGAGGAAGAGCGTAATGGCGGGCTACGTCGAGCTCCACTGCCACTCCGCGTACTCGTTCCTCGACGGCGCGTCGCATCCCGAGGAGCTCGTCGCGCGGGCGGCCGAGCTCGGGTACCCGGCGCTCGCGCTGACCGACCACGACGGCGTCTACGGCTCGCTGGAGTTCGCCCACGCGGCGAAGCGCGCGGGCATTCGGCCGATCACGGGTGCGGAGGTCACGCTCAGCGGCGTAGGCTCGCCGGAGCCGCCAAGGAGCGGAGGCACCGGTTTTGCCGGGGTCGGAGCAGGGATGCACGGGCGTCATGTGACGCTGCTCTGCGAGTCGGGCCGCGGCTACGCGAACCTCTGCCGGATCCTCACCACGGCGCATGCCGGCACGCGGAGACCCGGCCGCGAGGACCGGGAGCCGCTGCCACCGAGCGTGCCGCTCGAGACCGTCGCCGAGCTGAGCGAGGGGCTCGTCTGCCTCTCCGGCTGCGCGCGCGACGGGCTCGCGCTCCACGACCAGCACGGCGCCGCCCGGCTCGCCGCAGCGTTCGGCCGGGAGCGGTTCTTCGTCGAGCTGCAGCGGCCGTACGAGCGCGGGGACGCGCACCGGCACGCGACGCTTCGCGCGCTGGCCGCACATCTCGGCGTCGAGACGATCGCGACCGGGAACGTCCACGCGCACACATCGCGGCGGGCGCTGCTCCAGGACGCGCTCGTCGCGATCCGCTGCCGCACCTCACTCGACGGCTGCGAGCGCGAGCGTCGCGGAAACCGCGAGGCAGTGCTCCGCCCGCCGGCCCAGATGGTCGAGCGCTTCGCGGGAATCGACCGCGCCGCAGCCGAGCGGACCGTGGAGGTCGCCGAGCGGCTCGCCTTCGACCTGACCGAGGAGCTGGGCTACCGCTACCCCGACTTCTCCGACCGCACCGACCCTGCGAGCCGCCAGCTGCACGCGATCTGCGACCATGCGTTCGGCGAGCGCTACGGCTCGAGCCTGGTACGAGCCGAGGCGCGCGCCCGCCTCGAGAGCGAGCTCGCGCTGATCGAGAAGCTCGGCCTGGCGGGGTTCTTCCTGCTCCACCACGAGGTGCTCGAGCTCGCGCGGGAGTGCGCGCTCGAGGTGCGCGGCCGCGACTCGCCGCGGATGTTCCTGCCGCCGGGGCGGGGGAGGGGCAGCTCGGTGGGCTCGATCGTCTGCTACCTCACCGGCCTCTCGCACGTCGACCCCGTCGAGAACGGCCTCTCGCTCGGCCGCTTCATCAACCACGAGCTGACGTCCGTGCCGGACATCGACCTCGACTTCCCGCGAGACATTCGCGAGAAGCTGATCGTGCGCGTGACCGAGCGCTACGGGCACGAGCACGCGGCGCTCGTCGCGAGCTTCGCCACGTACCGCTCCCGCGGGGCGATCCGGGACGTCGGGAAGGCACTCGGGCTGCCGCATGCCGAGCTCGAGCGGCTTGCGCGGGTGACCGACGGCTGGCACGCGGAGCGGGTCGCCGACGAGGTCGCGGCGCTCCCCGACGCGGAGCAGAAGCTTCTCTCGAGGCGCTGGCGGGCGTTCCGCTTCCTCACCGGAGAGATCGCGGGGCTGCCCCGGCATGCCTCGCAGCACCCGGGCGGGATGGTGATCTCGTCGCGGCCGCTCGTCGAGCTCGTCCCCGTGCAGCCTGCGGCGATGGCGGGCCGTCAGCTCTGTCAGTGGGACAAGGACTCGTGCGCCGACGCGGGGTTCCTGAAGATCGACCTGCTCGGCCTCGGGATGCTCTCGTGCGTCGAGGAGTGCGTCGACCGGATCGCGCGTCTGCACGGCGCGCCGATCGACCTCTCGCGGATCCCGCTCGACGACCCCGCTGTGTTCGCCGAGATCCAGGCGGCGGACACCGTCGGGGTGTTCCAGATCGAGAGTCGAGCGCAGATGCAGAGCCTCCTCCGCACCCGGCCCGAGACGATCGAGGACCTCACGATCCAGGTCGCGCTCGTGCGACCGGGGCCGATCCAGGGGAAGGCAGTGCATCCGTACATCGAGCACCGGCGGCGCCTCCGCGAGGACCCGTCGTTCGTCTACCCCGTGCCGCACGAGTCGCTGCGCGAGCCGCTCGCCGCGACGCTCGGCGTCGTCGTCTTCCAGGACCAGGTGCTCGACGTCGCGATCGCGCTCGCCGGGTTCACGATCGGCGAGGCCGAGGCGCTCCGGCGGGCGATGAGCCGCAAGCGGAGCCTCACGGCGCTCGAGTCGCACCGTG
>CAWCCO010000002.1:0-78546 GCA_963794115.1 uncultured Actinomycetes bacterium | reverse complement strand
TCCTCGACGAGCGACGGCTGGACAACGGTCGCGTCTCCTCGTTGCGCGCGGCCGCGAACGAGATCGACGCGCGGTACGCGGGCGCGGGGCCGCTCGAGCCGAAGGTGACGCTCGGGCTCGGCCCGATCCTCGACCGCTTCCGCTCCGCGAGCTCGCAGGCCAAGACGCTGCTGGCGGTGGCTGCGCTCGGACTGCTCGCGTGTGCGCTCGCGTGCCTCGGGCTGCTAGGAGCGCTCACGTACGAGCGGCGCCGGACGGAGACGACGCTCTCGCGCGTGCGCGGCGCCTCCCCGCTCCAGAGCCTCGGCGTGCAGGCAGCCGAGGCCGCGTTGATCGCCGTGCCGGCGGGAGCGCTCGGTTGGGCGGCCGCCGTGCTCACGATCGACGCGCGGGGGAGCTCGCTCTCGGGTTGGCTCGCAGCCACGGTCGTGGTCGGCACGATCGTGCTGCTCGTCGCCTCGATCGCGGGGGTTGCGCGGCGCCCACTGGGCTCGCTCGGACCGGCCGAGGTCTCCCAGGAGCGCCGACCGCGAGGCCGGCTCGCCGTCGAGGGGGCCGTGGTGCTCGCCGCGCTGCTCGGGGTCTACCTGCTGCGTCGGCGCGGTCTCGAGGCGTCCGGGTTCGGCGCCTCGGGCCGCTTCGACCCGTTTCTGGCGGCGGTTCCCGTCCTCCTCGGGCTCGCCTCGGGGATCGCCTTGCTGCGGCTCCAGCCGTATCCCCTCCGGGCGGCCGCGCGCGCTGCGCAGCGGACGAAGGGCCTGGCGCTCCACCTGGGGCTCAGCCGTGCGGCCCGCCAGCAGAGCACGAGTGCCGTACCCGCGCTCGTGCTCGTCGTCGCGCTCTCGATCGCGGCGTTCTCCGCTGCGATGGCGGCGACGATTCGCAGCGGACAGGATGCAACCGGCTGGCGGGCGGTGGGCGCCGACGTCCGCATCGACGCCCCGGAGGACGGGAGCCTGCCCGAGAGCCTCGTCTCGCGCCTCGGGTCGAGCGGGTCGGTCGCGCCCGCGTACGTGCAGGACGCCGACATCAGCACGGGGACGGAGGCGATCCTGCTCGCGGTCGACCCGGCGGCCTACCGCTCTGTGGTCGCGGGCACGCCTGCGGCCGTCGACCTGCGGGCCGCGCTCGGGAAGCCGTCGCCGATCCCGAGTCTCGTGTCCGCCGTCGTCTCGACGCGGTGGCCGACGCCGGGAAGCTTCCAGCTCTCGCTGCCGGGACAGGCCGTGAGCTTCATCACGGTCGGCGATCGTGCGCGCCTCTCCGGAATCCCGAGCGGAACGCCGTTCGCGGTCGTCTCGCTCGAGGCGCTGCGCAACGCGACGGGCAAGCTCCCCGTCAATCGGCTCTACGTGAGCCACGTTGGGGAGGGGGAGGTTGCGAAAGCCGTGCAGGAGCTCGCACCCGGGGCCAAGGTCACGACCCGTGCGGCCGTCGCGCGAAGCCTGCGCGCCTCGCCGCTCGTCAGCGGTGTGCTGCGAGGCTTCGACTGGGCAATCGTCGTGGCGTCGATCTACGCCGCCGTGGCCATCGTCCTGTTGGTCCTGATCGCGGCTCGCTCTCGCGCGCGCGACCTTGCGCTCGTGCGGACGATGGGCGGCGGGGGCCGCGACGTGCTCGTCGTCTCGCTGATCGAGCTCGGCCCGCTCGTCGTTCTCGGGATCGTGCTCGGCCTGCTGCTCGGGATCGCCATCCCGTACCTGATCGAGCCTGGCCTCGACCTGGCCTTCTTCACCGGCAGCGTCTCGACCTTCGTCTCCATCCCCGGCAGCACGTTGCTCGAGATCGCCGTCGGCCTGCTCCTGCTTCTCCTGGCCTCGGCCCTGCTGGTCGGACTGCGCGCGCGGCGGGCTGACCTCGGACGGGTGCTCCGGGTGGGTGAGCGATGAGCGCCGCCTATCCTGGCGCCGTGGAAGCCGCCTCGCCGCAGCACGCGATCCTCTGCGACAACCTCGTCAAGATCTACAAGACCGCGGACCTCGAGGTCGTGGCGCTCCAGGGCCTCGACCTCGTCGTCGAGCCGGGTGAGCTGATCGCGGTCGTCGGCGCGTCGGGCAGCGGCAAGTCGACGCTGCAGAACATCCTCGGCGGCGTCGACACGCCGACCGCAGGTCGCGTCGAGGTCGCGGGGATGGATCTGACGTTCCTCACGGAGCAGCAGCGAACCCAGTACCGCCGCAAGGTGGTCGGCTTCGTCTGGCAGCAGACGGCGCGGAATCTCCTGCCCTATCTGACCGCGGCCGAGAACGTCGCGCTGCCGATGACGCTCGACGGAGTCTCGGGCGCGGAGCGGGAGCGTCGCGTGAGCGAGCTGCTCGAGCTCGTCGGACTCGCGGACCGTGCCGGCCATCGTCCCGAGGCGCTGTCGGGCGGGGAGCAGCAGCGTGTCGCCGTGGCGATCGCGCTCGCGAACAGGCCCAGCGTCCTCCTCGCCGACGAGCCGACGGGCGAGCTCGACACGCAGAGCTCGGCCGATCTCTTCGCCACGCTGCGCGAGGTGAACCGCGAGACGGGCGTCACGATCGTCGTCCTCACGCACGATCCGCTCGTCGCCGAGCAGGTCCAGCGCACCATCCTGATCCGCGACGGACGCACCGCGACCGAGACGCTCAGGCGGCTCGAGGTCGGATCGGAGGGTGAGGAGCTTGTCGTCGCCGAGGAGCTGGCCGTGCTCGATCGCACCGGGCGGCTCCAGCTCCCGCCGGACTACATCGCCGCGCTCACGCTCGAGCGCCGCGTCCGGCTGGCGCTCGAGCACGACCACATCTCGGTCTGGCCGCAGGAGCCGCGGAGCGGCGATGCCTGAGCCCCTCGTCACGCTCGAGGGCGTCTCCAAGGACTACGGCGCCGGCGCCTCGACGGTCCACGCGCTGCGCGACGTGTCGCTCTCGCTCCCGGCCGGTGTGCTCTGCGTCGTCCACGGCCGGTCGGGCTCCGGGAAGACGACGCTTCTGAACATGGTCGGCGGCCTCGACAGGCCGACCGCCGGTCGCGTCGTGGTCGACGGGCGCGAGGTCTCCTCGCTCGGGGAGGAGCAGCTCGTCGAGTACCGGCGAGACGTCGTCGGCTTCGTCTTCCAGGCATTCGGCCTGATCCCGATCCTGACCGCGGCCGAGAACGTCGAAGTGCCGCTGCGTCTCCGGCGCGCAGACCCCTCGGTGCGCGACGCGCGCGTGCACGAGCTCCTCCATCTCGTCGACCTCGGCGACCGCGCGCACCACCGGCCGCCTGAGCTCTCGGGCGGGGAGCAGCAGCGCGTCGCAATCGCTCGCGCGCTCGGCAACGAGCCGCGGCTCCTGATCGCGGACGAGCCGACGGGCCAGCTCGACTCCCATCGCGCAAAGCTGGTGATGACCCTGCTGCGCAGGCTCGTCCACGAACGGAACGTGCTCGCGATCGTCGCGACGCACGACCCGCTGATCATGGACCTGGCGGACCACCTCGTCGAGCTCCGCGACGGCGACGTCGTGAGCGAGGAAGACGCAACGCCCGTGAGCGCGGCGCCTCGAGCCGACTAGCGCGAAGGATCGACCACCTCTTGCGGGGTCACGTCGCCCGCTGTCGCCAGGTCTCCGCCGCGCGAACCGCCAGGTCTCGCGTGTCGCAGGCCGCCGTAGAGACGCCTCGCAGGCGCCGTCAGCCGCCACGCCTTGGTCGCGACGACGGCAGAGAGCTCCGCGCGCACGCGGTCGGCCTCCTGCCGCTCACGCTGCACCGCGCCGAGCGCCTCGAGCTCGTGCAGCAGCAGCGCGTCGGCGTCGACACCGAGCTCCTCGGGTCGCTCGAGCAGCTCCGCCGCGTCGAAGAGCGCGAGGGGAAGCTCCTCGCACGTCACCATCAGCACGCCCGTGCCGGGATCGAAGTCGACTCCCTTCGGCCCGCCTTCCATGGGGTTGTGGCGCCCGCGCCGGAACGTCGCGTCGTCCAGGACGGCGACGGTCGCGGCTGGAAACGACGCACCGCGCCAGACCTCCGACGGCCGGGCGAACACATGGACGTGCGGCGCGCCGGCGTCGGCGACGAGCAGCGTGCGGTCGTCCGTCGCGAACCGGAGCCCGTGCGGATAGTCGACGCCGCGGAGCACCGCGGCGGGATCGCCGTCCTCTCCGGCCTCCCGGTCGAAGACGAAGACCGTGTGCGTGTTGTGGTTGCTGACCGCAAGCCATCGCCCGTCACGGCCGAGCGCCACCCCGTCGGGGAGATCGAGCCATGCACGCTGAGCGACCGCAGCCATGCGAATGTCGCCGTCGTCGTGGAGCACGAGCCTGGCGATCTCGTTTCGCCAGTTCTCGCAGACGAGGACCTCGTGCGAGCCGTCGTCGAGCGGTCGGACCGTCAAGGAGCCCGGAGCGTCCAGGTCGACGGGCGTTCCGATCGGGACGAGCTCTCCCTCCCCGAGCCGGAGGAGCGCGACACCGCCTGCCCGGTTGGCGACGACGAGCGTCTCGTCGTCGCGCCAGTCGAGTCCGTGCGGCTCGTGCAGGAGCGGTGAGCTGAGAAGCTCGAGACGCGTGAGGGCGGCCGTCGGGCCGGATGCCGACCTTGCGAGCTCGACGTCCCCGACGGCGATCGCATCTCTCCGGTAGCACGCGATCGCCGAACACGCCCGACCGTTTGGCGCGAGCCCGGACGTCCTCCGTGCGTCCGAGCGCAGCAGAGCACCTCGCGAGCACCGCGGGGGGCATCTCGACGCGCGATCTGCTGGAGGGGGCACGCCATCGCGCGGGAGCGTAGATGGAGGGGTTCAGCGCCCGACGACCTCAGCGCGGAAGGCGCAGGCCCAGCCGGCGCGGCAGACCCGCCACGAGGCGGGTGACCGGGCCCGGACGCCGGCCCTCGTCCTCGGCGGCGTCGGCGCGCGACGAGCGCGCGCGGATCACCGTGCCGCCCGCCCAGCGGAGCGGCTCGGGCGGCATCAGCTTGCGCTCGGGGTCGACGAGCGCGAGGCGCGTCAGCTCGTCGCGGCGGTCGAGCGCCAGCCGCGCGAGGATCTCGCCGCCGAGGTACGAGCGGGCCGACGCCGTTCCCGGTGAAGCCAAAGCCGTGCTGGACGCGCCCGCGGCTGCCGAAGATCGGCAGGTGGGTGGGGGAGACGTCGATCGGCCCGCCCCACGCATGCGTGATGCGCCGCCCGCGCGAGCTGTGGGAAGAAGCGGAGCAGATCGGCTCGTGCCCTCCGCGCCGCGGCAGGTGTCGACCTCGAGCCTGCCGAGCCGCCTTCCCCCGAGCCCCATCCGACCGCCGCCCCAGCCGAACGCGATCCGCCCGTCCCGCGTGGTGCGGAGGTAGTGGAGGAGCGTCCTGCCGTCGGCGATCGGCTCGCCTCCGGTCCAGCCGAGCTCCTCCAGCACGTCGGGCATCGGCTCGGTGAGCACCATGTGGCTCGACGCGACCGCGTGCGCCAGACGGAAGCCGGTGAACGACGCTGTCGCGCTGTTGACGGCAAGCACGGCGTGGCCGGCGCGGACCCGGCCCGAGCCGGTCGTCGCGGTGGCGTCGCGGTCGATGCGATGGACGGCCGTCCGCTCGTGGAGGCGAACCCCGGCCGCGATCGCCTTCGCCCGGAGCCCGAGGGACAGGCGCGCCGGATGCACCGTCGCAGAGGTGCGGATGAGGGCTCCGCCGAGGAACCCCGCGTCGCAGCGCGCGCGGACCTCGTCCTCCTCGAGAGGGCGGATCTCCTCCGGCGCGCCGACCGCGGCGCAGGCGGCGACTCCCTCGCGCGTCGCCTCGAGCTGCGACTCGCTGGTCGCGACGAGCAGCGTGGGCGCGGCGCGGAACCAGGCGTCGACTCCCTGCTCGTCGCACCACGCCCCGATGCCGGAAACGCCGCGTTCCGAGGCGCGGACGACCGCGAGCGCCTGTTCGTCGCCGACGCGCTCGCGGAGGATCGGGAGGTCGTCCCACAGCGTCGAGACGAAGCCGCCGTTCCGGCCGCTCGGGCCGTGGCCGGCGAGCCCCGACTCGAGGACGACGACGTCGAGCTCCGGCTCGAGCCGGCGGAGCTGCCATGCCGTCCACAGACCGAGGTAACCGCCGCCGACGACGACGACGTCCGCGCTCGTGTCCCCGTCGAGGGGCGGCGTCGGGTCGACGGGCCCCGCCTCCTCGAGCCACCAGCCGTAGCGCGTGTGCCGCATTCCGGTCATCCGCCCACAGCATCACACCCTCTAGCCGCTCGGAAGCGTCGGAGCGACGCGGCTATCCTCTTGTGCACGCGGTGGCGGTAGCTCAGCTGGTAGAGCCCCGGGTTGTGGTCCCGGTGGTCGCGGGTTCGAATCCCGTCCGCCACCCTCTCCGTCTCGCGTCTACGATCGACGGGAGCCAGGCCCCGTAGCTCAGCGGATAGAGCGGCAGGCTTCGAACCTGCGTGCGGAGGTTCGACTCCTCCCGGGGCCATCCGGGCCGCCGCGGGCGGCGGGAAGAGTCGAAGAAGGAGGGTCGATGAGCGGCTATGCGATCGCGCACCTGGACGAGATCGACGAGCTGAACGACGGGCGCCAACCCTGGCGGCCCGTGCGGCACCACTTCGGCATCTCGTCGTTCGGGATCACCGCGTGGACCGGCCGCGAGGCGGGTGACCGGATCCTCAACGAGCACGACGAGGCCGACGCGATGGACCGGAGCGAGGAGCTCTACCTCGTGACGCAGGGTCGCGCCGTATTCGAGCTCGACGGCGAGCGCCGCGACGCCCCCGCGGGCACCTTCGTCTTCGTCGAGCCCGAGGTGAGGCGGACCGCGTTCGCCGAGGAGCCCGGGACGACCATCGTCGCGGTCGGCGGGGTTCCCGGGAAGGCGTACGAGGTCAGCGGCTGGGAGGTGTGGGCTCCGTACAGGCCGCTCTACGAGGCGGGCGACTACGCCGCCGTTGCCGACCGCGCGCACGAGCTGACCGAGTCCGAGCCGCGCTACGCCGTGCCGCTCTACAACCTCGCCTGCTGCGAGAGCCTCGCCGGCCGGACCGACGAGGCGCTCGAGCACCTCCGCCAGTCGATCGAGCTGATGGACGGCATGCGCGACTACGCGAAGGGCGACTCGGACCTCGACCCGATCCGCGAAGAGCCTGCGTTCGAGGAGCTCGTCGGCGCCTAGTAGTTCGGGTTGCGCGCTCAGCGCGGGCCGCCGGCGGTCGATACAGCGAGGGTGCGGCTCGAGGGCTCGTTGACCCGCGCAGGCCTTGCGGCGGTCTACGCCGTCTTCGCCGTCTACGCGGCGATCGTGCTGCTGACCTCGCCGGGCGACGCCCTCAACACGTTTGCCACGGATTGGCTGTACCAGGCGCTGATCGCGGCCGCGGCCGCGATCGCGGCGGCCCGAGCGATACACGTCGAGCAAGACCGCCTCGCCTGGAGCGTGATTGCCGCCGCGCTTGCCTCGACGAGCATCGCGGAGCTCTTCTTCATCGCGGTCGAGCCCGACGGCTACCCGTCCGTGTCGGATCTGTTCTGGATCGCGTTCTACCCGCTCGCCTACATCGGCATGGTGCTGCTGCTGCGCCGCCGGGCGCGCGCGATCGCGCGCCCTCTGTGGCTCGACGGCCTCACCGCGTCGGTGGCGGCTGCCGCGCTCGGCGCAGCGGTCCTCCTCGAGGTCGTGCTGTCCACGGCCGAGGGCTCGCGCGCAGAAGTCGCGACGAACCTCGCGTACCCACTCGGGGACGTCCTTCTGCTCTCGGCGGTGTTCGGCGCGTTCTCGCTCGCGGGCTGGCGGATCGAGGGGCGCTGGCTCCTCCTCGGGCTCGGGCTGCTCGCGACGGCGGTCGCCGACGGCGTCTACCTCTTCACCGTCGACACCTACCAGGCGGGGTCGGCGATCGACGTGCTCTGGCCGCTCTCCTCGCTCCTCATCGCGACGGCGGCCTGGGTGCGGACGCACGACGAGTCGCAGCTGCGCACGCACGGCCGACCGCTCCTCGCCGTGCCCGCGGTCTGCGCCCTCGCTGCGATCCAGATCCTCGTGTACGACCATTTCGCCCGTCTGAACCTCGTCGCCGTCGGCCTGGCGGCCCTGACGCTGCTCCTCGTCATCGTCCGCCTCGGGCTCACGTTCCGCGAGAACGCCCGCCTCTTCGCGCTCACGCACCACGAGTCGCTGACCGATGCGCTCACAGGGATCGGCAACCGCAGGCGGCTGCTCGCCGACCTCCACCGGGCGCTCGAGCCTCCGACGCCGCCGACGCTGTTGATGATCTTCCGACCTCAACGGGTTCAAGGGCTACAACGACAGCTTCGGCCATCCGGCGGGGGACGCGCTGCTCGTCCGCCTCGCCGAGAAGCTCTCGGCCTCGCTCGGAGGGGTCGGCGCCCCGTACCGCCTCGGCGGCGACGAGTTCTGCGTCGTCGCGCCGATCGAGCCGGGCGAGGCGGTGTTGCTCATCAACCGGGCCTGCGCCGCGCTCGTCGAGAAAGGCGAGGGCTTCGAGGTCGACCAGCTCGTTCGGCGCGGTCGTGCTCCCGGACGAGGCGACGGATGTCAGCGTCGCCCTGAGCCTCGCCGACGAGCGGCTCTACGCCCAGAAGCAGGCTCGGCGCGGCGACACGAGCCAGAGCATGGACGCGTTCGTCGAGGCGCTCGCGACGCAGGAGCCCTCGCTCCACGCCCACCTCGAGGGCGTCGCCGCGCTGGCGCTCGAGGTCGGGAAACGCCTGGGACTGGCGGCCGGCGAGCTCGAGGAGCTCTCGCGCGCCGCGCAGCTCCACGACCTCGGCAAGGTCGCCGTGCCCCAGGAGATACTCGACAAGCCCGGCGCGCTCGACGAGCGCGAGTGGGAGTTCATCCACCAGCACACCGTCGTGGGCGAGCGGATCCTGCGGGCCTCGCCGGCGTTTCGGGACGCCGCCACGATCGTCCGCTCGAGCCACGAGCGATGGGATGGCACGGGGTATCCGGACGGGCTCGCCGGCGAGGAGATCCCGCCCGCGTCGCGGATCGTGTCGGCCTGCGACGCCTTCGAGGCGATGACGTCCACCCGGCCCTACCGTACGGCGCGCCCGGTCGACGAGGCGCTCGCGGAGCTCCGACGGTGCTCGGGCACGCAGTTCGATCCCGCGGTCGTAGACGTGCTCGTCACCATCGTGCGAGAGCGCGTCGCAGCGGCCTAGCCAACGACTGCCCGCTCAGTCGGGCGAGCGGACCAGCCCGACGAGGTACGCCGCGGCGCCGCAGACGAGGAGCGCTGCCTGGACGGCGTGCCAGCCGCCCGAGCCGTGAGTGACGAAGCCGACGATCGCCGACGACGCCACGAAGGCAACCGCAACGGCGCCGTGCAGGCCGGTGCGACGGCGGTACCAGGGAGCGCGCTCGCGCATGCCCCCAAGACTGCCCAGGTCCCGTCCGCCTCGTCGCCGGCTTCTGCCGACGGTCCGGTCCGTCCGGTCCTGGTCCTACCCTGCCGCCATGACAGTCGGAATCGTCGTGTTCGGGCTCGTGTTCCTCGGAGGGCTTATGGTCGGGACGAAGACCCGTCGGCCGCTCGCGATCGCCGCGGTCGTGGTCGGGGCGTTCTCGGCGCTGCTCGTGATCCAGACGAACGAGCCGTTCGTCGCCTTCGCGGCGTTCGCGCTGGTCGCACTCGCCGGCCTGGTCGCGGACTCCGTGCGCGAGACCGTCGGCCTCCTGCTCGGCCGCTAGCTCGCTCGTTGCGGATCACTTGCGCCGATCTCGGCTCAGCTTTTCGGGCCGACGAACTCGTCGAGCCGCGCAACCGCTGCCTTCCTGTAGACAGCGATCTGCGTGACGCTGGCCCGCGTGCAATGGACGCCCGGCGTCTCACAAGCTTTGCGGAAGAGCTCGAGTATGTCCTCGGACCGGTTCGAGAACGCCGTAACGTGGGGCTCTGTCGCACATAGACGTCCCTTTCCGTTCCGTCGCGATGATGCGCGTGCAGTCGCTATGGACTCAGGCCGCGGAGGAAGCAGGTCGACATGACTCGACACAACTCTGCGTTGCCAGTCCGTCGAGAATAATGCGCCGCTCGTGTTTCCTTCCGGGGCCGTGTTGGGGGATCAGGCATGGTCCAGTGCTTCCAGTACTCCGAGATACGATACCGAGCTCTTAGATACGCCGTAGCGCCGCCTTGTCCAACCGAGCGAGGTCGTGCTCTACGCGGCAGAGTGAGCGACGCGGCTGCCGACCGTCCCGCCAATCTCGAATGGTCGAGGGCGGAATTCCCGTCCGGCGCGCAACTCGCTTGCCGTCAGTCCCTCGCGGAGCAATGTGACGGCGTCCGTAACTTCCTGTTGCGACCTCACGTTCACAGTATGGACAACGAGCCGGACAGAACAATTCCCTAGACTTATCGCTCCCCGCGGGCGTGGTGGAATTGGCGAGACACGCCGGCTTTAGGTGCCGGTGCTCGAAAGAGCTTGGGGGTTCGAGTCCCTCCGCCCGCATGGATCCCTGGCGCAGGGCCGCTGGAGGCTGGCTGCACCCCCTCTGCTTGAATCAGGACATGAGCCAGGTGGAGGAGCTCGGCGGGAACCGTGTCCGCCTCACGATCGACGTCACGCCGCACGAGCTCGAGCACGCCGTCGAGCACGCCGCCTCCGACCTCGCCGGCTCCGTCCGCATTCCCGGATTTCGCAAGGGCAAGGTCCCGCGCCAGGTGCTCGTCGCGAACGTCGGCAAGGACCGCCTCTGGGCGGAGGCGGTCGAGTCGCACATCGGCGGCTGGTTCTGGAACGCCGCGGCCCGCTCGCGCCTCCGCCCCGTCGCGACGCCCGAGTACGACTTCGCGCTCCCGACGTCCGAGAGCGAGCCCTGGAGCTTCAGCGCGACAGTCGAGGTGCAGCCGACTCCCGAGATCGTCGACTGGCAGGGCCTCGAGGTGCCGCGGGCCGAGTCCGTCGTCCCCGAGGAGCTCGTCCAGCACGAGGTCGACGCGCTCCGCAACTCCGTCGCCGAGCTCGTGCCCGCCGACGACCGCGAGGCGCGTGAGGGCGACACGCTGGTCGTCGACCTGAGCGGCGCCGACGGCGAGGGCCAGCCCGACACCGTCATCGAGCTCGGCACCGGGCAGCTGCTCGGCGAGATCGAGTCCGCTCTGGTCGGCGCGCGACGCAGGCGACACGCGGACCGTGCGCTACTCGCTCGCCGACGGCTCCGAGACCTCGGTCGAGGTCGAGGTCAAGCACGTCAACGAGAAGGTGCTGCCCGAGGCCGACGACGAGCTGGCGCGCTCGGCCAGCGAGTTCGACACGTTCGCGGAGCTCCGGGCGGACATCGAAGGACGGATCCGCGAGGCAGTCGACGAGCGCATCGACGCGGACTTCCGCGCCGCGGCGGTCGACGAGCTCGTGCGCGCCTCGGGCGTCCAGGCCGCGGGCCCGCTCGTAGAGGCGCGGGCGCGCGAGCTGCTCAACGCGTTCGTCCGCTCGCTCGCAAACCGCGGGATCACGCCCGAGGCGTACTTCCAGGCCACCGGGCAGACCCCCGAGCTGCTGACCGCGCAGGTCCGCGCCGAGGCTGCCCAGTCCGTCGCGAGAGAGCTTGCGCTCGAGGCCGTGGTCGAGAAGGCCGGGATCGTCGTCACCGACGACCAGGTCAAGGAGCTGATCCGCGAGCAGGCGGAGGCGTCGGGCGACGACGCGGACGAGGTGATCGAGGACATCTGGGCGCACGGGCACCAGGAGCAGCTCCGCGAGGACCTGAGGCTCCGCGCCGCGCTCGACCGGCTCGCGGCCGACGTCAAGCCGATCGCACCCGAGACGCACGCAGCCCGCGAGGCGATCTGGACGCCGGACAAGGAGAAGCCTGCCGGCGAGACGAAGTTGTGGACGCCCGGCGATCCTGCTCCGCAGGATCACTAAGCGAGACAAGAAAGGGATCCGATGGACGCGAGAGGACTGCGGAGCACAGCTAGCCGGTTTCCGACCGGAGGGAGGGAAACGGCATGAGCCCTCTGATCCCGATGGTGATCGAGCAGACGTCCCGTGGCGAGCGGTCGTTCGACATCTACTCGCGCCTGCTCAACGAGCGGATCATCTTCCTCGGGACGCAGGTCGACGACCAGATCGCGAACCTGATCATCGCCCAGCTCCTCCACCTCGAGTCCGAGGACCCGGACAAGGACATCTTCCTCTACATCAACTCGCCCGGAGGCTCGGTGTACTCGGGCCTCGCGATCTACGACACGATGCAGTTCATCAAGCCGGACGTCTCGACGATCTGCGTCGGGATCGCGATGAGCATGGGCGCGCTCCTCCTCGCCGGCGGCGCCGGAGGGAAGCGGATGGCGCTGCCGAACTCGAAGATCCTCATCCACCAGGTGTGGGGCGGCTACCAGGGGCAGGCCTCCGACATCGAGATCCACGCGAGGGAGACCATCGCCTTGAAGCGGAAGCTCGAGGAGATCATGTCGCAGCACACGGGCCAGGACACCGAAAAGGTGCGGGCCGACATGGACCGCGACTACTTCATGACCTCGGAGGAAGCGACCGAGTACGGGATCATCGACCGGGTGATCACGCACCGCTAGACGGTCGCAAACCCGAATCCGGGTAGCCGAACCAGTGCTTTCTTAGTAAAAGAGGAGATCAGTGGCCCGAGCGAGCGAGGGAAACGAGCAGCTGCTCTGCAGCTTCTGCGGCAAGAGCCAGCGGCAGGTGAAGAAGCTGATCGCCGGCCCAGGCGTCTACATCTGCGACGAGTGCATCGATCTCTGCAACGAGATCATCGACGAGGAGCTGACCACTCCCGCCGCGCTCGACCTCGACAACCTCCCGCGCCCGCGCGACATCTACGCGGTGCTGAACGACTACGTGGTCTCCCAGGAAGAGGCGAAGCGCACCCTCTCGGTCGCGGTCTACAACCACTACAAGCGGGTCCGCATGGGGCAGGCGGACGAGGCGGACGTCGAGCTGCAGAAGTCGAACATCCTCCTGCTCG
The DNA here is from genome assembly GCA_963794115.1 of uncultured Actinomycetes bacterium. Taxonomy (GTDB): domain Bacteria; phylum Actinomycetota; class Thermoleophilia; order Gaiellales; family Gaiellaceae; genus Gaiella. The sequence goes on along the minus strand of CAWCCO010000002.1, from coordinate 65,661 downwards.
GCCCGACGGGCTGCGGGAAGACGCTTCTCGCGCAGACGCTCGCGCGGATCCTCAACGTCCCGTTTGCGATCGCCGACGCGACCGCGCTCACCGAGGCCGGCTACGTCGGCGAGGACGTCGAGAACATCCTGCTCAAGCTGATCCAGGCGGCCGACTTCGACATCAAGAAGGCCGAGACCGGGATCATCTACATCGACGAGGTCGACAAGATCGCGCGGAAGGCGGACAACCCCTCGATCACGCGCGACGTGTCCGGCGAGGGCGTCCAGCAGGCGCTGCTGAAGATCCTCGAGGGCACGGTCGCCTCGGTCCCGCCGCAGGGTGGCCGGAAGCATCCGCACCAGGAGTTCCTCACGATCGACACGACGAACATCCTGTTCATCTGCGGTGGGGCGTTCGCCGGGCTCGACAACATCATCGCGCGGCGGATCGGCAGGAACGCGGTCGGCTTCGGCGCCGAGGTGCGGTCGAAGCATTCGGAAGCGAGCGCGGAGCTGCTCTCCGACGTGATGCCCGAGGACCTCATGAACTTCGGGCTGATCCCGGAGTTCATCGGGCGCCTGCCCGTCGTCTCGGCGGTGCATCAGCTGCGCCGCGACGATCTCGTCCGCATCCTCACCGAGCCCAAGAACGCGCTCGTCCGTCAGTACCAGCGGTTCTTCGGCTACGACACGATCGAGCTCGTCTTCACGGAAGACGCGCTCTGGGAGATCGCCGACAAGGCGCTCGCGCGCGAGACCGGGGCGCGCGGGCTGCGGTCGATCATCGAGGGCGCGCTGCTCGACGTGATGTTCGAGCTGCCCTCGCGGCGCGACGTCTCGAAGTGCGTGATCACGCGGGAGACGATCGCGAAGGGGCTCAACCCGACGCTCGTCACCCACCGGGTGCCGGACGAGGACCTCCTGGTAGAAGGCACGGGCTAGAGGGCCCGGGCGTGGCTCGAGCCTCGCCCGTCTTCGGTCGCTAACCACAAAGGAGGGCGAGGTCGAAACGACGCCTGCGCCAACCTCGATGGAACCTCCTCGCACACGAACCACGACGTGGCACGACCCGCGGGACGTCGTCGCGGCGCTCGCCGAGCTCGACGGGCTGGAGGTGCTCGAGCGCATGCTCGCGGGCGGCCTTCCCTATCCGCCCATCGCCCAGACGTTCGGCATGCGGCTCGTCGAGGTCGAGGGCGGCCGCGTCGTCTGGGAGGCCGAGCCGGGCGAGTACCTCTACAACCCGATCGGCACCGTCCACGCGGGCTTCGTGACGACGCTCCTCGACTCCGCGATGGGCACGGCGTTCGTCTCGGTGGCAGAGGCGGGCACACGCTGGACGACGCTCGAGCTGAAGGCGAACTTCACGCGCGCGATCACGGCCGACACCGGGGTGGTGCGTTGCGCCGGGACGATCGTCCATCTCGGCCGCACGGTCGTCACGACCGAGGCGCGGGCAGAGGACGGCGAAGGCCGCCTGCTCGCGCACGCGACGAGCACGATCCTCGTCGTCACCTCCTGACGCGCTCCGTACACTCCGCGTCCTGATGGAGAGCCTGTACGACCCCTCGGGCGTCGAGCGGCGCTGGCAGCAGACCTGGGAGGCGGAGGGGCTCTACGCCGCGGGCGCCGGCCGCCGCCGGGACGACACGTTCGTGATCTGCATCCCGCCGCCGAACGTCACCGGCGAGCTCCACATGGGCCATGCGCTGAACGGCTCGATGCAGGACGTGCTGATCCGCTGGCACCGGATGCGGGGGTTCGACACGCTCTGGCAGCCCGGCTACGACCACGCAGGCATCTCGACGCAGAACGTCGTCGAGAAGCAGCTCCTCGCCGAGGGCACCTCGCGGCAGGAGATCGGTCGCGAGGCGTTCGTCGCGCGGACATGGGACTGGCTCGAGCGGACGGGCCGGACGATCATGGGCCAGTACCGGCGGCTCGGCGCCTCGGTCGACTACTCGCGCGAGCGGTTCACGATGGACGACGAGTACGTCCGAGCCGTGATGACCTTCTTCGTGCGCCTCTGGGAGCGCGGCTGGATCTACCGGGCGAACCGGATCGTCAACTGGTGCCCGTACCACGAGACGGCGATCTCCGATCTCGAGGTCGAGCACGTCGAGAAGGACGACACGCTCTACCGGATCGTCTACCGGTACGCCGACGGGGAGGGCGGCCTCACGATCGCGACGGTCAGGCCGTGCACGCTCCTCGCCGACACCGCCGTGGCGGTCCACCCCGACGACCCGCGCTACACGGACGCGGTCGGCCGCGAGGTGATCGTCCCCGTCGTCGAGCGTCGCGTGCCGATCGTCGCGGACGTGCGCATCGACCCGGGGTTCGGCACGGGCGCCGTGAAGATCACGCCGGGCCACGATCCGATGGACTTCGACATCGGACGCGACCACGAGCTCCCGACCCTCACCGTGATCGGCCCCGACGGACGGATGGTCGCCGAGGGGTTCCAGGGGCTTACGCAGCAGGAGGCGGACGAGCGCGTCCTCGCCTGGCTCGAGGAGCGCGGCCAGCTGGAGAGCCGCGAGCCGTACCGCCACTCGGTCGGCACGTGCGAGCGGTGCCACTCGCGGATCGAGCCGCTCGTCTCCCCGCAGTGGTGGTGCCGGATGGACGAGCTCGGCCGACCGGCGACCGAGGCACTGCGCGAACGCCGCGTCCGCTTCCATCCAGAGAGCCAGCACCGGTTCGCGATCGAGTCGCTCGAGCAGGCACCCGACTGGTGCATCTCGCGCCAGCTCTGGTGGGGGCACCAGATCCCTGTCTGGACCTGCCCAAACGGGCATCAGCTCTCTGCCTGGCCGCCGCCGGACGCATGCTCCGAATGCGGGTCGGGCGAGCTCGTGCGCGATCCCGACGTGCTCGACACGTGGTTCTCGTCGGCGCTGTGGCCGCTCGCGACGCTCGGCTGGCCCGACGAGACGCCCGAGCTCGAGCGCTACTACCCGGGCGACGTCAACGTCACCGCGCGCGAGATCATCCGGCTCTGGGAGAACCGGATGATCTTCTCGGGCCTCTTCCTGCGCGGCGAGATCCCGTTCACGGACGTGATCATCACCTCGACGATCCTCGCCCCCGACGGGCGGCGGATGTCGAAGAGCCTCGGCACGGGGATCGACCCGATGCAGCCGATCGACTCGCACGGCGCGGACGCGACCCGGTATGGGCTCCTGAAGATCTCGTCGACCCAGGACGTGCGCTACTCCGTCGGCGCGATCGAGGAAGGCCGGCGCCTGGCGAACAAGCTCTGGAACGTCGCGCGGCTGATCCTCCAGCAGAGCGAAGGCGTGGAGCCGGCCGCGCGTCCGTCCGCCCTGGAGGAGCGCTGGATCCTGGCCCGCCTCGACGCCGCCCGCGCGGCGGTCGAGGACGCCTGGAGCCGCTTCGACTTCTCGGCGGCGACGAACGTCCTCTATCACGTGACGTTCGACGACTTCTGCGACTGGTATGCCGAGGCGGCCAAGGCGCGTCTCTACGACGGCGACGAGGACGCCCGCGCGACGGCACTAGCCGCGCTCGAACGGCTCCTCGCGCTGCTCCACCCGCTGATGCCACACGTCACCGAGGAGATCTGGACGCAGCTCCCGGACCGGCGTGCGCGGCTCGTCGTCTCGCCGTGGCCCGAGCCGGACGGCTCCCAGGCCGACTGGCTCGAGGCGCTCGACCGGGTGCAGGAGGCGGCGCGGGTCTTCCGACGGAGCGGCGTACGCGTCGAGCTCGCCGGCGATGAGGAGCAGCGTGTGTTCGCGGCGGTCGTGCGGCCGGAGCGCCACCGCGCGGCGGGAGACGCGACCGCGGAGCGGGAGCGGCTCCGCAAGGAGATCGCACGGGCCGAGGGAATGCTCGCCAACGAGCGGTTCGTCGCGAACGCGCCCGCGGACGTGGTCGACGCGGAGCGAGCCAAGCTCGAGCGCTACCGCGGCGAGCTCGCGCTCCTCGGGGAGTAGTCCCGATGACGGCAGGAGACGACGTCGCCTGGCTCGAGGGGCTCTCGCCCTGGCCGACCGGTGGCTTCGGGCTCGAGCGGATGCACGAGCTCCTTGCCGCGCTCGACCATCCCGAGACGGGGCTGCCCGCGGTCCACGTCGTCGGCACGAACGGCAAGTCGACGACGACCCGGATGGTCGAGGCCCTGCTCCTCGCCCACGGCCGGCGTGCCGGCGCGTACCTCTCGCCCCACGTCCGCTCGTGGGCCGAGCGGATCCGCGTCGACGGCGCCGAGGCCGACCTGCCCGCGGCGCTCGCAGCAGTTCGGCCTGCGGCCGAACTGCTAGACGCAACACAGTTCGAGGTGTTGACTGCGGCTGCATTCGTGGCATTTCGCGCCGCGGCGGTCGACGCCGCTGCGGTCGAGGCGGGCCTCGGCGGCCGGCACGACGCGACCAACGTGCTCGACGCGACCCGGGTCGTCGTCCTCACGAACGTCTCGCTCGAGCACACCGAGGTGCTCGGGGCGACGCGCGAGGCGATCGCCGCCGAGAAGCTCGCCGTCGTCCGACCCGGCTGCACCGTCGTGCTCGGCGAGCCCGAGTGGGAGCCCGCCGCCGTCGCGGCCGGGGCAGGACGCGTCGCGGTCGCGACCGGCGGCTCGCGGTCCCTCGCAGCGGCGGCGGCCCGTGCGTTTCTCGGCACGGACGTCGACGTCGCGGTGCTCGAGGACGTTCGCCTCCCCGGCCGCCTCGAGCGGCGCGACCGCGAGATCCGCGACGGCGCCCACAATCCCGAGGGCGTGCGCTGGCTCGTCGAGCGACTCCGACCGGGGACGTACACCGTGGTCGCGTCGATCCTCGCCGACAAGGACGTCGACCTGATGCTCGAGCAGCTGTCGGCGCTCGGCGACCGCTTCGTCGGCACCGTCTCGTCGAACGCCCGCGCGCTCTCGGCCGATGCGCTCGCCGACAGCGCCCGCCGCTGGTTCGCGACGGTCGAGGCGCGCGACGATCCCACCGAGGCGCTGGCGCTCGCCCACGAGCTGGGCGACCCGGTGCTCGTCACCGGCTCCCTGTATCTCCTGGCCGACCTGGAGGGGCGAGACCGGTGGCCGTGACCCGCGCGAGAGACCGCGCGACGGTGCTCACGTTCGCGGCGTTCGTCGTGCTCGCGATCGTCGGAGCAGCGTTTGCGGCCGGGTATATCCTCGGCAAGCTTCTCCTCTAGGTGCCCGACCGATGACCGCCGCCGCCGACACCCTCATCGCCTCGAGCACCGTGGACGTTGCGCGGAACGTCGCAATCCTCCTCGGCGTCGTCTTCTGGCTCGCGACCGTCTACTGGGTGTTCAAGGACGCGCGCCGCCGGATCGAGGATCCCTGGCTCGTCGGGATGGCCACCGTGCTCGGCGCGATCCCGCCGTTCCTCGGGCCGCTGATCTACATGCTCTTCCGTCCGCCCGAGTACCTCGAGGACGTCCGCGAGCGGGAGCTCGAGATGCTCGCGATGGAGGAGCGCCTTGCCGAGCACGACCTCCGGTGCCCCGTCTGCCGCGGCCCGGTCGAGGCGTCCTTCCTCGTCTGCCCGGTCTGCACGACCCGCCTCAAGCAGGCGTGTACGGAGTGCGCGGCGCCGCTCGAGCCGATCTGGCAGGTGTGCCCGTACTGCGCCACGCCGGTCCCGCCAGGCGTCGTCACCGGCGAGGACGTGCTGCAGCCGGTTCGCCCGCGCCGCTCGCGCCGCTCCGGCTGAGTACACGCGACCGCGGGTGCAGTGGCGTGTCCGCCGCCTCCCAGACGCTTCGCATTCCGTCGTCCTCGGTCGCCCCGATACCTCCCGGTATCGGGGCTCCCTGCGTCCCAGGACTGCTCGGTCTGGAATCCCCCGGACACGGACGAACCCCCGATCACGTGTACCCTGCCGAGCCTCATGGCGGTCGAGACCACCCTCGTCCTCGTCAAGCCGGACGGCGTCCGTCGCGCCCTCTGCGGCGAGGTCGTCGCGCGCCTCGAGCGGAAGGGCTACGAGCTTCGCGGCGCGCGGCTGCTGCGGATCACGAAGGCGCTCGCGCGCGAGCACTACGCCGAGCACAAGGGCAAGCCGTTCTTCGGCGAGCTTGTCGACTTCATCACCTCCGGCCCGGTGCTGGCACTCGCCGTCCGCGGCGAGGACGCGATCAGCGGCGTGCGGTCGCTGATGGGCGCGACGCACCCCCGGGACGCCGCGCCGGGGACGATCCGCGGCGACCTCGCCACGCTCCTCTCCGAGAACGTCGTGCACGGCTCGGACTCGGCCGCGAGCGCGCGCCGCGAGCTTCGCCTGTTCTTCCCGGACGGCCTGCTCTAGCTGTAGTGCCTCGTCTGGGAATGTCCTCCAGGTCCCGAGGCAACATCCCCAGACGAGGCACCCTCGTCCTGGCGTCGACGTCGCCGCAGCGTCGCGCGATCCTCGACCAGCTCCGGATCCCCTACGAGGCCGTCGCGCCGCGCTACGAGGAGCACGACCCGCCCGACGCCGACCCCGTGGAGCTCGTCCGCGCCCACGCGGTGGGGAAGGCTCGCTCGGTCCATCGCGTCGGGAGCGTGACGCTCGGGGTCGACACGACCGTGCACCTCGGCGAGCGCATCTACGCGAAGCCGAAGGACGCCCACGACGCGGCGGCGATGCTCGCCGAGCTCGCGGGGAGGACGCACGCCGTCCTCTCCGGCCTATGCCTGCTGAGCGATCACGGCGAGCGGGTCGAGCACGCGGAGACGCTCGTGACCTTCCGCGGCGCCGACGAGGACGCGCTCGCCGCGTACGTGGCGAGCGGGGAATGGGCGGGTCGCGCCGGCGGGTACGCGATCCAGGGTCTCGGCGGCCGCCTCGTCGAACGCATCGACGGCGACTACCTGAACGTCGTCGGCCTCCCGGGCGCGCTCCTCCTCGACGTCCTCGAGAGCGAGACCCCGGCCCTTCTCCGGCTCTCCCGCACATCTACACTCAACGGCCGATGAGCATGTTCCGCTCGATGACGGGGTTTGGCGGCCGCGACATGGCCGTCGACCTGGGCACCGCCAACACCCTCGTCTACGTCCGCGGGCGCGGCATCGTCCTCTCCGAGCCGTCGGTCGTCGCGATCGACCAGCGCACCGGCGACGTGCACGCGGTCGGCGTCGAGGCGAAGCGGATGCTCGGCCGGACGCCCGGCTCGATCTCGGCGATCCGACCTTTGAAGGACGGCGTGATCGCGGACTTCGACGTCACGGAGCAGATGCTCCGCCACTTCATCCAGAAGGTCCATCAGCACCGGTTCGCGCACCCGCGCGTCGTGGTCTGCGTCCCCTCGGGCGTGACCGGCGTGGAGAAGCGCGCGGTCGAGGAGGCAACGCTCTCGGCGGGCGCGCGCCAGGCGTACCTGATCGAGGAGCCGATGGCCGCCGCGATCGGAGCGGGGCTCCCCGTCGCCGAGCCGACCGGGAACATGATCGTCGACATCGGCGGCGGCACGACCGAGGTCGCGGTCATCTCCCTGGGCGGCATCGTCGTCTCACAGTCGCTCCGCGTGGGCGGCGACGAGATGGACGAGGCGATCGTCAACCACATCAAGAAGGAGTACAAGCTCCTCGTCGGCCAGCAGACGGCCGAGGAGATCAAGCTCGAGATCGGCTCCGCGTTCCGGCTCTCGGACGAGATCCAGGCGGAAGTGCGCGGCCGGGACATGCTGACCGGCCTGCCGAAGACGGTCGTGATCACCTCCGAGGAGATCAGGCGCGCGCTCGACGAGCCCGTCTCGCAGATCGTCGATGCGATCAAGTCGACCCTCGACAAGACACCCCCGGAGCTCGCCGCCGACATCATGGACCGCGGCATCGTCCTCGCCGGCGGCGGCGCGTTGCTGCAGGGGCTCGACGAGCGGCTGCGCCACGAGACGCAGATGCCGGTCCACCTCGCCGAGAGCCCGCTCACCTGCGTCGCGGTCGGCTCCGGGAGGAGCCTCGAGGAGTTCGAGGTGATCCACCGCTCGAACCGGTCGCGCGCCCGGCGAAACGGCAGTCGCAGGTAGCGCCCAGGTGTCCGACTCGAGGTCGGACACCTCCGCGCGGGATCGCGCCTGAGGCGCCGGTACACTCCGCCGGTGCCCCGGAACCGCACCGCACGGCAGGCGGTGCTGGGCGCAAGCGTCCGGCGCCCTGCAGTTGTCAGGTCTTCCTCCCGAACCTCCGCAGCCTTCAGGCGGCGGCTCGTCGTGGGGGGTCTCGTGCTGCTCGCGCTCGTCCTCGTGACCCTCTCGTTCCGGGAAGACCAGAACGGCCCCGTCTCGGACGCGCAGTCGGCCGCGGCGTCGGCGCTACGACCGTTCCAGGTGGCCGCCGACCGCGTCGCCGCGCCGTTCCGTGACGCGTACGGCTGGGCCCAGGGTCTCGTCGACGCACGCTCGGACGCCGATCGGCTCCAGCGCGAGAACGAGACGCTCCGCCAGCAGTACGCGCGCGCCCGGCTCGCCGAACAGGAGAACGCGCGCCTTCGCTCGCTCCTCCAGTTCAAGTCGGGCCCACGCTTCCCGGAGGGCTTCGACGGGCTCTCCGCCGAGGTGATCTACCGACCTCCCGGGGCGTACGCGCAGACGATCGTGATCGCCGCCGGGCGCGAGGACGGGATCCGCGTCGACGATCCGGTCGTCACCGCGCAGGGCCTCGTCGGGACGGTCAGCAAGCTCGGCAGCCGCACCGCGCGCGTCACGCTCCTGACCGACGACCAGAGCGCCGTCTCGGCGACGATCCTCGGCTCCCAGGCCGCCGGCATCGTTCGCCGCGGGCAGGGCCCGCGCGCGCCGCTCAGGCTCGTGCGCGTGCCCAAGGAAGCGGTTGTCCAGGTCGGCGACACAGTGGTCACCGCGGGCTGGCGCTCGCGGCGCTTCTCGTCGCTCTACCCGCCCGGGATCCTGATCGGCCGGGTGACGAGCGTCGGACGTGCCGACACTGATCTGTTCACGCAGGTCCAGCTCGAGCCGTTCGCAAACCTGTCATCGCTCGAGGCCGTGCTCGTCCTCGTTCCGTCCGACCGCGGGACGACGCCGTGAGCGTCGCTCGCCTTCGGCTCGCTCCCGTGGGCGAAACCATGTTTCCCCCACGAGCCCCCTTCTTCTGGAAGACGTGGGGAACCTCCCGGTTCCCCACACCCCTCCCCGCTCACGGCCCAACAGAGGTTGGCCCATGAGCATCGCGCTGCGCGTGACGCCGTTGATCTTCGTCGCCGCGGTGCTCCAGGTCGGCGCCGTCGCCGGGTCGCGCGTCCTGGGCGCCGAGCCCGATCTGCTCCTCGTCACCGTCGTCGTCGTCGCGCTCGTCGCCGGCTCGATCACCGGTGCGGTCGCGGGCTTCGCGGGCGGCCTGCTCGTCGACGTGATGACGCTCGACACGCTCGGGACGACGTCGATCGTCCTCACCGTCGCCGGCTACTGGGCCGGTCGCTATGGCGAGACGACCGGCCGGGGCCGGCCCTACGCGGCGCCGCTCTCGGCGTTCGCGATCACGCTGCTGGCAACGCCCGCGAACGTCGCGCTCCACTTCCTCCTCGGCCAGCCGGTCTCGGCGCGGGCGGCGTTCGCGACGTTGATCCCGACCGCGATCGTCAACGGCCTCCTCGCCTTCGGCCTCCATCCGCTGCTCCGCCGCTACCTCGCGCGGGCCGACCGAGTCCCTCCGCGCCCGCGTGAGATGGGCCTTGTCTGACGCGCCGTACGGCGAGCGCAGGGCGCCCTCGTCGCGGTTCCTCCCGCCCGATCCGGGCGTCGAGGCGCCGTATCGCCTGACCCCCGGGCTCGCGCTCCGCGTGGGGATCCTCGGCGCGCTCGCGCTCGCGGTTTTCGCGGTGCTGTTCTTCCGGCTCTGGTCGCTGCAGGTGCTCTCGGGGCAGACCTACCTCGCGACGGCGCAGGGGAACCAGCTGCGGACGATCCGGCTGGAGGCGCCTCGCGGCACGATCCTCGACCGCGAGGGCCACGTGATCGTCGACAACGTCCCGGGCACCGCCGTGAAGCTCTGGGTCGGCGACCTCCCCTCGAAGCGGCGGTACGAGGTGATCCGGCGGCTCGCCTGGGTCCTCAACGTCCAGCCCGTTCGGCTCGCCAAGGAAGTCGACTCCAGGATCAACGACCCGCTCAATCCGATCACGGTGAAGACGGCGGTGGGCGAGGATCAGATCTCCTACCTCTACGAGCACCAGGCCGACTTCCCCGGAGTGCAGATCCAGCAGACCTACCTGCGGCACTATCCGTACCAGTCCCTCGCGGCGCAGATGCTCGGGTACGTCGGCGAGGTCTCCCCACAGGAGCTCGACGCGCATCCCAAGCTCTACGAGCCAGGCGACAAGGTCGGCAAGACGGGTGTCGAGGCAAAGTTCGACCAGTACCTTCGCGGGACGGCCGGGGAGGCTCAGGTCCGCGTCGACTCGATGGGCCGGCAGCGTGGCGCGATGGAGCCCAAGGTCGAGCCGCGCCCCGGCAGTGCGGTGCGGCTGACGATCGACATCGGGCTGCAGCGGGCCGCCGAGCGTGCGCTCCGCCTCGGCATCCAGACGGCGATCGCGAACGGGTCGTACCACGCGGACGGCGGCGCGCTCGTCGCGCTCGACCCGCAGGACGGCGCGGTGCTCGCGATGGCTTCCACCCCGACGTACAAGCCGTCCGTCTACGTCGGGCGGGTCGACCCGAAGAAGATCAAGCCGCTCGTGGACGAAGCGGCCGCAGAAAAGGCGAACCACCCAGGCATCAACCGGGTGACGAGCGGCGTCTACCCGCCGGGCTCGACGTGGAAGCCCGTCACGGCGCTCGCGGCGATGCAGGAGCACCTGCTCCAGCCCTACGGCGCGCTTCAGTGCACGCCGAGCGCCGAGTACGGCCTCGACAAGCAGGTCTTCAAGAACTGGGACCCGTACATCAACCAGGCGATGACGCTGCCCGAGGCGCTCGCGCGCTCGTGCGACACGTACTTCTACCAACTGGGCTACGACTTCTATCTCCAGGGCGACAAGGGCCGCACGCGCATGCAGGAGTGGGCGCGACGCTTCGGCTTCGGCCTGCCGACGGGATTCGACCTCGGCGGCGAGCAGACCGGCCTCGTGCCGACCCCGGCGTGGCGGAAGAAGCACTTCACGAGCGACTGGGACCGCGCCTGGAACCCGGGCGACTCGATCCAGCTCGCGATCGGCCAGAAGGACATCTCCGTGACGCCGCTCCAGATGGCGCGCTTCTACGCGATGATCGCGAACGGCGGCAAGCTCGTCACCCCGTACGTCGTCGCCCAGGTCGAGACGCCCGCCGCCCGCGGCCAGGCGCCCGTCGTGCTCCGCCGCTACGCGCCGCAGCCGCCGGAGTCCGCAGGCGTCGACCCCGCCGCGCTGCAGGTGATCCGCGACGGCCTCTACCAGGCGACGCACGCCTCCTACGGCACGTCGGCAGGCACCTTCGCGAGCTTCCCCGTGCCGATCGCCGGCAAGACGGGCACTGCCGAGAAGGTCGTCCCGCTTCCCGGCTACCCCGCCGACCACCTCGAGGACCAGTCCTGGTGGTGCGGCTACGGCCCGGCCGAGACCGAGGTTCCCCGGATCGTGATCTGCGCCGTGATTGAGAACGGCGGCCACGGCTCCACCGCCGCGGCGCCTGCCGCGCTCCGCGTGTTCGAGAAGTTCTTCGGCGTGAAGGGCGGCTACCAGACCCTGGTGAAGACGGACTGATGGCGAGTCGCGGACTGATCGTCGACGCCGGACGCGAACGAATCCCGCTGCGGACACGCGAGGCGGTCGACCTCGCCGCGCTCGTGCGTCGGCTCGACCTCGTTCTGCTTCTCGCCGCCGGGGCGCTCGTCGGCTACGGGCTCTGGGCGGTCGCCGGGATCACGCGTTTCGACGTTCCGGGCGACACGAGCTACTTCGTCGTACGGCAGGCGATCGCGGCCGCACTCGGCGCGATCGGCATGGTCGTCGCGATCGCGATCCCGCCGTCGCTCTACCGGCGTCACTGGCGGGTCGTGTACGGCACCGCGCTGGCGCTGATGGTGATCGTGTACGCGTTCGCCGAGGCGGTGCGCGGCTCGAAGCGCTGGATCGACATCGGCCCGCTCCAGTTCCAGCCGTCCGAGTTCGGCAAGCTGCTGTTCGTCCTCGCGATCGCCGGGTTCCTCGCGGAGCGACACCGGCAGCTCGGCCTCTTCCGCACCGTGCTGAGCGCGATCGCGCTCGGCATCGCGCCGATGCTGCTCGTCTTCATGCAGCCGGACCTCGGCACCGCGCTCGTCTACATCGCGGCGCTCGCGGCGGTGCTGTTCGTCGCGGGCACGCGCTGGCTGCACCTTGCGTTGCTGGCAGCCCTCGCAGTCGCGCTCGTCGCTGGCGTCGTCTGGGTGGCGCCGTCCGCCGGGATCGAGGTGCTCAAGCCGTACCAGACAGCACGCCTCACGGGGTTCACGAACCCGGACGCCGACCCGGCCGGCCTGACGTACAACCTCAACCAGTCGATCACCGCCGTGGGCGCGGGCGGGATCGACGGCCGCGGGGTCAGCGAGGCGAGCCAGACGAGGTTCGACTACCTCCCCGAGCACGCGACGGACTTCGTGTTCGCGTCGTTCGCCGAGCAGCGCGGCTTCTTCGGCGCCGCGATCCTCCTACTCCTGTACCTCCTCGTCGTCTGGCGAGGGCTCCGGGTGGTGACTGTCGCGGGCGACCTCTACGGCGCGATGGTCGCCGGCGGGATCGTCTTCGCGTTCCTCTTCCAGATCTTCGTGAACATCGGGATGACGATGGGGATCGCGCCCGTGACGGGCATCCCGTTGCCGTACGTCACCGTCGGCGGCTCGTCGATGGTCGCGAACCTCGTCGCGATCGGCGTGCTGGAGGCGATCCACGCGCGCGGCCGCCCGGACGCGTTTCGGTGAGGCTCCTCGGCATCGGCCCGCGCGACATCGTCGCGCTCGCTCGTCATCAGCGCCGGGTGCACGACCTCCGTGGCCCGCTTCTCGTGACCGGGATGCTCGCGGAGCAGCTCGCGAAGGAGCTCGGTGCGGGAGGCGATCCCACGCTCGTGCGGACGGGTGGAGAGCCGGAGGCAGCCGGTGTCTTCGTCAGGGTCGTCGCAGGCGCCGCGACCGCGGAGGACGAGCGGCTGTTCCGGGCGGCGACCCGCGCGGCCGTCCCGATCGTCGCCGTCCAGACGGCGGAGCCTGGGCGGGCCGTTCGGCTGCCGTACGTCCTCGCGGAGGACGTCGTCCAGGTCATGCCCGGCCGCGGGTTCCCCGTCGACGAGATCGGCGACCGGATCGCCGCCGGGGTCGGCGACGATGCAGCACCCCTCGCGGCGTCCTTGCCGGTCCTCCGCGACGCCGTCGTTCGCCGGCGCGCCACGGATGCCGCGGTGGCGACGGCGGCGCTGGCCGCGCTCGGCGCGGCGAAAGGGCCGCGCCTCCCGGTGCTCGCGCTCGCGCAGGCGCGGATGCTGTCGGACGTCACGGTGGCGTCCGGCTCCGAGCCGGGCGGCGACGGCCGCGAGGCCGCGCAGCAGCTCGCTCTGCCGCTCGCCGCGGCGCTCGGGACCGGGCTCGTCGCCCGGGAGCTCGTCCGCCGCGTGCCGTTTCGGTCGCGCGTCCTCGACGCCGCCGTCGCGGGTGCTGCGACGCTCGCGCTCGGCGCGCTCTTCAAGCGCCTCCCCCGCAGCTAGAGGCTTGATGCGGGTTATGGGCACGCACGGCTGGGGGCCTGCGCGCGGCGCATCGCGGCCGTCTCGCTGCTCGCCGATACCTTCGGGTATCGGCGAGCACTGATCCGGCCACGCTGCTTGGCGCATGCCCTCCCCGCATGCACCCGTAACCCACATCAAGCCTCTCGACCCTGCTGTGGCTCCGTCCGGTCCAGGTCCTAGGATCGCGGGCAACCCACGGTCACGATCGATGGAGGTCGAGGTGCCCGAGACGGAGCTCGCAGAGGAACTGCTTCAGATCGAGGAGGCCGACGCGTGGTTCGAGTACCTGGAGTCGACGCGAGGCCAGAACGAGACGCGCTACCAGGAGCTCGAGCCGTGGGCCTGGGCCCGGCTCTCGCAGCGTCTACGCGCCGTTCGCGCACGGCGTGCGCGTCTGCGGCCCGCCGCGGCCTGAGCGCCTTCGATCGAATGGTTCGCGGGCCGGTCCCGCTGATAGCCTTGCCTCAGGCAATGGCCGCAGATTTCCACACCCGAAGCAGCGCGAGGCTCGCCGCCCATGCGGTCGTGCGCCCGCGCGCTCTGACACGAGAGGACACGATTCTTGGCCTGGTTCCGGATTCGACGACGCAAAGAGGAACAGCAGGCGGCGGATGCCGCCATCAGCACGATCGAGGCCCCGACTCCCGCTGAGGAGCCGGCCGGCCCGGAAAGCGACAGCACCGAGACCGACGGCGAGGGGCCGCGCAAGCGGAGGCGCCGTGGGAGCCGCGGCGGGCGAGGACGGCGCAAGCCGGGCACCGCGAGCAGCGCCGACACGGCCGCCGAGGCCGAGCCGTCCGCGAAGGACGAGCCCAAGAAGGGCGAGGCCAAGGAGGGCGGCAACCGCGACGGGTCGCGCAAGCGCTCGGGTGGCCAGTCCCGGCAGGGCGGCAGCCGCGAGCGCAAGCGACAGCCGCAGCGGCGCGCGCCGCTCCCCGCTGCGAAGCGCGAGCTCCTGATCAGCGTCGATGTCGGCGAGCAGCGCGTCGCGTTGCTCGAGGACGACCGCGTCGCCGAGGTGTACCTCGAGCGACCCGAGCGCCGGTCGATCGCGGGAAACATCTACCTCGGGACGGTCGACAACGTGCTCCCGGGGATGGAGGCGGCGTTCGTCGAGATCGGCCTCGAGAAGAACGGCTTCCTCTACGTCGACGAGATCGTCGTCCCCGAGCTCGAGGGCAAGCGCCACGGGAAGAAGATCACCGACCTCATCCAGCGGGGCCAGCAGCTCCTCGTCCAGGCCGTCAAGGACCCGATGAAGACGAAGGGTGCGCGGCTCACGACCGAGATCTCGCTCCCCGGTCGCTTCCTCGTCTACGTCCCGAACGGCGAGGGGCTCGGCGTCTCGCGGAGGCTCGAGGACGCGGAACGCCAGCGGCTCAAGGACATCCTCAAGGAGATCGCGCCGGATGAGGGCGGCGTGATCGTCCGCACCGCGGCGGAGGGGGCCTCGGCTGACGACGTCGAGCGCGATCTCGTCTTCCTGCAGCGGCTCTGGAAGACGATCCAGCAGCGCGCGAAGTCGGCCACAGCGCCCGAGCTGGTCTACCAGGAGGCGGAGCTCCCGTTGCGGATCGTGCGCGATCTCTTCGCCGGCGACTTCATCGCGGCGCACGTCGACTCCGACCGCGCCTACAAGCGGATCGTCGGCTACCTGAAGAAGACCTCGCCGCACATGATCGACCGCGTCCACCGGGCGAAGGACAAGGAGCCACTGTTCGAGCGCTTCGGCGTGGAGCGGGAGATCGCGTCGACCCTCGACCGTCGCGTCGATCTGCCGTCGGGCGGCTACCTCGTGTTCGACTACGCCGAAGCGTTCACCGTGATCGACGTGAACACGGGCCGGTTCGTCGGCTCGCGCTCCAAGAGCTCGACGCAGCGGCTCGAGGACACGGTCGTGAAGAACAACCTCGAGGCCGTGAAGGAGGTGGTGCGCCAGCTGCGCCTTCGCGACATCGGGGGGATCATCGTCATCGACTTCATCGACATGGCGAACCCGAAGAACCGCCAAGCGGTCGAGGACGCGCTGCGCCAGGAGCTCGAGCGCGACCGCACGAAGACCTACGTCGTCGAGATCTCGCCGCTCGGGCTGGTCGAGATGACACGGCAAAACGTCACCGACGGGCCTCGCGAGGTGATGACGCGGAAGTGCCCGACCTGTGGTGGCGACGGCATCGTCGTGTCGGACGCGACCGTTGCCCTCGACATCGAGCGCAAGCTGCGCTCGCTCGCGGCGGCAGGAGCCGGCTCGCGCATCCAGGCGTACCGTGTCGCGCTCCATCCGCGGGAGCTCGCGCTCGTCGCTGGTCCCGGCGGCGAGCGGCTCGCCGCACTGGAGGACGTGACGCGGCGGCGCTTCTACCTCGTCCCCGCCGAGGGGCATGTCCACACCGACCACTTCGAGGTGCTCGCCGAGGGCCGTCGCGCGGACCTCGCCCCGGCAGCCCCGTTCGAGGAGGGCGCCGAGCTCGACGTCAAGCTCGTGGAGATCGACCTCCACGACGCGACCGCGGCCGTGGGGCGGGTCGACGGCTTCCCGGTCGTCGTCGCGGGCGCGGCGAACCGCGTCGGCAAGAAGGCGAAGGTCGCGGTCGGGCGCGTGCTCGAGGGACAGGCCTTTGCGACACCCGTGGGCGGCGAGGTTCCGGCAGCGCCCATCACGTTCGAGAGCGAGGCGGAGAAACCCACCCGCGCTCCGGCGAAGCGCCGCCCGAGCGACGCCACGCCTCCGAGCGAAGAGCCGGTGGAGATCGCCGACGAGCCGCAGGAGCGTGTGGTGGACGTCGAGGAACCCGACGCCGAGCCACAATCGGAGATGGCGGCGGACCAGGCGACGGGCGAGGCAGCGACGACGTCGGCGAAGAAGCGCACGCGCCGCGGCTCCCGTGGCGGCAAGCGGCGGAAGAAGCCAGCCGCCCAGACCGACGCCGTCCCCGCCGGGGACGTCGAGGGGCCGGAGGACGAGGCCGCGTCCGGCGGCCGCGCCGACCAGGCCCGAGCGGCCTGCGCCGCGCCCGAGGAAGCGGACGCCGCGGATCCACGTGCCAGAAGCCGATGGACGTCCCGCCCAGGAGCCCGATAAGCCCGTGGTGGACGCCGAGCAGGCGGCCCGAAACGGCGACGCCGACGAGCCACCGGTCGAAGGGGAATCCGCGCAGGTGGAGACCTCCGGGAACGGCGAGGGCGCCACGCCGAGGAAGCGCACGCGGCGCGGCTCGCGCGGCGGCCGGAATCGCAAGCCGAAGACGGCGCCCGACGGCGAGACGGGTGCGCTCGCGACCGCCGAGCCGGAGCCTGCAGGCTCGGCCGGAGACACCGGAGAGGCGGATGCGTACGTGCCGATGTCCGAGTGGATCGACGAGCTCGACGAATAAAGGGCCGCTCGGAGTTCGCTACAATCCGGCGGCTCGCGGGCGCGCTGCCCGCGTTTCCTCGTCGAAGGCCTGAACCATGAGCTACGCGATCATCTCCGTCGGTGGCAAGCAATACCGCGTCCGCGAGGGCGAGCGCCTGCTCGTGGACCGGCTCCCGCTCGAGGACGGGGCGACGTTCACGCCGTCCGTCCTGCTCGCCGGGGGCGACGGCGATACGAAGCTCGCGCCCGGTGTGGTCGTCACGGCGAAGGTCGTGCGTCAGGCGAAGGGCCCGAAGCTGACGATCGGCAAGTACAAGAAGCGCACCGGGTACAAGCGCCACACGGGCTTTCGTGCCTCGCTCACCCAGATCGAGATCGAGTCGATCGGCGGAGCCAAGCGCGGCGCCAAGCAGGCGGCGGACAAGAGCGCGTCGGAGGCCAAGGTCGCACCGGAGGCAGTCGCGACCGGGGGGCTGCCTGACCGGTATGCCGATCTCACCGTCGCGGAGATCAAGCAGGCGTCGTCGGGCTGGACCGCAGCGGAGCTCTCCGCCGCGCTCGAGTACGAGCAGGCCCACGCCAAGCGAAAGGGCGCGCTGGCGGCGCTCGAGTCCGCGACCTCGGAGGAGGGGAACTAATGGCACACAAGAAGGGCCTCGGCTCCTCGAGGAACGGGCGCGACTCCCAGAGCAAGCGTCTCGGCGTGAAGATCTTCGCCGGCCAGGAGGTCAAGGCCGGCGCGATCATCGTGCGTCAGCGCGGAACGCGGTTCCGCCCCGGCCCCGGGGTCGGCATCGGCCGCGACGACACGCTCTTCGCGCTGCGGGAGGGTGTCGTCGAGTTCTCGCGGAGCGGCGAGCGCCGCTCTGTCGCGGTCAACGAGCCGGCAGGCTCGTCCTAGCGCCCGCGCGGGGCGCCCCGCGCAACGGCAGCGTGTTCCACGACCGCGTCCGTATCGTCGTCCGCTCCGGCAGGGGCGGCGACGGCGCGCTGGCGTTCCGGCGCGAGAAGTACGTCCCGAAGGGCGGTCCCGACGGAGGCGACGGCGGCCGTGGCGGGGATGTGGCGCTCGTCGCCGACCCGGCGCTCCGCGACCTCTCTCCGCTCCGCGGTCGTCCGGTCTATGCCGCGACGCGCGGCGGCAACGGTGGCGGGGGGCGACGGCACGGGGCGGACGGCGCCCACGCCGACCTTCGGGTCCCGGTGGGGACGCAGGTCCGTACCGAGGAAGGCGCCCTCGTCGCCGATCTCGCGACGCCCGGTGCGCGCGTGGTCGTCGCAACGGGCGGCGCGGGCGGCCGCGGCAACGCCCGGTTCGCCACTCCGACACGGCAGGCGCCGCGCTTCGCCGAGACCGGGCTGCCCGGCGAGACCGGCTCGCTCGACCTGCGACTGAAGCTCGTCGCTGACGCCGCCCTCGCCGGCCTGCCCAACGCGGGCAAGTCGTCGCTCCTGCGTCGTATCTCGAACGCGACGCCAAAGGTCGCCGACTACCCGTTCACCACCGTGCAGCCGGTGCTCGGCACCGTGGAGGCGTCGGACGGCGGCCAGCTCACGGTCGTCGACGTGCCCGGGCTGATCGAAGGCGCGAGCGACGGCGTCGGACTCGGACACGAGTTCCTCGCCCATCTCGAGCGGGCAAGGCTCCTCGTCCACGTGATCGACGCGTCGGAGGGCGACGCGGACGAGCGGTTTCGCGCGATCGACCGTGAGCTCGCGCTCTACGGCGCGGGCCTCGACGAGCGCCGCCAGATCATCGTGCTCAACAAGGCCGATCTCTCCCCCGAGCCCGCCCCGTTCGGCGTGGAGGACGAGCGAATCGTGGCGGTGCACCGGGTCTCGTGCGTGACCGGTGAGGGGATCGGTGAGCTCGAGCGATCCCTCTTCGCGCTGTGTCCAGCGGCGCCCGAGCCCGATTCGGCCGTGGAGGACGAGCTGCCGGAGTTCCTCGAGTACCGCCCGGTGCCGCGCGCCCGGCGCGCGTTCCGCATCCTGCGCACCGACCGCGGCTACCGCGTCGTCGGCCGCCCGCCGGACGACGACGAGCTGGAGCAGGCGCTTCGCGACGCCGGAGTGCGCAAGGGTGCGCTCGTGGAGATCGGCGACGAGGAGCTCGAATGGCAGCCGTGACGCGCGAACCGCGAGCGGCGGCGGTCGGCGGCGGAGCCGGGCTCTGCCCGGCGGGAGCCGCCGGAGGCCAGGGCGCGCGTGACTGTCGGGATCCTCGGCGGCGCTTTCGATCCCCCGCACCTCGGGCACGTCGAGCTGGCGCGTGACGGGCTCGAGCGGTTCGCGCTCGATCGCCTCCTCGTGCGTGTCGTGGAACGACCCGGTCACAAGGAGGTGTCGACGGCGGCCGCGATCCGGCTCGACCTGGCGCGGCTCGCGTTCGCACCGGTGGCCGTCGCAGAGGTGTCGCTCGACCCGTTCGCTCGGACGGTCGACTCGCTCGCGGCGCTCGCGCTCCCCGATCCCGTGTTCCTCGTCGGCGCCGACGAGTTCGCCTCGTTCCTCACCTGGAAGGAGCCGGCGCGCGTGCTCGAGCTCGCGAGGCTCGGCGTCGCGACGCGACCTGGCGTCGACCGCGCGAGGCTCGACGCCGTCCTGGCGGCCCTCGACCGCCCGGAGCGCGTCACGTTCTTCCCAATCGACCCTCTGCCCATCTCGTCGGCCGAGATCCGCGTTCGGGTCGCGGCCGGACAGCCGATCGAGGGCTTCGTGCCCCCCGCTGTGGCAGCGGAGATCGCCCTCCTTCGGCTCTATCGCCGCGTTGAAACGGCAGGGGGCGGGGGTATGCTTGGACAGCACCCGAGCGAACGGACGACACCGACCTGACATCTCTCGAACACGCACGTCGCATCGCCGCGCTCTGCGAGGAGAAGCTGGCGACGGACGTGACGATCCTGGACATGCGAGCGGTGTGCGACTACACCGACTTCTTCGTGCTCGCGACGGGGAAGAACCCGCGACAGACGCATGCGATCCACGAGGAGGTGCTCGGTCGCCTCAAGGCGGAGCAACGCCTGCTGCCGCGCTCGACGAGCGGACTCCCCGAGGCGACCTGGATCGTCGACGACTACCTCGATGTCGTCCTCCACGTCTTCACGCCCGAGACCCGGGAGCACTATCGGCTTGAGGACCTCTGGAACGACGTGCCGAAGCTCGAAGCCGTCGCGAGTGCCTGACCGGCAAGGGAGGAGCGGCTAGGATGCAGCGCTCCAGGGGCCGTAGCTCAGCTGGGAGAGCGTCTGGCTGGCAGCCAGAAGGTCAGGGGTTCGAGCCCCCTCGGCTCCATCTCGTCGTGACGTATCGAAAGCGCACCTGATGGTCGTCCGCTGGTACGGCCAGTCGGCGTTCCTTCTCACCGGGTCGAAGCGGGTCCTGCTCGATCCGTTCGGTGACGTCGGAACCCGGGTTGCCGCGCGTGGCATGACGTTCCGTCACCCGCCCGTCACCGGCGTGACCGCGGATCTCGTACTCGTCACGCACGAGCACGGCGACCACAACGAGGTCGCGGCCGCCGAGGGCTCGCCCGCCGTGATTCGCTCCACCGCGGGGACGCTCGACTCCCCCGTCGGGGAGGTCATCGCCGTCGCCTCGGAGCACGACGACCGGGCCGGGACGCAACGAGGGCCGAACACGATCTTCTGCTTCACGCTCGACGACGTGCGGTTCTGTCACCTCGGGGACCTCGGCCAGCACGCGCTGCGACCCGAGCAGCGGGAGGCGATCGGCGATGTCGACGTGCTCTTCTTGCCCGTCGGCGGTGGGCCGACGATCGGCGGAGCCGAGGCCGCCGCGATCGTCCGAGAGCTCGGCCCGCGGGTTGTGATTCCCATGCACTTCGGGAGCGACGCCGTCGACTTCCTCGATCCGCCCGGCGCGTTCGTCGACGCGCTCGATGCCCGGGTCGATCGTCGCGAGTCGAGCGAGGCCGATCTCGAGGCACTGCTCGACGGAGAGAGGGAGCCCGTCGTGCTCCTGCTCGAGCCACCGCTCTCCTGAGAGCGCCGAGCGCGCGGAGGTGGGCTCGCCCGCGCAAGGCCGGGTCCGGCACGATGGGCTGGATGCCGTCCGACGGGCACCCCGGGCTCGAGCGGCTCGAGCGGCGACTCGGGCCACGCACGCGCGGTCGGGCGGCCTCGATCGCCCTCGGAGCCGTGCTCGGCGTTGCCGGCGTAGGACTGGGCGTCCTCCTCCACGTGGTCACCTCGGGCGCCTCGTACGCCCAGCTCGTCGGCGCCGTCGCGCTCGCGATGGTGCTCGGGGGTGTCTCCGCTGCGGTCGCCGCGACGGTTGTCGGCTGGGGCGTCGGTTCCTTCCTCCTGGAGAACCCGGACTGGCAGCCCGTCTTTGCCGACCGGGACGAGTTCCTGCGGTGGTCGACGTCGCTTCTCGCCGCAGCGGTCGTCGTCGGCGTGGGCTGGACGATGCGCCGCGGCCACGAGCGCGCGGCAATCGCCGCGGTCGAGGCGGAGCGGTCGCGCCGCCGGCTGGAGGCGATCCAGGAGCTCACGGCCAGTCTCTCCGCCGCGGTGCGGCCGGCCGACGTCGCGGAGGCGCTCGCCGGCGGTGTCGTCGAGGCGCTCGGCGCGCGGAGCGGGTCGTTCGGCCTCGTCGAGGGAGCCGACCTCGTGGTCGTGGAGTCCAGGGACGGCACGGGTCGGTTGAGGTCTGCGCCGGTGCGGATGTCGATGGGTGCGCGGACGCCCCTCGCCGCGGCCGCACGGCAAGGGCACGTGGTCTGGGTCGAGCGGCGTGCGGAGCTCATCCGCGCCTTTCCCGATGCGCCGTCGCGAGACGCCGCCAGCGTCCTCGCGGTGCCCGTTCGCCGCGGGGCGGACGTCATCGGCGCGATGGCCTTTGCCTTTCGCGAGACGGGCGCGGTCACCCTCGAGCGACGCGCGGTCGCGACGCTCGCCGCAGAGCTGGGCGGGCAGGCACTGGAGCGCGCGCGCCTCTACGAGCTCGAGCGGCTCGAGGCGGAGCGCACCGGCCGCCTGCAGTCGCTTACCGCTGCGCTCGCCGAGAGCCTTGTGCCCGCGGACGTCGCCGCGATCGTGCGCGAGCAGGGGATCGGCACCGCCGGTGCCGATGCAGTCGCGATCCACCTCGTCTCGGAGAGCGGCGAGACACTGGAGCTCGAGGGCGCGAGCGGGGTCGACACGACCGGGCTCGAGGCCCTGGCCCGCGTGCCGCTCGAGCGGACCGGCGCCGTCGCGACGGCGTTCTCGCGCGGTCGGGCGTCGTTCCACCCGACGCTCGAGACCCTCGCGTCGGACGACCCGTTGGTCGCGAGCGCGGCGGAAGAGGGCCTTCGCTCGGTCGCGCTCTTCCCCCTTGGGGCCTCGCGGCGCGTGCACGGCGTGCTTCTGCTCGGCTGGCGGACGGCGCAGGCGCTCGAGCCGACCGATCGCGCGTTCGCCGGAACGTTTGCGAGTCAGTGCGGCCAGGCCCTCGACCGCGCGATCCGGTACGAGAGCGAGCGGACGATCGCGGAGACGCTGCAGCAGAGCGTCCTGCCCCAGGTGCTCCCGGAGGTCGAGGGCGTGACCTTCGCCGCTCGCTATCTCCCGGGCGAGTCAGGTGTCGATGTCGGCGGAGACTGGTACGACGCCTTCCTGCTTGCCGAGGGGCGGATCGCACTCGTCGTCGGCGACGTGGCGGGGAAGGGGGTCGGCGCCGCCGCCACGATGGGCCAGCTGCGGAACTCGCTGCGTGCGTTCGCATCCGAGCACGAGGATCCGGCAGAGGTCGTCCGGCGGTTGAGCGGCATGTTCGACGCGCACGTCGACGCTCCGTTTGCGACGCTCGCTTACCTCGTGCTCGACCTCCACGACCGCCGGTGCCGGTACGTCGTCGCCGGGCATCCGCCGCCCCTTCTCGTCGAGTCGTATGGGTCCGCGCGCTACCTCGACGACGGTCGCACGTTGCCCCTGGGCGTCGACGCCGATGCGGCAGTCGAGGTCGGCGAGACGACGGTCGAGGTGGGAGCGACCATCGTCCTGTACACCGACGGGCTCGTCGAGCGCCGCGACGCGCCGCTGGACGTCGGGCTCGAGCTCGTCCGCGAGACAGCGGGGTCGGTTGCCGGCGGGCCCGACACGCTGGTCGATCATGTCCTGCGACGCGTGTTCGAGGGAACCGAGCGGTACGACGACGTCGCGATCCTGGCCGCGCGACTTGAGCCGGTCCGCGCCGACGTCCTCGAGCTGCGCCTCCCCGCCGATCGGGAGGGCCTCCAACAGATGCGCACGCAGCTCGGGGCCTGGCTCGACGGGCTCGACGCCAGGCCCGAGGTCCGGAACGATGTGCTGCTCGCCGCATGGGAAGCTTCCGCGAACGCCGTCGAGCACGCCCAGGGGGCGGCGAGCGGGACCTTTGGTCTGCACGCCCAGCGCGACGGGCAGCTGCTCCGCCTGCGGGTCGCCGACAGCGGGCGTTGGCGGGCGCCGGGCTCGGAGACCAGCGATCGTGGGCTCGGCCTGCCGCTCATGCGCGGCCTCATGGACCGCGTCGACATCGTGCACGCGGCAGGCGGCACGGTCGTCGTCCTCGAGCGCCGGCTCGACGGCACGGAGCCGGCAGGCCGTTCGCGGTCGTCAGGTGTTTTCGCGGATACCCGCGCGGGTACGACACAATCATGACGACGGACATGAGCGACCTCTCGGCGACCCACGAGCATCCGGCGGTCGAGGCGATCCGGCATTCGCCCGCCGTCGCCGTGCTCGTGATCCACGGTCAAGCCGATCTTCACAGCGCGCCGGAGCTGCGCGAGCAGCTTCATCGCGTGATCGACGACGGCGCATTCCACGTCGTGGTCGATCTCACCGATGCCACATTCGTCGACTCCATGACGCTCGGCGTGCTGCTCGGCGGCGTCAAGCGCCTGCGCCCGCAGGGCGGTCAGCTACGGGTCGTCGTGACGCAGCCGGGACTTCGCCGGATCTTCGAGGTGACGTTGCTCGATCGGGTGTTCATGCTGTTCCCGACGCGGGCCGAGGCGCTGGACCGGCTCTGAACGACGGTTGGCGCGACCCCTTCGGGGACGTCAGGGATAATCGGTCGCCTCGATGGTGACGATCGTGTCTAGTCCCGAGATCTCGAGCACACGCGCCGCCTGCGGCGACGGGCGCGAGATCGCGAACCTCGTTCCGGACTCGCCTGCGCGTCGACTCGCGTCCGCGATCAGCTTGAGCGCCGACGAGTCGAGGAAGGTGCAGTCGGCCAGCACCAGCGTCGTGGGGCGGCCCGCCGCGATCGCCTGGTCGAGCGCCGGCTGCAGATTCTCGACCGTGGCGAGGTCGAGGTCGCCGCGCACGGCGATGCGGCGCCCGGCCGCCGACGTGTCGACAAGGACCTCGAACTCTCCGCTCTCCATCGCGGCGAGTCTACGTGCCGGCCGGGACCATCGAGCCGCAGCGGTGACAGGGTGACGGACGTCGTCTCGATCTCGGTGCCCGCGGCGCCCGGGTGGACCGGCGTCGTCGAGCTCGTGCTGGCCGGGCTCGGCGCGAGGCTCGATCTGCCCTACGACCGGATCGACGAGCTCCAGCTGGCGACGACCGCCGTCCTCGAGGACGCCGTCGGCCCCGACGTGCGCGTCGACGCCTCGGCGCGCGCGGACGGCGTCGACATCAGGGTCGGGCCGCTCGGGGCTGCCGCCGCGGATCCTGCCCGCCGGCGGGTGCTCGATGCACTCGCAGACAGGGTCACTGTGGAGCCTGGAGAAGACGGCGACACCTGGGCCGTGCTGACGTTCGCGCGCGGCGGAGCGCGCTGAGACGTGCCCTCGGACGCCCAGCGGGCCCTCCTCGTCGCCTATCTCGAGAACGGCGACGTGCGTGCGCGAGACAGGCTCGTCGAGGAGCTGATGCCGCTCGTGCGGTCCCTGGCGAACCGATACGCGGGACGCGGCGAGCCGACGGAGGATCTCGTCCAGGTCGGCGCGATCGGGTTGGTCAAGGCAATCGACCGCTTCGAGCTCGAGAAAGGCGTCGAGCTGTCGACGTATGCCGTGCCGACGATCGTCGGCGAGATCCGGCGGCACTTTCGCGACCGAACCTGGGGCGTCCACGTTCCGCGCCGGCTCAAGGAGCTGTCGATGCGCCTCTCCCGGACACGCGACGAGCTGTCCGCGGAGCTGGGACGCTCGCCGACCGTGGCGGAGCTCGCCGAGGCCGTCGGAGTCGACGAGGAAGAGGCGATCGACGCGCTCGAGGCCTCGAAGGCCTACGCGCCGCGCTCGCTCGACCAGCCCTATGACGACGACGAGCCGGCACGCGTCCCCGGGCTCGCCGACGAGGAGCGAGGTTACGCGGCGCTCGAGCGCGGCTCCGTCGTCCGGCAGGGACTCGACGCGCTCGAGGAGCGCGAGCGGCGGATCGTCGTGCTCCGATTCCTGCGAGGCATGTCGCAGTCCGAGATCGCGGCCGAGGTCGGGATCTCGCAGATGCACGTCTCGAGGCTGCTCAGGAAGTCGCTCGAGACCATGCGTGGACGCCTCGAGGAGACGGAGGTGACCGCGTGAACGGACGGGTCGTGCTCGAGGTACCGGCCAAGCCGGAGTACCTGCTGCTCGCACGCCTTGCCGTGACGAGCGTCGGGCGCTCCGCCGGCGCGTCGGAGGAGACGATCGCCGACCTCAAGCTGGCCGTCACGGAGGCGGTCGCGAACGCCGTCAAGCACGCGTATCCGCCCGACATCCCGGGGCGTGTCACGGTCGAGCTCACGGCGTCCGCCGGCCGGCTCGAGATCGCGGTCTCCGATCAGGGACGCGGCCTGGCGGACGGTGACGAGCCAACCGCGCCGGAGGGTCCCGCCGAGAGCGGCATGGGCCTCTCGATCATCCGCGCGATCGCGGACGAGATCGACGTCGGCGCGGGCCCCGACGGGCGCGGCACGCGCGTTCGCTTCGCCTGCGGGTTCTAGAGGCTTGCGGTCAACGTCGCGCGAGCGCCTGCTCGCGGTCGTCGCAGAGGTCGAGGACCTCGTCGAGACCCGTCAGCTCGAATGCTCGAGAGACGAGCGCCGGC
This sequence comes from uncultured Actinomycetes bacterium, assembly GCA_963794115.1. Lineage (GTDB taxonomy): Bacteria > Actinomycetota > Thermoleophilia > Gaiellales > Gaiellaceae > Gaiella. The sequence continues at coordinate 39,634 of CAWCCO010000002.1, read as the reverse complement.
GGTCGTACGATGCGCAGCCGGCCGCCGCTCTCGCGCATGCGCCGGTGCGCCCCGACGAGCGTGCCGAGGCCCGCCGAGTCGATGAACGTGATCCCCTTCAGGTCGACGACGACGAGAGCGACGTCGCCGTTCCCGTCGGTCGCCCGGTGGAGCTCCGCCCTGAGCCCGGGCGCCGTGTAGGCGTCGAGATCGCCGCTCGGGCTGAGCAGGACGACGCCGGGCTCAGGACGATCGACAGCTAGCCGCTCGTGCATTCCCTCTCGTTCTACCGGGTCTGGTGGTGCGTGCGTCAGTTGACGCGCTCTTCCCTGACGGTCGTGCCGCCGGGGCCGCTCTCCACGGCCTTCCGGTGCGTCCCCATGCCGCCCCAGCTCGACCAGAAGACGAGCGAGAGCACGAGGCCGATGGCGCCGACCACCATGAGGATCACGCCGACCGTGTTCAGGTCGATCCCCGACGCCTCCGCCGAAACGGCCCACGTGAGGATCGCACCGGCGGCAATCAGAAGCAGGCTGACACCAACGCCCATCTCGGAACTCCTTTGCTCTTGGGTGTCGCCGGTTCGGCGAGTTGTCTGCCGTCCCGGCGCTCTCGAGAGCGATCGTTCCCGGCCGCGACGCGGCTGAAACGCCTGCATTCCGGGTGGGAGAGGTGGCCGGAGGGCGGCGTGCGCCACCCTCCGGCCGAAGCGTCAGGCGCCGACGACCGTGATCGTGCGGACGATCTCCGCGGTCGTCGCGGTGTTGGCGGCGACGAGCACGCGGTACGTCTTCTTCTTCGCGACCGTCAGGCCGACTGCTCGGACCTTGACGGTGCAATCGATCCCGAGCGGCGCCGCGCCCTGGTCGACCGAGACGAGCTTCGTGCCCTGGTAGCCGCGCACCGTGAACCCGACGGTCGTCCCGGTCGGGTTGTTCGCGCAGTACTCACGCAGGTACACGGTGAGCAGCGGGCTCTTCGTGCCGGCCTTGACCGTGAGCTTGCCGTTCGTCGCGTCGAGGGGCCTCGCGACCGGGGCGAACCGGGGCTGCGCTCGCTTCGGGGTGCCGTCCTGGCGGTAGATCCCGCTCTGCCAGAGGCTGCCGTTCGAGTCCTGCATCACGAACCAGATGAACATGCCGACGCGCGGGTCCTTGCGTGCCATGTTGATCGCCTGCGGAAGGTAGGCGGCCTGCTGCGCCTCGGTGACCCCGGCCGGCTCGCCCGGCTTCGTCTCGTTGCCGTACTCCGTGATCCAGACGGGGATGTTCTTGCGGCCGAAGGCCTTGTCGAGGTCCTGTTCGAATCGCGACATCGTCGTCAGCGTGACGTTCGGGTAGCGGACGCGCTGGGTCGGCTTCTGCGCGACCGGGAACGGGTATGGGTGGTGCGCCCACGCGTCGAACTTGAGGCGGATCTTCTTCCCCTCTGCGGCGACGCCCTTCATGAAGGTCGCCGGCGCGACGGTGTCCGTCTGACCCTGTTTCGGCTTGTCACGGCCATGCGAGGAGGTCTCGCCGATCGCGACCTGCGCGGACTTGCTGCCCTGCTTGATGCCGGTGTAGCCGGCCTTCGCGAGCCGGGCGTACGTGCGCGTCGAGACGATCTTCCCGGCGCGGTTGAACTGCGGCCGCAGGAACGTCCCGAGGTTGGACTCGTTCCAGATCGAGAAGAACCGGACGTAGGGATACCCGGCGAACCGGCCCGAGTACCGTGAGGCAACGGCGCGGGCGAAGTTCTGGAAGTCGGTCATGTTGCGCGGCGCGACCTGCGGCGCCTGGCCGCCGTTGGCCCACTTCGGCGTCCCCCACAGAGTGATCAGGACCTCCATCCCGCGCTGCTGCGCGTTCTGGACGAGCTCGTCGATGTCCTGGAAGTTGTAGGCCGGATCGAACGGGTCGGCAGGGCTCGCCGGCTTGTCCGGCGCGACGCGCGACCAGTCCACGACCGTCCGCACGATCCGCGCCTCGTTGCCGCGCGCTCGGTCCATCGCCTCCGTCCGTTGCGGGTCCCAGCGGAACATCGGGTCGTCCTGGAAGCCCACCCACATGCGGTCGGCAGCCGCGGCGGCCGGGACGAGCACGGCGGCGGCCAGACAGGCGAAGACGATCGTTCGGGCTGCAAATCGCACGGGAACCTCCTAGTGCGGGATCGGGAGCCGGGCAACGGTAGCCCCACCGCGTAAGGGCGGTGTGAAGTCGTGTCAATGTCCCAGATTCGCCGCGCGCGCCCCGGTCCCCTGTCTCGGCGGTGGCATCCGTCGGGCGATCGCGTACACTCGAGGCGATGCTCTGGGAAGCCGTCTTCCTACTCCTCATTCTCAAGATCCCGCTCATCTACATGTGCCTCGTGGTCTGGTGGGCAATCCGCGCGGAGCCGCGCGACGAGGAGCCGGTGGCCGTCGCCGCGGTGACGGACACCCCGTCGCCGCCCGCGCCCCCGACCGCTCCGGTCGGCTCGAGGCCACGCGTTCCGCATGGACCCAGCCGGAAGGGCCCCCGCCGCACAGACCGCGAGCGGATCGCTGCACGACCGCCCGCGCCACGCGGTGACGCGCGTCGATGAGCGCCGTCGAGGACACCCCGCAGAGGCGCTCCTCGGCGGTCGACACCGTCGCGGGGTTGCTTGCCGCCGCGTCGATCGTGCTCTCGGCGATCGCGATGGGGGCTGGGTTGCTACTGCAGATCCACGCGCATCCCGCCCGCCTCACGCCGGTCGCGATCGTGATCGCGCTGGTCGCGGCGCGAATGAGCGCGCGGTATCAGTCGCTCGCCTTGAAGGCAGCCCTGTTCGGCGCGGTCGCCTGGGTGGTAGGGATGACGGTCGTGATCGTCACCGACGGCCCGCTCTTCTAGCGCCCGGGGGCGTCGGACGCGTCGGGCTCCGGCGTCGCTGCTACAACACGTCGGCGATGGCAGCGACCGAGTCCACGGGCTTGAACGCCGCGTACGTCGCCCAGCTCCGCGCGGACTTCCTCGATAGCCCGGCGAGCGTGCCCGACGAGTGGCGCAGGATCTTCGAGGCGGACGCAAACGGCTCGCCCGCGCCCGTCGTGGCGCCGAGGCCCGCCGAGCCAGAGCCCGACGGCGTCACGGCGACCTCCGTCACCGCTCCTCCGCCCGACGCCACCGGTCCGGCCGCCGAGCCGGAGGTCGACGACGAGCTGCTCGCCGGGATCGCTGCGGCGACGGCGCTCGTCAAGGCGTACCGCATGCACGGTCACCTCGCGGCACGCCTCGATCCGCTCGGCTCGGAGCCGACGGGGGATCCGGCGCTCGACGAGACCCGCCTCCACCCACCGCTGACGCCGGAGCTGCAGGCCCGGATCCCCGCGAGCCTGCTTCGCCTGTCGGTCCCGGGCGAGACGCTGCTCGAGGCGCTTCCGCGGTTACGCGCGGTCTACATGGGCTCGAGCGCGTACGAGATCGAGCACATCTCGGACCACGCGGAGCGCGTCTGGCTGCGCAAGGCGATCGAGTCCGATCGGTTCCGGGGTGAGCGCGCCCCGGAGGAGCGTCTCGCGCTGCTTCGTCGCCTGACCCAGGTCGAGGGCTTCGAGCGCTACCTGCGTCGATCCTTCCTCGGACAGAAACAGTTCTCGCTCGAAGGGCTCGACGTGCTCGTGCCGATGCTCGACGAGTCGATCGAGCTCGCCGCCGCCGGGGGGGCGCACGAGGTCGTGATCGGGATGGCGCACCGGGGCCGGCTGAACGCGCTGGTCCACACCGTGGGCCGCTCGTACGAGTCCGTCCTGCGCGAGTTCGAGGGTGAGCGCTCCTACGACGCGCTCGTCGTCGACCCCGAGGGGGGCAGCGGCGACGTGAAGTATCACCTGCCCGCCACCGGGACGCGCGTGACGGACGGCGGCGAGATCGAGGTGACGATCGCGCCGAACCCGAGCCATCTCGAGGCGGTCGACCCCGTGGTCGAGGGGTGGGCGCGCGCCGAGCAGACCGACCGCACGTCCGGCTCGGGGCTCCACGACCCGACGGTCGCGCTGCCGATCCTCATCCACGGCGACGCCGCGTTCGCCGGCCAGGGGATCGTGGCCGAGACCTTGAACCTCCAGAGCCTCGAGGGCTACGCCACGGGTGGGACCCTGCACCTGATCACGAACAATCAGGTCGGCTTCACGACCGACCCGATGGAGGGGCGCTCGACGCGTTACTCGAGCGACCTGGCGAAGGGGTTCGACATCCCGATCGTGCACGTCAATGCGGACGATCCCGAGGCGGCGCTCGCGGCCGTGCGGCTCGCCCTCGCCTACCGCGAGGAGTTCGGGCACGACTTCGTGATCGACATCGTCGGCTACCGGCGCTTCGGACATCAGGAGCAGGACGAGGCCGCGTACACCCAGCCGCTCCAGGCCGAGCGGATCGAGTCCCAGCCCACGGTCCGCGAGCGCTACGCCGACCTCCTCGTCGAAGAGGGTGTGCTCACGCACGAGGACGCCGAGCGGCTCGTCGAGGAGGTGGTCGCGACTCTGCGCTCGGCCCACGAGAGCCTCCGCGCCTCGATCGCGGAGCCGCCCGCGCCGCAGTCCGAGCCGCTGGCGGGCGCGGGGACGGGCGAGGCGGTCGAGACGGGCGTCGACGCCGAGCGGCTTCGTGGGCTCGACGAGGAGCTCCTCCGGGTCCCGGAGGGGTTCACGGTCAACCCGAAGCTCGCGAAGCAGCTCGAGCGCCGCCGCGCGGCGCTCGTGGACGGCGGGATCGACTGGGGTCAGGCGGAGGCGCTCGCCTTTGCCTCGCTGCTCGAGGACGGGATTCCGATCCGGCTCTCGGGCCAGGACACGGAGCGCGGAACCTTCTCGCACCGCCATCTCGTGCTCCACGACCCGCACACGGGCGAGACCGTCGCGCCGATCCAGCACCTGGCGCGCGCATCGGCCTCGTTCGAGGTCTACAACTCGCCGCTCTCCGAGTACGCGGCGCTCGGCTTCGAGTACGGCTACTCGGTGTCGGCGCCGGAGGCGCTCGTCCTCTGGGAGGCCCAGTTCGGCGACTTCGTCAACGGAGCGCAGATCGTCGTCGACCAGTTCATCGTCGCGGGGCGCTCGAAGTGGAAGCAGACCTCGCGCCTCACCCTGCTCCTCCCGCACGGCTACGAGGGCAACGGGCCGGAGCACTCGAGCGCCCGGCTCGAGCGGTTCCTCCAGCTCGGAGCGCAGGAGAACATCCGGGTCGCGAACTGCACCACCGCCGCGCAGTACTTCCACCTGCTCCGCCGCCAGGCGCTCGACGCCGTCGCCCGCCCGCTCGTCCTGATGACGCCGAAGGGGCTGCTCCGGCTGAAGGCCGCGTCCTCGAGCCTGGAGCAGCTCGTCGCTGGGCGATTCCAGCCGGTCATCGACGACTCCGGAGCCGATCCGAACACGGTCGAGCGGCTGGTCCTTTGCTCCGGGAAGGTCTACTACGACATCGTCGGCCACGAGCTGCGCGAGGGCGCGCACGCCGTCGCGGTCGCCCGGGTCGAGCAGCTCTATCCGTTCCCGGCAGAGGCCGTCGCCGAGACGCTTGGCCGCTACCCGCGACTCCGCGAGGTCGTGTGGGCCCAGGAGGAGCCGCAGAACATGGGACCGTGGCGCTCGATCCGGCACCGGCTCGAGGAGGCGGCACGGGAGACGACCGCCGGAGGCGTCCGGTACCTCGGCCGCTCGTGGAAGGCGAGCCCGAGCGAGGGCTACCCGACGGCACACCAGCGCGAGCAGGACCGCATCGTCCGCGTGGCGCTCGGCTAGGGCTGCATCCGGCGCCGCGTGCGTGCCGATGCGGCAGCCGCCGCCCCGGCTGCGACCCTCGGCCCGTACGCCCAGGCGAGGCGCAGGACCATCCGCCGCTGTGCAGGCGGCAGGCGCCGCCAGAGCCGGAAGAGGACGAACGCGATGCCGATTGGGCTCTTCGGGAGACGGAGCATCTGTCCAATCCAAGCACACGCCAACTCCCTCGGGATGTTGTCCGGTGGCAGCGGCGCCGGGGCTACACTGCGGCGTGGCCCACGACCGACGTCCACCCCGGGACCAGGCCCGTCCCGACGGAGAAGAGATGCAGACAGAGACGCAGGTTCCGGACAACCCGTTCGCCGACGACAGCCCGGTCGACGAGGACGACTCGTCGCTCTCCCGGGCGATCCAGGAGCACCTCGACCTCAAGCAGCGGAACTCCGAGCTCGACCGCGCGATGCCGCTCGACCGCTATTCCGTCGAGGATCCGTTCGAGAACCACCCGCTGTTCAAGTCGGAGGAGCAGGCACGCCTCGAGGAGACGCTCGACGGAGTGGAGGCGCCCGAGCCCGTCACGCCGCTTCCGTGGCCGGGAGAGGACGAGGTCGCCGAGGGCGCCGCGCTCGACGAGGGGCTCTGGGGCCGCTCGCGCGACTTCGACTGGGGCGAGTAGGCAGCCGCACTACGCGACCCGCCGCTCGTCGGCGCCCTCGAGCTCGATCGCGAGGCGCCGGAACGCGCCGTCGATCCCGATCAGCTCGTCGTAGGTCCCGCGCTGGACGATCCGGCCGTGCTCGAGCACGACGATCTCGTCCGCGCGACGGACAGTCGCAATGCGGTGGGCGATGATCAGCGAGGTGCGCCCGCGGAGCAGCGTGTCGAACGCCCGCTCGATCAGCACCTCGCTCGGCCGGTCGATGTTGGAGGTCGCCTCGTCGAGGATCAGGATGCGTGGGTCGGCAACCAGCGCCCGCGCGATCGAGATGAGCTGACGCTCGCCCGCGGAGAGACCGGAGCCGCCCTCGCGGACGACATGCTCGAGCCCACCCTCGAAGCGGGCAGCGACCCGGTCGACGCCGATCGCACGGGCTGCCTCGGCGATCTCGGCGTCGGTCGCCTCGGGCCGCGCGAAGCGGAGGTTGTCCGCGATCGTCCCGCTGAACAGGAACGGGTCCTGGAGCACGACACCGAGCTGGCGCCGGTAGGAGCGCAGGCGCACGTCGCGGAGGTCGATCCCGTCGACGCGCACCGCCCCGCGGTCGGGGTCGTAGAAGCGCGCGACGAGCTTCGCCGTGGTCGACTTGCCGCCGCCGGACTCGCCGACGAGGGCGATGCATCCACCGGCCGGGACGTCGAGGTCGAGCCCGTGGATGACCGGCTCGTCGCCGTATGCGAAGACGACGCCGTCGAGCTCGAGCCGTCCGTCGACCCGTGCGAGGTCGCGCGCCCCTGGCCGGTCCTTCACGTCGTGCGCCGCGTCGAGGACGGTCGAGATCTTTCCCATCGCCGCACTCGCCGCCTGCACCTGCCCGTACAGCTCCGACAGCTCCTGGAGCGGCTGGAAGACGAGCGAGAGCATCCCCGCGGCGGCGATCAGCGTGCCGATCTCGAGAGAGCCTGCGTCGATCAACCGCGCGCCTGCGTAGAGCACGGCGACCTGCGCAACCACGCCGAGCAGCTCGATCGCCGGGAAGAAGACCGACGAGAGCTTCTGGGCGTAGACGTTCGCCACCCTGTTGGCCTCGTTCAACCCCTCGAACTCGCGCTGGAACGCGCGCTCGCGGGTGAACGCCTGCACCACGGCCATCCCCGCGACCGACTCGGCGAGCTGCGCGGTGACCGCGGCGATCCGCGTGCGGACGTCCGTGAAGGCGGTGTGCGAGGTCCGCTGGAACCAACGGGTGACGAGGATTCCCGGCGGGAGCACGAGCAGGGCGACGAGCCCGAGCCGCCAGTCGAGCAGGAAGAGGCCGCCGACAGCCGCGACGAGCGTCAGCGTGTTGACGACGAGCGTCGTCAGCCCCTGGTTGAGGACGTCCGAAAGCGCGTCGACGTCGCTCGTCAGCCGCGCGATGATCCAGCCCGCCTTCTGCTGCGAGAAGTACCGAAGGGACAGCGACGTCAGGTGCTCGAACAGATCGCGCCGCAGGTCGAGCACCATCCGTTGGCCGATGCCGGCGAGCATCAGCCAGGTCGCGGTGCCGAGAATCCACGCCGACGCTCCGATCACGACGTAGACGGCGACGTCGCGCACGAGGCGTGTCTCGTCCCCGGCCCGGATGCCGTTGTCGATCGCGTCGCCGATGACGTGCCAGCCTGCGACCGGCGCCGCGGCGGAGAGCGCGGCGAGGACGAAGACGACCCCGAGGCGGCGCCGGCGGCCGGTGGTGTACGGCACCAGCCGCGCGAGGCCGTCGTGTCGCACCCCTCTCATGCCGCGAGCGCCTCCTCGCCGAAGAGTCGCGCGAACGCGCCGCGCGCGCAGAGCAGGTCCCCGGGCGGCCCATCCTCGACCACGCGGCCGTGCTCGATCACGACGGCGCGGTCGGCGACGAGCACCGTCGAGAGCCGCTGGCCCGAGATCAGCACGGTACGTCCGGCGAGCGCGGGCCGCAGGTGGTCGACGAGATGCCGCTCGGTCTCCGTGTCGACCGCGGACATCGGGTCGTCGAGCACGATCACGCGCGCGTTCGCGATCAGCGCGCGCGCGAGCGCGACCCGCTGGCGCTGCCCGCCGGAGAGGTTCACGCCGCGCTCGCCGATCAGCGTGTCGTAGCCGTCGGGAAGCTCGTCGACGAACGCGGCCACCCCCGCGACCTCGCACGCGTCGAGCACGTCGCTCCAGTCGGCGTCCGGCCGTCCCGCGAGCAGGTTGTCCCGCAGGCGGATCGAGAACAGGACGGGCTTCTGCGTGACGATCGCGACCGAAGTCCGGAGCTCCGCGAGCGCGACGTCGCGTACGTCGACGCCCCCGAGGAGCACGCGGCCGGCGGTGGGGTCGTAGAACCGCGGCAGCAGGTTCAGCAGGGACGTCTTGCCGGCGCCTGTCGCGCCGCAGATCGCGACGATCTCCCCCGGAGCGGTCTCGAGGTCGATCCCCGAGAGCACCTCGCTGCCGGTCGCGTAGCGGAAGTGGACGTCCTCCAGGCGGATCGTGAGCGGCCCGCTGGGGAGCCGAGCCGGCTCGTCGTGCTCGGCGAGTGGCGCGATCCCGTCGAGCCAGGCGAAGCTCCGTGACGCCGCGGCCGTCGCACGCTGGCCGAGGTTGATGATCCAGCCGAGCGACTCGAGCGGCCAGACGAGCTGGAGGAGCAGGGTGATGAAGAGCGTGAACTCGCCGATCGTCAGGTTGCCCTCGATCGCCTGGCGGCCGCCGACGAGCAGCACCGCAGCGATGCCGAGCGTGGGGAGGAAGATCAGCCCCGGCAGGAACCGCGCCTCGACCGAAGCCTGGCGCATCGTCTCCCGGCGCACGGCCTCCGCGCGGCCGTGGAAGCGGTCGCGGACGTCGTCTTCGCGGCCGAACGCCTGCACCATCTCGATCCCGACGACCGCCTCGTCGGAAGCCTCGGTCAGGTGCCCCTTGCGCCGCTGCACCTCGCGCGAGATCGGGAACACGCGGTGCGCGAACAGGTACGTGAGGATCGCGACCGGCGGCATCGCGAGCGCCGCGATCAACGCGAGCACCGGGTTCACGAGCGCGAGCACGATGCCCGCGCCGATGAGCATCATCACGCTCTGGATCGCCTGGACGACGCCCCAGCCCATGAAGTAGCGCACCGGGTAGATGTCGTTGGTCGCGCGTGAGATGACCTCACCGGTCGCATGCCGGTCGTAAAACGCACGTGGGTACCGCAGGTAGGCGTCGTAGAGCATCGACCGCAGCCCCGCCTCGATCGCAATGCCGATCCGCGCGGTGGCGTAGCGGCGGGTGAAGTTGACCCCGAAGCGGATCGCCGCGACCACGAGGATCGCGACGAGGTACGGCACGAGAAGCGACCGGTCGGGGCCGTCGATCGCGTCGTCGATCGTCCGTTGGACGAGGACGGGGATCGTGAGCGAGAGGCCCGTGAACGCGAGTGCGCAGACGAGGCCGATCAGGACCAGGCGCCCCTGGGCCCGCCAGAGCGGGTAGAGGTGGCGGATCGTCTGCCAGAGCGGAAGATCTGGCGGGTCGACGTGGTTCACGCGGTAGTCGCTCCTTCTGGCGCCGAACGCACGCAATCGAGGCCGGCACGCAGGCCGTCCTCGCAAAAGCGTCCGAGCGGCGCTGCCTGCGGTCGGACAGTCGAAACCCTATCGGCGCTGTAACGGGCGTCGCGGTGCGGCTATCCCTACCCGGAGTCGCCCTCGAGGTCGAGCGTCTCGCCGGGTTGGAGGACGCGCACCTCGACGTCCGGCGCGACGTTTGCCGCCGCGCGGACGAACCGCTCGGGCGGCTCGCTGAGGTAGCGAGGCGCCTCCCGCAGCCCGAGGTGGAGCGGGTGGTACGTGCCCCAGTGGATCGGGACGGCGATTCGCGGACGCAGGAGCGAGAGGGCCTCGGCCGCGCGCTCCGGGTCCATGTGCTTGCCGCGGCCGAGGCTCGGGCCCCAACCCCAGATCGGCACGAGCGCGAGGTCGAGGTGGCCGAGCTCGGCCATCGCCGGAAACAGGTCGGTGTCGCCGGCGAAGTAGATCCGGCTCGAGCCTTCGACGACGTAGCCGAGCGTGCGGCCCGAGTCGAACAGGTTTCGGCGCCCGTCGTGCTCGGCGAGCGTCGCGGTCACGGAGAGTGCGCCGACCGAGATCGTCTCGCCCTCGTCGATCTCCATGACATGCGCGAAGCTCCGCCTTCGCACGAGCGCGCCGACTCCGCGGGGGACGACGATCGGCGTGACGCGGCCGAGCCGCTCGAGGGACGGGATGTCGAGGTGGTCGTAGTGCGCGTGCGAGACGAGGATCGTGTCGATCCCGCGGAGCGCCTCCGGGTCGACGCGTCCGCGGCGGCGCCGGAGATGACCCATTCGCGTCCGGAGGACCGGGTCGGTGAGGAGCCGGACTCCGTCGAGCGCGATCTGCACCGTCGCGTGACCCACGTAGGTGACCCTGGCCGCCATGCGCGAAGACAACCACGCGCGGCCCTTTCCCGGAACGCCGGGGCTATCAAGCCTCTAGTTCCGGCCGTCGCCGTGCCCGAGGCCGGACTCGATCCGCTCGAGGCGCGCGGCGAGCTCGTCCAGCCGCCGGACGACGTCGTCGTCGTCGGGCTGCTTGTTCCGCGTGAACCGTTCTGCCACGGCGCCGGTGAGGAGCCCGACGACCAACAGGCCGAGCACCATCAGCGCCGCGGCGATGAACCGCCCCGCCGCGTTGCTCGGGACGATGTCTCCGTAGCCGACGGTCGCGGACGTCACGAGGGCGAACCAGATGCCGTCGCCGACCGTGAGGTGCTGGTCGGTCTCGACGGCGCTGAAGAGCCAACCGAGCCCGACCAGCCCGAGACTGCTCACGGCGACGACGAAGCGCAGGCCGCGGCCCGAGAAGAGCTGTCGTCCGAGCTGATCGGCGAACTCCTCCCGCAGCTTCACCGCGCGGGCGGTGCGGGCCGTCAGCATCGCCTCCAGGAGCGGCGGCGCCGACGGGTTGGCCAGCGCGACGAGCGCGAGCCAGAGGATCGCCCGGACGACGCCGCGGCGGGCGTGAACGGCGAAGCCGAGCTCGAGCACGACGACCGCGGCGATGGCCACCCAGATGACGACGAAGCCGAACCGCCCGATGTCGTGCCACACGCCTGTGCCGTACCGCTCCATCGCGGCGGCGACCAGAGCGAGCGCCGCCAGCCGCGACACGTGCGCGTCGATCCGGATGAATGTGCGCTCGCGCTCGGACATGGCTTGGGCTGCCGCAGCGACCCGGCGTTGACGGATACCGCGGCGCCGCGTCGAGTCCTGCCGGAGCCAGGGAGGGTCCTCGCAGCGACTAGATGTCAGATCAGTACTTGACAGACATCAGAATGATGTCATACTGGTGTCCATGGAGATCCACGTCGACGCGATCCGGCGAGACCTGGTGGCGACGGCGAGCGCACTTGGCGACGAGTCGCTCGCGGAGTCGCTGCGTCGCCTGGTCGACGCGTCCGAGCCTGCTTTGCGGCTGCGTCTGTTCGACGTGCTCTCGGAGGCGGCGCTGTCGCTCAACGGCCAGCTCGTCAGCGGCCACGTCGAGGTGCGCCTCGCCGGTCGCGACCCCGAGCTCGTCTACGTCGACGACCCGATCGAGGCCGACGAGCCTCCTGCGCCGGGCGACGACCTCAGCGCCCGGATCACCCTGCGGCTGCCCGAGTCCCTGAAGGGGAGCCTCGAGGCCGCAGCCGCCCGCGAGGGCGTCTCTGCCAACGCCTGGATCGTGCGCGCGCTCGCGCGCGCCCTCGAGCCGCGCTCGACCCGTCGATCCTCGAACCGACTCCAGGGCTTCGCCCGGAGCTGACGGAAGGAGACCCGATGTTCTCGTTCGTGCTGTTCGACCCGCGTGACCCCGACGACTCCGAGCGGCGGCGCCCGCCGAGGCTCGCCGACGTCCGTGGCGACATCCGCCCCGTCCGTCCTCCGCGCGTGCGCCGTGGCTGAGCCGAGCATCCACGCGTTCGATGCGCCGGGCCGTGTCAGCGTGCGAGTCGAGATCCCGGCCGGGAGGCTCTCGGTGGAGGCCTGGGCGGAGTCGCGGGTGGAGGTGGAGGTGGCCGCCGCCCGCGGCGACGAACGGTCGGTCGCCGCCGCGGAGGAGACGCGGGTCTCGGCCGCCGAGCGCGGCGGTCGCCACGAGATCGCGGTGCGCGCGCCGAAACGGGAGACGGGCCGACTCGGGATCTCCTGGGGCCGCGGTCCGGAGCTCGCAGTGACGGTTCGCTGCCCCGAGGGAACCGACCTGGTCCTCGCCACCCACAGCGCCGACCTCGAGACGCGTGGCCGGCTCGGTGCCGTCTCGGCCCGGACGGCGTCCGGCGACGCGACCCTCGAGGACAGCGTGGCGCTCAGCTACACGACCGCGAGCGGCGACCTCACCGCCGGCGCCGTCGAGGCCGCGGTCGCGGTGAAGTCGGCGTCCGGCGACGTGGACGTCCGCTCGGTCGGCGCCAGCGCGGCGATCAACACCGTCTCCGGCGACGTTCGTCTCGGCGAGACGGCGGGCCCGGTCGCGATCAAGACGATCTCCGGCGATGTCGAGCTCGGGGCCGTCGAGAGAGAGGTGGTGGTGTCGTCGGTCTCAGGCGACGTCCAGGTCTCGGCGGTGCCCGGCCTCGTTCTGTGGATCGACGCGCAGTCGGTGAGCGGGACGATGAGCTCCGAGCTCGACCTGGGCAACGAGCCGTCAGAGCCGGCGCAGGACGCCATCGAGCTTCGGATCCGCACCGTCTCGGGCGACGTGCGCGTCGGCCGCGGCGCCACCGCGACGCATTAGCCGCTACGCCTGCGCCCGCCGACGCGGGTCCTAGACTCGCAGCGTGGCGACGCCCGGCCCGCAGCCGAAGCGGGTCGAGATCACCGTCTCGACCCGGACGCTTTCTGACCGTGCTCGGCGCGCTGGCCCTCGCGTGGGCGTTCATCGAGGCGCGTCAGGCGGTGCTCTGGGTCTTCGTCGCGCTGTTCCTCGCGATCGTGTTGTCGATGCCGGTCGGCTGGCTCCAGGCGCGCGGGATGAAGCGGAGCACCGCCGCGATGCTCGTGATGCTCGTCGTGTTCCTCGTGTTCGGCGTCCTCGCGTATCTGCTCATCTCGCCGTTCGTCGGCGCGGTGCGCAACCTCATCGAGGATCTGCCACAGATCGTCGAGCGGATCCGCGAGTCCGACATCTTCCGGCAGATCGACGCGCGGACTGACATCGGCGCCGAGCTCCAGACGCGAGCGGAGCGGCTTGCCGCCGACCTGCCGTCCAAGCTCGGCGATGCGTTCGAGGTCGGCGGCAAGGTCTTCGGTTTCGGGCTCGGCGCGCTGACGATCGGCTTCATGACGCTGTTCCTCGTGATCGACCTGCCGAACCTCTCGCGCTCGCTCCACAGCGTCCTCTACCCGAACGAGTCGGAGCGGATCGGGCTGCTCGAGGAGCGGATCACCCGGACGATCGGGCGCTACGCGCTCGGCGCCGTGGCGATCGCGACGATCGCGGGCACCGTGCAGGGCACCGCCGCGTGGTTGATCGGCGTGCCGTTCGCGCTCGCGCTCGGCATCGTCGCCGGTCTGCTCGGCCTCATTCCGCAGGTCGGTGCGACGCTCGCCGCGGTGGTGCTGTCGCTCGTCGCGCTCACGCAGGGTGTCCCGCAGGCGCTGATCATGCTGACCGTGTGCATCCTCTACCAGCAGCTCGAGAACTACGTCCTGCAGCCCACGATCCAGGGCCGCGCGGCCGAGATCTCCGGGTTCTTCGTGATCGCGAGCGTCGTCGTCGGCGCGGCGCTCCTCGGCGTCGTCGGCGCGCTGATCGCCGTGCCGCTGACCGCCTCTGCGCAGATCGTGGTCCGCGAGCTGACCGCGGAGCGGCGCGCACGCGTCGAGCTCGCGCATGCCGGGGCGGCGAGGGACGGGCCTGACTAGCGGCAGCTCGCGCAGCTGCCGCGCAGGACGATCTCGTGCTGCTGCATGGCGTAGCCGAGGCGTCCGGCGGCCCGGGCGAGCGCCTGTTCGAGGGGCGCATCCGTGAACGGCTCCACCCGGCCGCAGTCGTCGCAGACGAGGTGGTGATGGTGCTCGTCCTTGCCGCCGAACGGCTCGAACCGCGCGATCCCGTCGCCCACGTCGACGCGCTGGACGAGCCGCAGCTCGGCGAGCGTGTCGAGGGTGCGGTAGACGCTCGCGACGCCGACGGCACCCCCCTGCGAGAGGATGCCGTCGTGGATCTCCTGCGCCGAGCGACAGCAGTCCTGCCGTTCCAGGAAGTCGACGACCGCACGGCGGGCGCCGCCGCGACGCAGACCGGCGTCCCGCAGGGCGGTCATCGCGTGCTCCGACCAGCTCACCAGATAGATGATATCGATTCTCATCGTTTGGTAGCCTCTGCCGGCGATGTTTTCGAGAGTCGTTCTCTTGTGTGCGATCGCGGCGGTGTCGTTGTTCGTCGCCGGTTGCAGGGGCAGCGGCGGATCGGGCGACGGCGAGACGGTCGTCGCGGCCTTCTACCCGCTGGCCTTCGCCGCCCAGCACGTCGCCGGCCCCGGGGTGGCCGTCGTCGACCTGACGCGTGCGGGAGAAGAGCCTCACGACATCGAGCTGAGCCCGCGCGATGTCGCCCGGATCCTCGACGCGAAGCTCGTCGTCTACGCCGGGCACGGGTTCCAGCCGGCGGTCGAGGACGCGGCACGCGAGCGCCGTGGCCCAACGCTCGACGTGCTCGACCACGTGCGCCTCCGCGGCACGGGCGACGACGTCGACCCGCACGTCTGGCTCGATCCGCGCCGCTACGCGCAGGTGACGCGGGCAATCGCGGCAGCGCTCGGCGACGAGCCACGTGCCGAGCCGTTCGTCCGGCGGCTCGATGCGCTCGACCGCGAGCTCGCCCACGGCCTTCGCCGCTGCGACCGGCGGACGATCGTCACGAGCCACGCCGCGTTCGGGTACCTCGCCGCGCGCTACGGGTTGGAGCAGGTCGCCCTCGTCGGGCTCGCACCCGAGGCGGAGCCCTCGCCGGCGACCGTCGCGCACCTCGCCGACACGGTCCGCGCGACCGGCGCGACGACCGTGTTCACCGAGCCGCTCGTCGCGCCCGCGCTCGCCGACACGGTCGCACGCGAGGCCGGCGCGGTCACTGCGACGCTCGACCCGCTCGAGGCGCTGACACCGAGCGAGGAGGACGCCGGCGCGGACTACTTCGGCGTGATGCGGGAGAACCTCGCTGCGCTGCGGAAGGCGCTCGGATGCCACTAGAGCCGTCCGTGCCGGCACTCGAGCTCGACGCGGTCTCCTTCGCGTACCGCGGTGGCCCGCCGGCGCTCGAGGACGTGTCGCTCCGCGTCGAGCAGGGCGCGTTCCTCGGGATCGCCGGGCCGAACGGCGGCGGCAAGACCACGCTTCTGCGGCTGGCGCTGGGGCTCGAGCGCCCCGTCCGCGGCACCGTGCGGGTCTTCGGGGTCGCCCCCGGGGCGAGGGCGAGGGGGGCGCCGCGTATCGCGTACGTCGCCCAGCGCGCGCAGCTCGCGAGCGGCACCCCGGTCACCGTCCGCGAGACCGTGGAGACGGGCAGGCTCGCCGTTCGCGGCCCGTTCGGCCCGCTCCGCGCCGACGACCGGCGGGCGGTGGAGCAGGCGATTGACCGTGTCGGCCTGGCGGATCGCGCAGGCGCGCCCCTCCGGACGCTCTCCGGCGGGATGCAGCAGCGCGCCTTCATCGCGCGGGCACTCGCGGCGGAGCCGGCGCTGCTCGCGCTGGACGAGCCGACAACCGGGGTCGACGCGACGGCGCAGGAGTCGCTCGCGCAGCTTCTCTCCGGGCTGCAGAACGAGCTGGGCGTCACGATCCTCTACGTCTCGCACGAGTTCGGCGCGGTCGAGCACGTCGTCTCGCGGCTCGTGCTCGTCCGCGGTCGGATCGTCTTCGACGGCGATCCGGCCGCGCTCCCCGCGATCTGGCACGACCCCTCCCATGCGCACTGATCGGCCGACACACTGATGCTCGAGCTCGAGTTCATGCGCCTCGCGCTCGCGGTGGGCGTGGTCGTCGGGATCCTCGCCCCGGCGGTCGGGTTCTTTCTCGTCGAGCGGCGGCAGGCGCTCGTCGGCGACGGGCTGGGCCACGTCGCGTTCGCCGGAGTCGCGGCCGGCTACCTGATCGGCGTCGAGCCGGTGCTCACGGCGCTCGTGTTCGCGGTCGTCGGCGGCCTTGCGATCGAGTGGCTCAGGACCCGCGGCGGCGCCGCCGGAGACCAGGCGTTGGCGCTCGTCTTCTACACCGGCATCGCGCTCGGCGTGGTGCTCGTCTCGAGCGCCGGTCGGCTCGACGTGAACCTCTTCCAGTTCCTGTTCGGCTCGATCCTCACCGTGACATGGAGCGACTTCTGGCTCGTGCTCGCGCTCGGCGTCGGCTCGCTCGCGGCGATCGCGGCCCTCTACCGCGGCCTCGTGGGTGCGGTGCTCGACGAGGAGGGAAGCCGCGTCGCGGGCGTCCGCGTCGGGCTGTTGAACACGACCGTCGCGGTGCTCGCCGCCCTGACGATCGGGATCTCGATGCGCGTGGTCGGGATCCTCCTGATCGCCGCGTTGATGGCCCTGCCTGTGCTCGCCGCACAACGGGTCGCGTGGAGCCTGCGGTCGACCCTCGGCCTCGCGATGGCGATCGGCGTCGTCTCCGTCGTCGCCGGGCTGGTGCTCTCGTACTACGGCGACCTAGCACCGGGTGGAACGATCGTCCTCATCGCCGCGGGTGCTTTCGTCGTCGCCGCGCTTGTCGGGGCCCGGCCGCTGCTGCGCTGAGGCCGTACCGAGCCGGCCCCGGAGCGTGGTGCCCCGAGGCCGGCCCGAGAGGGTCAGGCGAGGCCGTTGGCCTTGAGGAAGGCCGCAGCGACGTCGTCGGCGGGCTTCTTGTCGATGCCGACCGCCTTGTTCATCGCCGCGATCGCCTTGACGGTCAAGAGCTTCGTGACCTTGTTGATCGTCGACGTGAACTTCGTGCCGTACGCCGACACGAGCTTCTTGCTGACGACGGGCGCGACGTGCTGGAACCCGAACATGTTCTGCGGGTCGCGGAGCTGCACGTACTTGTGCGAGAGGAGCTGCGGGTCGGTGGTGAACACGTCCGCCGCGAGCACCTTTTTCTGGTCGAGCAGCTGGTACGCCGAGATCCCTGCGAGCGGGACGAAGTCGAACCCCTTGACGCCGTAGCGTGCCCCGATCTCGTCACGCCAGCGCGTCTCCCACTCGGGGAAGGCGGCGATGCTCAGGTTGGGCACCTTGCGCAGGTCCCGAAGTGACTTCAGGCCGTACTTCTTGGCCGTCGCGCGGGTCACGGCGATCACGTCGACGTCCTGGAACGGCGTCTGCGCGAGCAAAGTCTGGCCGCGCTTGCCGTAGAGCTTCTTCGCGAGAGCGTACGTTGCCCCCGCGGTCTTCGGCAGAGTCTTCTTCTCGAACGTGACCGAGAGCATGATCCCTGTGTACTCGGGGTACATCGTGATCTTCCCGCTCTTCAGCGAGGTGTCGATCAGCTCGGTCGAGGCGATGTTCTCCTTGTACTGGACCTTGAAGCCCTTGGCCTCGAGCGCCTGCTTGTAGAGCTGGCCCAGGACGTACTGCTCGGGAAAGTTCTTCGTCCCGACGATGATCGGGGTCGCCTGCTGTGCCGAGGCCCCGTCGACCGCGGCCGGCGCCGCGGCGACCAAGCCGAGGATGAGTGCGACCCCCAACGCAATGGAGAACGCGGCCTTGGCGGCGCGCCTGTTGTGCTTGCGAATCACTGTGCCCCCTTCCGGGTAGAGGTGATCTCCGGGCGGATCACGAATGACCCTAGAGCAACGTCGAGGCCTAGCCGGGATGCTCGTCAACTTTAGACATAGAGAGCCTGTGCCTCGAGCCGGTCGTCGTCACGTCGGTCTCGAACGCCCGCGACTGCACGCGAAGCCCGGCCGGCGTGAGCGCCCGTTGGAGGAGGCCCACGGCGCCGTCCGCCGCGAGCGCAAGCACCGAGACGCAGATCGCTGCGCCGATGACGCCCTCGAGCCCGTAGCCGGCCTGGTTGACGATGATGTCCCCGAGCCCGCCGCCACCTGCGACCGCGGCGATCGTCGCGGTCGCGACGACGAAGACTGTCGCCGTTCTGATCCCGGCGAAGATCAGCGGCAGCGCGAGCGGCAGCTCGACGCGCGTCACGATCTGTCGTCCGGTCATCCCCATGCCGCGGGCTGCCTCGACGGCCTCCGCCTGGACACTGTCGACCGCGACATACGCGTTCGTGAGGATCGGCGGGATCGCGAGGACGACGAGCGCGAGCGCGACGCTCCAGAACCCGACGCCGAGGAAGACGAAGCCGACCGCGATCAACGCAAGGCTCGGCAGCGCCCGACCGAGGTTCGCGACGTTCACCGCGAGGAACGAGCCACGGTGCTTGTGTCCCAGCCACAGCCCGAGTGGTAGTGCGATCACGAGGGCGATCGCGATCGCGGCGCCCGAGAGGAGGAGGTGCTCCCACGTCTTCGAGAGGATCAGTCGTCGCTCGTCGACGACGAACTCGAGCGCGTCGCCGAAGACGGTCAGACTCGCGGTCATGTCGTCCTCCGGGTGCGGTTCCAGGGCGTCAGGGCGCGCTCGGTGACGACGAGCAGCGCGTCCGCCACGAGCGCGAGCCCGACGGCGAGCGCGCCGGCGACGAGGATCTCCGTCTTGAACGCCTCGTGGAGTGCGACGAAGATCGGGTAGCCCAGGCCCTGCGGGATCACGAGCGCCGCAATAGTGGCGAGCGCGATCGTCGAGACGACCGCCACGCGCAGTCCGGCCATCGTCGCCGGGACGGCGAGGGGGAGCTCGATCCGCCACAGCGTCTGCCGACGTGTGAGGCCCATCCCGCGGGCGGCCTCGAGCACGTCGGGCGGGACGCTGCGGAGCCCCTCGAGGATGTTCCGGTAGAGGATCAACAGCGTGTACCCGACGAGTGCCACCTCGACGGTGGCGACGGTGAGGCCGGTGATCGGCACGAGGAGCTGGAAGAGCGCGAGGCTCGGGATCGTGTAGACGATCGCCGCGAACGCGACGAGGGGTTTCTCGAAAAGGTGGAGGCGGTGGGTGAGGAGCGCTGCCCCGAACGAGAGGACGAAGCCGATGGCGACTGCGAGGATCGTCAGCTTTACGTGCTCGAGGAGGGCCGGCTGGAGCGTGCCCGACCAGTTGTCGCGCACCCAGTCCGCGCAGAACAGGCGGTTCTCGACGACGCAGTCGCTCCCCTTGCCGAAGTCGGGGATCACCGGGCCCTGCGCCGCGAGCGGACCTCCGAGCGGGATCATACGGCGACCCCCGTCAGCGACTCCAGCGTGACAACGCCCTGCGGCTGTCCTGCCCCGTCGACGACGACCAGCGAGCGGCTTCCCGCGGTGATCATCTGCGAGAGCGCGTCGCGCAACGTCGTCGAGCCGTCCGCGGTCGGGCCCGCGACGCCGTCGAGCGGCGCGAGGTCGAGCTCGTCGAGCCTGCGCAGCGCGAGCAGCTTGAGTCCCCGGTCCGAGCCGAGGAATCGCGCCACGAAGTCGTCGGCTGGGTGTGCGAGCAACGCGTCGGGCGTGTCGTATTGCGCGAGAACACCGCCCTCCCGGAGGATGGCGATGCGATCGCCCAGCAGGATCGCCTCGTCGATGTCGTGGGTGACGAACACGACCGTCTTGTGCAGCTCGTGCTGGATCCGCAGGAGCTCGTGCTGGAGCCGCGCACGCGTGATCGGGTCGAGCGCGCCGAACGGCTCGTCCATCAGCATCACGGGCGGGTCCGCCGCAAGCGCGCGCGCGAGCCCGACGCGCTGGCGCTCTCCACCCGAGAGCTGCGTCGGGTATCGGTCGCGGTAGTCGACCGCGGGAAGCTCGACGAGGTCGAGCAGCTCGTCCACACGCTCGGCGATCCGCCGCTTCTGCCAGCCGAGCAGGCGCGGCACCGTCGCCACGTTGTCCGCGACCGACATGTGCGGGAAGAGGCCGACCTGCTGGATGACGTAGCCGATGCCGCGACGGAGCTCTGTCACGTCGAGCGACCGGACGCTCGTGCCGCCGATCCGGATGTCCCCCTCGCTGATGTCGATCAGCCGGTTGACCATCTTCATCGCGGTCGTCTTGCCCGCGCCCGACGGTCCGACGAGACAGCAGATCTCGCCGGACGGGACCGTGAGCGTCAGCTCGCGCACGGCCGGGTCGGCGCGGCCGGGATAGCGCTTTGTCGCACGATCGAACGCGATCTCGGCGGCGACGCCGCTCACGCGGGACAGCCTACAAGCGGGCCTTCGGGGGCCGAAGGTGTAGACATGCGGCGTGACGGGTGCGCCCACGACGATCCGCGCGGCCGTGCTGCGCGAGCCCGGCGACGTCCTCGTCGAGGACGTCGAGCTCGACCCGCCCGGCCCCGGTGAGGTGCTCGTGCGCGTCGCAGCGGCAGGCGTGTGCCATTCAGACGTCCATCTCGCCGACGGCGCGCTCGGCGAGGGCCGCTGGCCGATGGTTCTCGGCCACGAGGGGGCGGGAGTCGTCGTCGAGGTCGGCGAGGGCGTCACGCACCTCGGGCCGGGCGACGAGGTGGTGCTCTGCTGGGTGCCGTCGTGTCGCGAGTGCGCGGCCTGCCGCGCCGGCCGGCCGACGCTCTGCACCGTGGCGGCGAAGAACAGCTTCACCGGGACGCTTCTCGACGGCACGTCGCGCCTCCGCTTGCCGGACGGCACCGTTCTCCAGCACGGGCTGATGACGGCGTGCTTCGCCGAGCTGGTCGTCGTCCCGGCGGCCGGGGCGATCCCGCTCCCGGGCGGGCTGGCGCTCTGGCAGGCCGCGCTGCTCGGCTGTGGCGTGATGACGGGCTTCGGCGCGGTGCGCAACGTGGCGCAGGTCGAGGCGGGGGAGAGCGTCGTCGTGATCGGCGTGGGCGGGGTGGGGCTTCAGGTGCTCGCGGCGGCGAAGCTCGCCGGGGCCGCACCGCTCGTGGCCGTCGACCGCGACCCCGCAAAGCTTGCGCGCGCTGTCGAGCGCGGCGCGGACGCGGTCGTCGACACCTCGACCGACGAGAATCCGGTCCGCACGCTCCGGTCCCTGACGAAGGGCGGCGCCGATCATGCCTTCGAGGTCGTCGGGCTTCCCGAGACCATGCTCCTCGCGTGGAAGGCGCTGCGGCCCGGCGCGACCGCGGTCGTGATCGGCATCGCGGCCAAGGGCGCCGAGCTCGTGCTGCCGGCGCTCGAGCTGTCGACCGACAAAGGGATTCGCGGCTCGTTCTACGGCTCGGGCGATCCGGCGGCCGACCTCTCCGAGCTCGCGCGGCTCGCGACCGACGGCACTCTCGACCTCGCAGGGATCGTCACCCAGCTCGACACGCTCGCCGGCGTGGGCGACGCGCTCGACCGCCTGCGACGCGGCGAGGGTGTGCGAACCGTGCTCGTCCTCGACCCCGCGCTCGCGGGCACAAGCCCCTAGATGTGCCCGGCTCGCGTCGCCGACGCGGCCGCGGCGGCACGGGACGAGTGACCGAGCTTGCGCAGCACGTTGGCGACGTGGCGATGGACGGTGTGCTCGCTGAGCACGAGCGACGATGCGATCTCCCGGTTGGTCATGCCCGTCGCGACGAGCCTGAGCACCTCCGTCTCGCGCAGGCTCAGCGGTGAGTCGCCGTTCGTCTCCGGGGCCGGAGCGTCGCCGAGGAAGCCGACGAGCGCGCGACGAAGCGCGCGCTGGTCGTCCATCCACGGGATGTGGGCGTCGCCGTCGACCGCGACGAAACGAGCGTTGGGCAGGAGACGCGCGACCTCTCGGCCATGCGAGATCGGGACGGTGCGGTCACCACGTCGGTGCAGGACGAGCGTCGGCGTTTCGACGTGGGGGAGGAACTCGCGGCCGTCGGCGGTCAGATCGAGGTCGAGGAACGCCGCCGCCACGTCCGCCGTCGCCGAATGGCGCTGGTAGCGGCTCAGCGCCTCGATCGCCTCGCCGTCGGCCTTCGGGAGCATCAGGCCGGCGAGCATCTGGGCGGCGAGCAACCAGTTCGTCCGGACGAAGTCGACCAGGGAGCGACGCGTCGCCTCGGGGACGTCGGCCCGTGAGACGTAGCTCCCGAAGAAGACGAGCTTCTCGACGCGCTCGGGCGCGAGGCTCGCGAACCGAGCAGCCGGCACGCCAGCGCACGAGGACGCGAAGAGCGAGACGCGGTCGTGCCCGCACGCGTCGACCACACTGGCCAGCACGCGCATCTCCGAGTCGACGGTAGGCCTGCTCACCCCGTCCCTGTCCGAGAGGCCGGTTCCGAGCCGGTCGTAGCGGACGACACGGGAGGTGCGGGCGAGATCCTCGAAGAACGCGCGGGCGTACGGGTCCTCCCATTCCTCTTCGAGGTGGGTGACCCACCGCCCGCCGAAGAGGAGCGTCGGCCCCTCGCCGAGGGACGCGTACGCAATGCGACGGCCGTCGAGCACGCAGAAGCGAATGTCCTGCTCCATGACCCGCAGTCTGGATGGCCGGATCGGGCCATGTCAAGCAGATGGCCCGCTGCGGCGACGCGCAGACTATGGCCGCACCTGCACCATTGAGCGATGCAGGCTCGCTACGTCCGAGGGCTGACCATCCGTCCGCTCCGCAACGGAGACACAGAGACGGTCTCGGCGGTGTTCGCCCGGCTGGGCTCGTCGTCCAGGCAGCGCCGGTTCTGCGGCGCGAAGCCCCGCCTCTCCGAGGGCGACCTTGCGGCGCTGGCGCGGGTCGACGAGACGCACCATGTCCTCGTCGCCTACGTCGAGGGCGGCTCCGTGCCCGCGGGGATGGCCCGTCTCGTGCGGGACGGCGCGACGGGTGAGATCGCATTCGAGGTCGCGGACGAGCTCCAGGGGCTGGGGATCGGCTCGGTGCTCGCGCGCGAGCTGGCGGCCGACGCGCGTGCGGCCGGCATCACGCGGCTCGTCGCGACGGTATGCGGCGACAACCGGCCCGTCGTCTCGCTCCTCGGCCGTCTCGCGCAGTCCGTCGACGTGCGCTGGCGGGACGGTGAGCGAGAGTTCGTCCTCTCGCTCGTCGAGCCGTTGCCCCTCGCCCCGTAGCGCGCCGCGTTCCGCGTACGATCGGAGGGACGCAGGCGGCGCTCGTGCGCCGACACCGACCGGACGGAGGCACGCCATGACCACAGTCTCGGAAGGCCCGCGGAGCGTCGAGGACGCCGTCTCGGGGCTCGACATCCGAGCGCAGGCGTTCGTCGACGGCAGCTACGTCGACGCGGCCTCCGGGGAGACGTTCGACTCCGTCAGCCCGATCGGCGGCGAGGTGATCGCGAAGGTCGCCGCGTGCGACGCGGAGGACGTCGACCGGGCCGTCGCGGGTGCGCGCGCAGCTTTCGAGTCGGGTGTCTGGTCACGGCTCGCCCCGAAGAAGCGCAAGCAGGCGCTCCAGCGGCTCGCGTCCCTCATGGCCGAGCACGCGGAAGAGCTCGCGCTGCTCGAGACCGTCGACATGGGCAAGCCGATCCGCGACGCGACGAACGTCGACGTGCCGCTGGCGATCGAGTGCATCGGCTGGTACGGCGAGGCGATCGACAAGGTGTACGACGAGATCGCCCCGACCGGTCCGGAGGCGCACGTCTCGATCGTGCGCGAGCCGCTCGGCGTCGTCGGTGCGGTCGTTCCGTGGAACTTCCCGCTGATGATGGCCTCGTGGAAGATCGGCCCGGCCCTCGCGACCGGGAACAGCGTCGTCCTGAAGCCCGCCGAGCAGTCGCCGCTGACGGCGCTCCGGCTCGCCGAGCTCGCCTCCGAGGCCGGCATCCCCGACGGGGTGCTCCAGGTCGTGCCGGGCCTCGGCGAGACGGCCGGGCAGGCCCTCGGTCGGCATCCGGACGTCGACATGATCGCGTTCACGGGCTCGACCGAGGTCGGCAAGCTCTTTCTCCGCTACTCCGGCGAGTCGAACATGAAGCGCGTCGCCCTCGAGTGCGGCGGCAAGTCGCCGCACATCGTGACGAAGGAGTGCGGCGACCTCGACGCCGCCGCCATGGCCGTCGCCTGGGGCGTCTTCTACAACCAGGGCGAGGTCTGCAACGCCGGCTCGCGCCTGCTCGTGCACGAGGCGGTCAAGGACGAGCTCCTCGAGAAGGTCGTCGCCGTCGCCGGCCGGATCCAGCCTGGCGACCCACTCGACCCCAAGACGAGGATGGGCGCGATCGTGGACGAGACGCAGCTCGACCGCGTGCTCGGCTACATCGAGTCGGGCAAGAGAGAGGGCGCAGGGCTTCACTTGGGCGGCGCCCGCGTCCGCGCGGAAACGGGCGGCTACTACGTCGAGCCGACGATCTTCGACGCGGTCTCCAACGAGATGACGATCGCGCGCGAGGAGATCTTCGGCCCGGTGCTCTCCGCGCTGACGTTCTCGGAGCTCGACGAGGCGATCGCCGTCGCAAACGACACGATCTACGGCCTCTCCGCGGGGATCTGGACGGACGACGTCAACATCGCCCACAAGGCGGCCCGCGCGATCAAGGCCGGGATCGTCTGGGTCAACACGTTCGACGCCGGTGACATCTCGAGCCCGTTCGGCGGGTTCAAGCAGTCGGGCTTCGGGCGCGACAAGTCGATCCACGCGCTCGACAAGTTCACGGATCTGAAGGCGATCTGGATCGCTCTGCGGGACTAGTCTCGCAGAGCGATCCAGATACCTGAGGGCCGTGCGTGTCCGACTTCAGTCGGACACATGCTCTCCCATCCGCGTGGCGCGAGGCCGAGAGCATGTGTCGGACTGAAGTCCGACACGAGCCGGCTGTTCTCTACGCGACGAGCTGGATGGCGTCCGCACCCGGCTCGTGGCAGTCGCGGCAGCGAGCCTCGTAGGAGTCGAGAGCGCCGACCACGATCGTCTCGCCGCCGTACGGCGCCGGCCGGCCGTCGACGAGCCGCTGCGTCGTCGTGGCAGGCCCACCGCAGCGGTGGCACACGGCCTGCAGCTTGTCGACGAACTCGGCGCGCGTCAGCAGCTCCGGCATCGGGCCGAACGGCTCGCGGCGGAAGTCCTGGTCGAGCCCCGCGACGATGACGCGGGCACCCCCGTCGGCGAGGGCGAGCGCGGCGTCGACGACGGCGTGCTCGAAGAACTGCACCTCGTCGATCCCGACGACCTCCGACGAACGCGCGCGCGCGACGAGCTCGCCACAGCCGTCGACGGGCACGGCCGACATCCGCACGCCCGCATGGCTGACGACATCGGCCGCGTCGTACCGGTCGTCGATCCGCGGCTTGCAGAGGATCACCCGCTGGCCCGCGATCTCCGCGCGGCGGAGGCGCCGGATCATCTCCTCGCTCTTGCCGGAGAACATCGGGCCGCAGACGACCTCGAGCCATCCTCCTCGCTGCGGCGGCACCCGGATCACGGCGGCGATGCTAGACGCGCAGGCGGACGAGCCGAAAATGCTCTCCGAGCAGCGTAAGTCCGACGGGTGAGGGCCGGGTTGCGGTGTGGTTAACACCCCATGCGGACACCCCCGCTGTCCGGTCGGTATCGCGCAATGCGCATCGCGATCGTCTCCGGCGCCCCGAGCCCGACCGACCAGAAGCTCTCGTCGGTCCACGTTCGTGGCCTCGAGGTCGTCGACGTGACACCGCCGCGAGCGACCGGGCGAGCGGCGCGGATCCAGTCCTGGTCTAGCGTTGCTCGCCCGAAGCCCGAAAAGTCCCCTGCTACACTGCGGCTCGGCTCGGCGGCGTAGCTCAGTTGGTTAGAGCAGCGGAATCATAATCCGCGTGTCGTAGGTTCGAGTCCTACCGCCGCTACCTTTCGCCGTCCCCTTTCAGACCCGACCAGAACGAGAGAACATGGCCACCGGAGTCAGAGTCGCGATCACGCTCGCCTGCACCGAGTGCAAGCGGCGCAACTATCAGTCGCAGAAGTCGAAGCGGAACACGCCCGACCGCGTCGAGTTCCGCAAGTACTGCCGCTGGTGCGGCGGCCACACGCTCCACCGCGAGACGCGGTAGCAGGACGGAATCTTGGCGCGCGAGACGAGACGACAGCGGCGCGACGCACGTCGCGCGGGCGGTGAGGAGGCACCCGCGCGGAGCACGCCGCGGCCGGTGCCCGCCGGGCCCGACCCCGCGGTCGCGGTCGAGCATCCTCGGCGCGGAGGCTTCATCCGCGAGTCGGTCGCCGAGCTCAAGAAGGTCGACTGGCCGAACCGCGCGCAGGTGATCCAGGGCACGATCGTCGTGATCGTCGCGTGCATCATCGTCGGGGCCTTCCTGTGGGGCGCGGACCAGATCCTCCGTCCGTTCGTCCGCGACGTCCTGCTCGGCCAGTAATCGGGAGAGAGCGAATGTTCCACTGGTACGTGATCAACACCTACTCCGGGCACGAGAACAAGGTCAAGGCCAACCTCGAGCACCGGATCGCCTCGATGAACCAGCAGCCGCGGTTCCGCCGTGTCGTCGTCCCGACCGAGCAGGTGATCGAGACGAAGGACGGCCAGAAGGTGCAGATCGAGAAGCGCGTGCTTCCCGGCTATGTCCTCGTCAACATGGACCTGAACGACGACGCCTGGACGGTCGTCAAGGGGACGCCCGGCGTCACGGCGTTCGTCGGGGCCGGCGCGAAGCCCTCGCCGCTCTCGCAGGCGGAGGTCGATCGGATCCTCCACGCCGGCGGCGGCCCGGGTGGCGCGGCCGCGCCACGCGCGCAGGTGGAGTTCTCCCTCGGCGAGTCGGTCAAGGTCACGTCAGGCCCGCTCTCCGACTTCGACGGCGAGATCGTCGACGTCAACGCAGACGCTCAGAAGCTCAAGGTGCTGGTCGACATCTTCGAGCGCCAGGTCCCGGTCGAGCTCGCGTTCGACCAGGTGAAGAAGCTCGACTAACCCCGTACCCGCGAAGAGATAGGAGGAGGGGCAAGACGCCCCGCACGGACTCCGATGGCGAAGAAAGTCCTCACACTCATCAAGCTCCAGATCCCCGGTGGGCAGGCGAACCCCGCGCCGCCGGTCGGCCCTGCGCTGGGCCAGCATGGCGTCAACATCGTGGAGTTCACGAAGGCGTTCAACGCCCAGACGGCGCACGAGAACGGCCGGATCATCCCGGTCGAGATCACCGTGTTCGAGGACCGCTCGTTCACGTTCATCACGAAGACCCCGCCCGCCGCCGTCCTGATCAAGGAGGCGCTCAACCTCTCCTCCGGCTCGGCCGAGCCGAACCGGAACAAGGTCGGCCGCTTGAGCCAGGCGCAGCTCCGCTCGATCGCGGAGACGAAGATGCCCGACCTCAACGCGAACGACGTCGAGGCCGCGATGCTCGTCATCGCTGGAACCGCCCGGAGCATGGGCGTGGAGGTGGAATCGTGAGCGCGCACGGGAAGCGGTACAAGGAAGCCCGCGGTGCGATCGATCGCGAGAAGGCCTATCCGCCCGCGGACGCGATCGCGCTGCTCAAGGGGTTTCCGGGGGCGAAGTTCGACGAGACGGTCGAGGTGCACTTCCGACTGGGGCTGAACGTACGGCACGCGGACGAGCAGCTGCGCGGAACGATCATGCTTCCGCATGGCACGGGCCGCTCGATGCGGGTCGCGGTGTTCGCCGAGGGCGACAAGGCGCGCGAGGCCGAGGAGGCCGGCGCGGACGTCGTCGGCTCGGCCGACCTCGCGGCGAAGATCGAGGACGGGTTCCTCGACTTCGACGTCGCGATCGCGACACCCGACCAGATGGGCAACGTCGGCAAGCTCGGTCGCGTGCTCGGGCCGCGCGGCCTGATGCCCAACCCGAAGACCGGCACGGTGACGTTCGACATCTCGAAGGCGGTCTCGGACGCGAAGGCAGGCAAGCTCGAGTACCGCACCGACCGTGGGGCGAATGTCCACCTCCCGATCGGGAAGAAGAGCTTCGGCGAGCGTCAGCTGCTCGAGAACTACGCAGCGGTGGTCGAGGAGATCGCCCGGGCGAAGCCCGCCGCCGCAAAGGGCCGGTACATCAAGGGCATCACGTTGACGACGACGATGGGGCCCGGCCTGCACGTCGACCCGACACGAACGCGGGACGTGGCGGCTGACGCGGACTCCGCTAGATCGAGCCAGGAGCCTGCTACCGTCTAGCGCTAACACACCGACTAGGTCGCCCAAGACGGCTGGCAGCGAATGCGGAAGTCCAGCCCAGGCGAGGTCGCAGCGCTAGACGCGCTCTGGGCCCGCCTGACGGCGGGTCTAGTCGTTTCCGAAGGAAACGAAATGCACAGAACCGAGAAGGAACAGGCCGTCGCCGAGCTCGTCGAGCAGCTTCGCTCGACCGAGTCGCTGATCGTGGCCGACTATCGCGGCCTGGCCAACGCCGACCTCGTCGAGTTGCGCGCGAAGGTGCGCGGGAGCGGCGGGCGGTTCCGGGTCGTGAAGAACACGCTGACGCGGCGTGCCGCTGAGGAAGCGGGCACGGAGTCGCTGCTCGCGCTGCTCGAGGGCCCGACGGCGATCGCATTCGTCGAGGCGGACGGCGATCCCGTGGCCGTCGCCAAGGCACTGGCGGACACGGCAAAGGACACCAACGTGCTCGCGCTCCGTGGCGGCATCCTCTCGGGGCGCGCCCTGACGGGAGACGACGTCGACGAGCTCGCGAAGCTCCCGGCACCGGATGTGGTCAAGAGCCAGCTGGTCGGGGCGATCGTGGCTCCGCTGACGCAGCTCGCGGCGCTCGTCGCCGCGCCGCTCCGCGACGTGGTGGGCCTGATCGACGCCCGGATCGAGCAGCTCGGCGGAGCGTCCGCCGAAGCCGAGACGTCCGCGGCGGCCGAGACATCCGGCGAGGCGGAGACGCCCATTGAGGCCGAGACGTCCGCTGAGCCGGTCGCCGAGGCCGCCGATGCGCCCGAGGCTGAGACAGAGGAACCAGCGGAGCCCGCAGAGGCGGAGTCCGCCGACACAGCAGAAACGGAAGAGGAGTAGGGATGGCTGCAGATACCGCAAAGGTGCTGGACACGCTTGGCAAGATGACGGTGCTCGAGCTCGTCGAGCTGAAGAAGGCGATCGAGGAGGAGTGGGGCGTCACGGCGGCCGCTCCGGTCGCGGTCGCCGCGGCGGGCGCGCCTGCCGCGGGTGGGGACGGCGCTGCGGCGGCGGAGGAGAAGGACTCCTTCGACGTCGTGCTCGCCGCCACGGGCGACAAGAAGATCCAGGTGATCAAGGTCGTCCGCGCCGCGACCGGCCTCGGTCTCAAGGAGGCGAAGGACCTCGTCGACGGCGCCCCCGGCACCGTCAAGGAGGGTCTCACGAAGGACGAGGCCGAGAAGCTCAAGGCCGAGCTCGAGGAGGCGGGGGCCGGCGTCGAGCTGAAGTAGCGTCGAGCTGAAGCGTGGGGGGGCCCCATGGTTCCCCACGCGCTCTCTCCTTCAGGCTCGTGCATCGGCCACCCAGGCTTGGCGTCCCTCCGGCCGCCACTTGACGCGCACGGATCGACGTAAGCGTCCGCCCGCGGGCCTTGCGTCATCCGCTACACTTGCTTGTCGGACAGCTCCACCGCCCCGCAAGGGTCGCGGTGGAGCAAGCGTGTCCGCTATTCTTCCCTGTTCCGCCCGAGCTCTGGCTTCTACCTGCCCGTCTCTTCATCAACGACCGCCGTAACTAAGGGAGGCTGTCCTTGAGCAGCACCGCTGTCGCGCCGCGCGCGCGCAAGACCTTTTCGCGCCTGAAGCACGTCCTCGACCTCCCCAACCTGATCGACATCCAGAAGGCCTCGTTCCAGTGGTTCCTGGAGGAGGGCCTGCGCGAGACGATCGACGACATCTCGCCGATCACCGACTACACGGGCACGCTCGCCGTGGAGTTCGGCGACTACGAGTTCGGTCCGCCGCAGCATTCGATCTCCGAGTGCCGTGAGAAGGATCTCACGTACCAGGCCCCGCTCTCGATGACGGTCCGCTTTGTCAACACGGAGACCGGAGAGATCCGCGAGCAGCGGGTCTTCATGGGCGACTTCCCGATGATGACCGAGCACGGGACGTTCATCATCAACGGCACCGAGCGCGTGATCGTCACGCAGCTCGTGCGCTCGCCCGGCGCCTACCTGATGGAGCCGAAGGACGCGACCAAGCAGGTCTTCACGGCGAACCTCATGCCATCACGCGGCTCGTGGCTCGAGCTCGAGATCGACAAGAAGGGCATCGTCTACGCGCGGATCGACCGGAAGCGCAAACTCCCGGTCACGACGCTCCTGCGCGCGCTGCCTGCCGAGGATCCGACGACCGGGTTCGCGCTCGACACGTCCACGAACGAGGCGATCCTCGCCCTGTTCGGCGAGTCCGCGCGGCCGTACATCCAGAACACCCTCGACAAGGATCCCTCCACCCGCGAAGAGGAGGCCCTCGTCGAGGTCTTCAAGAAGCAGCGCCCCGGAGAGCCGCCGACGCTCGACAACGCGCGGAACCTTCTCCGCTCGCTCTTCTTCGACCCCAAGCGCTACGACCTGACGAAGGTCGGCCGCTACAAGCTCAACCAGCGGCTCGGCGTCGAGGTGCCGGAGGACACGCGCGTGCTCACCACCGAGGACATCCTCGCGCTCGTGCGCCGGCTCGTCGACCTGCCGGGCAAGCTCCAGCTCCCGGAGGACTCGAAGGACTTCGCCGCCGACGCGGCCGCGCTCTCGCGGGAGCCCATCCGGGGCGAGCTCGACGAGTACGAGCACTTCGGGAACCGGCGTCTCCGGACGACGGGCGAGCTGATCCAGGAGGCGTTCCGCGTCGGCCTCTACCGCATGGAGCGCGTCGTGCGCGAGCGGATGACGACCGAGGACGTCGACACGATCACGCCGCAGACGATCATCAACATCCGTCCGGTCGTGGCGGCTCTGAAGGAGTTCTTCGGCTCCTCGCAGCTGTCGCAGTTCATGGACCAGACGAACTCGCTGTCCGGTCTCACGCACCGACGCCGCCTCTCGGCGCTCGGCGCCGGCGGCCTGACCCGCGAGCGCGCGCCGATCGAGGTGCGCGACGTCCACCCGACCCACTACGGCCGCATGTGCCCGATCGAGACGCCGGAGGGCCCGAACATCGGTCTGATCGGTGCGCTCGCCTCGTACGCGACCGTGTCGGAGTTCGGCTTCATCCAGACGCCGTACCGGGTCGTCAAGAGCGGGAAGGTGACCGACGAGATCGTGTACCTCGACGCCTCACGCGAGGCGCTGTTCACGATCGCGCAGGCCTCGGAGCCGATCGACCCGAAGACGGGCAAGTTCGTCAACGACCAGGTGCTCTGCCGCTCGGCGGCGGGCGAGGCAGTGATCTCCCGCGCGGACACCGTGGACTACATGGACGTCTCGCCGGCGCAGATCGTCTCGGTGGCGACCGCGCTGATCCCGTTCCTCGAGCACAACGACGCGAACCGCGCGCTGATGGGCGCGAACATGCAGAAGCAGGCCGTGCCGCTGATGATCCCGCAGGCGCCGCTCGTCGGCACGGGGCTCGAGTACCGCGCGGCCGTTGACACTGGCGACGTCGTGCTCGCGCGGAACCCGGGCACGGTGATCGACGTCGACGCCGAGAAGATCGTGATCGAGGGCAGGGGCACTCGGGACGAGTACCCGCTCACGAAGTTCATGCGCTCCAACCAGGGCACGCTCATCCACCAGAAGCCGGTCGTCTCGCTCGGCGAGAAGGTGCAGGCCGGCGAGGTGCTCGCGGACGGGTCGGCCACCGACGGCGGCGAGCTCGCGCTCGGCGCGAACCTGCTCGTCGCGTTCATGCCGTTCGAGGGCTACAACTTCGAGGACGCGATCGTGCTCTCGGAGCGGCTCGTCAAGGACGACGTGCTCAGCTCGATCCACATCCACGAGTACGAGATCGACGCGCGCTCGACGAAGCTCGGCGACGAGGAGATCACCCGCGACATCCCCAATCGCTCGGAGGAGTCGCTCGCGAACCTCGACGAGCGCGGCGTCGTGCGCATCGGGGCCGAGGTCGGCTCCGGCGATCTGCTCGTCGGCAAGGTCACGCCGAAGGGCGAGACCGAGCTGACTGCGGAAGAGAAGCTCATCCGCGCGATCTTCAAGGAGAAGGCCCGGGAGGTGCGTGACACCTCGCTGAAGGTCCCGCACGGTGAGGGCGGCAAGGTGATCGGCGTCCAGACGTTCTCGCGCGACGCCGGCGACGACCTGTCGCCGGGCGTGAACGAGCTCGTCCGGGTGTTCGTCGCGAAGAAGCGCAAGATCGCGGAGGGCGACAAGCTCGCCGGCCGCCACGGCAACAAGGGCGTCATCGCGAAGATCGTCCCCGAGGAGGACATGCCGTTCCTCGAGGACGGCCGGGCGGTCGACGTCGTGCTCAACCCGCTCGGCGTGCCGAGCCGGATGAACATCGGCCAGATCCTCGAGACCCACCTCGGGTGGGCTGCGGCCCACGGGGTGTTCGAGGAGGGCGAGCCGGTCAACCCGCGCGCCCCGATCAACGCGCCCGACCCACGCGCCGTCGCGACGCCGGTCTTCGACGGCGCGACCGAGGCAGACGTCGACGACGCGCTCGTGTCGTGGGCGTCGAACAGCAACGGGATCTCGATGAAGGTCGACGACAGCCGCACCGAGGGCCGCCGCTGCTCGGGGAAGGTGCAGCTCTACGACGGCAAGTCGGGCCAGCCCTTCGAGCAGAAGGTGACCGTCGGCTACATGTACATCCTCAAGCTGCTCCACCTCGTCGACGACAAGATCCACGCGCGCTCGACGGGCCCGTACTCGCTCGTCACCCAGCAGCCGCTGGGCGGTAAGGCGCAGTTCGGCGGACAGCGGTTCGGCGAGATGGAGGTGTGGGCGCTCGAGGCGTACGGCGCCGCGTACACCCTCCAGGAGATGCTCACGATCAAGTCCGACGACACCATCGGTCGCGTCAAGGCCTACGAGGCGATCGTGAAGGGCGAGAACATCGCCGAGCCCTCGATCCCCGAGTCCTTCAAGGTGCTGCTGAAGGAGATGCAGTCCCTTTCGCTCGACGTCCACGTCCTCTCCGACGAGGGCCGCGAGGTCGAGGTGCGCGAGGAGGACGACGAGCTGCTCCGCGCGGCGGAGGAGCTCGGCATCGACCTTTCACCCGCGAGTGTCCGCCAGGCTGCGGCCGAGGTACGCAGCGCGCAGGAGGTCGAGGAGGGCGCTGTGGAGGAGGGCGGCGACCTCGCCGTGGCCTCCGACGAGGCGCTCGTGGAAGAGCCTTCCGACGAGGCGCTCGCGCCGGTCGACGTGGAAGTAGAGGAATGAGGAAATCGCTATCGCGATTTCCCTAGGTGCAGGGACAACGGTTTAGAGAACTCAGGACGTTCCGGAAGACACGATGGAGAGACCTCTCACCCAGGGGTTTCTCCGAAGGAGAAAGCCCCTTGGCGCAGATTGACATCAACGACTTCGACGCGATCCGGATCGGTCTCGCTTCTCCGAAGCAGATCCGTGACTGGTCGATGGGCGAGGTCACCAAGCCGGAGACCATCAACTACCGCACCCTGAAGCCGGAGCGCGACGGCCTGTTCTGCGAGCGCATCTTCGGTCCGACGAAGGACTGGGAGTGCTACTGCGGCAAGTACAAGCGCGTCCGCTACAAGGGGATCATCTGCGAGCGCTGCGGCGTCGAGGTGACGCGCCAGAAGGTGCGCCGCGAGCGGATGGGTCACATCGATCTCGCCGCGCCGGTCTCGCACATCTGGTTCTTCAAGGGCGTGCCGAGCCGCATCGGCTACCTCCTCGACATCGCACCGCGCGAGCTCGAGAAGGTCCTCTACTTCGCAGCCTCGATCGTCACGGGCGTCGACCGCGAGAAGCGCGCGGCCGACCTCGTCGATCTCGAGGACAAGGTCCGAGGCGAGTCCGAGCAGATCAACGTCGACCGCGACGAGCAGCTCGCCGCGCTCGACGAGCGGCTCGCGCGCCGTCGCGCGTTCCTCCATCAGGGCAAGGACAAGGGCTTCGACGAGGACGACGAGTTCTGGGCCCGCGGTCTGTCCAACTGGGCCGAGGATCAGGCGCTTCCCACGCTCGACGAGGCGCGCACGATGGCCAGTGGGATCCTCCCGGGCCTGACGAAGACGATCACCAGCGAGGACCCCAAGCGCCTGCGCGAGCTCGTCCGCCAGGCGGCGACGCGCGAGGACCGGCGACTCGCCCCGCGCGAGATCGAGTCCGTGGCCACCGCCGCGGTCGAGCTCCGCGCCGCGCTTGAGCCGCTCCGGTCGGAGCTCGAGCGCTCGTCCGGCTCGAAGAAGGGCGCGATCACGAAGCATCTCCACAAGCTGCTCGATCAGCTGCTCGGCGGCGAGGAGCTCGGCGAGGAGGACGCGGCGCTCGTCTCGTCCGTCGATCTGAAGAACCTCGACCGGGCCCGCGAGACCGGCGCCGGTCTCCTGCGCGACGTGCTGGAGCACGCCGAGGGCGACGCGACCGCCGACCAGGTGCGCGAGCTCGCCTACGACCTGTGCCTCGTCGAGGGCGCCCGCAAGGAAGACCTCGAGGTCGTCCAGCAGTGGGCCGGCAAGGTCAAGGAGATGGTCGCCGACATGGAGAGCCGCCGCGCCGACGCGCGCGACGCGGCCGTCGAGGGCGTCCGTCGGCTCGAGGAGACCTGGAAGCTCTTCCGCGAGCTCGACGTCAAGCAGGTCGTCAACGACGAGCAGATCTTCCGCGAGCTGAAGGACCGCTTCGGGTCGCCCTACGGCTTCGGCGTGTACTTCCGGGGCGGCATGGGCGCCGAGGCGATCCGAGAGCTGCTCCGCGATCTCGATCTCCAGCAGGAGTCGATCACGCTCCGCGACACGATCAAGACGTCGAAGGGGCAGAAGCAGCAGCGCGCGATCAAGCGGCTCAAGGTCGTGCAGGCATTCATCACCTCGGAGAACAAGCCCGAGTGGATGGTGCTCGAGGCGGTTCCGGTGATTCCGCCGGAGCTCCGCCCGATGGTGCAGCTCGACGGTGGGCGCTTCGCCACCAGCGACCTCAACGACCTCTACCGCCGAGTGATCAACCGGAACAACCGCCTCAAGCGGCTGCTCGACCTCGGCGCGCCGGAGATCATCGTCAACAACGAGAAGCGGATGCTGCAGGAGGCCGTCGACGCCCTGTTCGACAACGGTCGCAGAGGAAGGGCTGTAACCGGCCCGGGCAACCGGCCATTGAAGTCGCTGTCCGACATGCTCAAGGGCAAGCAGGGTCGGTTCCGCCAGAACCTGCTCGGCAAGCGGGTCGACTACTCGGGCCGCTCGGTGATCGTCGCCGGGCCGAGCCTGAAGCTGCATCAGTGCGGGCTGCCGAAGCTGATGGCGCTCGAGCTCTTCAAGCCGTTCATCATGAGCCGGCTCGTCGAGCGAAAGTCCGTGCAGAACATCAAGGCGGCGAAGAAGTACGTCGAGTCGATGGTGCCGGAGGTCTGGGACGTGCTCGAGGAGGTCATCGCGGAGCATCCGGTCCTGCTGAACAGGGCGCCGACGCTGCACCGCCTCGGGATCCAGGCGTTCGAGCCGGTGCTCGTGGAGGGCAAGGCGATCCAGGTGCACCCCCTCGTCTGCCATGCGTTCAACGCGGACTTCGACGGTGACCAGATGGCTGTCCACCTCCCGCTCTCGGCCGAGGCCCAGGCGGAGGCACGGATCCTGATGCTCTCCTCGAACAACATCCTCTCGCCGGCGCACGGGCGGCCGCTCGCGACGCCGACGCAGGACATGGTCCTCGGCGCGTACTACCTGACGTACTGCGAGCACGACCTCACCGCGGTCACCTCCGAGGAGCTCGCGAAGCAGCTGGGGGTCAAGGGCCTCCGCCGTTTCGCGACCGAGGAGCAGGTCGAGTTCGCGCTCGAGTCCGAGCAGGTCGGCCTCCAGGACCCGGTCGAGGTTCGCTCGGGCGACGAGGTGCGGCTCACCACGCCGGGGCGTGTCGTCTTCGAGAGTGAGATCGACCGCTCGCTCGAGGACGCCGTGAAGGACGGCGACCGCGAGCCGCTCGTGGTCGACCAGCCGCTCACCAAGCGCGAGCTGGACGCGACGATCGACCGCCTCGTCGGACGCTACGGCGCCTACGTCGTCGCGAGCGTGCTCGACACGATCAAGTCGCTCGCGTTCCGCTACGCGACACGCGCGGGCATCACGGTCTCGAAGAACGACATCGTGATCCCGCCCTCGAAGGAGGAGATCCTCGCCGAGTACGAGGAGCGCGTCGCGAAGGTCGAGCTCGAGTACGAGCGCGGCCTGATGACCGAGGAGGAGCGCAAGGAGCGGGTCGTCGCGATCTGGACGGAGGCCACCGACAAGGTCGCCGACGCGATGAAGGACAACCTGCGCCAGACGAACTCCATCTTCATGATGGCCAACTCGGGCGCGCGCGGCTCCTTCAACCAGATCCGTCAGCTCGCCGGGATGCGCGGCCTCATGGCCAACCCGAAGGGCGAGATCATCGAGCGCCCGATCAAGGCGAACTTCATGGAGGGTCTCTCCGTGCTCGAGTACTTCATCTCGACGCACGGCGCCCGCAAGGGGCTCGCCGACACGGCGCTCCGCACGGCCGACTCGGGGTACCTCACACGCCGCCTCGTCGACGTCTCGCAGGACGTGATCATCCGCGAGGATGACTG
Organism: uncultured Actinomycetes bacterium; assembly: GCA_963794115.1. Lineage (GTDB taxonomy): Bacteria > Actinomycetota > Thermoleophilia > Gaiellales > Gaiellaceae > Gaiella. The sequence goes on along the minus strand of CAWCCO010000002.1, from coordinate 2,722 downwards.
CGGCACCGAGGGCCACATCGAGCTGCCCGTCATTCTCGACGGCCAGCCGAACCTGAACGCCGCGGGGCGGGTGCTCGCGACCGACGTGCGCAAGCCGCTGCGTGACGGCAAGCCCGGCAAGACGCTGCTCGCCGAGAAGGGCGAGCTCCTCACGAAGCCGAGGCTGCAGGAGATCGCGGAGCAGCTCGAGGAGCATGCCGACGAGGCGACGTTGCCGGTCCGCACGGTGCTCAAGTGCCGGAGCGAGGTCGGCGTGTGCCGGGCGTGCTACGGCACGTTCCTCGCGACCGGCGACATGTGCGAGATCGGCGATGCAGTCGGCATCGTCGCCGCGCAGTCGATCGGCGAGCCGGGCACGCAGCTGACGATGCGCACCTTCCACACCGGTGGTGTCGCGGGTGCGGACATCACGCACGGCCTCCCGCGCGTCGTCGAGATCTTCGAGGCGCGGAACCCCAAGGGCGCCGCGACGCTCGCGGAGTTCGGCGGCAAGGTCGAGATCGAGGAGCAGGAGCGGACGACGGTCGTGACCGTCACCCCGGGGGAGCTCGACGCCGACGGTGAGCCGCTGCCCGTGAAGGAGTACTCCTTCCCGCGCCGCACACGGATGCTCGCCCGGGTGGGCGAGACCGTCGCCCAGGGCGACCCGCTGAACGAGGGCTCGCTCAACCCGACCGAGCTACTCGACCTGCACACCCGTGCGGGGCGAGGCTCGACCCCGACCGAGCAGTACCTCGTGGGAGAGGTGCAGAAGGTCTACAAGTCGCAGGGCGTCGACATCCACGACAAGCACATCGAGCTCATCGTTCGCCAGATGATGAAGAAGGTGCGCGTCGAGACCCCCGGCGACACGGAGCTCCTGCCCGGCCAGCTCGTCGACAAGGTCGTGCTCGAGCGGGCCAACGACGCCGCGAAGGCTGCGAAGGGCGAGCTTGCGACCTTCGAGCCGCTGATCCTCGGGATCACGAAGGCTTCGCTCGCGACGGAGTCGTTCCTCTCGGCCGCCTCCTTCCAGGAGACGACGAAGGTCCTCACGGACGCCGCGATCGAGGGCAAGGTCGACCGGCTCCTCGGACTGAAGGAGAACGTGATCATCGGGAAGCTGATCCCGGCGGCCACGGGTCTCAAGAAGTACCGCGGTATCGACATCGAGCCGACCGAGCCGCTGCCCGCGGCCATGTTCGGCGGCGGCACGGAGGCGGAGCTGCTCGCCGCCCTCGAGGAGATCGGGGACGGCGAGGGGCTCGACCTCTCGGCGCTCGGCCTCGACTACGACGCCGATCTGCCCGAGCTGCCGGAGCTGCCCGAGCTCCCGGATGCGGGCGTCCCGGAAGACGACGCCTGATCGTTGACGCCGACGGCTCGGGCCCGCCCCCTCGCGGGCCCGAGCCCGGCTACGCGTCGCGCGGCTGCTCGAGGAGCCGCGCGACGAGCTCCACCGGCGTCTCCTCCGGTTTCCACTCCACCGCGCGACCGCTCGACGGGGCCCGCGACGCGATGCGCGCCAGGGCCGCAAGCCCGTCGGCCCGACCGAGGCCGGGCAGGGTAAACGCCACCGCGCTCGGGCCGACGGCGTAGGCGCGCCGCCCGGCGATCTCGTCCACGGCCACGACGAGCGTCGCGCTGTCCGCATCGCCGGCGGCCCGGACGAGCGCGGCGGTGAGGCGGGCGGCTCCGGCCTTGGCGCGCTCGACCTCGGCGGCCACCGCCTCGAGGAATGCGGCGCGTCCCGGCAGCCGGTCGGCGACGAGCGGCGCGACCGCGCCCGGCTCGGGGGCGGACGGCTCGATCGGAGGGAAGCTTGGTGGACGCACCTGCGCGAGCGAGAGCCCGAGCTGCTCGGCAAGGCCGGTGAGCTCGAGCGTCCGTTGCGTCTCCCGGGCGATCGCACGACGGCGGACGACGACCACGATGACGACGAGGACGAGGACGAGCGCCAAGCCCAGGAGCACGGGAACCCAGACGCTCATCGCGCCGCGTCGCCGTCAACTCCGGCGGCCGGGCTCCCCGGACGCGGCGCGCAGGACGAGCGCCTCGCGCGTGACCTCTTGGCCCGGCTCGAGCACGAGCGTGCCTCGGCCATTGAGCTTCGCCTGCTGGAGGCCGGCCTCCGCGCGGGCGGCGAACGATCCCGCGTCGTCCCTCGTCACGAGCTCGGCCACGCCGGCCGAGAGCGAGACGACCTCGCCTGCGACGAGCGGGGTCGCCGCGATGTCTGCGCAGACGCTCTCGTAGAGCTCCCGCGCCTGGCCGGACTCGGAGCCGGGCCGCAGCACCGCGAATCGCCCCCCACCGAGCCGGAAGGTGTAGTCGAGATGGTGGATCGCCCCCTGGAGTCGCTTTGCCAGCTCGTGGAGGACGCCGTCTGCGCCGTCGAGACCGAGGCGCGCGTTCAGGCTCGTCAGCCGGTCGACGTCAACCATGAGGAGAGAGAGCGGATGGCCCGCCAGGCGGGCGCGGACGATCTCGCGTTCGACGACGGCGGCGAAGGACTGCTTGTCGAGGAGGTTCGTGAGGAGGTCGATCTCGGGCACGACGTCGGGCGCGCGGAGGTTGAGCGCGCGGGCGACCGGGGACCGGGCGACCCGGACGACGCCGTCGAGCGCGTCCACGTCCTCCTCGCTGAAATGTCGTCCCTTCTCGCGTGTGAGCACGCCCAGCAGGCTCTGCGCGTCGCTCTCCTCGAGCAACGGCAGCACGAGGCCGCCGCGCACCGGCTGCT
>CAWCCO010000001.1:0-55460 GCA_963794115.1 uncultured Actinomycetes bacterium | reverse complement strand
CGTCGAGGACACGACCCGTGCGCTCCGTGGCCTGATGGAGCGCGGCCGCTCGGGCGAGATCTACAACGTCGGCTCCCCGAATCGGATCGGGATCCTCGAGCTCGCCCGGGGCGTCATCGAGCTGACGGGGTCGAGCTCGGTGATCCGCCACGTGCCCTACGACCAGGTCTACGGCCAGGGGATCGAGGACATGCTGCACCGGATCCCTTCGATCGAGAAGATCGGCGCCGTGGTCGGCTGGGCTCCCGAGCGCTCGCTCGACGACATCCTCACGGACGTCGTCGCCTTCGAGCGCGGAGCGCTCGCGGTCGGCGGCGGGCTCAGCTGAAGTCGAAGACCTGCGCGCGCGGCGGCGCCGAGACCGACACCGGCACGTCGTAGGCGCGGAACGTCATCGTCATCGAGCTCGTCGCACGGACGCCCTGCTGCACGAGCGGGATCGCGAAGCCGACCCGGCTGATCCGGCCGTCGCTCCCGACCCACACGTCCTCGGTGAGACGCGGGAGGCGGACGCCCGCGCGCTCGATCGCGCGGAGCTGCTTGGCGAACGCCGGGACCTCCTTCGCCGCCCGCTTCGTGTCGATCACGGCGCGGTACTGCGTGGCAGGCTTGCCGGCAATCGTGGCGGATCCCACTCGCTTGGTGGAAACGAGCCCGTGCTCGAGCGGACCGAGCGTCCGCGACGTCTCGATCAGCTCCGAGTAGTCGACGCCGAGCTTCGACGCGGCGAGATCGAGATCGAGCCGCATCCAGGTCTTTCCCTTCGGCAACGACGCACTGAACGTCGGCGAACGCATGTACATCACGGCGCGGCCGGCCTCGCGCAGCATCAGCATGTCGAATGCGATGCTCTTGCCGGCCGCGCTGGTCCGCATCGCCAGCTTTGCGGTGTCCTGCCCGCGCATCGCGCCGGTTCCGGTGATCGACACTCGCTGGCCGCCGGCCTCGACCGTCATCTGCATGTCGAACAGCGAGCTCCGAGCGTCGGCTGTGCGCTTCGCCGCCGCGACGACGGGGTTCGCCGCCTCGACGGTCGCCGCGCCGACGAGCACGACGAGCGCGGCGACCAGGATGAGCACGATGCGGCGCACGAAAGTCATCGTATGCACGACACCCGGAATGTCCATGACCGAACAGGGAGTCACGTGCTCGCCCTCGGGCCAGGCGCGGTCTAGCTCTGGGCGGGCCTGAGCGCCGGAAACAGCACGACGTCCCGGATCGACTCCCTGCCCGTGAGCAGCATCACGAGCCGGTCGATGCCGAGGCCGATTCCGCCGGTGGGCGGCATTCCGTAGGACAGCGCCTCGACGTAGTCGGGGTCGCCGCGCTCGCCCTCGACCTGCTCGGACTGCTGCTCGAACCGTGCCTGCTGCATCGCGGCGTCGTTGATCTCCGTGAACGCGTTACCGAGCTCCATCCCCCCCGCGAAGTACTCGAAGCGCTCGGTGAGCGTCGGGTCGCCGTCGGTCGGTCTGGCGAAGGGCGACAGCTCGACCGGGTAGTCGTGAACGATCGTGGGCTGGATCAGGTCCGGCTCGACGTAGTGGGAGAACGCATGGTCGACGAGCTGCGTCCAGTCCTTGTCTGCCTCCGTGTCGACGCCCCGTTCCGTCAGGTGCGCGCGCAGCTCGTCCGCGTCGCGCGTCCACAGCTCGTGCGCCTCGAGCGACGCCACGAACGTCACGCGCCGCCACGGGCCGGCGAGGTCGATCTCCTTCCCGCGGAAGCTCACCGTGCTCGACCCGCGCACGTCGCGCGCGACTCGCTCGATCAGCTGCTCGATTCGCACCATCGTGTCGGTGTAGTCCGCGTACGCCTCGTACCACTCGAGCATCGTGAATTCGGGGTTGTGCTTGAACGAGACGCCCTCGTTGCGGAAGTCCTTGCCGATCTCGTAGACACGCTCGAGGCCGCCGACGATCAGCCGTTTGAGGTAGAGCTCGGTCGCGATCCGCAGGTAGAGGTCGGCGTCGAGCTCGTTGTGGTGGGTCGTGAACGGGCGGGCGAACGCCCCGCCGTAGCGCGGCTGGAGGATGGGCGTCTCGACCTCGACGAACCCCCACTCATCGAGGATCCGGCGAATGGCGCTTACGATCCGCGCCCGCGTGAGGAACACCTCGCGCGTCTCGTCGTTCATCAGGAGGTCGAGGTAGCGCTTGCGGTACCGGAGCTCGACGTCGGTCAGGCCATGGAACGTGTCGGGGAGGGGCTGAGTGTTGCGCGAGAGGATCTCGACGCTCTCTGCGAGCACGGACGGCTCGCCGCGGCGGGACTTGGCGGGCTTGCCGACGATGCCGACCACGTCGCCGAGGTGCACCTCGATCTCGCCAGTGACGGCCGTGTCGCAGATCGCCTGAATGCGTCCGGAGCGATCGACGACGTCGAGGAAGACGAGCTTCCCCATCTCGCGCCGCGCCATCGCGCGCCCCGCGATCCGCCCCTCCGCCTCGGCCGACCCGCCGTTCTCGAGCGGCTCCGTTTCCGCTCGGATCGCCGCGATCTCGTCCCGGTCGGGGAAGCGCTTCGGCGCGGTCATGGCGGTCGAGTCTACGGGGCCTGCGCGCAGGCTCGACGAGCGCCGGGCACGCACCCGACGCGAGGAGACCTCAGGCGGCCTTGATCTCCATGATCTTGAATTTCACCACGGAGCCCCGCGGCGTGGTGACCTCGACGGTCTCGCCCTTCTTGTGGCCGATGATCGCCTTGCCCACCGGCGACTCGTTGGACAGCTTCTGCTCCGCCGGGTTTGCCTCCGCGGAGCCGACGATGTGGTACTCGACGGTCTGTTTCGCGTCGACGTCGCGCAGCCGGACGACGGAGCCGACCGAGACGACGCTCGTGTCGACGTCGTCGGTGTCGATCACACGGGCATGGGCGAGCCTCTCCTCGAGCTGGGCGATCTTGTGCTCGAGCATCGCCTGCTCGTTCTTGGCGTCGTCGTACTCGGCGTTCTCTGCGATGTCGCCGAACTCCCGAGCGGTCCGGATGCGCTCGGCGATCTCGCGCCGACGGTCGCCGCGCAGGGTGTCAAGCTCGCCTTTCAGGGCCTCGTAGCCCTCGGGTGTGAGGAGCACGTCCTTCAGCGGAAGGCCTCCAAACAGTCGTTGCCAATACAGAACGAGGCGCCCGATTGCGCCACGCGGACGCGCATGGTAGCTCCGGCATGCCGGGTCGCGCAACCCCCTGATCAGCGCGCGGCAGAGAGGCGTCTACCATCTCTTTTCGACGATGGCCGACCTCCGAGAGCCCTGGTCGATCGGGCCGGTCCAGATCCCGACTCGGCTCGTCCTGGCGCCGATGGCGGGCGTCAGCGTGCAGTCGTTCCGGCGCCAGGGACGGCGCTTCGGCGCGGGCCTCGTCTGCTCGGAGATGGTCTCGAGCGCGGGGATCGAGCACCGCAACGAGCGGACGCTCGGCTACCTCCGCGTGGCCTCGGACGAACATCCACTGGCGATCCAGCTGTTCGGCTCCGACCCGTTCGCGATGGCCGAGTCGGCGCGCATGATCGAGGACGCGGGCGCCGACCTCGTCGACCTCAACTTTGGCTGCCCCGTCCGCAAGGTGACGAAGACCGGCGCGGGCGCAACGCTCCTCGACGACCCCGAGCACGCAGCGCGCATCGTCGCGTCCATCGCCGACGCGGTCGACATCCCGGTCACCGTGAAGCTGCGCCGCGGGATGCGTGACGGGTCGCGCGACTGCCTCGCGGTCGGGCCACGGCTCGTCGACGCGGGCGCAGCGGCCCTGACGCTCCATCCCCGCTCGGCCCAGCAGATGTACACCGGCGCCGCCGACCACGCGCTCACCGCGGAGCTCGTCTCGCTCGTCGACGTGCCGGTGATCGCGTCGGGCGACATCTGTTCCCACGAGAACGCCTGCGACGTGCTGGAGCGCACAGGTGCGGCGGCGGTGATGGTCGGCCGCGCGGCGCAGGGCAATCCGTGGGTGCTCGAGGAGATCGTGGACGGAGGTGCCCGCGAGCCGTCGCGGGAGGAGATCGTCGCGGAGCTCGTCCTGTTCCTTCGCGAGGCCGTGTGCGAGCTCGGCGAGCGCCGCGCGAGCGGGTTCCTGAAGAAGTTCTACGGCTGGTACCTCGGCCACGGGCGGTTTCCACGCGAGTTCAAGCAGGAGCTCGTCGTGCTCGACTCGACCGAGGAGGCCGAGGCCCGGCTGTTCGCGGCGGCACCGAACGCGATCGAGCTCGTCGAACGGCTGGAGGCGGAGGTCCCGCCCGGCGACGCCGTCACGCTCGAGCTCCCGATCTCGATCTACGGAGGCGGCTGAGACGTCCCTGGCCGTCGTCGCCTCCCGGCCGGCGGAGCCGGCCTCCGGCGACGGCTCGCGCCGCTGAGCGCGCGCGGCTCTCCGGGTCTGTGCTCCAGCACTATCCCCTCCGGCCGCCCGCGCTCAGCGACACGCCAGGAACACCTCAGCGGCGTTGTGTGTCAGCTGTTGCGGCCCGCGGTCGCGGCGAGCGCGCCGAGGCCGACGAGGATCGTTCCCGAGACGTACCGCTGAGCCCGGAGGAACGTCGGGCTCCGGCGGAGCACCCCGCCGGCGGTTCCCGCGACGAGCGCCCAGACCATGTCGCTTGCCAACGCGATCACGACGAACGTCAGCCCGAGGAGGGCCAGCTGACCGCGCGTGGAGCCGTCCGGATCGACGAACTGGGGCAGGAACGCGACGAAGAACAGCGCGGTCTTCGGGTTCAGGATGTTGACCACGACACCACGCCGGTACGTGCGGCCCAAAGTCGTCTCGACCTCGCGTCCGCCGATCCGGTCCTCGCCGCTGAGCAACGCGCGGATCCCGAGGTAGACGAGGTACGCAGCGCCGAGCAGCTTGACCACGGTGAACGCCTCCGCGGAGGCGGCCAGCAGGGCGGACAGGCCGATCACGGCCGCGGCGACGTGACAGAGGCCGCCGGTCGAGACGCCGAGCGCCGAGGCGACCCCCGCCCGGCGGCCACCCGGGACGCTCTGGGCGACGATGTACAGCACAGCGGGGCCCGGGACGACCGCAAGCGCCAACGAGGCGACGGCAAAGAGGGCAAGGGCACCTGGATCGGGCATCACCGGTTCAGCTCCCAGACCAAGCGCAGTCCGTCGAGTGTGAGAAACGGGTCGACGTGCGCGATCGCGGCGGAGTGCGGCGCGACGAGCTCCGCGAGACCTCCCGTCGCGACCACCGGTGCGTCGGGGGCCTCGAGCTCCCGCCGGATCGCCGCGACGATTCCGTCCACCTGACCGGCGAAGCCGTAGACGAGCCCCGACTGGAGGCCCGCGACGGTCGTCTTCCCGACGACGGTCGGCGGCTCGACGTACTCCACGCGGACGAGCCGTGCGGCGCGCGCGAAGAGCGCGTCCATCGAGGTCTCGATCCCGGGCGCGAGGACGCCGCCGATGTACTCGCCGGCCGGTGAGACGACGTCGAAGTTGGTCGACGTGCCAAAGTCGACCACGATCACCGGGGCACCGAACCGCGCCTTCGCCGCGACGGAGTTGACGATCCGGTCCGGCCCCACCTCGCGCGGGTCGTCGTAGCGGATCGGGATCCCCGTCCGGATCCCCGGCCCGACGGCGAGGAGCGGCGCGTGCGCCCAGCGCGCGGCGAGCCTTTCCCACTCACGCAGGAGCATCGGCACGGTGGTCGAGAGGCAGATCGCCTCGATCGCGTCCGGATCGAGGAGCCCGCCGAGCAGCACGCTCAGCTCGTCGCCCGTCCGCGTCACTTCGGTCGCGAGCCGCCAGTGGTCCGTCAGGCGCTCGCCGTCGTAGAGCCCGAGGACCGTTTGTGTGTTGCCGACGTCGACTGCGAGAAGCACGGCGCTAGTGAATCAGAGCGCCACCAGAACGACGAGATGCGCGCCCCGGCCCGAACGCAGTTGCGGCGCCGAAGGCGACGCCTTCAGGGGTGTGCCCCGCCGCAGGCGGGGATCAAGCCGCAGGATTCGGCTCCCGCCGAATCCTGCTTGGCGAGCAAGCTTCAGAACTCGTCGTCGTCTACGCGGCGCGCCTCGCCGAGCCGTTCCGCGAGCGCCTCGGCCGTGAGGCGCGGCTCGTCGTCCTCGCCGCGGAGCTCCTCGATGGTGACGTCACCGGAGGTGTAGACCTCGGCGCGCGGGATGATCCGCGTTGGCCGGTTCTTGTCCCAGACCCAGACGTCCTCCATCTGCGCGTGGAAGAACGGATAGCTCGCCTGCGGCACGACCTTCAGATCGAGCGTGTTGCAGAGGTACGTCGCGTCCTGCGTGAGCACGCAGTACCGGAACAGCGGGAACACCGCCGTGTACTCGCGCTTCAGCTGTAGCTCGAGCTCCGCCTCGAACTCGTCGAGCTCGTCGAGATGGCTCATGTCGGGAGTGTAGTCCCCTCCGGCCGTGGCCCGGTCGCGCCGTGTCGCGTCAGCCGCCGCTCGTCTCGGGAAGCGCTGCGAGGAGCTCGGCGACAGCGCCTTGCCCCGGCACGACCAGGCGCGGATCGAGCTCGGCGAGCGGCTCGAGAGCGAACGCGCGATCGCGGAGTCGCGGGTGTGGAACCGTCAGACCCGGCTCGTCGAGCACGACATCGCCGTAGACCAACAGGTCGAGGTCGATGGTCCGCGGCCCGAAGCGCTCGTGGCGGATCCGCCCGAGCCGGCGTTCGATCTCGAGGAGCGTTCCGAGCAGGTCGCGCGGCCCAAGAGTCGTCTCGAGCGCGACGGCCCCGTTCAGGAACCGCGGCTGCTCGACCGGTCCCCACGGGTCCGTCTCGCGAAGCGACGAGACCTGGATCACCTCGATGGTGGGATGCGATCCGAGCGCGGAGATCGCGTCCGCGATCACGCCCTCGCGATCCCCGAGATTCGACCCCAGCCCGACGTATGCGCGCACCACACCGAGGCTACTGCCCATAACAGCGTCTTAACCGATGCCCCCACTTTCTGCTCATCGAGCTGCGTGACCATCGGTATCACTCTGACAGTGAGCCGGCTCGCCCTCGTACTCTTTGTCGCAGCCGTCGCGGTCGTCGGTGCTCCTGCCGCCCAGGCGTCAGCGTCCGCTCCGGCCTCGACCGTCCGGCTGACCGCCCACGCAGCGTGCTCCGAGCCTGCCTCGCTCGTTGCTGCGGGAGCCACGCAGATCGACGCGCAGCTTCGTCTCTGGCGCGTGCCCTCCGCGCTCGTGCCGCGCCTGCGCGCCGACGGCGCCGTCGAAGCGTCGCAGCCCGAGCGGACGTATGCCGTCGCCCAGCGCACCGTGACTCCCGACCCCCTCGAGGCGGAGGAGACCTGGCGTCAGCAGATTGGAATCGACGGACTCACGCCTCCCGGCCCGGGCGTTCCGATCACGATCGTCGACTCGGGCGTGGACTTCGCCCACCCCGAGTTCGTCGGCCGGCCGGACCTGGTAGCCCTGAATTCGCAGGAGCCCGTCGGGGTGGGCGGCGAGCACGGGACGTCCGTCGCCTCGGTGATCGGAGCACCGGCGAACGGGATTGGCACCGTCGGGATCTACCCGCAGGCCGTGCTGCGTTCGTGGGACGCTGCGCTCGGCTCCGGCACGCGGCTCGACTCGGGCGAGATCGCGGCAGGGATCCTCGCCGCGGCTCGCGCGGGCCGCGGCGTGATCAATCTCAGTGTCGGTGGCACCCGCGACCTCGCGGTCGAGCTCGCGGTCAGGCAGGCAGTGGCGCTCGGGTCGCTCGTCGTCGCAGCCTCGGGCAATAGCGGCGAGGAGGGGAGCCCGCTCGGCTATCCCGCTGCGCTTCCGCACGTGACGACCGTCGCCGCGACCGACGCGTCCGGTGCGGTCGCGTCGTTCTCGAGCCGCTCGAACTACGTCGATCTCTCGGCCCCGGGGGTCGGGATCCTCGTCGCAAGCGCGCTCGGGGGGAACTGGCAGCCCGAGGATGGCACGAGCTTTTCCTCACCCATCGTCGCCGGCGCGGCTGCGTGGATCTGGACCGTCCGTCCCGAGCTGACGGCATCGCAGATCGCCGAGGTCCTGCGCCGGTCTGCGCGAGACATCGGCCCACCTGGCCGCGACACGGCATCCGGTTTCGGGAGCCTCGACGTCGCCGCGGCGCTTGCGCTACCGGCGCCGGAGAACGACCCCTTCGAGCCCAACGACGACGTCGACGAGGTGAACCCCGCGAAGGACATGTACCTGAGCAAGCAGCCGCCGCTGACGACATCAGCGAAGCGGATCGGCAGGATCGCCGGTCGCGTCGACAGGTGGGAGGACCCGCGGGACGTCTTCCGCGTCTGGCTCCCTGCGAAGCGCCGTATCGTTGCGAGCCTCGAGGCGACCGACAACGGTGACCTCTCGTTGTTCACGAGCACCGCACCCACCGTTGTCGGCCGGTTCGCAACGAGCGGCCGGCTCGCACGGGCGATCACGCCGGGCACCAGCGAGCGCCTCGTCTACGACAACAGGGGCAAGGGACGCTGGGCGTACGCCGCCGTGACCCTCCCGTCGACGACGCTCAGCGCGAGCTACCAGCTGTCGCTGAGCTCGGCCGCGCTCAAGCGGCCCGCGAAGCGCTAACGCGCGCGCTCGACGACGACGGCGGCGTGCTCGACAGGCGTCGAGAGCACGACCTCCGGCTTCCGCACCCGCACCCTGACCGCGGAGAGCGGAAAACGGTCGAGCAAGGACTCGGCGATGGCCGAGGCGAACGCCTCGAGGAGGTGGTAGGCGTGGGCGTCGGAGACGTCCCGTACGGCGGCGAGGACGTCGCGATAGTCGACCGCGTCCTCGATGCGGTCGCTTGCCGCTGCGGCGGTCGCGGTCTCGCCGTCGAGCGCCAGGTCGAGATCGACAAGGAACCGCTGTCCCTGCGTCCGCTCCGCCTCGAGCACCCCGTGAAAGCCGAAGAGCTCGATGCCCGCGAGCTCGATCGTCATGCGTGAACGCTTCCCCGCTCCACGGCCGCCGCGGCCGCGAGTGCCTCGACGTGCGGCCGCACGTCGTGGACCCGGAACACAGCGGCGCCCCGGTCGAAGGCCGCCACGGCGGCGCCGACAGAGGCCGCGTCGCTCCCGACGGCCCCCGGCTCGCCGAGGACGCGCGCGAGAGTCGACTTGCGCGACACGCCCACGACCACCGGGCGCCCGAGCGACACGATCCGGTCGAGTCGCCGGAGAAGCTCGAGGTTGTGGTCGGGCGTCTTCCCGAACCCGATCCCCGGGTCGACGCAGATCCGGTCCTCGGCGATCCCCGCCTCCACCGCGAACGCGATCCGCTCCTCGAGGAACGAGGTGACGTCGGAGACGACGTCGTCGTAGCGCGGGGCGTCCTGCATCGTCCGGGGGGTTCCCCGCATGTGCATCAGGCACACGTCGACGCCCGCGTCGGCGACGACCTCGGCGAGCTTCGGGTCGCGCCGGAGCGCGGTCACGTCGTTGACGATCACGGCTCCAAGGGCCAACGCCCTGCGTGCGACCTCTGCGCGCGACGTGTCGACGGAGAACGGACGGCCAGGAAGCGCCTCGAGCACCGGCAGGACCCGTCCGAGCTCCTCGTCGAGCGAGACCGGATCGGCATTCGGCCTGGTCGACTCGCCTCCGACGTCGACGAGGGCAGCGCCCGCGTCGAGCATCGCCTGCGCAGCGGCGGCCGCCTCGGCCGCCGACCGGAACGAGCCGCCGTCCGAGAAGCTGTCCGGGGTCACGTTGACGATCCCCATCACGGACGGCCGGGGCCAGCGCTCGAGGAACACGGGGCTCATCGCGCCGACCGTACCGCGCGGTGCCGCGTCTGTGGAGGGACGCTACGAGGCCGCGGGATCGGGCGGCGGCTGCATCGCCGCGCCGGGGAGCGGCCTGGGCGACGGGCGGAGAGCCGGCTTCTTCTCGGCGTCGGGCTCCTCGGCCGCCGGCGGCGTCGTGGACGGCTCCTCGGCGAAGACCGCCTCCTCCGATTCGCCCTGGAGCAGCCGCTCGAACTGGATCTTGTCGATCGTCTCGCGCTCGATGAGGATCGCCGCGAGCTTGTGCAGCTCGGCCAGGTGCTCACGCAGGACGTTCGTCGCCTTGTCGTGCGCCTCCTCGATCACGCGCCGGATCTCGTCGTCGATCTCCTTCGCGATCTCCTCCGAGTAGTCCGGCTCGGCACCCATCTCGCGTCCGAGGAACGGCATGTCGTGGTTGCGGCCGAGCACGCGCGGGCCGAGCTTCTCGCTCATGCCGAAGCGCATGATCATCTGCTTCGCGGTCGACGTGATGCGCTCGATGTCGTTCGCCGCGCCCGTCGTGACCTCGTTGAAGACGAGCTCCTCCGCCGCGCGGCCACCGAGGGTCATCGCCATCTGGTCCATCAGCGTGCCCTTGGTCGTCAGGTAGCGGTCCTCCGCCGGCAGGGAGATCGTGTACCCGAGTGCCTGGCCGCGGCTGACGATCGAGATCTTGTGCACCTCGTCCGTGCCCTCGAGGTAGTAGCCGACGAGCGCGTGGCCCATCTCGTGGTACGCGGTGATCTTCCGCTCCTTCTCCGAGAACAGCCGCGACTTCTTCTCGGGCCCGGCGATCACGCGCATGATCCCTTCCTCGAGCTCCGACTGGCCGATCGTCTTCGAGCCGCGTCGCGCGGAGAGCAGCGCGGCCTCGTTGATCACGTTCGCGAGGTCGGCGCCGGTGAAGCCCGGCGTCGCGGCCGCGAGGACGTCGAGGTCGATCTCGCGCGCGAGCGGCTTGCCCTTCGCGTGCACATCGAGGATCTGCTGGCGACCCTTGCGGTCGGGTCGGTCGACCACGATCTGGCGGTCGAAGCGTCCGGGCCGCAGGAGCGCCGGGTCGAGGATGTCGGGCCGGTTGGTGGCCGCGATCAGGATGATGTTGTCCTTCAGCTCGAACCCGTCCATCTCGACGAGCAGCTGGTTGAGCGTCTGCTCGCGCTCGTCGTGGCCGCCGCCCAGACCAGCGCCACGGTGGCGGCCGACCGCGTCGATCTCGTCGATGAAGATGATGCAGGGGCTCGCCTGCTTCGCCTGCTCGAACAGGTCGCGGACGCGGGAGGCGCCGACGCCGACGAACATCTCGACGAAGTCCGAGCCGGAGATCGAGAAGAAGGGCACGCCGGCCTCGCCCGCGGTCGCGCGAGCAAGGAGCGTCTTACCGGTGCCGGGGGGCCCGTAGAGGAGAACGCCCTTCGGGATCCGCGCGCCGAGCGCCTGGAACTTCTTCGGGTTCTCGAGGAACTCCTTGATCTCCTGGAGCTCTTCCACGGCTTCGTCCGCACCGGCCACGTCCTTGTACGTGACCTTCGGCGAGTCGGGCGACATGCGCTTCGCGCGGCTCTTCCCGAAGCTCATCACCTTGGAGCCGCCGCCCTGCATCTGGTTCATCAGGAAGATCCAGAACCCGATCAGGAGCAGGAACGGGAGGAAGCCGGTCAGGAGCGCCCACCACGCGCTCGTGCCGATGCCCTTTGAGTCGTACGTGACGTTGTTGGCCTGGAGGACCTTCTCGTAGTTGGCCTGCGACTCGGGCGACGGGTAGTTGACCTTCACCTTCGTACCCGAGTCGAGGACGGCTTCGATCGACTGGCGATTCGGCGAGAACGTCACGTCGCTGACGTTCCCCTTCTTCGTCTCGTCGATCAACTGGGAGTACGTCAGGTCCTTCCCGCCGTCGCGTCGCGGCATGAGGGTCTGGCTCGCGAGATACACGAGCAGCACGATCACGACCAGCGGGAACAGCGCGCTGCGGAAGAAACGGTTCACGTGCTTCGGAGGGTAGCAGCGTGCCCTCCGTGCGCCAGCCCCCCGGGAAGGCGCACGTAACCGGAAATTCCCTGCTTCAGAGGCCGTTCGGCACGAGATCGGGGTGCAGGACCCCTATATATGGGAGGTTGCGATATCGCTCGGCGAAGTCCAGCCCGTACCCGATCACGAAGCGGTTCGGGATCTCGAACCCGACGTAGCGAACGGGAACCTCGACCTCCCGCCGCTCGGGCTTGGTGAGGAGCGCGCAGATCTCGAGCGACGCAGGCTTCCGCGCTCCCAGCGTGCGCCTCAGGTACGAGAGGGTAAGGCCCGAGTCGATGATGTCCTCCACGACGAGCACGTCGCGTCCCGAGATGTTGATCTCGAGGTCCTTGAGGATCCGCACGACGCCCGAGGAGTCGGTCGCCGCGCCGTAGCTGGAGATCGCCATGAAGTCGACCTCGCACGGCACCGTCAGCTCACGCATCAGGTCGGAGATGAAGAAGATCGCGCCCTTGAGGACGCCGACGAGCAGCAGGTCCCGGCCCTCGTAGTCCCCGGAGATCTCGGCGCCGAGCTCGACGATGCGGCTCCGCAGCGTCTCCCCGTCGATCAGCACCTCGCCGACATCGGCATGAACCGAGGTCATGCGTCCTCCCGGACGGCGCGCACCGCGCCCTCCCAACCAGGCGCCTCGGCGACGCCTACGACCGTCACGACGGCACCGTCGACCGTTGCTACGAGTGGCCAGTCGTCACGCTCGTCGCGTGGCACCTTCGCGTCCACGAGCACGTCCTGCACCTTACGCGAGCGCCCAGCGAGACGATCGCCGCGCCGGCGCGAGCGGACGACGAGGCCGGGAAGATCGCTCTCGAGGCGCCACGGGCCCCACTTGACTGTGCCCTCGAGGCGCAGCATGTCGTACGAGCGCACCGCGCGCATGCCGCCGCCGAGATCGGCGCGGCGCGTGCCCTCGAGGGAGGAGACGAGCTCGACGAGCGAGGCCTCGAGGCGACGCGGCAGCCGCGGTCGCTCCTCGCCGAGAGCGAGGAGGCTCTGTCGCGCGCGTGGGTCGAGCTCCTCGAGCAACGGCAGGAGCCGCTCGCGGATCAACCCGCGCTTGGTGAACGCGTTCGTCGAGTCCGTCCGCCACGAGAGCCCGACGTCCCGGCAGTACGCCTCCGTCTCCTCGCGCCACACGGAGAGGAGCGGCCGGACGACGCCGTCGGAGCGGCTGACGCGGATCCCGCGCATCGAGCCGCTCGAGACGATGCGGTAGAGCACCGTCTCGACCTGATCCGAGGCGGTGTGGCCCGTCGCGCGCAACCCGCGGTCGGCCGTCAGCGCATACCGTAGGTCACGCAGCTCCGCCTCCGTTCCACGCGGCTCGGCCCTGACGATCGCGGCTCCGAGCACGTCCGCGCAGTGCCGCGCATCCGCTTCGGCCTCCTCGCCTCGGAGACCATGCTGGACGTGCACCGCCTGCACGGCGTAGCCGAGCGAGTGGAGGACGTGCCACAGGCACGTGGAGTCGGCGCCCCCGGAGACGAGGCATGTCACCTGGCCGGCCGGGACGATCAGCCCGTGCCGACGGATGGTCGACTCGACGCGTTCCGTGACGTCCACTCCGGGAAGTGTGCCTCCGCGTCAGCCGTGGGGCGGCGCGTCCCTGAAACGCGGATCGACGGCCCAGGCGCGGAGCGTCTCCGCGGCGCGGGCAACCGCCTCAGCGGACAGCTCGTGGACGGTCGCGTGCCCGACCGGCGTGACGCGGTTCGCCGGGAAGATGCCGTCGGAGGCGTCCACGACGTAGCGGACGACCAGTGCGTGCGACACCGCCAGGAGAACGTCCTCGGGGCGTTCGAGCAGTGCATCGAGCCCCTCTGCGTACCGAGCCGCCGCCTGCACGCGACTCTCGCCTCCGCCCGGGCAGGGCGCATCCGCAGGGTGGTTCCAGGCCCACGCGCGGTAGCGCTCGAGCGTGCCTCCCTCGAAGGCACCGAACCCGATCTCGTCGAGCAGCGGCTCGACCGTCTGCTGAACCTCTCTGAGTCCGAGCGCGAGGTCGAGCGTCTGCTGGGTCCGCGCCAGCCGTGTCGCTACGCCGAGGTCGATCTCGCGCCCGGCGAGCTCGTCGCGAAGGGCGATCGCCTCCTCGATGCCCTGCTCGCTCAGCCCGGCCCCCGGCGGGGTCGAGCTGACGGTGTCGTCGGCGTTGGCGCGCGCGTGGGCGTGTCGGACGAGGAGGAGCGTCCTCAAAAGAGCACGCTGCGGTAGTCGAGCACGTGGTCCATGCCGACCGCCTCGTACAGGCGGATCGCGGGCGTGTTCTCCGCTCGCACGAAGAGACAGACTGCGGGCACCTGCTCGAGGAGCAGCCTGATCAGGTCGCGGAGGGCGCGCTCCGCATTCCCGCGCCGGCGCGCGGGGGGATCGACCCACACCTGCTGCAGCTGTACCGCCTCGGGCGTCCACGCCGAGGCCTCGGCCTTGAAAAGGATCACGCCGTCCTCGATCCAGGCCCAGGAGCGGCCTTCCTCTATCTGCGCGCGCGTCCGCCAGCGAAACCCGTTGGGATCGCGCTGGAGCGGGTCGACGGACAGCTCCTCGAAATGCGCCCGCGCGCAGGCGGGGACGAGCAGGTCGAGATCGGAGCTACGCGCCGCGCGCAGACCCGTGTTCCCCGGCTTCGGCGGCTCGCGGATCACGTAAACGGGCTGCCCGAGACGGTCCTCGCGCGCCTTCCCGAGCTTGCGGCGGCCCGCCTCCCACAGCGCTGTCACGGCCCCCTGCTCCCCGATCAGCATCCGCGGAGCGGCCCGGCGGGCGTCGTCGACGAACGACTCGCAGCCGAGCCCCGAGGGTACGACGTTCGTGCCGAGGTGGCAGAGCGCGGCCAGAACCCCGTCCTCATCCTCGACGCCGACGAAGCGGCCCTGCCGGCGTCGCGCGACGTCCTCGAGGAACACCCGCTCGATCGGGCTCTCGGCGCAGTACGCGAGGATCTGCTCGGTCGAGGGCTCGATCACGCGGGTCCGCATCGCGCGGACACCTTAAGCGCGCAGCCCACTAGAGTCCCGCCATGCCAATCCACGTACGTGCGAACCAGGGTGACTACGCCGAGGCCTGCCTCCTGCCGGGTGACCCGCTCCGGGCAAAGCACATCGCCGAGACCTTCATGGAGGACGTCGTCCAGCGGAACTCCGAGCGGGGGATGCTGGGCTACACGGGGACGTTCGACGGCAAGCCGGTCTCCGTCCAGTCGACCGGCATGGGGTGTCCCTCCGCGGCCATCGTCATCGAGGAGCTCGTCCAGCTCGGCGTCAAGAAGCTGCTGCGTGTCGGCACGTGCGGCGGTCTGCAGCCCGATCTCAAGATGGGTGACCTGATCGTCGCGCTCTCGGCGACGCCCGCCGACAGCACCGCGACCCACTACGTCGGCGGCGAGCCCCACGCGCCCACCGCGGACTTCGGGCTCGTCCACGAGGCCGTGCACCAGGCGAAGGAGCTGGGGAAGCCGGTGCGCGTCGGGCCGATCGTCTCGAGCGACATCTTCTACCAGCCCGATCCCGGTCTCGCGGGACGCTGGTCCGACCGCGGGATCCTCGCCGTCGAGATGGAGGCGGCCGTGCTGTTCACGCTCGGTGCGCTCCGGAAGATCCAGGCCGGCTGCATGTTGCTCGTCTCGGACGTCGTGGTCGAGGGCGAGTTCATCCGCATCACAGACGACGAGATGCGGGCGGCGGTCGACCAGATGACCGAGCTTGCGCTCCACGTCGTGACGGCGTAGCGGCAACGCCGTGTCGCGTGTGTTCCTCGTCAACCCGGCGTCTGCGAACGGGTCGACCGGTCGCCGCTGGCCCGAGGTCGAGCGGCGCGCGGCGGCGTTGGGGCTCGTGGGCGAGACGCGGTTGAGCGAGCGGCCCGGCCACCTCGCCGACCTCGCGGCGAGTGCGGTCGCAGACGGGGCGACCCAGCTCGTCGTCGTCGGCGGTGACGGGACGGTGCACGAGGTCGTCGACGGCCTCGGCCGCGCGGGCGTCGGAGCGGACGTCGAGCTCGGCGTCGTACCGCTCGGCACTGGGACGGACTTCGCACGCAGCATGCGGATCCCGCGGAGTGTCGACCGCGCACTCGAGGTCGTCCGCTCGGGGCGCGTCCGAACGGTCGACCTCGGACGGGCGACGTACACCACGCCGTCGGGCGAGGCGCAGGCGTACTTCGCGAACTTCGCGGGCGCCGGGATCAGCGGAGGCATCGCCGCGCGGGCGAACCGCACGACAAAGGTGTTCGGCGGCCGGCTCTCGTTCATCTGGGCAACGCTCGCGGTGTTCAGCCGCTGGCAGCCCACCGAGATGACGATCGAGATCGACGGCGAGCGCCGAGAGGCGCTCCTCCTGGAGGCGCTCGCGATGAACGGCGACTACACGGCCGGCGGGATGTGGGTCGCGCCGGAGGCGTCCCCCGACGACGACCGCTTCGACGTCGTGCTGATCGGCGCGTTCTCCAAAGCCGAGTTCGCGACGACGTTCCCCAAGATCTACCGCGGCACCCACGTCTCCCATGCGAAGGTGGAGATCGTGCGGGCGCGGGAGCTACGGGTGGACGCGCCTAGCCGGCTGCCGATCGTCCTCGACGGCGAGCAGCCCGGGACGACTCCCGTGCGGTTCGAGCTCGTCCCGTCGGCGCTGCGCGTGCGGGTTCCGGCGGCGTAGCGCGGCTACGGGCCGGCCTTGCGCGCCGGCGCCTTCTGCGAGGAGGCAGGCTTCTGCGCCCGCTTGAGCGCCGCGACGTCCTTCTCGAGCCTCGCGACCCGCTGCTCCAGCGCATCGATGCCACGGACCTTGCGCGAGAGCTCGTCGACCCGGTTCTTCAGGTCGTTGAACGCGCGGAGCGCCCGGTTGCCGCCCGGCAGCTCGGCGATGCGTTGCACTGCCTGCTCGCCCTTGCCCGCGAGGCGCGCAATGACGTCGTCGTCGGTGGGATTCGTCGTCGCCATTTGCGCAGTCATAGCATGACTGGCATCGGGTCGCCCCCGTCGTCACGTCTGGATGCGGACGGGCGTTCCGTCGGGCACGAGCCGGATCAGCCAAGCGAGCACGTCGTTCGCGATCCGCAGGCAGCCGTGCGACGCAGCCCTCCCGATCGTCCAGGGCTCGTTCGTCCCGTGGATCGCGATGGGGCCGCCCTGAGCCCAGTCGGTGAGCACGGGCGAGAAGGCGGAGATGCCGATGCCACCCGGCCCCCATGGCCCTGTGGGGTCCGGCGCGAGCAGCCGTTGGTTCACGTAGTAGCTCCCGGCCGGCGTCGGAGTCGCCGGGCGACCGACGGCAGTCGGGACGCGGGCCAAGACCTCACCGCGACGGAGGACCGTCAGCAGTCGGTCGGAGAGGTCGACGCGGATCTCGAATTCAACCCGATACGAGCGCACGTCGGCCGCGCGGACCCACCCCTGTGCACCGTTGGGCCGGATCGGCAGCTGGACGCGGTACCACGTGGCGGAGCAGTCCCTGCCGACCCGGGCAGCAAGCGCCCGGAAGATCGTCGGGACGCCGTTCGCGTTCCGCAATCCGAAGGCCGCAACGACGGCGCCCCCCGGCGTCCGGAAGGCGGAGGCGGGGCGACGGAGGACCAGCGCAAGCGCCCCTCCGGCCCCGTAGGATCGTGCGGTACCGGCCGTGCAGCGGGACGGGGGCGGCGCGACCCTGGCGCTGGAGCCGTGGGTGGTCGTGGCAGGAGCGCGGGTCGCAGCACTCGACGACGAGTCGTCCGCGCCACCGCCACAGCCGGCGGAAAGGATCGCAACGAGCCCGAGCGTCAGCAGGCAGACGAAGCTGCGCACGGCTCAATCATGCTCTACAGGACCGGCTGAGTGAAACCGGCAGGCGTCTCGGCCCTTGACACGGGCGAGATCGTCCGTGGCCAGATATATCTCGCCGGACATGGACGGCTGGTTCCCCCACGTCGTACGCGTTCGGTTCGTCGAGACCGACGCCCAGGGGATCGCCCACCACGCCTCGTACCTCGTCTGGTTCGAGGAGGCGCGTGTCGCGCTGCTCGCCGCGGTGGCCGGGGGCTACGCCGCGATCCGCGCACGGGGAATCGAGGCGCTGACGACCGGCGTCGAGGTGACCTACGAGCGCGCCGCGGTCTTCGACGACGTGCTGACGGTACAGGTGCGGTGCTCGGAGGCGCGAGGCGCGCGGTTCCGCTACGAGTACGTCGTCGAGCGCGACGGCGAGAGGATCGCGACCGGTTCGACGAGGCACGCGACGGTGGATGCGACGACGCATCGTCCCGTGCGTGTCCCGGACTGGCTGCTCGGCGACCTGCTCAACCAGAGGCCGCGATCGGGCTCGTAGCCGTCGGCGGCTCCGCGCCACCGGTCCCGTCCGCACCGGCCGGAGTCCCGGGCTTCGGCTTGGTCGTGTCGCCGGGCGCCGGCTTCGCGGGCTTCTTCGGGCGTGGCTTGGTCCCGATGAGGACGACCGTTGGCTCGCCCACGTAGTAGCTGTGCCAGGTCGTGTCGTACATCAGCTTGCCGTCCGGGGCGAAGACTCGCCGCCTGACGCTCGTCGAGCGCGGCGGCGTCCCGTACTGCTCGACGACCTTCTCGCCCTTGAACAGCGTGTCGTCGTCGATCCGCTTCCACGGGACCTTGCCCTCGGCGACGAGCGGCGCCGTCTCCGTCTCGACGCGGCGCCCCGCCGGCGTCCCGTAGAGGTTCACCGTGAGCGAGCCCGTGCCGACGAACGTGCGGAGCAGGAGCCAGTGGTCGGTGTCGTTCCGGAAGACGAGGTCGAGGTCGGGGTAGTTGACCGTGGCGTCCCGGCCGAGTGGGTAGTGGCTGATGTAGAGGGCATGGTTCGTCCGCGCCTCGATCGAGAGACCTGCCTCGAACGCAGCGTTGAACACGGTCGTGGAGACCTGGCAAACGCCGCCACCGATGCCGCTCTCGAGCTCGCCGTTGATGATCACCGGCGCCGCCTCGAACCCCTTGGCGGCGTTCCGCTCGCCCGTCGTCTGGTTGAACGAGAACCGCGCCCCGGGCGCCACGAGCGCGCCGTCGATCAGCTTGGCGACGAGCGCGACGTTGTGGAGCCGTCCCTCGGTACCGCCGTACGTCGTCGTGTAGGAGCCGACGACTCCCGTGATGCCCATCGCCTTTGCGTCCTGGGTCGTGCGGTGGGGCTGGGCCGACCCCACTACGAGTGCCGCGGTGCGGTTCGTCGGCGAGAACGCGGCCCGCTCGACCGCGCGAATCGACGCATCGACGTCGAGCGCGCGGCCCTCCTGCGAGGGGACGACGGTGATCCCGCCCGAGACGACGCGGAACGTCGCGTCGCGGGGCGCGTGCCCGACCGTCTCGGCGAGCTTGGTGATCCAGCCGCGCGCGGCCGGCCCGCCGACCGAGACGCGGGTCGCACCGCCCGAGGGCAGGTCGAGGAGCTGGGCGACACGCCAGCGCGGCAGCTTGAAGCGCGTCGCCCCGACGGTCAGCGTGACAGAGCCCGAGACCGCCGTCCGCGCCGTTGCGAGCGCGTCGCCGAGTTGCGACTCCGTAACCTTCGGCGCCGCGACGACCACGGGGAGACGCACCGGCCCGCTGCGGTCGAGCGCGGCGAGGGACGACAGGATCAGGGCTCTCGCCCGTTCCCGATCGAGCTCGACACCGGACCGCTCGCGCACGACCGTGAACGAGAGACCCTTCCGCTTCAGGCGCGCGCTGGACGCCGGCCGGTCGACTGCCCCGCTGATCTGGGCGAGCGCGTAGCGGAGCGCGGACGGGTAGACGTCGACAGTCGGGTCGACGTCGGAGCCGAAGACGCGCGTCTGGATCCGGCGGAGCCCACGCAGCGGCGTGAAGCCGTCCCCGTCGTGCGCCGCCTCGCGCAGCGCACCGCTCCAATCCGAGCGAACCCCGAGCTGGGAGGGCGTCAGCTCGAACGAGTGCCCGCCCGCGACGAACGTGACCGGTCGGCGTGCGAGCGCATCGGCCCGCTCGACGAGACGAGCCCGTGCGGCTGGGACCCCGAGCCCGCCGACGTCGAGGCCCGCGACCGTGGTTCCCTCTGCCAGACGCGCCGGGGACCCTGCGAACAGGCTGACGCCGACGACGGCGAGCACGCAGACGCCTCCCGCGGCGAAGGCGGCCGTGCGCACGACGGACCGCTGAGAGCGTCGTCGGCGCGCCGTTCTCGAAACGCTCGTCGCGCCGGAAGACACGGATTGCAAGAGTAGCGGAGCGCGACTTTGGCCCCACTCCCCCGTTCGGGCCGGAAAACCGGCTCTAGAACACGAAAAGCTCGACGCCGCCCGAGACGTTCAGGGCGACTCCGGTCACGTAGGCGGCGAGGTCGGAGCAGAGGTACGCAATCGCGTTCGCGACGTCCTGCGGCTCCCCCGGGCGCTTGAAGACGGTCCGGTTCGCGATCCGCTCGTTCATCGTGGGATTGCCCAGGTGGAACGCCTCGGTGCCGATGATCCCGGGCACGATCGCGTTGCACGTGATCCCGTGGCGTCCCCCCTCCATCGCCAGCGTGCGGGTGAGGCCGAGCAGCCCGGCCTTCGTCGTCGAGTAGCTCGCCTGCCCGAAGCCACCGAGCGTGCCGGCGACCGACGCCATGTTGACGATGCGCCCCCAACCCCGCTCGCGCATGTGCGGCCACACCGCCTGCGCGCAGTTGAACGCGCCGGTGAGGTTGACCCGCAGGTCGCGCTCCCAGAGCTCGGGCTGCTGATCGTGGAACTGCCCGACGTGGTCGAGCGTGCCCGCGTTGTTGACGAGGATGTCGAGCGCGCCGAGCTCGTCCACCGTCCTGGCCACTGCCGCCGCCACCTCCTCACGGTCGGTGACGTCGCAGCGCACCGCGAGCCCACGCCGTCCGAGCGCGCGGATCTCGTCCACCGTCGACTCGGCGTGCACCATCCCCTGGGCGACGGCCGCCTGCGCGAGCACTCCGTAGCGCTCCGCGGCGCTCGTGTCCGACTCGACGAGGATGTCGGCGATCACGACGTCGGCGCCCGCCCGCGCAAGGGTCAGGGCATCGGCCCGTCCGAGGCCGCGCGACCCGCCGGTGACGAACGCGACCCGGCCAGAGAGGTCGATCTCGAGCGCCATCGACGTGATCCTACGCCTGCCGCGAAGCCGAAAATCGGCCGCAGCGGGGACCGGGGCCGCCGGTACCCTCCCGGGATGCGAGCGAAGGTCATTGCCATCGTCGCGGCAGGCGTGGCCGTCGTCGTCCTCGTCGCAATCGGGGCGTACGTCGTCCTGTCGGACGACGACTCGTCCGACGCCGCGGCCACGACCGGCACGAGCTCGACGACCACCGGCCCGCATTCGGTCACGATCCGCGTGCTCGCGACCGTGACGACGGCGCGGCCCGTCGACCTGCCTCCGCGGAACGTCCAGAACAAGGGCGACCGCGTCTTCGTGGAGTCCCAGCTGACGAACGCGATTCCGCAGTTCGGCCGACCGAAGGGGTCGATCATCGGCCAGGACTACTCGACGATCACGTACCTCTCCCCGACGCAGCGACTGGTCAACGTCCAGATCACGCTCCCGGGCGGCGGACTCCACCTGCGCGGAACGCTAAAGGTTGCGAACCCCGCGGCGGTCGTCAAGATCCCGGTGATCAGCGGCACGCGCGACTTCGCGGGCGCGACGGGCTTTTCGGAAGCGCGCAGTGCCCCGGACAACCGCACGCTCAACATCTACCGCCTGCAGCTGCCCTAGAAGCGCGTCCGCGCGGTAGAACCGCGCCATGCGCCGCGTGGATGCCGAGGAGCGCAGGGCGAGGCTAGCTCGCCGGCATCGGCTGACGCCTACCTCGCGCGCACAGGACGTCCCCGACGCGGTGCGTTCGGTCGTCGCCTTCCACTCGAGCGACCCGGCGACGGTGTTCCTCTCTGCCTGGGCCCGCACGCAAGAGCTCGAGATCCGCCGCCTCGAGAGCGCGCTCTACGCCGAGCGGACGCTCGTCCGGATGCTCGCGATGCGCCGAACGCTCTTCGTCGTGCCGCGCGAGCTCGTCCCGGTCGTCGACGCCGCGGCGTCGCAAGCGGTCGCGGCGAACGAGCGACGGAAGCTCGAGAGGTTCATCGACGAGAGCGGCGTGTCCGACGATCCCGCGGCCTGGCTCGCCGCCGCCGGCGCTGCGGCACTCGAAGCCCTCGACGCGCGAGGAGAGGCATCGACGGGCGAGCTGGCCGGCGACCATCCGCTCCTCGCCGAGCGGCTGAGAGTGGGGCTCGGGACCCGCTGGGAGGCCGACGTGGGCGCGGCGAGCCGTGTGCTCCTGCTGCTGGCCGCGGAGGGCAGGATCGTGCGCGACCGCCCACGCGGAGGCTGGACGGCGAGCCAGTACCGCTGGGTGCCGATCGAGCGGCTCGGCCCGCTCGAGCGACCGGAACCGGGCGACGCCCGGGCCGAGCTGCTCCGCCACTACCTCGCGGCGTTTGGCCCCGTGACCGAGACGGACATGCGCTGGTGGACGGGCTGGTCGGCCCGCAATGCGCGCGAGGCGCTCGCGTCGCTGCCGCACGCCGAGGTCGACCTCGACGGCGCCGTCGGGTACGTGCTCCGTGACGACCTCGAGCCTGAGCCCAGGGAGGTGCCGTCGGCGGCGCTACTCCCGGCGCTCGACCCGACCACGATGGGCTGGAAGCTGCGCGACTGGTACCTCGGACCGCACGTCGAGGCCCTCTTCGACCGCAACGGCAACGCGGGTCCAACTGTGTGGTGGGGCGGGAGAGTCGTTGGCGGCTGGGCGCAGCGCCGCGACGGAGAGATCGTGTACCGGCTGCTCGAGGACGTGGGGGAAGACGCGGAGCGGACGGTCGAAGCCGAAGCCGAACGGCTCGCGGCGTGGCTCGGTGACGTCCGCGTGACCCCCCGCTTCCGAGTGCCGCTCGAGCGGGAGCTTGCCGGGTGAGCGTGAACGGCCGGCAGTCGTCGGCGCTGGTGCGCCGGCTCGGGACGTTCGACGCCGCCGTGATCGGGATCGGGTCGATGGTCGGCGCAGGCGTGTTCTCCGCGATCGGACCCGCAGCGGGGGCGGCGGGCTCGTGGCTCGTGCTCGGTCTTGGTCTGGCTGCGGTCGTCGCGTACTGCAACGCGGTCGCGTCGGCACAGCTCGCGGCGCAGTACCCGCTGTCCGGCGGCACGTACGTCTACGGCCGCGAGCGGCTCGGTGCGTGGTGGGGGTTTGCGGCGGGCTGGTGCTTCGTCACCGGCAAGACCGCCTCCTGCGCCGCGATGGCACTGACCTTCGGCGCGTACGTGGCGCCTGGCTCCGGGGTCGTCCGCCGACTGCTCGGGATTCTCGCGGTGGTCGCACTGACGGCCGTGACGCTGCGGGGCATCGAACGCACGGCGCAGCTCACACGCTGGCTCGTGGCGGTCAGCATCGGCGTGCTCCTCCTCACTGTCGGGATCCTGGTGACGAGCGACGAGACCGACACCGGCCGGCTGACGGTCGGTCACCCGGACGCGTACGGCGTCCTCCAGGCGGCCGGGCTGTTGTTCTTCGCCTTCGCCGGGTACGCGCGCATCGCTACCCTCGCGGAGGAGGTGCGCGACCCCGCGCGGACGATCCCGCGGGCGATCGTGACGGCCCTGGTCGCCGTGCTCGTGCTCTACCTCGCGGTCGCCGTATCGGCCCTCCTCGTCGCGGGGCCGGACGCGCTCGCCGCGAGCAGCGCGCCACTCCGCACCGCCGTCGAGCTCGCCGGCGCGGACTGGGCGAAGCCCGTCGTCACGGTGGGGGCGGTCGTTGCAAGCCTCGGCGCGCTGCTCGCGCTGCTCGCCGGTGTCTCGCGGACCGCGCTCGCGATGGGCCGGAACCGCGATCTGCCGTCCCGCCTCGCTGCCGTCGACCCCGGACGGTCGGTCCCTGTCGTCGCCCAGGTCGCAGTGGCCGCGGCCGTCGTGCTGTTGGTGGGAACGATCGACCTGCGGGGGATGATCGGCTTCTCGTCCTTCGGCGTGCTCCTCTACTACGCCATCGCGAACGCGTCCGCGTGGACGCAGGGGGGCCAGGCGCGTCGCTGGCCGCGCGCGTTCCAGGTGGTCGGGCTCGCCGGCTGCCTGGCGCTCGTCGTGACGCTGCCGCTCGTCTCGGTCGCCGCGGGCGCCTTCGTTCTCGCCGCCGGCTGCCTTGGACGGCTGCTCCTGCGAGACTGAACCCGCCTACGCGTTGTCCGAGAGGAAGATCTCCTTGGCGATCACGAGGCGCTGGATCTGTGAGGTGCCCTCGTAGATCTGGAAGAGCTTCGCGTCTCGCATGAGCTTCTCGACGGGGTACTCCTTGATGTAGCCGTAGCCGCCGAAGACCTGGACCGCGTCGGTCGTGACCTTCATCGCGGTATCCGCGGCATAGCGCTTGGCGAACGACGAGTACTTCGTCGCTCTGCGCCCGTGGCCCTGGTCGATCATCCAGGCCGCCTGCCAGGTGAGGAGGCGCGCCGCCTCGATCTCGGCGGCCATGTCCGCGACGAGGAACGAGACCCCCTGGTTCATCGCAATGGGCATTCCGAACTGAACCCGCTCCTTCGCGTACTCGACCGCGAGCTCGTAGGCGGCCTGCGCGACGCCGACCGCGCCGATTGCCGTGCCCGGGCGCGTGAAGTCGAGCGTCTGCATCGCGATCTTGAACCCGTCCCCCTCGCCACCGAGACGATTCGCGACGGGGACGACGACGTCCTGGAACGCCACCGCGGACGTGTCGGTCGCGCGCTGGCCCATCTTGTCGAGGTGCTTCTCGATCGTCACGCCGGCGGCGTCCATCGGGATCACGAGCGCGGTGAGGCCGCGATGGCCCTGTGAGCGGTCCGTCGACGCGAAGCAGACCATCCAGGACGCGTGACCGGCGTTCGTGATGAACATCTTGGAGCCGTTGACGCGGTAGGCGTCGCCTTCACGCACGGCCGTGGTCTGGATCCCGGAGACGTCGGAGCCCGCGCCCGGCTCGGAGAGCCCGAAGCAGCCGAGGATCGGCTCGGAGACGAGCGGCGCGAGCCACTCGCGCTTCTGCTCGTCGGTCCCGGCGATCAGGATCGGGCCGGCGGCAAGGCCGTTCGCGCCGATCGACGTCCCGATCCCCGAGCAGCCCCAGTTCAGCTCCTCGCCGACGAGCATCCCGTCGAACGCCGAGAGCTCGGGGCCCCCGAACGACTCGGGGAGGTGGAGGTTCATCAGGCCGAGCTCGTGCGCCTTCGCGACGATCTCCGCCGGGTGGGTCTGGTGCTCGTCGTGCTCGGCGGCGCGCGGGCGGATCTCCTTCTCCGCGAACTCGCGCGCAAGTGCCCGAAGCTCCTTCTGCTCGTCGGTGAGAGCGAACGAGACGCCGCTCGCGATTCCCGTCGCAATCGTTGCCATCATCCTCGCTCCTCGCCGTCGATTGACTGGTCAGTCAATGATATCCGACCGCGGCGCGGGCGCATCCATGCCCGGTAGCGGGCGGTCGGGCTCGGATGCTGTCGCGACCGGAAGGCCGGCCTTCCGCCACGCTTCGAAGCCGCCGACCACGTCGGCTGCCCGCTCGTACCCGAGATCGAGGAGGGACGCGGCCGCAAGGCTCGAGGAGTAGCCCTCGGCGCAGAGCAGGATGAGCACGTCCCGGCCCGCGAGATGAGGGCTTCGCCACTCGCTCGCCGGGTCGGCCCGCCATTCGAGCACGCTCCGCGGGACGTGCAGCGAGCCCGGCACGATCCCGTGCTTGCGGCGCTCGTCGCTCGACCTCAGGTCGACGATCAGCGCCTCGCCGGTAGCGACCGCCGCCCACGCCTCTTCCGGCTCGAAGCGTTCGACGCGCTGGCGCGCGGCGGCGAGCAAACCCTCGACACCGTGCGTCTCGACCTCGGCCATCGGTACATCATCGCTGGTACGCACTGCGTGTCCAGCTCGGGCGCCGCACGGCGGCGCCTCTACAATCCACCCACCGAAGCCGGAGGCCTCCCGTGGCGACCACGACCGCAGCACGACCCGACCTCGATCCGCACGACTTCCTCGCGCTCGACGCGCTCCTCGACGACGAGGAACGCGCGATCCGCGACACGGTGCGCCAGTTCGTCCGCGAACGCGTCCTGCCCGAGGTCGGCGACTGGTTCGAGCAGGGCATCCTGCCGCGCGAGGTCATCCAGGAGCTCGCGAAGCTCGGCCTCTTCGGGATGCACCTCTCCGGCTACGGGCTCCCCGGCGCGAGCGCGACGGCGTACGGCCTCACCTGCCTCGAGCTCGAGGCGGGCGACTCGGGCGTCCGGAGCACCGTGTCGGTGCAGGGCTCGCTGGCGATGTTCGCGATCTGGCGCTGGGGCTCCGAGGAGCAGAAGGAGCGCTGGCTGCCCGCGATGCACCGCGGCGAGGCGATCGGCTGCTTCGGGCTGACCGAGCCCGACGCCGGCTCCGACCCGGGGGCGATGCGCACCCACGCCCGTCGCGACGGCGACGACTGGGTCTTGAACGGCGCGAAGCTGTGGATCACGAACGGCACGATCGCCGACCTCGCCGTCGTGTGGGCCAGGACGGACGAGGGCGAGATCCGGGGGTTCCTCGTCGAGAAGGGCATGCCCGGCTTCTCGGCGCCCGAGATCCACAAGAAGCTCTCGCTCCGCGCGTCGATCACGTCGGAGCTCGTGCTGCAGGACGTCCGCGTCCCGTCCGACTCGATGCTTCCGGGCGCCTCGACGCTGCGCGGCCCGCTCTCGTGCCTCGACGAGGCGCGCTTCGGGATCGTGTTCGGCGCCGTCGGCGCGGCGCGCGCCTGCTTCGAGGAGGCGCTCTCCTACGCGAAGGAGCGGATCGTCTTCGGCAGGCCGATTGCGGGGTACCAGCTCACGCAACAGAAGCTCGCCGAGATGGCGCTCGAGGTGAACCGTGGCTTCCTCACCGCGCTCCACATCGGGCGGATGAAGGACCAGGGCACGCTCCGGCCGGAGCACGTCAGCCTCGGGAAGATGGGCAACGTCCGCGGCGCACTCGAGGTCTGCCGCTCCGCGCGTACGATCCTCGGCGGCAACGGGATCACGCTCGAGTACCCGGTGATCCGGCACATGAACAACCTCGAGTCCGTCCTGACGTACGAGGGCACGCACGAGGTGCACACGCTCGTCGTCGGCCAGGCGCTGACGGGCGAGAACGCCTTCGGCCGCGACTAGAGGCTTGATGTGGGTTACGGGTGCGTGCGGGGAGGGCATGCGCCAAGCAGCGTGGCCGGATCAGTGCTCGCCGATACCCGAAGGTATCGGCGAGCAGCGAGACGGCCGCGATGCGCCGCGCGCAGGCCCCCAGCCGAGCGTGCCCATAACCCGCATCAAGCCTCTAGATGGTTGATCCACATGGGCCGCCGCCGCCGCTCAGTCGGCGTCGAGGGCCCGCTCGGCGCGGTCGAGGCGCGCGACGAACGGGATCGCCAGCAGGATCGGCACGCCGAGGACGGGCCACAGCGCCTGGTAGCCGTTGGTCTTCTCGAGATGTGGGCCGAGGATGTCGATGACGGCCCCTGCCAGCAGTGGGCCGATGACGAGCCCGATCCCCTTCGTGGTGGTAGCGAGGCCGGAGATCGCGCCGCGCTCGTCAGACGGCATCAGCTTGAACAGAAGGCCCCAGGCAAGCGTCATCACGGTGCCGCCGGCGATCGCCACGAGGAAGATCAAGACGAGGTACCACGCGTGCCATGTCGTCCCGAGGCCGCCAGCGATGAGCCCGATGCCATACACGAGCGAGGCTGCGGTGATCACGCGCGCGAGCCCGATCCGGTCACCGATCCGACCGGCGAGCAGCGCCGCGACGATGTAGCCCCCCGCAACCGCGCCGAGGATGTACGTCGAGGTGACGAGCGGCTCTCCGAGCCCGACCGTGACGTAGAGCACCACGAACGTTCGCGCGCCGGCGAACGTCCCCTCCCAGGCGGTGTTCGCGACGAGGAACGTCGCGACGTCGCGATGCGACCGGAGCACCCGCCACGACTGCGCGACGTACGTCCGGACCCCCTCGAACACGCGGCCGTGGCCGCCGTCCTCGGTCACGAGCAGGATCGGGATGGCACAGGCGGTCGAGACGACCCCGGCGGCGACGAGGAAAGGCGCCGGTCGCCAGAGATGGAAGAGGTAGCCGCCACCGATCAGCGCGCCGCCGATCGCGATGCCCCGGAAGACGTGCTGCACGCCCTGGGCGCGGCCGAACACGCTCTCCGGGAGCACGTCGGGGTAGAGACCCCGGTACGGCGGCTCGTAGACGTAGTAGGCGAAGAACAGCCCGAACAGCATCAACGCGGTCGTCCAGAGGTTCGGCATGAACGCGAGCAGCGCGAGCGTGAACGCCATCGGCCCGAGCGCGGCGAGCATGAACGGTCGTCGGCGGCCGAGCGGCGTGTGGAACGTGTCGCTCCACGGGCCGATCACGAGTGGCAGCGTCAGCGCGAAAAACCCCTCGGCCGCCAGCACGAGGCCGACGAGCGTCGTCGAGTCGGTGTAACGCCCGAGGATCGGCGGCAGGTAGGCCGCCGTGGTCGTGAGGGACCACGCGAGGCCGAGCGCGCCCGCCCCGAGGACGAGCGTGTCTCGGCGCGCCGCCTCAGGCGACGACCGGCGTCCGGACGAGACCGCTTCGGAGGACGTCGACGATCGTGCGCTCGGCACGGGCGACCTCCTCGTCGCCGTCGGGAAGCCTGCCCATCACCCAGCCCGTGAGGATCTCCTCGAGCCCGCCGTAGACGACCCAGCTCGCGAGGCGCGGGTCGAGCTCCGCGCGGAAGACACCCTCGGCCTGTCCCTGCTCGATCACGCGCTCGATCACCTCGAAGCCCCTGCCGATGTCGTCGACCTGTGAGGCGAGGTGAGCGCTCCGGCCAACCTCGCGAACCATCACGGTGACGAGGGCCGGGTCGTTCCGCCACGTGCGTAGGAGGATCTTGACGAGGCCGAGGAGCTTCTCGTCGGCCGATTCGTTCGAGGCCTCGACGCTCGAGAACCGCGCAAGCAGGTCGCTCCAGTTCTCGCGGAAGACGGTCGCGAGCACCTCGTCCTTCGAGGCGAAGTAGTGGTACAGGAGGCCGTGCGCGACCCCCGCCTCCTCGGCGATGTCACCGACCCGGGAGGTGTGGAAGCCGCGCCTCGCGAACACGCGCACGGCGGCGTCGAGAATCCGCTGACGCGTCTCCTCCGCCCCGCCCTGCCGGTCCCCGGACGCGCGCTCGCGCGCGATCGAACGGTCAGTCAACGTCCGGTCAGAATAGGTGCGGTGCCAGACACCGCGCAACAGCCGCTCACCGGGATGCTCGTCGTCGACCTGACGCGGTATCTCCCCGGGGCGTTCGCGAGCCGGGAGCTGCTTCGCCTCGGAGCTCGCGTCGTGCGGGTCGAGGCGCCGGAGGGCGATCCGATGCGACGCGCCGCGCCTGCCTGGGACGACGCGCTCCGCCGCGGCAAGGAGTCGGTCGTCTGCGACCTCAAGAGCGATGCGGCACTCGCTCGCGCGCTCTGTGCGCGCGCCGACGTCGTGCTCGAGGGGTTCAGGCCCGGCGTCGCCGCACGCCTCGGCATCGGGCCGGACGACGTTCCGGGGCACGTCGTCTACTGCTCGATCACGGGATTCGGGACAGAAGGGCGGCACGCCGATCGCGTCGGTCACGACCTCAACTACCTCGGTTGGGCCGGGACGCTCGAGGACACCGCCCCCGCGCTGCCGCCCGTGCAGGTCGCAGACCTCGCGGCGGGGGCTCTGAGGGCGGTCGCGGAGGTGCTCGCGGCGCTCGTCGGACGCGAACGCACCGGACGCGGCGCGCGGCTCGTCGTGTCGATGACCCATGGCGCCCACGAGCTCGCGGCGCACCGGCTCGGCGGGGACCCGCTTCCCCGCCTGCTCACCGGCGGCCTCGCCTGCTACGAGACGTACGCGACGGCCGACGGCCGGCACCTCACGCTCGCGGCGCTGGAGCCCGCGTTCTTCGCCCGCGTGTGCGAGGTCCTCGACGTGCCAGAGCTCGCCGCCCGGCAGTACGAGCCCGACCAGGCAGCGCTCCGCGCCGAGCTGTCCGCGCTCTTCGCGCGACGCGCGCTTGCCGATTGGCTCGATCTCTTCGACGACGAGGAGGCCTGCGTCGGGCCGGTGGCGACGCTCGCCGAGGCGCACGCCGAGCTCGGACCATGGCCGGAGCCCCCGCCCGACGTCCCCCTCGGCGCCCACTCGACGCGGTGGCAGGAAGCGCTCCGCGGCTGAAGATGCAAGTTGCAGGCTGCAACGTGCGTCCCGTCGCACGCACCTCGTGCTCCGGCAGCCGCTACGAGGCGGAGATGCCGAGGGCGGCCGGGAGCGCGAGGAGCGTGTCGATCCGGTCGGTCTCGTCCACGTGGAGGCCGTCGCGGTCGAGGAGGATCGCGCGCATCCCGAGCGCACGTGCCCCTTCGATGTCGTCGGCGTAGCTGTCGCCGACCATCGCAGCCTCGGCTGGCCCGGCGCCGAGCGCCGTCAGGGCGGCGTCGAAGATCGAGCGATGCGGCTTGACGCGGCCGTGGCTGACCGAGCCGACGCATGCGTCGACCTCGAGGCGGTGGTGCGCGGCGAATCCCTCGAGATCGCGCTGGCCGTTGGAGACGAGAGCGATGCGCAACCCGGCGGCCCTCAGCACCGCGAGGGTCGGCAGCGTGTCCTCGTAGAGGAAAAAGTTCTCGTGCCTCTCCCACTGTCGCACGACGTCGAGCGCACACGTCCGCGCGCCCGGCCCGTCACCGCCCATCCCGACCACGATCTCCTCGGTGAAGGCGACCCATAGCTCCTCGTCGTGGACGAAGTCGGGGCGACGCTGGAGGTTCGCAATTGCGGCCAGGCGGGCGTCGTCATAGCGCTCGGGCACGAGGCTCAGACCGTGACGCACGCCGATCCTGCGATAGCCCTCCGGCCCGAGCTCCGGCCCGGGACGGAAGAGCGTGAAGTCGACGTCGAGCAGGACGGCCTTGAGCACGAGGCGAGGATATGCGCACGATCAGCCGCAACGCCCGAGTCGCCGCGCCGAAGGCAGCGGCCTTCAGGGATCTGCCCCGCCGAAGGCGGGGATCTCCCGCGGCGGAAATCCGCTCCTGCGGATTTCCGCTTCGCGGAAGAATCGGGGTGCCCAGATTTGAACTGGGGGCCTCTCCGACCCGAACGGAGCGCGCTACCAGGCTGCGCCACACCCCGAGCGAACAGAAGCGTAGCGACTCAAATCGTGGGGGAAACCATGTTTCCCCCACGAGCCCCCTTCTTCTCGCACGTGTCGCTGAGCGCGCTCGGCCTCCCGGGCGAGTGAATCGCCCTCCCGCCGCCATCGCTCGAAGTTCCTCCCCCGACTTAAACTCGCGCCGATGGCTTCGCGGGATGAGATCGTCACCCACGCCGACGCGCTCCTCGAGATCGAGCGGTTCCCGGAGTTCGCCCCGCAAGGGCTCCAGGTGACCGGCGCCGAGGAGGTGACGACGATCGCCTGCGGAGTCTCGTCGTCGCGGGAGCTCTTCGAGCGCGCGGTCGGGCTCGGCGCCGAGCTGGTGCTCGTCCACCACGGGCTCTTCTGGCGCAACGAGCCGCTCGTCGTCGACGCGCGCCTGCGTGGGAGGCTCGAGGCGCTCTTTGCCGGGAACGCGTCGCTGCTCGCGTATCACCTCGCACTGGACGCTCATCCGACGCTCGGGAACAACGCGCAGCTCGCCTCTCGCATCGGCGCGACACCGGACGGCGTGTTCGGCGGTGTCGGGTTGGGCTGCTCGCTCGACGACGTCGGCCTCGAGACGCTCGTCGAACGGGTCGAGCAGGCGGTGGGGCGTCGGCCGCTTGTCTTCGACGGCGGGCCGCAGACCGTGCGCCGGCTGGCGATCTCGACCGGCGCGGCGGGCTACGACCTGGCCAGGGCCGCACACGGGGGCTTCGACGCGCTCCTCACCGGCGAGGCCGAGGAGCCGAGCGCCGCCACCGCGCGCGAGCTCGAGATCACGCTGATCGCCGGCGGGCACCACGCCACCGAGCGTCTCGGCGTCCAGGCGCTCGCGGCGCATCTCGCCGACCGCTTCGACGTCGCGTGGCACTACGTCGAGGTCGAGAACCCGATCTAGAGCACCTGGTGTCCCCCGCGCTTTGGAGTATCCTCGGAGCACATGGACGTTTCCGGGAGGCGGGCCCGTTGACCCCCGTCAATACCGTACGAGCGCCGATCGAGCCCGTTCGAACGCGAGAGCGTCGACGGGCTTTTTTCGTCGCCGAGGGAGGACACGGCCGATGGCGAATCACCTGACGCCCGACGAGCTCGCGAAGGAGCTCAACATGGACCGCGACTCGGTCATCCGCATCTGCGTCGCGGAAGGCGTCCCCATCTACCAGGGCAAGATCGACAAGTTCCTGTTCCAGGCACAGCTCCAGGCGGCCGGGGCCACGCAGCAGGCGGCTACGGCCTAGCCCTCTCTCTCGCATGCTCCGGGGGCCCGGCTGCGCCGGGCCCCCGTCAACGCCGTGCCGCGCGGCTTCTCGCCGGCTTCTTCTCGGGGCGGCTCTTCGCCTTTCCGTCCCCGCGTTGCGCACGAGCTGCGCCCTTCGCCGCCTCGACGCTCGCTTTCAGCGCCTCGATCAGGTCGACGGCGGGTGCAGGCTCCGGTGTCGGCTCCGGCTCGGCGATCTCCTCACCCCGGAGCTTTGCCTCGAGCAGCGCACGTAGATCGCTGCGGTACGCGCTCGAGAGCTCGTCGGGGTCGAACTCGGCCGAAAGGCCCTCGACGATCTGGCGGGCGAGGTCGAGCTCGGGCTTCTTCACGTCGGTCTCGCCCATCGCCTCGTCGATCTCCGCCTGGGAGTAGACGTCCTCGGCGAGGTACAGCGTCTCGAGCACGAGGCCCTGACCCCGGGGACGGACGAGGCAGATCGATTCCCTCCCGGAGCGGACGAACCGCCCGATCGCGCCGACCCCTGCCTCCTCCATCACCTCGAGGAGCAGCTTGTAGGGCTTGCGCTGCGCGGCGGCGGCGCCGGGAACGAGGAAGTACGTGCGGTCCATCCAGACCGGGTCGATCTCGCTGAGCGGCACGAAGCGCTCGATGTCGATCGTCCGGGAGTCGTCGCGGCGCTCCAGCGCCTCGAGCTCGGCGTCCTCCACGACGACGAACTGCCCCTTCGCGAACTCCCAGCCCTTGACGAGCTCGTCCGCGGGAACCTCTTGATCGTGCGCCGGGCACCAGCGCTTCTGCTTGATCGGCGTGAGGTCCTCGCGGTGGAGCAGCCGGAACGAGACGTCGGACTGCCGTGCAGCGGGCTTCGTCGCGGGCGCGAGCCCTACGGGGATGCTTACGAGCCCGAAGCTCAACGATCCGTTCCAGGTGACGCGCATGACCCTCCAGTGTACGGGGCGGAAGTCGCCCATTCGCGGCCGGAGCACCGATCCCTGCCACTAGAGTCTGGCCAGAGTGGCCGGAAACCGCACCATTCCGCGTCTCTGGCGCGAGGCGATTGCGCACAACGGCGGAACCGCGTATCTCGTGGAGGGCCCGGATGGCTGGCAGGAGGTCTCGTGGGCGGAGGCGGCCGAACGAGTGGAGCTCCTCGCGAACGGGCTCCTCGCCCGCGGTCTGCGCAAGGGCGACGCGTTCGCGATCCTCGCGCGCAACACGCTCGACTGGGCACTTCTCGACTTCGCGCTCGCGCACGTCGGCGCCGTCGGCGCGGCGATCTACGCGAACTCCTCGCCGCGCGACGTCCAGTACGTCCTCGAGCACTCCGAGGCCGTCGGAATCGTCTGCGAGGACGATGCGCAACGGGCGAAGGTGGAGTCGAGCCGAGAGAGTCTGCCCGCGCTCCGAGATGTCATGACGTTCTCCGACCTGCCGGGGCTCGAGGAGGAGGGCCGCGCGTATCGCGAGGCGCACCCCGGCGCGCTCGACGAGGCGGTCGCCGCGATCGACGAGGAGGACCTCTTCACGTTCATCTACACGTCGGGCACGACCGGGCCGCCGAAGGGCTGCATGATCCGCCACCGCAACTACTACGCGATGGTCGCCGTCGTCGACGACCTGCCCGAGCACAACGTGCCCGACGACGTGATGCTGCTCTACCTCCCGCTCGCGCACAACTTCGGCCGGCTGATGCATCTCTCCGGTCCGTACGTGGGCTACACGATCGCCTTCCTCGCAGATCCGCTGGACGTCGCGCGCGCGATCACAGAAGTCCGGCCCACCGTCCTGCCGAGCGTCCCGCGCGTGTACGAGAAGGTCCACACGGCCGTGACGGCGTCGTTCGCGGAGGCGACCGGGGTGAAGCGCCGACTGATCGACTGGGCGCTCGACGTCGGGCGGCGCGAGAGCGCGCTCCGCCGACAGGGCCGTCCGCTGCCTGCGGGGCTCGCGATCCAGCATCGTCTGGCCGACCGCCTCGTGTACTCCAAGGTGAAAGAGCGGCTCGGGGGGCGCCTGCGGCTCCCGATCTCCGGAGGCGCGCCGCTCGCGAAGGAGATCGCCGAGCTCTTCGACTCGATCGGCATCTGCATCATGGAGGGCTACGGCCTGACCGAGTGCACCACCGCGGCGACGACCAACCGGAAGGACGCCTATCGCTTCGGCACGGTCGGCCAGGCGCTCCCGGGCTTCGAGCTGCGCCTTGCAGACGACGGAGAGCTCCTGATCAAGAGCGAGACGGTGTTCGCGGGCTACTTCAAGGAGCCCGAGGCGACCGCCGAAGTGCTCGGCGCAGACGGCTGGCTCGCGACCGGCGACATCGCGACGATCGACGCCGACGGGTTCGTCACGATCACCGACCGTAAGAAGGACATCATCGTTACCGCGGGCGGCAAGAACATCGCGCCCCAGAACCTCGAGAACGACCTCAAGACGTCGCGGTTCGTCTCGCAGGCGCTCGTCGTCGGCGACCGGCGGCCCTATCCGGCGGCGCTGATCACCCTCGATCCCGGGGAGCTCGAGAAGTGGGCGCAGGAACAGGGACTCGACGGGGACGCACCCGCCCTCACTCGCGATCCGCGCGTGGTCGAGCTGGTCGCGGCGATCGTGGACGACGTGAACCGCGATCGCTCGCGCTACGAGCAGCTGAAGCGGTTCGCGGTCCTCGAGCGGGACTTCGAGATGGACCGCGGGGAGCTGACCCCGACCCTGAAGCTCCGCCGCCGCGTCGTGCTCGACCACTTCGCCGCCGAGGTCGAGGGCCTCTACGACAACGAAGGGACCCTCGAGTCCCAGCCAGGGGGCATGGCAAAGAGGTAGTGCGACCGCGACAGCGGGCGCCTTCAGGGATGTGCCCCGCCCGTAGGGCGGGGATCAAGCGGCGGGATCCGCGCGCGCGGATCCCGCTTCGCGAGCAAGCTCAGACGCGCTTGGCCCCCACGTACGTGGGGGGCATGGCAAAGAGGTAGTGCGACCGCGACAGCGGGCGCCTTCAGGGATGTGCCCCGCCCGTAGGGCGGGGATCAAGCGGCGGGATCCGCGCGAGCGGATGCCGCTTCGCGAGCAAGCTCAGACGCGCTTGGCCCCCACGTACGTCGACGCGTACCAGGAGTCGCTGAGGCTCGAGATCTTCACGACGTCGCCCGTGTGCGGGGCGTGGATGAACTGCCCGCCGCCGATGTAGATCCCCACGTGACCGAGCCCGTCGAAGAAGACGAGGTCGCCCGGCTGGAGCTGGTCGCGCGGGACGTAGCTGCCGACCGTGTTGTACTGCATCGCCGCGTTGTGCGGCACCGAGACGCCTTCCTGCGCGTAGACGTACATCACGAAGCCCGAGCAGTCGAAACCTCCCGGGCTCGCGCCGCCCCAGACGTACGGCGTCCCGAGATACTGCATCGCGATCCCCACGACGCCGCCGTACTGCGACGAGGGCACCGGCGCCTCGGGAGCCGACGAGTCGGCGACCGGGGGCGTGTACTGGAGCGCCTGCGGCTGCGATGCCTCCGAGCGGGTCGCGGCGAGCCTTGCCCGCGCCTGCGCCGCGAGGATCGCCTGCTGCCGCGCCTCGGCTTCCTGCATCCGCTTGATCTCACCCTGGATCGACGAGAGCAACTGGCGTCGTTCGGCGAGCTTGCCCTCGATCCATTGCTTCCGCGACGCGCGCTCCGCGACGACCTGCGCCTGTCGCGCGCGGTCGCTCTGCAGCTTCTGGCCACGCGTCTGCACCTCGTGGCGGAACTGACGGACCTCGGAGAGCACCCGCGCGTCCTGGCCGCCGACGCGCTGCACGATGTCGAGCCGGTCGAGAAGGTCGTCGAGGCTCTTCGCCCCGAGGATCACCTCGACGGTGCCGCCGGAGTCGCCGTTGATGTAGAGCGCCCGCAATCGCTTTGCGATGTGCACCTGCGCGATCCCGAGGCTCTGCTTCGCGATCACGAGGTGCCGGCCGTTCGACTTCACGTCGGCGTCGATGCTCGAGAGCTGGATGTTGGCCAGGTTGTACGACTCGATCGCGTGGCCAAGCTGCGAGTCGAGGTCCTGTACCTGAGTGAGAATCGCCTGCGCCTGCTGACGCTTCGAGCTGATCGACGGGTCCGCGGTCGCCGAACCGCTCGCGAAGACGAGCGCCGCGACTGCGGTCGTGGCGAGGGCGAGAGCGACTGCCTGCCGCATGCCCGGACGCCTCACGCCGTTCCTTTCATGCCTGCCGAACGGCGCGCCGATGGTGGGGTCACCGGCCACAAGTGCGGGAGCCTAGCAGCGACCGACGACGGATGCACGGGGAGGCGTCGAGAAAAGCTCTGCAAACACGGCGATTCGCCTCTGTGGTACGGTCCGCGCCCCTATGCACGGGCCCGCGAGATACCTCGCGCCGTGCGTCGCGGCCCTCCTTCTCGGCTCGACGACCGGCCTCGCCGACGGCGCGTCCGCACCCGACGCGAGGCTCGCCGCACTCCGGACCGCGAAACGCTCGGCGGTGCTGGAGCTGTACGCCCTCGAGTCCTCCCTCGCCCGCGCTCGCGCCGCGGTCGCGGCGAACGAGCGCCGGCAGGCGGCACTCGACATCGCGCACCGTCGAGCGGTCGTCCACGCGATCGTGATCCGCCGCTCGCTCGAGACCACACGGCAACGCATCGCGACGCTTCTCCGGACGCTGTACGTCGAAGGCTCGCCGGAGCCGGTCGAGGTGCTCCTCGGAGCGCGCTCGCTTTCCGCGGTGCTCGAGGGCATCGACGGCCTCGAGCGAGCAACCCGCCTGAATCGCCAGCTCGCCACGGAAGCGCAGCGCCGAGGCGCCGCGCTGCGCGCCGAGCTCCGTCGCATCTCGCGCGCCAGGGCTGGCGCTCGCCGTATCCCGGGTCGACGCCGACCGGGTCGCCGCGAGCCTGGGCGCCGCGACCCAGGCGAAGCGCACGGCGCTCGCATCGCTAACACGCCGTGAGAGCCTGACGAGCGCACGGGTCGCAGCGCTCGAGGCGCAGGCGCGCGCCGCCGAGCGACGCTCGAAGCGACTCACGCCACGCCCCGACCATGCCTCGGCCCCGTACGCCGTAGCCTCCCGGCCTGCCAACGCCGACCCGACGCCGCGCGAGGCGGCCGACGTCTCGCCGGCGCAGGCACCTCCTGCTTCGTCGTCTGCGCCCGTCGAGGT
This sequence comes from uncultured Actinomycetes bacterium, assembly GCA_963794115.1. Classification (GTDB taxonomy): domain Bacteria; phylum Actinomycetota; class Thermoleophilia; order Gaiellales; family Gaiellaceae; genus Gaiella. The sequence goes on along the minus strand of CAWCCO010000001.1, from coordinate 18,221 downwards.
CCCCGTCGGGAGCCGAACACTCGTCGTCGACTCGGTCGCATACCACCTGCCGGGTCACACGGCGAGCGGGCTGCCGGTCGGCGTCGGCGTCGTCGCCGTCGACCCGTCCGTGATCCCCCTCGGGACGCGCCTCTTCGTCCCCGACTACGGGCCCGCGGTGGCCGCCGACGTCGGCTCTGCGATCAAGGGGAGCATCATCGACCTCTGGATGCCGTCCACCGCCGCGGCACGAGCCTGGGGACGGCGCACCGTCACGATCACCGTCTACGGTTAGCCGCCGAGATGGTGCGTACCCGGCTCGCGCTCCTCGCTGTGCTCTGCCTGGTCGTCGCGCCAGGCGTGTCGCCGTCCGCCGGCGCCGCGACCGATGACCTCACAACACGTCTGACGAAGAGCCTCCGCTCGCCGTACCTCGCGCTCGACCGGACGGGCGCGGTCGCGCTCGACGCCGCCACCGGAGAGGTCCTCTACGAGCACAATGCGGCACTGCCGCTCGTCCCTGCCTCCAACGAGAAGCTGCCGGTCGCCTGGACGGCGCTGATCCTGCTCGGCCCGGGATATCGGTTCCAGACGGACGTGGTCGGCAGTGGCGAGCGCGTCGGTGCGACCTGGAACGGAGATCTGTTCATCACGGGCAACGGCGACCCGACGCTGACCCAAGCAGACGTCGGGCGCCTCGCGGCGGCCGTCCGGGCCGTCGGTATCCGCCGCGTGACGGGCCGGATCCGCGGCGACGAATCGGCCTATGACGACCGCCGGGGTGCGCCGGGGTGGAAGCGCTATTTCATCGGAGGCGAGTCGCCACCGCTCTCCGCGCTCGTCGTCGACCGGGCGCGCGGCTGGCCGGCCCTCTCGCCGCCTCTGCTCGCTGCGAAGGCCCTGCGCGGGGCGCTCGTTGCCCGCGGCGTCGCCGTGGCGGGCCGGCCGGGCCTCGGGGTCGCACCGGGTAACGGGACGACCGTGGCGGTCGAGCGCTCGCCTCGGCTCGCAGCGATCGTCCGTGAGATGGACCGCGACAGCGACAACTTCGTCGCCGAGATGCTCCTCAAGCATCTCGGTACGCTCGACGGCGGCATCGGGACGACCGCGCGCGGTGCGCGCGTCGTGCTCGCCGAGATGCGCGCCGCGGGGATCCCGGTCGAGGGCGTCCGCATGGTCGACGGCTCGGGGCTGTCGTCGCTCGACCGGCTCACACCCGCCGCGCTCGCCGGAGTGATCCGCGCAGGGATGCGGGACCCGCGGATCGGCAAGTCGTTCGTGGCCTCGTTTGCAATCGCGGGCCGCACCGGGACGCTCGAGTCGCGTCTGCCGAGCCTCGCCGGAGTGGTGCGGGGCAAGACCGGGACGACCGACCTCGCCTGCAGCCTCTCGGGCGTGGTCGGCGACGGGATCGTGTTCTCCGTGCTCCAGAACGGCTCCCCCGTGTCGTTCTGGTCGGCCCGGACGGCGCAGGACCGTTTCGTCACCGCGCTCGCGCGATCTGCCTACGCACGGACGACCGCCTCGCCGGCGCGCACCTCAGCGGGCTGACAGCAACTCGGCGAGGTCTGCCTCGGCGAGGATCTGGACGCCGGCCCTCTGCGCCTTCTGCGCCTTCGAGCCCGGGCTCTCGCCGACGATCACCCCGGTCGTCTTCTTCGAGACGTTGTCGGAGACCTTTGCGCCGAGCGCCTCGAGCGCCGCCTTCGCCTCCTCGCGGGTGTAGCGCTCGAGCGTGCCCGTGATCACGTACTGACGACCGGTCAACGGGCCTTCGACGGGCTGCTCGGCTTCGCCTGCGCGCATCGTCAGGCCGAGCGACTCCAGCTCGCGGACGAGCGCGACGTTGTCCTCCTCGGAGAACCAATCGGCGACCAGCTCGGCGCGGTCGGGCCCGATCCCCTCGGTCTGCTCGAGCTCCTCCTGACCGGCCGCGATCAAGGCGTCGATCGTGCCGAAGTGCTGGGCGAGGTTCCGTGCGAGCACCCAGCCGATCTTCGGGATGTTGAGACCGAAGAGGACGCGCGAGAACGGCTGTGCCTTCGACGCGTCGATCGCGGCGACGGCTCGGGTCGCCGAGACCTCGGCGTAGCCGTCGAGCGACGCCAGCTGGTCGACCGTCAGCCGGTAGAGGTCCGGCATCGAGCGGAGCAGTCCTGCGTCCCAGAGCCGCCGGACGAACTGCTCGCCGACGCCCTCGATGTCCATTGCCGCGCTGACCCAGTGGATCAGGGTCTCGAGCCCTCGTGAGGGACAGGCGCGGTTCGGGCAGCGATGCATCACCTCACCCTCGGGCTTCACGATCTCGACTCCGCAAAGCGGGCAGTGGGTCGGCATGCGGAACCGCTTCGTGCCCTTGCGGTGCTCTCCGGCCGGCCCGACGACCTGCGGGATCACGTCGCCGGCCCGCTGGACGATCACGAGGTCGCCCTCACGGATGTCCTTGCGGTTGATGTCCTCCTCGTTGTGGAGCGTCGCCGTCGAGACCGTGACACCACCCACGTGGACCGGCTCGAGCTGCGCCCAGGGATTGAGCGCGCCGGTGCGTCCGACCCGGATGTGGATCCGCTCGAGCCTGGTCACCGCCGTCGACGGCGCCCACTTGAAGGCGCGTGCCCACCGCGGGCGCTCGTGAAGCGCGCCGAGGCGGCGCTGCTGGTCGAGGTCGTCGACCTTGATCACGATGCCGTCGATCTCGTAGTCGAGCTCCGCACGCCTCGTCTCCCATGCTTTGGCCCGCTCGGCGACCTCCTCGATCGACTCGAGCCGCTCGGCGTGCGGATTCGTGCGGAACCCGTGCTCGCGGAGCCAACGCAGCATCTCCCACTGCGTCTCCGGAAACGCGCCCTCCCGTACCCCGAAGCCGTAGACCCAGAGGGCGAGCGGGCGCTCTGCGGTCACGCGCGAATCGAGCTGCCTGAGCGAGCCGGCCGCCGCGTTGCGCGGGTTCGGGGCTGGCTTCTTGCCTGCGGCGATCTGCGCCTCGTTGAACCGCGCGAAGCCGGACAGCGGGAAGTAGATCTCGCCGCGCACCTCGAGCCGCGCCGGCGGCGCCTCGCCGTCGGAGACGAGGACCGCAAGCGGCACGGTGTCGACCGTCCGAAGGTTCCGAGTCACGTCCTCGCCCCGGTGGCCGTCCCCGCGCGTCGCCCCTCTGACGAACCTGCCGTGTTCGTAGACGAGCGAGATCGCAGATCCGTCGAACTTCGGCTCGAGCACGAATGCGACCGGCTCGTCCGTGCCGAGGCGCTTGCGGACGTCGTCGGCCCATTTGCCGAGCGCCTCGGCGGTCGTCACCTTCTCGAGCGATCCCATCGGCTGGAGGTGCTCGACCTTGGTGAACCCGGCAGCAGGAGCGCCGCCGACGCGCTGCGTCGGCGAGTCCTCGGTGACCAGCTCCGGGTGCTCCTTCTCGATCGCCTTCAGCTCGTCGAACAACGTGTCGAAGGCGCTGTCGGGGATCTCCGGATCGTCGAGGACGTGGTAGCGATGGTTGTGGTGTGCGACGAGGCGCCGCAGCTCGGCCGCGCGCGAGGCGACGTCGATCTGCTCAGAGGACGCCATGCAGCTCCTCGGCCGTGTGGACGAGGACGTCGGGCTCTGCGTGGAGCAGCCGCTCGTCGGGGTGGATCCCACCCCACCCGACCGCGACGGTGAAGACGCCCGCCGCGTTCCCCGCCACGATGTCGTACGGCGAGTCTCCGACGTAGGCGGCGTCCGCCGGGCTCGCAGCGAGCCGTCGGAGGGCCTCGAGCACCGGGTCGGGCTCCGGCTTGTGCTTCTCCGTGTCCTCCGCCCCGATCACGACGTCCATCGCCTCGCCGAGCTCGGGGAACCTGTCGATCGCCAGGCCGACCGTGCGGAGGCGCTTCGCGGTGACGATCCCGAGGCGCCGTCCTTCTCCCCGTAGGACGGGGAGCAGGCGGAGCACGTCGTCGAATGCCTCGAGCTCGGAGTGGAGCGGCTCGTTGTGCAGGCGGTAGGCCTCGACGAGCTCGTCGACCCGGTTGGGGTCGAGGTCGCGCATCTGGGCGATCAGGCCAGGCCCACCGATCGCGGCGCGCACCAGCTCCTCGTCCGGCTCACGACCGAGCACGGCCAGCGACGCATGCTTCATCGAGGCCAGGATGATCGGCCCGGAGTCGATCAGCGTGCCGTCGAGGTCGAATAGGACGACGCGTCGCATGTGGCCGATCGTAGCCTCGGCCTGGGGGACCCTCTGGTTTCGCCGCGAACCCGTTCCTTCTGCGCGCCGCACAGAACCGCGTTCTCCGACCTCCCGGCCGGCAAAGCCGGTCTCCGGCCGCCACGGTTCGTGCACTGGTCAAGGCAGAGGCCTTCGCTGCGTGACGCAAGTTGCAACCTGCAACTTGCGGCTACGGCGCTCTAGCGCTCGTAGTGGACGTGCTCCAGATACAGCCCCCACGGCGGCGCGGTCGTCCCGGCCTCGGGCCGAGGACGCCCGTCGAGCAGCCGCGGGATCGAGCCCGGCGCCTCCAGCATCGTCCCGACGAGCGTGCGCACCATGTGCCGGAGGAACGAGTCGGCCGTCACGGTGAAGTGCAGCTCGTCGCCGCTCCGCTCCCAGGCGGCGGCGCGGACCTCGCGTCTGAACACTCCATGCTGCGTCTCGGTCGGAGTGAAGGCCGTGAAGTCGTGCTCGCCGACGAGCGAGGCGGCAGAGGCCTCGAGCGCGTCCTCGTCGAGCGGGCGCGGCCACCAGAGAGCCCTACAGGCACGAAGCGGGGCGCGTGCCCGCCTGTTCAGCACGACGTAGCGGTACGAGCGGCCGATCGCCGAGAATCGCGCGTGGAACGAGGGCAGCGCCTCAGCCGCAGCGACGACCGCGACGTCTGCCGGTAGAACCGTGTTGAGCGCCTCGGCAAGCCGCTCGGGCGGCGGGCCTCCCTCGGCGTCGAGGCTCGCGACCTGACCCGTCGCGTGCACGCCCGCGTCGGTGCGGCCGGCCACGGCGAGACCGTCCCAGCGCGGGAGAACGGCGTCGAGCGCGTCGCGCAGCGCCCCTTCCACCGTGCGCTCGCCGGGCTGCCTCGCCCAGCCCCTGAACCCGGCCCCGTCGTACTCGAGCGTCAGTCGGAGAACGGTCACGAGACAGGCTCGACGTCGAGCACGAGACCCTCGACGGCGATCACGACGACCTCCTCGCCCGGCGCGATGCCCGCGGGCCCACGCGCCTCCCAGACCTCGCCGTCGAGCTTCACCTGGCCGCGTGGCGTCAGCGCACGCACCACGACCGCGCTCCGACCGACGAGCGTCTCGAGGCCGACGGTCGCGCGGCGGCGCTTCGACCAACGGACGAAGAACGTCGTCTCCGCCGCGTCGATCGCGAAGCCGACGACGACCGCGACGATCCCCCAGGGTGACGGGAGCACCGTCAGGGCGAGGAGGATTGCGACGATCGTCAGCACGAGGAGAGCGTACGGTGTCCGACTTCGAGTCGGACACCGGGCGTTTCCCCGCTACGTGGTCGGGTCGTAGTCGACGAGCTCGAGGAGCGCCATCGAGGCGGCGTCGCCCTGGCGCGGCCCGAGCTTCACGACGCGCGTGTAGCCTCCGTTCCGCTCCGCGAACCGCGGCGCGACGTCCGAGAAGAGCTTGTGCACGACGTCGTTCGAGCGGAGCTCGGCCATCGCGAGGCGCCTCGCGTGGAGGTCGCCTCGCTTGCCGAGAGTGATCATCTTCTCCGCGTAGGGCCTCACGGCCTTCGCCTTCGCCTCGGTCGTCTCGATCCGGCCGTGGGTGATCAGCGCGCCGGCAAGGTTCGAGTACAGCGCCTTGCGGTGCGCCGAGTCGCGGCCGAGCTTCTTTCCGGAGCGTGCGTGGCGCATGGGACTACGCGGGGAGCTCCTCGCCCTTGAGCGTGAGCCCGTGGGCAACCAGCGTCTCGCGAACCTCCTCGATCGACTTGCGACCGAAGTTCGGGATGGCCGCGAGCTCGCCCTCCGACTTCGACGTCAGGTCGCCGATCGTCTCGATCCCGACGCGCTTGAGGCAGTTGTACGACCGAACGCCGAGCTCGAGCTCCTCGATCGGGAAGTTCTCCATCCCGTGGGAGGTCGAGGGAACCTCGACATCGGCCGCCGCGATCTCGCTCATGTCGATCTTCTCCAGGTCGGTGAAGATCGCGAGCTGGCGGATGAGGATCTCCGCAGCCGCGGCGATCGCGTCCTTCGGCGCGACCGAGCCGTCGGTCGCGACATCGAGCACGAGCTTGTCGTAGTCGGTGCGCTGCCCGACGCGGGCGGCGTCGACCTCGTACGAGACGCGGCGCACGGGCGAGAAGATCGAGTCGATCGGGATCACGCCGATCGTCGTCTCCGGCCCGCGGTTCAGCTCGGCGGGGACGTAGCCGCGGCCCCGGCCGATCGTTAGAGTCATCTCGAGCTTGCCCTTGTCGGCGAGGTGCGCGAGCTCGAGGTCCGGATTGAGGATCTCGAGGTCGGCAGGCGCCTCGATGTCGGCGGCGGTGACGACGCCGGGCCCGCGCTTCGAGACGTGCACCTCGATCTCGGGCGACTCGCCATGGAGCCGGCAGACGAGGCTCTTGAGGTTGAGGATGATGTCGGTGACGTCCTCGCGGACGCCGGGGAGCGTCGTGAACTCGTGGGAGACGCCCTCGATCTTGACGGCCGTCACGGCGGCGCCCTCGAGTGAGGAGAGGAGGACCCGCCGCAGCGAGTTCCCGAACGTGTAGCCGAAGCCCCGGTCGAGCGGCTCGATCGTGAACCGCCCGGCACGCTCGTCGGCGTCTTCGGACGAGATCCTGGGCGTCTGGAACTCCATCAGGCTGGAACGCGTGGCCATGTGATCCTTTCGGGTGGTTCTGGCAGATCGGGGTGGGATGGGCGCAGGGCCCTTACTTCGAGTAGAGCTCGACGATCAGCGATTCCTGCACCGGCGTGTCGATCTCTGCACGCTCGGGCCACTTCAGCATCTTGCCGGTGAGCCCGTCGTGGTCTGCCTGGAGCCACGGGGTGACCGCGGCGGTCAGGTCGGTCGCGTCGCGCACGATCGCCTCGGCAGGGCTGTTCGGCTTGAGCGAGATGATGTCGTCGGGGCGCACGCCGTAGCTCGGGATGTTGACCCGGCGCCCGTTGACGAGAAAATGGCCGTGGCGGACGAGCTGGCGCGACTGGGCGCGCGAGCCCGCGAAGCCGAGCCGGTAGACGACGTTGTCGAGGCGCGTCTCGAGCATGCGCAGGAGGTTCTCTCCCGTCGGGCCCGTGCGGCGCGAGGCTTTCTGGTACGTGTTGCGGAACTGCTTCTCGAGCAGCCCGTAGTAGCGTCGCGCTTTCTGCTTCTCGCGCAGCTGGAGCAGGTACTCGCTCTGCTTGATCCGCCCGCGGCCGTGCTCACCCGGCGGATACGAGCGACGCTCGATCGCGCACTTCTCCGTGAGGCACCGCTCGCCCTTGAGGAAGAGCTTGAGCCCTTCGCGGCGGCACTGGCGGCACTTCGGTCCCAAGTCCCTGGCCACTAGACGCGCCTCCGCTTCTTCTGACGGACACCGTTGTGCGCCTGCGGGGAGACGTCCTTGACGCCGAGGATCTCGAGCCCGGCGGCCTGGAGCGAGCGGATCGCGGTCTCGCGACCCGAGCCGGGGCCCTTGACGAACACCTCCACCTTCTGCAGGCCGTGCTCCATGCCCTTGCGGGCGGCGTTGTCGGCGGTCACCTGCGCGGCGAACGGCGTCGACTTGCGGGAGCCCTTGAACCCGGCCGAGCCGGCCGACTCCCACGCGATCACGTTTCCCTCGGTGTCGGTGAGGGAGACGATCGTGTTGTTGAACGACGTCTTGATGTGCGCCTGGCCGATCGCGACGTTCTTCTTGACGCGGCGACGGGTACGGCCGCGGGCTGTGGACTTGCGGGGAGGCGCCACTACTTCGCCTTCTTCCCGCGCCCGACGGTCTTCTTCGGGCCCTTTCGCGTACGTGCGTTGGTCTTGGTCCGCTGGCCGTGGACGGGCAGGTTACGGCGGTGCCGCACGCCGCGATACGCGCCGATCTCGGACAGTCGCTTGATCGCCTGGGTGCGCTCGCGGCGCAGGTCGCCCTCCACCTCGAGGTTCGCGTCGATGTAGGTCCGGAGCTTCGTGACCTCGTCGTCGGTCAGGTCCTTGACCTTCTCGTCGGGATCGAGGCCGAGGTCCTTGCAGACCTGCTTTGCGGTCGACTGGCCGATCCCGTAGATGTACGTGAGGCCGATCTCGAGCCGCTTCTGATTGGGGAGGTTGACGCCGGCGATGCGTGCCAAATCGGTTCTCCTAGCCCTGCCGTTGCTTGTGCCGGGGGTTCGAGCAGATGACCATGGTGCGCCCATGCCGCTTGATCACGCGGCACCGCTCGCACATGGGCTTGACCGAAGGACGTACTTTCAACGTGTGCTCCTGAGCTGGTCGGCTACTTGAGGCGGAAGGTGATGCGGCCGCGCGTGAGGTCGTATGGAGAGAGCTCGACCTTCACCCGATCTCCGGGGAGGATCCGGATGTAGTGCTTGCGCATCTTCCCCGAGATCTTCGCGAGAACCGTTTGGCCGCCCTCGAGCTCGACGCGGAACATCGTGCTCGGCAGGGCTTCGACGACCTCGCCCTCGACCTCGATCTTCTCTTCCTTGACTGCCAACCGACTCCTCGCGCAGGGTTCGCGCCCTGCCCGTCGTGGGTGTTCATGAGATCGCGCGCGCAGACCGACATCCGCCGCGCGGGCCGCTTACTGTAGCAAACCCGGGCCGTTCCTCATCATCCGGCGCCCGGTGGCCAAGAGCGACGAGGCTCTCGGGCTCCGTCGCGATCCCGACCCGTGGAGTGAGGATTCGCGGCCCCTCCGGGAGGATCGCGACCGTGTGCTCGAAGTGCGCGGCGAGCGAGCCGTCGGCGCTCGAGATCGTCCAGCCGTCCTCCGCGAGCACCACGTCGGGGCGGCCGATCGTGATCATCGGCTCGATCGCGATCGTCATGCCCTCGGAGAGCCGCGGCCCGCGGCCCGCCTCGCCGAAGTTCGGCACGTGAGGGTCCTCGTGGTAGTGACGGCCGACGCCGTGGCCGACGAGGCTCTTCACGACGGAGAAGCCCGCATCCTCGACGAGGGTCTGCACCGCATGCGAGATGTCGCCGATCCGGTTGCCGAGGCGCGCCTCCGCGATCCCCGCCGCGAGCGCGTCCTGGCAGACGTCGAGCAGGCGCTGCGACTCCGCCTCGACCGCGCCGACACCGAAGGTGTACGCGCTGTCCGCGATCGCGCCGTCGAGCGTGACGCCGACGTCGATCGTCACGAGGTCGCCCTCCTCGACGACGCGCCCGTCGGGGATCCCGTGGACGACCACCTCGTTCACCGAGATGCAGATCGCGCGTGGGATAGCCGCGATAGCCGAGCGACGTCGGAACGCCGCCGTTCTCCCGGATGAAGTCGTCCGCGATGCGATCGAGCTCGAGCGTGGTGATCCCCGGCTCGATCCGCTCACCCACGTGCGAGATCGTCCGCGCGACGAGCGTGCCCGAGCTCGCGATCCGGGTGATCTCGGATGCGCCCTTGCGGATGATCACGCGATCGCCTCCTCGTCGAGAAGCTCGAGCGCCTCGACGATCTCGCCTGCCACCTGGTCGATCGTCCGCTCGGCGCGGATGGGCACGAGCTTGCCCGAGGCGCGGTAGCGCTCGACGACCGGCTCGGTCTGCTCGTGGTAGAGCTCGAGCCGCCGGGCGATCGCCTCCGGCGCGTCGTCCTCACGCCCCTCCTGCCGCGCACGGCCCCGCAGCCGCTCGACTGCGACGTCGTCCGAGATGTCGAAGAACAGCACGGCGTCGAGGCCGCGGTCGATCCCGGCCAGCATCGCGTCGAGCGCCTCGGCCTGGGCGAGGTTCCGCGGGAACCCGTCGAGCACGAACCCGCGCTCGGCGTCCGACTCGGCCAGCCGCTCGCGGATCAGCTGGATGGTCAGGTCGTCGGGCACGAGCTCCCCGGAGGCGAGGATCGGCTCGACCCGGCGCCCGAGCTCCGTGCCCGCCTCGATCGCGCTGCGGAACATCTCGCCGGTCGAGACGTGCGGGATCCCGTATGCCTCGGAGAGCCGCGCCGCCTGCGTCCCCTTCCCCGACCCCTGCGGCCCGAGCACGAGGAGGTTCACGACGTGCCCCCAGAGGCAGCAAGGGGCGGGATGCGCACCCGCCCCGCCGACCGCCGCTCCGCGCGGCATCAGCGGAGGAACCCCTCGTAGTTGCGCATCATCATCTGCGACTCCATCTGGCGCATGGTGTCGAGCGCGACGCCGACTGCGATCAGCACGGACGTGCCGCCGAGGGCCCGGGCATTCGCCTGCGAGAATCCGCCGTAGCGGATGAACAGGCTCGGCGCGACCGCGACCGCGGCGAGGAACAGCGAGCCGGGCAGCGTCAGCCGCGTCAAGACCCGGTCGAGGTACTGCGCCGTCGGCGGGCCCGGCCGGATCCCGGGGATGTAGCCCGAGTGCTTGCGCAGGTTGTCTGCCTGGTCGACAGGGTTGAACTGGACGGCGGTGTAGAAGAACGTGAACACGATGATCATCCCGCCCTCGATGACCAGGTAGAGCCAGTCTCCGGGCTGGAAGTAGGTGTTGACGAAGTCCTGCGTGGCCGGGAAGTACTGCGCCATCGTCGGCGGGAACGCGAGCACGGCCGCCGCGAAGATCACCGGGATCACGCCCGCCATGTTCAACAGGCGCAGCGGCAGGTAGGTCGTGCCGCCGGAGGTCATGCGGCGGCCGACCATGCGCTTCGCGTACTGGATCGGGATCCGGCGCTGGCCTTCCTGGACGAACACGACCGACGCGACGATCCCGAGCGCGATCGAGCGGGAAGAAGATCCGCTCCATCGGCCCGCCGTTCCACCACGCCGTGACGCCGAGGGGCAGGCTCGTCAGGATCGAGGCGAAGATCAGGATCGAGATGCCGTTGCCGATGCCGCGCTTCGTGATCTGCTCGCCCATCCACATGAGCAGCGTCGAGCCGACGGTCAGCGTGACGATGATCAGCACCATCCGCCCGGCGTTCGCCTCGAGCACGCCCTGGTTCTTGAACAGGAACGCGTAGCCGAGCGCCTGCGCCGCAGAGAGCACGACGGTCAGATAGCGCGTGTACTGGTTGATCTTGGCGTAGCCCGACTCGCCCTCCTTCTGCAGCTCGGACAACCGTGGGACGACGACGGTCATCAGCTGGAGAATGATCGACGCCGTGACGTACGGCATGATCCCGAGCGCGAAGACGGAGAACTGCGAGAGCGCGCCGCCGGAGAACAGGTTCAGCAGGTTGAAGATCCCGCCCGTCCGCGAGAGGTACTGGTCGATCGAGTCCGCGTTGACGCCCGGCGACGGGATCCACGACCCGAGCCGGTAGAGCGCGAGGATCATCGCGGTGAACAGCAGCCGGCGCCGGAGCTCCGGCACCCGCCAGGCGTTCGCGAGCCAGGTCAGCATGGCGCCATGCTCCGCGCCGCGCGCGGGGCCCTAGCTCTCCTCCCCGGTCTCTGCCGGGGCGTCGTCCTCGTCGGCCGCGTCGACGCTCTCACCGTCTTCCACCTCGGGCTCCGACGACGCTGCGGGGCGCTTCTTCGTCTGCTTCTTGGCCTTCGGCACGGGCTCGCCCCGGAGCCAGGTGACGGACCCGCCGGCGGCCTCGATCTTCTCCTTCGCCGTCTTCGAGAAGCCGTGCGCGGAGACCGAGAGCGCTTTCGACAGCTCGCCGACGCCGAGCACCTTCACGTCGACCGAGACCTTCCGGATCAGCCGCTTCGCCTTGAGTGTCTCGGGGGTGACCTCTGAGCCCGCGTCGAAGCGCTCCTCGAGGTCGCGAAGGTTGACCGGCTGGCTGTAGGTCCGGAACGGGCCGATCGGCATCGCATCCGCGGACGTGTTGCCGCGCAGCTTGCCGAGCCGCATGTCGATCGGCATCTGGCCGCCCTCGAACCCCGCGGGCATCTTGTGCGAGCCCGAGCGGGCCTTCTGGCCCTTGAGTCCGCGGCCGGAGTAGCGGCCCTTGCCCGAGCCGAGCCCGCGGCCGATGCGCTTACGCGCGTGGCGCGGCTGCGCCGGCTTCAGAGAATGGAGGTTCAGCTCGTCGGCCATGTGGCTAGTCGTCCTTTCCCTTCGTGCCCGTCGGCTGCCACCGAGACGAGGTGGGCGACCTGGCGGAGCTTGCCCTCGAGCTCCGGCCCGGACGCGTGCTCGGCGGTCCTGCCGATCCGGCCCAGGCCGAGCGAGCGCAGCGTGCCGCGGTGCTTCTGTGTCTGTCCGATCGACGACCGGGTCTGGGTCACGACGACGCGCGTCACGACTCGACCGCCTCGGGCTCGGGCGTCTCCGCCACGGCGGCGGCCTCCTCGACGGGTGCCTCGACGGCGGTGGGGCTGGCCGCGGCCTCCCCGGCGCGCGGAGTGCGCGGCAGCGGCAGCACCTCGGAGATGGACTTCCCGCGTGAACGGGCGACGTCCTCGGGGCGGCGCAGCCGCTTGAGGCCGTCGACCGTCGCCTTGGCCATGTTGATCGGGTTCGTCGTGCCGAGGCTCTTCGCGAGCACGTCGCGAATCCCGGCGAGCTCGAGCACCGCGCGGACGCCGCCGCCCGCGATCACGCCTGTCCCCTCGCTCGCAGGGCGGAGGACGACGCGGGCTGCGTCGAAGGCGCCCGTGATCTCATGGGTGATCGTCGTGCGGTGCTTCGGCACGGTGAAGAGGTTCTTCTTCGCGTCGTCGACGGCCTTGGAGATCGCGAGAGGGACCTCGCGCGCCTTCCCGTAGCCGACGCCGACGCGGTCGACCTCGTCGCCGATCACCACGAGGGCCGTGAACGAGAACCGTCGGCCGCCCTTGACGACCTTCGCGACACGGTTGATCTCGATCACGCGCTCCTTCAGCTCGCGCGACTCGGCAATGTCAACAGTGCTCAAAAGGTGAGTCCTCCCTCGCGCGCGCCCTCGGCGAGGGCTTTCACGCGTCCGTGGTAGAGGTAGCCGGCCCGGTCGAAGACGCACGTCTCGACCCCTGCCTTCTTCGCAGCGGCGGCGAGCGCCTTGCCGACCTCGGCCGCCTGCTCGGTCTTCGTTCCCTTGTGGCTGCGCAGGGCAAGCCAGTCCGCTGACGCGACCGTGCGCCGGGCCTCGTCGTCGACGAGCTGGGCGAAGATCCCGCGGTTCGACCGGAAGACGACGAGCCGCGGTCGCTCGGCCGTTCCGGCCACCTTGCCGCGCACCCGCCGGTGCCGGCGGAGACGTGCGTCGCGCGTCGAGAGGCTCATGCGCGCTTGCCGACCTTCCGGCGCACCTGCTCGCCCTGGTAGCGGATGCCCTTGCCCTTGTACGGCTCGGGCGGCCGGACCTTGCGGATCTCCGCCGCGGTCTGGCCGACGACCTGCTTGTCCGTCCCCTTCACGATCACCTGTGTCGGCTGCGGGACGTCGAAGGAGATGCCCTCGCGCGGCCTGATCGTGACGGGATGCGAATACCCGACCGCGAGCTCGAGGTCGGAGCCCTTGAGCTGCGCGCGATAGCCGACGCCCTGGATCTCGAGCTGCTTCTCGAAGCCGTTCGTGACGCCCTCGACCATGTTGGCGACGAGCGTACGCGTGAGACCGTGGAGCGCACGATCCTCGCCGCGCTCGGTCGGGCGCGTCACCGTGACGACGCCGTCCTCCTGCGCGATCGCCATGCGCGCGGGGACACGCTGCGAGAGCGTGCCGAGCGGGCCGGTCACGGTGACCGAGCCGCCGGGCGAGATCTCGACGGTGACTCCGCTCGGGACCTCGATGGGCTGTCTACCGATTCGCGACATGGGCTACCAGACGAAGGCGAGCACCTCGCCGCCGACGCCGCGCTCTGCGGCCTGGCGGGTCGTGATCACGCCGGTGGAGGTGGACAGGATCGCGGTACCGAGCCCGCCGAGCACGCGCGGAAGGCGGTCCTTCTTCGCGTAGACGCGGCGGCCGGGCTTCGAGACGCGCTTGAGGTCGGTGATCACGCGCTCGCGGTTCCGTCCGAACTTGAGCTCGATCACCAGCTGGTTCACCGGCTCGGCCTCGGCGACCGAGAAGCCCTTGATGTAGCCCTCGTCGTGGAGGAGGCGAGCGATCTCCTCCTTCATCCGCGAGGTCGGCATCGAGACGGAGTCGTGCATCGCGCGATTCGCGTTGCGAATCCGGGACAACATATCCGCGATCGGGTCAGTCAACATGGATTGTCTCCTGGATATGTTGTCTAAATTTACGCACTGGTTTCATCCTCGAATTTTCCTTCACTTAGTCTTCCTGGTTCACCAGGAAGACTTCGTCATGCCCGGGATCGCGCCGTCGTGCGCGAGGTCCCGCAGGCAGATCCGGCAGAGCTTGTATCTGCGGAAGACGGCGCGCGGCCGGCCGCAGCGGTTGCAGCGCGTGTAGGCGCGCACGGCGTGCTTCGGGACGCGCTTCTGCTTCACGCGGAGCGAGGTCTTGGCCAAGGCTAGGTGTCCCTTCTGCGCTCGGCGGCGAACGGCATCCCGAGCGCCCCGAGAAGCGCGCGGGCATGCTCGTCGTTCGCCGCGGTCGTGGTGATGGCAATATCGAGGCCCCGGATCGAGGGGACGGAGTCGTAGTCGATCTCGGGGAAGATGATCTGCTCGCGGATACCGAGCGAGTAGTTTCCGCGCCCGTCGAACGACCCCGGGTCGAGGCCGCGGAAGTCGCGGATGCGGGGCAGCGCGATCGAGACGAGGCGGTCGAGGAACTCGTACATCCGCGCGCCGCGCAGCGTCACGCGCGCGCCCACGGCCATGCCCTCGCGCAGCTTGAAGCTCGCGATCGACTTGCGCGCGCGGCGAACCTGCGCTCGCTGGCCGGTGATCGTCGTCAGCTCCTCGATAGCCGCATCCATCGCCTTCGCGTCGGTCTTGGCGTCGCCGACACCCATGTTCAGGGTGATCTTGGTCACCTCGGGCACCTGCATGACCGAGCCCAGCTCGAGCTCGTCCATGAGCGCCGGGCGGATCTCGTCGAGGTACCGCTGCTTGAGGCGCGGCACGACCAGCTCTGCGGTGGCCATCAGCTGTCGATCTCCTGGCCGCAGCCGTCGCGCTTGCATACGCGGACGCGGACCGTCTCGCCCTTGACTTCCTTCACCTTGATGCCGACGCGCGTGGGCTGCTTGCAGGTCGGGCAGACGATCATCACGTTCGAGACGTCGAGCGGCATCGGCTTCGAGACGATCCCACCCGGGATCATCGTCGCGCCGCCCATGCGTGTCGTATCGCGCATCGGGCGCGGCTTCGTGTGCCGCTTGCCGATGTTGAGGTTCTCGACGATGACACGACGGTCGCGCGGGCGCGCCTGCAGGACTCGTCCCTGCTTGCCGCGGTCCTTGCCGGCGAGCACCTGCACGAGGTCGCCCTTCTTGATTCGCATCGTTGTGGCCATCTGCTCAGAGCACCTCGGGGGCAAGGCTGACGATCTTCATGAAGTTCTTCTCGCGCAGCTCGCGGGCGACGGGCCCGAAGATGCGCGTTCCGCGCGGGTTCAGCTGGTTGTCGATGATGACGGCGGCGTTCTCGTCGAAGCCGATCAACGTCCCGTCACCTCTGCCATAGGGCTTCTTCGTCCGAACGACGACCGCTCTCACGACCTCGCCCTTCTTGACCGTGCCCTGCGGCGTTGCGGCCTTCACTGTAGCGACGATCTGGTCGCCGACGCGCGCGTATCGGCGGCGCGAGCCACCGACGACCCGGATGCAGAGGAGCTCGCGGGCGCCGGTGTTGTCGGCCACCTTCAGGCGGGATTCCTGCTGGATCATGTCGCTACTTCGCCGCCTCGACGACCTCGACGAGGCGCCAGCGCTTCGTCCGGGAAAGCGGGCGTGTCTCGACGATCCGCACCAGATCGCCGACCTTCGCCTCGCTGCGCTCGTCGTGCGCGTGGAACTTCACGCTGCGACGCACGACCTTCTTGTACCTCGGGTGCGCCTTCACGACCGAGACCTCGACGACGATGGTCTTTTCCATCGCGTCCGAGACGACCTTGCCCTGGCGCTCCTGACGACGGCCGCGCTCGTGATCGGGCGCGTCGAGGCGCACGATCGGCTTCCGCTCGGTGGAGCGTGTGCGCGTCGGGCGCGTCTTCTTCGGCCGCAGCGCGCGGGGGAGCCGCTTGCGCTTCGGCTTGGGCCCGGACTGCGGCGCGGCTTCGGCGGCGGCAGGCTCCTCGCCTGCGCCCTCCTCGGACGCGTCGTCAGGGGTGGGCTCCTCGGCGGCGGTCGCTTCGGCAGCCGGCTCGTCGGCCTCCGCCTCGGCGACGGACTCGGACTCCTCCGCGCAGGCGCCTCCTCCACCTCCTCGGCAGGCTCCTCGCCGGACGTCTCGTCGACGGTCTCCTCTGTCGCCTCGGCGACGGGCTCCTCCGCAGGCGTCTCCGGAGCCCTCTCGGCGGCGGCCTCCGCCTGCTCGTCCTTGTTCGGCTCCTCGGCGTTTGCCGAGGCGCCCTTCACGTCTTCGTCAGCCATGGGTCATCGTCCGTTCGTTCTTGATCGTCAGGATCCGCGCGATCTCCCGCTTCGTGTGGCGCAGGTGCGCGCTCGACTCGAGAGCCCCTGTCGCCGCCTGGAAGCGGATCTTGAAGAGCTCCTGCCGGCTTTCGCCCAGCTTCTGCTCGAGCTCCTCGTCGCTCATCGCCCGTAGGTCACTAGCTTTCATGCCGTTCCACCTCCACCGATGCATGTCCCGTAGCGGCCGGAGGCCGGCTTCGCCGGCCGGGAGGCCAACGGCGAGCGACCCGTACGCGACGCTGAAGAAGGGGGCTCGTGGGGGAAACATGGTTTCCCCCACGTGGGACTAGCTTTCAAAGAGATCAGCCTCCCGCTTCACGAACTTGGCCTTGATCGGGAGCTTCTGGGCGGCGAGGCGGAGCGCCTCCTTGGCGAGTGGCTCCGAGACGCCCGAGAGCTCGAACATCACGCGACCCGGCTTCACGACCGCGACCCACCCCTCGGGCGAGCCCTTGCCCGAGCCCATGCGGGTCTCGGCCGGCTTCTTGGTGAACGGCTTGTCGGGAAAGAGGTTGATCCAGACCTTGCCGCCGCGGCGGATCTTGCGGGTCATCGCGATACGGGCAGCCTCGATCTGCCGGTTGGTCACCCAGCCGTTCTCGAGCGCCTTGATCCCGTAGTCGCCGTACTGCACGTCGGTCTGGCCCTTCGCGTAGCCCGCGCGGCGGCCGCGGAACTGCTTGCGATGCTTGGTCTTGCGCGGCATCAACATCAGGACTCGGCCTCCGTCGTGCTCTCGGGGGTCGTCGTCTCAGGGGCCGTCGTCTCCGGGGTCGTCGTCTCCGGCTTGGTCTCGGCCGGGGTCACGGGCGGTGCCTCGTCCACGGGCGGCGTCTGCGTCTCGGGCGCGGCCGAGCGCTCGCGCGCCGGCCCGCGACCCTGTCCGCCCCGACCGCGGCCACCCGGCCGCCGACGCTTCTGGACGAGCCCGAGGCCCTCACGGTCCTGGCCGCGGCCGCGGCCGCCCTCGCGAGAGGCGCCGAGCCCCTCGCTGTTCGAGCCACGCCGCCGGCGTGAGCCGTCGGCCTCGGAGATGCGCTCGCGACCGAGCGACCCCTCGTAGCCCTCCGGCATGATCTCGCCCTTGTTGACCCAGACCTTGACGCCGATCCGGCCGTACGTCGTCTTCGCCTCGGCGAAGCCGTAGTCGATGTCCGCGCGGATCGTGTGCAGCGGGACGCGGCCCTCGGTGTAGCGCTCGCTGCGGCTCATCTCGCCGCCGCCGAGCCGTCCCCCGCACTGGATCTTGATCCCCTGTGCGCCCGACCGCATCGCCGAGGCGAGCGAGCGCTTCATCGCCCGCCGGAACGCGACGCGGTTCTGGAGCTGTTCCGCGATCGACTGCGCGACGAGCTGCGCGTCGAGCTCGGGCCGCTTGATCTCGTTGATGTTGATGTGGACGCTCTTGCCGGTGATGGCATGGAGGTCCTTGCGGAGCGCGTCCACCTCGACGCCGGACTTCCCGATCACGATGCCGGGGCGCGCGGTGTAGATGTCGACCGTCACGCGCTGCTTGTCCTTGCGGATCAGGATGTCCGACAGGCCGGCGTGCGCGAGCTTGCCGTTGATGTGGTCGCGGATCCGGATGTCCTCGAGCAGGTAGTCGGCCAGCTCCTTCTTGCCGGTCCACCAGTTCGACTTCCAGTCGTGGATGACGCCGACGCGAAGACCGCCGGGATGCACCTTCTGGC